>NZ_JAULSM010000005.1:0-640 GCF_041538345.1 Yersinia sp. 1652 StPb PI | reverse complement strand
AAATCGAGTACAACAGCCAGATAAGCCCAGCGTTTTCCCGTCCAGATATAAGTCACATCACCGCACCAGGCCTGATTAGGCTCGGTAACAGCAAACTGGCGATCCAGATAATTAGGGATCTCAATGTGTTCCTTAGACGCCTTCTTATAACGATGGCCAGGTTGCTGACAGCTGATAATATTGAGCGCTTTCATCAGCTTTGTTGCCCGCCAGCGGCTCAGTTTTATACCTTTGGTGGTGACCATCGCGGCAATACTTCGCACTCCTGCTGAGCCGTTACTTTCGCGATAAACTTCACGCACAAGGCTCAGTAATGCCACTCTCGTGGCGTCAGGCTTTCTGGGCTGCCGCCAGTATTTATAACTGCTGCGATGAACCCCAAACACGTTGCACACAACGGCAACAGGAAACCGCGCCCTGAGTTTCTCAACTAATGAGAATTGTTCAGGGAGTCTGACATCAATAGCGCGGTAGCCTTTTTTAATATATCTCTTTCCATTTCAACGCGTTGAAATCTTTTCTTCAACTCACGTATCTCAATCTGCTCAGGTGTCATGGGTGAAGCTATGGGTGATTTTCCCGCTCGCTCTTCTTTCAGTTGTCGAACTTATCCATCGTGGATTTGCCGACATTCATCGCA
>NZ_JAULSM010000004.1:0-7397 GCF_041538345.1 Yersinia sp. 1652 StPb PI | reverse complement strand
TTTTAAATCCGCCATAAACGCTTTGTGGTGTTTTGAGGCTACGTATTTGATTGAATTACGTATTTGATGAATAACACAGAGCTGGACTTCGGTTCGCGGGTAAATGCTGTTGATAGCCTCCGGGAATCCGGTCAGGCCATCGACACAGGCAATCAGAATATCGTTTAAGCCCCTGTTTTGCAGGTCTGTCAGCACTGACAGCCAGAAGTTAGCCCCTTCATTTTCAGACAGATACAGACCTAAAATCTCTTTTTTACCTTCCAGATTCAGGGCCAGCACGGTGTAAACCGCTTTGTTCTGATAACGGTCATCTTCACGGATTTTATAATGAATGGCATCCAGCCAGACGAAAGGATAAACCGCCTCCAGCGGGCGCTGTTGCCATTGTTTTAACTCAGGGATCACTTTATCCGTCACCGCGCTGATGGTGGCGCTGGATACGCTGAAAGCGTATAAATCCTCGATTTCGCGACTGATATCGGCGTAGCTCATTTCCAGCGCGAACATGCGAATGATTTTCTGCTCAATCTCATCGGAGAGCGTAGTCTGATGTTTTTTCACTAATTGCGGTTCGAAAGTACTGTTACGGTCACGGGGCGTGGCCAGTTCAAAGCTGCCGGTAGGGGTTTTGATGGTTTTTTTGCCAGACCCATTTTTACGGTTAGCGTCAATATCATTTGCCAGATGGGAGTCCAGCTCCGCCGTCAATGCAGCTTCAGTTACTGTTTGATTAACGGGGTTAAGATGCCATCTTTGCCGGTCAAGGCTTGACCTGATTGCAAGGTTTTTAGCGCTTTTTCAAAATCGAAAGATTGAGTCATATGTCATTCCTCTTTTTAAATACTTTAGCGGAATGACACAGAATTTCTAATACTCCCGAGCCATATTCAACGTCATCTGGCGCCCCCATGTAGGAGATGGCTGCGTGTGATCCCTTCCCAATATCGATGCAAGGTTAAATCAGAGATTCCGCCCTTTTGATGGTTAGTCAACCTCAAAAGACACTATTGAGATTCCTAACCATCAAGCTCATCATATTTTTATGGTGTCTGGTTTTTATGATTCTATTGGCTTTCCGGTTTTAAACTCTGACGTATCTAATAGTGGCATGATGTTATTTCGCTTAAAGCCATAATTTCCAATAGCAATAGCCAAGTTACTTATTGAGTCAGCATTTATAAAAATCGCTTCTTCCTTAACAGTTTTATTCGTATTGAATTTATCAACAAACTCTTTTCTATCCATATTATAAAAAAGTTGAATGTATTGATCTGTTTCTATATTCTCCTCTTTTAACTGACAGGTTGAGTAAGAATAAAAATCAATTGAATCATCAAGTTGAGCGTGAATGGTGATCTCTGAGCCGTTGCCGTTTTTTAAGCATGATTTCTCTTTTATAATCTGGAATAAATCTAATTTAGTATGAAAATGACTCATTTCATGAATAAGTATATTAACGGAGTTAATAGTACATTTTCCGAAAAAATTATCTGTCAGTAAAATTCTTCTTTCTCTATCATTGATCTGTACCATTGCATCGACTTTAGCTGTTTCGTCCATACTACCGTATCCATAGTACACTGAATCTCTTTTGCTCTTTAAGGTTTCATCTATTTCCGACTTTATAGATTTGTATAAAGAAATTAATCTTGGTTTAACATCGTTAACATCTACAATCCCGTAATACCTTAGGTGATTATCTAGCTCATTGTTTGTTTTATCTTCTAATTGCTGTATTGCTGAATCCAGCAATTTCATGGAGTTATATGCTACTCCTTTGAAAAACTCATATTTATCATGCTCAATACATTTAAGTTGTTCAAGCCCCCTTGCAACAACATTGATGCCATTGGCATTCAAGTAGCTTACAAAATCATCAGGAGGATGTGAGCTAGCGCAAAGTGGTGCTGCGGCAGCTGTCGAAAACTTCAGCGGGTCATTTTGGGATATAAACTGATCCAATTCATGCAGTGCATTTGTAACCGGACTCAGCATGGCACTGAAGCTATTGCCCGGCACAATTGCAGAGTTGTCAGATGTTGTCGAAATGAGATTAGAGGAAAGCTTGACCTGGCTTAGAAGCGTTAACACTGGGATAGCTATGCCCCACAGTGGAGCTGTGTTCTGGTTCGATCGTCTGTGCGGTTCTTCAGGATAATTGGCTATCCTGCTAATACTCTTTCCAAAATGATCTATTTCATCTTCATCCAGTGTGGCCGAGTGGCTTGGTTTTATACCCTGAGCAGAAAGGGCGTTTCCCCCTGAGTTTTTTTTGTGTGATATGTTCTGGTAGGATCCGCATGAAGATCGGTGATGCATCGCTGATACTGGCATGATTTTATTCCTTATTTATCAAAATGAGGTAGCCAAGTTCACTATGCCAATACAATCGAGAAAATACCAGAGGTTGTGTGCATTAAGCGGTTTTCGGTTAAGGGGTTTGACGCTCAGTGGAACAGTAGCCCACCGCTGGCGGGAGCTAAGCCTCTGTCAGAACAGTGTTTTTTCAGCTACTGTAGTCCGTTATAATGGCTCCATCGCATTAAGGCGCCGTCAGGTAACTTTGTGTGCGCTTTTATCCCCGCCAGGATATGGCGGCATGATGTGACGGCATTGAACAGGCGCTTCTGGCTCTTGGCGGAACGCCACGACATCTCCTGTTTGATAATGCCAAGATCATTATTCTTGAACGTGACGTGTATGGTGATGGCCGCCACCGCTGGAACCCGCCATGACTGGCTCTCGCCGAGAAGTGCGGTTTACGCCCCGGGTGTGCAGGCCTTATCGCGCCAAGACCAAGGGCAAAGTTGAGCGATTTAACCGTTATCTGAAGCATAGCTTTTTCGTCCCTCTGACCACCACGTTTAAACAGGCCGGGCTGCTACTTGATGTCGACTCAGCCAACAGGCGTCGGGCTGTGGCTTATTACCGTGGCAAACGCTCGTAAGCATGGCACGACCGGTGTTCCGCCAGAGCACCGGCTGTAACAGGAGTTGGCTGCGCTGCTTCCTCTTCCTCAAGTAGGGAGAACGATATTCAAACTGACCCCAGGAATACCTTCAGTTGACGAGATGATTGCCAGAATTGTGCCGCTTCTGGACGCCAGTTATGTCGAGTAGCTGAGACGTTACCTGGCCACATTCCTGCCAGGAAGCCGTCGGCCATTATTCGATGTCAGCAGAAAAATGGCCTGGCTCTGGTTACAACAGGCCGTGAAAGGGGCTGGATATGAAGGTGTCCACTCCCCCTAAAATGAGACAGCTATAATTAGATTTTCTGCCTTTACCTTTGCAGAGGTCAAAATGAAAAAAGCACGTTTTACTGAAACTCAGATCGTTAATATCCTGAAACTGGCTGATTCAGGTATAAAAGTTGAAGAAATTTGCCGTCAGAACGGAATTAGCAGTGCCACCTACTACAATTGGAAATCTAAGTATGGTGGGATGGAAGCTAATGATGTTAAACGATTAAAAGAGCTTGAAGAGGAAAATACTCGTCTCAAAAAATTGTTTGCTGAAGTCAGTCTTGAAAATCATGCCATGAGGGAGCTTTTTGCAAAAAAGGGTTGGTAATAACAGAGAAAAAGTCCTGTGCCGGATTATTAACGGCTTCAGGCCTGTCGGTTATTACAGCGTGCAAACTGACCTCTTTATCACGGGCCTCTTTTTATCGGCGCGGTACTGACTGGCGAGAAAAAGATAAGGTCGTTATCGATGCCATTCAGGCTGTGTTGTCTGAGTCGCCTCAGGCTGGTTTCTGGAAATGCTATTATCGTCTCAGATTTAAAGGGTTTATCTTCAACCATAAACGTGTTTATCGTGTGTATTGCCGGTTAGGTTTAAACCTTAAACGCAGGCTCAAAAAAACGCTGCCAAAACGTGAGAATAAGCCGTTATCAATTGTGAATCTGCCTGATATTCAGTGGGCACTGGACTTTATGCATGATGCTTTTTACTGCGGTAAGCGGTTCAGAACACTAAATATTATTGACGAAGGAACGCGTGAATGTCTGGCCATTGAAGTTGATACTTCTTTGCCGACAGACCGGGTTATTCGTGTACTTGAACGACTGAAAAAAGAACGTGGGTTACCTCAGCAACTCAGAGTTGATAATGGCCCAGAACTGATATCAGTTAACTTATTGAATTACTGCGAATATAATCACATTACACTGTGCCATATTCAGCCGGGTAAACCACAACAAAACGGATTTATTGAGCGTTTTAATGGCTCATTTCGTCGGGAATTTTTGAATGCTTACTTGTTTGAATCATTAAGCCAAGTCAGAGAAATGGCCTGGTTCTGGCAACAGGATTATAACCTGAATCGTACACATGAAAGTCTGGGGCATCTTCCCCCTGAGACATACCGAAAACAGCTAGAAAACTCTAATCAGGACTGTCTCAGATAACGGGGAGTGGACAAAGGTATTCAGTTCGCGCCACCGGCGCTAAATTCCAAAACTTTCCGGCATAGTTTTGCCATGCATCTGTTCTTTAACCATATCCCGCCGAAGGTTGTACTGGCGTACATGGGCCACGAAAGGTATGAAAGGTATGAAACTAACGAAGTATACTTGGAGGTGTTTGCTCTGGACGTGGCACCGCAGATGGGCGTGACGTTCGCGATGGATCACCGAGAATATGCGCATTTGCTGACAGCAAAAAATACAAAAGAATTACACATGTAATAAACTTGTATTCTATTTTGTAAAATTATTCCTTATTCATCAGATTATAAAAACTTTCAGCCAGTGAAATTTACAGTACAGGAAACGGGATTTTTACCTGTAACGACCATCATAGATTGGCTGTACGTCCAATTAAAAACTTATCAGAAGCTTAAATAGCAGCTGCTGAATATCCTGCTTTTGCGACAAAACAGCATGAGCGGTAATAATAGTTTTATCTTCGACTGAATACAGCACTCGATAGCCATCGAACGTATTACATTCACGATATTTTGCACAACCTATTTTGAGCAATTCCGGGCAGACCTGACAGCAAAGAGGAAAATTACTCACTCGATTTTCGAATTGCTCAATAATGGCGGTAATCACCTCTGTTGGTTTCGCCTCTATACGATGTAAGTAACGGGCTATATCTTCGATACAAATTTTTACGGTATGAGTGTATTGAAATACAACGCTCATATCATAACCCCTCCAGCAGCAGGCCTCTTGAGTAGACCTTACCGTCAGTTTTATCCTTCTCAGAGAGGGTAAGCAGCTTCAGTAATACAATTGCATTTTCACGCTCCTGCTGCACGTCGTATGATTCAATTACATATGCAGGAACGCCATTCTGAGTAACAAGAATCGGTTCTGCCAGATCAAGCGTTGCAGCGTTTTTTTTCACATAACTGATAGTTTCAACTCTCATGATAAATTCTCTTTTTTATGAGCGAGGTTTAAATTTAGTCTAAATATGATTTTATTGCAAGAGTGTGCTGAACGGGGTTACCTGGGGGCTCAACCGGCGGACACATTATGCCAGCTGTTGAATGCTGACCAGAGCACAGATGAGCTTGCTGGATGGCGACCAGAAATTGGAAGATGAAAGGTAGGTGATATGCTTATTTACCGACAGTAAAATAGAATACCTATAATTACATATGTAATTCAGACTGCTGACAAAGTCCTGGCCTCTTTGGTGAACTGACCCCATTAAGTTGAACTGACTGCCATACCAAAAAAAACTCACCCCAACAATACCAGTTTGAAACCATCACCCTCGATGAACTTGTCCCCGAAGACCATCTGGTGAGCAAAATTGATGCCGCCATCGACTTTGAATTTATCCGCGAGGCTGTCGCCCATCTTTACTGTCCTGACAACGGCAGACCCGCCATTGACCCCGTTCGCCTGATTAAAATGATGCTGCTGGGGTATCTCTTCGGTATCCCCAGCGAACGCCGTCTGGTCAAGGAAATACGGGTCAATGTCGCTTATCGCTGGTTCCTGCGCATGGCCCTCACCGAAAAAGTCCCCGACGCTTCGCCCCTGAGCCAGAACCGTATCCGTCGCTTCAATAACAGCGACGTCTTCCAGCAGATTTTTGGCCACATTGTCGAGCAGGTTCTCAGCAGCGGCATGGCTAACGGGCGGGTTCTCTACACCGACAGCACCCACCTGAAAGCCGATGCCAACCCTCGCAAGGTGATGAATGAAGAACATCCGGTAAGCGTCAGTGAATAACGTTGAGAGTAATATTGCTTTCTGTAGTATTGGATTGAAATTACACGAAATGATTTTCACTGTGTATTACACGACAAAGACCATTAAAGGCCTGTCGAGAGTGGGCAGCGTAGTGAGTTAAATCACGGATGAGTGGTCTCAATTATAATATTCAGTACCAAGTATTGGACAAGAAAATTACAATTATGAATTAGTGTATATTCGGACAAGTCACAAAATATCGTGATTCACTCCTAAATACAGAAATCAGTAATAAGCACACAATGTCCCAATCATATGAAAAGAGAAAATAATCAGTGTGCATAAATATGCAACGGAAATGATATGCCAGATAACAAATTATAATAATAACACTATGGGAGTATTAGAAATTCTGTGTCATTCCGCTAAAGTATTTAAAAAGAGGAATGACATATGACTCAACCTTTCGATTTTGAAAAAACTCTAAAAGCCTTGCAATTAGGTCAAGCCTTGACCGGTAAAGATGGCATCTTAACCCCGTTAATCAAACAGTTAACTGAAGCTGCATTGACGGCGGAGCTGGACTCCCATCTGGCAAATGATATTGACGCTAACCGTAAAAATGGGTCTGGCAAAAAAACTATCAAAACCCCCACCGGCAGCTTTGAACTGGCCACGCCCCGTGACCGTAACAGTACTTTCGAACCGCAATTAGTGAAAAAAACATCAGACTATGCTCTCCGATGAGATTGAGCAGAAAATCATTCGGATGTCCGCGCTGGGAATGAGCTACGCCGATATCAGCCGCGAAATCGAGGATTTATACGCTTTCAGTGTGTCCAGCCGCCACCAGTGACGGATAAAGTGATCCCTGGGTTAAAACAATGGCAACAGCGCCCGCTGGATACGGTTTATCCCTTCGTCTGGCTGGATGCCATTCATTATAAAATCCGTGAAGATGGCCGTTATCAGAACAAAGCGGTTTACACCGTGTTGGCTCTGAATCTGGAAGGTAAAAAAGAGATTTTAGGTCTGTATCTGTCTGAAAATGAAGGGGCTAACTTCTGGCTGTCAGTGCTGACTGACCTGTAAAATAAGGGCTTAAACGATATTCTGATTGCCTGACCGGGTTCCCAGAAGCAATAAATAGCATTTATCCGGCCATAGAAGTCCAGCTCTGCGTGATTCATTAAAATACGTAGCCTCAAAACACCACAAAGCGTTTATGGCGGATTTAAAG
>NZ_JAULSM010000003.1:0-67047 GCF_041538345.1 Yersinia sp. 1652 StPb PI | reverse complement strand
GATTACAGAATGCGCAAAGAAAATGGACAATGCCGATCCAGAGTTGGAATTTGACACTGTCCCAGTTAGCCATTCATTTTGAGGGGCGTCTTGATAAAGTGATAACGCTATAATGATTTTAACGTGACACAGAATTCTGAACACTCTCGGAAATAATCTGAAAATGATATTACATTCATATCAACCAACTTGATTTATTCGTACTTTCCATTACTAAGAATATAAAAAATTCACCACACTATTCAGGAATAGTATTTACCTGATCGATAGCAACACAGAATTGCTCATCGACTTTAACCAGTATTCCTGTAGCAATAATTTCGCTGCCACTCTTAAGTAAAACCTCAGATTGAACAAAATTCGTCAAAGATTTTATTTGACCATTTTGAAGATGAGTTAACTCATCAAGTGTCATGGTACAGTTGGCCACAACAACATCTATATTTATCCGCATACATTATTACCTTTCAGCAAATGATATTACCGCTCTGCGGATATCTCGGATTTCTTCCTGAGCTGATGTCAGTTCTGTCATCATATTTTTGAAATCTTGCTGCAAGCTATCCAAATCAACCTGGGCAGTATCACAATATGCTGTCATGGTCGCATTAATTGACTGCAACATATCGTAGTTCACGGAATTTTTACCATCTAGTATATCAATGATACCATTTCCACCAAGGGTATCTTTGATAATAACGTCGATAGTGTTTAAATGATACGCACTGTTATTATACAAGCTAATTGTTTTTTCTGTTTTTGTTGGATCTAAGTATTGAATATTTGAACTCATCACTTGTCCCCACAGACGATTTATTTCTGCAATCGCTTTTGATTTCTCTGATATTTCTTTCGCTAAACTCTCTGCTTTATCAGTTTGATTTCTTATATATTGCGAAAGCATTAAATCAATTAAATCAAGCGGATCTTTACGGGATTCATGAGCTTGTTTGAAAGAGTCATTAATAGTCTTTTTATCCAACACAGTAACCGTATTATCTATGATTTTTCGGCGTTCCGAAAGCAAGTCTAAATTTAATAAAAATTGCATATCATTTGTAGGATAGGCTCTATTAGTAGAATTATTTAGTATTGTCATCATATATTTTCCTATTATTTATGAATGAAATAAATTTTCTTTTTTCTTTCCTTTTTAAAAACAACCCTCTCTGCGGAAATTGAATCTATCACCCCCAAGTCTGGCACATTACTTCCTTCCCAATAACTTACTTTCTCATCATAGATATATCCTCCACCTTGAGTTGAGTGAAATACTGAGTAGGGGAAATTTTGCGAATCAATAACCTGGCTCTCATCCTGATCCGATTCCAAAAGAGATAGCTCAGAAGTATATCGCATCGACTTCAACAATTGACCTGCTTTGGCGAGGTCATTAACTTGCCAGGCGTCACCTTTACGTGTAAAAGCTATTCCATGCTCACCAAATAATCGCATAATTTGCATTTCTTTTTCTGGAAAATCCACACTAATTCGACTGTGATCTTCTTTTTCTATTATCTGATGTAATAGCGGTTTACCACTATGAGAAAAAACCTCAACGTTTAAATGTGCAATCTGCGAGTAAGAACTATCTGAAACAACCTTTGTGTTGCGGCTCCAAGAGCTTGGGAGATTACTCTTTATTTTTTGATCAAAAACATATAGCTTTCCATCTTTTATGTACCCATGCTCCACTTTACTGAAATACTCACCAATACGTTGTTCCTGATAATTTTGTACAAAAAACAATATACATAATAGTATAGCAATACTGAACAAAAATACTATAGTTGCCGATATACCGTAACATTGAAAATAGAAACGTTTAAGTTTAGGATCACGTTCTCCCTCGGTAAAAACAAAAAAACTTAATCCATAAATTGAATAGATAACATTATCATGTAGCTTTACAGGTTTTGCTTTCCATCCATTTAAGTAAATACCATTTTCTTCAACCGTTATAACCAACGCTATATCCGCCGAGAGATATTCCGCTACGCTTAAGGAATTGCCCCCTGTGATTTTACTGGCACCAGTTAATGATATAGTTGATTCAATAGGTAATGTTAATCCACTTAAATGTCCTTCTGTAAACTCAATTAACCACATTACACAAATGTCTCTCTTATCAAATCTCTAGAAACCCTAACTGTTTCGCTAATATAGTCATGTAACTGATTAATATGCGAGGGTACAGAGCAGCTTCTAACCAAAAAATAATCGGATTCATTTATAATCATGATATATCCATCTAATATTAGATTAAAATCACCATTTAGTTTTAGTGCCTTTACAGGATCCAAACGTGCTTGTCTTAGATTAATCAATAAAATGAGATGATCAGAAAGCCCTACTCTAGAGCCATCTTCAATTCTACATTCTATTTCATCATACATTCCCACTAAGGCCTGATGGTTATCAAAATTAGCGCAAGGTATTTTCACTGAGTTAATGAAATCACGCATTAAAAAGGCAAACTTTCTATTATTCATGGGGCTAACTTAACCTCAATCGTAAACCGTCGCTGCAGTGTACGTTCGAACACAGTGTTCTCACTGTTTTCCACGCTACCTCTGATCAAAATTGGCATATTCTTTAACCCTTTATCAATTAAATATCGACGAACGAATTTAGCTCTGTCACTGGCTACTTTTTTATTAGTTTCATAATATCCTGAGGAGTCTGCTATACCGTAAATCGTGATTTCAGTAACAGCTTAGATGACAGCTCATTTATTATAGAATGATTATATTATTTAGCCATTATCCGTGATCTCTGAACGGTTTACTGGGAATAAATCTGAAAAAATAAGACGAATTGATGCACCATCAGAATTTGCATTAAGAACACCTGAAGTATTTTCGCCCCCCTTATGGCTAAACTGAACTGCGATGTCAGAGCGCCCACGCCATCTTTTATCAGTAAAAATATCAACATTTTTTTTGGATTCGAACTTGCCATCTGTAAAATAAGACTTATCACAATCGGATATCTCATAGAATCCATATGAATTAAGATTTGCCACATAAAACTTAGAGGGTTTAAATGACTCTTTAACTTCAACACAGGCTCTTTGATAGGGGGAGCCATCTATGTATTTTGGTGGTTGCCTCACCCAAAAATACAAATTATCAACATCATCTACATGTGTATAAACCAAGTTGTAAATATCTTGTTTCCAATCCATATCTAATAAGATATGACTATCTTTAATTTGATTACTACATCCGCTTAAACTCAGTAGCGAAAATAAAATAAATACACTTCTAACTTTTAGCAAAGCTTTTTTTCCTGTTTAATGTAACAATAATCAATGCAACATCGCGGTAGAACTCCTTGGGGATAACACTCCTTCCATTCTTCATTTTATGAGAGATTTTTCGGGCTAATTTGATGTCCTCAATAATTGGTATTCCTAACGATTCAAAATAGCACCTCATATCCAATGCCATATCATTGGTGTAAATGCTTAACACAATAGGAACATGATCAATATTTTGCTCGAAACAGATTGGCACCAAAATATGTGTGGGGTTTGCTATTGCAAATGTAGGTCGCCGACCCGTGGTCATCGATTCATTAACTAATTCACGCATTCTACTGCGTCTTTCCATTTTTATCAGCGGCGAACCTTCAGTATCTTTCATTTCATTCTTCATCTCAGTCATAGTCATACGATTTTTTTTAAGGAATTTATAGTGTTCAAACAAATAGTCTATTACCCCTACACAAATACCATATACAGCCATTAAAAGAGATGAAGCACCTATATAATATAATAAATCATAAACAAAAAATGATGGATTACTTACTTTATGCAGTTTGTTTAATTCAATACTATAAGTATCAAATACATATTTAAGCAGAAGTATCAAAAATAAAAGTTCAAGTACTTTTCTAAATGAACTGGATATAGCATTTAATCCCAATGCATTCTTAAAACCAGTGATAGGATTAAGCTTGTCAAATTTAAACCCCAACCCTTTCTGATTAAGAACAAACCGATTAATAATACCAAGGTGAATAATAAAAAAAACAAATTTCGTTATAATAAAACAAGCAGAAAAAACAATAAAAGAACTAAGGATCTGTTCAAAAATAGTTAACAGACTTGCTCGATATGCAAATTCAAACCAATAATTAAAATCGCTGAATACTAATAAGATAAAGTATGAAATTACAATATAAAATAGAGCAATAGAGAAAGTAGGTTCTGCCAAATCCGTTTTTGGAAACTGACCTTTCTTTCTTAGGTCTCGCATTTTTTTTGCCGTTGGCGGGTATTTTTTTGGTTCTGATGACTCCATTATTTTGCTCTATTACTATAAGTTTATCTTTAGCATTTCAGGATTTTTAATAAGTTCTGATTGCGTAATATCATTATAACTACAGACAGCTAGTGTAGAGATAATTTGATACATAAATGACTGAACAAAATTTATATCAGTATCGTTCACTAACACCACTGGTTTAACACCATTTTTTTCTGTTAACCTAAAAATCTCACTTCGTAAAGACTGCCTAATCGACATCAATGTATCTATATCTTCTTCTTCACCACTAACAAAAGACTCTATCACTTCGGTAAGTTCAGCAGGTAATAACACCCCAAAAATCTCTCCCTTAGAATTTACTAAGCGAGACGTTATTTCATAACGGGCCTGCGTACGTATCCTCATGAGCCAATTTTTAGGTTCACTTTCTAATCTTGACCAATAGATCAATGACTCAAAGAAACTAACACAGTCCAAATAAAACTCTGGACAATTGATCATCTGTTTAAGAACATCATGTACGCGATTAATGCCAATAGCAGAATCAATTTCCTTTTTCATCACCTCACTTTTTTCAGATAATTTGTCAATGATATTACTGGTAAACTGAATATTGTATTTTTCAATCATTCTCTTACGCAAGAAAAAGTTCACAATGGTAGTTAAATTATCGGTTATGTCTGCCGAATGAATGAATATCTCATCCCCCATAATTTCCTCCATTCCAGCAACCTTCTTCTGTGAAAAAGAATATAATTTAATTCCTAATATGCTAACCTCAATATCACTATCCAAATTAGGATTAATTACCACACAAGGCTTTCCTAATTCTTGTCCCCATAACGATGTCTCAATCTTGGACACACCAGTATAAATAACATGCTGATGCTTATTATCTTTAAGACTGATAGATAGAGATTCGTACAATCCCCTCCCCTCCCCCACTGTTACTTTAACAACGGACCTGGATTGTCCACGCCATAAATAAAACGAGGCAGCTAGACATGCCAAAGCGATTGGTACACAGACATATGTCAAGTCTGCATTGAATCCCCCAAAGAACATCATAAATACGCCGATGAGTGCCAGACTTTTCCAAAAAACACCAACTTGGTTAATTATTTGTCCAAGAAAAGAGCTCGACTCTTCATCTATTCCTTTAATTCTCGTCAGATATACACCGCAGGCTACAGATAACAGTAAACTCGGAATTTGAGAAACTAAGCCATCACCAATTGTTAATATCGAGAAACGTTGAACACTATCAGATAGAGAAAGATCAAATTGATTAATCCCTACATAAATACCACCAAACAAATTTACAAGGCTGATCAATATTCCAGCAATAGCATCGCCTTTAATAAATTTCATCGCGCCTTCTAATGAACCAAATAACTTATTCTCTGTGCTCAACTCTGCGCGCAATCTTTGCGCCTGCTCCCCTGTGATCATGTTATTTTTGAGATCACCATCAATCGTCATTTGACGTCCTGGCAAAGCATCAAGAGAGAATCGAGCACCAACTTCAGCAACCCTTTCGCCTCCCTTGGTCACAACCATAAACTGGACAATAGTGATTATTACAAAAATAATTAAACCAGAGAGTAGACCAGCTCCCATCACAAAATTACCGACAATTTCTATAACACTACCTACTTCCTCATTCGCCAATATATTTCTGGTTGTCGCTATAGATAATAACAATCGAAACGTTGTTAGCAATAATACAACTGTCGGTAGAAAAGTCACTCTTAACGGCTTATCATTCTCCAGCATGATAACCAAAAGCATTACTGAAACGATAAAACTTAATAAAACAAATATATCAATAATGAATCCCGGAAGTGGTACAAGGATAACTGTCGGTAACATTAAGGCGATAACAACGCTACCAGGTTTTACCCAACCTGAAAAATTCCTGATACGATTAATCATGAGATTTGTGGTCTAAACAAGATTTTAGTTCTAATAATAATTCTTGAGTATTGACAGTTACCATTCCATCTTCGTTTTCAATAGTTAACGTGACCCCTTCATCGTCGTAAGACTTGACAACAACCAGGGATCTTTTGACATCATTTAATTCAGCATGAAGAGCATCAGTTAAATAGCCAATCAAATTCTCAGATTGATTCATACTCAACAGTTTTTTGCAAATAGATATTTCAGCTCTATTTCTAACATCATCAATGACCTCATTAATTCTTACTTCTTGTGCATCAATAGACGATTCTAACTGAATGTCAGCTTTTTCAAACCATTCCTGTTTAGAAGTTGCTAACTGATGAATATAAGATTCCTGTAGATATTTGACCTGTGCATTAAGTTGCGCTTCCTTATCTTCTATAATTTGGATGGTCTGCTGTTCGATAATTTTCTGATATTTATGAACCTGACCTTCAATAGCCATTAATAACGCCTTGGCGTTACTATACTTTCTTACACATGATTTTTTAATCACACCAGATTGGTGGTTCCCATTAAATATAAGTTTAGGAATCACTTTATATGATGACTCTATTTCAATAAACAAAACATTATCCGTTCATTATTTGTGGAGTATTACAATAGATTCATAGTAAAACCTGAGCAACCCATTCACACAATAGAAACAAAGTGATATATTTTGAGCAGGATAGATATAAGATATCAACTGCTTGAATAAGCAAGCTTATTCAGGTTAATTTTCGCTACTGCGACTATTCTAGTTTTATCGTCAGATCTATGCAAAAAACGTAGATTTGTTTTATTTTCTATCCCAAGGTTATCTTGCTGTGATAACACCGTTTTTTTTAATGCCTCAATATCTAATAACTGATGCTCCACTCCCTTTGTGTAGGGGCTACTGCGTTCAGCTGCTGTAGCCTGCCCAGTTGCCTGAGTTTCTGCATCGTGATTTTCAGCGTTAATATTTTTCATAGCACCAGAGTTATCATTATCGCTCCGTCCCAACATTGGCCCTTGGCTAGTTCTAACACCACTAAGCACATTTACTGTAGGCCAGTCCGGAGCAAAATCAGCTTCAGATTGTAAAACTTCGCTGTTATGCCTTACACCCGCAGTATGATTATCACCCCGCCCCGACGTTGCACCCTGTGTGGTTTTAATCGCTGGGGAGATTTCCACTTTGGGCCATTGCTTCGCTTCAGCGGGAGTACTCATTGTTTTCAGCGTAGGTTTTAACGACTCTGGCAGAGTTAAACTATTATCTTTCTCTATATGGTGAGGTACTATTCTTCCAATATACACTGTCATCTCATTATCAAGATGAGCAATTTGTTCTAATACCGGCTGCTGCTCTAAAAAATTCGTGATAACTTCTGATTCAGGTAATTGACTAAATTTGCTCATAAAATCAAATTGATCTATTTCCTCTTCCGTCTCACGACATTCAATAACTGAAATATTGCCAAATTTTTCTATTACATCCGCTATAGATGCCGCAGGTTCACTATTTTCATCTTCGGTATTAACTTGTTCATCAATTGCATCTTGAATAATACGATCGGACTTTTCCCCTACGTTTTTTGGAATGTCTCTGTCTAATTCTTTAGAGTGATCAATATATGAATTATCAGGTTGTGGATATTGAACACCATGAGTATGGGGAAGAGCATTCCCATCGATAGGATGAGATTCTAGCTCGCTTGGCTGATTCGATGATTTATTTTTATCGATTATTTCTTCTTTAGTATCATCCAGAAAAAATTTAGAGCCACCGTACATCGCCAACGCAGAAGAATTTCCGAACAACACCACAAATGCGGTTGGTAATAAACTGATGCCTCCAGTGAATGGGGCTAAAACAATGCCAATAAGTGAAGCAAGACTTAAGGTAACAATATGGCCCACTGCTTTTTTATCGTTACTTATTGAATTAGAGCTTATTTCTTTCTTTTCTTTTAAATCTTTACTCCCTCTATTTTTGTCTGACGTATATTTATCAAAAAGTAGAGTTTTATCACTACTTAGGCTGGTTGGTGATTCATCATTTTTAAATAAAGAGTGTTCGATGTTGCTAGTAGCGTGAAACATCGAATCTTGCGCCTCAAGCTTTATAAGTTCAGATTCAGAGTTAACGGATGAATCTGTACCAGAATAGTTAATGGCATTTACCGATATCGTAGCATTATTTATTGATGGCATAGTTAAAATCTCATAATATTCAAAACGTGCGTAACCATACTTTTCATCATTTTCTCATCATAATTCACTTCATCTAATGCAAGAGATAAATATCCATCGACACGGATCATCAAACTATTAAATACAGAATCAATTTTTGTTAACTCTTCAATAACCTCTTCCATATTAAGGATATGAACCAACTGAAAGAATGGAAAAATAGGAATGAATAAAAAATCGGTGCAAAAGTTAAAAACATGCGTTTCATTGCTCTCCAAACGAGACAGAAAACGCTCAACACAATCATTTTTCATTTATTTATCAGATAGTAATAAAAGATCTTCATCACTCAAATCAATAATGTCTTGGGTATCTAGCAACACCTCAGAAACAATTATATCAAATGACACTCTCAGCGAACCTTGCCAATTACATTTTCGGCCACGTAGATACTCAGGTTCAATGTTTAGCTGTTGAACATCACATAAAAATGAATAGCAAGCATCATGCAATTGAACCGTCCCCCTGATCAAAGGTGGTAAGCTAACCTGTTCACTAACAGTAATAGGTCGCATAAATTTTAAACCATAATTTCCCATGCTATGAGTAAAAACATACTCAATATAAAGTGGTTCTAACAGCTTAATATCAACTTTAAGCATACGCTTTATTTCAGAGTAAGAAACATAGAATATTCCATTTAATCCAACATTATCTATTTGCAGAATAAACAAGTCGTTATCTAAAGAAATGGGGTCATTCAACCCATTGAAATTAATACGCAACTGATTATTATAAAAACTTTTACCTGCAACAGGATTGAATTTATTACAAAAAAAACCATCTATTTCTATTAAAGGTAGGAGAAGCACTTTATTTATCATCTAAACCCTCCTCTGATTTCCAGAAAGTAAAGCTAATACATTTTTAGACATAGAAAAATCGCCTTCATCCACCCATTCCATAAAAACCTCTGGCGTTTTATTAATAAAATTAAATAAAAAATTATAAACCTCCATAGAAGATTTATCTCTGAAATCTTCGGACTGAACCAGGTTTAAAATAAATGAAATATTGTGAAATTTACTCTCAAAAATCCCTTCGATAATTATCGATTTGACTATTTCATTTGAACAATGACGAAGCAAAGAATACCATGCAATAATGGCACCTTTATCAATAAATGACTCAGGCTTAGATAAGCTATTCCAACTCAACCGTTCTGCTTGACTCCTAAGCATTTCATAGGGATCAAAAACATAATTCATTGTACTAAAATGCTTGTTTTTTTTGGTCTTTAATATTTTATTCACCATATCTCCTTGGTTTCAGTTTTACTTTATGCTGTTCGTGACTTCGGCATATATCTAATAGCGCCATCAATTCTGTGATTATGTTATCCTTAGTCATTAGTTTTTTAATAAGCATTGCATCTACCTCAAGTAAATAATCCGAAGTCACGGCTACTTTGTCAAAATAACCATTCAGTGCCTGAAAAACCTCTTTAGGATATAAATAAGAAGAGTGGTATACCGATTGAATAACAAAGAGATTGACATCATCCAGTGCTTCTGGCGCAGGCAATTGATTACAGTAGCCATGCCAATCGCTGATCGCTCGAAGAAATTGCCCATGGAGGTGTCTGGCAAAATTTTGTTGATTTCTACCTGCTGTTTGCACAGACCTAATTCTGAAAACCCTTGGCCGCTTTTGGTCTAGTCTCCCAGCAGATTTAATATCCCTAACTCGTCGTAACCGCGAGCTTTTTTCGCGTAACTTCTTTGCAGACTCAGCAGGTGAAACGCGTTGAACATTTCTTGGCTGTATGAAAGAAATTTGAGGTATAAGCATGTACTAATAATGCGAGCGACAAACGCTCGCACCTCCTCAATTAACGGTTAGTCACAAGTGAAGTTCCCTGAATGGCTTCTTTCATCTTGAGTAATTGCATTAACTCATTACCCAAACTATCAATGAACTGTGTCATATGCTCGTCATATTTCTGTTTGAGTTCTTTTGTTGATTGCGTCTCATCTTGGCGTCTGACTTTATCAGCATTTTGGATTTCGTTAATATCGCCAACCATTTTCCTGGACATATCAGCCATCTGGGAAACTGTATTATATTTAGCGGTACGTTGCTGCTGTAGCGATGCAGTGAAATTATTCAGCTCTTGTGGGGAAAGATTAGCCACTTTAGCCCCACTACCACCGCCTAGCTTCGACAAATGCTTATCTTCTAGTGGCTTACACTGACCTGTTCGAAATGCAGATACCGTCTGTATCCCCATAGAAACCACAGAAGAAGCCAAGTTAATACCAAACTTAAGCTGAGCAGAATCTTTTTTATCCACAGCCAGCATTTTTGCCAGATCCGCAGTAGCCATCGCCTCATCGATTCGATTAGATAATAGCTGCGAGCGCAATTTTTGCGATGATTCAATGATCATATTTAAAAGGCTCATTAACTGGCTCATGCTGACGGTTCCTAACTCAGCCTGTTTGTTTAAGGTCACCGTTTGCTGCTTAGTTACCGTTAGGCCCTCGATACTGGCCTGTAATGTCTTATTTTCTGATACAGAGTTCTGCGGCTCGTCAAACATAGATACAGTGACGGGTAAATTACTCATTTGTATTGTCGTCATAACATTCGCTTTCCTATTTACAAATGGATACTAAGCATGTTTTTATTAAATTGACGTTCATCATTTTTAATACTGAAAAGCGCTTCAAACGATTTAGTCACGGCCTGCATTGCAGTATTTAGCAAAACTTGCAATTGCTGAAAACGTGTTTCTAATTCTTCCTGATTAGCTTTGGAAATATCAAGATCCTTAGTTATTGATGCAGAATTGATAGCATAACCAGTACTAACTACGGAAGTGATATCAGATGAAACAGATGTCGCCTGGCCAATTCTTGCTGCCGTTAATTGGCCTCCTTTTGAAAATTCTTGAATTTTCGAAATTAAAGGCTCCAGCAACTTTAATGCTTTATTAATAATACTATGAGTTTTTTGTGAAATAGTGCTAAATGCCTTGAAAGATTTGAGGGCGGTTATGGTTTTCTCAACAACACTGGCAATTTTAGTCGCCGCACTAGCGGCAACTTTACTTGCAGCAGCCATTATATTCCCCGGATTAAAGCTCAGTACTGCGCCCACAACGGCAATGATGACTTGCAGTGAGATATCTATCCATTTGCGGATTTTCTCATCCACACCACAAGCTTCAAGGATCTTACTCACAACTTTGGGTATTACCATAGCTGCTACCATGGTTGCTATCATCACCGCTGCCATAACTGGATTAAATGGAGCCATAATGATAGCGGCAACAAACCCAAGAGCCATACCAAGTTTACTCCAAAAACTTTTCTTTTTTTCAGCTGCAGCCTGTTTTTCAAGTTGCTCCATTCGCTCATTTAATTGAGCTATTTGTGCATCTTTCAGCGTTGCAATCAGCATTTTTTTTGCTTCTGAATTTTCTTTCGCCGTGCCAGACATCCCATTGGCTAATATCTTTGCAGCCTCGGTTAGCATTCGCCATAAGTCATTTTCGGAGATAGCACTGCCAGGAAGAGGTTGTCCTGGAGAAGTAGTAGGTTGTAAACTTTTTTTCTCAGTGTTTTGCAACTCAGGCTGTTGCTCTTCATTTTCTGCTGTACGGATATAATCCGTATTAGAAATAATACCGATACTAATCATTTAATTTCCATTATCGCTAGATAAATAGAGTCCTAGCTCAGTTAAAAGATATAAAGATCTCTGATATTGAGAATGACTCTGAAGGTATAAATACAGGTCAAATATTACGTGCTATTGCTAGCCGCTCATCATTACATATCTGAACCCAATATTTTAGCGTTTGCTGAATCATTTTAATCTGATCGCCAATACGGTTAATTTCCTCTAGTTCTTCTTTGGTTAATTCTCTAGCCGGATAGAATTTATATAACGCTGTCAGGTCATCCATATCAATCCCTATACCCAACCAGTCGAGACGCCCATCAGGCAACATTCGCCATTGATTATTTGGATCAGAAACAAGCACTTCTAATGCAGGACTGAAATACTTACCTCCTTCTATTCCGAATTCGATTAAAATAAATTTATCCAGCTCAGCTAAATTTGCTGTTAGGACTAAGTTAATCTGTTCCTGAGTCATGCTTTGTTTATTAAGCAAAGAACTTAAGATAAACAATCTAGTCATAGGGCTAATTTCTTCCGCCCTAATTCCAACCCCAGGTTGAATCCACCATCCCGTATCGTCATTCCATCCATTGATGATTTGATCGGACAACGCCTTTTTGCCCCCCGCGGAATCAAGCGTTAACAGAATCTCGCCAAGAAATGAATCTTTAGGGATATTGCCTTGACTTTTCATTCCGTCATAAAGTGTAGCCGTAGCCTTAGCAAGTACCTCTGCAGTATAACCTTCATGGACACCATGACTGCCACTGCCCGTACTTTCAAGAATATGGCTAATACCTTCTTTACTTGATTTATACCAATCTTCAAGCCCATATTCCTGTGCATTGCAGACAGCTTCAAGAATTGCCAGCTGGAATAAATCTTCTAATCTCGTGGGCTTTACTCCGCCATCCTGAATACCTTTCAGCATGACCATTAAACTGGATCTAAACATATCTACACCACCATTAGTCCAGCCATAGATTTGTTCTAGTCTTTTACCATAAATACCGATACTATCTTCTAATATTTTCGCTATAGCTTGCTCGGAATTGACACCTAACATAGCTAATACAACCTGTTTTTGTTGCATGCTTATCATAGCCAAGGTTGATGCAGATAAATTGCTATCGTTTTCTTTCGTATTTAAAGCTTGGTCAATATTTTCAAGCCATTCTCTCGAATGGCTAATAATTAGAATTTCATTCTTTATCTGCTGTTTTTGTGGTAAATAAATAGCATCTTTTTTTAATTGCTCAGATTCAGTTGACACTCTGCTAAACGGTGACAAAGCATTTATCATAATACTAATTACCTCTTTTCATCTAAATATACGGACTGAGTTGTTGTTTTAAAAACTGGTAGCGTTGGTAATAAAAACCACTCAAGTTATTATTTTTTACAATCATTAACACTATGCTGGATTTCGTATATTCTTTTAATTTATAGTGACATAAAGAAATGTTAATAAATACTTCATCCAAATCACAGGTAGGATAAGTTTTCATTACATTAAGTATATCTAAACTTTTTTTGAAATCATTTTTTTCCAAATAAATCGCCGCCAGACATCCAGGACCTCTATGATCATAAGGGCAGAGAGCAGAGTAAGAGATAAATATTGCCTCAGCTTCTTTTAACTGCATTGAAGAATAAAATCTAACACCCAAACTGTATATTGATTTAAGTTGAGTTATTGTGATTTTTTTTGATTTAGACAATGCATCTAGCTCCTCTCTTATATGATCTCCATTAAGCTGGCTCAAGAAACATTCGAAATCGTCATTTTCATCTTTTATAATTGGTTTGTTATTCATATAAATTAGTTACTTTATCGTTTGTGCAATAGATTAATAAAAATGGGTTGTAAATATTCAGGATGTTCAACTTTAATTTGTTCGTTGGATAAATCGACCCTGAGTCGCAGGGCATAGACTATTGCCAACCTACGATCAATAGCACTCAATAAAAAAAGACCTAATTGTAATGATGTATACCCATTAGGAATTTCTTTAAAAAAAGCAGCATCAGACCATAAATAATGAATTTGCAGCAATTTATTCCTGTAAGTCAACAAATTTAGCTTATCTTCATTTAACTTTGCTCTCTGATATTTGGTTATCAGTGACATTATTTCAATCGCCTGAGTAACCCTTGCCTTAGAGTAAGAGAACCCTGTAGTTATTTCTTCATCAGTGAGAGTAGTCAATACGCTAAATATTTCCTCATCTATAAAACCATTTTTCAGATGATGATGCAGAAATTTATTATAATACCTTTTAGCTTTATTCATCTGCGATCGTCTGCACCAAATATTCAACAGTGAGTGTATCTTTCTCTGAAATAATTCCTTTCAAAAATTTCTCTATGCTATTTTTAGTAACAGAATCTATCTCATTCAAACTAATAAGGAGAACGGAAACCCTTTTGTTCTCAGCACCTGAAACCATCACATTTGATCGTAAAACATCTGGTATAACATTTAATTTATTATATATCTCACGGCCCTCGAGTAGATTACCTTTAATGGTTTCCAATTTGCTTAAGCTAGCGAACTTCGATTCAAGTAAATCATTAAGATCCTCCACTTCAAAGTAAAAATTATACTTTGACAGTAAGGTTCTTGCTTGCATAACTTGGGATGTCTCTACATGCACTGAATATCCATTTTTTGTAAAGACCAATTCAGCATTAATCTTAGTTCGACTTAATAGAACTAAAACTTTATTAGCAATATCAGCCGACTCAAAAGTAGCTACAGAAATACTTTTGCTATCTTGGCATCCCGTAAGTAGAAAAGCAGTAAGTGCGAAGATAATGCCTCGATAATTAATCATTATTGTGCTTTCATAACATCGTTGATCGCTGATACCGATTTAGAGGCAATTTTTGTTACTATTTCCTGATGCATCGTAAACTTAAACATCGCCTGTTGAAGTGAGAGTGTATCGATCACAGTAATATTACCTCCTTTAGAATTAACATCATTCAAAACCTCCATAATTTCTTTGAAACCTTCACCAATATTATTGACAGTATTTTCTAGTATTGAAACTTGGCTATTTTCAATACCAGTAACTGCGAAATCATTCATTTTACCTACGTCCTTAAATACATTTTTCCAAACATAAATTTAGCAGTATGCGGGAATTTGAAAAGTGAAATTTCCAGAATTAATATAGATATTTACACGATTAAGTCTAAATCACTTTAAGTATTATTCGATTATATAAAAAGGTAAGGAAAAACATAAGTTATTCAAAAATAGATTTTTGGTAGTCCCCCGAACAAGCACTTTATCCATAAGTGCAATTTTTATCGTAATCAAATTCGAGAATATTTTTATGAAAAAAACAGACGTATTGACACTCAAATCATGGTAATTATGAAACAGGCTGAATCCGGAACACCTACCTCTGAACTCTATCAGAAGTACGGTATTTAACAGAAAGGTGGTGTTGTGTCACTCAGGACCTCGGTTGACATTTGATCTTACATACCCAATTTAGTTTTTAGCACTTCGTAAGGTGTTTTTCCACCATGTGCTGAATGGGGGCGATGACAGTTATAAAATGCCTCCCATTCCGCTAGTTTTTCATGGAGGTCGATATCATCCGTATAAT
Organism: Yersinia sp. 1652 StPb PI; assembly: GCF_041538345.1. Classification (NCBI taxonomy): domain Bacteria; kingdom Pseudomonadati; phylum Pseudomonadota; class Gammaproteobacteria; order Enterobacterales; family Yersiniaceae; genus Yersinia; species Yersinia sp. 1652 StPb PI. The sequence goes on along the minus strand of NZ_JAULSM010000003.1, from coordinate 51,335 downwards.
CGATAAGCTGATAAAATTCCTGTTTGTCGGTCAGATGAGAACGTTCTACTTTTCCATTTAATCTTGGTGTCGCTGGTTTGATATAAACATGCTCCATACCTAACTCATGCACATGCCAGTTAAATTTCGCCTGGAACTCATGACCATTGTCTGTCCTGATGGTTTTTATTCGGAAAGGAAATTTATTCACAACGTAATCAATAAAATTAATCGCATTGGCTTGATTATGCCGCTCATAAATTTTTAAGGCTCGTATCCGGGTCGCATCATCAATTGCGGTATATTGAAAACGCTTAATCCGTTGACCATTAGGATTATTAAAAAACAAGAACTTAACATCAACCTGCACATGATGCCCAGGAACCTGTTTCTCATAGCGTTTGAACAACGGCTTAGAGCGTTGTCGTTGATTTTGTGGGAGTTGATTTAGTCTGTTTCGAAGAAGCACGTAATAACAGCCAGAGCGCGATACCTTGATATTATGAAACCGTAACAAGTACCACGATATTCTCTGAGGTCCAAAATGATAAGTTGTGCGCAAGTAAATAATTTGCTCCTCAATGTGCTTTGCCACACGTCGAGTAGGATTTTCTGGGCAAGGTTTATGATTGATTAACCCTTGTTCTCCATAGCGCTCATAGGCTTTTTTCCATGTGTAATAAGTTTGCCTGCTAATACTAAAATGTCGGCAGGTTTTTGCGACATTTTTGGTGTTATTTGCATAGTTTAAGACTTTTGTTTTGTGCGTTATATCTCGCTTTGCTTTAGCATTCATCATATCCAGACCTCCTCCTATAGTTAGAAAACACTAACTGTCCACCGAGGTCCAGACTTTCATACTTCTCAATTGATGATGGCAGGTCACTGCCTATATAATTCTTTCAAAGTAAGTTCCTATTTTTAATAGCGAAAGTATACCTATCGTTATTACAGATGATAATAAAGAAGAAAAAATTGAGACATACACTAACGTTAAGTTCGTAGTACAATTTCTTCCCCAGAAAGAAAGTGTCAATTTATCATCTAAACCATCAGGAATGGTATCTAGTTTTCCACTCTGGTCACTAGCGGTTTCTCTATACACACCACCCAATAAATTTTCTTTGAAACTCCAATTATCCGGTCCCTCTGTAAAAATAAATAGGTATCCCTCTTTCGGTACAGTTTTTATCTCACAATTCAAGCTATCGAATGTTGACAGTAATTTTCGAAGATTTGAAACAGCTTTAGTTAGCGATGTTTCATTAACAATCAGCTTTCCCCACACAGCATCATGAATCTGCCCCTTAGTGATGACTTCATTGGGATTATTACAAAAAAGCTCCATGAGGCTCGCCTCACGGCTACCCAAGATTACTTCTTTATCTGCCGAGGAAATATTACATTTAAGATTATTAAAAATCACATTTTTGCCAATAATATAGTCTTTCAATTTAGAATTGCCTCTCAAATCTGCTTCAGATTTACACCCCATCATACTTATTTAAAACCTGATTATGTATTGCAGCTAACCAGGAATAAGTAAAATAGACAGAACATTTCTCAACTCGTAATTTAAGCTTTATTTTGATAAAAGTGCATCAAACACCACTTGATTCGTCTGCCACTATAGTCAACTATCGAGACAACAAAAGAAAGTTATGCCAAAAAAAATATAACATATAGTTTTTTATTTAAAAAAAATGTAAAAAACAGATTAAAATAACAAAAAGGTCCAGAAGCCGACTCTTTCATAGTAATTCTCTCTGCTGTAAACCAATCAGATCGCCATTTCTAATTATTTTCCTAAAAAAATTTAAACGCTAATAAATGCTAGTTTGAGGGTTGGAAAACTGTATTAATGATGAGATCAATATTTAGCGAGGGTTTAATCCATAGAATCAAATATGTGATAGTAGGTTTTTCATACAATAAATTGCTTGAGAGGATTTAATTATAAGCTATCACCGCAGCTCTTCACGCACAAATATAATACTAGCGATGGTACGTTTGACTAATAGTACCAAATCTTCGTTATCTAGTAAGATCGATATTAACACCCAGTTTACACAACTTTTTACACATGCGGCAACTGCTGTAAGTAACATCCATTTCAGGATGAGTATGTTTAGCCGCCGCAGCCAACGTTGAAAACCCAATATTCATGGCTACGGCAGCATATAGAATATAATAGTGGTACTGAGGAATATTTAGGTTTAATTCACTAGTACGTTTTTTACATCCTATATCGTTAATATTGCTAACAAGAGGTTTGATCTTACTGAGAAACCAGCCAAATTCTATTACTGACAGATAGCATTATTTAATATAAATTTATCTATACATTAGAATACATCAGTAACTAGAACCGTTAAATATCAACTATTAATAAGTTCAGAAAGTTTATTAAATGACACCATTGTGTCTAAAAGATTATCCTCCAAGTTTTTATCTTTGCGATCAAGGTAGACCAAGGAAATAAATTTATCTTTATTTACATTCATAATAAATTCATTATTTTTTATGAAAAACTCTATTATTTCAGATGACTTAATTTTTATGGTTCTGATATCTTTAATTGGTATTTCGACAAATATTAGCAATAAATCTTCATTCTCAGATGTTATATATATGTCTGCACCTCCCTCTAGCTCGATACACACAGGTTCATTCCCATTGAGTCGCGACAACATGATTGCATCTAAACCCAACTTATTAATTAATGTTTGTGAAATAATAGTTCGAAAGTTTTTCAACATTTTTTCCTCAACCACATTATATTATTGATAATATTTATAGAACATGAAACAACGATTGAAATTGTTCATAAATATCTTTCCCTACATTGGTCAGAAGAACAAAAAGAACAATCAACTTTGCAGTTAATGGTAATCCTGGATCTTGGACACTAAATATTGTTTGTAATAATCCGACAGCTACTCCAGTAATAACAAAGCAAATAGAAAATATGAAAATTCCATCTTTCAATATACTCAAGCACAGTGCGGTAACATCAAGAGCGCTCATCCTCTCACTCCTTATCGAACGATATAATATCGCCGTTCAACTTAAATATATAGTGAAAACCTTTGAAAAAAACACGATAATTGCGAGCCGTACGGTTATGGTAAAGTATACCTGCAAGTGAATTGCTCGTATTCATCGGAAAGTATTTTCTCGCTACTTTCATAAAAATAGTTGTTGAAGTAGAATGCTCATTAACGTCAAAAATAAAATTACTCAACTGAAGTGGGTTAAGTTTGAACATACTTCTCTCCACATTTACAGTAATTGAATTATATATATTGATTATTTTTTCACTATAACCCTGCCATTCCCTACCGCCTACTAATCGGTATTTATTGAATGGGAACAATAATATTGTATCCATATCGTCACCCAAGGAAATAAGGCGGGATAACAATAGAACTGAGTCTGATTTTCTTATGGTAAAATGCTCAGAATTGATTTCACTTAAATTGTAATTCACAGGTACTTCGGACTTAATTTCATCCTTTATTGAAAGATCTCTAATAATATTATTTAACTTGGATCTATCAATAATCTCTTGCATAGAAAATTCACTTCTAGCTTTCACTTTAACACTTTCATTACCAATTACTATGCCCGAGTCAAAACATAAAGATGAAGAGTGTAATGCAGAACAAAACATAACGTCATTCAAATCTACTCTTTTCATTCTTTTCTTTTTATATTTTTTTATCGATGAAATATCTCTGACTACTTTAACTATTTTTTTAACTTTCATTTCTTCATTTATTAGATCATTAAACTCATCATCGCCACTTTCTGAATTAGCAGATGTAGGTTCAATCATACTTGCTGGTTCTATTTTCATTACAAACCTCTCAACCCAATTGCTGTATTAATTCAGATAGTATATCTTTTCGTTTCTCTAACCTCCTTTTTTCCAATTCAGTATTATCTATATCTATTTCAACCTGATCTAACTCTTGCTTTATGATCGACACGTCAAAAACTAGCGACTCTATTAGTGATTTAATATTCTCTCTTCGTATAAAAAAAACTTTTATTGCATCTCTCTCATTTTCAACACCTAAGTTCTTTAATCTATTTTGTGCCTTCTCTACGTCATTCCAATACTCAGATATTTTTTTTTGCAGTGACTCAAGCTGTTTATTAAGTTTTTTTAGTTTACGTTGCTGCTTACCTATACCAATATCAATTATATTAATAATTTGACAAAATTCTTTCCATACTTTTGAGGGTTTCTTCATATTCAATCCCATCGTAACCCTGCTTTAAAAATTTCATTATTTCAGGATAAAGTTCTATTGCGTTATCGGTCAATAAATCGTTACCCTTTTCATACTCCCCTACGCGAATCAATAGCTCCACGTCGAAATAACGATATACCATATCTTTAATCTGTTCGGACATTTGAACATAACGTTTATCCTGAATCTTATTCTGTAATCGACTTTTACTTTTTAGCACATCTATTGCTGGATATCTTCCCGTGGATGCAATCATGGTAGAATAAACCAAATGCCCATCAATCAGAGATTTAACTTCATGTGCGATAGGGTCGCTATCGATATCAGCTTCAATTAAAACGGTAAAAATGCCGGTAACTGAGCCATAAATAGAGTTACCGCAACTTTCGACTAATCGTGACAGTGCAAGAGAAACTCCGATAGGAATACCTCCTTGGATAGGAGTACCATCCAACATTGCCTGTGCTCTGCCAAAGCGCGTTAAAGAATCAAAATAGAGCACAACCTTTTTCCCTTGCTCCATAAAATGCCGTGCAATAGAAACAGCAACCAAGCCAGAACGAACTTTCTCAAGCGGATTAGCTTCTGATGTCGAAACTATGGTTATCGCTTTTTTGATAACCTCAGGCCCAATCTCCCCTTCCAAAAACTCTACGACTTCACGCGCCCTCTCACCGATCATGGCAAAGATGACGACATCTGCATCCATATTATTGGCCATAATAGAAACTGTCGTCGTTTTACCTGCGCCTGCAGGTGCAAATAAGCCTATACGTTGCCCTTCTCCAATAGTAAAGAGGCCATCAATAATTTTAAGCTTAGTAGGAAATACGGTTTCAATTGGTGCTCTATTTTTCAATGGAATAGGCTCTATTACAATAGGCAGGTCAAAGTAATCTTTCCCAGTGTTTAGATAACTATCACCATACAGAGACTCACCGTAACAGTTAATAACCTTGCCTATTAATGCATCCTCATTCATTGGAAAACAAAATCGACGCGACGGCATTTCAACTTTACCATTACGCTTTACGGTACCAGGTTGTAAAAGTTTTATTTCTACTTGCCCCCCAGTAATTTTCATAATTTCGCCACGTATAAGCTCACCATCAACAGTATGAACGAGACATTCTTGACCTAAAAATGTATCAATATCGATATTACAGATAACCATATCCTGATAAGACTCTTTCACTTTAAAAAATCTTTTCAACATTACTCTATGACCTGGAATGAAACGGCAATATAACGTTTGAATTTACGTTTTGTCGATTTGGTGCTTTTGAAAACTTCACCTATCAATGGAATACTTGATAAAACGGGCACTCCCGATTCGGATGATTCGGTTTCTGTATTATCAAAACCACCTAAAACAATCGTCTCATTTGGCTTAATGTATGCTTCCGAAGATAGTGATTGGGAACTAACTCTCGGTGGAGTTGATACACCACTCTGTTTATTATTATTTCCATCACCCTCGAAGTGTTCCTCTACATATTCAAGTTTTGCCTGGACTCCGCCATTAGGCAGTACGCGTCCGGTCACATAAAGGCTATTATCAGCCTCAATTTTAAGACTTTCTACCTCTTTATTAGAAACCAGATTCACCGTTATTGTATCTTTCTTACCAAAATGTCCTTGGTGGTTTTCCAATATAAGCAGGTTGGTAGAATAGACACTCCGGGCCAAGCCATTACTATACATAGCTTGAAAATTATTTAAAAAATCTTTCGTTGCCGAATACGGCAACGTTAGAATGTCATAGAGTCCCTTGGAACCATTTAGTAATGTATTGTTTGCGCCAAAACTTTCTGTCCTATCCGCCGCGACGTCATACACTTTTAAAGAAAACATCAATTGCTTACCTTTTACATCAATCATAGTCCCAATGCGTTTTGCAAGCGTAATCTCGTCCGGTGTGCCACGTATCAATAAAGCATTAGTACCAGGAATAGCCTGTACTTTTGATGTTTTTTCTGCCTCGTCTAATTTTTGCTTATCTCCTCCATTTAACTTCACCTTATAGGCACGCTCCTGCATTTCACCATCAGCGACATTTTCAAACTGCCCCATATTTGATAGGGCACCAGAGATCAATGAAGCAGCACCAGGGAAGTTAACCTGACCATCAAATGTATTTATATTACGATCTATCACCGATAAATAATCAAACTCAATCCTGGCGATTTCCAGATCATTCCCATTCTCTAAAAATTCATTACTGTCTGCCATATTAGAATACGACAATACATCATTAATGAAATTACGTGGCCCGGAAAATATCAGTGAGTTCCCCCTCTCTATTAATTTCATCTTTAATGTACTATTGGTTTGAATGGCATACTCAAGCTCCATTAATAATATTTCGGGGGCGATATTTTTGGGTTTGTAAGTGTAATTAATATACTGCTGCCCTGTCTGAACATTTATTGTTCCTCCGTAAATATACCAGTCAAAATCATAGACATCAGAAAGTTTAGCCAATAAAACTTGCCCTTCGCCACTCAATACTTGTGTTAGTGGTTGTCGGCTCGTTTTCTCATCCAGTGAATCGACAAGTTTTAATTGCTCATCCTTAGCTATAGCTATTAAAGCCTCTTTGAGGCTCATTTCATTTTTCTTTAGCATAACTTGCGCATTAACTGTAACGCCAAATAGCAATAATATTAAAAAAAATATAACATTACTCTTCATCCATTATTTCCTTAAAAAAATCTTGATGTTTCTTCATAAGTTCAATTGTATTATTTACAACCATATATCCAATTATCACATCAAGCGCAGTGTTATCATTAGCACTTCCATCAAAATTTTCTTTTATTATTACACTGCTTAATTTCTCTTCCTGATCCATTTTTGATATTATTTCATTAAATTCTGATGATTCACTCAATGTAGTAAGATGAACTGTTGGCATTGATATTTTATTCACTGATAGCCCCTGTCATTTTTTGGAAAAGATAAAGCTGATCGTTAAAAAACCATGTATTTAACAGGATAATTACGAGCATTGCTTTTAAGTTCGCGGTTACAAATGTTGATAAAGAGGATTTTTTGAAAAACAAGTCAACCATAGCTACACTAATAGAAATAGATATAATTGCAATTATATACTTACTTGCCACTATTACTGTCATTTTTAGATAATTAACAATTAAAAAATAAATTTGCTTAAGTTCACTTTTAGGATTATCCCCTAAAACAATACTGACATCACCATTTAACAAGTTGATAATAGGTATAAATAATGAACCGTTATTTAAAGCATAAATTACGAATAATAAACCACTGATCCTTGCTAAGGCCTCAGTTTCCTCAGTAAAACGTTTATCCTGAACTGATTGCTCATTAAGTAATAAAAGTTGTTGAATAATACTACCAACCATACTACCCAGCCAAAATGGAACTGATGAAAATAATGCCAACATTGTTGCCCCTATAATCCAACGATAATCAGGCTCATCGACTTCATCAAGATAAGTGACATAAATTGCAAAAAAAATTGATATAGCTATAATTGTTATATTATCCAGAAACAATCTAGTTGGATTATATATCTTGAGAAAGATAAAAAATGCTGCATAGCTTAGCCAGCTTGGGAAAATAAATGCTTCCATCATCCGTCAAATGTATTGAACAATATTGTCCAACCGTCAGAAAAATAAAATACAGCCAATTTTATCGGCGTAGAAATTACTGTAGGCGATAGCATACTCATACCTACACCACTAAGTATGACAGCAATCAGAAAGTCAATACTGACAAAGATCATATAGAGTTTAACCCCCAACTCAAATCCTTTATATAAATCTAGTATTAATCCACCTAATAAAGGCTTTAATACATTACCATTACCATTACCATTACCATTACCATTACCATTACCGTCATTAAAATTGATAGGAAGAGAAAATAGGCTTTCTAATTCTACAGATTTACGTTCTGCTCTCGCAACCATTTCAGGGAAATACTCATCAATTCTCGAGACCAAATAATACATAGTAATATTACTATCCATATCTCTATTATCAATTCTAGGACCTCTTATAGGATCAATAATTGGAATTGATTTATCATACGTCTCAGTAAAATAAGGTTTTATCCTTTCCAATCCTGGCTCTACATCTCCCCAAATGCTATTTAATGCCAAAAGTGCAGCTAATAGATTAACAACTATAGATGGCGGTATTTGCTGTGTTCCCATCGCATTTTTCAAAATATTTAGCACGATATTGTATTTAACAAATCCTGAAAAACAAATAAAAAATACAGCAGATAACAGCACCAAGCAAAGTAACATAACCAAGTTAACGCCTGAATATGCATTCTCTGGGTTCAACAAACTAACCATTAAGGACTCTTTCTATAATTAAAATATATTTATTAACTGCATTTTTAAATACTTACTGTTAGATATTACGTGCTGCTGCTACGATATTATCCTTTACAGCTTTTAGTGTTGATGTTCCCGTTTGAGCTGCAATACTCTGGTCTGACATGAGTCGTTGTAATTTTAGTGAGTCGGAAGAAGAAAGATTTAATGTACCTTCTTCATTAGTCTTTTCGACTAGGAATTTCTCGATATCTGCATCAGCTTTCTGAATAAAGCCTTCAAATGCAGAACCAACATCATTTGTCGTCAAACGGCCAGCTTGAGTTTCAGTGATACTAATAGTCATAAATCATCTCATTCTAAATGGTTACAAAATTTCGCGTTTATGATCCATATAATGAACGTACTAAATAGCGAAATATAATATATTACAGAAACTGTACATCCCTGTATCTAATATATAATTTATACAAACTACTATTGAACTTCTAGTGAAAAAATAAGATTCGTTTTTTTTCTGATTTTATCTGAGCAATCAGGGGTAATCATGGACACCAGTCCCTAAATATAAACCTCAACTCACCTTTGTCTACTAACTAAGAATTAAAGTTCATCGGCTAGTATTGGATCAATATCCATATATAACAATAAGTTACAAACCACATATGTTATGACGACCGTTACCATTCACAAAAAATAAAATTAATTTATTTTTAGGTGTTTTTATCTACCGATCTGTACATCATCAGAAATAATGTGCTGCTATAGCTCTAAGCAAGGCTTGTCTAGCAATCTCAACTCCCGAACTTAATAGCCAAGTCAATACGCGAATTGTACATCTTCCCAGATCAAATAAATCGACTATTTTAGTCATTCATCGCTGATATGAGTTTATTGCTTAGCGACTCTCAAGCTATTGAAAATAGAGACACCTCGCTCAGCCAGATATCAATCGGCGGGTAAGATTTAATCACTTCGAATCTCTACCTGATTTAGAAGTAACAACGATGGAACAAATCCATATTCATGATAAAATAAAGAGCAATTATATACACTCGGCAACATATGCCGACACAAACTGGATAGTATTCCCTGATGATTTTAATGCATACCTTACGTCATCATCAACATGCCACCCTGGAAATCCATATAACATATTGATTTCTATTTTTTATTTAAAATAATCATTGGTGAGTGGATGAGATTGAGTTGGTTTAGTCTATTTTTGTTGGCCACAATCGCCACAGGATGTACGACGTCATTTCATACTGAAGAGAGTTTATTGGTTGATACTGATTTCGACAGAATCAGCCGCACGGCAAAAAGTTGTGTGACAGAACTTTCCAGAATGTCTGCCAGAAATGATGATAAACATATTCTTACTTTTGCCTTCTATGTCAGTTCCCAAACGATTCCTGTAGTTAAGAGTGACTATACTCAGTCTGTAAAAATAGCCATCCCCTATCTTATTACTGATTCTTTTGACAACGGAAAGCCAGGGAGCGCCTGGAGAAATTGTATGCAGAAACATCAGGCATTAGTCACCCAAATAAAATATCAATAAATTTAATACTACGCGCTCAATCTTGTTAGCATTTAGATGTCACATTTATCAAATCTTACAATTTTATACAAAAATCGTGTATTGGAGCTATTCCAGACCAGAGGCCTGTTTTTAGGCTGGGAAAGTCTACCTTAAGGAGAAAAATAAATAAGTCAGCGTAACTATATTTTCTTGGAAAAGAAATGTAGGACTACATCGTTATTGTAACCATCAACATCAATGAGCCTGTCTATAATTTTGTGTATCCTTTTTTTGCGTACAAGTCTGGTGCCTGGAACTCAAAAGTGTTCAATATCAATTTCTTACATCCACGAGCTTTGGCCTCATCTTCTGCCATAATAATCAATCGATCGCCGATCCCTCTGCCCCTCATACTTTTATCGACCCAAAAATAGTTGATCATCAGCACCCCCTGTAAGTATCCCCGTAATGTCACCTAAAATTTTACCTGTATCATTTTTATAAAATACGCAAAGTTCCTTCGTATCATCTGGCATAATTTTATTATTATATTCAACTATCTTACTCATAATGAGTTCTTTGTCTGTATCTGTAGGAAGTTCAGTGACAAAAAAATTCATAACCTAATCCTCATTTTTATACTGCTAATTCGTAAATTGATATTGGTAACATTAGCGGCATAAACTGACCTGCCCCCAGGATTAGATACAACCTTCAGTTAGTAATGTCGGTTGGTTTTTCTTCATATTTCCCGTTTCGCCAGCCAGCTGCAAATTCAGCTGGAGTCTGGTAATTCAGCGATGAATGAGGACGGCACTCGTTATAATCTTGTCGCCAGTTATTAATGATTTTCCTGGCGTGAACAATATCGCTGAACCAGTGCTCATTCAGGCATTCATCGCGAAAGCGTCCGTTAAAACTCTCAATAAATCCGTTCTGGGTCGGCTTGCCCGGCTGGATAAGCCGCAGCTCCACGTCATGCTCAAAGGCCCATTGATCCAATGCGCGGCAGGTAAATTCCGGCCCCTGATCGGTTCTTATCGTCGCCGGATAGCCGCGAAACAGCGCAATGCTGTCCAGAATACGCGTGACCTGCACGCCTGAAATCCCGAAAGCGGCGGTAATCGTCAGGCACTCTTTCGTGAAATCATCCACGCAGGTCAGACACTTGATCCTGCGACCGGTGGCCAGTGCGTCCATGACGAAATCCATCGACCAAGTCAGGTTCGGCGCATCTGGGCGCAGAAGGGGAAACCGCTCGGTCGCCAGCCCTTTACGACGTCGTCTGCGTTTTACGCTCAGGCCGTTAAGGTGGTAAATGCGGTATACCCGCTTGTGATTGACGTGAACGCCCTCCCGACGCAGTAACTGCCAGATGCGCCGGTAACCAAAACGCCTGCGTTCAAGCGCCAGTTCAGTGATGCGCCCTGATAAATGCGCATCCGACGCCGGACGCTGCGCTTCATAGCGGCAGGTCGACAGGGACAAACCTGTTAGCCTGCAGGCACGACGTTGCGACAGACCGGTCGCACCACACATCAACTCCACGGCTTCCCGCTTCTGGTCTGTCGTCAGTACTTTCGCCCAAGAGCCACCTGAAGCGCCTCCTTATCGAGCATGGCTTCGGCGAGCAGCTTCTTGAGTCTGGCGTTCTCTTCCTCAAGCGACTTCAGGCGCTTAACCTCAGGCACTTCCATACCGCCATACTTCTTACGCCATGTGTAAAACGTGGCATCGGAAATGGCGTGCTTGCGGCAGAGTTCACGGGCAGATACCCCGGCTTCAGCCTCGCGGAGAATACTGATGATCTGTTGGTCGGAAAAACGCTTCTTCATGGGGATGTCCTCACGTTGCAGATGAAGACATTAATAACATCGGGGTGTACTAATCAACGGGGAGCAGGTCAAAACCATCATAGGACTCAGGGATATTCTGGGTAAAATCTCCTAATAACTTTAAGCTAAAGATGGCAGTGCTATTAATGTTATTTCTGTTTCGTTCCACGTTCTGCAAGACCTGACAGCAGAACCTGATTTATTTCAGAACAAAACAACGTTACCCGATAGTGGTAGAGTGAATCTAAGGTATCCTGACTATCCACATTGACGTTGGTGCGCACAGCAGAATACTCGGCAGCATTGTGCATTAAGTCATCAAAATGCTGTTGGTAAATTCCATATTGCTCGGCATCAATCTTTTGTAACGCTTCCAGTTGCCGTTGGCAAAGTCCAATTTTTTTAGCTTCATCTGCAGCAGATAATTTCACAGCATCGCTATGACCACTATTGGGTTTAACCGGCTGAGATCCTGCTTTGGTTTGATAGGTACCCATCTGGCATCCGCTCAACAGCAGGCAGATCGTTAATATAAAGGGTGTCAATTTCATCATTTCTCTCGTTTTATTTCTAATTTTTCGTGTTGTGCTAGTGCCAGCTCTTTACCTAGAACCTACGATTTCATCGTTATTCAAATACAACTCACAAATGATAAGGGTGAAATATTCAAAATGATAATTACATCTCAATTTGCTATTTTTATAGTTTATAAAACTAAAAAATACACATAATCTACATCATACCACTTAGAGTGTAGGTTGAATGACAATTTTTCAGCGTAATACTCCACTAACAGAAAGTGCCTCGCAGTGACATGCTGTTAACGTTGGGGCATTGCAAATCAACATGATACACAACACTGTCCTCAGGTAAACACTCTGACTGCCATGCATTTAGTATTGTCCACTCCCGTTATCTGAGACAAACCTGATTAGAGTTTTCTAGCTGTTTTCGGTATGTCTCCGGGTGTAGTGGATCAATCATTCAGGCCCCCTCGAAATCCTGTTAATGTTAAAACAGTGAACGTGAGGTAATTCATGATCAAAACTCGTCGGACTAAACGCACATTTTCCCCAGAGTTCAAACTCGAAGCTATTGAGCAGGTTGTTAAATACCAGCGCGATGCCCGGGAAGTCGCTCAGGCACTCGAACTCAATCCTGACCATCTGCGTAAATGGATACGGTTGTATAAGCAGGAACTTCAGGGTATGGAGCCCGTTGGCCATGCTATTACACCTGAACAACCCGAAACTCAGCAGCTTAAAGCGCAGATAAAGCGTCTGAGATGGAAAAAGAAATACTAAAGCAGGCTGCCGTGCTGATGAGCGAAGCCCCGGAAAGTTATCGCGCTAATCACATGGCTGAAAGCAAAGTGACCAATACTGGTTCTTTGTCATTTATTCGGTGTTCACCGTAGCGCTTATTACGCGCAGGTGAAGAGCCCCATTGATATGCAAAGAATTGAATCACGTAGTCGAGCAATCAGCCAGATGCTGCGCCAGAGTGGCGTTGATACCGGCCCGGCTGATGCAGGAATGTGGACTGACAAGCCGTCAACCCGTTAAACATCGCTATCGGGTAAACGAAGACAATAATCCGGCATTGCCAAATTGATTGAATCGGCAATTTAACCCCGTTGCGCCAAACCGTGTCTGGTGCGGCGACATCAGCTTTATTCGCCTGCAGAAAAAATGGTGCTATCTCGCGCTTGTCGTTGATTTATATTCACGCCGGATTATCGGTTCAGCCCTCTCATTAACAGCCGATGCTGATTTGGTGTGCAGGGCTTTACGTCATGCTTTGGAAACACGGCCGCGTGATGGTCGTTTGTTGTTTCATTCAGATCAAGGAGTTCAATATAAAAGTAATAAATACAGAAAGTTACTGTGGCCTTATGGGGTAATGCAAAGTATAAGTCGCAGGGGAAATTGTCTGGATAATTCGCCGATGGAAAGAGTCTTTCGTAGCCTTAAAAGTGAATGGCTTCCCAAAGGCGGTTATGGTGATTTTAGCCATGCAGTCCGCGACATAAACCAATGGATAAATGGTTATTACAATGTGCACCGCCCTCATACGAACAATGCTGGTTTATCGCCTTGCTTGCATGAAGAAAAGTGGAAACAGGTTATTCCGGTGTCCTGATTTTGTGATCCACAACACACCGACAGAAAGGGACTGAATCTGCCGCACATAAAGATGGTGGAAGGCGGTATACCATATCAAAAGTAAGTTTAGAGTAGCCTGTGCCTCATGAAAAATCACGAAAAAAAATTCATCAGCCTGCGCTTATTTATTCACCCCAACCTGAGCTCGTGGTTTCATAAAAAACCATAAAAATAATTACCGATTTGCGTTAATTTATACAGGCTGAACTTGGGATTAACCTAATTTAAATTAAAAGGATGAACTTATGATTGGAGTACCTACTAGTTCCCCCCTCTCCAGGGTGACAAATATTAACATGGGGAGTAATGTTGATGATGATAATAAAACTGAGCATTTGCGGGGTTCTGTGAGTGCTGTACGTCAAGCTGACACGGAACCACTAATGAGAGGGGATGAGTTATATAAGTTGGCCAAGCTTACTGAACAGCAAAGATGTGATAAAGGAGTCTTTTATTTTTATCCGAAAAGCAACTTTACGAAAAACATCTGTATTCTACTGGGTGGGATCACAATAGGATCCATAGTAACTGGCGTTATCAATCACTTTCGACTACGTTCTCAGGAGAACAGTCAAAGCGGGCCTGACACAAACTATAACAATTCATTGGTGCCTTACAGTCAAGCCCTACGCGATTCAAATGGAACTGCGCCGATACAAGACCTTGGGAAGTCTGATTGCCCTCCTACTTATTGCCCTCCTAATAATTGTGATCCGTTATTCGGAGAAAAAATCAGTTTTGATATCAACAAAAAGGTTATGCATATATCCATCCGTAATCCGGGAGATGAACTAAAAGTATTAGATGATTTATGTTATGAGATTAGTCATGCACGCAAAAAATTAAATGATTTCCTCCCAAATACTTCATTAATAAAGAGTGATGAAAAATTTTACGAACTTTCAAGTAAGCAATGGGAGGGTATTCGTAATAGTCTGGGGGATGAAGATGGAACTGTTGAACGTCACCGCGACACTATATTTAAACGTGATGCTCCTATAGCCAGAGATTATTTTAATACCTGTAATGAACGAGTAGGTGAATATGTGGGCAAAGACCAAATGGACAAGCTCCTTCAAATACCAATGGATCTGCCTAGAATAATTGAAATGGTAGGTGACCTTAAGAAGGTAGACCTTCGTGCATGTAGAAATAAGTTTGACCTAGATGAATTAACAAACGAAGTCAATAAAATAACTCTTAGAATGCCAACCTCTGCTACAAGTGAAGAGTTATATGTCACGCCCCATGAAATAGAATATTTGTCTAACATTTTTAAATTAATTGCAGAGAACAAAGACACTTACGTGCACGATCCATCTATAGAGTCTAAAGTTTCTGACTCACGCAAAGAATACCAAGCTCAGCTTGAAGCACTCGATAATTTATTTGTCGCATATGAACCGATTAAAAACGGAGACAGTGCATATCTTAAACTAGATGATTGGAGACTCGTAGTTCGCACTTTAACTGATATGCTTCGCTTGGAAAGCTTAACTCTTGGTGCGGAAGTTAATAAATTAACTCTGAACCTTGTAGATAAAATGGGAGGAATAGCGAAAAGCTTTGGTGAAAATAATACTGTTAAAAACTTTAGATTTAGTGACTCAAAAGGCTTAATTACTCTTAACAAAATCATTAATGACTCACGCCTGAATACTTCAATTAATAACATAATGGAAAGAACCAATGATCCTTTTATTTCTCCACCTCTAATTTCAGGAAAAGAAGCGAACGAAATATGCAAGAGATTGATGGAACTTCCCCCGTACTGCGTTACTAATGAGTATATTAATATCTGTCCTGAGAGTTAAGGTTGCGATATTTTTCCAGGTTATGCCATTTCGTGGTAATGACCTGGATCTTTCGATATTGGAATGATATTGTGTAATTTTCTGTTAATGAGATGGTCATCTCACATCCAGTGAGTAATAGATTGTCCACTCACCCCTAAAATGAGACAGCTATAATTAGATTTTCTGCCTCAACATTTGCTGAGGTCAAAATGAAAAAAGCACTGTTTAATGAAACTGACTTGTCCTAATATAGGTTGACACTATTCATCATTATAACGCCCGATGAACTTCATCGGGCGTTTTGTATTTTAACGACAGATGCGGTCGCCGGGAATTGTAGGTTTCCACCGACTCCCTGACCATCTTTCTTGCCAGCACGATATCTTCTGGCTTAATCAGCAGATATTCCATTTTTAATATCCCATTGACCGGCTCCGCCAGCGCATTCTGATAACTGTTCAGGTGTGAGGGGTATTTTGGGCATATTAACTCCGCATTTTCTTGCAGGAGAGGGGGAGCGCCAGTCGAGTTGACCGTATTTGCGTAGCCACGCCATGGCGGTGTGGCTACCTTAGTGGTCTAGCGCCTGACGGTAGGTCATTTCACCTTTTTCGACCTGTTCGACAACAGCCAATTTAAAGGATAGAGGATAATCGCGTTGCGTGCGTTTAACATATTGGTTCATCACATTTTCCTCAGTGTGCGAGTTAAATGTGTCAACGCTATTTAGGACGTATCACTATTTTAAATCTGTAATTTTTCTTAGCTCTATTTTATTTTGCATTAATTCATTATTATTAGTAATGATTTCTTCATTCAGATCATGTCCCTTTTGTGATGATTTTTCTATGATTTCCATATAGTGGTCTTTAGACATGATATTTTTATCAGCAAAAACATTCTCCATCTTTGAATTAATCTCATTTTTTTGTTCAGAAGCGAGCTGAGCTATTTCCTTAAGTGCAGAGATGAATTTTACGCCATCCTCGCTGGGTACAATTTCATTTACCTTTACATATTGACGACGTCCAAAGTCTTGAACTTTATTGGCCATGCCATATTGTTGCAACATTTCAGATGATGTGTGTTTACGCAGTGCTGATACATTTATTGAATGACTGCCTATGCCTTTTTCAGTGTAAATATCCCCCTCTTTGACAGCTTTTATAATATTATCTATCTGAAGCTGGGATAGCTTCCCCTGAGACAAAACAGATATTTTTTTCTCTAACTTTGTAAACTTTGGTTGATTTGCCTGTTTTACTTGCGAAGAAATAGAAGGTCCGTACTTAGCACGTATCCCTGCTTCTACTTGAGATACCTCTTCCCTTTTCGCCCAGAGCGTGGTTATTCTACCGTCAACTTTATCTTTTTTTTCATTCAAGCTTTCCAACTTATTTTCTATTCCTTCTATTTTCGATTCTAAGTTAGCAGCTTTACTTTTATTTATATTATCTTTTTCTACAATTTTATTTTCCCCAATTATAAAAGCATTAATAGACTCGGTTTTCTTACCTTTCATCTTTGAGTTATGTGTTTCCAACCTATTGACTAGTTTTTTTTACACTCGCCAAACCACCTAACTTATTAATTGTTTTAACTAATGCATCTTGGTTGATATTTTCTACATTCATCACTGCTTTGGCAAATTCAGTAATATCTTTCTTTGTCAATTTTTTCTACTTGTTTTCTATGAAATCATTCAAAGATGTGGCTATATTAAAATTTACATTCATATTTACTTCCTCTGGTTTACGTTATTTATTTCAAAAAACCATTTTAATGGTACAGCAGCAATACACTAGTTTCACGTGAAAAATTATGAATAAAATTTCCGTATAAAAATAGTGTGCCAATTGAAATTAGCATCCAAAAATCTCATGTATTAATAATGTATTATCGACACATAAATTAGCAAAAAGTCAATAACTTCATATAATATGGGGTACACAACCTATATTGGGTGGACTACCGACATTTGGTGGACTACCGATAATGCCTAACATACTTAATATCCTTGGCTAATACGCACGAAAGCCGACGAACACGGAATAATTATAATTGACAGTACTCTGTAACGGTATTCAGTCTATTAGTTTTATTTTTCCCACGCACACGAGAGAGAAGTGCTTGCTTCGTTTATCATGGACCCATAGCATTGGGCGATATTACCGAGCGATAATACGAAGATTCCTTTTATTCATGATTTTCAAGTGGAGGGTAGGTATCAGCAAAACGTACCCGCGATGCGAGCGGCGGTGACAAATCTCATGATTGGGTTCCCCATTTATCGAGCTGGAAAGGTAATCCCCCCGAAAAATCGGTGTGTTTATAAGTAGAATTTTCTCGTAATCTGAACAGGGGAGATTTCTATGAAAAAATCACGTTTTACCGACAGCCAAATCATGTCCATTCTTAAGCAAGCTGAGGCCGGAACACCGGTCGCTGAATTGTGCCATGAGCATGGCATAAGCAATGCCAGTTTTTACAAGTGGCGTTCACGCTTTGACGGGATGGACGCCTCTATGATGACCCGACTTAAAGAACTGGAAGATGAAAATCGGCGTCTGAAAAAAATGTATGCCAAAGAAAGAATTAAAGTAAAAATTATTCAGGATGCTATGTCAAAAAAGTGGTGAGGCCATCTCAGCGCCGACAGATGGCCAAACATGCCGTTAGCACCCAACAGATCAGAACCCGCCTGGCCTGTCAGATTTTTCCGTTAGCGAAAGAAGAGACTGAAGAGCGATAAGCCAAGAGCGCTTGCTGTGCCAGAATGTAGCAACGAATGCTGGTCAATGGACTTCATGCATGCTCAGCTTTCAGATGGCCATTCAGTACGACTTTTGAACATTATTGATGACTTCAACCGCGAACCCCTGGTAATAGAAGTGGACTCCTCGCTACCAGCCTGCTGGGTAAAACGCACACTCGAGCAGCTCATTGAATGGCGAGGGACACCGGCCACAATCAGATTGTGACTGTAGTCCCTCCGGTTTCACACGCTAATTTTATTTAATTCTCTCTATTCCGCAAAGACCTCTTCCAGCGCTTGTCTGATACTGTTTATATCTCCCTCAACATATTCCAGAGTAACCGCAACACTTGAATGTCCTAATAAGGCTTGAACAGATTTCAGATTACGATCCGGTGATTTCATCATCTCAGTGGCAATGGTATGCCTAAATCGGTGCGGGCTTATCGTGCAATGGCATTTGACAGAAAGCCGGCGAAAAAATGCACGTAGCGGTGGGTAATCCATATTATCAGTCACAACGTCTTTTCTGCCATTGAATCGGCTGACATTAAATAGCTGATCTTCCTGATTGGCCCTCCTGGCCACTGCAGCAACCAACAATTGTTCTAACCTTGGCCGTAGGACTCCTGCAATGGGTACCCGATGTTCTTTATGATTTTTTGATCCCTCGACCCGCAGACTGATCCAGTGTTCTTCGAGATTGACGTCTCCAAGCCGTATATGCAAAAGCTGGTTTTGCCGCATTCCGGTATAACGCAAGGTATCAACCACTGTCAGCCAAAACCATGCTGGCCTCAATGCACATCGAGATTTTTCTATTATTCCGATAGTTTCCTCCCTTTCTCTGGCTTCCATTAGCAGATATATCCTTTTAATTTCAGATTGAGTTAGCGTTTTTTTACGTTTTACATCGGGTCTGGCGATAACGCCATTAAATGGATTTTCTTTTAGTGACACAAAATCATGTAAAAGCGCATGATTAAAAATAGCTCTCATATGCGCAACTTTATTGTTCCAGGTGATTGATGAGAGTCCCTGCTCATTCAAAACATACTGTCGCCAGTTCAGAACAGTTAGCCTGTTCACTTCACTGGGTAACAGATTATCTCCGGTATAACGTCTAAAGGAATTGATTACCTTGCGATAACTCCACTCCGTGGCAGGCCTCAATGACTTACTAAAAAAATAGTCTTGAAGAATATCGTCATAATTAGCCTGATCCATTTCTATCTCCATATAGATTTTTAAATACCTTATTAGATATCTATTTATTAGGTAACAGCCACAGACTGTCCGAGGGCGCCGTCCCTTTGGTAAAAATAAGCGTGAGTGGGATCTTATAACCATACATTTTAATAAATTGGCCATCCCTCTTTTCATTTTCATATTTACGGTAAATATAAATACCGTTACCGTTGTGAGAATAATGGCAGTTTAGTGCTTCAAAGTTCTTCTGAATATCATCCTTACCACTTTCAGCATTTGGCTCTGCGGCTAAATAACGATAAAAACAGTCCGGTGTCTGAACAAAAACATATTGTTTTATGATATGTACCAGACTGTCCTGGGCGTTAACGGTGAGCCGACCATCGGTCAGAGAAGAAACTAGCCAATGCCAGAATGACTCATCCGGTATTTCAGCGTTAGCCAGCTCTTCACTTTGAGGCTTGGCTGGTCGGCTGTTAGTAGGGCTGCCCGATGTCAGAATGGCTGATGCTGATACCACAGTAAACGTGGGAGATTGGAGGCCGCATTTTTGCCGGGCCTCGTTGACAGCAGCATGGAGTGTGCCACCCGCCGACTTATTTCCGGACAAATAGACTAACAATTTTTTTGTTACCTCCGGCCAGCGAGATAGCCAGCACAAGCCCTGCTCAGGAAGCAGTCGGTAAGCAACCATTGCCGCCTTAAGTGCAGCCTCAGGAGTCGCTGGTGTGAACCTGACGCGCCAGCATGTTGAAGGCGCGGTCAGCCCAAAATACCAACGCGAGCCATTCTGATGGAAAACCGTCATTTCATCCAACACACTCAGGTTATGCAGCAATGCCGTCCAAAATATTGCCGTACACCAAGCTGAACTTTGTTCTGCCTGATCTTCTGGTGCCGCTCCCTGGGGTAACATCCAACCTCGGGATAACCGCACTGCGCAAACAGCCACGTCCAGCGCCTCATCAAGCATTCCGCCTTCCCGCGCATAAGGGCCACTTTGTGCTGCTGGCAACTGTTGTATCCTGACGGCCAACTCCCTGATCGGCGCCAACCAGAACACCTCCCAAACCTGTCGCGAAAACGGGCTATTTTCCCAGAGTTGTTGTAGTGCTCGCTTGCAGTTTTCTGTTGAAAGAAGCACCTCCGCACTCTGTGGGTCAAACCAGCCATCAGTGTCAGAGCTACACGTGACTTCAGCCAGTAATACCTTGTTCCTTATCAGATTTAATTTATCTATAGCCCATTTCAGCATTAGCGCTCCCTTGTTAATCATCAGGTAAACGCCCATCACATTATGATTTACCCGCCAGCAGACAAGGCAAAACTCACTACCCATTTCAAAGATAAAACTCTTGATCTATTATTCAGTTGCGGTTGAAGAATTTCCTCAAGATTTTGACGCATCATTATGTATCAATGCAGTTTTTGTCCGACAGAGAGCGTGGAGATGAAAACAAATTCGGCAGTCATGGTATTAATCGTTACTGGATGGCTGGCGCTTTGTGCTGTTATCACTACTGTCATCACATCATCTCTTATCGCACCAGAAAATCTGTTTATTCAGCTCGCCCTATTTCTTTCCCCGTTACTGCTGAAACCCCTATCCTGTTTAATATTTCGATTCAGAAAATCGCTATTTGTACTCAAGAAAAAATCGGATCAAATTTGGCTACACCTCAATCCCTGGGCCTGCACTGGCCAGCCAGGTATCAGGGAGATCACCCAGTTTTGGCTCGCACTGATCACCACACTAAAATCCTCTGTTGCGCACTCATCCCAGTCCATCATCATGTCCTCACACCTTCTGAGTTCAAAACGTATTGCCAGACTACGGCGACAATTCCCTGCCGAATATTATCGCTTTCATTCCATCAAAAGACCCATCGGGCGAATGGAAAGCATCGGTTTACAGTTAGAGATTTTAATCAAAGAATGGCGATGGTTTACGCCTGTCACGCAAGGGGCTGTCGTGGTGATACGCAGACGAAAAAGCGATGTATTTGGCGAGGGAAAAACACCCTGAATGAGGCGTTTCCCCCATTCAGGATGATGAGTTAAAGATGGGATGCTATCCCATTGATGTGATATGCAAATGTTATTTCAAGTATGGCATTAACTTAATACCGCACTGACTCAGTGCAACACTTGCTGTCCATTAATCGCGATTTCTTCGACTTTCAGATGAGGCATAAATGGCCCTGATCCATATTCTCCGCTGTCTACATGGTCACCGCGATCATAACAATCGTAGCCACGGATACCATTGACCGGTTCCTGATACCAATGGCGGATCTCACAGCCAAATACAGCTGAAAGTTCCCCCATCAATTCACCCGACGGCGGATAGGACGGAGAGTCAAAATCCAATCGCAGGCTGTTTATTCGGCTACGTTGCCAGATAACGTTATGACCTGATGGCCATATCATTCCATACAAGTGACTATAGAGACTATGGGTTGTCGATATCCCAGCCAGTAATGGGCTGTTACCGTTGAGCTCCGTAGCCAAATACGTCGGGATAATCATCTGCATGTCGCAATGACAGGCATGTTCCTGCATTATCCCCAGCTTTTCCCAACAATCAGCACCATTGATATGAGATGACCAACAGGCCACACCAAACCAATCTGGATACTGCCGAGCCATCAGTTGCGTCATTATCTGGCGCGCGCCCTCGGGAATTGTCTCCCATTTAACGGACGCGATACCTGATTGCAAGTAGATCCGGTCAACCTGGCGGATGGTGTCTCCATCCAACACTGCATCTTTCAATAACAAATCCAGCCAGTGCTGAAATGCTAGGTTACTCGCCACTGCAGAACCTAAACCATGAGAGACAAGGCGCGGGAAGGGTGAATATTCCATGCTTTTTGTCGGTTTCAATAACCCCGCACAACCTGCCAGAAACAACCTGATACTCTGCTGGATTGCATGGCGGTACAGCGGGGCTTCCTCACCGGTTGCCCACTGCTGCATGATGTCAACGAACACGGAACGGCCGGTGACTTCCAGTCGGTTTTTACACCATTCAAACATAGTTGCTACTCCTCTTTTGGTCATAAAAAAGAGGGCACCTCCCCAAAGGGGATGAGGCCCCCGATGGGTTTAGTTACTGATGAAGGATAGTTAGCCAAAGCTAAGGCTGACGGATAATGTCTAAGGTCGCACCTGCCTCAACGGCGGTAATCAGTTCATCAGCGGCATTCAAATAAGGTGAATTCTGCTGAAAAGAATTGCCATTAAGACGTGCTAAGTGATATTTATCCACCAGACTGTTAATCGCCTCAAACGGACGTATACCCGCTGTAGATAGTGCTACTACGCAAGCTTCCTCACAAAAATCAGTATCATTCAGAGTTAAACCGAAGTACCTATTAAGCAGTGCGGATACCGTTAACTGCCAGAATTGTTGTTCCTGATTCATATCGAAATCTCCATTATGGTATTTTCTCGGCCGTCGGTTCCTGTCTGTAGGGTTAACAAAAACTCAGCCGCCTGACGTGCTTGTCGGCAAGCACGGAACAGCGCCTTTTTGTCTTTTTTGAGTCTTTTCAGCCAACCGTCGATATAACTCTCGTGTTGCACCTCGCCATAAATACCCAGTTCCGCGCAGAGAAAAGCACTCCCCAGTTCGGCAATCAGTTCCTCAAAAGCATAAATGGGATCGCCAAAGGTGCGGGTTGATGAGGTTATTCCCTCACGGTTTAGGCGCTTCTGATGACCACTGGCATGGATAAGTTCATGTAGCAGCGTGGACCAGTAATCTGCTTCGCTAAAAAACTGCCCTGCCAGCGGCATGATAATTTCGTCAGTTAATGGTCGGTAAAATGCCCGACTCTGTCTTCTTGGGGTGGTTTTTACGCCACTGCTATTGAGTATTTCCAATACCCGAATCATCAACGGTGCACTTAGGATCTCATTGTCATGCTGATGTCGAGCCGGTTGAGGCGCCATACATTCAGGCAGGCCTTCACACTGTTCGATGTTAAACAACTGCAAGGATTTCATCATCGTGAGATGCTCAATCTGCGGTTTTCCTTGATCGTCAAACAGCTTGTTACCGTCCATATCTTCAACCTGCTTTTCAAACGGCTTGAAAATAACGGCAAGATGACTGGATTCACCTTTTTTCACCCGACCGCCAGCTTGCTGAGCTTGCTTAAACGTCAGCCACCGGTCAGAGCTAAAACCAGACTCTTCACTGGCCATCCATAACAATGGGATATTCACCCCGCTATATGGGCGGCCTGTTGCAGCATTGGTCGGCAGCGAACTACCAACAGGTCTCCCCACCAAGCGCCAGGGTTTACGCCAGGGAACAGTGCCCTTTTCCAGCGCAGCGATAATTTTGTCGGTGACTTGCTGATAGAGATCAACTCGTTTTTGAGCCTTACGGCGCGGGGTAGATTTCTTCATGGGATGAACCTCAAAAAAAGGCGCAGCCCAGCCAGTGGCGGAGTGCGCCACGGGTGGATAAATGGGATCAAGATCCCTGATGGGTAACTCATTAAATGACGATGATTGTCATAAGGTAGAATCGAACGTGGGTGTAACCGTGCAGTAAAGTGAGCCTTAACCCGAAGGTCTCTGTTTGCAAAGGTTGACAGATTTGGCTTAACCGCCCGAAAGCGCCATCTCTCAGGTTATGATGGCATTGGCAGGTAATTACCCGAAGGCGTTCCTCTCGAATCACCGGAACATTGGCAGTTGTCAAAGACAACGTATAGCCCATAAATCGTACATAAATGCAGCAATTCAGGCAAGTGCATCTGCTACAGAATTTTTGTCATAGTCACAACACTGTTACCAGGCAACCTTGGAATACGTTCTTCTTACCAGAAACAGTAAAACAGTCAGACCGTATTTTTATTCAGTAGCCACTCTATTATAAATACGCGCAACATACTGGCCGCGCCCATCACCGTGTCCTAAATCCATTGAAACTAAAGCCTCGGCCTCTTTCTGACTAAACCCCTTATTTCTATGGTGTGCCACAGCATCTCTGGAATAAGCATAACGTAAACTATGAGGGGCATACTGACCAACAAGCCCCGCAGCTCTGACGATATTACGATAATGTTCAATCGCCAGATGAATACCCGCCTTATTAAGCAGTTTCCCATTATTCTCATCAGAGATTTTAATAGCACTATCGATAGCTCGCCTCAATTCATCGTTGTTAATTATTGTCGTATCTCTCGGCCTGCCACCTTTAGTACCAAAAACTACACGTATTTTTTCTTGTTGATTAATAATCGCTTTTTTCCATGTCTTTAATGATTTAACCGACTGAATAGCTTCCTCAGTACGCAAGCCAAGTTGTCGGGATAATTCCATTGCAGCAGCGGCTCCCTTATCAATCTCACGAACTTTATCCAGAATACGTTCATAAATGTCTGCCGGGAGCGCGACTTTGGTGCCGTCTCGACTTGCGCCTGAAATACCCAGCGCCTCATTACTCAGTTTTTCGTGGGTCGGGTTTGCCATAAAGGTTTTTCCAGTCAGCCGCAGAATCGCCCGTATTGCCGCCATCTCATTCTGCAAAGTTCTCTTGGAGATATCCTCAGCTAGACGACTATTAATATACATCGCAATATGATTGGTTTTTAAATGATTGGCATCACGGATCTGGATATTCATTTTTAACAGTCTTTCGGCTAAACGATCCGCTATTTTCATGCGGTCTGAGACTGTTTTAAAACTCCCTCCCGCCTGTCGAGCGAGTGTGACCAGGTTTTTATTCAGTTTTGCCATAACCTCTCCTGATTAGCATAGGGTGGGTTAGGTATTTCGTCCGGTGTGAACGGAATACCTAACCCACCGGCTTCCCCATAACATTTACCTTAAACATTTCACCCCGACGGCACGGTTAATTTTGGACATATTGCATCTCAACAGACATCTGAGCATCGGGGCGGCGAAATGTTGAGTTCTTGCGAGGTTCCCCAGATCTCAGACCTGTTTGCGGCTTACGCCGGGCTGATTTTCATCAGTCTACCTCCACACGCCAGTGCTACTGGCGTCGCCATCGATATCGTGTCGATTTACCTCTTTTAATTGAAAATTGTCGTCATGCCGGGTTTCCCTGCGAATCAAACGATGTGGTTAAATAATGACCAATCAAGCGTTTTAAAACCGCCGCTACCTGTTAGTCAGAGGGTAGAAATGTCGTTGAAGTGGCAGTGCGTCAGTACTGCTGGTTGTGCGCTACGCGCGTCACTTGGTACTCGTTTCACTCACTCGCAAGTGACGCCGCGATCCTTTGCCATCAAGGCGTATCTGGAATA
Organism: Yersinia sp. 1652 StPb PI; assembly: GCF_041538345.1. NCBI lineage: Bacteria > Pseudomonadati > Pseudomonadota > Gammaproteobacteria > Enterobacterales > Yersiniaceae > Yersinia > Yersinia sp. 1652 StPb PI. Next base: position 25,189 of record NZ_JAULSM010000003.1, on the reverse strand, counting down.
TGCAAAATTGGCATATCCGTCGTGCGCAATGTTCTCAACCATATGCTAACGTCAAAGTATCAAATCGAAGTTAAGTGACATTAAATAACAGTGAAAACTGCAAAAGGTATTTGCGATAAAAAGTGGGAATTGAAGTAGAAGAGACCTTACCGCAACCAAGTTGCGATCCCCATTTTCAAAGGTTAACGGGGGTACCGCCCGAAGGCGTCACCTCTCAGGCTCAGGTGACATTGGCATGCAATTACCCGAAGGCGTCCCTCTCAAATCGCCAGGACATTGGCATGTTGCTTATGGCAACAGAACAACGATGCTATGTTAAAACAAGTATTCTCATCCCCGCAAGCACTGAATAAAAAACAATCAATTGAGCGTTCCCCCCCCTCATGATAGATTTAAAAACCTGTACTTAATGGAGTCATGCCGATGAACTCACAAGGTTTTGATACTAAGGATTTGGAAGAAATTCACTCAAGAAAACCGACAAAATTCAAGCTAAAAGCAGCTGATGTTAAAGAATTAGGTCGTAATATCTTACTCGGTTCTATTGACATCGCTGTGGGAAGTGTCAAAGCTGCTGGTGTTGTGGCATCTACGACTGAAGATCAAGCTAATGAATCCAACGACCACTTGCGATATACATGGGAAGATCGCCCTTTTCAATCGGAAAACCGTGATATTTAATAGCTCGGATGTTTTACTTCACCCCTTACTAATAACTGTTCTAGCTGCACCTGCTGCTGTTTTCTCTCCCGCGGCCTGAGGCATTTTACCACCATCACTTATCGCTCTGGCGATATCACCTATTCTTACACCAACCCAACTCAACAAAGTGAGCCAGAACATCGGGAAGATAACGTACATCATCCCCAGCACCAGATTCATCATCCAGCCATCCGCCGTGGAGCTGAAGAAACCAGCAAATGGCACACTGCTATTAATAATCCCCTGATCCGCCATATTGTCATAAAGAATAGTGATCAACCTGTCATCCAGCCAACCGGTAAGTTCCCACCAAAATGTGATAAATATCAGGGCAAATAACGCGAAAGAGAGAGTCACTACTGTTTTCGGCTCATAGGCACTAAACATCAGCAACAGCGGTATGACAATAATGATCATCATTTCAAGTAATGCCTGAATCATCGGCAGCGCCTGCTTCAACGCGTCGAATCCTGAAAGAGCTTCGGTTTGCTTCAGTCCTAGCCCTACGGAAGAAATCAGCCGTGTTATGTTCCCCATCAACCCCGAGGTAACATCATTCCCACTCACTGCATAGGTCTCACCGCGACCGGACAAACCAACGTTACGCGGACTCACCAGCCAGCGCAGCGCCATTTCTTCCCACTGGTCTTGATGGTACATAAACCGTAGCGCCTTTTGGGTGTAGCCATTGAGGTTTGCCAACACGCGAGTTTTTAGGCCGTAAGTACCATCAGCCCACCACTGTTTACAGGTTGGATAGCCACCTCGTTCGACCTCGGGATAACCACTGTCTCTGTTGCGGTTATAAGACCACTGACTGCGCGGCTCAGTCGAGGTGTAGTGATCATAGTAGCCTGCAGTGTTAAGAAAATAGCGGCTACCAACCCAGCCCACACTATTAATGGTGGCGTCACTCAATTGGTGATGACTATTCTTCAGCTTAAAGTAAGCACGCGAGTAACACTGATCAGCAAAATCCTGTACCTCCTGCCGCACTATCGGGTCACGGATTTTGGTATTCTGCACCTCAAATCGTAGCTGTCGCAGCTGATTGCCGCAGGGGATAGAGGCTATCATTGCCTGAGTAGTGCCTTTCGATACCATATGCAGTAAATACCACCACACCGGCACCACAGCTGTTTTACCGTCAAAGTCATTGATCAACCCCTTATAACCAGAGTTTTGTGGCGAAGGCATATCGACACCACATTGTTTGGCGCGGGCGCTATCAAACTTGATGGTACTGATATCCACCGGCAGCAAAGGCACGCAGCAAAACAGCATGACGCAAAAAGAGACATATATGGCATGTTCTACTCGCGGTAATGCCAGCAGGCCCTTGTTACCTTCATCCGCCCCCTCTTCACGGACTTTCAGCCAGATAGCCAACACTTTAAACACCAATGGTAAAGCAAACAGGCCGGTGCTCAGCAAGATATTCCACAGCGCGTTGTTCAGCATCCAACCAAATAGCACCAGACAGTATTCAAGGAAACTGTTTGCCGTCATGACACCTCCTTATGCCAACACTGGACGCCATACAGCAAATTCGATGACCAGAATTAAGGTGACGCTCATCCACTCCAACCTAAGCAATGAATCGTCCGGCGTTTTTTCTAACGTCTTTGAGCGCACCATGCTGAACCATAACCACGCCAGCACGCTGTATAGCATCAGTCGCCAGATAAAAAGCCCGTATCTGCTGGCCATTAACCAGTTACGGACTTGATGGCCAGCCGGATCGCGCTCAAACAGGATGGCCGCGCCCAGAAATAGCGCCATGATTAGAACCACTGCCACGGATAATGCAAATCGGCCAGCCATTATCGATCTGCCTTTCTCTGGCCCATATTACTAAAACCTTTATCCTGCCCCCCGTTGTACTGCTGCAATCGATTGTTCTGATTACGAATAGCTTGGCGCTCAAGTGTAGTGAGCAAACTGTTACTGCTGATGGCTTTACGCAGTTCCATTTCATTACGCATTGCGGCAAGCTCACGGTCCAGCGCATCAATACGGCGGTTCCCTTCAGTCAGTGCCTCTGGTTGATCGGCGGCATTTGGTTCTGACTGACCGGTGGTGAGCATGCGGCGCATAATCAGTGCATTCTCCAGGGTATCGGCCATAGCCAGTTCGCCAGCAAGACGCTGTATTAACGCTACATTATCTGGATCATCTTGCAACGACTGGATAATTCCTCGGGTAACAATAAGGCTTCCCGTTTTTAGCTTCGCCAGATTTATTGCCGTGGGCTTCTCCGAGCCGCCAATCAATTTCACCAGTTGTTCAAGATTCCCTTTGGTGGTGTCCTCCAGCATCGGGGAAAATCCGGTACCGGCTACAGAGCTACCGGCAGCGTTCTCATTGCCACCACTGCTGCATAAACTGGCTTTGCGGCAAGTGCGGATGGAGCGATCGCCGAGCACTTTCACCACGGCTACAGCCGCTTGTTCTGCGTTTTTGTAACGCAGGCACACCGTCCCGTTGCAATTTGTTACCCCCACAGAGTCATTGCTACTCACTGACAGGTTGTTCATCATGTTGTAACCAGCTTTGGTCAGATCATATGTCGGTCTAATCGCTGGCTGACCTTTACCGCCACGTTTCTGTCCACCAATCCAGTTTGCGCCCTCTTCCCCTGTCGCCTGCTGCAATTTTAGGTCACTGCGCACCGCGTCACCGTCACTTGACGCAACAATATTCTTATATTCTTCAGTCACCGCAGCCTGTATCCACTTGTACCCGAGGGTATAATCAGCCATTTTGTTGGCTATGTTCTGGCAATTAAGCTTAGATTTGTCAAAACTCAATCCCGCCTGCAAAGCCCCATTGGTCAGTATTTCATACAACCCCGGATTCGCCCGTTGGATAACCATTGCTGGCATACTGGCCACTGCACCAGTCGCGCCCTGAATAACCGACCCCATCAGGTCTTTAAAACCGCTGGTGATACCATTGAGTTGGTTACTGACGGTGGTTTTCAAGTCAAAATTGCCGCACATCAAATCGCTACTCCAGCTCCCAGTCATCCCCAGGCGGCTCATGTTGTTGCGTGAAGAAGCCGGCGAGATGACGGAACCACCGCCAATCGAATAGAACAAACCGTCGCTGATAGCACCACTAGATGTAGGAATGGTGGCATCCGCTGAAGAGGCAACTATTGACAATAAAGCCGCAGCAGTCAGCGGCAAGAAGAAATGTTTATGCTGTATCATGGGAGCCAACCTTATGAAAAATCAGTGCTGGAGAGAAATGTTTGTCCGCGGCGCTGACAGCAGCGATAAGGTCGCCAAAGCGACCAGGCATAATTGCCATCTTCGGCTATGGGGTAGTTGGTATCAGGGAAAATGGCGCAACTCGTTGAGATTTTAGGTGCCAGACGTTGCCATTTATGGTTGTGAGTGCCAGTATTTTCCCGCACCGACTCAGGCGGCCAATAACCCAGTGAAGATTGACCAACCAATGGTCGATAAACATGCAACTGACCACGACGAGTGATGATATCAGCCACTCGTTGGGCAACAACCGCAGCAGATTTATAGCTGTCCTGCTGGGTGACAAAACCACTACGAGGATAGATATTTCCCCACATATTGCCGTTTCGCTGACGACCCAATTCACGTTGTCCGGGGATAAGTGCTTCCGGATACAGAGATTCAGGTAAACCACTGCGCCATGCCAGAGAATCAAAGGCACTGACAAAGTAGGGCATAAAAGGCGTGGCAGTTGATTGACAGGAATAACCTGTGATCTGACCGCCAATCAGTGCGGTAGCGGGATGACCATAGGCATCAGCGTAATGAAAATGCAGATTTTGTTTACGCAGACTGGGGGCTTTTATTGCTTGTTGACCACCGCCAGCACTGACACCCGCGAGCGTGCTGATAATACCCTTTTCAGTTGCACCAGCAGCCCCGCTGACGACAGACATCTCCGACCAGGGATTATCTCCTGAGCCTGAATAGGCTGAGACCACTACTTCGGGCATAAAATGCTCAACTTTGACGGAGGTTTTTACCGAACAGCCGAAAGGCGTACACAGCAACCAGTAACAGATACCTTTAACTTTCCAACTTATGCAAGAAGTGCTGGCAGCACTGCCTATTAAACTGGCCGTATTGACACTGGCCATACACAGATTGCTGCCAATCAGGAGAGTAACCAGCAATAACCGGCGAGTGTGCAAATAGGCACGGGTCATCGATTTGCCTCCCGCCAGTGAGTGAACTTCTGCCTTGCCACTTCGACATCGGTAGTGCCGTATACGACCCACTTGTCATCAAATACCACCGCAGGGTATTTGGTCAAGCCCAAAGACCACGCCTTTATTACTCCCTGATAAGCTGCAACTAATTGTTGTTCTAAAGTTTTAAATGCCGACGATATCTGAAGCTTGCGAACTTGTTTTTCTGCCTGAGCGGGATCGACGGATAAATCACCAAATATTGCTCTTTGCACATGATCTGGCGCATCGAGGTAAATAATCGGGATATCGGGGGATATAGCAGATATGGAATGAGAGCCGCCGGTATAAATAACCGTATTAGCAAAAGCGCCAGCTGAAAGATACAGTGCTGCCAAATAGCTAATAGGTTTTATCATAGTGAACACTCCTGAAGCTGATTATCGGCTTAAGGTGCGTTCATCTGGTTTTTAGGTCAGTAAAGAACTCTATATGTGGTTGCGAAAGATTTCCACGAGCCTATGCACTAAATCATATAATTACCTGACTTTGACATGCTCACTCCAACATCAAAAGCAGGTTGTTTTATAGTCAATAAATAGTTGTAGGCTCTGGCTAACTAACTGGTCAAAAATCTTAAAGCTCCTGAAGCTATCAACCAATTTTTTTCAGTCACTGGTTTCCATATCAGCAAACTCCTTTTTCCAACTATAAAATGTGACCTCAGAAATGTCCTTTCTTATTCTGGCCGCCCCTAAATGGAGGCCGATTTCTTCCTGTTTCACAGCAAAAGCTATCTGACCTTCGGTATAACAGGTCTTTTTTATAGAAATTGGGATTCTTTGTTAGCAAACAAAATATCTCCATTTTAACGTAGAACTGTTTTTCGAAAGAAAATCATGTAGATTTATACATTAAATTATGCTCATTTCCCCGAATAAACAGTTACATTTAGTTTATAGTTAGGACATTAATTTGCTATGGGTGGTTTTTTATAAACGTCCCTCTGAGGGTATAGGGATTTTAATCGATTATCGAAAGGAAAATTTATGTCAACAAAACAACTATTAGATTCCGAAGGCCAAAGATTCTGGGTCGATGATTATGGTGCAACTGGTGATGGTCAGTCCTATGATGATGAAGCAGTCGTAAAAGCAGTAGATGCAGCCAAGAAAATAGGTGGAAGAGTAGTATTTGGGGCAAAACTAAATGTGGTTCGTCACTATCGTTTGCAACGTGAAATTAATTTAAAAAGTGATGGCTCCAGTCCTTTAGAGGGGAGTTCAGTGACTGTTGAGTTTACTGGTTCAATATTTAGTACAGTGATCCTTTTTGAACCGAAACTAAAATTAGATGTCTTATTTAGGTATGCTAGCTATGCACGGTTTATAGGTGATATTTGTGTTAAACGATTCTAGGATGATGCTGAAGTTGATTATAAAGGTATAGTTTTTGCCACCAGTCCGAATAAGCAGGTAAAATTAGTCGCAAATAGAATATGGATCTCTGGTAAATTTATGTTTGGTAAATTTCACAGATTCACACTTTGGGAAAGTATTGAACGTTTCGAATCTTTTCATGCCAAGTGCCATATAGCGTATTCTAATAGGGAACTGAATGAACTAATTAATTCTTATGAGACTGGTGAAACAAACTTCAACTCTCTGTTAAAAACACCTCCAGCACCCAATGATAGTTGGAATAGTCAACCCCCAGCAGGGTGGTTCCATAATGCAATAAATTATGGCATGGTATATTGCGAAGGTGGTGAAGTTGGTTTGTATGGCTCACCTGTATGCATATCAATCGCGCAAATAACCACGCAAGGCCAGTTAATAAAAGACAGAGCTATGAATGAAATTTTGCCTATAACTGATGGAGGTACCGGCTGCTACTTTTTCGGCTATGCCTCTCCTATGTTGAGGGCAGGTATTACAATAGCAAATTTGTATGCAGAGGTAACCGAGAGGCCGATTTATATAGAGCAGAGCAATGGCCTTGATATTGGTACTATATTTGCCCAAGGATTCTATATTAACGGAAATATAGTCAATAAAAACAATGCCTATTCTTGTATATTTTCGGAGAGAGGAGGTGAGATTAATATAAAGATCCTACGAACAGATGCATATTTTGATAGTATTGTATCTGGCAGTGATAAAACTAATATTAGTATTTCCTCTTTGGTCAGTGGCGGGACATGGATTCCTAACAAGACAGTTAATCTGTCATACAAAAAAATGCATGAAGAACTAGCAATATGTAGTATTGGTAAATGGTATTGTCCAAGAATAAATTATATCAGTGTTCAACAACAAGGGGAGACTGGTGATATCTTTTTGGTTAATATTGACCAAACAGAAAACTATCTTATCAATATTTCTGGCTCAGTTAACGGCGAATGGATTGTCGGCTCAACAATTGTTCAAATAAAAAATGGGATAATTCATACTGTTGTCGGTGCCTATGACAGCCTCATTGTGAAAAGGGGCTACTCATTGGCAGTACGAGTGCCCAGTTCAGCATCAACAACACGTTATTCCGCTCTGGTTCTGGTTCGCAATAGCGATCGCAATAAAGCAAATATGTCCATTGCCATTACTCAGACCAGCCAGGGATTGGTGAGACTGGGCTAATGTGTCACTCGGGACCAGGGTTGGCATTTGATCTTAAATACCCATTTAGTTTTTAATCTTTCATAAGGTATTTTTCCACTATGTGCTAAATGGGGCCAATGACAGTTATAAAATGCCTCCCATTTCTCTAATGTTTGAACAACGGCTTAGAACGTTGCCGTTGATTTTGTGGGAACTTATTTTGTTTGTAAGCGTACAGCGAGAACCGTATTGACGAGGACGTGTTATTCGGCAGACAGTGTGACGCGCCAAGGCAGCAGTTCACTGACCAGTCGAAGATATAGCGGTATAAGGAAAGCTATTTATTAGGCTAAATTCAGTTTCGCAACACGCCAATATTTCGTAAGATTTCACAGAAGTGGTATTTTGCTCACACTTCATTTATCTGATATCCATTTTCGAAAGTCTGAGCTCAGTACAGCGCAAGACCCCAACGTCCATCTTCGAAATGAGCTTGTGCGTGACGTAGAGAACCAATGCGCTATGCTATGCTCTTCAGATGTGATTATCATTTCTGGTAATTTATGCGTTTGCTGGCGACCCTGATGAATTTAATTTTGCTACTCAATGGCTAGCTACACATCAGCGATGTTTGTGATTGTTCAATGGCTTCAGTTTTTGTTGTTCTGGGAAATCATGACGTAGTTCGATCACTTGCAGATCGTTATTATTGTGTCTCACATCGGATGAAGCCTCTTCTTTTCCCTAAACATCCAACTGTCACACTGACAGAGAGGGACTGAATCTGCCGCACATAAAGATGGTGGAAAGCGATATGCCATATAAAAAGTAAGTTGAGTGCCGTTTACGCCTCATGAAAAATCACGAAAAAAAATCATCAACCCACGCTAATTTATTCAGCTTAGTTAGAACTCATTATTTCATAAAAAATCATGAAGATAATTACAGATTTGCGTTAGTTTATTCAGGCCGAACTTGGAATTGACGAATTAACCTGATTTAAATTAATTGGTCATGCTTGCTGAGCCGCAAAGACGCGGTACGGAGGTTTTCATTTTGATCCGAAAAGCAACGTTACGAAAAATTTCTGTATTCTAGCTGATGGGATGGTAATAGGAGCTATAGCAACTAGCGTCATCAATCGCTATCTAAGAGGCTTTCAGGAAAATACTCAAAGCGGCCTGACACGAACTATAACAATCCATTGGGGCCTTGCCGTTAAGCCCTGCACGATTGAAATGAAGATCCGCTTATACAAGACGTTGGGAAGCCTTATAGCCCTCCGACTAATTGTGTTCCGTTATTCGGGGAGTAAATTAGCTTTGATGTCAACAAAAAGGTTATGCATACATCCATCAGTGATCCGGGAGATCAACTAAAAATATTAGATAATTTTAGTGTTGAGATTAGCAATGCATATAAAAAAGTAAATAACATTTGCCAAAAGACCTCATCACTAAAGGTGTAATGAAAAAGTTTCCTGACTTTCAAGTGATCAATGGAATAATATTTGTGATAGTCTGGATAAATTACATGAAACTGTTGAACGTCACCGCGACACCATATTTAAACGTGAGGCCCCTATAGCTACATATTATTTTAACACCAACAATTAAATAGTGGGTAAGTATATGGGTGAAGACCAGCTCGATAATTTAAAGATTGTATATGAACCGATTAAAAACGGAGACAGAGCAAACCTTGACTTAAACGATTAAAAATTAGTGACTAACAATTTAAGTGAAATACTTAAGAGTGAGAGCTTAATTCTTGGTGCGGAAGTTGATAAATCAGCTCTGAACGTTGGAGATAATATGAGACGCTTAGTGGACTCCTTTGATAAGGGTAATGCTAGTCCTAATTTTATTTTAAGAGACACAAGCAACATTAAAAACCTTGCCAATATTTCTAATGGCCCACGGATGAACACTATAATAAATAATGTAATGAAACGTAGAAATAACCCTACGTCTAGTCTATTCCAACTATCAGGAAAAGATATGAACGGAATAAACGACAATGCTGTTACGAAAAGGTTTTTCCTCAGCCTGGAAGCTGAAAGAGTTAATCATTTTTTATAAGAGGAGTTAAATCATGCCGCAATCTGTGACAAGGTACCGCAATACCATCGGAGCTCACGTAAACTGGGAAGACAAACAACAGAATGATCAAAAAAAACAGAATGAACGCATTCAGCAACTAGCAGCACAGCCAGGGAGACATGTAGGAAATATAAACAGACAAAAAGTGGCATGTGCAGTCGTACAGCTACTTTCTGTAATCACTTCAGTACGGAACACTAATACCAGACCCTCTATAACGTCCAAAAGAGCAGATGAGCTGTCAGTTAATGAGAGAATACAATACGCCGATGTATCATATCGGAGAAAAGCTATTGAACAGGCATTTAACCGTGAAGTAAAGAGGGGCTCCGAGCAGAATTCCCACCATGAAAACTATCCAAAAATACAGGCTGGGGTATTTGAACAGCGTAGAGTTTATTCACAGAGAGCTGATTCCACAACTCATCAGCCAAGGTCTGACCTGATTCGACCGGCTGATAGCCCGCTTTCGAAAACACTCTCGGTATCCTTACCAGAAAATGAAATAACGCCTTCTGCTTCCGGAAAGATAGGTTACTTTAGTACCATGTTGGCTTCCCTTGCGGATGGGCTGCATGAAATAGACCAATTTATATCCCGACATGACCCACTGACACTGCCGACAGCAGATGCATCACCTATAAGACATAATAAAAATGACAACATGCTTAAGGACATCAGAAAGATCAGACATAGTCCGCGGAATCCACTCAACCATTCTACGAAAAGGGCAAATATAAAAATTACTGAGATGCTCCAAAAAGAAGAGTTACTTAACAAGGGGAAAATACATAATGAGGAGCTACTCTCTGCCATTGCAGTCTATTTGCTTAATGGAAGTGATGGCATTTCACCACATATAAATAAAGTCGAAGAATTAGCCAGAAACATTTTGGATTCAAATGGACTGTGGGGCGGAAATAAAGATGATAAAATATCCACAATTCAGTCTGAGTCAATTGTTCGCGAGTGGGTATTCAGAAATGTTCTTGGTGTACCTCCCGTGGAATATATTGTAAACAATATGAACTCAGACGCTTTTCCAAACTATTACACCGTAAGCAGCATTCATCACTTATTATCATTTGATCGGTTGCTTAAAAATAATTATTTACATTATGACCGAATACCCTCCTTAAGATGGGGGGATTTAAATGCGATGTGGCACTCTTTCCTGACAGCAGAAATGCCTTTCCTTAAATTCAGTGACCAATCAGTAACGATGCTGGGTTTAAGAGATTACAACTTTGCGAACATGTATTCCGGCTCGCGTTTTCTGGAAATGAACTCTTTTAAGGCTTATTCGCCAGATGAAGCGATAAGCGTTGGCGAGAAAATGTGGGATATAGCTGCCGAGGAGGGGGTTACGATAGATAATCTGGCCTTTTACAAGGCACCTGCACTATTTTTAACTCATGATTCCTTTACCGGAAACAAAACACATAGAAATGATAACTATATTGATGCCATTAATAATTACATTCAATACAGGAAAGAGATAAAAGAAGTACAGAAAGATATAACCGAAAAATATAATAATTATCTTGCAGCAACAGAGGCCTGGCTCAGTAAAGGAAAACTTGCAGATAATATTATATCGCAATGCCCTTCTCTCAGCCCAGGACTTCCCGATCTGGCCGACGCTCTACGTACTCCGAAGCAGAAAAGAGAAAGGGAAGAGAGTGATGCAAAGCAATACTATCTGAATGGCATGGGTAAACCTTGCGAAAAAGCACCAGAGAGCTTAAGCAGCGAATACCATCGGTTGACAGCAGATACCTCAGACAGTTTTCGTGAGGTTGATAAGTACCTTATTCTTTCGGCAATCAGTTCATTGCCCGGGGATGAAATACAATTCATTCAGTCAGCTGGTAAACGAATCTATCCTGGGAACGCTTATATACAGATGATCGAGCCGGGTTCATTCTATGTAACACGTGAGCATTATCTGGAGCGAACGGATCTTTTTGCCGTAAAACAACACGGGGAGGAGAGGATTTATGCACTTAAGGCTGGAAAAAAAAATGATAATGGCTACAAGCTTATCAGGGTGGACCGGGATATAAAACGATATATTTCCAGCGGGATTCTTGGTGAACTCTTTGATGACTACAAAATTACATGGGATAGTGCTGAGGATAGCCGGGATATAGCCAACTTTGGCGTGAAAATCAATGAGACTGCATGGTCAGGGAGCGAGGACCATATCAGTATAATAACAGACTCAATAAGTAAAAAGCATCGTGATGATTTATATAATGCATTATACGAAGCAGGAAACGATAAGTCTGATATTCAGAAAGCATGGAATGTGATTAAGCATTTCATTCCTTTTTATGACTGTGTTGAAGGGATTGTAAATAACGACCTGGAGCATGCCGTACCTGCATGTCTTCTGGATGCAGTTGCATTTGTTCCAGTTTTCGGCAATGCCGCAAGTTTGAGCGGAAAGTTTGGTATGGGAGTCGCCCGGGGACTTCGCAGCGGTGCGCATATGGTGGGAAGGGAAGGCATTCAGGCCGCGGGTAAAGCTCTCCTCCGGGAAGTCAGTCTGCCAACGACCACTGAACTAGCCTCTCTCGGGAAAAACGCTCTACGGGCTATTGACCCTGGCTTCGAACTGATAATAGCTACCAGCAGTAAGTTTGGTAAGCAAATTGTTAACTTGTTGTCCACCGATAAAAAAACAACAGCGTTGGCACGTCATATTACCGCTTCGAGAGCCCTTGACAAACTCCCTCGTGCATCATCAGATAAATATGTAATGGGCATCTTACCAGGTACTGAACTGCAGGTACCTTTAAGAAACATTGGTAAGCAGGGCGTCAGAAATATTTACGTACTCGCGAATAAGGAAACCGGGGAGCTTTTCGGTCGACGATATTTTAAGGAAGCGTCAGGTGAGCTTTTCCCTCAGATAACCTTTGGACATTTTTATAACAGAGTCAACGGAATTCAACAATGGGATTCATTCAATTTTAACAAATTAGAAGATAAAAACATTCCTCACGAGTCTGGATTATATACAACTCTGGATTTACATGGCAAGGCGACAGGTAAACTATTCCTGAAACTTAAAAAAGGGAGCCTTTCTATTACTGAAACTAGTAAAGGTAAATACTATATGATGGAAGGGAAAGACAACAGAGTAATCATCGGGAAAACTTCCATCTCAAATGAATTTAAAGTTATTGATAATAATAAAAAACTAGAAGAGCTCAAATATTTGGACAGCACTTGGTGCCCCCCACGACGGTTCGGTAGAAGTCTGTTGGTTAATCCTGAAGTTACATGTATTGAACTGCCACAATTGGGGAGTGAAAAGATAACTTACAGAACTAACGTTGTATTAAATGGCTACGATAAGGCCCATGACTTTGATGTCCAGTATTACGGATTATATGGTATGGATACACCTACTCGTTTAAATATAAAAAATAAAATTGATGATACTTTGTTTTATGAAAATGGTAACACTCACTTAAAACAAGAAGATATAGATGCATCCGTTTATGAAAAAGTATTTGCGGATACAGACATTCATGTTTCTAAAAATGAATTAAAATTTTCAGATAGTTCTGACACTTATATCTTTCCTTCACAAGCACTCACAAAAAATGAAAAGCTTGCTGTACGACGCTGGACTGCCGTTGATGATGACTTAGATGATATTTTCAGTGATGGTATGAAGGACACCACCAAAATGGGGATGGATTCAATGAATTATGATTTAAATAAAAAGCTGGCCACTGCTGAAAAGCTAGATGAAGATGAGAGGAATATGGTAAGGATTTTTGACTCAGCATTAAATAAAATACCTTCACAGCGAGGGGATTTTATCAGAGTCTCTGAATATACTGATTCGGTCATCCCCTGGGGAAGTGAATTAAAACCAGGGGATATCGTTACTAACTACCCTTGCTATATGAGTGTATCCTCCGACATGACATATATTAATCAGGCAACTGAGGCTAACTCTGAAGTTCAGACTAATGTATATTTGAGATTTGAAAACACATATTCATCAAAGCCTCTACTAAAAGGAAGTGCATCTTTGGCTGATGAACTTGAATCCGTTTTCAAAAGAGACTCAGCTTTTGAGGTAAAACAAATTGCCATTGCTGATGACGTAACCAGTGGAAACCATGCATTGGAGATAAAAAAGAGGATCGTGATCACACTTAATGAAGTCGAGCTCCCTCCATCTAAGAACGCTAAAAACATACACACAGGAAAAACTGTAAATGTCCAAATTTAATTCTGAGGGACTGTAATTAAAATTGTGTAATTGCCTGTTTTTGATAGGTTTGCTCCAATAATCAAGACAGGAAAATTATGAGCGAAAAGAAACTTAGGGCACTTGAGAGAGTGTCCATAATTCTGTGTCACGTTAAATGATCGCCGTCACCATGTATTCCCCCCAATATTTAAGCATGCCAGACATTAGAATTCTCTAGTTAAAATATAATCAACGGAGGCTCATCATGAAGAAAGCATGCTTTACTGAAGTTTAGATCCTGAGGGTCTTGAAAGAAGTTGCAGGTGGCTGGCATGTGAAAGATGTCTGTAGCGAGAATGGTGTATCAGAAGCCAGCTACTACAACTGGAAATCGAAATGCGGCGTAATTAAATCCCTATAATATCAATCGCATGAAAGAACTTGAAGACGAAACCGGCGACTAAAACAAATGTATGCCTCTTTGAGCTTATACCACGAAATACTTAAAGATATTGTGGCAAAAAAGCTCTTAAGACACCTGAAAAACGCGAGCTGATCATCAACCACCTGTCATTTATGCACGACAAAAACTTGATCTCCTCCCTGAAAACAGTGCCAGTCTAAACTGAAGTATCCGGTCTTTCTTTCATCTCACTGAGAGGCATATCAACCATGAAAAAGAGCCGTTATACCGAAGAACAGATAGCATCTGCCCTTAAACAGGCCGAAACCGGCACCCGGGTGGAGGAAGTGTACAGAAAGATGGGTATTTCTGAAGCCACTTTTTATAACTGGAAGAAAAAATTTGGCGGGATGGGCGTAACGGAACTGCGCCGTTTGCGGCAGCTTGAGGACGAAAACCAACGGCTCAAACGTCTGGTGGCGGACCTCAGTCTGGATAAGGAAATGCTTCAGGATGTCATTCGAAAAAAGTTCTGAGGCCCATCCAGAAGCGTGAAGCGGTGACTTACCTGCTGGATGCATATCGTATCGGCCTGCGTCGTAGTTGCCGTTTAATGATGCAGAGTCGCACGGTATACCAGTATCGCAGTTGTCGTGATGACAGGGCCCTGACTCACCGGATAAGAGAAATTGCACAGACGCGGATCCGCTATGGTTGCCCGCGTATTCATATTCTTTTGCGCCGCGAGGGTTGGTTAGTCAACCACAAGAAAACCCACCGAATTTACTGTCAGGAAGGGCTGAATCTGCGGGCAAAACGCCCACGCCGGCATGTCACAGCCAGGCACAGACACACACGTCCGCAAGTGACCGCACTAGATCAGTGCTGGAGCATGGATTTTGTTGCTGATAATCTGTTCAACGGACGTCGGATACGCGCCCTAACTGTAGTGGATAATTTTAGTCGTGAATGCCTGGCGATCGAGGTGGGTAACGTGTTGCGCGGGGATGATGTGGTGGCTGTTATGGAGCGCCTGAAGCAACGGCACCGGCGTATCCCCCACCGGCTGCAAACGGATAATGGCAGCGAATTTATCTCTAAAGCGGTTGACCGATGGGCATACGAAAATAAGGTGACAATGGACTTCTCACGCCCCGGCAAACCGACAGATAATGCTCTGGTCGAGTCATTCAACGGTAGCCTGCGTGATGATTGCCTGAATGTACACTGGTTCCTGTCATTGGAAGATGCTCAGGAGAAGATCGAGAACTGGCGGCAGGAATATAACCAGCAACGACCACATTCATCATTAAATAACCAGACGCCGGAGGAATTTATCCGAAGTCTGCAAAAAGGGCGGAATCTCTGATTTAACCTGGCATCGATATTGGGAAGGGATCAAACTGGCCGGAAATTATCAATGGCAATGGTACTAAAAACCGGAGGGACTACAATATCATCGCCTCATCGTCAAAACTGGAGACACAATATTTAACATCTCTGGAAAACAGCAAGCAAAAACTTTCTATCAAGTACGATTAACAATAAATTGCCAACTCAAACTGTACAGAATTTATTCTGTTTTGATAATTAACAGGAGATAAGCTATGTCGATTTTATTTAGTATTTACATTAAATATCTTTAACTATTTGTTATAGTAATCTCAACATTACTTTCACGCTTGCCGACGATGCGATATCTCAAGTAAAAACAACATTTAGATATCGCCCTGTCTTATTTAATATCATTATATTGATGATAAACTGGTGATGCTTTTTATCGAGCAATAGGGATGACATTTAAAGAGGAATATAAATGGCTCAGAATATTTATGATAATCAAAAATTTTTTTCAGGCTACGCTAAACTTAGCCGTTCAGTAGATGGTTTGGATGGCGCTCCGGAGTGGTCCGCTATTTGCAAAATCCTGCCGCCACTGTCTGGACATAAAATTGTAGACTTAGGTTGTGGCTATGGTTGGTTTTGCCGATATGCGCGTTTACAAGGCGCAGTTGAAGTATTAGGACTTGATGTTTCCGAGAGAATGTTAAATCGTGCTAAAGAAATGACGGCTGACGAAGGGATTATTTATCGCCAAGAAGATTTGGAAAATACCAAACTACCACAACAGATGTACCATTTGGCGTACAGTTCTCTGGCATTACATTACATCAAAGCCCTTCCGGAGTTGCTGACTACGATTTATAACGCCTTGCTTCCGGGGGGAAGTTTCATTTTTTCCGCGGAACACCCTATCTACACTGCACCTGAGCAACCCGGTTGGTTGATTGCAGATGATGGGCAAAAATCGTGGCCAGTAAATAGTTATCAGGTTGAAGGTGAGCGGGTAACAAACTGGTTAGCTGAAGGTGTTATTAAGCAACATAGGACATTAGGAACTTATATTAACCTTTTAATTGAACATGGTTTCGTTATTACACATTTAGAGGAATGGGGCCCAACAGCACAGCAAATTACAGATTGTCCAGCGTTGGATGATGAAAAAGAACGTCCAATGATATTCATACTCTCAGCTCAAAAACCTGCCTAACTTAACAGTAAATTTAATCAATTAGTAAACCATGTAATTTAGTTATCCGCTATCGGGGGAGATTAACTTGTAGTGAACACTCCTGAAGCGGATTACCGGATTAAGGTGCGTTCATCTGGTTTTTAGGTCAGTAAAGAACTCTATATGTGGTGGCGAAAATTTATGGCAGATCTTCTTCAATAACTCTAACGCGCTATCGCTTGTTCAACTGGCGGCAGCTGCACAAAGGATTTGAGCATCAGTCGCCAGTTGCTGATGACATCTCTTATGCCATAATCCCCCGCACTTCATCCAGCTTTCGCGCCACATGGAATGCCGCTGCCAGCTCACTACAATTGTGCTGGTTCATCAACTGACGGCGCTGCACTTTTTCTTCTTTTTCCGTCATACCCAACGCCAGATAGAGGCTGGGTGGTACCACCCGGAACAACGCATCTAACCGTTTGGCTAACACCACGCCCTCGGTATAACATCCAGGGAGCTTTGTGGCCGACAGCAGCATGGCCTTTTGCTCCTCAGTGAGTTTTTTGAACCGAGAAATCTGTTCGACCTCATCCGCTGGCACCGTCAAACATAACCACCACTCCGCCATATTCAGCATTTTCTCAGCCGTATCCGGGTAGTCAGCCAGATTCTGCGTCGCCAGCCACAACCAGGCCCCGAGCTTACGCCACATTTTTACCACCTTGGTCATATAGGGCGATAGCAACGGGTTGGTAGTCACAATATGAGCCTCATCAATCACCATCGTGATTTCACGCTCAAGATACTGATCGCGCTCCGCGATGTTATTGACAGTATTTACCAGAGCAATCACGGCAACCGCCATCTGTGCTTCATAGCCCTCGCGGGCAAGTGTGCCGAGATCGATAACGGTGACATCGGCCTCTGGCCAAGGCGTTCCGGGGCGATTAAATAACTCGCCTTCAAATCCTTCGGTAAACATCCGCAGTGCTTGCGACATTTCTTCCGCCCGCGCACGTCGGCTGGCCGTTCTATGTTCACGGCCAGCCGCATCTTGACTGTTGTCGCGTGCAATGTATTCCAATGCATGCATCAGGTCTTCCGGCAACATCTGCCGACTTGCATCAAAGGAAGTGCGAGCGGCAGCCAGAATAGCTTCGCGCAACATGCCGCGATCAGCTCGCGTCATACGCGCTTCTTCGGCCGCTTCACCGCCGGTAACCATCAGGCGAGCAGCAATCTCCATTTCACCGAGAATATCGCGTTTTTCATCATTATCATCGGCTGTATCTATATCGGGTAATACTGTTTCATCTGTGACCAATTCATCGCGAGAGACCTGCAATAGCAGATGTGCATCAGCAAACGGAGCCAAAGACACTCCTTTACCGGGTTTGACACTGATTTTATTGACGGTCAGCCCCAACGAGCGGCAATAGTCAGCCAGTAAGCCAAAGGAGTTACCGGCTTCCAGTAGAAACAGACGCGGCTGGTGAACTGCCATCAATTGGGACAGTGAACTGCACAATGTGGCAGATTTCCCCGAGCCAGTTGGCCCGAACAACAGCAAGTGTGCATTCTGCGTGCGATCATCTTTGTTAAGTGGATCAAAGGTCAGCGGCGCACCGCCACGGTTGAAAAACGAGAACCCCGGATGACCGGTGCCAGTGTCGCGGCCAAACACCGGCAGCAAACAGGCAAAATGCTGCACAAAGGTTAATCTGCTGTACCAGTGATTTTTGTCGGCACCGGGGTTAAAACACATAGGCAACGCCCGCAAGTAGCCATTAAGCGGTGCTACTTCATGCTCTGGGTTGACTGGTTGTAAACCGGCGTTCAACAGTTTGGCGCTGATATTAAGGCAATATTTATCCAGAATATCCTGATTCGATGCCTTAATCAGAAAGGTTAATGCGGCGCGGTACAATTTATGCCGTTTACCCAGATATTCCCGTGCTGTATGCGTATCTTCACGAGCACGGATAGAGTCAATATTGTCCCCCATCGCGTTACGTTCAAGGCGGCTAAACTCCTCTTCCAGCACATCTTGTGGCTGCACAATCAGCGTCATGGCAATAATTGTGCCTTCTGGCATCAGGTCCATCAAAGTATTAATATTTTCACCACGCCGAACTTCACCGGTCAGATGGCCAGTTTGGGGCGCGCGGCGTAAACGTTCAACCGGTACCGCCTTATGTGCCACGTTATCAAACCACCAAACGCCACGCTCTGCATCACTGCGCGGACGGGTAAACCACAGCGTTTCACTAAAGTCATTTAAGAGCGGCAGAGTATCGGGCGCATCATCGTCGTGTCGGGCTGTGTCGTAGAGGACATCCGGCGCTATCCATTCTGGTTTTGGATTAAACCAGCGCAGTAACCAGCTATGAATTTGCTCGCCATTTTGTCGCTCACACCGGATACCAGCCGCGGCCAACGCAGCGGTAAGGCGGCCACAAACTTGATTTAATATCGCTGTCGGTGGTGGCTGATCGCGCCCATGCTTTTCGACATAACGGTAAATCACCATGCGGGTACGGCGTGTCTGACCACGCCATACTGCTCCGGTGACAATCCTGTCTTCAAACAAGCCATTTTCTGCCGAAATACTTTTCATATGGCGTTCTGTTTCAGCCAGCCATGCCTGTGTAAACGGCGTTCCTTGCGCCCAGGGCTTTATGTAACCACGTAACTTATCCATATACGCCGTTATATCAGTTTCATCCTGACAGTAGAACTGTACCACCCACTGGTGATCATTCAGCTCCGGCAGACTGTCCTGTAGTGCATCCTCGACAGCGTCACGGATCTCTTCAAGGCGTTCAGCCGGCCGACCTTCAGTACCCACCGGAATGACGTCAAACACCGCACCAACCGATAAACCATCATCAAGTAGCAGACAGCGCTCTTCCTCGAGATATTCAGCCCACGGCATATAATCAATGATAGATGGGGCGGTGCTGTATGTTTTCGCCTCATCACTATCGGTAAACTTTCCCTCTCTGTTAAAGGGTTCATGCCCCTTAATAGCAAAAGGGCCGTTACCTGTTAGATGAACATGGGATGAAGCCACTTTGGCGCGAAATAATGAAAACATCACAAATCCTCAATGCGTTCACCCGGCAGGGCATACTGAATCTGGCTGTAGAACGGAAACACCGTGCTATAGCCCGGTACCGGCGTATTGCCATCAGCAAGATGAGGGTAAACGTACATCACCATGTCAGGATTCGGCAGGCGCGGGAAAGTTTGCTGTATCTCATTTTCCTGAGTACGACTGTAGCTTTCCGCCGCCTGCTTCGACGTGGTTTGTTCGCTATCGTTAAGATTACGCCGTAAGGTCGTTCGCCCTTCACGAGTTGCATAATTTGTTGATGCACCCTGGTGCCAAATATCCAGCATACTGCTGTTGCCTGCTGGCAACATTTTATCTTTACGGGTAAAACAGCCGGTGAGTACGCAGCTAGTCAACAGCAACAGGATAGAAACCAACTTCATGTGTTTTTTCGTCATCATATCTTCCTGTTAATCCATACCGGTTCCTGGCTGGCTTAGGCTGAAGTCATATTTCACCTTGCGACCTTGTTCTTCATAATCGATCGTCAACTGGCGGGTGATGTGGACAGCCACCTTAATGCCCGGTGGAACATAAATTGCATCAAAGGTTTGTCCATAACGCGCCTTTACCCACTGCGCTATTTCCTGCATGCCGCCTGAGATTGCTTTCCCCATCAGCACCTTTCCGGCATCACCGGTCAGTGTTGATGTCAGGCCACCATTGGCATTGGTCTGAGCGGCATTCTGATTTTGTGCGGGGGCTTCACCGGCCGCACTACTGGCAGATAAGGCAAAGAGTGTTGGCAGGTAGCTGGAAGCGTTCGATTTACGCTCTCCTGATAGACACGGAATACCATTTTCATCAGATAACCAACCTATACTGTTGTTCTGATTGCTATTACTCTCAGATTTACTCGCTGGACGTGGCAAAGTACGCACCGTGCCGTCGGTGAATACAAAGGTGATACTGGTCACCGAACCACGAACACAAGACAGTGTCCAGTCGCCAGTTGCGCTACCTGCGATAATCGCGCCCTGAACATCGGGTAGATCGATGCCATTTGCCGTTAGGTTGTCTTTTCCGATTAATACTTTGAAGGGATAGGGGTCTGTCACTTTGCCATCAATTGGTACACGGCCCAGCAGCGCGGTCATGGCTCGGCTGCCGATCAGGGTGGTGTTCTCCGGTAGGGTATACACAGGCTCAACTGGCTCCTCTGCCACATTATTACCATTCAGGTTCTGCCCATTATGGGTTTTATTCGCCAACTCAGATTTCTGGCGAGTGATCGGGTTGTCATCGAGAAAAGAGGTGGCAAAGGTGAAACCGTTGGCTGCACTGTTATTACTCTTACTATTAGCATCAACAGCAACGCCGTCATTTGGCTCGATCCACTGTAAGCCATCATTATTCAACACGGGCGGAGCATTCTCGAATCCCCCATCACTCAAACCCAGCCCCACGGGAATATCACTGTGATTGCCTTTATCTTTCAATGCTTGCATCAACACACTGATTTGTGGAGTTATTTCCTGAACCTGCCCTGTTAATTGCCTCTGAGCTTTATCGGCATGAGCCTGAGAATTAGCAATGGCCTGATTGATGCGTTCATCGGCATTCTGGGTAAGCTGCTTCAGGTTTTTATTCTCATCCGCCAAGGCCTTATTGTTGGCATCCAGTTGATTTTGGCGGTTAGTGACCATTCTCAAACTTCCAACCAAGGTACGCAGCGTATCCTGTGGCGTATCCCCTTCAATACCCATGGCTTTGAGATCTTCTGGCGTAAGTTCAGCCAACACACCACCTGCTTTATCAAAAATTACCGCTTGTTCATTTCTGGTCGAGCAGGATTTTACGCCTATCAACACAGCCGCCAAAATGGTCAGCGGCACCATGAGTTTGACCAATAGGTTGGATTTCACTTTCATCGTCGAGTACTCCGTAGCTTCTGATCCTTGTCCGTAACTATTATGGCTTCAGATATAAATGCTGCGTCGGGACGCCCATGCACCACCAGATACAGCACGGTTGTATCTTCTGGCGTTCCTGCATTACCCAGCCAGCGGTGCTGAAAGGTTGCAGCGATAAATGTCCCCTGCAACGCGCGCGGATCGAGCATGACTTTGGTCGCCGCCGTGTTGCACACCTGTAGGGCAATAACGCTGTAACCATTAAGGTTCCAGCCCGCCAGAGGGCTGACTACAACCGGTACTGAGGGATATAATGTGGTGATACGTAAAGGGAGATTGAGCCGCTCGTTGCTAATACCCGGCACCGCTTCAACCGTGCGCAGCGGCCCATATAGACTCTGAGCGGCATAACGCGTGAGTACCACAGGTATGGGAGCATTTAATTTTGTCGGTTTGTGCCGTTTGGATCTTGCTTTGCTCTGCGCAGAAGATGATTTGCCACTGGCAGAAGCAGAGGACACTTCCCCCTCATAGACCAGTTGCACTGGTTCCCGAGTTGATTTACCCGGTTCTGCACTCACATCGAGAAGAATAATTTCGCCATTGACCTTGTTCTGTAACTGCAATCTAGTGACTGGAAAGGCTTTGCGGGCATCAAGATAAACAGCACCGCCGCTGCTTTGTACTCGCAGCTTCCCGTTCAAGGACGGAGGAACCCCCACACGCACATTTTTATCCACGAAAATAATACGTTCTTGACCGATATTCAGAGGGATTTGCAGCGGGATCCGCTCCCACTTCATCAGCTCAACCGCACTGGCTACAGCAGAAAGCGTCATCAATACCAGAGTTATCAAGGTGTTCAGTCTCATTAGAACATCCCCGCTTTCTTTTTCTGTATCTGTAACGGTATTGCCTCAAGTCGTTGTGGCACACTGTCATAGCAATCCAGCGCCAGTCCGAATGGGTTACGTTCCGGGTCACCTTCCCAGCGGATCACCTTGATGGGATAGCGCACCAAGGCTCTTTTGACCGGTTCAGTGTGGTAATACTCATCGGCCACCAAATCCAATCTGGCTACCCATTCATCACCAGATTTGATATCCACACTCTTGCTGCTATAACCCCGTTTGGAGATTTCATAGACCACACGTACCCGATCTTTGAGTTCACCGTTATCGGTGCGAAAGCGGGCATCTTTGTTCAAGAAGTCCTGACAGGCGGGTGTTAGATAAGGGCTTAGTTGGGTTATTTTGGCTGGGTAATCTACCTCGCCATTTTTGGGCCAGGCATTCAATTGCTGGAAGATGTAGAACGCAAAGCTGTAAACCGTAGACGGCGGCACTTCCCACCATTTTTTGCTACTGCCTGAGCGTAGATCTGGCGGATTGTGGATGGTGAGGTCGCGCGGTGCCTGCATCCAGCCAATACTGGCAACGAGCATGCCAATAAAGAACATGGCGCAAAATAGTCGAAGCGAAAAAATATGATGGTCCCGAGCGCTAACGGCATTGCGAAAACGGCTCATTTTGTTACTCCCCGTTTAAACTGACGTGAACGCCGTAGCTCCCACGCCCGGCTGACAATCACCAGATTATGAGCAAATCCTAGCCGCGCTCGTATTTGTTCTAAACGTCGCCGGAGGTAGTTATCAGGCTTGCCACGTTTGTATTGGCTGACCCATCGGCCACCGATAAAAACCACCACAATAGGCATAATTAGCATGCTGATTGGGATAGCAACCCAGCCAAGTGCGGGGATGAGGATAAATGGAATAGAAACAGGGATACCGAGCAAGGAACCACAGCCAACCGCCAGAAGAAACTCACCAGAAGTGAATCCGCGCCAGACAACAGGTGGCGTATTCAGGCGGTCGGGCAGAAACTCAATCACAGCCATACCACCTCCTTAGAGGATGCCGCTGGCTTGGGTGACGAGCCAGATGATAACCACCAGCAAGATCACGCCGATAATGATAAAAGTGCCAAACTCAGTCCAGGTCGCTTTTCCCTGACGCACATGGTGGAAGCAGCTGATTGCGGCATTGGCTACGACAATAAAAGCAACGGCGCAGATAACCAGTGCACCGAGCGTCAGTCCATCCCGCAGGTACCCTCTAAAGGTATTATAAGTACCAGTTCCCCCACCCGATGAAGGCTGTTCGATGGCTGGCAATTCAGCAAATGCACTCCCGATATAGAACCAGCCACTTCCCACTATCAAGGTTAACTTTTGACGTATAAAAACAATTAACTTCATTGACTTACCCTTAAATCAGTGGAAAAAGAAGAACAGAGTCAGGAGCAGTAACAGAATCAGACGGATGGCGGCCTCTGGTAGTTTGTCCATCGGCACTGACTTGTTGGACACACCGCGAAAAGCCGTGACCAGTACCCAGGCGGCGAATAGGAATAACGAGCCGCCAAAAAGCCCGAGAATCAGAAAATTAAGCGCCGAGGGTTCCATCCCACCGCCGGTACCAGCATGCCAGGCTGACTGCTGGACGCGGGTCATCGGCATCAGCGCTTCTCCTCGCGGTATTGGCCGGTGACAGACAGAGGCAATGATGGTTGCGCCCGAGAGGGTGCCAGATAACGTTCAATACCTTGTTTCATGGTGGTGATATCACGTTTTGCACTGAGATAATCGAAATAAAAGCGGGCATCCTGAGCATGCTGATTAGCTACCACACGGGCGCGGTCAAAACCGGCTTGAACCTGATCAAGCTGACGCATAACCAGAACCAGCTCGCCCTTTTCGGCGGCTTGAGTCTGGAAAGTTCCAACTACAATCAGCGACAAAACGCAGAATTTTGGGGAAAGGCGCATTACGCTCTCCTGTAGTTTCAACAGTGCACACAGATTGGCGCAATCCGTAACGGAGAGCAGTGAAAAATTGTATATGACGGGATGATAATTAATGAGAAATGTAAATTTTAGGACTTCAAAATAGCGAATATATATTACAACTGAACTATTTTATCTGTTGATAAGGTGACAGGTACACATGGCAAGTCTTGGGCGTATGTCGGGAAGTCTGAACGGGAGGAACTACAGGTGATGATACCGCAATCACCACCTGCCAAACTGACCTGCTTCGACTGATTTCAGGACGGCGATGATCTGGTGCTCAGTGAATCGGATCTTACGCATAGCGATCTCCTCAGGTGACATAATCAGTATGTCGGAAGATCTCTAAAAGTGAATGGGCCGTTTGGGTGGGATACTGACAATAACGCTATGATGGTTTTAACGTGACACAGAATTTTGAACGCTCTCGGGTTTCAGGTTAAAAATAGGCTATATAAGGTATATTAACATATAAACTCACGCATAGACCCATCATCCGTGGTATAGGGCTTGCTGCCGTTCATGGTCTGGCGTTCTTAAAAGAAGCGATTCAATCTCCTAACCATCAACTAAATAGCATTATGTTTTCCTACTATGTTATTAATGAATAAGGTATCAATGTAGTGGCATAGTTAATTTGGCCACCTGAAG
>NZ_JAULSM010000002.1:0-1403788 GCF_041538345.1 Yersinia sp. 1652 StPb PI | reverse complement strand
CTATCCCATCAGCCGCAAAAATCACATTAAAAAGTATCTTGCCCCCCAAACAACTACCTGATTTCATTCAATAACTCAGGGTGTTTATCAAGCACTTGCAACAATTTTATCGTTGATGGGTGTGGCAACGCCTTACCCTTTTCGTAACGCGAAAAAGCATTCACTCCACCTCCAAAAATCTCACTAGCTTCCCGCTGGTTTAGACCCAATTTTTTTCGCACCTGCACAATATATGCGGGTGCAATCGATTCTGTATTAACCATTTTTCGCAAAAGCATTGTTTTTGCTGCATAGGTATCGGACTCAGCTTCAGTCATGATTGTTTCACCGCATGCCGGGCAATGTTGTCCTATCACGCCTTCGACGATGAACTTACGCCCTTTATAGGTAAAGGGGACGTCACGCGCTTCGTGGATTAATTCTGCACCACCACAAACTGGACATTTCATCATTAAAGCTCCTTAAACGAGACAATCAAAACATCATCGATAACCGTGATTTTCAAATAAACTCTACCGCACGAAAGCATGGGGCGGTAAACATCCTGCCAAATCGTATGATCTTGATGTGTCGTCATACTTTTATAAAAATCGGCGCTAGTCAGTTCGCAAACTACATCACACATATCCCTAAAACTCAGCCCCAGCTCTTCAGCGCCATCTCTGGCAGTTCGAGTCGATTTAACATTCCCTTTCAATACCAATTCTTTTACTTTTAGTAAACGAGTATGCGGAGTCCGTTTCTCCATTTCATTGCCATCCTTGAGCAAGTTTCACTCAATAAACATAACCTACTAGGTTATTTATAGCAAGAAAATAACCTAGTAGGTTTGTTTTGCAGATGATTTAACAAATATCAATGAGTTATGGTTATTGAGGTGACGAAGCCAGTAATTTTTATTACAGCATTTACAAAATCATCTGTGCTGCCCGGCATTTATAAATTTCTGCTAATTTCTCTCTGGTTTTCTTTTGTGGGCGAGAATCTACGGCTTCCCATTGGGATACAGCAGATTGGGTGGTGCCAAGCAGTTCTGCTATTTCATATTGCGAAAAGCCACGGTAGATACGCCATGCAGCCAGCAAACTGACACCATCGTTTACCATGATTTGAACAACTTCATTCGGGATGGTCTGATCATCATCGTGATCAGCAACATAGGGAATATCATCGTACTTCGCATTAGAGATAAGTTGCTGGTATTCGGCAATGGGTAAGACCACAAACTGAGGCTCTCCTGCTTCATCATGAATGTATTGTAGTTTTGCCATCTTATTCACCTTAGTTTAGAAAAATAACACCATGCCTTTGAGAGGAAATCTACTGAGCCAGCCTACTAATAGGTCGTTGTGGTTCTGCGTTTAACTTCCTGGATCGTACATATCACAGGGGTTCCCTCTATAATCTGAAAAATAATCCTGTAATTCCCCACTCGCATCCGATATTGGCTATCACCGGTCTGTAACTTTTTGATATCCAAATCAACAGCAGGGAAATTTGTCAGTTTATTCACTTTTTCACTGATGGATTTTCGATATCTGACATCTATTGAAAGTAACTGCTTAACCGCTTTCCTCGACCAGTCAACCTTGACCATCGTTTCCTCACTTTTATAAGTGATCACATCCGCTGTTATTGTCAAATAGTAGAGCTATATGTAAGTATGGTCAACACAAAAACCTAATTATTTACTAATTTTAATCTTATTAAAAACTGATTTTTGAATCCAAATAATAATTGATATCGATGCATTACATACATATTACACCCACAAATGCGGCCCCTCTCGCATCTACAAAAATGTTTGTCCTAATTTACCACTGGTTAATTGAACAGTAGAGAATGGCCGGATATAGTGCCCCCGCAGCGGCAAAATCCGTTGCTGGCTTTAGCAGCCCGAGACAAAACAGAGCGCACAACCGCGCAGGCGGTTACTATGTGCGGGTACAGTTACACCTGTGAAAAAGCAATGGTGGGCTGGACGGGGGCATCGAAAGATGCGCCGGGTTCTCTGTTGACCGGTCTGCTAAGTGCCCAATGAAAGCATTTTAGGTTTGCCAGCAAAACGGTATCTGAAGCGCCAACCTTTCGAGCCATTTGGCTCCACCAGCAGAGACAATCCATTACCATCCGCTTTGGTGTAGGGCTTCTCTTGGGGTTTTGCACAGCGTATCTCAAGGTCCGTGAGTGCGATGTGTATAGAATCCAGAGTGTATAGAATCCAGAGTGTATAAAACATGATGTGTATAGAATTTGGAGTGTAGAGAATTTCTATACAGATAACTATACACGTTTGTATGTGGATTCCCGTGAACAACAATAGCCGTCAAGAGACAACAACAGTGGCCTAAATCTTACTATGACTGGGTTTGATGTACTTCGGGAGATACTGCGAAACGTTAGATTGGAGCGGGTGAAGGGAATCGAACCCTCGTATAGAGCTTGGGAAGCTCTCGTTCTACCATTGAACTACACCCGCTTCGGTGTGCGGTTTGCATTATAACCGGTTCTTTCTCGTGGGCAAGCGAAGATA
The DNA here is from genome assembly GCF_041538345.1 of Yersinia sp. 1652 StPb PI. Classification (NCBI taxonomy): domain Bacteria; kingdom Pseudomonadati; phylum Pseudomonadota; class Gammaproteobacteria; order Enterobacterales; family Yersiniaceae; genus Yersinia; species Yersinia sp. 1652 StPb PI. The sequence goes on along the minus strand of NZ_JAULSM010000002.1, from coordinate 1,401,255 downwards.
TGGTCTAAGCGCCGGTATTTTAAGCGATTAGATTAAACCAAGTATAACTATGGCGGTTTTTGCTTAGTAAAAAGGGTGCCGTAGCACCCTTATAGATTACCGCTACCACAATAAACTTATTTAACCGGACGCATCGCTGGGAACAGGATAACGTCACGGATGGTGTGGCTGTTGGTAAACAACATCACCATACGGTCGATGCCGATGCCCAAACCAGCAGTTGGCGGCAAACCATGTTCCAGCGCGGTGACGTAGTCTTCATCGTAGAACATCGCTTCATCATCGCCAGCTTCTTTAGCACTAACCTGATCAGCAAAACGCTGAGCCTGATCTTCAGCGTCATTCAACTCTGAGAAACCGTTACCAATCTCACGGCCACCGATAAAGAACTCAAAGCGGTCAGTGATAAACGGATTATCATCATTACGACGTGCCAGCGGAGAAACCTCTGCTGGATATTCAGTAATGAAAGTAGGCTGAATCAGGTGGCTCTCTGCGGTCTCCTCGAAGATCTCGCATTGAACGCGGCCCAAGCCCCAGCTCTTCTCAACTTTAATACCTAATGACTCGGCGATAGCCAAAGCTTTGTCCATATCGTCCAAATCTGCCACATTGGTTTCAGGGCGATATTTGCAAATGGCTTCTTTCATGGTCAGTTTGGCAAAAGGCTTACCGAAATCGAATGTCTGCTCACCATACTGCACCACACTGCTACCCAATACGGTTTCAGTCAGAGTGCGGAACAGCTCTTCAGTCAGCACGATCAGATCTTTGTAATCCGCATACGCCATATAGAGTTCCATCATGGTGAACTCTGGGTTATGACGTGGGGAAACGCCCTCATTACGGAAGTTACGGTTGATTTCGAATACACGTTCAAAACCACCAACAACCAGGCGTTTCAGATACAGTTCTGGCGCGATGCGCAAGTACATATCGATATCCAGCGCATTGTGATGAGTCACAAACGGACGCGCTGAAGCACCACCTGGGATCACTTGCATCATAGGGGTTTCGACTTCCATGAAGCCTTTTTCCACCATGAAACTACGAATACCAGACATCACTTGCGAACGAACTTTGAAAGTATGGCGAGATTCGTCGTTAGCGATCAGATCCAAATAACGCTGACGGTAACGGGTTTCCTGATCAGCCAAGCCGTGGAATTTATCCGGCAGCGGACGCAGCGCTTTAGTCAACAGGCGCAATTCGCTACAGTGGATAGATAGCTCACCGGTTTTAGTTTTAAACAGCTTGCCACGAGCACCCAGAATATCGCCCAGATCCCACTTTTTGAATTCTTCGTTATAAACGCCTTCCGGCAGATCATCGCGGGAAACGTACAACTGAATACGGCCACCGACATCTTGTAGTGTGACGAATGATGCTTTACCCATAATACGGCGAGTCATCATACGGCCAGCAACAGTGACTTCGATATTCAGTGCTTCTAACTCTTCATTCTCTTTACTGCCGTACTCAGCATGTAGCTGGTCAGAGAGGTGCTCACGACGGAAATCATTAGGGAACGCAATTCCCTTTTCCCGCAGCAAGGCCAGCTTTTCCCGACGAGCTTGTAACTCACTATTGAGTTCTGGTTCTTGCGCTTGCTCAGCGACTTGTGGTTTTTGCTCTGACATCTCAGTTCCTCATAGCCCGGCTTTCAAACTTGCTTCAATGAATTTGTCCAGATCACCATCCAGTACCGCTTGCGTGTTACGTGTTTCCACGCCGGTACGCAAATCTTTGATACGGGAGTCATCCAGTACATAAGAACGGATCTGGCTACCCCAACCGATATCAGACTTGTTGTCTTCCAGAACCTGTTTATCAGCATTTTTCTTTTGCATCTCAAACTCATACAGCTTCGCCTTCAACTGCTTCATCGCTTGATCTTTGTTCTTATGCTGAGAACGGTCATTCTGGCACTGAGTCACGATATTGGTCGGAAGGTGGGTAATACGTACCGCAGATTCCGTTTTGTTGACGTGCTGACCACCCGCACCGGATGCGCGGTAAACGTCAATACGCAGATCTGCCGGGTTGATTTCGATATCAATATCGTCATCAACTTCTGGATAGACAAAAGCAGAACTGAAAGAGGTATGACGACGGCCACCGGAGTCAAACGGGCTTTTACGAACCAGGCGATGAACGCCAGTTTCAGTACGTAACCAGCCAAAGGCGTAATCGCCGATGATCTTAATGGTGGCAGACTTCAGGCCTGCAACATCACCATCAGATTCTTCGATGATTTCAGTTTTGAAGCCTTTTGATTCAGCCCAGCGCAGGTACATACGCAGCAGCATGCTGGCCCAGTCCTGGGCTTCTGTACCGCCAGAACCCGCTTGTAAATCCAGGTAGCAGTTGGCGCTATCATATTCACCAGAAAACATGCGGCGGAATTCGAGCTGGCCCAGCTTGCCGTCAAGGATCTCTAACTCGGCAATGGCTTCGTTAAAAGTCTCTTCATCGTCAGCTTCAATCGCCAATTCCAGCAAGCCGGAAACGTCTTCCATACCTTGATCCAATTGATCAATGGTCGAGACAATCTCTTCCAGCGCAGAACGTTCTTTACCCAGCGCTTGCGCACGCTCAGGTTCATTCCAGACGTCGGGCTGTTCCAGCTCGGCGTTTACTTCTTCCAGTCGCTCTTTCTTGGCATCATAGTCAAAGATACCCCCTGAGAACGTCTGTCCGATCAGACAGGTCCTGAATTCGGTTTTTTACCGGGTTTATTTCAAACATGGTTTTGAGTCTTACGTTGAGTCGTAGATGACGGAATGTCATTATACCCGTCATACTTCAAGCTGCATGGGTGTTGGCTGTCTTCGTTCACCCGGATCATTGACTGACGTCAACTCATCGGAATTTACTCAGTTGCCGCCTTCCTGCAACTTGAATTATTTAGGGCACAGAATTGGTAATTCTAACGGATCTGTTCGGCGGTTTATAGCTCGTTGACTATATTTCCTGCTTACTTGAAATCACAGTGGCGTTAACGCGACTTATTCACCCGAATCACTGGCCTGAGCCAGCTCATCGGGCTTCATTGGAATGTTGCCTAATAAGGCCACAAATGCTGGACCAACAACTGAACACTACGATTACCGCGATATTCATTGATATCGAGTTTGTAAGCCAGCTTAACCTCACGCACACTGCTGTCCGGCCATAAGGTGGTATCGATATTAAACGCAATACCATCGAGTAGCGGCCCGCCATTCAGCGGCTCAATCATCAGTTTTAGATGACGCTCCCCCACCAGCCGTTGCTGCAAAATACGGAATTTGCCATCAAATGTCGGTTCTGGGAAAGACTGCCCCCAGGGGCCACCATCACGCAACAACTCAGCCGTTTCCAGCGATAATTCGTTGCCTTTCAGTTCACCATCAGACCAAATAACGCCTTCCAATTGTGAGGCATCCATCCATTCACCGACTAAATCGGCAAAACGCTGACGGAACTCATCGAATTTATCTTGTTCCAATGATAATCCTGCCGCCATTGCATGGCCGCCAAACTTCAGCATCAATCCTGGGTTCAATGTATCCAGCCGCTCAAGAGCATCGCGCATATGTAACCCAGCCACACTGCGCCCCGACCCCTTCAGTAATCCTTCACCCGCTGGGGCAAAAGCAATGACAGGCCGATGAAAACGTTCTTTGATGCGCGAGGCTAAAATCCCTACCACACCCTGATGCCATTCTGGATGGTACATCGCAATGCCGTAGGGCAATGCCGTGCTGGTACGTTCCAGTTGGTCGCACAGTTGCAGCGCCTCAACCTGCATCCCCTGCTCTATCTCTCGGCGCGCCTGATTAAGGGCATCCAAATCGATTGCTAAAGCTCTGGCCTGAGCGATATCGTCAGTGAGAAGAAGTGCAACCCCAATAGACATGTCATCGAGACGACCGGCAGCATTAAGCCGTGGGCCAAGGGAGAAGCCGAGATCGTTGGCAGCCAATTGACGGGCATCACGGTTGGCGACTTCCAATAGTGCACGGACCCCTGGACGGCATTTCCCCGCACGAATACGGCTTAATCCCTGATGGACCAGAATCCGATTATTGGCATCCAGTGGCACCACATCCGCCACCGTCCCCAGCGCCACTAAATCCAATAGTTCAGCCAGATTGGGCACGGCTAAAGCTCGTTGCTCAAACCAACCGCTCTCTCGCAAACGGGCGCGCAATGCCAACATCAGATAGAAGGTAACACCCACCCCAGCCAGTGATTTGGAGAGAAAATCACAACCAACCAGATTCGGATTAATGATAGCTTCAGCCGCTGGTAAGGTTTCACCCGGCAGATGGTGGTCGGTAACCAGCACCTGAATGCCCAAGGCATGGGCCAAATCCACCCCGGCATGAGAAGAAATACCGTTATCAACCGTGACGATCAATTCCGCACCACGGGCAGCGACCTGTTCAACCACTTCCGGGCTAAGCCCGTAGCCATCGTCAAAGCGATTGGGCACCAGGTAATCAACATTACTGCCACCCATGCTGCGCAAAGCCAGTACTGCCAGTGCAGTGCTGGTGGCACCATCGGCATCAAAATCGCCGACAATCACGATACGCCGTTTGTCAGCCAGTGCTTGCTGTAACAGGGTAACCCCGGCATCAATGCCATCGAGTTGCTGCCAGGGCAATAGACCTTTTACGCCTCGTTCCAGTTCTGTCGCAGTTTTAACCCCACGACTGGCATAGAGGCGGCGCAGCAACGGATGCAATTGCGCCGGTAAATGGCTGTCATCCGCCGCCTCACGACGACGAAGTTGAGTTTTGAGTGTCACGGGTGATTAACCCGCCGCTTTTAAGGAAGCCTGATGCTTATTCAGCATTGCCAACATCTCTTTCGGCTCCAGATAACCGGGAACGATAGTGCCGTTTTGCAGCACAATCGCAGGCGTGCCCTGAATACCAAACTGTACGCCGAGCTGGTAATGCTTGCTAATGTCTGTTTTACAGGTAGCCGGTGATATCTCGGTACCTTTCATTGCTTCATCGAACGCTTTATTACGATCAGCCATACACCAGATGGATCGCATATCTTTTTCTGCCTGAGAGCTTAAGCCCTGACGTGGGAACGCCAGATAACGCACAGTAATGCCCAGCGCGTTATAGTCTTTCATCTGCTCATGCAACTTATGGCAGTAACCACAGGTGATATCGGTAAACACCGTAACAACATGTTTTTCCTGCGGTGCTTTATACACAATCATTTCACTGCTTAATGCTTCAAGCTTTTTCACCAACATCTGATTGGTCACATTGACTGGCTGGCTACCGCTCACATCATACAGTGGCCCTTGCAACAGATGCTGACCGTCGGCTGAGATATAAAGCACACCGTTTTCGGTCATCACCGTGCTCAAACCTGGGATCGGCGAAGGCTGGACATCAGCTTGCTGAATATCTAATTTTTTTAGCGTCTGTTGGATAGCGGCATCATCTGCGTTAACCGGGCCGGCGAATGCGGCGATGAACACCGGCAGTAACAATAAACTTTTTCTCATTTATGAATCCTATCTCTTTCCACACAACATCGTTTTTCTACAAAACAATCATGCACGTGGATGATGCTGTTGATGTAGCTGTTTCAAACGTTCCGTAGCTACATGAGTATAAATCTGGGTTGTCGACAAATCGCTGTGGCCCAGTAACATTTGTACCACACGCAGGTCAGCACCGTGATTCAGTAGGTGCGTGGCAAAAGCGTGCCGTAATACATGGGGTGAAAGCCGTTCACTATCAATACCTGCAAGGATCGCATAGTGTTTGATGCGATGCCAGAAAGTCTGTCGGGTCATTTGCTGGCTACGATTGCTGGGGAACAGCACATCTAGTGACTGGCCATTAATCAACCATGGACGCCCATGCTCCATGTAGTTTTCAATCCAGTACACCGCTTCTTCGCCCAATGGCACCAGCCGCTCTTTATTTCCTTTACCAATAACCCGCACCACACCCTGACGCAGGCTGACATCACTGATGGTCAACCCGACCAGCTCCGATACCCGCAAGCCCGTGGCATAAAGCACTTCCAGCATGGCTTTATCGCGCAATTCTAGCGGGATATCAACATTGGGTGAGTTGAGCAGCCTATCAACCTGTGCCTCACTTAAATCTTTAGGTAAGCGTTGCGGCAATTTAGGTGATGAGAGCAGAGCCGTCGGATCATCTTCACGCAGCTTTTCGCGGTATAAATATTGGAACAGACGACGCATCGCACTGAGTAAGCGTGCCGAACTGGTCGCTTTATAGCCGCCTTCAATGCGCTCAGCAAGAAAGGATTGCAAGTCCTGCGAACCTGCACGCAATAAATCACTGCCGTGATGTTCTAACCATCCGGTTAATGCATGTAAATCCAGACGATATGACGCCAGTGTATTCTCAGCCAGGTTTCTTTCCAGCCATAAGGCATCTAGAAACTGTTCAATCAGCGGGTTATTTTGCTGTTGCATTGTTGTTTCTCTCTTTGATTGAACTCAAGCGCCATTATGCCTGATGACGAGACAAATCTGGTACACTCGATGCTATTCCTTATTAGTAATGCTATGGCTATACATCATGAAGATTGGTCTCTTTTACGGCTCCAGCACCTGCTATACCGAAATGGTGGCAGAAAAAATCCGCGATATTCTTGGCGAAGATTTGGTTGATTTGCACAACCTGAAGGATGCCAGCCCCCAGTTAATGGAAGCCTATTCCATCCTGATTTTAGGTATCCCTACCTGGGATTTCGGCGAATTACAGGAAGACTGGGAAGCCATCTGGCCACAGTTAACGCAGCTTAATCTGAAGGGAAAGATTGTCGCCATGTATGGCATGGGCGATCAATTCGGATATAGCGAATGGTTCCTGGATGCCCTTGGTATGCTGCACGATCATATCGCCCCACTGGGAGTGGAGTTTATCGGTTTTTGGCCGACGGAAGGGTTTGAATTTACTAGCCCAAAACCACTCAGCGCCGATGGTAAACACTTTGTTGGTTTAGCATTGGATGAGGTCAATCAATACGATTTGAGCGAAGAGCGCATCGAGCAATGGTGTGATCAAATTCTCTTAGAGATGGACGCGCTACTGTAGTCAGCCAAACGGGCACCTAATGTGCCCGCTTCTGTATCCCTTGCGTTATATCAATCCCATAAGCGAAACGCGTCGGTACTGCTGCCCTCTACTGCTAGCGGTTTATTCACCGTCTTATCGGTATTGGCTTCGGTCGATTTCTGCCCGGTCAATAGCTGTGGGTTAGCCACTTGATACCAGTCTAAACGCCGGGTTAACACCATCACTGCGGCCAGAATAATAAACAGCAGCCCTGCGCCGAGTAACAATGCATGGTCTTCCGATTGCAGCAAGCCAAACAAAACCCCGTACAACAACAATAAACCACCAGCAAACAATCCGCCTCGCCGCCACCCGCCCAGCACCGCACTCAGGTAGATTGCGATCAACAAGCTGCAACTCAAACTGGCGATAGTATAAGCCAGCGCGAAGCCAAGATGTTCAGAGAACGCCAGCAACATTAGGTAGAACAGCACCAGAGCGGCCCCCACCAACAGATATTGAATTGGATGCACACGCAGTGAGGTCAGGCTTTCAAACAGGAAGAAGCTGAAGAAAGTGAGGCCAATAAACAGAATGGCATACTTAATGGCTCGTTCGGTTAACTGGTAGTGATCGACCGGTTCAATCAAGCTGGTGCTAAAAGCGGGTAACTCATTGAAGTCGACATGTGGGTCATCACCCGCAAAGTTGATATTTATGTTGTTGGCCAGCCAGTTAGTGCTCCAGTGGGCACGAAAACCTTTTTCGTCCACCTTGCGCTGCAACGGTAAAAACTCGCCGACAAAATTAGGATGCGGCCAATTGCTTTGTAAGGTTAGCTCACTGCTACGCCCGATAGGGACTACCGACAGGCTATTGGTGCCAGTCAGCGTCAATGTAAAGCTAATATCAAATTTTTTCTGTTGAATCTGCGCCAATGAAAGCTCTGCATGAACACCTTGCGCAGTCCGACCCAGGAAAGCACCGGGTTCGAAGTTAATTTTTTGGCTGCCCACCGTGAGTGGCGAAATTTGCTGTATACCCCGCGAATCGCTCAGCGCCACCACCAGTGACGGTCTGCCAATAGTGACGCCGTCATGTATCAAGTCGTCTAATGCCGTAGCGTCAAATTGTGCGTTGAAATTAAGCGCCCCCTGATAGACTTGCGCTTTATAAATACCCAATCGCCGCACATCAACATCCGGCGCACCGCTAACGGTCATGACCTCCGGCAGTATGTAGCGACTGCGATTAATCCACTCTCTCTTTTTCTTGCCATCAACTTCGCTTTCTACCCATTCGCTATAAGGCACCACAATTAGCGGGCCAAGGATCTTCTGCGATCGGCTGGTGCTGTCACTGACTTTATCGATAACACTTTGCCGATAACCACTGCGTTCAGAGATAACGTTCAGTAACATCTCTTTCGGGATCATCATCAATAGAATTAAGCCCAGCAATGTGGCTATTTTCCAAAACAGTACGGACTTGAACATGACTTGCGCTCCTTTTAAGGTCAGGAGAGCAGCTTAAGTCAGTGAAGTGAAAGCAGAATGAGGCTATGTGAAGTGAAGGTGAAGTCAGCCAATCATGTGGCATCTAGCGGCAGCGTTAAATAGGCACTCACCCCTTGTGGCAAGCGGTTTTCCAGCGAAATCTGCCCGCGATGAATAGCGACCACCTCGCGCACAAAATTCAGCCCCAACCCAGTACTTTTCGGGCTATCGGCCCTTGGTAATGAATAAAAACGGTCGAAAATCTTCTCTTGAGCGTAATCGGGAATACCGCTGCCATTATCTTCAACCGTTATCAGATACTCCCCCTCATGCCGCTCGCCACTGAGTATCACAGCCCCGCCTGAAGGTGTGAAATCCAGTGCATTATCAATCAGATTGGTCAGCGCCTGACTGAGTAATAACCCATCCCCGGTTAATATTGCGCTATCGGCGCTTTTCAGTTGCAGGTAAATACCTCGGCTGACAGCCTGTGCCTCTTTCGCACTGAAGGTTTGTTTGAGTATGTGACTGATATCCAATGGAGAAAACTGTAAATCAACCCGACTCTCGAGCCGTGCCTGCACCAACATTTTATCTACCAGTTGCCGGATGCGTGCACTTTGCTGCTCAATATTAACAATAAACCGCTGGGCAGTGGCTGGCGGGGGCGACTCACGTAGCAGTTCAGCTGCACCGGTAATGGCGGCTAATGGGCTTTTCAGCTCATGAGTCATGGTGTGAACATATTGTTCGATGTAGGCTTTGCCATCCAATTTAAGACGCATACTTTCCAGTGCGCGGGCCAAATCATTCAACTCGCTACTGCCGATCGCTGGCAGCGCCACAACCTGCCCCTCGGCCACCCGTTCAGCGTAATCTACTAATTTGCCGATAGCGCGGTTTATCCACCATACGAAGCCCAAGCCAATCAACAGAGCAATACCGAGCAAGATACCACCAGCCAACAAGATCTTACGCTCACTGCGTTTGATAACGGGCGCCATGGAAATATTGGGTTTACCCACACTGAGCACCCCGATGATTTTGTTTTCAGCAATGACCGGTGCCGCCACATACATTACCGAACTTTGTTCATCTGCGGGATTGGTACGGGTGCTGCGTGCGCCATATTCACCACGTAGCGTCAGCCAAACATCATTCCAGCGCGAATAATCTTGCCCTACCGCTTTACCCGATGAATCAAAAATCACCCGCCCGTCGGCATCCGTCAGATAAACGCGATATTCGTTACGATCCTTGCGAATACCTTCAATATTGGCACCTATTGGCCGCAAATTTAGCGAAGCAAACGCTTGTGCCAATTGACCACTGGCAACGTTATCCAGCAGCATATCTTGCCGGGCAAACTGTGCCAGTAGTGTGGCGGTATCCACTAATGTGCCTTCGGTGGCGCGCCGGACGCCAGGTTTCACCTCTTGTACGAAAATACGAATAACAAAATAACCGGCAATAGCCACTATCAGAAAGTAACCTAGCAGTAAGCGCATGCCGATTTTCATCGCTGACTCTTCATAGCTGACAACTCATCATCGGTAACTCAGACTATAGCCCAACCCACGATGAGTGCGGATTGGTGACTCCTCATCGTAAGCCATACGCAATTTTGAGCGCAGGGTTTTAATGTGGGTATCGACAGTACGGTCCTGACTCTCTTCTGCCTGTGCCCAAACGATATCCATCAGTTGCTGACGTGAAAATATGCGCTCTGGGGCCAGTAATAAGGTTTTCAGTAACAGATATTCATAGCGGGTGAGCCAGAGAGGCTGCTGATGATAGGTCACCCGCGCGCCGGCCTCATCCAGGGTGAAATCACCGAATTGATGCACCATAGCAGAGGCGGCCAGAATTTGTGATTTTTGTAAGCGCCGCAATACCGTGCGCACGCGGGCACTCACTTCACGGGGTGAGAAGGGCTTAGCAATATAATCATCGGCACCAATTTCCAGCCCGACTATGCGATCCAGCTCTTCACTACGGGCGGTAAGAAATACCACCGGCAGCGTGGGTTCGCGCGCCAATAGACGGCGGCACAGGTCAAAACCATTGATATCAGGTAAGCCAACATCCACTATCGCTAAAGCGGGCGGGCCATCCGCCAGTGCTGCCAGCGCCGGTTCCCCCCGGTCAAACCACCGGAGGGTAAAACCTTCGCTTTCTAAGGTATAAATCAGCGTATCAGCGATACTTGGTTCATCCTCTACCAGCCAGATTAAGGGTTTCATTGATTCATCCCCTCATCTGAGCCAAATGAATGCCGCAATAGCTGACATAATTGCCGCCACTCATCTTCTGACATACTGTCGGCGGCCAGCCACAACCGCTTACGGGCTGAACGGCTGCTCGACTGCTGTAGATTTAATAACACGCCATAACGGGTAATCCATGGCTGTTTGGCCACGATCCATTCGAGCCTTTTCCATAGTACCAGGTTGCCGGGTTTTAACCGGATCTCGCCTTGACAGGACGTAATATTTTTCTGGCTGCGGATACACTCAAACACCACCAGCGTCAGCAATACCAACCACAATGCGGTATACCCTTGAGGCCAAGGCGCAACCAAGGTGAGTATCACTAAAACACCATGAGACAATAAAGAGAAGAGTTGAGTGTGCCAGGATACCCGCAAATCACATCGCCACTGGGCCACGGGCTTTATTTCGTGTTTGAATCAGTTTGACCATCTGACGCAGCTCGCTATCCTGCGGCTCCCCGTGATTCATCAGCCAGTTGAATAAGTCTGGGTCATCGCACTCAAGTAAGCGAATAAATGCCTGCTTCTCGTTATTACTCAAGCCATCATACTCATGTTCAAAAAACGGCATGATAGAGATATCAAGTTCACGCATACCACGACGGCACGCCCAGTGAATACGGGCTTTATTATCGATTTCCATGTCCTGATTGACTCCTCAGTGAAGGATATTATCCGAACCCGGCCGCCAATAAGCGCCTGATTCGGTGCGTTGCTAGAGTAACAATTTGATACATCCAACGGGAAGATTATCACCGTTGAATTGTCATTTTAAGATGCTAAATGCTCAGCAAATGCTGTTTTTTCAAACACCTTTAACATGCTGTTGCAGAATCTGCGGTCATTGTACCTCAGATGTCGGTTAATTTAGATATTGGATAATAATGACCAATCCGTGGAATAACTGCTTGCAAAGCTACTCCGCTATTTTACCATTGGGACATAAGCTCACGGCACCGCCTTGGCAGGTGCTATTCATTGGCAGATACTTTTCATTTGCAGGTAAGCATGGCACATAACACTCCGTTCTCTGCACAACCACCGGTCGCCTCTTCCGGGCTGCCATTAACACTCATCTCGCTCGATGACTGGGCGCTCGTTACCTTAACCGGCGCTGACCGAGTAAAATATCTGCAAGGGCAAGTTACTGCGGATATCGATGCTCTGCCCACCGACCAGCATATCCTGTGCGCCCATTGTGATGCTAAAGGGAAAATGTGGAGCAACCTGCGGCTATTTTATCGTGGCGAGGGGTTGGCATTTATTGAGCGCCGCAGCCTGCTGGATAACCAGTTAAGCGAACTCAAGAAATATGCCGTGTTCTCTAAAGTGGCTATTGCTGCACAGCCTGACGCTGTTCTGTTAGGCATTGCAGGGGCAGAGGCTAAAACTGCGCTGGCTGAGGTTTTTGCCGAATTACCGAGTGCCGAGCATCCGGTGACCCAGCAAGGTAATAGCACACTGTTGCATTTCTCACTCCCCGCCGAGCGTTTTTTGCTGGTAACTGATGCCGCGCAAGCCCAGCAACTAGTAGAAACACTGGCCGACCGCGCGCAGTTTAACAACAGTAAACAGTGGCTGGCGCTGGATATTGAAGCAGGCTTGCCAATTATTGATACTGACAGCAGCGCGCAGTTTATTCCTCAAGCCACCAATATTCAGGCGTTGAATGGCATTAGCTTCAGTAAAGGTTGTTACACCGGGCAGGAGATGGTGGCCAGAGCCAAATACCGCGGAGCCAACAAACGCGCGCTGTACTGGTTAGCGGGTGCTGCCAGCCGTGTACCGGCAGCCGGTGAAGATTTAGAGTGGCAATTAGGTGAGAACTGGCGTCGTACTGGTTCCGTGTTAGCCGCGATTCAACTCAGTGATGGCACTGTGTGGGTGCAGGCGGTGTTGAACAACGATCTGGCGGCAGACAGTGTGCTACGGGTGCGCGATGATGTTGGCAGTGTGCTGACTATTCAGCCGTTGCCCTACTCACTGAGTGATGAGAAGTAGTCTTACTCGAACCAGGGGCCGGTTATCCGGCCTCAATTTATGCATGTGGCTAAAGCATCAAACGTACAAATAGATCGCCATAAAGTGGCAGACACTGCCACCCAACACAAAACCATGCCAGATAGCATGACCGAAGCGGATACGCTTAGAGGCGTAGAAAACCACCCCTAAAGTGTAAAGCAAGCCGCCAATAGTCAGTAATGCCAACCCGCCAACTTCAAGTTTCACCGCCAACTGATAAATCACAATCAGTGATAACCAGCCCATCGTCAGGTAAGTCACGAGCGACAACACCTCAAATCGATGAGCAAAAGCCAGCTTAAATATCACACCGAACAGCGCCAGCCCCCAAATGACCGCCATTAACCCTCTGGCCAGTGGCGAATCCAATCCCACTAGCAGAAAGGGGGTATAAGTGCCGGCAATCAAAATATAAATGGCACAGTGGTCAAACTTCTGTAGCCAGAGCTTCGCCTTACGGTGTGGCACGGCGTGATACAGTGTTGATGCCAGAAAAAGCAAAATGATACTGCCGCCATACAAGCTATAGCTGGTTAGCGCTTTGGTATCAGCACCACTGTCTACTGCCTGCACCAAAAGCAACACCAGCCCGATAATTCCAAACACCACACCAATACCATGGCTAATGCTGTTAGCTATCTCTTCTGCCCATGGATAGGCTGGGGTCGTTGTGGCCGGTGACAATATCGATGGGGCCGCAGAAGTAGGTGGAGTAACTGTAGCAGAGGGTGTAACTGATTTATTATTCAATACTTATTATCCTGAATATTAGCTGTTGTATACCCAAAGACATTGGCGTTGCAGTCAGGCTGCAAGGTAATCAATCCCGATGAGCGGCACAGTAGGTAGCCAATTGCGCAAATATACTGCACTCAGGTTAACTGAGAATGATTCCAGTGTACACGTGTAAGCTTAAATATTCTGTCAATACATGTAACTCACCATGTCTATTGCCAGATGAAGCAAAAAGAACAGAGTAATTGCAGATAATCAGGTAACGTATTACCGGTCTATCTTTATCTGATTTGAGGGTTGTTTGTTATGTCATTAACACTGCCAGTTCTGGATTTTGGCCCCCTGACCGAGACGGTCCAGTTTCTGATGGAAGTTGATAAGCTAAAAGATATACAGCGCCGCACCAAAGTGATTGCCAGCTTACGGCAGGAAAACTCCGCTGAGCACAGTTGGCATTTTGCGGTGGCAGCAATGAGTCTGGCCCCCTATGCAGGCCCGGATGTTGATATCAACCGCGTAATTCAAATGGCACTGCTGCACGATATTGTTGAAATCGATGCCGGTGATGTCATCGTTTATGATTTGGCCGCCAGAGCCGCCATTCATGAACAAGAAGTGGCCGCGGCTAAACGGTTATTCGGTATGCTCCCTCCCGCTTTAAACGCGCAATTTACCGCGCTGTGGGACGAATATGAAGCAGAAGAAACCGCCGATGCATGCTTTGCGACCGTGCTGGACCGCATTTTGCCAATGCTGATTAACCTGCATACCGAAGGGCAAAGCTGGATAGAAAATGGTATCCGTTTGCAACAAGTGCTGGATCGCAACCAACGAGTCGCTGAGCGCTATCCTCAGATCTGGCAATATTTACTGCCCCAGTTACAGGCTGCGCAGCAAAAGGGCTGGCTGAAATAATCATGTTGAAGTACATGCGGTTAGGCCAGCTATGTCAATCGACTGGCAAACCGCATCTGTTTTATTTTCCGCCCGCCAGGTCCAATACACTGCCGGTGACATAAGAGGCACAGTCTGACAGCAACCAAACAATCGCCTCAGCAACTTCATGTGGGTGACCACCCCGCTTCATGGGTAACAAGCCTTGGATCCGGTCAACCCGCCCCGGTTCACCACCACTGGCATGGATATCGGTATAGATAACACCTGGCCGTACCCCGTTAACCCTAATCCCCTCAGCCGCCACCTCCAGCGACAAACCGATGGTCAGTGTATCAATAGCCCCTTTGGAGGCTGCATAATCCAAATATTCCCCCGGCGCACCAAGGCGTGACGCGGCAGAAGAAACATTAACAATTGCCCCACCATTGCCACCATGGCGCAGAGCCATGCGTTTAACCGCCTCGCGACTGCATAAGAAATACCCTGTCACATTGGTCGTTAGCACTCGGTTAATACGTTCGGCGGTCAAGCCTTCAATACTGGTTTGTGGGAACAGAATACCGGCATTATTCACTAATGCACTGATTGGCCCCAGTTGCGCCTCAAGTTGTTCAAACAGCGCCACAACCTGTGATTCATCAGCAATATCCGCCTGTAACGCAATCGCCAATCCTCCCGCAGCCGCTATCTCCGCCACCACCTGCCGCGCAGCTTGCTGGTCATTGATATAATTGACCGCCACCCGATAACCATGTTTTGCCAACAGCAATGCGGTCGCACGACCAATTCCCCGGCTGCCGCCCGTCACTAATGCAACTTTCTTATTCATATCCCGGTTCCCTATGCTGCGATAAAGAGTTCCCAAACTAGCATGCCAATACTGGCGAGATAATCAACATAGCAAAAGGGCCGCATACGCGACCCTCAGATTCATCCACAACTTATCTCTATTTTAAATTACTCATAATCAGCAATTGGGACACATGAGCAGAACAGATTACGGTCGCCGTACACATCATCCAAACGTTTCACCGCTGGCCAGTATTTGTTCTCCATCACACCTGCAACCGGGAACACAGCCAGTTCACGGCTGTAAGGGTGCTGCCAGTCCCCCACCAGCTCCGCCTGAGTATGAGGCGCATTCACCAGCGGGTTGTCTTCCAGCGGCCATTCGCCTTGGGCTACTTTGTCAATCTCGCTACGAATCGCTAACATCGCATCGATAAAGCGGTCCAGTTCCACTTTGCTTTCTGATTCTGTCGGCTCCACCATCAGTGTTCCGGCAACCGGGAACGACATGGTCGGCGCGTGAAAACCGAAATCAATCAGGCGTTTAGCGATATCCATTTCACTGATACCGGTCGCCTCTTTCAGCGGACGAATATCCAGAATACACTCATGTGCCACACGGCCATCGTGACCGGTATACAACACCGGATAGGCGGCTTTGAGGCGGGTAGCGATGTAGTTGGCATTCAAAATAGCCACCTGACTGGCTTGCTTCAAGCCATCAGCGCCCATCATGCGGATATACATCCAACTGATAGGTAAAATTGATGCACTACCAAATGGCGCGGCTGAAACGGCACCTTGCTGAGTGGTCATACCGTCGATTTGCACCACACTGTGACCGGGTACAAAAGGTGCCAAATGGGCTTTGACGCCAATTGGCCCCATGCCTGGACCGCCACCGCCATGTGGGATACAGAAAGTTTTGTGCAAGTTAAGATGCGATACATCAGCCCCGATATAACCCGGCGTTGTGATGCCAACCTGCGCATTCATGTTCGCGCCATCCAGATAAACTTGCCCGCCAAACTGATGAACGATTTGGCAAACCTCACGGATGGTTTCTTCATACACGCCGTGGGTTGACGGGTAGGTCACCATAATGCAAGACAACTCATCACCCGCTTCTTCTGCCTTTTGGCGCAAGTCATGTAAATCGATATTGCCTTGCTTATCACAGGCCACCACCACCACCGACATACCGGCCATTTGTGCTGACGCGGGGTTAGTGCCGTGGGCTGAGCTTGGTATTAAGCAGATATGGCGACTCGCCTGATTGCGACTTTCGTGGTAACGGCGGATAGCCAGCAAACCGGCATACTCTCCCTGCGCACCTGAGTTTGGTTGCATACACACGGCGTCATAACCCGTCAGTTGCACCAACCATTGTGACAGTTGACCAATCATCTGCTGATAACCGGCCGCTTGCTCCGGCGGGCAGAATGGGTGTAACTCAGCGAATTCCGGCCAGGTAATCGGGATCATCTCGGCGGCAGCGTTCAACTTCATGGTACAAGATCCCAACGGGATCATCGCCTGATTCAGCGCCAAATCTTTGCGCTCTAAACGATGCATATAACGCATCATTTCGGTTTCGCTGTGGTAACGATTGAATACCGGATGGGTCAGAATCGGCTCTTGGCGCAGCATCGTAGCCTGTATCGACTGGCTGCTCTGGCTGACTTTAGCATCAAGCTGGTCAATATCCAGGCCGTGGCTATCACCGGCTAACAGGGCAAAAAGGGTCTGAATATCTTCGCGGGAGGTGGTTTCATCCAGCGTGATACCCACAGCGCCATGAATGTCAGTGCGCAGGTTAATACCAAAACTCAATGCACGAGCCAATACCGTAGCTTTGTCTTTGACTTCAACTGTCAGGGTATCGAACCAGTGCTGGAAACGGAGACTCAGGCCTGCTTGTTGCAAACCCGCAGCCAGAATATCGGTCATCCGGTGAATACGGCCAGCGATACGCTGCAAGCCCTGCGGGCCATGATAAACCGCATACAGGCTGGCAATATTGGCCAGTAGCACCTGTGAGGTACAAATGTTGGAGTTAGCTTTCTCGCGGCGAATATGTTGCTCACGGGTCTGCATCGCCATACGCAACGCAGTATTACCGGCAGCGTCGCGTGATACCCCAATAATGCGGCCCGGCATCGAGCGTTTAAATTCGTCACGGCAGGCAAAGAATGCAGCATGTGGGCCGCCATACCCCATCGGCACACCAAAGCGCTGGGCGGAGCCAAATACCACATCGGCACCTTGTTTACCCGGCGCAGTCAACAGCACCAGCGCCATAATATCGGCAGCCACGCTGGTAATGATTTTACGTTTTTTCAGTTCAGACAGCAGCGCGCTGTAGTCATGCAGTTCACCGGTGGTGCCTACTTGTTGCAGCAACACACCAAAAACACCATCCAGCTCCAGCACTTTTTCAGCACGGTCGACAATCACTTCAAAACCAAAAGTTTCCGCGCGAGTTCGCACCACATCCAGCGTTTGTGGATGAACATCATCAGCCACAAAGAAGCGATTAGCGTCCTTCAGCTTACTGGCTCGCTTGGCTAATGCCATCGATTCTGCCGCAGCAGTAGCCTCATCCAGCAAAGAGGCAGAAGCCAGATCTAAACCCGTCAGGTCTTGTGTCAATTGCTGGAAATTCAACAGCGCTTCAAGGCGGCCCTGAGAAACTTCTGGTTGATAAGGTGTGTAGGCGGTGTACCAGCCTGGGTTCTCCAGCATATTACGCAGGATAACCGGCGGGGTCAGTACCGGGCTGTAGCCCATGCCGATGTAGGATTTATAGCGCTGATTCTGGCTGGCAATCCCTTTAAGTTCCGCCAGCGCCTGGTGTTCAGTGGCAGCATCACCCACTTGTGGTGGGCTTGGCAATTGGATATCTGCCGGAACAATCTGCTGGATCAATGTACTTAACGAGTTGGCACCAATGGCGGCCAACATCTGTTGCTGTTGTTCAGCAGAGGAGCCGATATGGCGCTGAATAAAAGCATCGTTATGTTCAAGCTGGCTGAGATTCTGAGTCATTTGCTACACATTCCTGAATAGGGCATGGGACGGGAGATATTTGAGATTAACCGCGCCTTGGAGAGGTTTTAGAAATACTCACAAAGCCGAACTAAGGGGAAACACGTCGTTCGGGTCGTAGTGGCGTAAGCCACCGGAGCGCCCGTAGACGTGGTCAACCCTTAGCTCATTGCACTTCACTCACCTCAGGCTTTTTTTCATTTATTCTTCAATGGTCGCCAGATAAGCCTCGGCATCTAACAAGCCTGCCAGCTCACCTTCATCAGAGGCTTTGATGCTGAACAGCCAACCATCGGTATAAGGTGCGCTGTTGACCAGCTCTGGTGAGCTTTCCAGCTCAGTATTAACCGCAACAATTTCGCCGCTGATCGGGGCATAAATGTCGGAAGCCGCTTTAACTGATTCGGCAACAGCACAGTCACTGCCAGCTGAAACTTCACTGCCCACTTCAGGCAAATCAACAAACACCATGTCGCCCAGTAGCTCTTGCGCATGCTCAGTGATACCGATGCTATAGATGCCATCGCCATCGGCACGAACCCACTCATGAGATGACGCATATTTTAACTCTGCTGGTACATTGCTCATTGCTGCTCCTTAAAAAGAGATAGAGCCAAAAATTGAGGCTCTTATAATTCGGAAGACTTACAGCGCGACCGGTTTACCCGCCCGCACAAAACCAGGTTTTGTGACCCGCACTGGCATTTCACGGTTGCGGATTTGAACCACCGCACTCTCACCAATTCCCGCAGGCACACGGGCCAGCGCAATGCTGAACCCCAATGTAGGCGAGAATGAACCACTGGTTATCACACCGACATGTGAGTTACCCAGCGCATCAGAAAAATGCACCGGCAACTCATTACGTAATACGCCTTTTTCGGTCATGATCAAGCCGACCAGTTGCTCAGTGCCGTCCGCACGTTGCTTTTCCAGTGCTTCGCGGCCGATAAACTGGCGGTCTTCTGGCAACCAGGCTATCGTCCAGCCCATATTGGCGGCTAACGGAGAAACACCTTCATCCATTTCCTGGCCGTAAAGGTTCATACCCGCTTCCAGACGCAAAGTATCACGCGCACCAAGACCCGCAGGCTTCACCCCAGCGGCGAGCAGTTGCTGCCAAAATTCAACAACTTGCTCTTTTGGTAGTGCGATTTCATACCCTGATTCACCGGTATAACCGGTAGTCGCGATAAAGAAATCACCCGTTTGAATACCAAAGAATGGTTTCATGCCCGCGATCGCCTGCTGCTGCTCAGGAGTCAGTAAAGTAGCCACTTTCTGTTGAGCCGTTGGGCCTTGTACCGCCACCAGGGCAAGATCGTCACGCACCGTCACTTCAACCTGGTAAGGTTCAGCATGCTGGATTATCCAGGCCAGATCTTTGTCACGGGTAGCGGAGTTAACCACTAAGCGGAAATAGTCTTCTTGCAGGAAATAGACAATCAAGTCATCGATAACACCGCCGGACGCATTCAGCATCCCGGTGTAAAGGGCTTTGCCCGGTTGGGTTAGTTTGGCAACGTCGTTGGCTAACAGGTAACGCAGGAACTCACGGGTACGGGCACCGTGCAGATCAACGATAGTCATATGAGAGACATCGAACATACCGGCATCTTGACGCACGATATGGTGCTCGTCGATTTGGGAACCATAATGCAATGGCATCATCCAGCCATGAAAATCTACCATGCGCGCACCGCACGCTACGTGCTGATCATACAGCGGGGTCTGCTTAGACATCTACTCTCCCTCAAACAGTTTCATGCCATGAGTGTCTGGTACTCTGACTTACCATAAACAGGCATATACCCTAGATAATTCGGGTTGCAGGAAGGCGGCAACTAAGTGAATACCCAGGAGCTTACATCAGTAAGTGACTGGGGTGAACGAAGGCAGCCAACACACATGCAACGTGAAGTATGACGGGTCTACGCAAACGATACCTTTTGCCCAACGTTATCACCGAACTCATCAGGTAACCATAAGCTAAAATAGGCAATAGCACGCCCTAAGAGGACAAAAGGCAGGGGTATTGTGCAGAGTTTTCCACTGAAAAAATGCGCACAGAGGCACATTATTAACAATTAATCAGTAAAAATTGCGATGTTATATAACCAAATAACCAAAACCCTGTCAGTTTCAACTTTTCAGGTTTTGGTTATCAGTGAGAAAAACTAATGCGAAAATAGGGCTGAAATTAGATTATTTCAACTGAGGGGGGTTTAGTGACTCACAAAACTACTCATCTAGCCAATCGGGTAAATCATGTAATCCCATGGCCTGCCGCACTAACGGTGGTTTTACCCCCGGCAAGTTATCAGCCAGCGTTAAGCCAATATCACGCAGGAGCTTTTTGGCAGGGTTACTGCCCGCAAACAGGGAGCGGAAACCCTGCATACTGGCAAGCATCACCGCAGCACTGTGCTTGCGGCGACGTTCATAACGCCGCAGATAGAGATGCTGACCGATATCTTTGCCTTGGCGCTGTAAACGGCGCAGCTCAGAGACTAACTCAGCGGTATCCATAAAGCCCAGATTGACGCCCTGCCCGGCCAACGGATGCACAGTATGGGCAGCATCCCCCACCAGCGCCAACCGGTGTGCCGCGAAGCTACGTGCATAGCGCCCCATCAGCGGGAAGGTCTGGCGCTCACTCTCAAGCTGGCATTGCCCCAAACGCATATCAAACGCCATGCCCAGTTCGCGGTTGAATTGCTCGGCGGGTAGCGCAGCTAACTCGGCAGCACGCTCAGGAGGAAGTGACCAGACTATCGAACTCAAGTGTGGGGAGCTAAACGGCAGGAAAGCCAGAATACCATCACCATGAAATACCTGACGCGCCGTTGCCTGATGTGCTTCTTCCGTGCGAATGGTCGCTACCAGCGCATGGTGGGCATAGTCCCAAAAAGTCAGCGGGATATCCGCATGCTGGCGCAACCATGAGTTAGCGCCATCGGCCCCAACCACCAGCCGCGCACTGAGCATACGGTCATCAGTTAGCGTGATAAAAGCTTCGCTTTCACCCCATGCCACCTGTTTGAGGCTGGCCGGTGCCAACAGCGTAATCTCAGCTAATTGGCTGGCACGTTGCCATAGCGCCTGCTGAATCACCCGGTTCTCAATGATATGACCGAGATGGCTGAAGCCATATTCATCAGCATGAAACGCTATTTTGCCAAAACTGTCTTGGTCCCACACTTCCATGCCGCTATAAGGGCTGGCCCGTAGCGCCAAAATGCTGTCCCATACCCCTATTTTTTTCAATAAGCGCTCACTGGCAGCATTGATCGCCGAGACACGTAGCGCCAACTCATCAGTCAACGGTGCAGTGAGAGGTTCTGGTGCGGGCTGATGCTCCAGAATAGCGATGCGCAAGCCACTGCCCTGTAAGCCACAGGCCAGCGCCAGACCGACCATTCCGCCACCGGCGATTACCACGTCATATGATTGCATACCGAGATATATCCCATGAAAATATGAACTTTATTTACCCTATAAATTTCTCGATGCAGGAAGGCGGCAAGCGAGATACAAATCGGTCGGGAATCGATTTGAACAGCATTTATGCTAACCCGTAGGGTGAGCCTCAAGGATGGGACTCATTAATTCCGATGAGCTTACATCAGTCGCAGCCCACACACCTGCAACGTGAAAGATGACGGGTAAAATTAACGCTCTACCCATCCCAATGTCTGCCGGGCGAAAGTATCACGTATTGCAGGCATCAGTTCCATTGACATCAGAGCAAGGTTACGCCCAACCACCAGTGGCCCATAGCGATTGGCAAACAGACGAATTAAACCATCAGTGACACCAATAGTCGCCTGTTGATCCCCTTGCCGCCGCTGTTGATATTGGCTAAGCACCGCATACTCACCGGGGTCTCCCCCCGCCTGCGCGATAGTTTCAGCCAGCGACATCACATCACGCAGCCCTAGATTGAAACCCTGCCCGGCAATGGGATGCAGTGTTTGCGCCGCATTACCCACTAACGCCAGACGGTGACTGATATGGCGCGAAGCCGTCAATAATTGCAGCGGGTAGCTGTAGCGCTTACCCGCATGGAGAATTTTACCCAACCGCCAACCAAAAGCTTGCTGCAATTGCGCCACAAAACGGGCGTCATCCCAACTATCGACCTGCTGCTTTTCGTGTTTAGCGTGACACCAGACCAGCGAGCTACGCCCTTCAGACATCGGTAATAATGCCAACGGCCCATTGCGGGTAAAACGCTCAAAAGCCCGACCTGCCGGTAGTTCGGAAGTCGTAATATTGGCAATCACGGCGATCTGTTGATAGTCCTGCTGCTGCCACTGAATATTACCAGCCCGCGCCAGTGCCGAATGAGATCCGTCGGCTGCCACTAGCAGCTTTGCACTCAGTTGTTGGCCGTTATCCAGCGTCACACCAGCTGATGCAACTGTACGGACCACATCCACCACTTTAGCCGGGCAATGCAGCGTCACTCCCGGCGCTTTCTGCAATAAGGCAAACAGCCTTTTACCGGCATCATGTAGCTCAATAACATTACCCAGTGCCGCAACACCATAATCAGCGGCGCGTAAGTTAACAAAGCCCGAATGACCGCTATCACTAACATGAACATGTTCAATGGCGGTGGCACAATCAACCAGATGCGCCCAGATACCAATGCGCTCCAGTTGTTGGCAGGTACCTTGTGCCAAGGCAATTGCTCTGGCATCAAACCCCGGATGCTGCTTGCTATCGGGAAGTTGTGCCTCAACCAAAGCAACCGGCACCCGCCCTTTGGTGAGGGATGAAATAGCCAGCGCCAGAGTTGCTCCGGCCATACCACCACCAACAATGATTACGCTCATCAGTTATCTCGCTGCCGCCATCAGGGCTTCAATGGCATCGGGATCTTTCACCACACTGGCGGTCAGATTTTCATTGCCGTCAGCGGTAATCACAATGTCATCTTCGATACGAATACCAATACCACGGTATTCTGGCGGTACATCAGCATCTGGGGCGATATAAAGACCCGGTTCAATGGTCAACACCATTCCCGCTTCCAAAATGCGGCCACGGTCACTATTGGTATAATCACCGACATCATGCACATCCAACCCTAACCAGTGGCTCAAGCCATGCATAAAGAAGGGGCGATGCGCTTTTTCAGCGATCAATTGCTCGATATCACCTGTTAGAATGCCCAAACCAACCAGACCCGTAATCATAATGCGCGCCACCTGCTCGGTGACTTCGCGGATACTGGTACCCGGGCGGAACAATTCTAATGATTGATTAATCGAGGCCAGAACGATGTCATAAATCTCGCGTTGCGCTGGCGTGAATTTGCCGTTAACCGGGAAGGTGCGGGTGATGTCACCGGCATAGCCACGGTATTCACAACCTGCATCAATCAGCACTAGCTCACCATCCCGCAATTCACTCTCATTTTCGGTGTAATGCAGAATGCAGCCATTCTCACCACCGCCAACGATAGTGTTATATGCCGGGTAACGCGCGCCATGGCGGGTGAACTCATGCAGAATCTCCCCTTCCAACTGATACTCAAACATACCTGGGCGACATTTTTCCATCGCGCGAGTATGGGCTAGCGCACTGATTTCACCGGCGCGGCGCATCACAGCAATTTCTTCAGCTGACTTAAACAGGCGCATTTCATGCAACCATGGACGCCAGTCAGTTAGCGTGGCCGGTGCACGCAAATTTTTACGAAAACCGTTACGTAATCTTTCCAGCGCGGCAAAAACAATTTTATCTGCATAAGCATATTGCCCCTGCGCGTGATAAATCACATCAAGGCGATTGAGCAACAAATAGAGCTGTTCGTCGATTTCATCGAAGGGTAATGCGCGGTCAACACCTAACTTGAGGGGGGCCGCATCTTGCCCTAAACGGCGGCCAAACCAGATCTCGGCGGTTAAATCCCGCACCCGGTTAAACAACACGCTATGGTTATGGGTCTCATCGCTTTTTACCAGAATCAACACCGCCTCCGGTTCATTGAACCCCGTCAGGTAGCTAAAATCGCTATTCTGACGATAAGGGTATTCGGAATCCGCACTGCGCGTAGCCTCTGGTGCGGCGAAAAACAGTGCTGCACTGCCCGGGGCCATCTTCGCCAACAGCGCCTGACGGCGGTTCTGGTATTCTTGCTGAGTCATCACACCCTCCTGGAACGTCCGATTTAATCGACTTAATTCAACATATTACACCATATCATTTAATGTAGTGTTGGCTTACGCATCTCTGGTGCAGTCGGCTTCTGTTGAGTAAATTCGATATGGCACAAAATAGCGGCCACACGCACATACTCAATAACTTCTTCTAATGATTGAGCCAGCTCTTCTTGATCTTCATCTTCGTCATAGCCTAATTGGGCAATATTACGTAAATCATCAATGGCTTCACCCACTTCATCTTTCACCTGCGCCAGTTTCGGTTGCAACATACCCAAACCTAACAGGAAATGGTTGACCCAACCTGATAATGCGTCAGCACGGTCAAAAACCGAGATATCGTCTCCTTCAGGGATAAGCAACTGGAACATAAAACCTTCGTTCTCCAGCGCTTCTTGTGTTGCTTCATGTAACTGTTGTAACGGCAATCCCAACGCTTGTGAAAAGGCAACGCCGTCATTGGTCAGGTCATGTACCAGCGTGCGCCAGCCATTGTCTTTACTGCCACCACAGAGCATGCCGCTGATCAGGCCATGCATTTCTGCGGGGGTTAATGCTACCGCTTGCTGGCTTAACGCCAAGGCAAGTGATTGGTAAGTTGGTAATGTATTCTCTATAGACATGCGTATTGGTCATCGTTGGCAGGATAAGTTCGTGTTATGCTACCACCAAGAAAGGTCGCTATACCAGAAAACGCAACGCGCCAGACCCTAATACCCAGCGGGTATTAGTGGTTGAATCTTGGTATCGAGATATATATAGTGACGCCCGCTTTGCAACTACGAGCATTTTGCCTCTGGTTTACAAGGTTGGCGCGAAAATTAGTCAGGAAGGTGGCATGTCTGCACAACCGGTAGATATTCAAATTTTTGGTCGCTCGTTAAGAGTCAATTGTCCGCCAGAACAACAAGACGCGTTGAACATGGCAGCAGAAGATCTTAACCAACGGTTGCAAGATCTCAAAGTTCGCACTAGAGTCACAAATACTGAGCAGTTAGTTTTTATCGCAGCATTGAACGTCTGTCACGAATTAGCTCAGGAAAGGTTGAAAACCCGTGACTATGCATCCAATATGGAGCAACGTATTCGGATGTTACAACAGACCATTGAACAGGCGTTGCTTGAACAAGGTCGCATCTCTGAACGTCAGGATGCACAGTTTGAATAAATCTCTGTTGAATGATAGATTCAGCAGTGAGTAAAAAATTTCTCTGAGGTGTTTGCCAGCGGGCCAGTCCCCTGAGCCGATATTTAATACCAACAGAATGTAGTGACTCCGTAACTGGTGCGCATGCTCGGTCCGCCGAGAAGCCTTAAGGTTGCGACGCTGCGTTCACCTTGAACCATGGGTTCAAGGGTTACAGCCTGCGGCGGCATCTCGGAGATCCCCCCTTTATCGGGTAACCAGCATTTGGGGTTATCACGTTCGTTTTACATTGGCTGTCTACTGGCATCAGCAATATATCTTGCGAATCAATAAAATGTCTTTTTAATCAAAAAATTATCCTTTAAATCAACAACATATTTTTGAATAAATAATATGCCTTTGACTGCGCAATATGCCCTTGAGCGACAAAAAATTCGTAGTGAGATCCGTGAACGTCGGCGACTGTTGACTGCGGAACAACAGCATCAGTCAGCGCATCTGGCGGCAAAGCATATCGCTGAGCATGACAGAATCCGTCAGGCTAACACCATTGCCGTGTTCCTCTCCTTCGATGGTGAACTCAATACCCGCCCCATTATTGAGCTGCTATGGCAGCAACAAAAACAGGTTTATCTGCCGGTTTTGCACCCTTTCAGCCCCGGTAATTTATTATTTCTGCGTTATCGCCCTGATAGCACGCTTATCCGTAATCGCCTGAAAATCCTTGAACCACAATTAGATGTGCGAGAAGTTCTGCCACTAAACCAATTGGATATGGTGATAACCCCGTTAGTGGCGTTTGATAGCCTCGGGCAACGTTTAGGTATGGGTGGTGGCTTTTATGACCGTACGCTGCAACACTGGCAGCAAGGACGCCCTTATCCTATTGGCCTGGCCCATGATTGCCAATGGGTAGAGCACTTGCCCTGTGAGCTTTGGGATGTGCCATTGCCAGAGATAGTGACACCAACAAAAGTGTGGCAGTGGTAAGAGATAATCCTGCAAAATAAAAAAAACACCCGATATTTTATAGATAGCGGGTGTTTAGTCATTTAATACAAATATTTATACCCAAAACCATTGGTAATGCGGCTAGGCAGCAAGTGAACGACAAATTGGTCGTAAACCATTTTGAACGGCGCTTGCGCTGGCCCGCAGGGTGAGCCTCTGATGAGGCTCATAATCCCGATGAGCTTACATAAGTAAGTGCTTCAGGGTGAGCGAAGGCCGCTAACAATGCTGCAATATCAAGGTCGAAGGGGATACTAGTAAAGCAAACGAGCACGGATAGTTCCTGGGATCGCCTTCATCGCCTGCAATGCTTTTTCTGCATTTTCCGCATCATCAGTCTCAACATCAATGACGACATAACCGATTTCAGCACTGGTTTGCAGATACTGTGCCGCAATGTTGACATTCTGTTCGGCAAAGATTTTGTTAATGCTGGTCAGGATGCCTGGGCGGTTCTCATGGATATGCAACAGACGGCGGGTATTATCGCCGTGAGCAGGCAGAGAAACCTCAGGGAAGTTGACCGCAGACAGCGTTGAGCCGTTGTCGGAATACTTCGCCAGCTTACCTGCCACTTCATCACCGATATTTTCCTGCGCTTCCTGAGTGGAACCACCAATATGTGGTGTTAGCAACACATTATCAAACTCGCACAAGGGTGAATTGAACGGGTCCTTATTAGTTGCAGGCTCTTCAGGGAATACGTCGATTGCCGCGCCTGCCAAATGATTGCTGGCCAACGCATCACACAAGGCCGGGATATCGACCACGGTACCGCGTGAGGCGTTAATCAGCATCGCACCCGGCTTCATCAGAGCCAACTGTTCAGGGCCAATCATGTTTTTAGTGGCGTGGTTTTCCGGCACATGCAGGCTAATCACATCACTCATATTCAGCAGATCAGACAGGTGACGCACCTGCTGTGCATTCCCTAACGACAGTTTATTTTCGATATCGTAGAAAAATACTTTCATCCCGACACTCTCTGCCAGAATCCCTAGTTGGGTACCGATATGACCATAACCGATAATGCCCAGCTTCTTGCCACGGGCTTCATAGGAACCCACCGCCAGCTTGTTCCACTCACCACGGTGGGCTTTGGCGTTAGCCGATGGAATGCCCCGGAACATCAGCAGTAACTCGCCCAGTACCATTTCAGCTACCGAACGGGTATTGGAGAAAGGTGCATTGAATACCGGCACACCGCGTTTGGTAGCCGCTTTTAAATCAACCTGATTAGTACCGATACAGAAACAACCTACTGCGACTAATTTTTCTGCTGCCGCAAAAACTTCTTCAGACAGATACGTACGCGATCGAATGCCGATGAAGTGAGCATCTTTGATCGATGCTTTTAGTGATTCGGTGTCTAAGGCACCTTTATGATATTCAATATTGCTATATCCGGCAGCACGCAGATTATCAACCGTGCTCTGGTGCACCCCTTCCACTAACAGAAACTTAATTCTGTCTTTCTCCAGTGATACTTTTGCCATGTCCCCGACCCTATTTTCAGACTTCAGATGTGGCTGCCGCTATCGAATGAATCCGGTCAGCACCCTGTCAACATAACAAATATTACGCGGGCAGCAATACAAACGATTGCCTGCCGGCCAGCATAACAATCAGTGCCAATGTTAATTTATGGAATAAAAAACTGGCGTGAAGAGGGTTAATGGCAGGTTAATAAAACGAAATGAAGAAATGTGATATATATCACCAAATTTAGCGATTTTAAGAAAAGATATTTAAAGGCAAAAAAACTTTCAGGATGAAGTAGCGAACCTCATCCTGAGAGCGCGTTAACCGATCACTTTAATTTTATGGTCTTAACGCCGTCGGCGGTGCCAATCAGTGCCACATCAGCCCCCCGATTAGCAAATAGGCCGACCGTAACGACACCGGCAATACCATTGATTTTATTTTCTAACGCAATGGCATCCAAAATACTCAGATTGTGGACATCCAAAATAACGTTGCCGTTATCAGTCAGGACGTTCTGACGATACTCCGGTAAGCCACCCAGCTTAACCAGTTCACGAGCCACATAAGAGCGGGCCATTGGGATAACTTCAACCGGCAGCGGGAACTTACCCAGTATAGCAACCTGCTTGGACGCATCCGCGATGCAGATAAACTGACGAGCAATAGCAGCAATGATTTTCTCGCGGGTCAGCGCAGCACCACCGCCTTTGATCATCTGCATCTGGTCGTTAATTTCATCAGCGCCATCAACATAGATATCCAATACATCCACTTCATTACAATCGAATACATGGATGCCGTAACTTTTCAGTTTGGCAGTAGAGGCATCAGAGCTGGAAACCGCCCCCTCTATCTGGCCTTTGATGGAGCCAAGTGCGTCAATAAAATGTGCTGCGGTCGAGCCAGTGCCGACCCCAACGATGGTACCGGGTTTAACATAATCTAATGCTGCCCAGCCCACTGCTTTTTTAAGTTCATCCTGAGTCATGGTAAGTTCACGCCTTGATGTGAAAGAAAACCTGAGGTCATTATAGAGCATCCGCAGTGGTGATTGTGTGAATAAAGCCAACTCGCGTGGTAGTTAATTCTAGCCGGATCACAGTTATGCCGGTTTATTTGTGGCTGACACCTTGGCATCCTGTCATAACAAACTGGCTAAAATGTGGCATAGTGCTGTATCGACTTAATATTTGGAGAGATGACTCCGATGAAACGCCCAGACTACCGTACGCTACAAGCGCTGGACGCGGTGATCCGTGAACGCGGTTTTGAACGCGCTGCACAAAAACTTTGCATCACCCAATCGGCGGTATCTCAACGCATCAAGCAGTTAGAGAATCTGTTCGGACAACCGCTGCTGGTGCGCACCGTGCCACCACGGCCTACCGAACAAGGGCAGAAACTGCTCGCGTTACTGCATCAGGTTGAGTTACTGGAAGAAGAGTGGCTGGGCAATGATAATGGCGGAGATACACCACTGTTATTGTCGCTGGCAGTCAACGCCGACAGTTTGGCGACCTGGTTGCTACCGGCATTGAAACCGGTGCTGGCTGATTCCCCTATCCGGCTGAATTTACAAGTCGAGGATGAGACTCGAACTCAGGAACGGTTACGTCGCGGCGAGGTTGTGGGTGCTGTTAGTATCCAACCTCAACCGCTCCCCAGTTGTCTGGTTGATCAACTCGGTGCGCTGGATTACCTGTTTGTCGCCTCCAAACCTTTCGCTGAGCGTTATTTCCCTAATGGCGTAACCCGCTCGGCATTGTTGAAAGCGCCAGCGGTGGCGTTTGACCATCTGGATGATATGCATCAGGCGTTTTTACAGCAGAACTTTGATTTATCACCGGGCAGCGTGCCCTGCCATATTGTTAACTCTTCCGAAGCTTTTGTGCAGTTAGCACGACAAGGAACCACCTGCTGTATGATCCCGCATCTGCAAATCGAGAAAGAGCTAGCTTCAGGCGAATTAATCAATCTGACGCCAGGATTACTGCAACGGCGAATGCTGTTCTGGCACCGGTTTGCACCGGAAAGCAGAACCATGAGAAAGGTGACTGACGCCCTGTTGTCTTATGGGCGTCAGGTATTACGGCAGGATTGATTTATTTAGCGGTACTGGTCGCAGTTTGGAGTTCAAACACGACATCAACCTGATCATCAAAATGGATGGTCTGCTGTTCGTAAGTCTGTGCGGCATCGGTGGCTGGTGCCGCTTCAGCGCTTTTAAACATGCGTGCTACCGGCATAGGCTGGTAGTTAGCGACGTGGTAACGAATGCTGTAGACCGGCCCAAGTTTAACTTTGAATCCATCAGCCAATGATCCTGCCTGGCTAATGGCATTTTCAATGGCTTTTTTACGCGCCTGCTCACGGTATGTGTCCGGGTTTGCTACCCCGAGTTCCACCGCACGGATCTCGTTTAGACCAGACTTCAGCGCACCATCTAGCAGCTCATTCAACTTATCCAGTTGGCGTAATGTTACCTGAACCTGGCGCACGGCACGGTATCCCTTCAAGACCGCTTCACCGCTTTTCTGGTAATCGTATTCAGGTTGGGTACGAATATTGGCAGCATTGATATCTTTCTTTTCAATGCCACTTTTACGTAAGAAATCAAAGTATTGCGCGACCCTTGTATCCGCCTGTTTTTTGGCATCTGCCGCATCTTTGGCAGATACACTGACTTCAATAGCGATAGTGGCAATATCCGGTGTCGCATCAACACTGGCGGTACCGGAGGTGACAACATGCGGCCCTTCTGGCACTTCGGCTGCCTGAACTTGTAGCGCCAAAGGTAACGTCCCTAATCCCATCATTGCGGCCAAAGCCAATGTCTTCAACTTCACAGTGCCTCCTAAGATATACATGGCAAATTATTTATGACAACTCAGTCGACCTCAGCCAGATAACCAGTGAATTCAATCAGCGACAAATACATTTGCAGTTAATTACACTCACTCGAATCTCATTGGCAGCGTGATTAATTTGCTGTAGGTAACCGGATTAACACATCAACCGTAGCATATCTTATGAATCATGGGATTCGGATTAATGATAAAAACTCACAGATTTAGTGCTTGTTGCGCTAGCTGAAAAGCAATAAACCACATTACCCCTCCGACCAACAGATTAATCACCCGCTGCGACGTTGGGCGGTTAAGCCACGGTGATAACCACGCAGCCAATAGCGCGAGGGCAAAAAACCAGGCAATAGAGGCACTCACGGCCCCCAAAGCGAACCAAGGCCGGGAGTCGGGTAATAACTGGCTGCCAAGGCTACCGAGCACCACAAAGGTATCGAGATAGACATGCGGATTGAGCCAGGTTACCGCCAGTAGGGTTATAACTATTGACCAACGCCCTTGTGCGCCGGTTGCGGCGGCAGATGAGGAGCCCCCTCCACGCCAGGCAGCCATCAATGCGCCCCAGCCGTACCACAGCAGGAAAGCCACTCCGCCCCATGTGACCAGTGCCAGTAGCAATGGCGAACGGCTCAGCAAGGCACTGCCGCCAAAGATCCCCGCACAAATCAAGATAATGTCACTCAGCGCACAAAGTGAGGCACTCATCAAATGGTGCTGACGCTTAATCCCCTGATTCATCACAAAGGCATTTTGTGGCCCGAGGGGTAAAATCATCGCAGCACTGAGGGCGAAGCCCTGTAAATAGACAGCTAACATACTGTTACCTTTAAATAATACTCAAAACTGACCGAGAGAATTGGAGAGGAATTAGCAGCATATTACGGGGAGAGTAGCATCAGAGGAAATTGATATTTCTTATCAATAATAAGTAAAACTAATAATGGTTAAGCAAGCGGGAAAACAAGGATGGAAAAAGGAAAAAACGGGCCGATAACGACCCGATTTGACATGGCTATAGCCAAATTGTAAACAACACTACAGCTTCAAGTACCCAGGCTCTCAGGCTAATCTGCCTCAGTTTTGGCTACCTGATGCAAATGCACGTCCATCTGCGGGTAAGGAATGCCAATTTTGTTAGCATCCAACGCACGCTTGAAGTTTTCCATCAGATCCCAATACACATCCATCGCATCGCCATTGGTAGTCCAGACGCGCACCGTGAAGTTAAGGGAAGAGGCCGCCATCTCATTCAAACGCACGGTAACCCCTTTGTCATGCATGATACGTTTATCTGCGGCAATGATGTCACCCAGCACTTTCTTTACCACATCAATATCAGCATCATAGGCAACACCGATGACCATATCAGTACGGCGATTCGGTTCACGACTGGTATTAATGATGTTATTAGCAATAATTTTGCCGTTGGGTACCACGATGATTTTGTCGTCGACCGTCCGTAGGGTCGTTGAGAAAATTTGCACCTGAACCACAGTACCTGCTACACCGCCCAGATCGACATACTCACCTGCCTTAAATGGACGGAAGGCTACCAGCAGCACACCGGCGGCAAAGTTCGATAGCGAGCCTTGTAGCGCCAAACCAACAGCTAAACCCGCGGCACCGATAACGGCAATCACCGAGGCGGTCTGCACTCCCAAACGTCCCAGCACCGCAACGATAGTGAAAGCCAGAATGCTGTAACGCGCCATTGCTGCCAGGAAGTCTGCGACGGTGACATCAATGCCACGTAACTTCATGACCCGACCAAGCATCCGTGACGCAATTTTGGCGATGATTGAACCGACAGTTAAGATAAGTAATGCTGCGACCAGATTAACCGCGTATTGAATCAGCAAATCTTGGTTATTCACCAACCAGGTACTCGCTTCATTGATACCATCAACTACGTTTAATTCTTCCATTTGAATCATCCTACAAAAAGCTCCCTGCGGGAGAGATTACGCAAAAAATCACCGCAAAATGCTGACGGCTACAACTGACAGCCTGTTTAGGGTAACTAACAATGAGCCTGTTGCCAATTTTGGCAGAGAAATTTACGCTGAAATATCAGACGACTCAGTCAATCAAGGCGGCGGAAATGAGGTTAGATTCGTTTTTTGCAAAGAAAAAAGGCCCCAAGGGGCCTTTTAAGTCGGTCAAAGCAGTATTGAATTACAGAACGTCTTTGGCGTTCAGTTCTTCAAAAGCTTTTTCCAGACGAGCAACCATAGTCACCTGTGCAGCACGCAGCCACGCACGTGGGTCGTAGAATTTCTTGTTCGGCTTGTCAGCACCTTCTGGGTTACCCAGTTGGCCTTGCAGATAAGCTTCGTTCTTTTTGTAGTAGCCCAGAATACCTTCCCACGTTGCCCATTGGGTATCGGTGTCGATATTCATTTTAACTACGCCATAGCTAACCGCTTCTTTAATTTCAGCAGCAGTAGAACCTGAACCACCGTGGAATACGAAGTTCAAGCTGTTGTGCGGCAGATTGTGTTTCTTGGAAACATAATCCTGAGAATCACGCAGAATAGTTGGGGTCAGTTTCACGTTACCTGGTTTGTAAACACCGTGTACGTTACCGAAAGAGGCAGCGATGGTGAAACGTGGGCTGATAGCGTTCAGTTTTTCGTAAGCGTAATCAACATCTTGTGGCTGAGTATACAGAGAAGATGCGTCCATATGGCTGTTGTCCACGCCATCTTCTTCACCACCGGTGCAACCCAGTTCGATTTCCAGCGTCATACCCAGTTTCGCCATGCGAGTCAGGTATTTGCTACAAATTTCGATGTTTTCTTCCAGGGACTCTTCAGACAGGTCGATCATGTGAGAAGAGAACAGTGGTTTGCCGGTAGCCGCAAAGTGTTTCTCACCTGCGTCCAACAAGCCGTCTAACCATGGCAGCAATTTCTTGGCGCAATGGTCGGTGTGCAGAATAACAGGAACACCATAGTGTTCAGCCATCTGATGGACATGATGTGCACCAGAGATAGCGCCCAGGATTGCAGCACCCTGACCTTCTGCTTTAACGCCTTTACCTGCGATAAATGCTGCACCACCGTTAGAGAACTGAACGATAACTGGCGCACGCACTTTGGCTGCTGTTTCCAGCACTGCGTTAATAGAGTCGGTGCCGACACAGTTAACTGCTGGCAGAGCAAAGTTGTTCTCTTTGGCTACTGCAAACACTTTCTGAACGTCATCACCTGTGATGACACCTGGTTTTACGAAATCAAAAATTTTAGACATGTACGTTGTCCTGTTTCGTCGACTGAAGATAGCAGCTATCCGGTGAGGATAGGCCCTAAATGTAAATCGCCTATACCCGTCATACTTCAAACTGCATGTGCGTTGGCTGCCATCATTCACTCAAATCATTGAGTTATCTCAACTCCTTGAGTTCATTTCGTTGCCGCCTTCCTGCAACTCGAATTATTTAGGGTATAAAGCCCGCGAGCTTCATTAGCTAAAAGCGAAACGGGCGGCTTTCGCCCCCCGTTATCTAAATTACTGCTTAGCGCGCTCTTCCAGCATCACCACCGCTGGCAGTTTTTTCCCTTCTACGAACTCAAGGAATGCACCGCCGCCGGTAGAAATGTAAGAGATTTGGTCAGCAATACCGAACAGATCGATTGCTGCCAGAGTGTCACCACCGCCCGCGATAGAGAATGCGTCGCTCTCAGCGATAGCGCGAGCGACTATCTCGGTCCCTTTACGGAAATTAGGGAACTCGAATACACCAACCGGGCCATTCCACAGAATGGTTTTGGCATTTTTCAGGATCTCAGCCAGACGTTGTGCAGACTCGTCGCCCAGATCAAGAATTTGTTCGTCATCTTTGATTTGGTTAGCTGGTTTCAGTGTCGCAACAGCAGTTTCAGAGAATTCGGTTGCAACACGCACATCGGTAGGAACCGGGATATCACAGGTTTCCAGCAGGCGCTTGGCTTCTGGAATCAGGTCTGCTTCGTACAGAGATTTACCGACATTGTTGCCTTGAGCTGCAACGAAGGTATTGGCGATACCACCACCAACAATCAGTTGATCGGCGATTTTAGACAGTGCGCCAAGCACGGTCAGTTTGGTTGATACTTTAGAACCACCCACAATGGCAACCATTGGGCGTGCTGGGTTACCCAGCGCTTTACCCAGTGCTTCCAGCTCTGCTGACAACAGCGGGCCGGCACAGGCGACAGGAGCAAATTTACCCACACCGTGAGTAGAAGCTTGTGCACGGTGAGCAGTACCAAACGCATCCATCACATAGACGTCACACAGTGCCGCATATTTCTTAGACAGCGTTTCGTCGTCTTTCTTCTCGCCTTTGTTAAAGCGAACGTTTTCCAGCACAACCAACTCGCCTGCTGCAATCTCAACGCCGTCCAGATAGTCTTTCGCCAGACGTACCGGAGAAGACAGTTTGTCTTTCAGGTAGTTAACTACTGGCAGCAAGGAGAACTCTTCATTGTACTCGCCTTCGGTCGGGCGACCCAAGTGAGAGGTAACCATTACTTTAGCGCCTTGCTTCAGTGCCGCTTCAATCGTCGGCAGAGATGCACGGATACGCGCATCAGACGTCACTTTGCCATCTTT
Organism: Yersinia sp. 1652 StPb PI; assembly: GCF_041538345.1. Lineage (NCBI taxonomy): Bacteria > Pseudomonadati > Pseudomonadota > Gammaproteobacteria > Enterobacterales > Yersiniaceae > Yersinia > Yersinia sp. 1652 StPb PI. The sequence goes on along the minus strand of NZ_JAULSM010000002.1, from coordinate 1,365,665 downwards.
TATCGGCACATTGAGGTCCGCACGGATCAGCACGCGAAGGCCTGCCAGACTCAGATCGGTCATCTTAATTACAGACATGGTGAATCCTCTTGTTGATTCTCTTTAAAGTTGCATAAGCTGCACATCAACGCAGTTATAACCGCAGTAAAACACGGAAAAACAAGACGTTAACATGCCATACTAGAAACCACTTCGGGCCATCGCCAATGTCGTATCCAACATTCTATTGGCGAAACCCCATTCGTTATCGCACCATACCAAGGTCTTAATCAGGTGCTGCCCACTGACCCGAGTCTGCGTGCAATCGACAATTGCACTGTGCGGATCATGGTTAAAATCGATCGACACCAAGGGTAATTCTGTATAGTCAACTATACCACGAAATGAACCTCTTGCTGCCTTTTGAAAAAGCTGGTTAACCTCAGCGACACCAACCGGGTTTGTCACGCTAACGCTTAAATCGATAGCGGTTACGTTGATGGTTGGCACCCGTACCGAGATAGCTTCAAACCTGTCACAAAACTTCGGAAAAATACGGGTAATCCCTGCCGCCAGTTTAGTGTCAACCGGGATAATTGACTGACTTGCTGCCCGGGTACGGCGTAAATCCTGATGATAAGCATCGATAACGGGTTGATCATTCATTGATGAATGAATGGTGGTCACAGTGCCAGACTCGATGCCATAAGCGATATCCAACAACTGAATAATAGGAATAATGCAGTTCGTAGTACAGGAAGCGTTGGAAACAATCCGGTGCTCCGCCAGTAAATCTTGATGGTTTACACCATAGACTACTGTTGCGTCTAAATCATTGCCGCCAGGATGGGCAAACAGTACCTTTTTGGCACCGGAGGCAATATGCGCCTCGCCATCGGCACGGCTGCCATACACGCCGCTACAATCCAGAACAACATCAATTCCTAACGCACCCCAAGGTAACTGCTCTATTTCTGGCTGATGTATCAGCCGGATAATATCGTCACCGACGTACAAATTGTCACATTCCTGACGAACATCCCAGGCAAACCGACCATGGCTGGAGTCATACTTCAGTAAATGGGCCATCCCTTGTGCATTAGCCAACTCATTAATAGCAACTACTGAAATTTCTGCCCGGCGACCCGATTCATACAATGCGCGTAAAACGCTACGGCCAATACGGCCAAAGCCATTTATCGCTATGCGGATTGTCATGTTACTCCCTGTTTCTGGTTATTATCATGCAATCCCATAGCGTACTGCACCGTACCCTAAGATGTTAATCGTCTTATCACAATTGGGCCAGAATACTTCCGGCTTTTTCCTCAGCGAATTTTACTGAAACTGAAAATCAATCATGACTGAAACGCTTCAGCCAGAATAAACCAAACTAATCATAAAAGGAATATCTGCCTGATAAAGGGCACAATACATCCATCAATTGGCGAAAAAAAAGACCGCCGAAGCGGTCTTTTAACAGGTGTATTACCGGGATTGTCATCACCGTTTACACCCGATATACCCTTTGGGCTTGGAACTGCTGTAATGCTAGCGGCACCGCCAAGTTTTTTGGGCATATTTAATAGTAATGCAGTCTCTTATTTCAACAGCGCCTGAGCTTTCGCTACCACGTTTTCAACAGTGAAACCAAACTCTTTGAACAGCAACTCTGCTGGTGCAGATTCACCGAAGGTGGTCATACCAACCACCGCGCCATTCAGGCCAACGTATTTGTACCAGTAATCGGCAATACCGGCTTCAACGGCAACGCGCGCGCTAACCGCTGCTGGCAATACAGATTCACGGTAAGCGGCGTCTTGTTTGTCGAATGCATCAGTTGATGGCATAGAAACAACACGCACTTTGTGGCCTGCGGCGGTCAGCTGATCTGCTGCTGCCACTGCCAGTTCAACTTCAGAACCGGTAGCAATGAAGATCAGTTCAGGCTGGCCTGCACAATCTTTCAGTACATATGCGCCTTTAGCGATATTGGCTAACTGCTCAGCAGAGCGTGGCTGTTGTGCCAGATTCTGACGGGAGAAGATCAGTGCACTCGGGCCATCTTTGCGTTCCAGCGCATACTGCCATGCCACCGCAGACTCAACCTGGTCACAAGGACGCCAGGTGCTCATGTTTGGTGTTACACGCAGGCTGGCCATCTGCTCAACCGGCTGATGGGTTGGGCCATCTTCGCCCAGACCAATAGAGTCATGGGTGTAAACGAATATGCTGCGGATTTTCATCAGAGCAGCCATACGCACCGCGTTACGGGCATATTCCACAAACATCAGGAAGGTTGCGCCGTAAGGAATGAAACCACCGTGCAGAGCAATACCGTTCATGATGGCAGACATACCAAATTCACGTACACCGTAGTGAATGTAGTTACCCGCCAGATCATCGCTCAGTGATTTAGAACCAGACCAGATAGTCAGGTTACTTGGTGCCAGGTCAGCAGAGCCGCCCAAGAATTCAGGTAACACTTTACCGAAGGCTTCCAGCGCATTTTGTGATGCTTTGCGGCTGGCAATCTTGGCAGGATTAGCTTGCAATTGTTCGATGAAATTCTTGGATTCAGTCGCCCAGTTAGCAGGCAATTCACCGCTGACACGACGTTTGAATTCAGCAGCCAGTTCTGGATAAGCTTTGGCATAAGCTGCGAACTTCTCGTTCCAGGCAGCTTCTTTTGCCTGACCGGCTTCTTTAGCATCCCACTCAGCATAGATATTTTGTGGGATTTCAAATGCAGGGTATTTCCAACCCAATGCTTCACGGGTAGCAGCAACTTCATCAGCACCTAATGGTGCACCGTGTGAGTCATGCGTACCGGCTTTCTTCGGTGAGCCAAAACCGATAATGGTTTTGCACATCAGCAGTGAAGGTTTGTCGGTAACTTTGTGAGCTTCTTCGATAGCCGCTTTGATTGAATCAGCGTTATGGCCATCAACACCACGAACCACATGCCAGCCGTAAGCTTCGAAACGTGCCGCCGTGTCGTCAGTGAACCAACCTTCAACGTGACCATCGATAGAGATACCGTTGTCATCATAGAAAGCGGTCAGTTTGCCCAGCTTCATGGTGCCCGCCAGAGAGCAAACCTCGTGGGAGATACCTTCCATCATGCAGCCATCACCCATAAATGTGTAGGTGTGATGATCAACAACGTCATGGCTTGGGCGGTTAAACTGTGCGGCCAGCGTGCGTTCTGCAATGGCGAAACCAACCGCATTCGCAATGCCCTGACCCAGCGGGCCGGTGGTGGTTTCTACGCCAGCGGTATAGCCATATTCAGGGTGACCAGGCGTTTTAGAGTGTAACTGACGGAAGTTTTTCAGCTCTTCCATCGGCAAGTCATAGCCAGTGAGATGCAGCAAGCTATAGATCAACATGGAGCCGTGACCATTCGATAACACGAAACGGTCGCGATCAGCCCAGTGTGGATTGGTTGGGTTATGGTTCAAATAGTCACGCCACAAAACTTCGGCGATATCTGCCATACCCATAGGGGCGCCGGGGTGGCCGGAATTCGCTTTCTGCACTGCGTCCATGCTTAGTGCGCGGATCGCGTTGGCAAGCTCTTTACGAGAGGACATGTTTTACTCCAGGTCGGATTAAAAAAAAGCGTTCAAGTTTACCATTTTCTCAGACTCAGCATTGAAACGGCAATCACTAAAACTAAATGAGCTAAAACTTCCATATTTTCAGAATAAAGCTATAGCTGTAACGATTGAGTCGCGTTACCCTCGCTGCGTTTTTAGCCACACAATGAGTGTATTAACCACTCTGTCGGCTGGCAGTGTTCGTTTTTGCAAACAAACCGATATAAACCATACGTTGCCACGAATATTTCGGGCAAGACCTATTGCCGACAGAGTAGAACAACCGTCGTCGATTCAACAGCGATTAATGCAATAGTTAATAAGAATGCAACAGTGACTGTTGGCGAATAATGATGGATAGATAACGCAACTGATACGTTATCATCACGAAGAGAACGGTCCTCTCCAATAATAAAATGGCATAACCACAGGAAGAAAGTGTTATGAAAATTCGTACCTCAATGATTGCACTGAGCCTTACAGCACTGCTTAGCGGCTGCCAGAATATGAATACTGATGGCTTAATGCAGTCAGGCGCACAGGCATTTCAAGCGGCAACCTTGAATGATGCTGATGTAAAAATGCTCAGCGAAAAATCTTGCGCTGAAATGGATCAGAAAGCGCAGATAGCGCCAGCAGACAGTACCTATGCCAAACGGTTGGTGAAAATTTCAGCCGCATTAGGCGATAACATTAATGGTACGCCAGCTAACTATAAAGTGTATGTCACAAAGGATGTGAATGCCTGGGCCATGGCAAATGGTTGTATTCGTGTCTATAGCGGCCTGATGGACATGATGACCGACAATGAAGTGGAAGGTGTACTCGGTCATGAGATGGGCCATGTGGCATTGGGGCATACCCGTAAAGCGATGCAAGTGGCCTATGGCACCACAGCCCTGCGCACCGCAGCCAGTTCCGCGGGCGGGATTGCCGGGCAGTTATCTCAGTCTCAATTAGCAGATATTGGCGAGAAGTTGGTTAACGCTCAATTTTCACAGAAACAAGAAAGCGAAGCGGATGATTACTCATTCGATTTGTTGAAAAAACGCGGTATCGATCCAAATGGTTTAGTCACTAGCTTTGAAAAATTGGCAACCATGGAGGCAGGCCGTACCAGTAGCATGTTTGACGATCATCCATCTTCACAAGCGCGGGCTGATCATATTCGCCAACGTATTGCTGCTGAGAAGTAAATCCCGTCAATTATCACTGTATAACGCCCGTGATTTGGCGGGCGTTAGTCTCTTATTACTAAATATTACCCGCCACTATCTACGTCCAGATTTACCTCAATCTGATCACCTTTAATGCGCACTGGATAGGTTGCTAAATCCCTATCGCCTGGCTCACGCAAGCACTGGCCGGTCCGCACATCAAATAGTGCACCGTGCAGTGGGCATTCAACGGTTTCTCCATCCATAAAACCCTGACTTAGCAACGCATTAGCGTGAGGGCAAATATCCTGCATCGCGAAATACTCACCATCGATGACATAGACGCCAATCCTTTTATCATCAATCTGCGCTGAGAAAGGAAAATCGGGCTTAACGTAATTTACCTTACAAACACTGACCCATCCCATTCAAGCACCTCTCAGATAAGCATCATAAATGACCAATATTAGTGTGGTTGATATTTGGACAATCACCAGTGGCAGGGGCAAACAAAAAGGGCAAACAAAAAGGGCAAACCTGAGTTTGCCCTTAAATAGAGAGATTTATTCCGTTGAGATAGAAGCCGTTAGCCGTTACTCATCTTCGAGATAAGTATAACCGTACAGACCTGCTTCGAACTCTTCCATAAACTGCGCCTGCAACTCGGTATCCAGATCAGTTTCTTTCACCTGATCACGGAATTGGTTCAACAATTTCTCTGGGTTCAACTGAACATATTCCAGCATATCTGCGACGGTATCACCTTCGTCAGTCTGCTCAACTTCAACCGTGCCGTCTGGGAATACATACACATCAACCGCGGCAGTATCGCCAAACAAGTTATGCATATTGCCCAGAATCTCTTGATAGGCACCAACCATAAAGAAGCCCAACAATGGCGGGTTTTCTGCATCATATGGCGGCATCGGCATGGTGGTTGCTACCCCATCACCGTCGATATAATGGTCGATGGTACCGTCTGAGTCACAAGTAATATCCAGCAATACCGCACGGCGCTCTGGTGGTTTATCTAGCCCTTCCAGTGGCAAAACTGGGAATAGCTGATCGATACCCCAGGCATCCGGCATAGATTGGAACAGCGAGAAATTCACGTACAGCTTGTCAGCCATACGTTCTTGCAGCTCATCAATAATTGGCCGGTGTGCACGGTTGCTTGGGTCCAGTTGCTTCTGGATATCATTGCAGATACTCAGATACATCTGTTCTGCCCAAGCGCGTTGTGTCAGATCCAATATACCGTGGGCATATTGGCTATGCACATCATGTAAGTCCATTTGACTGTCGTGTAGCCATTCGCGCAGAGAGCGGCGGTTTTCCGGCTCTTGCATTTCCAGCCAGGTATCCCACAGGCTTATCAGCGCACGAGGTGCATCTTCTTCCGGTGGCTGTGGCTCATTAAATTCATTGCGTTCTACGCCGATCACATTGGAAACCAGCACGGTATGGTGCGCGGTGACTGCGCGGCCCGATTCCGTAATCACGGTAGGATGCGGCAGGCCATGTTCATTACAAGCATCACCGATCCCCCAGATAACGTTGTTGGCATATTCATTCAGGCCATAGTTTACGGAGCAATCGGACTGAGAACGCGTCCCTTCGTAATCCACCCCCAAACCACCACCCACATCGAAGCACTGGATATTGACACCCAGCTTGTGTAATTCCACATAGAAACGTGCGGACTCACGAACCCCGGTGGAGATATCACGGATGTTGGATAGCTGAGAGCCCAAATGGAAATGCAGTAATTGCAGGCTTTCGAGACTATTGGCGTCACGCAGCATATCAACCAATTGCAGCACTTGGGTGGCAGACAAACCAAATTTGGATTTCTCACCACCGCTGGCCTGCCATTTACCGGAACCTTGTGATGCAAGGCGCGCACGAACACCCAGGCGCGGAACCACATTCAAGCGTTCGGCTTCTTCCAATACCATTTTGATTTCTGACATCTTTTCGATGACCAGATAAACCTTATGGCCCAGTTTTTCGCCGATTAATGCCAGACGAATATATTCGCGATCTTTATAACCGTTACAAACGATGACCGAACGGGTCATACCTGCATGGGCCAAAACCGCCATCATTTCAGCTTTAGAGCCAGCTTCCAGTCCCAACGGCTCACCAGAATTGACTAAAGACTCAATAACCCGGCGATGCTGGTTTACTTTAATCGGGTAAACCAGGAAGTAGTCGCCTTCATAGCCAAATGACTCACGCGCACGTTTAAATGCACCGTTAATTGAGCGTAGGCGATGTTGTAAAATTTGTGGGAAACAGAATAGTGCAGGCAGACGTTGCCCCTGCTCAAGCTGCATTCCTTTGACCAGTTGCGCCAGATCGACACGCGCCTCACGAACATCGGGATCAGGGCAAACGCTGATATGACCCAACTCGTTGACGTCATAATAGTTGCCACCCCAATAGGCGACGTTATACGTGCTCAGCATCTTGCTGGCATTACGGTCATTCATGGCAACCTCCTGCATAGAGCGTAAAGAAACATGTGCGCCCGCAGCTACCGGACGGCCAATCAAGTTATCATCAGACATAATTCGCCTCTATTGCGATACTGACGATAAAGTCAGCCACTATCGCAGCTACAACCAGCAAGGACAACCCACGTGGACGCCGAATCGGCAGAATATTACGCTGCAAAGCGCTATCCACAAGTGGTTTATCACTCAGCTATTCATTACCCAAAAGGGTAAAACACGTTTAAATGGAAAATACGTTCGACTGTAAATACGTATTGAGATTTTGTGAATCGGATTAGCCGCAAAGTGGTCAGGCTAGCCGAATTCAGTGCTTCAGGCGGCTGTTAACCTGCCCGCGAATCCTGAGACGCACCCATGTGGGTGTAACATCGCCTTGATGGAGTACAAGAAAGGAAGGTTGCAAAGGGGGATTGAACGTCAGAACGACGTAGCTGTTGATGTGCAGCAACCAGTTGACAACGGATCATTAATCCAACCACCTCCACGCATGCCGCTCAGATTGAACGGACAAGACTTTAAATAAACCCGTCATCTTTCAAGTTACAGGGGAAATAGCTGCATATTGAAATCTATTGGGTATAGACAGATTAAGTAACAGTTTGATGACGCCACTATTTTCGTGCCCATTCACGGTTAAGCACCTGAGTGCAAAACTCTGCAAATGTAACAATGAGCTAATGTCATCCTCTGCCATCTTCATCATTGCATATCAAATAAGCTGCGCGCGCAGTTTATACCTATAACGCGAGCAAAATGCAAAATGAAAATAGCGCGTAACTGTATCAAGCGGTAAATAAATCAAGTGACAACCAAAGCGAGAAATATCTTGATGCAAAAAGGGCTGGCATTAAGAGTAAAAGCTGACCTAAAATAGACGTCCAGATGTTAATACATCCAAACATTTTAATTGCTACAATGCTAAGTATGTGACAAATCATGCAAGGCTTCTAAATTTATATGCCCAAAAAACTTGGCGTTGCGGGTGGGCAGCAGACGAATCAGCCCGATGAGCTTACTCAAATGAGTGGTTCGGAAGACTGCGTGCAGCTAACAACCTGGCAGCTTCAAGTACAAATGGGATCGACTGCTAAAGGCTTTGCCTAAAGAGGCGTTGCAAAACATCAATGCATCAGCATACCTAACTAAACGTAGGTTTCTGTTGTCTGGCACCCAACGCTATGCAGTGACTTTTCACTTGTATTCAAGGTAAAGAAAATAATGGCTAAACACTTATTTACGTCGGAATCTGTCTCTGAAGGGCATCCAGACAAAATCGCTGATCAGATTTCAGATGCGGTACTGGACGCAATTCTTGAGCAAGACCCAAAAGCGCGTGTTGCCTGCGAGACCTATGTCAAAACGGGTATGGTATTAGTTGGCGGTGAAGTTACCACTAACGCATGGGTAGATATCGAAGAGATCACCCGTAAAACCGTGCGCGAAATCGGTTATGTTAATTCTGAGATGGGGTTTGATGCTAACTCTTGCGCCGTTTTAAGTGCGATTGGGAAGCAATCACCTGATATTAATCAGGGGGTTGACCGTTCAGACCCATTAGAACAAGGCGCGGGTGACCAGGGTCTGATGTTCGGCTATGCCACTAACGAAACCGACGTTTTAATGCCTGCACCTATTACCTATGCACACCGTTTGGTAAAGCGTCAGGCTGAAGTGCGTAAAAATGGCACCTTGCCATGGCTGCGCCCGGATGCAAAAAGCCAGATTACCTTCCAGTATGATAACGGCAAGATTGTCGGTATTGATGCGGTTGTTCTGTCGACGCAGCATTCAGAAGATATCAGTCTGAAAGATTTACAAGAAGCGGTGATGGAAGAGATTATCAAGCCGGTTCTACCTGTTGAGTGGCTCACCGCAGCCACCAAATATCATATCAACCCAACAGGCCGTTTCGTTATCGGTGGCCCAATGGGCGACTGTGGTCTGACGGGACGTAAAATCATTGTTGATACCTACGGCGGCATGGCTCGTCATGGTGGCGGTGCATTCTCCGGTAAAGATCCATCCAAGGTTGACCGCTCAGCAGCATATGCTGCCCGTTATGTAGCGAAAAATATTGTTGCGGCTGGCCTGGCTGACCGTTGCGAGATTCAGGTTTCATACGCCATTGGCGTGGCAGAGCCTACTTCCATCATGGTGGAAACATTCGGCACGGGTAAGGTCTCTGAGGATCAATTGATTACCTTGGTACGTGAATTCTTCGAACTGCGCCCTTATGGCCTGATTCAGATGCTGGATCTGCTGCATCCGATCTATCAAGCAACCGCAGCTTATGGTCACTTTGGTCGTGAAGAATTCCCTTGGGAAAAAACCGACAAAGCCGCTTTGTTGCGTGATGCTGCAGGCTTGAAATAAGCTTCAACCGTTAAGCGCTGAACAGCAAAAACCCCGCCTGGCGGGGTTTTTTATATCTAACGAGCACGCTCTAGTAGGCTAAATATTGCCATTCCCGCCACCATCGCGGCGACAAAAACACCTCCTTTGAACATCCCTGCGCCCAGCAATACCAGTGCCGGCCCAGGGCATATCCCCGCCAATCCCCAACCGACGCCAAACAACAGGCTACCGCCAATTAACCGCCGATCAATACGATTAGAGGCTGGCAATTGCAAGGGTTGTCCCAGCAAACTGACTTTACGTTTTTTGGCCCAGGTAAAACCGAGTAGCGCGATAGCCACTGCGGCTGCCATCACCAATGCCAATGACGGGTCCCATAAGCCGCTAATGTCGAGAAAACCTAAGACCTTGGCAGGGTTGGCCATACCTGCAACTATCAAGCCCAAACCAAATATCAGCCCGGCCAACAGCGAGAAAAATAGATTCATATTCTGTTCCTAAGCAAATAGATGGCGAACCAGCCCCACAGTGATAAAGCCGGTAAACATAAAGCTCAATGTCGCCACCAGTGAACGTGGCGAGAAACGAGCTAGCCCACAGACGCCATGCCCACTGGTACATCCGGCACCATAGCGAGTCCCAATTCCTACCAACAATCCGGCTAAAATCAGAGTGGGCAAACCTGCATCAATTTGGATAGCCGGTAACGCGGTAAACAGCGAATAAACCAAAGGTGAAATAACCAAACCAATGATGAATGCCATACGCCAGCCGCGATCCCCTGTTTTTGGCGAAAGTAAGCCCCCCAAAATGCCACTAATACCAGCAATCCGGCCAGTGGCTAACAATAGAAGCGTTACAGCAACGCCCAATACTGCCCCTCCGGCCAGTGCACTGTAAGGGGTAAAGTTAATCCAATCGATAGTCATATTGCCTCCTGCTCTTGTGGGCAATAAAGCTGATAGAGCAGCTCCAGCAGTGCCAAAACTTTACTATCGGCGATTGAGTAAAATATCCGCTTACCGTCGCGGCGAGTGTTCACTAGCCCATCACTACGCAACACACCAAGCTGTTGTGATAACGTTGGTTGATGAATCCCCAATGCGGCTTCTAATTCACCTACCGCTTTTTCTCCCTGGCTCAATTGACACAGTAAGAGCAAACGATCCTCATTTGACAGCACCCGTAATACATCACCAGCCGCTGCTGCCGCTTGCCTCATAAGATCCATGCTGATCGTTTGATGGTTATTCATAAGCCCTTCGGATAACTAGATTTCATTATGTATTTTTATATTATATGTTTTTATATAATAATATACTCAAAATAGTCCTGCCTACTGGCTTGCATCTGCTTATCGACCGTTTTATTCTTCGGCGATATGAGTACACAACGAATCCCAATCGCGTTACAGCAAGCCGTTATGCGCTGCCTGCGCCACAAATTGCAGTTAGCGAATCTACATTTTGGCACCGCCTACTCGGAGCCGAAAATCAATTATCATCAACGCGGCACTAACGCGGGTAGTGCCTATCTGCAATCCTTCGAAATTCGTCTTAACCCTGTATTATTACTGGAAAATCAGCAGGACTTTATCGAGGAAGTGGTGCCGCACGAACTGGCTCACTTGCTGGTTTATCGCCAATTTGGCCGGGTTGCTCCCCATGGTAAAGAGTGGCGCTGGATGATGGAGCAGGTATTGCAAGTCCCCGCCAGCCGCACCCACCAGTTTGAGGTCGCCTCGGTGCGCAGTAAGACCTTCAATTATCAGTGCAAATGCCAGCAACATGCTTTAACCATTCGCCGCCACAATAAAGTACAGCGCGGCGAGAGCGAATATCGCTGCCGCCACTGTGGTGAAAAGCTGCAATTTAGCGCGCTAAAGAGCTGTTAGGAATTGGTGTTACTTGTTATAAAACAGCATGTTAATTTGCTATCCATCAGTATTATCTATAACCTGCCTGCTTTTCATCATCGGGCTGTTTTGAGATATGTTACGCAATATTCTATTCTTGCTGGTTTTATCCTCCTCGTTGCTTCCTCTGGTCAGTCACAGTCAAAGCATTAATAACTTTTCTCAAGCCAAAGCGGTCGCTGTAAAAATTAATCAGGGTGCACCCGGCAGTTTTTACTGCGGATGCAAAATTGATTGGCAAGGTAAGAAAGGTATTCCTGACCTGAAAAGTTGCGGCTATCAACCAAGAAAAAACGCCCAGCGAGCAGCAAGGATTGAGTGGGAGCATGTAGTTCCGGCTTGGCAATTTGGCCACCAGCGCCAATGCTGGCAACAAGGTGGCCGCAAAAACTGCACTAAAGATCCCATCTATCGCCAAATAGAAACTGATCTGCATAATCTGCAACCGGCTATTGGCGAAGTGAATGGTGACCGCAATAACTTCATGTATTCCCAATGGAATGGCGGCCAGGGCCAATACGGTCAATGTGATATGAAAATTGATTTTAAAAATAAACTGGCAGAGCCGCCAGTGCGTGCTCGCGGAGCAATTGCCCGCACCTATTTTTATATGCGCGATCAATATCAACTGCGGCTTTCCAGCCAACAAAGCAAGCTGTTTGAGGTCTGGAACCGCCAGTACCCTGTCACCAACTGGGAATGCCAGCGTGATGAGCGGATAGCGAAAGCTCAGGGTAATCATAACCCTTATGTACAACGGGCTTGCCAGCAGCAAAAAGGCTAATCTAGTATATGGGCTGATACTTCCCTGCCTCTGGTCTCCTTAGGCACTTATTTATTTCGCGTGGCACCACTCGCTGCGCGGTATGTTTTCGTTTCAGGACTTAGAGCAACCCATGCGCATACCCCGCATTTATCATCCACAGCCTTTGCAGGCGAATACCGAACTGGCGTTGAGCGATGAGGCAGCCAATCATGTAGGCCGCGTGCTCCGTATGGTTGAGGGGCAAAGCCTGCAACTATTTGATGGTAGCAATCAGGTCTTCGCTGCCGAAATTGTCCGCTCAGATAAAAAGAATCTGCGGGTTCGGCTTGGTGAAGGGCAATTGGAAGACCGTGAATCACCACTGAGCTTACATTTGGGTCAGGTGATCTCCCGGGGCGAGAAAATGGAATTTACCGTGCAGAAATCGATTGAGCTGGGTGTCAATGTGATTACTCCGCTGTTTTCTGAACGTTGTGGGGTTAAGCTCGATGGCGAGCGTTTAGTGAAGAAACTCCAGCAGTGGCAGAAAATTGCTATCGCTGCCTGCGAGCAGTGTGGCCGCAATAGGATCCCGGAAATCCGCAACGCCATGCAACTATCAGACTGGTGTGCTGAGCAGGATGATAGCCTGAAACTGAATCTGCATCCGCGCGCCAGTAATAGCATCAATACCCTTCCCCCGACGCTCAATAAAGTGCGTTTGTTGATTGGCCCGGAGGGCGGCCTCTCTGCCGATGAAATTGCCATGACCTCGCGCCTTGGATTTACTGATATCCTGCTAGGCCCACGAGTTCTACGTACCGAAACTACAGCTCTTACCGCAATCACTGCTTTACAAGTGCGGTTTGGTGATCTGGGATAAAATTCGTTCCCATTAGGAGAGAAGAATGATCAAGCTCGGCATCGTAATGGACCCAATCTCGTCCATTAATATCAAGAAAGACTCCAGCTTCGCCATGCTATTGGAAGCACAGCGCCGTGGTTGGGAACTGCATTACATGGAGATGGGCGACCTGTACTTACAGGGTGGTGAAGGCCGAGCTAGTACCCGTCTACTCAGCGTAAAACAGGATAAAGAGAGTTGGTTCAGCTTCGGCGCTGAACAGGATATCCCCCTGCACGACCTTGATGTCATCCTGATGCGCAAAGATCCGCCGTTTGATACTGAATTCATCTACGCCACCTATATTCTGGAGCGCGCAGAAGATAAGGGCACACTGGTAGTGAACAAGCCGCAGAGCCTGCGTGACTGTAATGAGAAGCTGTTTACCGCCTGGTTCCCTGAATTAACGCCGGATACTCTGGTCAGCCGCAATAAAGACCGCATTCGTAAATTCCATCAAAAACACGGTGATATCATTCTGAAACCGCTGGATGGTATGGGGGGGACCTCAATCTTCCGTGTGAAACAAGATGATCCTAACTTGTCGGTGATTATTGAAACTCTGACCGAATTGGGCAGCCGATTCTGCATGGCACAGAACTTCCTGCCAGCCATCAAAGAAGGCGATAAACGGGTCTTGGTGGTTGACGGCGAGCCGGTGCCTTACTGCCTGGCACGTATCCCGGCGCAAGGTGAAACCCGGGGTAATCTGGCAGCCGGCGGCCGAGGCGAAGCCCGTCCACTCAGTGAGAGCGACTGGGCGATTGCCCGCGCTGTCGCACCGGTACTGAAGCAGAAAGGCTTAATTTTCGTCGGGTTAGATATTATCGGCGATCGTCTGACTGAAATTAATGTCACCAGTCCGACCTGCATCCGTGAAATTGAAGCTGCCTTCCCGGATGTGTCCATTACCAAAATGCTGATGGATGCAATTGAAGCGCGGTTAGCTAATAAATAAACTCGATACCCTCCCCAAAGTCATTGGAGTTGCAGGTAGGCGATAAGAGAGTAACAAATCGGTCGGGAACCGATTTGAACAGCATTTATGCAAGCCCGCAGGGTGAGCCTCAAGGATGAGGCTCATTAATCCCGATGAGCTTACGCAGTCAAGTGATTCGGGTGCATGAACGTAGCCAACACCCCTGCGGCTTCAAGGACGAAGGGTCCCCCCAAAGTCATTGGAGTTGCAGGTAGGCGGCAAGAGAGTAAATCCCGATGAGCTTACTCAAGTAAGTGATTCGGGTGCATGAACGTAGCCAACACCCCTGCGGCTTCAAGGACGAAGGGGATCCGTGACTTTATTGGCATTTATCCGCATACTGACAAAAGTTCACCCCTTAACTCAGCGAATCCCCTATATAACATAATGAATTTACAGCATCATTTTCTTATCGCTATGCCTTCACTTCAGGACCCCCTATTTATGCGCTCGGTTATTTACATCTGCGAGCATAACCAAGAGGGCGCAATGGGCTTAGTGATAAACAAACCTATGGAACAGTTCACGGTAGAAACTGTGCTGGAAAAACTGAAAATCAGCCCTTCACCACGGGATCCGGCGATACGTCTGGATAAACCGGTATTAACCGGTGGGCCACTGGCAGAGGATCGGGGATTTATCCTACATTCACCACGGGAAGGATTCGGCTCCAGTATTCCTATCTCAGCCGATACGATGATAACCACCTCCAAAGATGTACTGGAGACCCTAGGGACGCCAGAACAACCTAAAAATCTACTGGTGGCATTGGGTTATGCAGGCTGGCAAAAAGGGCAACTAGAGCAGGAATTGCTGGATAACACCTGGTTGACGATTGAGGCTGATACTAACATTCTGTTCCACACGCCAATTGTAGAACGTTGGCAAGCTGCGGCCAACAAGTTGGGTATCAATATCTTTAATATTGCTCCGCAAGCAGGACACGCCTAATGGCTAATCGCACGATTGTTGCCTTTGATTTTGGGACTAAAAGTATCGGCGTAGCTATTGGCCAAGAAGTGACCGGCACTGCCCGCGCGCTAACGTCATTTAAAGCGCAGGATGGCACGCCAGACTGGCAGAAAGTCGAAAAACTGCTGAAAGAGTGGCAACCTGATTTAGTGGTTGTCGGGCTGCCGCTGAATATGGATGGCACCGAGCAACCCCTAACTACCCGCGCGCGCAGGTTTGCCAACCGCTTACATGGCCGCTTTGGTGTACAAATAGCCTTACAGGATGAACGCCTCAGCACCGTAGAAGCCCGCGCCAACTTATTTGACAGTGGCGGCTACCGTGCTTTGGATAAAGGCAGTGTCGATGCGGCATCTGCGGTCATTATTCTGGAAAGTTGGTTTGATGAACAGGCTGGCTGAATAGGTTTTTATTCAGCTTCAGATACGGTTACCCAGATTATGTTTCCACCGTCTGGTTTGGCAATCCCCCGCATATCGTGACACCTGTACCCACAGGATTGTATACTGAACCTATGCCAATCAGCGGCTCAAATATTGCACACCCCATGCGGGTGTTTTTTACATTTATTGAGGTTTTCTCATGACTAAAGTGACTGTTGCTGCGACTCAAATGGCTTGCTCTTGGGACCTGCCTAAGAACATTGAAAATGCCGAGAAACTGGTACGTCAAGCGCATGCCAAAGGTGCACAGATTATCCTGATTCAGGAGCTGTTTGCCGCACCTTATTTCTGTATTGATCAAAGCCCGGAACACTATGCACTGGCCCAAGAGCTGGATAGTAGCCCGTTAATTAAGCACTTCGCCAAGCTGGCAGCCGAGCTGGAAGTGGTGTTACCGCTGAGCTTCTTTGAGAAAGCCAACAATGCTTATTATAACTCGCTGGTTATGATTGATGCTGATGGCTCGGTGTTAGATGTATACCGTAAGACCCATATTCCTAACGGCCCGGCTTATCAGGAAAAACAATTCTTTATTCCAGGCGATACCGGTTTTAAAGTCTGGCAAACCCGTTATGCCAAAGTAGGCGTTGGCATCTGTTGGGATCAGTGGTTCCCGGAAACGGCCCGTAGTCTGGCACTGCTTGGTGCGGAAATCATCTTCTACCCGACCGCGATTGGTTCTGAACCGGCCTATCCTGAAATCGATAGCCAACCACACTGGACCCGCGTACAGCAGGGCCACGCCGCTGCAAACCTGGTGCCCGTAATTGCATCTAACCGTATCGGTACCGAGAAAAGTAAATTTATAGCGGGCCTGGAAATGACCTTCTACGGATCCTCGTTCATTGCTGACCAGACTGGCGCTCTGCTGGCTCAGGCCAACAAAACGGATGAGGCTGTTTTGGTACATGAATTTGATTTACAAGAAATCGCTGCCCAGCGCGCTTCATGGGGCTTGTTCCGCGATCGCCGCCCAGAAATGTATCAAGCTTTAGCCACTTCTGACGGCAAGACCCGGAGATAATTTATGTCTGCACAAGATGCGATTTTACAAGCTTCAGCTTCACAAGCCCTGCCCGGCACACCGCAGCAGGATGGCTTCTTTATGCCTGCCGAGTGGGCAAAGCAGGATGCGGTCTGGATGCTGTGGCCATATCGTCAAGATAACTGGCGTGGCAAGGGGACTCCCGCTCAGCAGACGTTTGCCAAAGTCGCTGAGGCCATCAGCGGTACAACCCCCGTATTTATGGGCGTGCCAGCTGAATTTATGGCTCAGGCTAAAGCAACCCTACCTGCTAACGTAACATTGGTCGAAATGGCCAGTGATGATGCCTGGATGCGTGACACCGGCCCGACGATGGTGATTAACGGTAGCGGTGAACGCCGCGCTGTGGATTGGCAGTTCAACGCATGGGGCGGCCTTAACGGTGGCCTGTATGCCAACTGGCAACAAGATGAGAAAGTTGCCGTTCAAGTGAGTGACTTCCTGCATAACGCCCATTACAGCGCCCCACTGGTATTAGAAGGTGGTTCGATTCATACCGATGGTGAAGGCACTCTGCTAACCACCGCTGAATGTTTGCTGAATCCAAACCGCAATCCGCATCTGAATCAAGTGCAGATTGAACAGTTATTGCGTGAATACCTGGGTGTTACACACTTCATCTGGTTGCAAGATGGCGTCTATAACGATGAAACTGATGGTCATATCGACAATATGTGCTGTTTTGTTCGCCCGGGTGAAGTTGCCCTACATTGGACCGACGATCAACAGGATCCACAGTACGCACGATCAGTTGCTGCTTTTGATGTGTTATCCAATGCGGTTGATGCCAAAGGCCGCAAGCTAAAAATCTGGAAACTACCAGCTCCCGGCCCGCTGTATAACACCGAAGAAGAGACTTTCGATGTGCTATCCAGCGATGCGGTTCCCCGTACCGCTGGTGAACGACTGGCTGGCTCTTACGTCAACTTTTTGATCAGTAACCAACAAATTATTTACCCGTTGTTAGATGATCGTACCGATGGCGTGGCGCAAGATCTGTTGCAGCAGATGTTCCCAGACTTTGTTATTACCGGTGTTCCCGCCCGCGAGATCCTGCTCGGTGGGGGGAATATTCACTGTATTACTCAGCAGATCCCGTCAGCATAATTACCCTTCTTACTTGGAGCCGTGGCAGTGTTAGCGGCTCTCATTCACCCGAATCACTTACAGATGGGGTTTATTCGTTTGCTGCCTTGCCACAACCCCAATTACTTTGGGTAACTTCTTCCTACCTGGAGCCGTGGCAGTGTTAGCGGCTCTCATTCACCCGAATCACTTACTGTTGGTTAGCGGCGCTATGTTAATTGACTAACATTATGCTCTGCCAATATCCCCTGCTTCTCCCGCTGTACCATCCCTTGCTCAAAGGTTTGCATCCCCGATTGCGCACCAGCTTGTATCACATTCGGGAGCTGATAGGATTTACCTTCACGAATCAAATGGCTGACGGCAGTGGTTTGTATCAGAATTTCAAAAACGGCAATGCGCCCACCGGCTGTTTTATTACATAACTTTTGTGCGATAACCGCACGTAAGCTCGCTGCCAATTGTGCCTGAATAGTGGCTTTCTCTGCCGCAGGGAAAACATCAACCAGCCGATCAATTGCCTGTGTGGCTGTACGAGTATGTAGCGTAGCCAGCACCAAATGCCCCGTTTCAGCGGCAGTCAGAGCTAAACGAATCGTATCCAGATCACGTAACTCACCCAACAAAATGATATCGGGATCCTGACGCAATGCTCCAGTTAAGGCATGACTAAAAGATTGGGTATGGCTCCCCAGCTCCCGTTGCTGGATCAAACATGAAAGACTGCTATGAATAAACTCAATCGGATCTTCAAGCGTAATGATATGACGAGCCTGATGCTGATTGATGGCACTGATCATCGCGCTTAATGTCGTGGACTTACCACTGCCTGTCGCACCGGTAACCAGAATCAACCCATTATCTTGCTCAACGAGTTGGTGAATAATCGGTGGGACATCCAACTCCTCTAGTGATGGGCATGCCGCAGAGATAATACGAAAAGCTACCGATTGCCCCTGCTGTTGCTGAAAAATATTAGCCCGTAGCCGTTGTCCACTAATTGTCGTATAAGCACAATCCACCTGCCCCATTTCCCGCAATCGGCGATGCTGCGCCTCGCTTAATAAGTGCCGACTGAGCTTATTGAGCCAGTTGACACTCACCCGTGGCCAGTGAGTGAAGGTTTTCAGTACGCCGTCAATACGTAATACCGGGTGATAACCGGTACAAAGGTGCAGATCCGATGCGTTATGATTTACACTAGCCGCCACCTTATTTGCGAAGTCCTGTTCATCAAAGCCATCATCGGTATGTTCGGGGCTTTCTAAGTCAATGCATTTAGCTGTGCCATCGCTAAATACAGGGTTATCCTGGTCTGTGTTTTTATCATCCAGACTGGTGAAATCCATATCAAACTCCTGGGTCCATATGAGCACAATTGAGCAGAATCTACAGGATGTCAGAGCGCGGATCGCAACAGTTGCACACAATTGCGCACGCTCTCCAGAAGAAGTGACATTGCTTGCAGTTAGTAAAACCAAACCTGTGAGCGCTATCGAAGAAGCCATCGTGGCAGGGCAATATGCTTTTGGTGAAAACTATGTGCAGGAAGGGGTAGATAAAATCCACTACTTTGCCAATAGCGCCGATCTTGAATGGCACTTTATTGGCCCGCTGCAATCCAATAAAAGCCGGTTAGTGGCAGAAAATTTTGCCTGGTGTCATACCGTTGATCGGCTGAAGATAGCCCAGCGCCTAAGCACTCAGCGCCCAGCTGCAATGCCCGCACTGAACGTACTGATTCAGGTCAATATCAGTGATGAACAAAGTAAATCCGGGATTGCCTTAACAGAGCTACCCGCATTAGCAGCCAGTATTAGTGAGCTGCCTAACCTGAATTTACGCGGATTGATGGCTATTCCGGCACCGGAAAGCGATTATCCGCGACAACTGGCGGTATTTGAGCAAATGCATCAGGCTTTCTTGACTTTAAAAGCCAGCTACCCTCAGATGGATACGCTTTCTATGGGCATGACAGATGATATGGCAGCCGCTATTAGTGCCGGAAGTACATTAGTGCGTATTGGTACCGCCATTTTTGGTACCCGCGCTTAACCCCCAGAGTCATTAGCGTCAGAGCCGCTAATGTTAATTAACACCTTCGGGCTGCGGCTTTAAGTACCAAGGGCATAGGAGAAATTGATGCAACATCGCAACATAACATTCATTGGCGCTGGCAATATGGCTCGCGCAATTATTGCAGGGTTGGTTGCCGGTGGTTATCCCGCTAAAATGATCAGCGTTTGCGCACCTTCAGCTAAAAATCGTGATGCTCTGGCCGCTGAATTTGGTGTCATCAGTAGTGATGATAATAACGCTCAAGCACAAAAGGCTGGGGTGATCGTCTTAGCGGTTAAACCTCAATTAATGGCCGATGTATGTCAGGCATTGCGAGATAATGTCGATTTCACCGGCAAACTGGTACTTTCCATTGCTGCGGGTATTCAGGTTGCACGTTTCTATGCGCTATTGGGGGATAAACTCAATTTGGTGCGTATTATGCCTAATACCCCATCTCTGGTGGGTAAAGGGATGAGCGGCCTATATGCACCAGAGCAGGTTTCACAGGACGATCGTAACTTTACCGCCTCGCTGATGAGCTCAGTAGGAAAAGTCTGTTGGGTGAATGATGAAAACGGCATCAACAACGTTATTGCCGCAGCAGGCAGTGCACCGGCCTATTTCTTCCTGTTTATGGAAGCAATGCAACAGGAAGCCGAACGGTTAGGTTTTGATAGTGAAACCGCACGCCTACTGGTGCAACAAGCCGCCTCTGGAGCGACTGCACTCGTGGAAGCTAACCCGCAATTGCCACTTTCGACACTACGTGAACAGGTGACCTCGAAAGGAGGGACGACGGCCGAGGCAATTAGGGTATTTAACGAGCAGCATTTACCAGAAACTGTTGCCAGCGCCATGCAAGCCGCTATCAAACGGGCGAAAGAAATGGAAAAGCTGTTCTAACTACGACAAAATTTACAAAATCCGACACTACCCTTATTGCTTTCTCGTTAAGATAGGGGCTTATAAAGTACGCTGATAGATTCTCTATTTGTGTATATCCAATATTAAGGATAAGGACTAAAGCAACTCATGCTAACGCTGACTTTTTTGGCCAAAACGGTCATTGACCTGTATGTGATGGTACTGCTGTTGCGTATCTGGATGCAGTGGGTTCACAGCGATTTCTACAACCCATTTTCACAATTTGTGGTGAAAATTACCCAGCCGATTATTGGTCCATTGCGTCGGATCATTCCTTCCATGGGGCCAATCGACAGCGCATCACTGCTGCTGGCATACCTGCTGATGACCATTAAGTTCCCACTGTTGCTGCTGATTGGTAGCGGTGCTATCTCACTCAACCCTTATAATCTGCTGTTTGGTGTTATTGCACTGTTTAAAGCTGCCGGTTACCTGATTTTCTGGGTAATGATTATCCGTGCATTGATGAGTTGGGTGAGCCAGGGCCGTAGTCCGATGGACTATCTGCTGTATCAGTTGACTGAGCCTTTAATGGCTCCGATTCGCCGCATCTTGCCTGCCATGGGCGGTATCGATTTTTCGGCGATGGTCGTTATTCTTATCCTGTATCTGATCAACTTCTTAGGTATGGATATGTTAGGCGAGCTTTGGGTTATGCTGTGAGTGCAGTAACACCCTTGCTGGACGGGCTGGTTCTGAGGCTATATATTCAGCCCAAAGCCAGCCGTGATCAGATAGTCGGTTTACATGGCGATGAACTGAAAATCGCCATTACCGCCCCACCGGTAGATGGCCAAGCTAATACCCACTTGATCAAGTTTATCGCTAAACAATTTCGGGTAGCGAAAAGCCAGGTAGTTATCGAAAAAGGTGAACAGGGGCGGCACAAACAGATCAAAATTGTTAATCCGCAACAGATCCCGCCAGAAGTTGCGGCACTGCTCGAGTGATAGAGACTTCCGCAAGAATAACTGTCAGCTCTAATAAAATTCAGGATCCCTCCATGCAAAAAATAGTATTAGCCACCGGTAACCCCGGCAAAGTGCGTGAGTTGGCAAATTTGCTAGCCGATTTTGGTTTGGATGTGGTCGCACAAACCGAACTAGGCGTAGAATCCGCCGATGAAACTGGCTTAACTTTTATCGAAAATGCCATATTAAAAGCGCGCCATGCCGCACAAATTACCGGTTTGCCTGCTATCGCCGATGACTCGGGCCTTGCTGTTGATGCGCTAGGTGGCGCACCAGGGATTTACTCCGCACGCTTCGCGGGTACTGATGCCAGTGATCAAGATAACCTCGAAAAACTGCTAGTGGCGTTGAAAGATACCCCTGATGCACAACGTGGTGCCCAATTCCACTGCGTACTGGTCTATATGCGCCATGCTGAAGACCCAACACCTTTAGTGTTTCACGGCCAATGGCCGGGAGTGATTGCTCACCACCCCGTAGGGGAGGCAGGATTTGGCTATGACCCAATTTTTTATGTAAAAGAGTTGGGTAAAACCGCTGCAGAATTAACTCGTGAAGAAAAACACGCAGTATCACACCGTGGTCAGGCGCTGAAACTGATGCTGGATGCGCTGCGTAATGCTTAAGTTACCTCCGCTCAGTCTCTATATTCATATTCCCTGGTGTGTGCAGAAGTGCCCTTACTGTGACTTTAACTCTCATGCACTGAAAGGTGATGTTCCTCATCAGGAATATGTAGAGCACTTATTAGCGGATCTTGATGCCGACGTACCACTGGCCAGTGGTCGTGAAATTAGCACTATTTTTATTGGTGGTGGCACCCCGAGTTTACTCAGTGCCGCAGCGATGCAACAACTGCTTGATGGTGTGCGTGCCAGATTACCCCTTGCAGCCGGTGCTGAAATCACCATGGAAGCAAACCCAGGCGCTGTCGAAGCTGACCGCTTCAGCGGCTATCAACGCGCCGGTATTAACCGTATCTCCATCGGCGTACAAAGCTTTAGCGCACAGAAATTAACGCGTCTTGGGCGGATTCATGGGCCAGATGAAGCTAAACGAGCCGCAGAGCTGGCAACCTCACTGAATTTACGTAGCTTTAATCTGGATTTAATGCACGGCTTGCCTGATCAAACACTGGAAGAGGCGCTGGATGATTTGCGCCAAGCTATCGCACTGGATCCGCCACATTTATCTTGGTATCAACTGACGATTGAACCTAATACTGGTTTTAGTTCACGCCCGCCGGTTTTGCCCGATGACGATGCACTGTGGGATATTTTCCAGCAAGGACATCAATTACTTACTGCTGCCGGATATCAGCAGTATGAAACCTCGGCCTATGCCAAACCGGGCTACCAATGCCAACATAACCTCAATTACTGGCGCTTTGGTGATTATCTGGGAATTGGCTGCGGGGCGCACGGTAAAGTCACGTTTAGCGATGGCCGCATCCTACGGACGATAAAGACCAAACATCCCCGTGGCTTCATGCAGGGTAAATATCTGGATAAACAGTATGAAGTGGAAACGGCTGACCGGCCTTTTGAGTTCTTTATGAACCGTTTCCGGTTATTAGAAGCCGCACCACGGGCAGATTTCTACCACTTCACTGGTCTGGCTGAAAGCACTATTCGCCCACAGTTAGACGAGGCATTGGCCAAAGGGTATTTAATCGAAACAGAGGAGTACTGGCAGATTACCGAGAAAGGAAAATTATTCCTTAATTCACTGCTAGAACTGTTTTTGTAAATCTAATGCGTAAAAAAGCAGGTTCAGGCGAAGCCCACAGCCTAAACCTGCTTTAGCTAACCCCCAATGGATTGAATATCAAGGGGATTTAGTTCAGCGCCTTAAGTAAATCCTTACGCTGCTGCTCCAGTGTCGTCACCCGCCCACAGACTTCATGGCCAAACTGCTGGAACTCCTGTTCCTGATTATTCCATTCGTTCTGAATAGCCTGTTGTAACCCACCCAAATTGCCCATAATGGCTTGCAACGGATTATTACCGCCACTACCACTAGTCGCCTGCTTAACCCCCATCTCGTTCAAGCTATCTTGCAACACACCGCCCATACTTTGCTGTACCAACTGGCGACCATCTTTTTCTACCTGATCGATGGCCTGATGATGGAAGGTTAAACCATCGCTACGTTTCTCAATGATACGGTTCATCTGTTGCTTTAGTTGATCATTCAATGTGGTGAGCCGGTTGCGCACATTACTGCTGCTCCCCAGTTGTTGAACAATCACTTTATCCAAAGAAACTCGTGCTTTTTCAAGATGCTGTTGCGCGCCCTGATCTATCCACGGCAAATCTTTGCGCAACGCAGTCTGGTAGCGGAACGCCTGTTGGCGCTGCGCGTCGGTCAGCGTCAGTGTTTTACCATTACGGGTAACATCGCCATCAGGCGAAATCTGCAAATTACCGCTGGCTCCCACTATCTGCACAGATTGCGGGCTGATAATCACATCATCCTGCGGTTTTACACTGCACTGATATTCAGCTTGCACCTGTCCGGCAGTCAGCATCAATACCGTCAGGGCTGCCGTTCGTAATGCTTTCATTTTATGTAACATAAGACTCCTGAAGCGCTGTTTTAAAAAATGGAGCGGCCAATCCGCTGTGCCAATAGCTCTAAGGCAGCAGTTCCGGCAAGAGAGTTCCCCGCATGGTCCAATTCTGGTGACCACACCGCAATACACAACTCATCCGGCACAATGGCGATAATGCCACCACCTACCCCAGATTTGCCCGGCATACCAACGCGGAAGGCAAATTCACCCGCCCCATCGTACATGCCACTGGTAATCATCAAGGCATTAATTTGCCGCGCCTGTATCGGCGTAATCAGCGGGCTATGCCTACCAATACTGCGCCCCTGATTCGCCAGATAGACAAAACAGCGAGCCAGTTCGACACAGCTCATGCGCAGGGCGCAGTAGTGGAAATAGGTCTGCAGTACCGTCAGCACATCGTTATCAAAATTATCAAAAGACTTCATCAGATATGCGATAGCCGCGTTACGATCTGAATGTTCAAACTCAGAACGAGCCACTCGAGGATCGTAGCTGATGCTATCATCGCTCACGAGCTGGCGCACCACTTCCAACATCCGCTGTTTCGGCGCACTCAAGCGGCTTTGTAACATATCGCATACCACCAGCGCCCCTGGATTAATAAAAGGATTGCGTGGTTTACCTTTCTCTAATTCTAGCTGAACCAGTGAGTTAAAGGGCTGGCCGGAGGGCTCTTTGCCTACCCGCTGCCACACCTCTTGCTCGCCGTAACGGGATAATGCCAGAGTCAGACTTAACACTTTCGAAATTGATTGGATAGAGAAGCGTTCATCAGCATCTCCGGCTTGAAAAATCTCGCCATCCAGCGTACACACAGCAATGCCCAGCTTATCTGCCGCGACCTCCGCTAATGCGGGAATATAATCAGCAACCTTCCCCTGACCAATCAGCGGGCGAACCTGCTGTAAGATATCTGCCAGTAAGGCATTATTTAAGATTGTTGCTACCTCTAAAATTTTTGCCAAAAAAATGCTCCCAATAGAACTTAGTAACAGCTTCCACTAGCCATGCCTGATAAAAACAAAGGCGCCTGCTTAGGCGCCCTTATTAATTATCTGCCGTTAAACCGGAAGATCAATCCCACCAGATATCAAATAACTCACTGGTTTCTACATTTTTCAACTTGCGAGCTTCCAGCCATTTAGTAACCAATGCACGGTGCTCATCAGTGCAATGACCGATCTCTTGCAGGCAAATCAAACCTTCCCACTGCAAGTAGCCACTACCATCAAATGCCAGCCCATTGGCTTCAATGACTTCATCGATAAAAGCATCGACAGTTTCATCAATTACATCAACACCAGTCCCTTCAGGGAAGGTCCACTGTACGGAGAAACCCAATTCCTGAAACTCGTCGATATGCATCTTCTTGCGTAAACGACGACTACGATTGTTAGCCATTATTCTTTCCTCTCAAACATCAGATCCCAAACGCCATGTCCCAGACGCTGGCCACGTAATTCAAATTTTGTCAGCGGACGCGAGTCCGGACGAGGAACATAATCATTTTGTTCTGAAAGGTTGCGGTATCCGTTTACACCTGACATCACTTCCAGCATATGTTCCGCATAATGTTGCCAGTCGGTCGCCATATGGAACACGCCACCCACTTTTAATTTACTTCTCACCAATTCAACAAAAGGCGTCTGGACGATACGACGCTTATTATGGCGCGCTTTGTGCCATGGGTCAGGGAAGAATAGCTGTACCATATCCAGTGAAGCATCTGGAATCATATTTTCCAGCACTTCAACCGCGTCATGACACATAATCCGCAAGTTGCTTAGTCCCGCCTCGTGAGCAGCCCCCAAACAAGCACCAACCCCCGGAGAATGCACTTCTATCCCCAGAAAATTCTGCTGCGGATTACTGGCAGCCATGGTCACCAGTGAAGTCCCCATGCCGAAACCGATTTCCAGTACCACCGGAGCTTCGCGGCCAAACAAGGCGTTTACATCAACCGGCGTTGCTTGATATTCCACGCCCATCACCGGCCAGTAGCTATCTAGCGCCAGTTGTTGACCTTTGGTCAGCCGCCCCTGACGACGGACAAAACTACGAATACGGCGCATGGCTCGGCCGTTTTCATCAAATTCCGGGGATATGACGTCATTTATCATGGTACTTTCTGTCTGTTGATTGCGTATGTGAACGCGCATTATGCAAAGATACGGTAGTTTATCAACTCTGGGCACCATAAGTACAAAATTAAGCAGTAAATAACGTAGATATAACCAAAGTGGCCGATTAAAGTCAGTGATTCGGGTGCGTGAGTGCGGCTAACACAGTTGTAGCTTCAAGTACGAAGGGGGTTTACAGGGTGAGAACTCTATGCTGCAATCCAGCTCTAATTTATTACCTGCCGGATATTGATACCAACTTATGATGCAAGCGCAACAGTTCGCGCACGAGGTACTTGAGTGGTACCAACGCTTTGGTCGCAAAACCTTGCCGTGGCAATTGGATAAAACACCTTATCAGGTATGGTTGTCAGAAGTGATGTTGCAACAGACTCAGGTTGCGACCGTCATTCCCTATTTCCAACGTTTTATGTTGCGCTTCCCTGATATCAGTGCGTTGGCTGCGGCACCGTTGGATGAAGTTCTGCATTTATGGACCGGGCTGGGTTACTACGCCCGTGCCAGAAATCTGCATAAAGCCGCCCAAACGGTTGTTGAACGCCATCAAGGCGAGTTCCCTACTACTTTTGACGAGATTCTCGCACTGCCGGGGATTGGGCGCTCAACTGCGGGCGCTATTTTGTCGCTCTCGTTAGGGAAACATTTTCCTATTTTAGATGGTAACGTCAAACGAGTGCTGGCCCGTTGTTACGCTGTTGAGGGATGGCCCGGTAAAAAGGAAGTCGAAGGCCGCCTGTGGCAAATCAGTGAAGATGTTACGCCAGCCAAAGGCGTAGGTCAGTTTAATCAGGCGATGATGGATTTAGGTGCCACGGTGTGCACCCGTTCTAAGCCCAAGTGTGAGCTTTGCCCACTGAATACCGGTTGTATGGCTTATGCTAATCACAGTTGGGCGCGCTACCCCGGTAAAAAACCCAAACAGACGTTACCGGAAAAAACAGCTTACTTTTTGTTGATGCAAAACGGATCGCAGGTATGGCTCGAACAGCGCCCGCCAGTAGGTCTATGGGGTGGTCTATTTTGCTTCCCGCAATTTTCTGAACCAGCCGAACTGGAGCGTTGGTTGCAGCAACAAAGTATTGCCAGCAGCAGTTTGCAGCAGTTAACTGCTTTTCGTCATACCTTCAGCCACTTCCATCTGGATATTATCCCCATGTGGCTGAATACGGCGTCATCCCGTGGATGCATGGATGATGGTGCAGGTCTCTGGTATAACTTAGCTCAACCACCCGCGGTAGGATTGGCGGCCCCAGTTGAACGCCTATTACATCAGTTGGCAAAACAGCCGAGTGACCAACATAGCTAACCCCCTGCAACGTCAAGTATGAAGGGAATAGCGCCATAGAAGAGGATTTAGCATGAGCAGAACAATTTTTTGCACATTTTTAAAACATGATGCTGAGGGGCAAGATTTTCAGCTCTATCCAGGTGAGATTGGCAAACGTATCTATAACGAAATATCAAAAGAAGCTTGGTCACAATGGATAACCAAGCAAACCATGCTGATTAACGAGAAAAAACTGAGCATGATGAATGTGGAAGACCGCAAACTGTTAGAGCAGGAGATGGTTAACTTTCTGTTCGAAGGGCAGGATGTTCATATTGAAGGTTATACTCCACCGAGTAAGTAACCACACGGGGTCTGCGCTGGCCCCGTTGTTATTCCTCATCAAGATATGGCTTGTAAGATGAAGAAAATTTTAGCTTTGCTGATAATTGCACCATTGTTAGTGTCTTGCTCAGGCAATAAGAATCAAACAGAAAACGAAGCCTATGTCAAAGATACCAACGGTTTTGAGATTTTAATGGGCCAATTTGCCCATAACATTGAAAATATTTGGGGATTAAAAGAAGTCTTAATCGCGGGTCCAAAAGATTACGTTAAGTATACGGATCAATATCAAACCCGCAGCCATATCAACTTCGATGCCGGTACGATTACGGTTGAAACCATTGCCACGACAGATCCGGCGGCTCACTTGCGTCAGGCGATTATTACCACACTATTAATGGGTGATGATCCTGGCTCTATCGACCTCTATTCGGATGTTAACGATATTCAGATCAGTAAAGAGCCCTTCCTCTATGGGCAGGTGCTAGATAACAATGGCCAGCCGATCCGTTGGGAATGGCGCGCGGCCCATTTTGCTGATTATCTGCTACAAACCAGAATGCAAAAACGCACTTCCGGCCTGCATGTTATCTGGTCGGTCACCTTGCAATTGGTCCCTAACCATCTGGATCAACGTGCCCATAAATACCTGCCACTGGTGCGCCAGTCAGCGGAGCGTTATGGCGTCGAAGAGTCATTGATCCTGGCAATTATGCAAACAGAATCTAGCTTCAACCCATATGCGGTCAGTGGCTCTGATGCGTTGGGTCTGATGCAAGTTGTGCAGCATACTGCCGGGCGAGATGTGTTCAAAATGAAGGGCAAAAGTGGCCAGCCAAGCCGTAGCTATCTGTTTGATCCAGAAAATAATATTGATGCCGGTACGGCATATCTGTCAATTCTGCAAAATACCTATCTAGGCGGAATTCAGAATGCCACCTCACGGCGTTATGCTGTTATTACCTCTTATAACGGCGGAGCAGGTAGCGTATTGCGGGTATTCTCCAGCGATAAGAACCAGGCTGTTAATATTATCAACAATATGGCTCCTGGTGATGTATTCCAAACGCTGACCACTAAACACCCTTCAGGCGAATCTCGCCGTTATCTGGTGAAAGTGAACAGCGCGCAGAAGAGTTATCGCCGCCACTAGTTTTGTTTAATAGCGGATTTTATAGCCAAAGAAATTGGCGTTGCAGGTGGCTAATCCCCCCTGCAACGCCAACGAAGGGAAACTGAAATGGCAGGCTCCACCCACAGTGTCATTTTTATGTCTAAAGTGTGATCGCCTGACAAAAGTGCACATTTGAATAACAACCATTCTCAATAAAATGTTGATAGTATGGCTAATCATCCTATCCCTACTATCGGCAGATTGAACAAATGGACTTTGGACTTACCCTGTTTGAAATGGTGGTAATCTTCTCCACTATGGTCATCGCTTATATCATCTTTGGTATTACAGGATTTGGTTCTGCATTAATTGCCAGTCCGATATTAGCGCTATTTATTCCTGTCGCTAAGATTGTCCCATTATTGGCAATTGTCGATATGTTTGCAGCCATTACCAATGTAGCTCGCCATAGCCGTCATGCCGACCTTGCTGAACTTAAGCGATTAGTCCCACTAATGATTATTGGTAGTCTGATCGGCGCGACGTTACTGCTACGTACTCGCCCTGATATTTTGCTACTGGCGCTCGGCATATTTGTCATTTTATATGCCATTTACGCCCTTAGCCGGCGTAAACCACAAGGGCAATTCAAACCTGTTGCCGCCATTCCTTTTGGCTTGATTGGCGGTATCTTCAGTGCGCTATTTGGCAGCGGCGGGTTTATCTATGCTATTTATTTATCCGGCAGAATAGCCAGCAAAGATAATTTGCGGATTACCCAGACCACGCTTATCGGCCTGAGTACCCTCACGCGAGTTATTTTGTTTACGCTGGCAGGGGTCTACATGGACCTATCTATTTTATGGATGGTACTACTGTTGGTACCGGGGATGTTAGTTGGTTTGGTTATCGCCAATAAAATCAGTTTAGGGATAAGTCGCGACCAGCTTATCCGATTAATAAATATCTTATTGCTGATTTCCGGCACAGTTTTAGTCGCACGCTATTTAGGTTATTGATGAGCCTAATTTGTAATAACTTGTTGATAGACAGCCGATGCTCTCATTGGCTGTCTATCAGTACTTCAGTTTACGGCGTAATGACATAACCAAAGATACGCCGCCACTCTACATCACCTTTTTCGATATAAACGCCCTGCAATTCAGGCGAGAAGCCGGGCAATAAATTAATCCCCTCTTCCAACGCCAGGAAATAACGCTGTACCGCCCCGCCCCACATTTCACCTGGCACCACGCACAATACGCCAGGTGGATAAGGGAGTGCGCCTTCAGCAGCAATGCGCCCTTCAGCCTCGGCAATAGGGATTAGCTCGATATTATCGCGAATAAACTGGATATTGGCATCTTGCGGGTTCATTAATACCGGCGGTAAGCTGGCTTTGCGGAACATATCCTTTTGCAGTTGTTTAACATCATAGCTGACATAGAGATCATGCATTTCTTGGCATAACTGGCGTAGAGTATAGCCGCGATAGCGCTCTTCATTCTTACGGTATATCGTCGGTAATACATCACACAATAAAGCATCTTGCTCCACGTAGCGCTCAAACTGAGCCAGCATATCAACCAGATGTGCCATTTTTGCTGGATTTTCTGCCGGTGTTAGCAGGAACAAAATTGAATTCAGATCGCATTTTTCCGGCACAATGCCATTTTCACGCAAGAAGGTAGCCAGTATCGCTGCCGGAACACCAAATTGGGTATATTGGCCGCTGTTAGCATCAATACCCGGTGTCGTCAGTAATAACTTACAAGGATCAACCAGATATTGGTCTTGGTTATACCCTTCAAAGCCATGCCAACGTTCATTAGGCACAAAATTAAAGAAACGTGTGTCATTAGCAATAACGTCCGTATCGTAATCTTGCCAATTTTTACCACCGACAGTGGGAGGAATAAATGGCCGCAACATTGAGCAGCGTTCTAATAATAGTTTACGCGTATCGATGCCCAACTTGACACAATCCATCCACATGCGGCGGCCACTGTCACCAGAATGAATTTTGGCGTTAATATCCAGTGCAGCAAATAATGGGTAGAACGGGCTGGTTGAGGCATGCAACATAAATGCATTATTAAAACGTTTATGATTACAGTGCCGTTTTTGCCCTTTGATATGATTATCTTTTTTATGTACCTGCGAGGTTTGGGAGAAACCAGCCTGCTGCTTGTGCACTGACTGAGTCACAATAATCCCAGGGTCATTTTCATTTAAATCCAGCAATAGCGGTGAGAAATCCTTCATCATCGGAATAAACTGTTCGTAACCTACCCACGCAGAATCAAACAGAATGTAATCACACAAATGACCAATAGTATCAACCACCTGACGTGCGTTATACACCGTGCCATCGTAGGTACCCAACTGAATGATCGCCAATCTGAATGGCCGCGCCTCTTCTGCTCTTTCTGGCGCAACGTCCCGCAATTGCTGGCGTAAATAACGCTCGTCGAAACAATGAGCATCAATACCACCAATAAAACCGAACGGGTTGCGGGCCGTTTCCAAATAGATTGGTGTCGCCCCAGCCTGAATCAGCGCACCATGATGGTTGGATTTATGGTTATTACGATCGAACAATACCAAATCACCACGGGTCAATAAGGCATTAGTCACGACCTTATTCGCAGCCGATGTACCATTCAAAACAAAATAGGTTTTATCCGCATTGAAGACCTTAGCTGCATATTTTTGTGCATCTTTAGCTGCACCTTCATGGATCAGCAAGTCACCCAGTTTGACGTCTGCGTTGCACATATCTGAACGGAAAATGGTCTCACCATAAAATTCAAAAAACTGGCGACCGGCAGGATGCTTACGAAAAAACTCGCCACCCTGATGCCCTGGGCAAGCAAAAGTTGAATTATTCATCTCGACATATTTTTTCAATGTTGAGAAAAATGGCGGTAATAGATTTTTTTGATATTCACTGGCGGCAGCCTCTACCTGAGCATTGTAAAAAGCTTTGTTTGCTTCGCCGAGCGTAATAATCCCCTTAATCAGAGGCAAATAATCGGCAGAAACCGTCTGTTGTGCCGTGACAGCAACAAAAGTAGGAATAGCAAAACCCAGATCATGCAACTTTGACAATATACCGGCATTGGCATCTTCAACCGACATCACCACAGCGGCAACATCAGTAAAATCAGTTTGATTGAGGTATACCATTCCCCGCTGGCTTTCTATATAAGAAGCCAAACGAGCACTTGTTGCTATTTTTAATAGTGTCATGTCACTTACTCTCAAACGGTCAGGTATGAGGCTGCCATTTTGGCATGTATATGACATCGCATAAGGTGAAGATTTTATGCAATGCCGGCAAATTGATATCTATTACGCACACGATCACTCGCTCAAATAGAAGCTAG
Organism: Yersinia sp. 1652 StPb PI; assembly: GCF_041538345.1. Lineage (NCBI taxonomy): Bacteria > Pseudomonadati > Pseudomonadota > Gammaproteobacteria > Enterobacterales > Yersiniaceae > Yersinia > Yersinia sp. 1652 StPb PI. The sequence goes on along the minus strand of NZ_JAULSM010000002.1, from coordinate 1,333,174 downwards.
AATAGTGAGTTAACTGGTCTTCGCATCGACCAATAGACATCAGTAAAATCAGAGATCCAGCTCTATTTTTAATAATGCCTAACAGTGAGCGACAGATAGCCTTACCGCATGGAAGTAACAAGGAACTTAACAGCAGATAAACAGGAGAAATAGCATGAGAAGCGCTCATTATGCATTGAATAGTCTACTACTGTCATAACCGCCTCCTGCTTACTTAATCGAAATGATATGGATTAGAGGGATGAATAGTAACGCTAAATTTTCGCAATAATTGCATGTTTTGCCGGCAGGTTCAACCTTGTAGGCCAATAAAAATGCACTTTTAGTGAATATCTAAGCCATTGTTATTTAACACACTAAAAAATAAAAAATCTATAAATCAAGTAGATGAAATATGTAGATGCACCATAAAAATTAACTTCCCAACAGTTTTCTCGCTATTTTTGCATGAAAAGAGAGCAACCGATCGCCTTTATAAGAGAAACTCATTGACGACTTGCCGCCAATACGGTTTAATGCGCCCCGTTGCCCGGATAGCTCAGTCGGTAGAGCAGGGGATTGAAAATCCCCGTGTCCTTGGTTCGATTCCGAGTCCGGGCACCACTATTTAAGCTTGTTTGTTACTGCGGCTGAACATCAGTCTTAACAAGCAGGTGATTAGACAGGAATACGATACTTCGTAATTTCGTCACATGGATTGTAAAAATAGTTAGCAATCAATTAGCTCACTTGTTAAATTAAGTGGGCTTTGTTACGTGTTATGGTTACCACAGAGCTTCCTCTCGTGTCAAACCAGCAAGGCTAATTGAGCCCTTGCCTCAAGCTGTTACATAGGTACCCCATCAAAGCGACCCACTCACTTTTAGAGATCTTCCGATATACAGATTATGTCCCTGAGAAGATCACGATGCGCAAGATCCGATTCACTAAGCACCAAATCATCGCCGTTCTAAAATCTGTCGAAGATGGCCGGATCGAGTGTCATAAGGCCGCTATCTCTTGAGCCAGCTATTACAACAGGAAGGTAAAGTAGGCGGTATGGAAACCACTGATATCAAAAAGATCAAAGATCTTGAGGGCGAGAATCGTCGTCTGAAGCAGAGGTTTGCCGATCTGAGTCTGGAATGCCGAGCGCTGAAAGACGTCATAGAAAAAAAGCTTTAAAACCAGTGAGCTAAGTGTGAGTTTAGTCCAACGAATAGCCAGATTAGATTTGTAGGCATTATAACAGAATCAACATATCGGGATAATAATATTGGAAATATACCTGACGAATATTAATCGTTTCAGTAAAACTGTAAGCACAGTCTTTGATATAAAAAATAAGTTATTTAATGTTAATATTAATTACCTTAATAAAGAAAAATTATGCGACCATTCAGATTACTTATAAAAAGGCTATTGAAAACATATAAATTTCCGCAGAAAAAATAGATTAGGCTATCTTTCTGAACGTCCAGACAATGTCTTCCTGTTACATCAACAAAACCAACCTGCTGCAAAAAATTTCAAGAGAAATAAATAGATTTTATAATAAGCATATTGGTATCCAGTAAAAATATGCGAGAAAGGATAAAATATCGGGAACGTAGGTATACCGTATACAAGTAATACAACTGTGTCTCTCAAAAGACGGTATTGACCACAAAAATCTGAAATTGACTAAAGCCTATACTCGAATATTGGTGTTCGACGTGGCACCCACAACTGGGTACAGCATCTCGATGCGCTGGCAATGTTACTATACTGATAATGCCAAGCCATCCAAATCTCCAATACCTTTTCAAAAAAAGTAAGTTGCTATTTAAATCGGGAATTTTTTCCATTTATTATATAGTTCAACTAAGCTAGTCGTTTGATACTTCTTAAGTATATTAATTTTATGAGAGCTTATTGTTTTCGCACTAATACTCAACAAATCCGAAATATCTTTAGTGGCCATACCAAACATTAAAAGTGTTAATATTTGTTTTTCTCGCCCAGTTAATTTTAATGATTTATTTTTACGAGATGAAAATGCATTAGAAATTTCATTCAAAGAAGTCATAAGGCGATAAAAACACTGGTTTATTGTTGACTCTATCTCCATAACCGGAGCTGCTTTACAAAGATGTATTAAGTCCATATCCTTAAAACAGAAGTAATTTTCTGATAACTCACTTTCTTTAGAGTAAAAAATAATAAACATATAAAAACTACTGCTTACATATGGAAATACTTTTCATCCAAGCGCTCTAAATAAACCATTGAATATGATTCAACGATGTGAGTATTTACTGCTAATTAAAAATGAATAATTGTCTGAAGTTTATATATTCATTAACGAGTTACAGTAAAAGTCAGACTTTCGCACCACAAAATAGCTCATTAAATGTACTATTAGTGCTTCTTTTATGAGCTTTAATGTGTAGAATGCCGCTCTCCAGAAGGATTTTAGTCAATGCGTTAACCAAGGAAAGCCATTCACCTCATATTTTAGATACCCTTATGTTTAAGACTATAACCCCCGTTATGATTGCGATTGTCTCTTTATTTACATTTCCCGCGCTTGCCGAACCCTCAGGGAAATTGGTGAGCTCATCATCCTTACAAAATGCGTCAATCCAGTCGGCGTCTGGGCGTCATGAGACACAAAAACTCAAAAAAATCCTGACCCATTATGACGAGTGGGAAGGTGTCAGTTACAAGCTTGGCGGGAACACACGTAAAGGTATCGATTGTTCTGCTTATATGCAGCGCATTTTTGAAGATGAGTTTTCCCTGAGTTTGCCAAGAAGTGCCCAGGAACAAATGAAACAAGGATCTCGGATCACCAAGGAAGCTTTAGATACAGGCGATCTGGTTTTTTTCAAAACCTCACGACAAACACGACACGTGGGTGTTTACATCGGGGAGGGCAAATTTATCCATGCCTCGAGCAGCGTGGGTGTGACCATCTCAAAGCTTGATAATAAATACTGGGGAGCGCGGTATGAGCAAGCACGGCGAATTAATCATACGGAAGCATAAACTCACTACCAACGTATTCGGCCACTGAGGCTGTTCATTTTTGGATTTCTCCATCTCCATATCGAGTGATTACCTTCGATTCCTTCTGGAGTCTAAAACTTTCGAATGGCCGTTATTAACGGTCCGTAAAGATAAAATGTAGGTCAATGGGATCATGGGGATTTAAAACGCAGGCTAATGCAAGAGACTCAGAGAGACTGTATAGCCAGGGTCTCTGATAGAGGCTGTGGCATCAAGCATAAAATCAATGCGTAATGCTGATATTTTTGGCTATCACTGAGTCCGTCACATATTGGTCATTCGAGATACACGAATAATGATGAAAAGATGTTTTATGGTGTTCCCCGCTATCCTGTCATTGAATTCCTGTAACGATAAGGTCAGTGTGGATACCATTCGCGCGATGACTGCCTCCCCGAATGACTCCCGTCTCATGGGGAAGTACTGGATACCCGCACACTGGCGCGCAGAACGGATGGCAGTGTGCAAGTGATCTATCAGTGCTATATGCCTGTGGCCTGGTTCCAAACGATGTTCGCGCAGCAATTGGAAAGAACAAGGGCGGCGAACGCTTGCTGACACAGTGACCAGAAATAAAGTACTGAAAGCAACTGCGCGGGAGAAGAAAAAGCGGGAACCGCTATTGCTGCAGAAGCCAACGCATTGTTTGAGCAACTTCAGGTCCGTGGCGACCTGGACCGCTATAAATCACTGGTCAAATATGCTTCGATGGGTAATCAGAGTCTGGGAACAGTGAAGGCCTTCTTTGACAGCGAGAATGGGCAGGCGTGGCTGGATACGTATCCCAGGGCCGAGGTGGCGCTGGGCCACCACTGCCACGGAACACAGCTCCCGCGACATCATCCAATGGGTTGCTCAGTTCAGCACCGAGATTGCTGCTATCTCCGCGAGCTTTCCACCACCACAGTTGATAACAACTCGCGTCAGGTCACGACTCATGTCAGGTACTTCAGTCTTTACCGAATGGGGTGTAATCATCTGCGATACCATCGCGTCGGCGGGCGGCGGAACGACCTTCAGTTCCATCATTACGATAGCTGGATTGAGACCAGCCCCGCCACGCTCAAGCATGACCTCATATCCACCGGTAGAAGTTTCAACCTCGCCTGACACTATAAGCCTGGGCGGCTGCGCATATACAGATGCCTTCCACTCGCCGGATGACTGGATCCGGCATCCCGCCGGTATTTCAGCCGCGACTGTCACAGCCGATGGTATATTCTGTTCAATCGCCGTGGTCGGCAAGACTGCCTGCTCGCGGGATTGTACATTTCCAACCGCAGCAGTGCTGGCACCGGAATTCTGGTTACAGGCAACCAGCATCAAGGATGCCGCCAGCGCGCTAACGCGTAATAATGCAGACTTGTCCAACATAGTCGATGTCTCCCGTGCAATCGCGAGTGATTAATTTTGCAAACATATCATGATCGAACCAGATTTATTGCAAAAAAATGGCTTTGTAATGAAAACTTAGGCTATTCATCTATTATTCAGTGATCCCCATGAAACTCGCTACAGACATGTATCCCCCAAATGGGGAGCTGCGTCCAGATGGGGAAAAATTGCTTGGCTGGGTCTGATTGTGGGTTTATATCACATTGATAACTCATCAGTCTGGGACGTGTAAAAGTCATCTCCCCCCTAACCGAACCTTCAAAAAGGGATAATCTCGTGACCAAAAGCATTAGGCTCACTGTCGCAATAACACTGCTTACTGCGACACTGCCCATATTAGCTAAAATGCCAGAAAACTTTGTCTATACCAGCTCTGGCGACCTCGAAGCGTCATCAGTCATTATCGCGCGTAGCGACATTGGCGGTGCGCAGATCGTTTACAATTGGCGCTCACTCGAACCTGAGAAGAACAAATACAACTTCTCGCAGATTGAGAAGGACTTGGCTCGTCTTAAGGTAGCCAATAAAAAACTTTTCATCCAGATCCAGGATCGGTTTTTCGAACAGAATGCCAGGTACGTTCCTGATTATCTGATGAATGATGCCAGGTACGGTGGGGGGATATCGCCACAATTTGACAATCCTGGCGAAGGAAAGCCGAGTGGTTCGGGTTGGGTGGCACAGCAATGGGATCCTGCTGTGCGCCAACGTTATCAGGCTCTGTTGGCAGCGATTGCAGAGCGTTTCGATGGTCGAGTCTATGGTGTGAACCTACCCGAAACAGCCATTGATCTTGACGAGAAAAAGCTACCCAAGGGATTTTCCTGCGATAACTATTTTGCAGGCGAAATGGAAAATCTCACCTTTGCGCGAAAGGTGTTCACCAAATCCCATGTGGTGCAATATGTCAATTTCTGGCCGTGCGAATGGAACAACGACCACAATTACATGGGCCGGCTGTTTGAGTTCGCGAGTGCCAATAATATTGGACTTGGCGGCCCAGATATTGTTCCCAACCGCAAAGCGCAAATGAAGAACTCATATCCGTTCTTCAACAAATACAAAAGTAAGCTAGCACTCATTGCCATGGCAGTGCAGGAGCCGACGTTGACCTACAAGAACCCCAATACGGGTAAGCCATTTAGCAAGGATGAGTTTGTACAATTTGCCGACGATTATCTTGGCGCAGATATCATCTTCTGGAGCACTACATCTCCCTGGCTGACTAAGAAATAGGTATCAATCGCTAAGGGCAGAAAGCCTCACTGTGAGATCATGTATAGGTTCTTTTTCCGGATAAAATCGCGCCAGCCGTCGGACAACAGCACTGATAACCCGCGTAAGTAATGGTGCGGACTGGTTCGAATGCTGGCGCATTTACACAGCGAAAATTTCTGGGGTTCCAGCTTAGGCCCCTCTTCGGGAACTGATTGCAACATTCAGTGGGTTCAGTATGAAAGCACCAAGGTATAAATTTAAAACCCATTTTCAGCCCTAAAAATGCCCCAAATATTTAGGGCATTGAGTTCAGTCCGCTGCGGGTTTTCTTTGTTAGCTAAACGCGTTGCCCACGCATTCAGGTCACGAGCTGGCATCCGGTTCATTACCAACTGATAGGATGATGCGAACTCTTACAAATATAGTCATACAGGCGTTGAGTATCTTCCAATGAACAAAGGCGCGTGCCAAGATTAAGTGTTGCCGCGCTACCTGCGGCAACACCAAAACGTACAATCTCAAACAGGTCTGCACCCTTTGCCAGTTTCAGTGTCATTGCGCCAACCATACTGTCCCCTGCCCCAACGGTACTCATCTTCTTCACCGGCGGGGGAACGATTTGTACCCAGTTATCACGATCGACTGCTAATGCTCCCTGTGGCCCAAGCGACACCACGACTCGCTCGGCAGCGCCACGATTAACCAATTCCTTAGCAGCATGGCGTACATCATCAGGATGCTTCAACTCCCGCCCTATAAGGGCCGATAGCTCATTCTGATTAGGTTTTACCAAAGCAAGCCCCCCCAAATCTAAGCTCGCTTTTAATGCATCGCCAGAGCTATCAATGATGCACTGCAATCCCATAGCTTTAGCCTGCTGAATCAGGTGAACTAATTTTTCAATACCCGTACCTGGCGGCAAACTACCGCTAATAACCAAAATCGATCCTGAAGGGATGTTTTGCACTTGTAGTACCAGTAGATCAAACTCAGCATCACTCAATCGCGCCCCTGGCATAACAAAACGATACTGTTCACCACTGTTGTCTACGTGGACATGCATGTTCTGCCGTGTCCAATCCTGCGTTTTCAGCGTTTTCGTCTCAATACCTTCCCGATCAAGCAATTCTTTCAAGTGCTCCCCTGTAGGGCCAGCAATAGGAAAAATTGCATGAGCTTGACCACCAAGATAAACAACAGCACGAGCGACATTAATACCGCCACCACCCGGCTCAAAAATAGGTGCCGTGCAACGTAGTTTTCCTTCAGGGTAGATTTTGGGCGTCGTTGTTGCGCTGTCTAGCGAAGGGGATAATGTTAAAGTGAAAATCTGAGTCATGATAATACAACCTTCCTTTTTGGTTTTTATTTCGCAGATTCGGCAAATAAAAATAGAAATTGTGTATTGGTGATGGACTTAGAACGGCCACATTAGCGACCCAAAAGCTCGATGAATTATTGCACCCACCGACAGAATGTTAGCTTTTCTTTTCAAAAAACAGGGTCACTTTGGCGACTTCAACACCAAATTTGCGCAGTGATGTCTGGTTGAACAAATGGGTATCATCCTGGCGATACAGCCAGTCATCAAAGTGCAGTTTTATGCTGCCGTTCTCTGTTTTCACGTCCATATCATAACGCCAGTTGAAAGCATTACCTGCGGTATAACCATGGGCCACGCCAATGATATCCCCTGCCGTCCCCTGATAGCTGCCATCCGCGTTTCTGATGATGCGCCAGATACGGGTCTGGTGTTCGCCATCAGCAAAAACAAACTTCTCGTTGAGCGTCAGGGTATTGCCGACAACATCTCCCTGGATAACCACCTCAAAACGGCGAGTCTGTTTATTCTGATAATTCTGCAACATTCCCCAGGCGCGGGTTTCGCCGCTGAAGTAGCCGAACAAATCGAAACTAGGTTTATTGTTTTGATAGTCATTGATATCTGCACTGCATCCAGCCAGTACAAACAGGAAAACCAGTAACAGGCTTTTGATATTCATCAGATACCTCCAGTCAATTGTTGCCGTAAGTCAGGATATTGTGTCGTCGGTGACAACCAGATAGCGAGAAATGCATCTCGGAAAGCACGGTCGAAACGATCACCAATCGGCTTAATATATGGATTAGATGGCGCGCGATAATAAAATTGTCCGCCAGTATTATCACCCACGAAAGTGAGTTGGCTGCCTGAGGTTACTGCCGGCCATATAGTCGCTATCTGCTTGAGCCAACGCTGCTGCTGTGCTGCAGACACGCTGATTTTCATGGCTTGCCATTGTTCTTGTGTCGCGTTCACCAGCTCTTCTTGGGTGATAGAACGCTGATAGTTAATACTGAGTGCCTGCGGCCATCCCCCTTCCTCATAGCGTCCGCTCGGTGTGCGCAATACTGAAAAATAAATATCAAAGGGCCCCCAACGTAGCGTGGCACTGCCTACCGTCGGCCACGTGGTCCAATCGCTGGCCTGTGCCATCTGAGTACTCAGACAAAGAAGAAAAGTTAACAGCATTTTCATTCAATTCTCCTGCGTAGTATTGGCCAACTGACAACTGGCAGATAAATAGCCCACCCTAAAGATAGGGTGAGGATCATCATTTCAGGTGCGATTTGTGGAGTCATCGCATTCAATTTCCAGCCGATAACATAGGCTAGTGGGCCGGTAAGCGCACCTAACAACACCACTGTTTTCACCGTCGGGATAATCCGTCTCAGTAGCCAATAAAACCAGCTAGTGAAAGTAAGCCACAATGCGCACATCCATATGGGAACACCGCCCCCTCCAGCAAATTTAAAGATATCGAGATAGCACCAAAACGCATCCATGGTAATACCCAGTAGCGCCGCTAACAGGACCCATATACGCTGTTGCCGCGGGGTAAATATCAGTGCCAGCGCAGCGCCCAGAAGTAGAAAAAGCATTACTTGTTCACGCCAAATAATGGCCAGCGTCCAATAGGCATCAAAACCGAGCGTGGTTAGCCAAAATCCGGCGCCCAATCTCATCGACGCTCAGCACTCAGTTGTACGGTACTGATGGATCGCGCCAGAAAACCAGCTTCGCAATAGCACAGGTAAAATCGCCACTGGCGCTGAAAACGTTCGTCAAATCCCTGATTGTGTAATAAAGGCCAATTCTGCTCAAAACGCTCACGCCATTGTTGCAGCGTGCGGGCATAGTCACGGCCAATATCGAACAGGTCACACATCACCAGATCGCTATGGCGTGTGAGGGTATCGCACAGCGCGGTTATCGATGGCAAGAAGCCCCCGGGGAAGACGTAACGCTGGATAAAATCCACATTGCTGCTGTATTGCTGATAACGCTGGTCGGTAATGGTGATCGCCTGTAACACCATTTTGCCTTTAGGTTTCAGTAGCTGCTGGCAACGTTTGATAAATAGAGGCAGAAAACGTTTGCCTACGGCTTCGATCATTTCGACCGAGACCAGTTTGTCATATTGCCCCGTCAACTCACGGTAATCCTCAAACAACAGAGTAACGCGATCCTCTAATCCAGCTTGCTTAATACGCTGTTGGGCATAAACGTACTGTTCCTGCGAGATAGTCGTGGTGGTGACGCGGCAGCCATACTCACGCGCGGCAAATTCCGCCAGCGCTCCCCACCCAGTACCGATCTCCAACAGATGATCTTGCGGTTGCAGATCTAACTGTTGGCACAAGCGACGCATTTTAGCCTGTTGCGCCTGTTCCAATGTCATCTCCGTTTCGCTGTACAACGCGCTGGAATAAAGCATTTCACTGTCGAGAAACTGCTGATAGAAGCTGTTACCCAGATCGTAATGTGCGGCAATATTACGCCGTGCCTGCCGCCGACTATTATCACGTAGCAGGTGCACCAGCCGATGCCAAGGGGCGGTCAGCCAACTTAAACGGGCCTCCATCTTATCGACCAACTGCATGTTACTGGCCAGCAACTGAAGCAGGCGAGTTAGATCAGGACTGCTCCAATAACCGTCAATGTAGCTTTCTCCACCAGCAATGCTGCCACCCAACAGTATTCGGCGGTAAACACGGGGATCATAAACCTCAATTTCAGCCTGTAGCGGGGCTTGGGTATCACCAAACTGGATTTCACCGACACCGGCTTCACGCAGCAATAATCCGCCCCCTTGCAACTGCTGTAGCAAGGTAAAAATAATGCGACGAGCACCTTTATTGTGACCCGAAAAAGGGGTGCTATCGGCGAGGGTGTATTCTGAGGAACTCATCGTTCATCCTTGCCGCCGGCGGCGGGGTGAGGGTAAATGGGGGTACGTTTCAGCCATAATTTCAGTGCTTGCCAGTAAATGGCGGTGGCAGTTTTCAGTGTCATTAGAGGCAGAAGCCATAACTGTCGGCGCAACGTTGCCCGCGTTAGAGGGTGTCGATAAAGCAGTAATGTGGCGTCAAATTCGCGGCTGACACGGTGATTTTCGATATGAATGCGCAGTCGCTGTGCGGGGGCGGAGAGCCGCCAGTGGTAGGTCATGTCCATCGGGTTAAACGGTGATACATGAAAAACTTTATCTATGGTTGAGGTACCTTCTGGATTTACGGCATAGGTATGGCGTTCATTCCACGGGGTATTACGAACTTCGGCCAACAACCAACACAGTTTGTCATCATCGTTATACAAATAGTAAAAGTTGACGGGATTGAAGTAACATCCCAGATAGCGCAACTGGCACAACAGCATCACGCGGCCATTCAACTTTTCGCCGGTCAATTGTGCAATGCGTTGCTGCGCTTTGTGTTTAATATCGCCACCACCCAGATAATCGCCACGATAAAACGACGCTGGGGCAAAGCGTTCCAACGCAATACCCAGCGCGGGCAATTGTGTCAGTTCATCAAGATCAATCAATGGCATGAAGATTTGGTAATCAAAGCTGTGTTGGACCGGGCTGAAGCGACGATGGCGCACATGTCCTACGTAAAGGGCGCTATTCATGCGGCGTTCTCCTGCAACAAAACCTGCGTGACGTCCAGCGCACTGCGTACCCCATCCTCGTGGAATCCGTTATACCAGTAAGCGCCGCAGAACCAGGTATTGTGCTGCCCGTTTATCAGCGAACGCTGCTGTTGTGCCAGTACAGTAGTCTGATTGAATACCGGGTGGTGATAACTAAACTGGCGCAGAATAAGCGCCGGTTCAATCGGTTGCTGTGGGTTGAGTGTGATACAAAAGGTCTGTGGCGCATCCAAGCCTTGCAGAATATTCATGTTGTAAGTCACGCTGGCGAGTTGGTTCTCTGCATGCTCGTCGCTGGCAGGTAAGCGATAATTCCAACTGGCCCAGGCACGGCGCTGGCGTGGTAACAGACGAATATCGGTATGCAGGATGACTTCATTCGCTTGATAGCCCAACTGAGCTAAAACACGTTGCTCCTGCGGGCTGGCATCGGCCAGAAGACGCAGTGCCTGATCGGCATGGCAGGCAAAAATCACCTGATCAAAATGTTGTTGCCCCAAGGCGCTATGAAGTATCACCCCTTGTGGTTGGCGTTCAACCCGCAGGACTGGCATATTCAGGTGCAATGTCAGGTTGTCTGCCATTATGGCCAACATGCGGCGCACATATTCACGCGAGCCGCCTGGCACTACAAACCATTGTGGGCGGTTGGTGATGTCTAACAGACCGTGGTGATCGAAAAAGCGCAAAAACAGTGCTAATGGAAACTGGCGCATATCAGTCATTGAAGAAGACCAGATAGCGGCCCCCATCGGTAACAAATAATGCTGGGCAAAATAGGGGGAAAAACCTTCCTGTTGCAGAAAATCGTCCACCGTTTGAGCCGTAATACCGCCATTCGCCAGGTTTTTCTTACATTGGCGATTGAAACGCATAATCTCTGCCAGTAGGCGATAAAAGCGTGGGTTCAGCAGGTTACGGCGTTGGGCAAACAGAGTATTGAGCGTATGGCCGTTGTACTCCAGTCCACTGCGTGGATGCGTAACCGAGAAGCTCATCTCCGTGGCTTGGCCACTGATGCCCAATTCAGCCAACAGAGCAATAAATTGCGGATAGGTCCGCTCGTTATAGACGATAAATCCGGTATCGATAGCGTAGCTGCGCCCTTCCAGCGTGACGTCCACGGTCGCGGTATGCCCACCGGGATAATCATTGGCTTCAAACAGTGTAACCTGATGTTTTTTAGCTAACTTCCATGCACAGGTTAAACCGGAAATCCCGCTGCCGATAATGGCGATTCTCATTGGATTACCTCACCAAACGCTTGGCAAGCCAGCGTTGTAGAGCTTGTGGAAGTAGAGCTGTTAGTCGTAACAGCGCGGCGAACAGTGGGGGAAAAGCAATTTCAGCGGCCCCTTTTGCCAGGCCACGGCGAATATAGTGCGAAGCCTGCTTAGGGGTGATTATCATCGGCATGGCAAAATCGTTGCGGTCAGTCAGCGGTGTGGCAACAAAACCGGGTAATATCAGCGAAACATTAATACCGGATTTTGCCAAATCCACGGCCAGGCTGCGGGCAAAATAGGCAAGTGCCGCTTTTGAGGCACCATAAGCTTCTGCGCGCGACATGGGGATGATGCTGGCTGTTGACCCCACCAATGCGATCCTGCTCCCGGACGACAGTTGTGGTAACAGGGCATCTAAGCAATTGATCGGACCAAGAAAATTAGTATTAAGCACCCGTGCAACCCGTTCAGCCTCTACGACACCGTTATTAAGGTATTCACAGGTTCCAGCACACAAAATAACCAGATCGGCCGGACATTGCGCCAACGCGCTACGCGTAGCAGACAAATCGGTTATGTCGAAATGGCGCGCCGTAATTGCCGAATCATGCGCGCCAAGTGCCATCAACCGGGTTTCATCACGTCCACAGGCGGTCACCTGCCAGCCCTCGGCGGCATAATCGAGCGCCAATTGCTGCCCAATACCGGAACTGGCTCCGGTGATCACCACGTGTTTCATGCTTGCAGCCTCTTCTTCAATTTGACAACAATCCCACCGAGCAGCGGTATATGTTCATACAGCATGGCACCCAGATCGTAGTAATCACGCTGATAGATGACCCGCTGTTCAGCAAAGCGTAACTGGCTGATACCCTCTAAACTGAGCAAGCTGCCACGGCGCAGACGGGGATGGGCATAAGTCATATGCCAGCACACAGAGGCTTGTTGGTCATGGTGCTGAATGTCAGTGAGGGTAAAGCTACAAGTGCTTAAGTTACTGAGCAGCGATTGAAAATAAGCTTCAAGTGAACTCAATCCCTGATGTTCTCCGACGGGATCGATAAAGTGGATATCGCGATGATAAACATCAGATAGCTCGACCAGACGTGCTGTATCCAGCGTGGTATAGAATTGTGAAAAACGTGCCAGCAGTGCTTCAGCGTTACTCATGGCAGTGCTCCGAAGCAAGGATTAGCAGAGCATGGTTATCGATAAGCGTAATATTCAAGCCAGCATCGCACCAAGCTGCTAATTGCCGCCGCTTGGCAGTATTGAGTACGCCATCGGTGCAGAGAAAGTAGCGTTCGGCCTTAAACATAGCCAATTGCGGAGATTCCAGCGATCCCGGCAAAATATCGATATGCATATTGTTTTTCGCCAGAACGATGGCGGCCATCCACAGCTCGGTAGGATCGGTGTTTCCCCATCCCAGTAGTAATACATTCTCGCCTGGCTTCTTGCGTGCACCCAGCATACAAAAAGTCGCGTATTCAATGATCACGCCATCCAGCAAACGACTCAGCATATGCAGCAATTGATGGTCATTCTTAAGCTGTGAACGTAATGGTCTTAGCACATATTCAATCAGAGCCTGAGGTGGATATTCACGCCCTAATTCAAAGATACGGCTACGGAGTTTATGCGGTGCGGGAGCCTGAATCAGCGCCAGTAACTGTTGTTGCAGTGTTACCCAGTTAGTGCTGTCGTCAGGTGCTGTGCCACCGTCGAGTAAAGGTTTGATCTGGCTAACCGGGACGCCGCGTTCTATCCAGCGCACAATCGTGCGGATACGGACAATATCGTCGTCATTGAACTGCCGATGGCCACCTTCAGTACGTTGTGGTTTTAACAAGCCATAACGCCGTTGCCAGGCACGCAGTGTTACTGGATTAATACCACAAAGTTGCGCCACCTCACTGATACTGTATGTCGCCATGCCATTTACCTTGCCTAAAACACCTATAGATTAACCATAGCGGGTTAATACAAACTTGTACAAGAAAATAATAATTGTACAAGTTTGAGCAAGGAACGAAGAAAGGGATTACGGTGGTGAAATTAGGCTGATGCAGCTTTCTACATGTTAAGCCAATCCGCAGCAGAGGAAGATGTATCTGTTACCCAATAGCTCTTTTAACTAGCTGAAATGAAACGTTCTATTGTCAGATCTACCCTATTCTGATTTCAGCTTGTGACTGAACCAAATAGCATGCCAACCCCCGATGATACCCCCATCGCAAGCGCACTCCAGAAGGTAATTCGAATAATACCTGGCCATATTGGCGCTCCGCCTGCTTTCGCGGCAATCCCCCCCAAAATAGCCAGAGAAGCCAATGCTGACAGGCTAATGGCTGGAATTGCCCAGTCAGCCGTGACAATAAACGCCACCAACAAGGGCAGTATTGCGCCCGCTGAGAAGCTCATCGCAGAAGCCCAGGCCGCTTGTAATGGGCGAGCGGTGGTGATTTCAGATATCCCCAATTCATCACGGGCGTGAGCACCTAACGCATCATGGCTCATCAGTTTTTCAGCCACTTGCTTGGCCAGTGCTACATCAAGGCCGCGATGGACATAAATCGAGGTTAACTCACGATATTCACCTTGAAAATCGGCGTTCAGTTCTGCTTGCTCTTCCGCCAATGCGGCCTTTTCTGTATCTGACTGAGAAGATACCGAGACATATTCCCCTGTTGCCATCGACATCGCACCTGCAACCAGACCTGCAATGCCGGTCAAAAGAATACTTTGATGTGTGGCATTGGCTGACGCGACACCCAATAACAAACTTGCGGTAGAGACAATCCCATCATTAGCGCCAAGAACTGCGGCCCGCAGCCAGCCTATCTTTTCGATACTATGCCGTTCTCTGTGCATCGTGGCGCTACCTTTTAGAGTGAAACTTCAGAGTTTATCAAGTCGCTGTTGAATGTCCTGATGACGGCCTTTATCTGCCAATTCTCGGCCTAAACGTGCTGGGGCCGCCAGTGCTTTTTGTTAATAGACTTTTGCATCCGCTTTACGCCCTTGCTCCAACAGGAAATCACCATAGAAATAGTTGGGATCTATGCCGGTTGGATTCACCTGTAACGCTTTTTTAGCTACAGTTCGGCTTGTTTTTTATCGCCAAAACCAATAGGCCAGCCAAGAACCTGATAATAGAGGGTTCCGAGGCTGGTATAAGCAGAGCCATCCAACGCATTAGCATCAAGTTTTATTGCCAGCTCCAGCTTAACTTTCGCGTCCTTAACCAAATCCAATGCTCCCAGCCCCCCCTTCTCTCCTGCCCAACTGCTTTTAACGATAGCAGACCAAATTAATAGATCAGCACGTGACCCGTTGGCTAAACTGGCCTTATCTGCAATCGTACTGAGTTTTTCCAAACAGGACTCTTTCTGTTTTGCCACCACCGGATATTGGCAAACAGCCCATTGATTTTGGATATCCAACCTGCACGCGCAGGGCCAATCAAAGCATCCGCACCGCTACTATCCAGTAGCCAATTCTGCTGTTCATTACTGAAAAAAACCGGTACCGGTATCATAACAATATTGGCTAATGCGCAAGCCAAATCGATAATGGCCCAGTCAATGCCGTTATCCAGCAAGAGTGCCAGTCGCGCTATTTTCTGGTGGCGGAACCTCTCTGCCAATGCCGCTATTTTGGGCAGTAATTCACCGTAGTTAATCACCTGATAACTATCGCACAATGCAGGGCGCAGAGGGTCTTGCGCCGCCATTTTCGCCAACTGTTCAAAAAGGATCATCGTTGTATCCTCCTTTGAAAAGTAAAAATGCTGGGCATTGGCGCAAACAAGGAAAGTAATAAGCTGGTTCTCACATAACAACCGGCAAATAGCCGCAAACATAATTCGTGCATTTCCCGATTCCGAACAAGCAAAATTACCTATTTCAACCAAACGATTACGTAAAACTGAATGCCCGGTTTGCGTTGCAATGACCACCTCAATAGGTGCGTCCAAATAGTGCTCAAGATAAAGTGTCCCGAAATCACCACGATTCAGGCCACAGGCACCAATAAGGACACCATCGGCACGATACAGTCCTAATAAATGAGGTAAAAAATGTGGGATAGTGGCATTGAACTCACGGCTATACTCCCGCTAAATATATTGTTGCAGTTCGTTTTCTTCTTGCTCATTCTGAGCAAATAACAACGGGTAAGGTGCCTGAATATTCATGCTCATAATCGCTCCTTTTACTGATAATAAGGAGTGTAATGATGGATGCTTAAGAAAAACTTAAATTGATAACAATATTGGGTTTAGCCGTTAAATGCCTTTATATGCCCAACCCGCACACGTGGGTTTTTCTCCTTAACTCATTGATACTCATACCACAAGAAATATCTGGAAATGCTCACTATTGAGCAATAGCAAGCTACATTCATAAGCACTATTCAGCTATTCCATATAGTGTCTAAATGAAAATGTACCGAAAATCATATTTGAGGAGATAAATATGTCACAACCCCCAATCAATCAATCAGATATTAAACATTCCAAACAACGGCGCTCACTATTAAAAACTGCGGTAGGAATGTCGGTGCTTGGTATCGCCAGTGGATTAACTCTAGCCACACCAGGGATATCTTACGCAGCAGCTTTAACGCGTGAAGAGCGAGATAAACTCACTCCTGAGCAAATTATTGCTGGCATGAAAGAAGGGAATATCCGCTTTAGAGCAGGCAAAATGCAACAGCATGATTATTTGGCTCAAAAACGGGCCAGTGCTGAAGGTCAATTCCCCGCGGCGGTTATTCTCAGTTGTATTGACTCACGGGCTCCGGCGGAAATTCTTTTTGATACCGGGATTGGTGAAACATTTAATGCCCGTATTGCCGGTAACATTGCCAATAACGATTTATTGGGCAGTATGGAGTTTGCCTGTGCGGCCGCGGGAGCAAAAGTCGTTCTGGTCTTGGGGCATACTTCGTGTGGCGCAGTTCGGGGGGCAATCGACGGCGTAGAACTCGGTAATCTGACCGGCTTGTTAAATCAAATTAAGCCAGCAATTGACGCAACCCAATTTAACGGAGAAAGAACCGGTAAAAATGATCAGTTTGTCGATGCCGTTGCTAAAACCAATGTTCAGCATACGATCAATGAAATACGGAGCCGGAGTAGCATTCTCAATGGATTAGAGAAAGAGGGGAAAATTAAAATAGTTGGCGCAATGTATAATCTCAATGGCGGGGCCGTTGAGTTTATTAGCTAATAGATTACAAGCTCCGGGCTTTATCGCTCGGAGCAAATTCATAATGCTATCGAGCCGCTATTTTCTGTGGTGGTAGGCAACTAATAAGTGATGCCAGATTCCATTATCTATGCTGTAAACAACATGTTATACAGAAAAGCATCACCAAAGACACAGGATAAAAGAAAGTCGTGCTACGCTTTAATTAAGCGATAACGTTAATTTAGCTATTCTTTATGCTAATAGAATTCCTACACGAAAAAGTTCCTTAGCCTCACCGTTATCAGGAGCGTCACCATGAATCCTCCAATATATGTTTGTTAGCCCTATTTAAAAAAACTTAAATAACAGATCACTATTTTACCTGTGTGGGGCCTCGATATGTTTCACTTTGATGCTTATGGTACGCTCGTTGCTGCAACGCTGGTGCTATTGCTAGGAAGGCAATGTGTCCAGAATATTCCTCTGCTGCAAAAATATGCTATCCCGGAACCTATTGCGGGTGGTTTGCTGCTCGCATTACTGTTTCTGCTTATTCATCAGACGACCGGTTGGGAAGCCAGCTTTGATACATCACTACGTGATCCGCTAATGCTGACTTTTTTTGCCTCAATTGGCCTTAATGCGAATCTGGCAAGCTTAAGGGCTGGCGGTAAGGTATTGATAAAGTTTTTTGTGGTCGTTATCGGTTTGCTGTTACTGCAAAATATGGTTGGCATCGGTATGGCCAAAATGCTGGGGCTGGAGCCACTGATGGGGCTGCTGGTGGGGACCATAACACTTTCTGGAGGGCATGGCACCGGTGCAGCTTGGAGTGCCGTATTTGCGGAGAATTATGGCTTAAGTAATGCTACGGAAGTTGCCATGGCCTGCGCAACTTTCGGTTTGGTATTAGGTGGCTTGATCGCCGGTCCTATTGCCCTTTATCTCATTAAACATTCCGCCACTCCCAATGGCAGAGCGGAAGATGCCTTGCAACCCACAACCTTCGAGAAACCTCAGTCAGGGCGGATGATCACTGCGCTGGTATTAGTAGAAACTATCGCCATGATTGCCATTTGTTTGATGGCTGGTCGCTATATCACGGGGTTACTGGCGGGATCTATATTTGAATTACCGATCTTCGTCTATGTCTTATTTGTCGGGGTTATTCTTAGTAATCTACTCACTTATACCGGGTTTTATCAGGTTTTTGACCGTGCAGTCTCCGTAGTCGGTAACGTAAGCCTCTCCCTTTTTCTGGCAATAGCACTGATGAGCCTAAGATTGTGGGAACTGGCGTCTCTGGCATTACCGATGTTGGCGATTTTATTGGTGCAGACGCTAACCATGGCTCTGTATGCCATATTTGTCACTTATCGGATTATGGGAAAGAATTATGATGCGGCCGTTCTTGCTGCTGGACATTGTGGTTTAGGTTTGGGGGCAACCCCAACAGCAATTGCGAATATGCAAGCGATTACCGAACGTTTCGGGCCATCCCACGTTGCGTTTCTGATTGTACCGATGGTCGGTGCTTTCTTCCTGGATATCGCCAATGCAGTAGTGATCAAACTGTCTTTGTTATTACCGATGTTTACGCAACTTGGCTAAAAGCCAGTATTCATGGTGCCATCAACCGGCCAGAAGACGGAAACCCAGTATAAGCCGGCACATACCCTATAGTATGTGCCGATGTTTATTCACCAGCGCACCTCTAACGCACTAAATCCCCTCCCCCCTCGCGCCATGCTCTTCTTAAGTGATAACTGTTGATCTAGCATTGATTTCATAAGGTATTGCCGGCATAACTAACAGCCATTTAGAGATATAGACGTCTAAACGGATAAAATATCATGCACTCACCTGTTCCCATCGAAGGGCAGTTCAAACGTACAATGAAGGCCCGGCATCTGGTGATGCTCTCTCTGGGGGGCGTGATTGGCACCGGCTTATTCTTCAACACCGGCTATATAATCTCCACCACGGGTGCCCTCGGCACACTGTTGGCCTATATGATAGGTGCTGTGGTGGTCTATCTGGTAATGCTCTGCCTGGGTGAACTGTCGGTAGCAATGCCAGAAACCGGGGCTTTTCACGTGTATGCTTCCCGCTATCTTGGCCCAGCCACTGGCTATACCGTTGCCTGGTTATACTGGCTGACCTGGACAGTAGCCCTCGGTTCCAGTCTGACCGCCGCTGGGTTCTGTATGCAGTATTGGTTCCCTCAATCACCGGTGTGGTTATGGTGCCTTATCTTTTGTCTGGCTATTTTTCTGCTCAATGTGGTCACTACCCGCTTCTTTGCCGAAAGCGAATTCTGGTTCTCTCTGATCAAGGTCGTCACCATTTTGGCATTTATCATTTTGGGCGGTGCGGCGATGTTCGGCCTATTGCCGATGAAGGACGGCACACCCGCCCCCTTCCTGCACAATCTAACCCACTCTGACTGGCTGCCAAACGGCACCTTACCGATCCTGATGACCATGGTGGCGGTCAATTTCGCTTTCTCCGGCACCGAGTTAATCGGTATCGCCGCGGGCGAAACAGAGAAACCAGAAAAAGCGATTCCGTGGGCAATCCGCACCACCGTGATCCGCCTGAGTGTTTTCTTTATCGGTACGGTATTTATTCTGGCTGCGCTGATCCCGATGGATCAGGCCGAGGTTGTCAAAAGCCCGTTTGTACTGGTATTTGAACGTATCGGTGTACCCTATGCCGCCGATATCTTCAATTTCGTGATCCTGACTGCCATCCTGTCAGCCGCTAACTCTGGTCTTTACGCCTCTGGCCGCATGCTGTGGTCATTGGCCAATCAGCGAACACTGCCTGCTTATTTTTCCCACATCAATAAACGCGGCATTCCTATTAATGCGCTGATCTTTAGCATGCTCGGCGGCTTGTTGGCACTGTTGACCAGTGTTATCGCGCCAGATACGGTGTTTGTCGCGCTATCAGCGATTTCTGGTTTTGCCGTCGTCGCAGTCTGGCTGAGTATCTGCGCAGCCCACTATATTTTTCGCCGCAACTACCTACGCAGCGGGCTGCCAATCGAGGGACTGAAGTACCGCGCGCCGGGTTACCCGCTGACGCCGATCGCAGGCTTCAGCCTGTGCCTGTTAGCCTGTATCGGTCTGGCCTTCGATCCTGAGCAACGTATCGCCCTATACTGCGGGCTACCCTTTGTTGCCTTGTGCTATATCACCTATTACCTGACCCATCGTGCCGGGAAAAACCAACCATTGGGAGAGAATCATGCCGGTTAACAACCCTATCTCTGCGCTCTTAACCGCTGATCGCACATTGATTTTGGATGGCGCATTAGCCACTGAACTGGAGGCGCGAGGTTGCTCTCTTAGTGATCCGCTGTGGTCCGCTAAGGTGCTAATTGAGAATCCTGAACTAATTTATCAGGTTCATCTGGACTATTTTAACGCAGGGGCACAATGTGCCATCACCGCCAGTTACCAGGCGACCCCACAGGGTTTCCTGCGCCGTGGCCTCGACCAGCAACAATCGTTGGAACTCATTGCCAAAAGTGTTCAGTTGGCACAGCAGGCACGCAACGATTTTTTGAATCAGCACCCGCAAGCTGAACCGCTGCTGATTGCCGGTTCCGTTGGCCCATACGGCGCTTATCTCGCAGATGGATCTGAGTATCGAGGCGATTACCAGCTGCCACAAGATGAGATGATCGCCTTCCACCGGCCACGTATCGCGGCACTGGCTGAGGCTGGGGTTGACCTGCTGGCCTGTGAAACACAGCCATCGTTCGATGAATTGCAAGCGTTGCTAACACTACTGCAACAATTCCCTACTTTGGGTGGCTGGTTCGCATTCACGCTACGCGACAGCCAACACCTTAGTGACGGTACCCCCCTGACCGAAGTTCTGGCGCTACTGCGCGGCAATCAGCAAGTACTGGCCATCGGCATAAACTGCATTGCGCTGGATAACGTGACCCCGGCGCTACAGCAGTTTGCGGCACTGGCTGATAAGCCGCTGCTGGTGTATCCAAACTCAGGGGAACATTACGATGCTGTGAGCAAGACCTGGCATGCCTGCGGGGGCGAACACAACCACCTGAATGATCTGGTTGGGGAATGGCAGCGCCTGGGAGCACGACTAATTGGCGGTTGCTGTCGTACCACACCAAAAGATATTCGCATCATCGCTGAGCACTGTAAGCTGTAATCCCCCAGTGATATTGTAGCTAAGCGCCAACAGTATCACTGGACAAGCTTTGCCGCCTGATGACCTGCGGCAAAGCCTCTAAATATGCTGCTTCACCTGAGCGGCATTATTTAGTCGCCTAATTGCCGGAGTCAGGCTGGCGGCGATAGTCGCTATCACAACAGCAACGGCTGAAGCCAGCAAAACGGCCCGGCTGCCATAGTGCATAGCGAGAGGCCCCGCAGCAAGTTCCCCGATAGGAATTGCCACAAATGACCCCATCGCATCATAGGCATAAACACGCGCGAGTTTCTCGGGTGGAATATGGGTTTGTAGAGAATGTGCCCACACAACACCGAATTGCCCAAAACCGACGCCGGCAATAAAAAATGCCCCCATAAGGATGGCAGTCGAAGACACCATACTA
The DNA here is from genome assembly GCF_041538345.1 of Yersinia sp. 1652 StPb PI. NCBI lineage: Bacteria > Pseudomonadati > Pseudomonadota > Gammaproteobacteria > Enterobacterales > Yersiniaceae > Yersinia > Yersinia sp. 1652 StPb PI. The sequence continues at coordinate 1,311,538 of NZ_JAULSM010000002.1, read as the reverse complement.
AGGAGAGTGATAGGGATTGCGCAAAGTGCAACCAGAAGGACACCAATAAACAGATCGCGTCGTGGCCGCCAGCGGAGTGCAATAAAAGAACCGGCAATCAGGCCAATACTTTGTGCGGCAACAATAATCCCCCAACTGGCACGCCCAAATGAAGCATCAGCCACTATCGGGCCAAGGATCATCACTACGCCGCTAAAAGCGGCATTAACAATAGTGAACTGGGCAACAATAGTCCACACCCACGCACGAGCAATAAACTCCTGCCAGCCATCTCGTAAATCCTGCAAGATATTGGTTTGCGATGCGAGGAGCTGTGCCGAGGCAGTGCGAATCAAGAGATAAAGCGGTGCTGAAGCGGCAAACCCCAAGGCATCGACGGCCAATCCCCAGCCAGGCCCAATGGCAGCCGTCAGAACCCCGCCCAGTGAGGCGCCAATCACCGTCCCGCCATAGACCCCCAACTGGATAAAAGCGTTCGCTTCCCTGAGGTTACGTGCGGGCACGGTTTGTGGAACCATTGCTGAAGAAGCAGGAAGGGCAATGCCCGCTGCCGCGCCGTTAATCGTCCCAAGGACTGCTAACCACATAATTGTTGCTGTTCCATCCAGCACCAACCAGGCAACAATCCCTTGAGATAAGGCGGCAATGACAGATGAAGACAGCAGAACCTTACTTCGTGAGTAACGATCCGCAAGTACTCCACCAATCAATAAGAAGGCAACATTGAAAACAGAACGTGCAGCTACCACCAGACCTAAATCTGCTGCGGAACCGCCGATATCCAACACCGCGAACGCCAGTGCAATCGGTGCGATTCCATTACCTAATACCGTGAGGAGGCGGGCAAAAAACAAGTTTCGAAACGGGGCATAGTGAAATACATGTCGGGAAGATGGGACCGTGGCGTTCGCGTTCACTCACTTTTCTCCGCACTGATTTCAATACCTTGCAGGCTCTCACTGCTATCTTTCAATGGGGCTATTTCATACTTTTTTTGTTTATTCATTTTGGGCAACTTTTAATTACATCACGCGCTTGTAGCAGGGGGTCCGCAGTGACATCCTCTGCCTTCACAAATACCATTGCCAAATATGTGTCTTTATCTGTATGAATGCCAAGATTAATTGATTTGAATGTATAAAATTATTCAAATCATCTGATGAAAACCCTCGTCTTGTCAGCTAGCAGATTTATTACAACCGTTACCCCTAAGTTGCTATAGGGATAACGGCCGTCTCAGCTATGGGTGCTGTTCCGTATTGGGTAACGCCAGCAACGCATAGCGGTTCAGCAGTTGACTAAACCGGCTGTCTATCTGTTGGCGCAGTGCCGATGACGGAGTCTGCCCTGACTCGGACTGTACCTGATACTGACGCAACAATTCTTCCAGCGGTAAGGTTTTTGCCAGCGGCTGCTGTATCGCAAACACCACCGTTTTCAGCTCCGAGACCGTCATATAGCGTCCCTTCTTTTCATCCAATCCATTCAGTCGCTCTGCCAGTTGCCGCAAACGCTCTTGTGCCAATGCATAGTGTTTCAACTCCACCAATGGCGCAGCACCGGCTTCTCGCTGTTGTTGCCATAATGCACTCAGTCGGTTGACTTCTTGACTGGCGGGCCACAGTTGCTGCGCTTGTGATAACACCCCATCCCCCCGCATTTGTGCCCATAACGGCGGTAACTGTGTCAGTTGTTCCAACTGTGTGCCACTGCCTTGCAGCACCGGGCCTGCCAATCGTGCCAACTCAGCATCTGAGGTTTGTTTTCTCAGTTCATCGATTGATTTGGCGGCCAGTGGCGCAGGTAATGGCGCGACGCTGGTCAGCAATGCCTCGCGCAATGGATTAGATGACAGCGACTGCCAGATAAAGAAACTGCCCGCCATCAAAACGGCCATCAGCGATAGCCCGGCGACAAACCCCTGCCCCGCTTTCCAACGTGGTGGGGGCGGCGAAGGCGGCGACAACTCCACCTCAACACGCGCCGGGGCCGGTTCGTTGACAAGATAAACCAGTGGTTCGCTGACCGCAGCCGACGAGAATGTCGGTTGTGGCTGTCGTTGTGGTTCAGAGACACCGGCATGCCGTACCGGAATACTCAATCGGTCTGGCGTATCAGCGGCGGCTTCGGCGCTCTCCAGACGTAGTGCGGCGTTATGCAACATCAGGCGCACCCCATCCAATTTACTCAGATGTTTGAGCTCCAGCGTTTGCAACTGCGTGCACAACTGTTCCAACGCACGCTCTGCCCGGTACACCTGAGCCAGGTCACCGTAGCATAACGTCATGGTGCGCCAAACTTGCTGCAACCGGTCACTCAACCAGGCCAATAACGCCACCCGGGCATGGGTTTGCGGCGGCCATAATGCACTCCACTGATGAGACAGCAAGCCCGCCAGCAGCTCTAACCCTTCACACAACCCGGCAAGACCGGCAATGTGCGTACGTGCCAAGGTAAAATCTACCGTGGTCTGCAACTCAACCCCGTTCTGGCGAAACAGCGCCAAACAAAGCTGCTCGACCCGCCCCCAGTCAACATCCGGGCGAGCGGGATGATGTAATTTGCCGATTTCGTCACGTAAGGCACTAAATTCAGCAAAATGGCGGGGGTCACCGCCGGTTTTAACCGTCCGCTCAGTATTCGATATCATGTGTTTGTCTTCCCTGAATAGGCGTTAAGATGACTCACCCGGATTGAGATAATGTTGTTGTTTAAGATGACGTATCAGCACCCGGCCTTCCGGCATAAATGCCGTACCGTAACGCACCAATCCCAGACCTTTCAGCTCCGCCTCAATAGCGTACTCCAGATGGCCGGGAGCGGATTGTGGCAGTAGCACCACGTTGATACTTTTCAGCCGTGGCTCATATTTTAGCAACGTGGCTGAGAGCGTAGTCAGCAGTGAATGTGCGGTTCCTGGCATTCCCTGCAAGATTTTGCTCATGTCTGGCAGGCCGTAATCCGGCAGATGGCTGAGCGTACCGGCGCGGCAGTTAAGAATGCGCTGCATATTGTCGAGCACCGACAGGACGACCTGATTGGTTTCGCTCACCTGATGAAGGTCAAGCTCACCCGCTACGTTGCCGAACAGCATTTCATAGAGAGAAGGCTGGGGCATATTACTTATCCTTCAAGGGTAAAAGAATCATCCCATGATTATTCAGTTCAATCTGACGAGCCTTATCGGGGTCGAGGTCGTCACGGCTCAACACCACCCGCCAGGTGTTGTTAGCGATATCAGGTGCCAGAAACATACCCGCGACTGCCACATACTGCGCTTTTTCGTCCATCGGCATATCGATGGACACCGCAGCACCCGGACGAATACGGATATCTTTTTCAGCAAGCAGATCGGCTTTGATGGCCTGGCTGTCCTCGGCAAATAATGAGGGATAATCGGTACCGTCAAATGTTTTGCGGTCTTGTAGCTGATAGATGCGCACCACCGTGGCCAGTGGGGCACCGGTCGCGTTGTTGTTTACCGCATCCCGCGCCTGTATATCCAGATGCAGGGTTTTCACCTGCTTATAAAAAATGGATTTTGTCACCGCGACGGTGCCGTCACTCACTTTCTGAGTCAGTCCACATCCGCTCAGAGTGGATACCATGACCAGCATCAGTAATGCAAAACGTGTTTTACCAGCGGTAATCGCCATATTCATCGGTGTCCCTTCGGTGAAGATTTTCCTGAACACGCTGATAGCGGCCCAGATTAATTGTGATCATTTCAGTGTCGGTGGGTGTGGTTGACGCGACGCGCTGTGTCCGCATTACGGCGGTTCTGCCTAACAGAATACCGGTGCTTTTCGGCTGGCAAGAGAGCTGTGCGTCAGGCAGTAGCGCGCGTAACACCGTCAGTTGTAAACGCACATGCAGCCGCGACCCCAGATACACATGCAACAACGCCATCAAATCCGTGTGTAACTGCCCGCCGGGCAACCACTCTCGGGCTTCATCGGGGTTATCGGTTTTCAATTGCAGTAATACCTGACTGTTAACATCCACCGCGTGACTGCCCATTACCGGGCTGTTACTCATGCTGATGGGGTGACGTGCGCTCAGGGCCAGTGGATTGCGCAAGGGGATACGGCAGCGGTCATGCGCTATCACGTGGGCATCGGTTTCCGGTGCCAGCAACTGAACTAACGCAATAATGCCTTCACTGGTGCGCGTGGGCAGGCGCATCATGCCAGTCAGTGCCAGAAAACGAGACACCGGCGTGGCGATATTCTGTGCACATCCCTCAATACCCAGACCACAGAGGCTCAGCAGATACCGAGAGGTTTTATCGGTGCCGCCGGGCGAAAAGCTGGCCGGATAAGAGTACTTCCGCCAGACGCGGTAGTACTGCGTGATCAATCGGTGATTGAAAATGTCCAGAAAGTCGCTGACTGCCTCATGCCCTTCCCGGCGCTGGGTAATATCGTCGATATACGCAGTAGGCAGTGGCGACTCCACGCCATACAGTCCCATAAAGGTGGTGCGGATGGTCGGTGGGAGGTGTGCATGCGCGGGTATTTCCACCCGTTTAAATTCACTGGCCGGAAACCCCATGCCCGGATGGGGGCGAAAACGCACCGGATCGTGCCTAACCTGCCAGTGACTACCCAATGGCGGGGCATCCGGCTGGCTTTGCTCCAGTAACTGACAGAAGCGATAAAACTGGGTATACGGCAGTTTATCCCACAGTTGTTCGATTAGCCGGGCAGACGCTGATTGTGATTCTCTTTCCATCGGATACATTTCCCGGCAGGCTGAACGATAAGAGTGAGTTGATTGAACAAATGAATGTCAGCGTAAAGGGCAAAGAAACGGTTGAGCATCTCGCCAAACAGATGAATGTCGCCTTCGCCGGTAAAGCCGTTGCCATCCAGTGTCACTTCAATGTCGATACCCCGTAACAGAAAGCCCTTTTCAAAACGCTGCGTCTGGTGGTGCTGCACCTGTTGAATGGCATCAAGACGGCGATTATTCAGTTCATCCCCTTGCCAGTTGTACAGCTCCAGCGTCCCGCGTAGCACCTGTGCGCTGCTCATCAGGTTGAGGTAACTTGAGCCCAGATGGCTCAGTACCCGCCACTGGAAATGGTCTTCCGCCGGGGGATAAGAGGGTAACGTAGGCTTGCAGAGATTGCGTACTTTCAGCGGCGTCTGTAACACTGCTTCGCAGCGGTCCAACAACGTGCTCTGTAACGCTTTGCGCGGGAGCTGACCATTGGTACCGGTAATTTTCAGTGACACCGCCTCGCGTGTAAACAATCGGTCCGCTTCCCATTGCTGGCCGCCGAGGATCAACCAGGTATCATGCAGCCCGGTCACCCCTCGTTTTACGCGGGTATGGTAATAGCGTTCCGGCGCATGACGTCGCTGCATTCCGCCGCGATGGCGAAAACTGGTAAAAGGAACATAGGTGGCATCGGATGTCCGTTGCGAACCGGTCACAGCGTCGACGGAGTAAATTTCGGTGTGCCCATCCTGCAAGCGGCGCGGGCGCAGCATATACTCACTTTCCAGCCCATTGATGGTTAACGGGTCAGCTTCCAGCGAGAACAGGTTAATCACCGGTACACAATGCAGGTTAAGCGCGTCATCCCTGACCGGCAGATCACTTTGCCACTGACAATCAAACACCACTTCGATATCAAACCAGGCAATACCCGCCGGCAGCGTCACGGTTTCCAGCCCGTTCAGATGCACGAACATAAACTTCTCGCGGAAAGTGAAATATTCCAGTAATAGCTGATAACCGCTGAAGGCGCTGTCGCCTTTGGGCCACAGCAAATCTTGGTCTGCAAAGCCACCGGGCGAAAACCAACCATCCAGTTTTATTCGATCAACCTGATTGGGTAGACGCAAATAGAGCGCGGCCTGACGCCGGGTCAGGGCCAGATGTAACGCACTGCTGACCGCCGCCTCTCCCGCCAGATAAAAACACAAGCGACGTAAGTCCACCTGCAACCAGTCAGCTTGTGGGCTGCATGCCAGTCGCAGACGCAGCACCGAACGGCCGTCTGGTTCGGTCGCCATCACCACGGTTGAGACGGCGAGCGGGTTGAGTACCATATCGCGTGTAGTTCGGTACTGGCAGACGGTATTCTTCGGCCCAATGGGGCGGGAATAGATTTCCATGCCTTCGGGCACGATTTCAGCCATTTTCATCGCTGGAACATCCGGGGTCAGCGCCACCACCGACAGCGAGGGAATGGTGCGTAGATAGTGCGGCCACAACATGCTCACCAGCCCTTCGGTGAACTCCGGCAGGTCGTCATCAATTTTTTCGCGCAATCGCCCCATGGAGAAGGCAAAGCCTTCAAACAGGCGTTCGACGTAAGGGTCAGGCGTACCGGGTTTATCCAGGTCTAACATCGCTGCCCGGTCAGGGTGAGTTTGGGCAAACTCTTTAGCTGCATCGCGCAGATAGCGCATTTCGGCGTCGTAATAACGCAGGGTAAGGTCTTTCATGGTTTTCTTTTTATCAGGATAGGGTTATCGATTAACCACACAGCACCGCAGCCCGTGCCGGGTCGAGGGCCACTAATCCGGCGAGCAGGTTTTCCATCTCGCCATGCAAGCGTGATTTGTCCGACTCGGTTCGGCTGGCTTTCATGCGCAGCAGTTTTAGGCGGCGGGCTTTTACTTCAAACAGTAATTCCGGCTCCCATTGGGTGAGCGTCATCAAGGTCGCGTTCCCCTCCAGTTCACCCAGCAAATGCAATGCCATGTCGTTTTTTCCGTACTGCTCGGCGACCCGCGCCATCAGCAGGCGGATCAGCCACTGATGGCGAGAGGTGCGGGTACCCGGACGGTTCTGCAACCAATTCAGCGCCGCTTCCACACCTTCGCTGTCGGCTTGCGCCAGCGCTTCCGGCTCCAGTTGCAAAATATCGTCATCACCCGCCGTACTGGCGGATGCCGCCGGTTCACTGCCCCAACTTTCTGCTGCCATGACGTGCTGATTTATCCAGTGCAAGGTCACCTCATCAGCAAAAGGTGTACCATCACTGAATGCCAGACCGTCAAGCCCCGGCAGGCGGGTCAGCAGACCATTTAAATCTTGCTGAATGATGTCAGCCCAGCGCTCGTAAGGTGCGCCCGTTTTCAGCAGTGCCTGATGGGTATACCACTGGAGATCCAGCCACAGGTGATTAACGCCCTGTGCAAATAGGATGTCGGTTTGCTCCAGCAGTTCCAGCCAGCTTTGTTGCAGATAAAGACGTTTCAGCAGTGCGCGGTTCTCCAGCTTCGGCGGAGCCAGACGGGTACATCCGTCAGCTGCCAGTGGCGGCAGTTCATGCAGGGTGTCCAGACGAATACTTTTCATCAGATGATGCCCCGACAGCCAGCCGTTCGGCTGGTCGCGCAAAAAAACCGCCAGCAGTTTTGCCTGATCGAGCAAATCACGCCCGGAGCTGACGGCTTTCAACGCAGGAGCATCAGGCGCAGAGTGACGAGGGAGACTGCTGTTTTGTGGGATAACGGCATCAGGGCCGCCGGACTGCATTAGCCGGTTTTCTAATGCCGCATACAGGCTAGCGAACTGAGGGCGGATGGACGCATCCCAGCCGCCAACACTTTCCTCGGTTAACACCAACGCGCCCACAATGCGTTCAAAGTCAGCTTTTGTGACTTCCGGGTACAGTGACAGGCTATCCAACACCCGGCTACCCGCCAACCATTCCAGTGCCAGTTTGCGGCTGTTGCCACGTTGTGGATGCAGTGCATCACCAAAACGTTGGACCAACCCGGCCAGCAGAGCCAGGCCATCCGCCAGCCCGCTTTCGCCATCGATGTGCAGTCGCGCCCAGATATAATAGGTCGCGACGCGCACATCTTTGCACGCACCGGTCAGCAGCTTCTCCGCCAGTGCACAGACCAAACCAGTATCTGCGCCGGACAGTTTGTTGACCTCTTCACGCATCTGCTGGAAATCATCGTCATAACCGGGGTCATCACCCACCGGTGAATCCGGGGCAATGGGGACCAGCCATTTTTCCCAGAGCGAAATCTGCTGCTGGGCCTGCTGCGAAAGCGCCTGCTGTTCGGCATGGCAGGCGCTGAGTAAGGTGTGCAACGTAGCCATCAGTATCCCTCTTCTGTTGCGGTATCCGTTTTCTGAGCGCCACCGGTGGCATCCACACTGAATATTTGCGTCGGTAAGACGAAGTTACGCAGTTTCAGTAACGCCAGCGGGCCTTCTCCAGCTTCAGTCCGTAAGGTGTAGTTCAGCGGCCTGCCATCAGGCGCTTTCCAGCTAAGATTAAAACTGCTGTTGACACCCTGATACGGTGTGACCTGAGCCTTATCCAGTAAACGGATCCACCCCCAGGCCCCGGGGAGATCGGCAAACTGTCGGGTACCGGCCTGGGTACTTATCCAACTCAGGCTGGCACCCGGTGCTTCAGTGTCATGGGGCCAGGTGAAACGTTTCCACACTGGCAACTGGTTGTAATAGCTGAGCTTCTGGCTGTCGATCACCAGATCAGTCTGCATCACATCTTTCGCGGTACCGGGGCGCAGTTCAAAGCGTATGCCTGCTTCACCGTTGGCAAACACCACGTCAGACAAATAACTCAGTTGGTCCACGGCTTTCAGGAATGCTGGGTTAAATGTCAGCCCCTGAGCATTAATGCTGTCCGGCACCCAATGGCTGCCCTCTTTGTGCAGCACGCCATTCAACCGGGTTTGCAGAAAACGGGCGATACGGCCACTGTCGCTGTTGAGATAACGTGCCAGCAGCGGGAGTGACACTTCACTGCTGGTATCTTTTAAGGGATAACGCCCGCCGAAGGTACTGTTCCAGTCATCGACGATAGATGCCTGCCACTGGGCATTCAGGCTCTGAGCGGCAGGAGTTAATACCTGCTGCCACGCCTGTTCCATTGGCTGGACAAATACCGTCTGGCCAAATCCACTCCACTCCTGACCGAGGCTGGCGGCAACCAGACTGCCATAATCACGGGTTTCGGTCAGATCGACCGCTTTGCCCTGAAATACCGTCTGCGCCAGAGTCTGGGTCATGGCTTGAGGATCGGCAGCATTCACCACCTGCTGAAGTTTAAGGCGTACTTGGGTAACGCGGGTCAGGAAGGTTTGCAGACTGAGGTTGGTATTGCCCTGTCCGCCGGTTTTGACATCCATCAGCGCCAGTACCGGACCAAACGTGGCATCCAGCGGCCCCTGTGCACCCGCTTGCTGATCAATAGCGGGCTGCTCATCGCGGTTTAACAGATTTTTGGCCGATTTGACCAGCGAATCAGACAACGCCTCACCGGTTTGCCCGGTTTTCCCCTGTACGCTCAGGGTGTTCATTAGCGCCACCAGGGGGGACTGACGCACGTCTGCCATCAGGGTGAGTTGGTCGATGGAGTCCGATAACGTCTGTGCTTGCTGCCAGTGCAGGCTATTGAGAAAGTCCAACCAACTGGTAGAGAAATCAGCGAAATAGCGCGCCTTCAGACGTGCCTGCAAGGCTTCGGGAGAATCCTGCTGCAATGCGGTATTTTTACTGTCACTCAGTACCCAGTCCATCTCTTCCCGACGCTCACTGGCCACTTTTTCAATCGCCGGTTTTACTGCGTCATCCCAGGCTCTACGGGTGAACATGCCCGGCACCACGGCATCGGTGGTAAAAATCCGTTCAGCATCAGTATCACCGGTCATATCAGACAGGCGCAGATCAGCATACTGATTCGCCACCTGAGCCAGCATCTTCTGATAGAGCGAAGATTCACTGTTACGGGCACCCATCTGACTGATCAACCGGGTACGTACCTGACTGACCAGATTTTCATCCAGCTTCAGACGCCAGGCCGGGTGCAGGGAAAGATTACGAGCATAAAAATCCAGTAGAGCGGGACCGCTACCCTGCCAGAGGCTGTCCGGCACACCACTGCGCTGTGGCCAGTCATGAAGCAGCGTGGTGCTAAACCATGGCGCATCCATTTTCTCCGGGCGCGCCAGCATCAGATAGAGTTTTAACTGCTCATAAGCGGGTTTTACCAGCGAGTCGCGCAACGGAGAGTCAGGGGGGAGCTGCGCCATGGTGCTGAGTTGTTCTTCAAGGTGACGGGCGGCGGCATCACGCAGCAGAGGGGTGGCGCTGGCCCAATAATGTGGCCAGAGTGCGGCCAGTAAAGCATCGTTCTGGCTCAGACCAAATCGGCTGTGCCAAGGTGCGCCCTGTTGCTGGCGATACTGCAATCTGCCTAACGTGTGTTGCAGATCCAGTTGCGCTTGCAGACGCGCCGGCAGCGATTGCTGCACATTAGCCGCCAGTTTCACCTGAGACTCACTGGCATTAATCGTATCTCGGTTGACCAGGAATGACATCACCATGCCCACCCCCCACAACACCATGATGCCCGCCAGCGCCATCGCCAGCGTTTTACGCCAGGCAAACCCCAGCTTTTTCGCGGCTAAGCCTGCGGGCAATAATGGCAGTGAATCAATCAACACATCCCAGCGGTTATCCTTGCCCCAGTGGTGTTTCACGCTGCGTTTTGCATTGACGGACGCCGGGCTGAATATCACCCCCGCCAACGGTGAAGGGCGATAGGGATTCAGCAGAGTCGCCAACGGGCCGGCGACAGAATCTGGCTGACGCGCTAACTGATCGGCCAGTTGCAACAAGAATGGGTGCTGGGTGTTGCTGCTAATCTGTTGTGTACCCTGCTCAATCAGCGACGGCAGCAGCCCGGCAAGCTGTGTACTCAGTTCGCCAGCGTTACACCCCACTGGTAGTAAACAGCCGACGGATTGGGTGATGCGATCGGCCCCGTCATCGGCATGCAGTGACCAGACATACAGCGGCAGCCGCCAACCGAGCAGCTCAAAACGTGCCGCGAACGCTTGTGCCACGCTGTCCATCATATCAGCGGTGAGGGTTGTTTTAGACGCTTGCTGACCAAGTGTCGTGCGTTGAGCCAGGGCTGAGGTCACCCAGACCACCCCGTCTAGCGGGCGGCGGCGCAATTTACGTAAAGAACTCAGCCATGCGCTATCAGCCTGCGCCCCCAAATCGCCTCCCCACAACAGCACGGTGCCACTGTCTTCCTGCCAGTATTGCGACGTCAGCCCGGGGGTGAGCTGTTCAACATCAGCCGCACTGCCGGTGAGTAACAGAATGCGCACTTTGCGGGGCCAGAAGAAACCATAGCGAGTCCGGAGAGTCTGTTGCAGTTCACGGATCCAGGCACTGCTAATAGCCTGATGTTTTAGCTGTACTTTCTGAACAGCAACATTCTTTTGCTCATTATCTACTTTCCGAAAGAATCTCAGCCTAGAACCTACAGCAATTAATGAACGCCGACTGGCAAGCGCCAAGGAGAGAAAAAAAGAAACTGACAGGATGGCTCCGCCAACCAGTAACTTATCTTTCGCGGAGGTCCACCCCAACTCATCCCCCCAAAAATAAAAAAGCAAAAACAAAAAAGCCATGAAAACAATAACAAAAAACACACCAGAAAATTTAATAATAAAAGTTTTCATTTTATAGCCCACCCTTATCATCGGCGGCTAAAGTGAGAAAATAGGACACGATTAAAGAATCATGGTATTTATTTATAAGCAAGTAACGCCCTGGTTCAAGAAACTCCTTCACGTACTTAATCTGTAAAACCTCAGTTACCGGCTCACATAAACATAGGTAATCAGCAGTATTAATATAATTAAATGACATCAATGCACTCTCAGACATGAAATCAGACGTTTTTATCACGATGTCATTTTTTTCTTTGTCACTTAGACCAGAATATAAAACACCTGACAACTGATTATCGCAGGACACTTCGCCCCAAATAATTGATTTATCTACACCATCCCACCCAATTTCAGGTCGATAGAGAGAGTCAAAGGATAATCCTTTATTTTCAATGCTCTCGCTATTTTTTCCAAATAATAAAATAATTGACTCGGATTGATTATCAACATTGTCATTGATCAGTTCATTTCCATGCAAATGAGCGGCAATGAGAATAATATATTCACTTTGTCCCTCATCTAACCATGAATCTAACGATTCATATACACTATTACCAAACAGAATATTTGAAAAAGGGAAAATGAGATTAAAGCGCTTACCCCACAATTTTTCCAACTGCAATTTCAGATCATCAGAAAAGACAGATATGATAGTCAACATAGCACCTGGCGGTAACAGAGTTATATGTGTATAGATATCTTCTAGCAACTCAGGCATCATTTTATTAAAAAGGGACTTCATCCTTTCTTCATACTGTTCTTTCTCATTAATGTTATGTACAAATGAAGAAAAGGCGAGATACCGTGACATATGCGTAAATTTAGGTGTATATCTAACCGGTAAGAGAGAGTTACTCATTGCATCAGTTACGTCCCCACTAATATCAGGAAACTTAACCTTTATATCAATAATTTTAAGATGAACTCTTCCTTTTTGCAGTAACGCTTGATAATAATCAGTGCGTGTTGCATTCCAATATTCCTCCTCTAAGTTACTGCCATTCCATAATAATAACCTGAAAGTAAAAATCCCGCCCCAAAGTAACAACGGTATTAACAGCAGTTCCGACCAGAAAATATAAGGATTTTTAGACAGATATTGTGAAAAGAAACCCAGAAAAATGCATAGATAAACTATGACTATCAATAATAAGATACTGCCCCATAGCCACAGAGATAGTGTTCTAGTAGTTGTTTTTATTTCAGCAGGTATATCGAGAATGTTTACTGGCATGCCCTTATTCCTTGAGTACAAGCGAACCAGAGGAGATAAGCGTAGCGCCACAAGCACAGTGATGCCCCTCTAACGCTACGGGGAGCCCATTATCGCAATGGTTTTCGTCACCTTCAATGATGCTATTTATGCCATGTTTTGGGCAAGAAACTCTATCTGATTTGCGAGTAACAAGCCTGCCATCAATAGAGACTTGAGCTGAGCCAGTTAACACCACACCACCATGAGATGTTTTATCTCCAACACAAATGGTTTTTCTCATAAAACAACACCTCTTCCAAAAACCAATATACTAATTATTAACAACAACTTCCGGTAATCTTTTCAGCAGGTCAGGTTTAAACTGTTCAGGATCATCAACCATTACCCACTGACCACTAGAATTTCTTTCTTGTATTTTTTCAGGTTTTTTGTAGGTTCCAGTTTTAGGGTTTACCTCAACAACCTGATCTTTTCCTATAAATTTAAATGCAACTCCAATATTAGAGTCCATATAGTAGTCTTTTATCTTTCGAAAGCCCTTAGAATAGTAATCAACATCTCCACCACTAGCTGAATAAGGAAAGCCATTCAATCTAATTAATGTATCGTAAGTTTTACTATAGAATAAAATATCATAATAGCCTTCATGTTGTTGCGAATTTAGCTGTAAACCTTCAAATGTACAAGCTGAATAAAAAAGCAAATAATCCGGCGAGTCTTTTAAAATAGAGTCCAATCTCCCTATGCAAAGCAGAGGATATTCTATTCCGTCTTGTGTTAAATTAGTTAGCAAAAATTGAGATATTCTATTATGTTGTTTAACCCGAATCACCTGCTGATACTGAGAGGTTTTCTCAAGGAGACCATCATAGATACCACCCGGCACTGCCACCTGTTTTCCATCAAAGATGCCAAGCCATAGATCCTGCTTTTTATTTACAAGCCAATACTGGTTTTTAGATAACCTCTTTTCTCTTTTATCATCGGGTAATTTATTTTGTTCATCTTTATATTGGGTATTTTTTTGCTCCTGCTCATTATCGAATATACTTTGCATAAGTTCACTTGAATTATTTTCCCAAGTTTCCTTGCTGATTACAGGAGATTTATCATTTGACCAACAAACATGTGTTACTAATATAAAAAAAACAGCCATTAAGTATTTCATTATTAACCCTCAGGGATAATTGAAACCATCAATAAAAGGAACGGGATCTATACGATCAAGCATACCAGCCCTTGAAGGATTACGTGTTCTCACCTCAAAATGCAGATGAGCTCCCCTAACAATGGTGGTCATCCTGCTAGCATTCCCAGTACTGCCAGTTTTACCAATGCAGTCACCGCTATTTATCGGACTGTGAAGCGATAGATTAAGGCTAACTTCAGAAAGATGTGCATAGAAGAAATAAACTTCCCTCAAGTTATGACAAAGGGATTTCTTTGATAGCGGCAAATCATCAACCTGAACAACAATACATAGTTGTTGCCCATAATCCCCCCTATTAGTAATAAAAGCTACACGCCCATCCGCCACGGCATAAATAGGTGTTCCAGGTTCCGCAGCAATATCGACTCCTTGATGGGCTCTCGGTGCCCCATTAGCACCAATCCTGACAGAACTTCCAAAACTTGCGCTTCTTGCACTACGTAATCCATGGGTTCTTATACGACATATAGCCAGTGGGTTACGCCATTGTATTGTAGCACTAGAATTAGCTCTAGCAGGGGTATTAGATGTTGTTACGGTACTACTACTTGTGCTTGTGTTTGCTGGAGTGCCAGTGTTTGCGGACTGGTTAACTCTAGCATTACTACTAGAAGTCTGCGTCCTTAATGCTGGCAAATCAGTTTTAACATTAAAGTCCGGATTGAGTTTCTTTATAATATCTTTAATAGAATAATTTTTACCTGTTGGTTTTAACCTAAAATGGTCTGGAACAACTGTTGCATTATAAAAACCCACCATCCATGCAATAAAAGCTGTTCTATATGTTTCATCAATAGAAAGGTATCTCTTTTCCTTTTCTCGATTGTTTAGATTACTCTGAAGCCGAGTTTGAAAAGAACTCTCAGAATAAATTTTATATTTCGTCCCCGTGACTTTTTTATTCATTATAATATCATATGCACCACTCTCACCATTCATGTGGATCAAGTAAGCTAATTTTACTAGTTCGTCAGGACATAATGATGACACACTAGATAATTTCTTACCAAGATTATCAACACCCTGCCGATCATATAAGCCTATCATGTCAATATTATACTCTTCATCGCTACGCAAGCTTAATACCACTTCTTTTTTTATTTCCTTTTCCTTTACCTCACCCGTAGGAGAAATCACAGTACCGTAGAGCCCCTCGCTCTTATATATAATTGTCTGATAAGAGTATTTTTTGGTCAAATATTGGTATACTTTAGATTGTGGGTTTGTACTCATAACTAACCAAGTAACTGGCTTAAACTGCCCTAAGCCTACTGCACCCGAACCTATTGTATTAGTCGCGTTGGCCTTCCACCTGGATTCAGCATAAATAAGTGCTGCCAGACCTTCCGGTAGGAAATCATATTTTTTTGCTGTTTCAATAATATAACTACGATACTTCTCTGCCTGTGGAGGTAGGAGTAGCCCCTCACTGACATTACCTATATTATTGACACTGGTGGGTATCCCCCCTTCAGTGCGGGTGGTCTGATTGATCGGTAGCGTCTGATTCGCTTGAGGCTTATTTGTTACAGACTTTGGGGGAGCAGCCGGTGTGGTTGAGAGGTTATTATTGTTTTTAGCTTTTTCTTTTTCCTGCTGCTTGGTAGATTGCTGAGTCCCTGTTTTCACCAAGGTACTTCCCTTGACCACCATCTCTCTTGAGTTTATTCTCAGGGTTTTATTACCTAATGGTGCTTTGGGATGATTGGCAATAACTATAAATTGTTTTTTATCTAGGTGCTGTAATTCGACTTTAATACCTTTGGTACTGTCCTCAATAAGGATTCCGGCCACTGAGCCGTTGCCATCGGTAATATAGTCGCGAGTTTTACCATCAAAAGTCAGTTTGAGCTTGGTATCTTTAAGTGGTCGCCACCTGAGATCACAAATATTTAAATTAAGCTGTGTATCATACGTTTTCTCCTTTGAAGGTAGCACCAACATCTGCCCTGGATGAATAATGTGTTGTTTTGCCTTGGTGTTAAGACCGTTAATGCTATTAAGATCGTTAATTTCAACACCAAAGCGACGGCTAATCTTCCATAAGCTGTCACCCGGTTGAACAGTATATTGCTCCATTATTACTCCTCCTTCAAAGTATTAAACTCTTCATCGTATTGCGGACCATGATCATCATCAAACGATTCATCATCAGTTTCTTCATCAGGCATCTCGTCATCATCAGTGAAGAGACTGGTCCATACATCATCACCAATAATGGCATGAAAACTTTTGTTATCCTGCAACTCGAAAATCCCAGTTTCACCATCACCGAAGGTGGATGACCACAGATTTTCTTTATTATCACTGTCAAATAGTCTGACCTTCATGGCTGACGGTGCCGCATTACCCTGCGCATCTAATAACATAAACTTGATCGCCTGAGGGCCACTGCCTGGCAGCTCTGGTAATGTCGACTCTAGAGATGCGGGGCCACTGTATAAAAGTTTGCTTTGCTTCATCGTGATATCACCAGGGCAACCCAATTCAATATTGCCACCTGAAAGACGAATGTAAGCCCCACCGGCACAGTTCAATGTTAGCGTTTTCGCTGCTGTCAAGGTGATATTATCAGTGGTACTGGTTAATGAAATATTATGCTTGGCAACGATATCAATGTTCCCTGACTGGGCCTGAGAAATAAGATCGCCTTTTGCTGCAATCGTCTCAACGCCCTCACTTTCTGTAAAGAGAGATATCTTCTTAGCCGCCGCTAAAGAGATATTTTGCATTGCTCCCAGTTCGGCACTTTGACCTGACGTCATATAGATATTGTCACTGGCGGCCACTTGAAGATGGCCACCGCTCACCACTGCAACCCCTTCAGGGGCACTGGCAAGTAACACTGCCTGTTTAAGTTCAAGCAGCTTTTCCTCCATTAATTTCTGTTGCTGCTCGTAATGTAAGACCTGAGCCTTTGCCACCTGTGCCGATTGAGAAAGCGATTCCATCCGGCTAAGTGCTTGAGACAGCAATGCCTGCATAGCCGCCATCTCCAGCATCTCCCCCCCGGCAGACGGCTGTTTATCCGCACTGATAAACACCCCTTTGCCCCCACGTACCGCTACCCAATCATCGGTACGCAGCTCGGCACCTTCGCCCCGTAGATTGCGCTGAGCATCTACATTGTGCCCGAGGTTCAATTGGGTCTTGCCGCCGTACTCGGTGCTGAGCTTGATGTGCTCTTCGCCGCGTTTGTCTTCCATGCGTAACTTGTTGAAAGCAGGGGTACGGATCACGTTGCGGGTGTTATTTTTTTCGGTCACATGGTCGGTATGACGAGAGTCATGCAGGGCATGGGCGATATACGGACGGTCTGGGTCACCGTCGTGAAACGCGATGGCCACTTCGGTGCCCTGTATCAGCGGGAAGTGAATGCCATACACATCACCACCGTAAGGTTTAGCGAGTCGCACCGGCATACTCTCCTGACCTTGTGCTTTATCGTCCTGGTCTGCATCAAATTTCACCCGATACAAGCCGGAGGTATCCTGCCAGGCATAGATATCGTTGGCCTTCGCGCTGGTCACCCGCGCCATCATGGTGCCGCTGACTTTTGGACGCGGAAGCAATGCCGGACGCCAGCACAGAGTTTCGCTGTAGGGTACCGCCATCCAGTTCACCACTAATGCATCCTTGCGGCTGGCACTAAAAAAGGTGCCGGTGATGACGATGCCGTTGTCCATAACGGTGGGAAGCGTCGGAACAATGACAGTTTCGGTTATCGTCAGTACCTGCCCTGGACTGAGGGTAGCATCATTACCCAAGCCAACAATCGTTGTCTGTGCTGATAAAAAGCGCTCATGGTCGAGGCGTGCCAGGAAATTGGCGGTTTCAGCAGTGGGGTCGATTTTATCGCCGGTATCCAGATGGCGAGGTTTGTAGTGATACACGTCACCGTAGGTCACCCCTTCACTCTCGCCGCGTGTCATATCGGTTCTGCCAGACTGAAGTATTTTCTGTGCTTCACGGTGGTTATAATCTTTGGTGGTCACGTTAGCCTGCACCACATTGTGCTGCACACTCACGCCCCAAACCGACTCTGCACCACTGTCACTCATGCCTGACGGGCTGTTCAACGGCAGGTCTTTACCAAACTTATAGGCACTCTGCTTATCAGCGAAGTGCACCACTTCAGTCTGGGTGTCCGACTGCAAGCTGAAGAAGTAAAATATCCCCATCTCTGAGAGCAATCGTTCAATAAATTCCAGGTCGCTTTCCTGGTACTGGTTTATTTGTTCACGTTTCGGATAGGTCTGTTTCAGGACAAACTCATATTCCCAGTCCTTAAAGCCATGCTCCTGAAGTATCTGCTCCACCACTTCCGGTACCGATTTGTTGACAAAGAAACGGTGGGTGCGGAATTGATTACGCAGCAGTGCCAGAAATGGTGATAGCGTTATCTGGTACACGGCCTGGTCTTTTGAGCCACTGACCCGCTCAAAACTCGTCACTACCCCATGCACCACCTTTTGCTCCGAGAGGCTCTGCAACAAACCAGCCCCCATTGTCAAACTAGCTGGTTTACGCAGCAACTGACTGGCATCAATGTCTTTGTCAGTACTGGTGAAATGAACTGTGTAGCAATACAATTCACTCATCGCTTCCGTCCCCACAAAATCCTCCACATCCAGAGGAGAGGAGCAGGAAGGAATATCAAGGCGGTAACGATTCAGGGTGGTTTTGGTGATAGCTGACAGCGTATTTTGAAGCGTATCAATAATACTCATGGGTTTTACTCCGTGGTAACAACCTGTATTCCATGGGTTTGCACACCGCATAGCCAGTTAACAGCCGACAGGTTTATTTGAAGGGGGAGGTTATTTCCGGTTCAGTTATAGAGCCAATGTCCAGCTTTGGCTGATTCAATAAACATCCCAACCGTTAATGGTATTTTGTTTTGATTAAGGGCTTTTCGTGAAAATACGGATTTAACCTTCCAGGGGTAATAGTTACTGAGAGAAAATCCGGCGGGCTGAACATTAAAATGTGAGAAAAATTTTTCTGTCATCTCAGCGACATCATCTGCTTCATGCAGATTCTGTAAGGGGGTGTCATCGTCAATATCAATTTTTTTCATGAGCAGGCTGGTCACCAGCGGTAGCTCGCTTTTGACAAATTTTCTGACGCTGTCTTCGATTGTCATGTTCACCAGATTTTATCCTCCGGTCGCGCGATGGTGTTATACCTGCTTACGGTTTTGAAACTGATCGTGGCCACATCAGTCGCCAGTATAATCCATCCTAAAACGGGAACTGCTCTTCCTGCAAATGCCCCCAGATTATTAACCCAAAACACCTTGACGCCGCTTAACGAAAAGGATTTTTTTGTCAATGTTGGTAAGACGCGTTTTTTGAATTTGTAGCTGAGATGCTTGCGGAAAAAAAGTGACGCATGCGACGTACCTTTCGTTGCTGTATTGGGTTTTCCAGGTACGTCGACACTATTATTACCGAGGATCACAAAAGCCACGCCAATGATATCTTTGATGCCCAGTTGATTTTCAGTTTCATCCACCAATATCCAAAACAGCAACTCATAAGCCGTCAGATTATTTAATCCATTAAAAAAATAAGTACCGTTAAGTTCTTCAACCGTATCCATAGGTATAATTCTCCTTGGCAATAAACGAGCAGCGCTGGCTACGTCCCCTATCTTTTAGGGGTTAATATTTTCTTGGTTAGACAACGTTGAACCCTTAGTCACCAAACCCCAAGGTGATCCCTTCGGCCTCATCCCAGCCCAAGGTCAGCGAGGTGGTGCGCTGTTGCTCGCTCATACGGCTCAGCAGTTGTTGGCTCAATACCGGCAAGATCTGCTGATTCAGCAGGCTGTCGATGTTGCGCGCACCGGTGTCCGGCAGCAGGCAGGCGGCGACCAGCTGGTCGTACAGGCTTTCCTCTATCGCGCAGTGCAGGCCGTAATGTTTGTTCAGCCGTTTAGCGACCTGTGCCAGTTTCATCTCGACGATGGTACGCAACGCGGCGGCGTCCAGTGGCCGGTAGATCAGGGTCTGGAAGCGGGCTAATAGCGCGGGCTGGAAATGGTCGCGCAGGATCGGGCGCAGCAGTTCGTGCAGATCGCTATGGGTCGCTTCCGGTTGTTCATCCAGTAACTGCATCAGATGATCACTGCCTAAATTGGCCGTCATTAGGATCACGCTGTTACGAAAATCAATTTCGCGCCCTTCACCGTCGCGCATAAAGCCACGGTCAAATACCTGATAGAACAGGTTAATGACATCGGCGTGCGCTTTCTCAACTTCGTCAAGCAGCACCACGCTGTACGGGCGCTTGCGCACCGCCTCGGTCAGAATGCCACCCTGACCGTAACCGACATAACCCGGTGGCGAACCTTTCAACTGGGAAACGGTGTGCGCTTCCTGATATTCGGACATGTTGATGGTGATCAGCGATTTCTCGCCACCGAACAGTGTGTCGGCCAGTGCCAGCGCAGTTTCGGTTTTGCCCACCCCACTGGGGCCAACCAGCAGGAATACTCCCAGCGGGCCATTTTCGGACGTCAGGCCGGTTTTGGCGGCGCGCAGGCGTTGTGCCATCTCAACCAGCGCCGTATCCTGACCGACCACCCGGGTCGCGAGGTGGTTTTCCAATTGCAATAAATCGGTCTGCTCGTCTTTCAGCAGGCTGCTCAGCGGCACGCCGGTCCAGTCAGCGATAACCGTTGCCACCGTGCGCACATCAACATCCAGCGACAGCAGCGGCGCATTACCCTGAATCTGACTTAACTCTTCCTGCAACCTGGCCAGATGTGCCGCGTTGGCGATATCCTGACGCGCGTCGATAATCAGGGTGGTGAGACGTTGCTCTGCTGCATATTGCTGTTCAAGCGTTTGCTGCCCAACCACCAGTTCTGCGCGGCGTTGCTCTATCTCAGATAAGCGCGTTGAACCGATACTTGGCAGCAGGAGCAAGTCCTGTTCGATGGCCTGTTGCTCCATCGCCAGCGCGGCCAGTTCGGCGTTAATTTCCATCAGCGCGACCGGTAGCGTGTCGATGCTCATGCGCACGCGGGCACCGGCGGTATCGAGCAGATCCACCGCTTTGTCCGGCAGTTGGCGGCCGGTCAGGAAGCGCCGCGACAGAGTCACCGCCGCAGTGATAGCAGAATCCAGAATATGCACGCCGTGGTGCTGGGCGTAGCGGCCCTTTAAGCCGCGCAGCATCAGGCTGGCTTTGGCGTCGTCCGGCTCGTCAACTTTCACCATCTGGAAGCGGCGCTCCAGTGCGGCATCACGCTCAAAATACTGCTTGTACTCCGACCAGGTGGTGGCAGCGATGGTGCGCAACTCGCCACGCGCCAGTGCCGGTTTCAGCAGGTTGGCCGCATCTGCGCCACCGGCCTGATTACCGGCACCGATGATGGTATGGGCTTCGTCGATAAACAGCAGCACCGGCGTCGGTGATTGTTGTACCGCCTCGATAACATTTTTCAGCCGCTGTTCGAACTCACCTTTGACCCCAGCCCCGGCTTGCAACAGGCCCAAGTCCAGGGTGCGCAGGCTAACGGTTTTTAAGCTGTCCGGTACGTTGCCCTCGGCAATACGCAGTGCCAGCCCTTCAACCAAGGCGGTTTTACCCACACCCGGTTCACCGACCAGAATCGGGTTATTTTTACGGCGGCGCGACAGGATGTCGACCATCTGGCGGATCTCGCTGTCGCGACCAAAAATCGGGTCAATCTGCCCGGTTTTCGCTTTAGCAGTAACATCGAGGGTAAATTTATCCAGCGCCGCTTGCAGGGCGTCATTGAGTTGCGGCTGGCCGCTGGCAGAGGGGGTGGTCGCTGCCTCATCGGTCAGATTGACCGGGCTGTCTGCCAGTGCCGCAGCCTGCTGAACTTCAGGGCGCTCATCGGATTGGCTGTCCAGCAGCGGTAACAGACGGTGTAACTGGGTGGTACTCAGGCTGAGCAACGGCCAGGCGGCATCGGCGGCCAGTAATGATGGCGAATTTATCAGAGCAGATAACAGATGAACCGAGCGCACCGCATCGGCATCTTCCTGTAGCGACGCATCCAGCCAGGCACTTTTGATCAGTTGCTGTAACGCGGCAGACAACTGGGGTTTGCCCTGCACGGTGCGCGGCAAAGTATCCAGATGGGCCAGCAACCCCTGCCACAGGCTGTCCATGTCCCACTCATAACGCCGGGCAATCACCGTGATATCGCCTTCACCCTGTTCCAGCAGTTTCAACAACCAATGTTCAACGGTTATCTCGGCATGGGCACGGGTCTGGCACAGGGTTGCAGCGCCGGCCAGTGCCTGCGCGCAATAGGGATTTAACCGACGTAATAAGTGTGCTGAATGCGTTGTCATAAATTCTCTTCCTTGTATGCGAAACCTAATACGTTAGCCGGTTTCAACTGGCGTTATTGTCGCCGTCAATTTGCACACGGACAGCGCCGAGCACTGCCCAAGTGCAAAATGGCAAGTAAAATAGCCAGATGAAGCTGGCGTCGGGCACGCTACCGCCCATAGCCGTCAACCAAGGCCCATAAGGTCATCTGATAAAATGTGTGTGCGTTTGGCTGAATACCGATGCCGCGATACTGAGCTAAAAACACAAAAAGCAGACGGCGAACCGCCTGCTGCTGCGGGTTACCCTAAATAATTCGTGTTGCAGGCAGGCGGCAAGTGAACGAATCCCTGGGAGCATAGATAACTATGTGACCAGGGTGAGCGAACGTAGCCAACGCACCTGCGGCGCGAAGAATGACGGTAATTACGCGGTAGTACGTTCGTTCCAGGAATCGGAATGAATGATGTTGCCGTCTTTGTAAGTCCAGGTGATTTTTTCGTAACGCAGCTCAATGGCTTCGAGGTGATTGTGTTTCTCTTTGGCCGGATCCTTGATGTCGTGCATCTTCGGTGCCACTTTCACCAGTTTCACGTTCTCAAGCTTGGTATTGAAATACTCCACTTCCTGACCCGCATCGTTAATGCGATACCATTTGAACTCAGCGGATTTCAGGGTCTGGCCGGTGGTTACCGCTTTGTACAGGTACGGGCTGGAAGAATCGATTTCCTTGGTGAACAGGAACGGGGTATGGATACGGGTGCCGGTCAGCTTGCCCGTGTTGTTGTCTGTCGGGATATACAGGTTATGTTCCTGTGCCACGATCTCAATGCTGCCTTCGCGATCTTTAACATCTACGGAACCTTTAATGTCCGCACCGCCATCATCTTTCAGCCACAGATATACTGGAATTGCCATGGGTTACTTCTCCATTTCTTGGGTTGATACGTCACTTTCATCCTGTGACGCTGTTTTTACGCCTGGCAGGCGACAGGCATCGGCCTGCGGTACCAGACTGATTTCGACACGGCGGTTGAGCGCACGGCCCGCTTCCGTATCGTTAGATTTCAGAGGACGACTCTGGCCATAACCCTGTACGGCAAAGCAGCTTTCCGGAATATCCCCGGTATCGCGCATCCAGTTGCGTACCGATTCCGCCCGCTTAAGCGACAGAGTCTGGTTGGACTTATCATCACCCGTGATATCGGTATGACCCGCCACCACGATCAGCCAACCCGGTTTGGCTTTAATCCCGACCAGCGCATTGATAAGCACTTTGGTGGAGCCAGACTTGAGCATTGATTGCCCCACGTCAAACAGTGACAGGCTATCCAGACGGAGGGTTTTGGGCCCCTGAATAATTTGATTAATCACCGGTGGTGGCGGTGGAGGAGACGCCCAGCTATTGATAGCAATGTAAAGCGGAGCCCGCAGTCGCAGCCCCTGATACAATCCCAGAGACAAACGCATGGGTGCACCGCGACGTAACCAGTCATCCAGCAGATGTGCATCCGCCCGTAGTTGCTGTTGGGCCAGAGTTTTAGGGGCTGGAGGCGTGCCAGTGAGCCGGTTATACTGCGACAGATGATCATCAACGCTCTGGACCAGGCGCTGGTTATTGATGAAAGAGGCCAGCAGGGCAAACAGTAAAAATACCCCGCACAGCACGCCAGCCATCTGCCAAACCTGCATCAGGCGGGAGACGCCGCGGCGGCGAGGCAGATAAGGTAGCAGCACTTCTGGCAACGGCAGGCACTCTTGCTCAGGGGTCGCCACCGGCATCAGCGTAGTGACTCCATTGATGTGTGTCTGCCACAAATTGTTCTGACGCCCCGCGACCGGTGTAAAACAACAGCCCCATGCGCACAGGGTAAGTGCAGGGACATCTCCTTGCCGCTGTGTCAGGATGCTCAGGACATGTTCATCAAGCCAGGACAGAAGACTTTCCATCCAGAATACAGCGCTCAACCTTCCCTCACCGTTGCAGGACTCTTGAGGCTGGCTCCATTCAACCAGCGGTATGACGCCTGCCCCCACCTCCTGAACCTGAATGCCTTTTAGCCCCGGCGTGACCGTGTACCAGCATTCTGCCTGCGCTGATGAGGATACCGGCGGTGAAAGCCAGGTACTCAGCCAGACCGGCGGGATCCCCGCAAGCCATCCTTTGCACTGCACGATGGCCCGTTGCCAGGCACGCAGGGATTGTGAAAAATCATCCCGGCTCTGATGTTGCTCCGGCACGATGGCCAGTAACACCGAGATCTGGGCAATCAGCGCCGGACGTTCCGCCGCCAGATGTTGCGCGAGTATCGGCAGTTGTTCTGGCAGTTGCACGGCCAGATACCAACCTTGACGCGTTTCACAAAAAGATGCCGAGGGGGAAAACAGGGCATCGCTGTCACCACAAACCAGTACCACCGCACCCTGAAAATCTTCAGGCGGCAGCGTTGAATCGGCAATGGATTGGTGAGCCACTTTATTGCGGTTGTGTTTGCGCCACTGAAAATAGCCTACTGCACCACAGAGGATGACAACCAGCATGCTCAGTACCACACGGCTGCCTGTGCCCAGCGGCCAGAAACCCAGGATAAGCCACAGTGCCAGGCAGGCCCCCAGCAGCAGCAGGAGTAACTGTGTTAATCCGCGCATCCGCTAGTGCATCCCTGTCAATTGAGACACCATGTGCGTCAGTCGGGTGGACAATGTGAACCACAGAGCAACCAGTATGACGACCCCCGCTCCCCAGGAGAACCAGTAGGTTTTGCGTCCAGAGCGCAGACGCAATGAGCGCGAGACCAGCGGCGTTTCCTGTGAAGAGGCAAACGGTGGCACCAGCAAACTCAGCTTACGCACCACATCTTCTCTGCGCTCGTCACCCTGTTCGCGGTAACGACCGGCAAATCCCAAGGTTAGCGCACGGTAAAAACAGGTCAGCACCGCCGTATCCGGTGCCGGCTCCTGCAACACCGCGCGGATCCGCTCCCACAATTCTTCACCCGCATTCAAAGTATTAAAGTAGCGGGCCTGCAGCGGATCTTTCAGCCATTTGGTATAGCCACTGTCCTGTTTCTGACGGTTCAGGACGCTTTCATCCAGTAACGCACACTGGGTGTACAGCATATGGTCGCAGCTGATTTCGCTGAAACCGGCACGCGACAATGTCGCGCGCGCGTTGTCAATCCACTCACAGGCACGGCGATACAAAGCTTCTCCGTCCTCAACTTCCTGACCGTTACGCAACTGACTGACCATCAGCCAGCAGGGATAAAAGACCGCATCAACCACCGACGTATTTATTTTGCTCATGAGCGTAGCACCGCAAACAGTTCGAGTTTGACATCACCCAGCGAACCCGGGGTGTAGAAAGCACAGTTCCCCGCATCCAGCATGGCCTGCGCGGCTGCCCCCTTGAGGTCAAGGGCAAAGTACTGATTTTCCAGACGCAGCGGGATAGCAGCCGGAACATGAGACAGCGGTTTCATCGCCACACCGTTCAGCGCCACGTTGACCACGTCTGACACATCCTCAACACTGCCAGCCTTACACAACAGCGGGAACTGGGTTTGCAACAGATGGTTGGGGATCGAAGAACGAACAGAGAGATAGAAATCAGCCCCTTCGCGCAGGCGGGCATCATGCAATGAACCGGTCCAGAATTGGCCCTCGTGAGCCAGTTCAATCGCCACCATACGGGACGGCAGGCTGGCTTCGAGCAGGGCATCAAGCAAGGTGAACAGCGGCGGGAAAACCTGCTCTGGCGCGTCATGCTGATACAGCGGAATGTCTTCGGCTTTATGCTCAAGGGAAAATGTCAGCAGGCTACCGGCGAGGCGGACCAGTTCGCGATAGAACAGTTCGGGATGGCGGGAAGGCGTCTGATACAACTCCATCAGTACCGGCTCGGCACTGTTTAACGCATTCAGCAACCAGAACAACGACACATCGGCCACCGCAAAATCGGCCATCCGTTCGTTACTTTCACGGCGCATGGCCATCAGGCGACGCCGACGCGCCTGTAGACGGTGGACTAAATCCCCCAGTTCAGTCAGCACCACCTGACTGGCCGCCAGCGACAACATCGGGGGGATAAAACTCTCATCCTGCATCCACTGCCCCTGGGCATTGCGCATCAAACGCACCACCGGACAGGTCAGATAAGCACTGTTTTCCTGATGAGCAAAACGCAGCGTGACCCCGTGGCGCATTATCGCCAGTTCAGTGCGCTCATGACCGGCAAGCTCCTGTACCGTGACCCATTCCTGCTGCCAGCGGCGAGGGCGCGCGCTGTCCTGACCATCATCCAGATTGCCACCATTGGCCGACAGCAACGGTAATGCCAGTACCACATCGACCACATCACGGTCTGATACCGCAGACAAATCACAGGCGGGAGGCAGGTTATCCGCCCGTTCAGAATCAATCAGCGTGCCATCAGGGAAGCGAACCACCAGTCGCAGCGCATTCAGGCGGGAAAGCGCCAACGACCCACGGTCAAATGCCGCATCAATGACCCCCCATGGGGATGCCAATGTCATATGTGCCACGCTGTCTGCTACATAGGCGTCCCAGCGGGCCTGTTGCTGGAATTGTTGTGGGGCCAAAAAGGCCCCGTCGTTCCATAACGGACGATAAATCTTCATGGGTACTTCCTTGCGTACAATCATGCCCAAAGTCATTGGTGTTGCAGCTAGACGGCAACTGAACCAATCCCCCAGGCGTTGGCTAACGTCAATGACTGGGGGAGAGAAAGCAGCCAACACGCTGCAACTTCAAGGACAAAGGACAATCAGGCTTTCGCCTTCGGCATCTGGGAAACCAATGACAGATTCACGTCCATACCTTCAACCTGGAAGTGCGGCACCGCATACAGCTTCACGCGGAAGAAACCGGGGTTGTCTTCGATATCTTCCACCGTGACTTTGGCATCACGCAGCGGATGGGAAGCCTGCAAGTCATCACCCGGATCAGTCATTTCCGTCACCAACCCACGGATCCAGTTATTCAGCTCCAGCTCCAACAGACGGCGGTCTTTGGTGGTGCCGATGTTCTCGCGCTGAATAAGCTTCAGGTAATGGGCAATGCGTGACAGCAAGAAGATGTATGGCAAGCGCGCATTAATACGGCTGTTGGCAGTGGCATCAGCGGTGTCATACAGCGCAGGCTTCTGGGCAGAGTTGGCCGAGAAGAAGCACGAGTAATCACGGTTTTTGTAGTACGACAGCGGAATAAAGCCCAGATTGGCAAACTCAAATTCGCGCGTTTCCGGGATCATCACTTCTGACGGGATTTTGACCTGATTACCGGTACCCAAATCGTACAGGTGAATAGGCAGGTTGGTCACCGCGCCACCGGCCTGCGGGCCACGGATCTGCACACACCAACCGTTTTTGATGAAGCTTTTCACCATATTGGCGGCAAAGGCAAACGAGGCGTTGGTCCACAGATAACGGTCGTGGTCTGGCCCTTTCACCTGCTCTACGTAGTTAAAGCTGCGTACCGGCACCGTGTCCGGACCGTAAGGCAAGCGCCCCAGCACCCGCGGCATGGTCAGGCCGATATAGCGGGAATCATCTGAGTCGCGGAAGGCTTTCCACTTGATGTATTCGGCACGGTCAAAGTAGTTACCGATATCTTTGATAGCTGCCACTTCTTCCATGTTCTCTTTACCAAAGAACTCTGGACCCACTGAGCCAATAAACGGCATATGGGCTGCCGCGGCGACCTTGGAGATATTGCGCAATAACGCGATATCTTGCGGGCTACGGTCAAACTCGTAGTTGGAGATAGCAGCGGCAATCGGCTCGCCACCGGGAGTGTCGTATTCCTGAATGTAAGTCTGGGTGTAGAGGCCGCTTTGCACGATTTCAGGGGCGTCTTCAAAATCCTGCACCAGATGATCTTTACTGATATCCAGCAGTTCGATACGCACGTTTTGACGGAAATCGGTTTGATCGATAAGGGATTTCACGCCACGCCAGGTCGACTCCACCCGTTGGAAATCAGGGTGATGCATCACCGCATCCAACTGGCGACTGATTTGATCATCCAGCGCCGCAATGTGGCCATCCAGCAGGGTTTTATCCAGCTTTTCCACTTTTTTCGACGACTGCTTCAGCAGGTCCAAAAAGACACTGACGGCGGCAGTGACACGCTCATCAGTGGTGGCATCTGCCATGGTATCGTTGTTCTGGAAAGCATCCAGACCCGTCAATGAGGAGACCGGGCTCAGGTTGATTTTTTCAAATAAAGCGGCATAAACCCCCTGGGCTACGGGACGGTTTTTCTCTAATACGGTCGTCGCAGTACCCTGCGCACTGTTTTCCTGTACAGACATCAGCATGTTCCTTTTCTTCTTTCTACAAGCAGCCAATCCGGCGATTAACAGTCTTTGGGGGCCAATGCCGCCAGTTCAGCACGCAGCTCATCGCTCAATGCTTCGTCTTTGAGGATGTTTTCCAGCTCACGGCGGAAGGTGGCGTTGTCCAGCAAATTGGACTTGAGATCACGCAGCAGATTGCGCATTGCCAGCAAGGCACGCAGTTGTGGGATTTGACGGGCGACACTTTCCGGCTCGAAATCCTTCATGTCATTGAAGGTCAGGGATACGGCGGTATCGGTATTATCCCCTGCCAAAGTATCAGGCACCGTTAATTTCAGGCTCGGTTGGAACTCGGCCAACACGCTGTTGAAATTATTTTTGTTGATATTGAGTTTTTCACGTTCGGACAGCGGACGCTGTTCCTGACCGTTGCTGTAATCGCCCATCACCAGAAGTTTTAAAGGTAGTTCGACTTTCTTCTGGGCACCGCCGGTGTGGAGGTCTAATTTAATATTAATACGCGCTTTGGGTATCTCATTTTGGAAGCTTGACGAGGCCATTGACTTTCCTTGTTAGAGGACGGGAATTTAGGAAATCCACCCCTGAAAAGATGCGTAAAAATAATCGGCATCACCTGGAACAATAGCCATCGCTCACCAATAAACCGTGGCAATGAAATTAAGGAAAATAATTGTTCGTAGATAACCTTCGCATTCGCAGGATGGCATAACACAGTATCTGACAGGTATTTTTCACACACATAAGTATATCGATTAAATACCCAGTGGCGGCAGTGTAAAAACATTAGCCAGGTAACACCAATGGGTTAAATGTTACAAAATGTAACTATTTGCATTTCAGAAAAAATGCAACATCACATTGAAGAATAAGAAGTTTCTTGTTATGCGAGAAAAAATCCTTGTGCCTTAGCACGTTAAAAATCATCATGAAATTTAAACTAAGAGTGCACGAAATGTATTGTAGGAATGGTCCTACATTTTATTTTTTTAAGAATGTGATCTGGCGCCAGAGTATTTCACAACAAAGAGGGATAGAGAGGAACCTAACGGTTATCACAATGAATCAGTTAACTGTTAATAACGTAAAAATGACTTATCGATATAAAATTTCATTGAATGATACATGCAGTACCAGAAAATAGAGGCATGTGGCAGATTTATACTGATGAGAAACTGCTGTACAGCGAAAAATACGATTATCAACGCGGTTGGTAATACAAGTAAAAAATGATATCCGAGAACAGCCTGGTCTCGGTTGTACGGAGTTGACGCTCTCCAGCGGCAGCTACGTTAAGTGTATAGTTAGGTGATAAATTTATAAAATCAATTACATAGGTCAATAAATTGATATTGATCACTTAATCAGCTCGCCTCAGCAAGACTAATCCTATGAAAATCATCATTGGGCGATCATTTTTAATACCGCCAAACCTGGCATTTGCCAAAAAAATCCGCCCCTCCCTACTCCGATACCCATCAATTTATCTCGTCAGCATAATGCTGTACGGTCCGGGTGGATTCAGAACGAAGGTTAAAAGAGAGCAGTACCATCGTAGGGATAAGTCCCAAATTATCGACAAAAAAACTCTCTTGATTTTGACACCATCTAGATTACGCCAAACACGCCTCATTAATATGAAAACGATACGATTGTATTCTTTTTTCCATGTTTATCTTTTTCATTATTGAGTTCTTATGTGCATTAACCGTTTTGATGCTGAGCTTCATTATCTGGGCTATAGTCACTGGGTTAATACCTAACTTTAAATAACACATAACGGTGTGTTCCTTGCCCGTGAGTGTGCTCTCACTGGCCGGGTAACTCATTGCATTACCTTCAGCCTGAAGTTCTTTTTCCTCCAGTAAACCAATAGTATTCTGGATTATATCGTCAATTATATTATTACTGTAATTACCATATATAATGCCTGGGTTATTATCAGGTAATTTACCGTCGGCAGCTAAACCCTTACTATCATTCAAGAACACAACAAATAATGTGTGTTTTTTGTTACCCTGAGTATTCCGAACATGGCGTTCACAATAGCGTTGTGCATCCTGCTTTGAAACCAGTCTTAATATTTGTGTTTTTTTAGCCGAAATAATTAATGAATCATTAAGTATTAATTCAGTTATCTCATCTAAATGCTTGGATAGTTCAGATTGCAATGCTAAAGAGAAAAATATATTTTTTTCATGAATAACCACCATGACACTTTTGTTCATAAATCCCCTCGGGAGATATTGCTGGTATCTCGGTAACTCTCAACATAAAAATTTAAATCGTACCGATGGCACCTAAACATACCTAATGACAACCACACAAACACCCTAAAAACAGCATTTATTCTATTTCAAGATCAACAATGCGGCAACATACGCCACAAATTAGAAGATATATAGTTTTTTACTCCGAAACTTAAATAAAGGGAGATGCTATACATCTTAAAATATAGCTAACAGTAGCTTGTGCATTTTTTAATATCGGAATTTAAAAAAAACTTAAACTGCACTTGACCACCACCTAAAAATACAAATTGACAATAAATTATTTAAAGTTTAAATATGCGTTCATCAATCAATAGCTCATTCACAAATTAACTTAATCATGAAATACCTTATTAACTACACTATTTTCTTTAGACCATCAGAAAAGAAATTAATGATTCTAAATGATGACGATATTTTTGTGATTTTGTCCAATCCGGCAACCCGTTTACTGCTTGAATTCATTAAACACAGAAACAAAGCTATAGATAGAGTTACGCTATTGAAGGACATCTGGGAAGACTATGGATTCACTGCATCTAATAGTAATTTAAACACCTATGTTAGTGAGCTTAGAAAGGCATTCAAAGCATTGGGAGAGAGCCCACAACTCATTTTAACGATACCCAAACATGGGTTCCAATTTGTTGCCTATGTTGAATCACATATGAAGGCTGAAAGTCAGGAGAAGGAATCTTCCATTGATACTCAAAATACAAGCAGTGAAAAGTTAAAAAACTTAAATTTTAAAAGAGAATTCAATAGCGATGTAGGTGCGACACCCAGTATTGGTAAGGAAGATACATATAAGAATGTTGAAAAAATGGAGTTTAGCGCAAAGATATTACTGATGTTAGTTATATTTACACTCACTATAACTGCATTCAAAATTTATTATAGTTGTGCTGAGATCATCATTAATAAAAAAAGCCATGTACTTGCCGGTAGAATTGGGAAGTGTATGTTGTATGTTAAGAAGAACTCCACCTACCCTGCCACTGAGCAGCTAATCAACCAGGTTAAAAACGATTTACACCAAGATGAAATAGACTGCAAAAATGATAATAACGAGATTTTTTATCTAAAAGGAAGTAATGATTATAAATTTAATCAACTTACATTTATTGGCATCTGTGCAAAAAAAGAAGGCAGTGATTACCCTTCCTGCAAAACAATAAGTATTAACTCAGGAGTTTAGGTGTGAAGAAAAAACATCTTACCATTATATTTTTGATAATATTAACCATGGTTGCGTTGGTATGGATTTATCTTTCACTGTCTCAAGTCACATTTAAATGCCATTCCGAACTCTATCTAAAGAAAGAAACCGCACCACTCCACTCTATTGAGTTACAAGCAAATACTTCGATTTTCTTCTACCGAAATGGGAGGGGTTTTATCAAATTCACAGGAACGGTAGAGGACAGTAGCTCACAATACATACTTAATCGCATGTTGCCGTTCAAATATTCCGACCTCGATAATGATGGTATTTACACCATTATATTCACTGCGCAAAAAATCAGAGCTATCGATGATGTCCCCAAAGATTTATGGTCAAAGTTCATTCAGACGGGTAACGATAATATGCCGTATTATATCAACCTGGAAAATATAAGTAACGACATCTATATGATTAATGGATTGGCGTCGCCGATAATAGTGTGCTCTAGCGAACAAAATTAACGTGGTGGCCAAGGGCTGCTACCACGCTATTATTTAAAATCAGTTAAACGTCACCAGCATTTCTGCCGCCGCGCTAACAGCACCGGTCGGCAGCGAACTGCCCCCCGAGCATAAACGCCATGTCACCTGATTGGTGGTGTTCTGACTTGTTTGTGTACTGGTGATATTGCCGACTTTTAGCTGGGTGTTATCAAAGGGCATCCCGGTGGTTGCCGTGCAACTACCACTGCCGGTCACGCCATTATTAATCTCGCCAGTAATATAGCCCCCACCCTGACTGAGTGCCAGACGGGTGGGGGCATTTTCATACAAACCGGTTAGTGCCCGGAACTGCACATTGATATTGGCATTAATACCCTGAGCGCCGTCTTGCGAGCATTGCGTTATCAACGAATTAGCCTTAGTGCTGAGTTCCGCGCCCGTCTGAAGGTTACTGGAGACTGTACCAAAATCAATCTGAGTGGGGGTGCTGACCGTACACTCCAGTGTCGAAATTCGGATTGTCGTGTTCTTTGAAAAGATAGGAATAAAAGTCTTATAACCATTTCCTGACGTAGAGAAATTCACATTAGATAATGCAATATTGCTCTGGCTGGTTTGCGTGCCATCAGCCACCATCACCCACGTTCCTGTCGCTGTCGCATTAATATACGTGCCGGCTTTATAGAAATTAGTGCTGCCGGACATTCTTGGGGCTAAACACCAGCCGCCGCCCTGGAGTGGGTTGGTTATCACCGCACCGCTCGACGTCGTGGCTTGTGTACTTGGCAACCCAATGGTGCCACTGAGCGTCTCTGGCGTGTTGTTCGCCAGCACATAATCGGCCGTGACGGTTGCCCGGGGAATTATCCCAAGCCCAGGGGCTATCTTGAACACTTTATACCCGGCAATGGTCGTCAGCGAACTGTCCGGTACACACGAACTTGACGATAAACTCGTGGGGTTAATATATATACTATCGTAGGCATATAGATCCGGGCTTGGGAAACTGGCCGTGGTGGTAGGGGCTCTATTGGTGGCACTAAATGGCATTCCCTCCCACACAATGCCACTGCCTTTACCAATGGTAATCGTGTCCGCCACGGCTGATTGCCCGATTAGCGCCAGCAGACATAGGCCGGGGCAATGACGAAATACTGACCGCCGCAATAGTTGACTAATTATTTTCATGTCGTTTTCTTTCCTACAAATTCATGTTTACCGGATGTCATGGTGTGATTAACTGATTTCACAGCGAGCGGTTAATTGACGGATCGGGTTGTTGCCTGATGTGGCTTTACTGGTTTGCAAATCGAATACAGCACGGCATTGCTGGTCTGCGCCCTGACCCCATTTCGTCACCAATCGGCCTTTCTCCGGCAATCCACTCAGGTATACCTGACCGGCGTCGCCAACAATGCCGGTATTGTTTTCACCCGCGGCACTCCCCTCCACCCTGACGACAGCCCCAAAGGGGATGTCGGTTTCACCACGACGCAGAGTCACCAGTGCCTGATAGCCGACTCGCGTATCAAACCTCGCCATCACCACCGCCCCTTTGGTTGGGTAGACATTCAGGCTCGATTTCGCCATGTCGACGTCATCCGGCAAGGTGGCCGGGTTCAGGCTGATATTGTTGTTCTGGTAATTCGATAAATACGGCACCACCGCGTAGCCACGGCTGTCGGTACGGACATTCCCGTTCATCACCTCGACACCGCCCGCGCCTGGCGCACTCACTATCGCCACCGAACTTCCCAGCATTTGCCCCAGTGTTACCCCTTCCGGGTGGACGATCAGGCTGCCATTGCCGCTGAGGTTCAGCGAACGGAACTGGCTGCTGTAGCTGTACCCGATGTTTGCCATCCCTTTACTGCCCTGATAGCCCGCATTCAGGGTGGCATTATCACCACTATTGCCGTTTGACCAGCCCTGCATTGCACTGTAAGAAAGGCGGTCATCCATCGCATTACCGCTGACGCCGACCTGCTGCTGAACCTGCCCCTGATTGTTATGGGTCATTTGATAGTTGGCATAACTGCGGCTCACCGCTGGCGCTGAGCTAAATAGGCTAAAGGGCACCTGCATGTTCATTGATAACTGACGATTTTCAGGCCAACCACTGTCACCTTTAATACGGTCAATACTGTAGGCCAACCCATAGCTCACACCACGGTAGCTGGTGTTGTACCCCGCAGAGACCGTGTTATTCACCTGGTTATTACCCCAAAAGTCATTGCGGGAGGCAGATAGATACAATGCCCCCCAGTCCCCCAATTGCTGGCTGATGCGCACCTGAAAATTGGAACGCTGACGCTCTAAAGCCCAAGGTACCTGGCTGTCATTGAGTTCATATCCCAGATTGTTGAAGTCTGAGAAACTGTAATAGTGGCGGGTTGAATACCGGTAGGCCGCCAAATCCACCGAGGTGCCAGTACTCAGCAAGCTTTTGGCATAACGCAGCCGATAAGAGCGACCTTGTTGCCACTCATCTTGTCCGTACAATTTGGCATTAGAGGTGGTGATATCAGCTGAAAGCGCGCCAAAATCTCCTAATGACAGACCAGATCCGGCCACGAACGAAAGATAGTCCTCTGCCATCAGCCCACCGCCGTACAGAGTAATGTCGTAGGGCAAACCATAGATAAATGTGCCTAGCCCAAAGGTAGCTTCACGCGAGCCTTGCGTTATGCCGCCGTTATAACGCCCGGTGGTGAACTCATATTTGAGCGCGCCGGGGCGTTGCATCACCGGTAAAGAGGAAAAGGCCATCGTTTGGCTGCGGACAGTGCCGTCAGCCTCGGTGATAGTGACCGTCAGATCCCCGCCCTGACTGGTCTGATAGAGGTCATTAATGCGAAACGGCCCCGGGGCGACATAGGTTTGATACACCACATTGCCATTCTGGCTAACAGTCACACGTGCATTACTTTGCGCAATCCCGGAAATCTCCGGCGCAAAACCCCGCAGGCTGTTAGGCAGCATTTCTTCGCTGGAATTAAGTTTAATGCCGCGAAACGGGATACTGTCGAACACCTCATTGCCGGTACTGCTTTCCCCCGCCAGCACCTCGGCACGCAAGGCATGAATATCGCGCTGTAAATAGGTATTGGAAAAACGGGTATTTTGCTGGCTCGACGAAGCGGTGCCGCTGTTCTGGTTGCGGGTATAGGTCATATCACTGCGCAAACGCCAGGCCTGCCAGTTCAGTCCGTTACGCAGGCTGGCAAACAGATTGGTCTGTTCGCTACTGTCCATGCCAGCCTGCGCACTCTGCCAGTTTCGGCTGCCATTCAGGCTATAGTTCATCAGCAACGCGGGCACACCGTCATCCCACAATGCGGGATCAACATAACCGGCGGCGTTTTGCTGCATGGCAATCTGCGGCACACTGATGTCCAGCCGCAATTGGGATAAGTCAAAATGCACCTGAGAATCAGGAATGAGTGCAGCCAAATCATTGACCGGAGCATCCGCTGGTAATGTGCTAAAACCCGGCAACACCGTGGTATTTACCCCCAGTTGCTGGAGGAGAGCAGGCGTGAGCTCTGGCTGAACCTGCCCTTGTGCATCTTTTTTAAACATCAAGGTGTACTGACCCTGATCCGACTGATTCATCCACAGTGTCACCAGATAACGGCCCTCCGCGACCTGGCCGGCGGATTCAAAAGCACTCAAATCAGCACTGGTCGACTGCATTCCGCCCAACGCTAACAGACGAGGGTCAAAGTAGTCGCGCGCCAAGACAGGAAAAGCCCCTGCCAGCAGCATGGTCCCTATCAGAATGGGCGAAAAAGTGGGCGTGTTACGCCTGTTTTTTATTGTTATGTTGTGCATCACGTAGTCTGTCCATCAAAATCAGAAAAAGTTATAAAGCTTGCTGGTTAGCCGGTGTGCTCCAGCCATCCTCATCAATCAGTTGCCATTCCACACTGCCTTTTGCCGTCGCCGGCAAGGTATAGCGCTGCTGCCCTTTCGGTGGCACCATCAGCCGTAGTGCGGGTTTATCCAGCGCACTGCCACCAACTTTCAATTGCGAAAAGGTGAGCCAATATGGCGTTGGGTTCTCAGCAATCAGCTCATGACCCTCACGGCGAAAATGCAATTGAGAAGCCACCTCGGCCACCGCGCGTTTAGCTAACCCCTCAGGGCGATAGAACAGCTTCATATTGCTGACTACCGTCACGGCCATCTGGCCCGACGGTCCCGCGTTGTCAGATTCTTTGTTAGCAGGGATAGCTTTCATCGAGATAAAAAAGACTGACTCCCGATCCGTTGGCAACGGTTCACCGTTATGGCGGATACGCAGTGTCAGCTCGCTATTTGCCTCTAAACGCTCCAACGGAGGGGTGACAATAAAAGGCATCTTCGGCTGCCCGGTGTAATTCAAATCCACATCACCGGTTTTCATATCTACAGGGCGGATCCACGACTGCATCAGATAGGGGGCGGCACTTTTATTATTCACGGTTAAGGTGACGCCTTTTTGCTCACTTGCCGGGTAAATTACCCGCAGCACATAAAAAGAAATCCCATGGGATTCAGAGGGTGCCGCATGCGCGCCTGCAAATACCAACAAGCTGCATAACAGCAGCGTCACGAATGAGATAAGGCATTTCATTTTGGTTATTCCTGTGATGGCGACACAGTGTGTTGGCACAATGCAGACAAACCACCCGCGTCGGTTATGGTTTGCCACTCCACGTGCTTGATTGAACCAGCAACGGGATAGGTCTGTGCTCCCATCGGCGCAATCATCGACGGGGCTGTGTCTAAGTCGATAACGTTATGGTCGAACTTCAGCGTCCCAAACGTTATAAAATAAGGGGTTGGATTCTCAATACGAATGCCATTTCCCACTCGGCTAAATGTCAGTTGGCAACCCACATTTTGGGGTACATCCTTCAGAGCCGTAGGGCGATAAAACAGCTTGATAACAAACTGAAAACCCATTGATAAACGCGCCTCTTCAGGCACAGGTTCTGGCTGGCTCGGAATGGCTAATACCGAAAGGTAAAACAGGGACTCTCGATCGTCAGGCAGCGCCTCACCCTGTTTAAGGATACGCAGTAATTGGTTACCTTCAGCCCCTAACGGAAACAGCGGCGGCGTGACAATAAAAGGCACTGTCGCATCATTTTTCATTTCGTTTTGGATGCGACTTTGAATCAAATAATTTTGCGTACCGCTATTCTTTACTGTGAGGCTTTGGGCTTTATCTTCAGCGGAAAATACCACTCGAGTCTGGCTCAAACTGACGCCCCCCTTGCTGGTCGCCATTGCCGGTGCCCCTACAAAAATCATCAATAGCAGCGTGATAAGGGAAAAGTGTGCAAATGGCATGGCAACCTCAGCGATAGGCAAAAATAAAATTAACATTGGCAGTGAGTTGCCCCGGTTTAACCGTGGCGCAATCAGTCACACCGCCACAACTAACGCCGGCAAAGAACTGTAATTGTTTATTGACGGGTGTCTGCCCCACGGCGGCCAACGGGAAATAATCACCAGATTTGACCTCCGTGCTGGCATAACTCGGTTGGCTGGCACTTTGCACTAACATCACGCCAGCGCCGCCCACATCAGAATCACTACTGCGAAACAGCCATTTTCCGTTTTGACTCTTACCCGGACCAAGGGCGATAACTACTGGCTGCAAGCTGGCACTTGCGGCACCGTTACAATTATCAACAGTGAGCGTAACGGGCTGTAAATTGAGTAGTGTTTCGCTGCGTAAGTTAGCCTGCTGTACATCACCTAGCGACAGCACACTTTTATCCAGACTTAACGAACAAGTGCCTTGTACTAACGATGCAGAAAAGTTCAGTGTCACGGCATGGGTGTTAATGCTGATTCCGCCGACCAACAAACTCAAACCAACCCAAAGCACTTTCTTACGGCAGAAGCTGTTTAAATGCATCTACGCCACCTTGGTCATTAATGGTTTGCCACTCCACGCTGCTGCCTTTCGCCACTGTGGGATAGGTATGTGCACCAAAGGGGGCGATCATCAATGCCGCAGGTGAATCTAACTTAAGTGCTTGTCCGCCAAACTTAAGACTGGCCAGGCTGACAAAATAGGGTGATGGATTACTGACCTCCAGCCCATTACTGACCTGGTGAAACTTAAGGTTTTTTTGTGCATCCGCAGCCGACGATGGCAAGCCTGCGGGGCGATAAAACAGTTTAATAATGCTACCCACACCAAATTGCACCGAGGCTTGTACACCCGTGCTTTGTTGAGCTTCGGTAGGTGAGGCCGCAGCGGGAACCGCTGTCGCATGGAAATAAAAAACGGATTCGCGATCTTTAGGTAAATCAGTGTCATTACCCGCAATGCGAATCTGGTTCACGCTCTTGGGCTCCAGGCGGAATATCGGTGGCGTTACCGTAAATGGTGTCGCTTTATAGCTGTCTGCTGTGCGGCTTAACGAAACCTGTACCAAGTAAGGCAATATCGGTTGCGTGTTACGTACCGTGACAGTAATGCTACCGGTGCCCTGTGGGTAAATCAGACGGGTGGCATTGATACCAAATCCATCAGCCAATACCGCGAGTGGACAAGACAGCAGCGCCATCATCAGGGGAATAAGCAGTTTTAGGCGCTTCATTCTTTCGCTCCAAGGTAAAAAGGAAAAGAGGCAGAATGGCAGGTAGCCGAAGCCACCCACCATTAAGAAAATCAGTTATAGGCGAAGGCAAACAAGATGGGCGCGCTAACAGCACCAATGTTGATACCAGTGATGGTGGTTGAAGCCAGGCCAGCCTGTAAGCTCAGTGTCTTAGTATTAAAGTCACCGGCTGCTGGTGTTGTTCCCGCAGTAGCAACCAATAACTTGTCATTGTTGCTGATATAAGCGGTTGGGGTCGCAACCTGACTCAACATGACACCGGTGTTGGTGCCCGTAGAGTTAAACATGTTTGGGTTACCGCCCAGCGTTTGCCCGGTAACGACCAAATAGGCTTTATCACCCGCAGCAGCCGGTGCTTCACAGTTGTTTAAACCCACAGTGAATGTTTTCTGGCTAGCGGGAATCGGGGTAGCAACACCAGTAAATGATGATGGTGCATAGTTACCTAGATCCAGATTATTGGTAGACAAAGAAACATCACAGGTTGACGCAACAACGTTAGCGGTTACCGTTAATTGGGCGTTAGATGCTGCTTGGGTATTCACTGCTACCGCCAGTAACACCAACGCGGCCGGAGCCAGAGAGAAAATTGTTTTACGCATGGAGCTATTCCTTTATGGTGATATTAATTTTCGGTTTCCCGATAAATGGTGTGGCTGTTTTAACCACAGATAGATGCCACCCTCTATTTAATAGAGGGTGATTTAATATGGATAAATCAAACATAAATAACGTTAATTCATTTATTATTGATGTCTGTATACTGATTTAAATAGATTTATTAAATATAGAATTCCCCACATTCAAAAAACGATATTACTCATCGGCAGATGATAAAATCACTGCCGATAACATCGTTCATAGGAAACTCTATTTCTGCTGCAAGTCAGCATACGGCGCCAATGTCGTTACGCCCCTGAAAAGAAAATAGTGAGATAAACCTATGTGGGTTACGACACCTTGCCTAAATCAGGATGTAACAATGATAGCAACTTT
Organism: Yersinia sp. 1652 StPb PI; assembly: GCF_041538345.1. Taxonomy (NCBI): domain Bacteria; kingdom Pseudomonadati; phylum Pseudomonadota; class Gammaproteobacteria; order Enterobacterales; family Yersiniaceae; genus Yersinia; species Yersinia sp. 1652 StPb PI. Next base: position 1,271,420 of record NZ_JAULSM010000002.1, on the reverse strand, counting down.
TTAAAGAAAGTATATTTGAGCATTTATTTACCTTAAACATAGATTTTTATATCGATATATTGTCTTATGCATTTTTTTATCCCTTTAAATGCCATTTTAAATAAAACAAAAAGAATAATAAACTTATGGAAAACAAGGTTAAATGCGATGATGGTGAGTTTTAATTTAATGATAAGGCAGAGACTGATTAAATGTTAAATTCTAGCAGTAGTGATTCTTAATGCTCGTTAAGAGATATTGCTCTTTATGCCCGCGTTGGTTAGCCCTATTTTCTTTTCCACAAAAAGAGCCGTCAGTCATAAAAAACATTTCAAAAAACAAATTTATGAGAGTAGCTTAACCTAAGACTGCATTGCCGTTTTTGATTTAGCCCCGACTAAAAGGTTGTTTAGTCCATTAGAGTCATAGATGAAATATATACTTAATCTTACGATTGTGTTTAATCCATCAGAAAAGATATTGATGGAGTTGAATGACGAAGAACGGGCGGTGACATTGTCCAACCCGGCAACCCGGCTATTGCTTGAATTTATCAAACATCAGAATCAACCAATAGAAAGAGAAGTACTGCTGAAGAATGTGTGGGAAGACTATGGTTTTACTGCATCAAACAGCAACCTGAATGCTTATGTTAGTGAACTGAGAAAAGCCCTGACAGCCTTAGGTGAAAATCCACAAGTCATCACGACTATACCTAAACATGGTTTTCAGTTTACAGCGCGGATTGAGTCAATACTGAGTACCGCACAGCCAGAGCTAGATACCGGAGAAGAACGCTATGATATAGCAGCAGAGCACTCCAAAGAAATATCAGCCACTAGCCAGCCTAATACCGCGGCCCTGATGCCAACTATTGCCCCGTTAACCCGGGAAGTGATAGTCCCGGGTCGAAAATATCTGACAATACTAAGATCCAAAATATTACTTATTTTGGTGATCCTATCAGTATTAGGTACAGCTCTTAAGATTTACGCCAACTGGGTCGACGTTACCATTGGCAAAGCGAATTATTTACTCTCTGGCGAAATTGACCAATGCCAGATTTTTATCCAGAAAAATGCGACATTCCCTGCCGAAGGGGGGAGTCTTGATATGGCACGGCGCGACCTCAAGCAGGAAAAAATTGACTGCTCAGTGAAAAAGCACCATATCTTTTATACCAAAGGAAGTGATGGTTATAAGATTAATCAGCTCACCTTTATAGGTATATGTATTGAAGATGAACAGGGTAGATATAACGCGTGCAGAACGATCAGGATTAACTCGGGAGAGGCACGATGAAAAAAGGTTACCTTACCGTGGTTTACCTGACGATATTATCTGCCGTCGCCATTTTCTGGGCCTATCAACTATTGCCTAAAGTTGTTTTACAGTGCGATTCTGAGCTATACCTGAAAAAAAACATTAATACCTATGATTCTGTTTCATTACTGGCAGATGTGAGTATCTTTTTATCCCGCAATGGTGATGGTTTCATAAAATTTACCGGAACGGCACAGGATAAAACATCATCATATATATTAAATCGTGCTCTGCCATTCAACTACACCACCTTGGATAATAACGGTGTTTATACAGTCAACTTCACCACTCAAATTATAAGAGCTATTGATGATGTGCCAGATAATGTCTGGTCGAAATTCATTCAGACAACACGTGATGATGTACAGTATTTTGTCAGTGTAAAAAATATAGATAAAAACCTCTATGTCATTAATGGGTTATCATCTCCTGTGTTAATTTGTGCAACCCCCTGAATAACGTCCCCTATCGCCAAAAGAAAGCCCCTTTATTTCTATGATTAATGAAGCAACTCGAGAGGTTGTGAGGTATTTGTCATTTTACCCATCACAAAAGCCAGATTGGCAGCGGCGACCAGCGAAGCGGCGTGGGCATCGGTACTCATCTGTTGTGCATTCAACAAGCCATTGGCCGCTTCGTTAGCGACCGTGATGGTACCTACACCATTACGATAAGATTCCAGTGCAGCGTCATAGGTGATAAATGACGTTTTCACCAGATTGAGTGCCGCCTGATTAGACTCAAGCGCCGAGTGCAAAGTATCCGCCGCCACCACGATTTCACGCACCGCCAACTCCTGAGTTTTCTTAAATCCTTCCGCTGCAACTGCCGCACGAGACTCCGCCTCTTTGACCCGCGCCGCCCGTATCCCGCCATCGTAAAGAGGAACACTGACCCCCACCAAAATGCTAGAGGATGAAGTCTGCTGGCTAATCCCAGGTAGACCCTGAATATCAAAGCGCCCATCACCGCCTGCGACTGCTCCGGCAAGATAGACTTTTGGCAAAAAGTCGGCCTCAGTGGCTTTGATACCTGCCTTGGCAGCTTCAACCACCGCATAGCTGGCTAACACATCAGGCCGCTGGGAAAGGGCCAGACGAATCATATTTTCGGTCGGCGTGCTGGCAACATCTGGCAAAGCGCGGTCTTCGGCATAAGCGATGTTGATATCTAATGAGGGAGAAACCCCCATCGCCCCCAGTAATGCCTGATAAGCATCGCGTTCCGTACCTTTTGTCATCACGCGGCGCAGTTCAGACTGTGCCACCTGTTGGCGCGCCAACGCCACTTCGACGGTGGTGGCAATACCATTTTTTTGACGTTGTTCGGCAGCATCTTGAATCTTTAAGCTATTTTTCAGCGTTTGCTCTGCTATCTGCCTCTGGGTCTGCGCGGCACCATATTGGAAATAAGTCCGTGTGACATCGTAGATTAGCTTCTGATGCATCCCATTAAAGCTAACATTGGCGGCATAAGAGGTTTGTTTAGCTGCGTCAAGTAATGCACTACGCTGCCCAAAATCAAAGATAAGCCACTGTAATGCCAGCGCCGGAACAACTGCGCTCCCGGAGGTATTAACATCCTTATGGCTGCCAATCGCGTAAGGTAACGGTGTGCTGGTACTCTGGTAGCCACCAATAACACTGGCTGAAATGATCGGTAAAAATACCGCCTCCCCCATACCGACAGCCAATGCAGCCTGTCGCGCTTGCTGCCAGGCAATGCGGGTATCTGGATTCTGAGTCTGGGCAATATCAATCAGCTCAGGTAATGAGTAAAGATGTCCGCTCTTTATTGCCGGTGGCTGAGGAAGTTCTGCCACCAGCGGATTAGCTGGCACAGAGAAATTACCCGCGCCCGCAGCACTGCCCGTATTGGCATCCGCGACCCAAGGTTCGGAATAGGAGGCTGGCGCGAGGTCAAGTCGCTCAGTGGCACACCCCGTAATCAATATGCATAAGCCAGCCGCCGTGCAAATAAGGCCCATTTTGGCTATCCTGGCCGTCAGTACCGCGTGAGTCGTCATGTCATCAAGTTCCCAGAAGTTCCCCGAGTCTTTTTATACGTTGCCCAATAGTCAGTTCAACTGGCGATAACCCCTGCCATGAAGATTCCCTCTCTGGCACGTGCTCGCCTTGTTGCGCGGTAATGTCACCGACAAGCGAGAGCTGACGCAGTTGTTCCACATCAGACGCAGATTTTTCAGTCGGTAGAAACAGCACTGGGCACAATTTACTCATTTCTGCCAGTATTGCGTATAAGCGTGCGCACTCTTCTCGTGAAGGGCGTAATTGTGCTGGCTCAAAGGGAACCAGTGCCAGCTCTTCTCGCGCTTGGGTAATCTCCGCCTCAATGGTTGTCGCTTCTCTTAGTGCCGCAGGCCGTGCATCAGGCGACAGCGCTGCCAAATTTGTCAGTCCCGTCAACGTGTTACTAATATGTATGCGCACCGCATCTACGATAGCCACCGGCCACAACCGGGTAAAAATCAAATACACCACCAGATTACCCAGCAAGATCCCAAGCACCCTATCGAGTGCCACCCCCAGATCTGTACTTGGCCCGAAGCCTTGCAACACCGTCAGCAGGAATGCCAGCCCGACCTGCACACCGGCATAAGCGATACGCTCGCTGCCACAGGAAACCCAAGCGGCCAATAGAATGCAGCCAAACACCAGCGCCATCAATTGACCAATATCACTCAGGTAGGGAATAATGAAAATGATCGCCAGAACCCCCATTAACGCGCCGATCAAGCACCCGATAATCCGCAGTACCAGTTTATGCACTGTCTCACCGGTGGTACCTAACGCCGCGACATAGCAGGTGATCATGGCAGTATGGATATCCTGCCAATCCAATGCGGTATAGACCAGATAGCAAATCAGGGCGGCGGCGGTGGTCTTTAGCGCAAAACGCTGATGAGCAGGATTGGTCAGTGCATCTGCGGCAAAGAATGAGGATTTCGGGGCAGCCAAATCTTGCCCATTATCCGCATTCGCCAGTGCTAGCAGTGCGTTTCTGATTTCATTGATCTCATCACCCGCATTCTCAATAGCAAAGTGAGGGGTAACAGCAAGATTGCCCGCCGCTATCGCCTGTGCCGCATCGCGACAGTAACCCGCGAGTTCGATACGCTCATTCTCTGGTGAGCCAGCAGATAAAGCTGACGTTGCCAATAGCAGGCGATAACTGCTTTTTACGGCACTTTCCAACCAGGCTGCTTCTGGCGAGGGGCGTAGATGGAAGATACGTACAAAAAGCGCCCGCTGTTGATGCTCATTTTGCCCTTCCTGTAGTAGCTCGGTTAGCTTAGCCATATTGGTGGCATCGGGTTGGCGCAATGTCTCGGCTACGGTGAAAAGTCGCTCGGCTAAACTGGCCCGCAATAACGTCTGGGGTGCCCGGCCAAAGAAAAGGTTAAAACCAATAATCAGCAACATCGGGGAAACCGCCATTAACCAGGCATACAACAGCCCCCGCGTTGCGACCTCACCCATGGGTATATCACTGAGCAACGTCATCACAAACGCAATAACCAGCGCAATAATACTCCCCACCGGGCCGAGCTTACTGGCTGAGCCAAGATAGAGAAACAGAAACGAACTGACAATCAAGGCTGCCATGCGCAGTGGCGCGGCTTCCAACGTGAAATGAATAAGCAGAAACACCAGACCAACCACCAGCGACACCAGGATGGTGATAGCAATCGCCATCACCATGCTTTCTACGCCGTCCGGTTTCATGACGAAAATAATCAGATAGCAACTGATAGCGGATTCCGGGATGCCATACACCATGGCAACCATAGCCATCAATGCACAGAGTGCAGCAACCCGCCAGGCCATCGCCACTCGCCCAGGGAAATAGGCTAAATCCGCTTTTGCCTGACGGATTATGCCACCGAGCGTACCGTCAGCAACCGTCGTCATTGCGCACAACAACCACAGCAGTCGCCCCGATTCGCATCAGGTCCTCCGGCGGTTTTTCCAGACTGATTCTCACTGGGAAACGCTGAACAACACGTACCCAATTTAATGATTTCGGGACATAAGGCAGGCCACGTGGAATATTCAGCATATCCTCAGAGCTGACGCCCCAACCAATCCCCTCAACTCGCCCCTGAATCGCGCGCTGTCTGTCCGCCATAACATACACGGTAGCGCAATCCCCCACGTTGATATGCTTCAATTCCGTTTCACGGAAAAAGGCCGAGGCATGCCAATGTTCAGTATTGATAAGGGTAAAAATGGCCTGATCCGGGACGACAAACTCCCCGGCCGAGACCGTCAGCCCCACCACCCGACCATCATGAGGGGCTCGTACTTGTGTATTCGCCAGTTCCCGTTCAGCAATAGCCAGCGCCGCGCGCCGTGCCACTACCAACGCTTCAGCGGCCGCAGTCGTGCTGACTAAAGCCTCGGCAGCAAATGACTGTTTTAATGCCTGTTTCAGGCTAACCTCGGCGTCGTGTTTCGCCGTCGCCGCATCATCGACCTGCTGGGCGGTGACATAACCTTTAGGGAGCAGAGGTTGTAGCCGGGCCAATGTCTGAGTCGCTAACTTGAGATTGGCTTGCGCCCGTACAATCTGTTCATTGGTAATCGCGGCATTGGATTGTTCAGCGACCACCGTCCGTTGCTGGGTATCGCGAGCTGCCTCTGCCATTTTCAATTCAGCTTGCGCCTGTGCGACTTGCAGCCGATAGAGATCCGGCTCGATGGTAAACAGCAGGTCACCCCGCCGGACTTTGCTGTTTTCCACAACATTAATCGAGATAATACGGCCAGGTACCGAACTGGCAACATGCACCACACTGGCCCCTAATTCTGCATCTTCAGATAATGGATTCAGGGTAGTCTGCCGCACGGAAAGCCAGCCTGATATCACTGCCGCGACGATGATAACGCCGGCGACGATAAGCGCCAGTTGCCGCTTACGCCCACTCCCTGATAGTTTATTCATATTCATCATTCATCGTGTAAACAGTAATAGGGAACTGATAAATGCCACAGCAAGCGCCAGGCAGACATACACCAACAGCCGCCATGGCAGCACCTCATCAATACCCACCCGAATAAACAGAATGCGAGCCATCACTGCCACAACTATTCCGATAAAAGCGCACGCCATCCAGGATGGAAAGTAAGAGCCCACCAATGAAAATGAGGGCGCCGCTACGCCGGTGCAGCCGCTCAGAACAATAACCGATAACAGAACTAACGACCCGCGCCATAAGTTCAGGTTGGTACTCGCTAACCCCCTGAAAAAAAACCACTCTGGCTTCCTAAGGGAAGTCATATCATTCATTATTCGGCCTCAGTTAATGCGGCGTTAACAGGCAGAAAAACAGCTATTCGATCATAAAAAGCCACTACAGATCGCTGCCCAACGTATTTTTGAAAATTTGCCCATCTTTCATAATGAGCCGGAATGCTTTCTCTGGCCGAGCAATGAGTTGAATATCACTCAGTGGATCACCATCAACCAGAATCAAGTCAGCCAGTGCGTCATTCTCCACCACACCCAACTTACCGGGATACGGGTTTCTTGGACCGGAGAAGGCACAGAGTTCAGCATTAACGCTGGTGGCCATCTTGAGAATTTCAAGCGGTGAGTACCAGCGAGTCAACTTGGCCAATTGAGCACCCTGTCGGGTTGCCAGTCGGGCATCGAATAATGTATCGGTGCCCCACGCTGTCTTGATGTTATATTTTTTCGCCAACCTATAGGCCGTATCAGTACCGGCAACCATCTCAAGCTGCTTGGCACGTGATGCCGGACTGGCCATTGGCACCGCATCCTCGTCGTCAAGGAAGGGTTGTAAGCTCCACCAAATGCCTTTTTCTGCCATTAACTGGACGGTCTCCTCATCCACCAACTGGCCGTGTTCGATACATTTAACCCCACCTTTAATCGCCATGGTGACCGCCCGTGCTGTATAAGCATGGACGGTGACATAGGTACCCCAATTCTCAGCCGCCGTAACTGCCGCTTGAATCTCTGGTACAGATCCCTCGGTCACACTGATAGAGTCATACATAGAGGCTACACCACCCCCCGCCATGTATTTGAGTTGCGACGCGCCTCGCATCAATTGTTCTCTGGCACGCAGTAACACCTGATCGGCACCATCGGCAATCGCCGTCATACCTACGCGCTCGGCATAACTCAAGGGGTCTGATGGCGTATGCGGTAATTCACCAATCAGACGGAAATCGCCGTGCCCACCAGTTTGAGTGATAAATGCGCCGGAAGGATAGATACGTGGCCCGACCGTCACCTGCTCATCAATAGCGCGTTTCAGGCCAAAAACCGGCCCGCCCATATCACGCACCGTGGTGAAACCACGCATTATAGTCGCCTGCGCCTCTGCAATTGCCAGCGCCTGGATATAATTGAAATCTGCTGTCATCGCCGTCATCATTGATGGCCGAGCCATAATGGCGTGCCAGTGTGCGTCGATAAGCCCTGGCATCAATACACCACCACCACCGTCTATCCGTTCCACATCCGGTGGCAATGCTTTATCAGCCGGCTCTACCGACTTGATCCTGTTACCTTCCACTAATACTTGCAATCCATCGCGCAAATGGTCTGAAACACCATCAAAAAGGCGAATATTAACAAAGGCCATCACACGCACAGTATTGGCCGCGACATCTCTTCTTTGCTGGGTCGCTCCTGGGATCGCCGCAGCAACGGTTGCCGCTGTTATAGGGGCAGAATGAGCAGCTTTCTGAGCAAACACCGTATTGATACGAACGAACGCCGGACTATGGCAAAGACAACAATCAGAATGAGTGTGGGGAAGCGCTATCAAAGGCATATGAGGCATTGTGTTCTCCTTATATGAACTCTCCCTCCATCAATAACCAGAGGGCCGGTTTTCAATCATAGAACAAATTTATTACGTAACGACTTATTTTAATGGAAAAAATCAACCAGAAATCGTGACAACGCTCTGATCCTGACATGATAAAGCGGATGTTACCGTGATGAACCGACCTAAGCACGCCCTGCAAGTAGAACGTGCTTTTTACTCATTTCTGCTGTGCCGCCCACCAGGATAATAAGCGTAAACAAGAGGAGTAATAGTCTTCTTCTGGTTGTAATACTGCCGTTAATTGAGCAGCATCACCTAAGGTAAGATCCCGTATCGCCAGCATCCCAGGTGTCAGTGCATATTCCGCGGTAGCCCCCGTAACAACATTGACCCATGCCGGTGTTTTTAAACGCGAAAAACCTTGCCAATAATCAATAAAAGGCGCCAATGCACTGCCATTATGTCCTCCCCAACTGAGATATAATGGAATACGCACTGCATCAAAACTAAAACGTGCAGGCCAACCATTGGCCGGTGCGAAACTACCATCCGACCGCAATGACACCCAATCAGTCGGCAAATTGACTTTGCCAAGCTTCATCGCGGATAACTGCTGGATAGCATCGTCATTCAAGTCTTTCCATATTTTCAAATGACTGTATTGGTAGAATGCATTCCAGGCTGGAAATATGTAATAAGACGGGTTGATCACAACATAACTGGTATGATTAAAACTTGCAGAGCCTGGCAATAATACATGGTAACCGGCAAAGTTAATGACCGTGTGTTTAATAATAGCATTCTGTATTTGATTAGATTGACTCGTATAGTCGCGATTGTGCCATTTATCCCCAGCCAGTAATAATGCCCAGGCAATCAATATATCGCCATCTGTAGCATTATTTTTATCAGCAACTTTTACTTTAGCATTCGGCTCATACCGCCATGAAAATAATCCGGTATCTGCATTGTATAATGTCTTTTGAGTCCAACCCAATAATGAATCAAAGGTAGGCCGGTCATCATTGAATACGGCAAGTAGCATACCAAAACCTTGCCCTTCGGTATGGCTGATATCATGGTTACCCGTATCAACAATTCGGCCATCGGGCTTAAGAAACCGGCTTTTAAATTGTTCCCAGCCGGGCTCATAAGCCTGTACTCCGGTGGAAAACAGTAGGCCAAATAGCACACCGGCGGTAACAACAACACGCATGACCTTCATAATTAGCATAATATGCCTCAAATGCCGTTTTTATAACGGAACACTAATGGACCTTCGGTTTTATTATCCAGCCAACGGACATTCACTTCTGACTGCCCTCCTTGCTGTCTGAGCCACTCCTTATAAATACCTTCTAAAAATGTTGCAAATGCAGTTTTCCACTGCGACTGTTCAGTCAGATTGTCCGTGTCCGGCCATGCACAGTGACTTAACTGCATTTCCTGTTCATTCGCGGCAATGCGCAAAAATCCCCAATGATATCTGGACCATAGATTATTAATTTGATCTTCAAACTCACCCACGGTCTGACTTATCGGTAAGGGGTTATGCTGTGCCAGTTGAGTCCCCATGTTGCGGATAAAAGCCCTGCCATCCGCACTGTCAGCATTAGCCTGAATACCTGAAAAAAGCACTTGCACCACATTTTGCCATCCCGGCTGATGCTGCTGCTGACGGTAATAATCCTGTTGTTCCGAAAGATAGTTATTCTCTTGCATGATTATTTCCCATCCAACAAATATCTGAAGTAGACCAAGGCGGTAGTCTCGGAGTAGTCGCCAAAAGTATCATAGCCAACCTGCCCGCCGATCTGCATATTCTTCTGTAAGTTGTAACTGCCATCAGCCTTGAAGTTATATCCAATGCCATTTTTACTTTGCGCAGCATAACGGGATTCAGTGCTATAACCATCGCGCACCAATTGCTCCAGTTGAGCCTGCAACTCTGGATTATTCGGGAAATATTTACTCTCATCCTGCGAATAGGATTGATAGCCTACCGCCCCACCCAATTTATAATTCCAGTTACCATAGCGTTGGCTATACTCAACCGGGAAAGAGACACTGACATAATCTTGTGGACTGAAATAGCCCCCTTGACCGTAACTGAAATAACTGAGATTTTTAGAGAAATTCATATAGCTGATATTGATGCCCGTTTTTAATTCACGGTCATCATAGCGGTAAGGACGAATATACGCGCCTACTGAAGAGTTAATTGAACCATTACTCGGAACATTATCACCGATATAATTGTAATAATTTAATCCTGCATAAAGGCCGGCATCGCCATCGTCATAGCTCAGGTTTAAGCCCCCCCCATTCTTAGTGACTGCCCCCCATTGCGATCCGCTGATCTTATCGGTTGCACCCACGTATGAAAGCAAGCTATCCGTCACTGGCCGACGTTCTACTGTCATCGCCAGTTTAGCGAATTCGCCAAGCTTAGGTGCCCATTGCACGCCGCCAATAAGGGCACTCATATCTTGCCCTAACGGCGTGGTACCAATGTCGGCTTTATAATCTTCCCCCGCCAAGGCCAGTGCCAGTTCTACCCCTGACTCACTTTGTGAGCCTGGGGAGTCGGCGGTGAAATCATTTGGACTAAAGGTTTGGGCTGTGACCAGATTATTAGCCGCCAGTTGTTTGGCACTGTTGGCATCATTTTCCACTACCCTGGCATCAACACAACCTTGCGTTCCAGCGCCTGCGCCATTACACGCACTTTCTCTATCCGCTTGAGCCTGCAATTGAGCAGTTGTCGCCGCCGCTAATACCGCCGCTGAGTTAGTTGCGGCAAGTGCTGATGTCTCTGTCGCATTTTTAACTTCCAAACCCTGCTGCAATGCCCCGGTACCAAAACGGTTACTGCCCGTACCTGAGGTTGAACCTGCATTGAGGGATACCGGCGTGACGGTAAAACTCAGGCGGGAGCTATCAAAAGGCACACCGGCAAAGGTGAGCGGGGCTTTGGCTTCAGTCAATTGACTCAGGCCCGATTCACCATCGCGACTGCGAATACTGATATTGGCCTGCGCCCAACTGGCAGTTTTATCCTGTAAAGTATCCAGCATCTGATCAACTTGCTTCAGGGTGCCGTTTTGCGCAACGTTAGCGGTAGGTGCCAGATTATTGACTCCCCCCATGGCAGCGCCTTCTGTGCCCGCATTTTGCCACGGCAACACCGCGCCATAGCTTGAATTGGTCCGCGGCTGCGTGCGGGTGGTCTGGTTAATAAACGGATTGTCGCTAAGTTGTAAGCCAGCAATATTCGCGCCACCAACACTGTCTGCCCCTTCCAGCCCAATCATTTTACCTTTGGCGGAACGTAACAAAGCCAGAGCCTGCTCATGATCCCCTTCAGCTTCCGCGACCCGGGCAGCAAGCAATAAGCGCTCAGGGGTTCTTGGCCCGCGCATTCCCAACATCAATTGTCTGGCGCTCTGGACATCACCATTAGCCAGTGCCACGTTTACCGCCCCTACCCGCGCCCCTTCATTAGTCGGATCACGTTTTAATAAATAAGCATAAACTTTACCGGCTTCATCATTCATTTTACCGGATTGATAAAGACGCCCCATCGCCAGCATCAGGTCAATATTTTGCGGATCACTTTGTAGCGCCACAATCAACTTGTCATACGCCGCAGCATACTGGCCTTGCTCACGCAATGCATCGGCCTGATTGATAGTGGTCCCTAGTCGTAATCGACTGATCTCTATCGGCGAACTGCCACTTTGAATCGCGGGATTACTCAATAAGGCTTCCGCTTCTTGCGTCAGGCCAGATTGCGTCAAGACACTGATTTGTGCCGCATAATCGCCCGCCTTGCCATGAATGCCGTTATTGATATTTTTACGCACTAAACTAACCGCCGTGGTGCTGTCACCGGCAGCCATCAAATCTTTAGCCAGATTACCGACATCAGCAGGGGCGGTAGGCGGATTTTGTGCCAGTCCGCGCAATATTGCCGCAGCACTGGCTGAATCACCCTTTGCCAGAGCCGTTTCTGCTGTCGCTATTTTTTGATTGAACTCCACACGGTCAGCCAGCGCACGGACCTCTTTAGTTTGGCGGGCTGGCGGGATCTGATTGAGTAAAGCATTACTGGCTGCCCAATCTTTGTTTTCAGCGGCAAACAAAGCGGCAGCATATAGATTATCCGCCGGTGCGCCGGGAGCCGAAACTTCAGCCATCAGACTTTGCGCCTGGGCTGTATTTCCTTGTTGTTGCAGTATTCTCGCCATATCCAGACGAACCCAGATATTCGATGGCTGCTTAGTTAGCGCCTGTTGTAACAGATTTAATGCCGCCGCAGGATCATTACGTTGCAGCGCTAATGCAGCCTCACGACGAATCGGCTCAACATTGATCCCGGCGGGCGCGGCGGCGGGTTTGAGATTGTTTGGCACGGTTTGTAGCACTTGCTGTGCCTCGGCATCATTCTTTTGCTGCCGCAATACATAATACAGCCCCAATTTCGCATCATTATTTTGCTGTTGCTGCGCCAGGATATTGCGGTAAGCCTGTTCAGCAGCACTCAAATCACCTTTGCGCCGCAACAAATCAGCCCGGAACAGCGCCACCGCAGTGCCTTTGTCCCCTGTGGCCTGTGCCAATGGGGCGCTCAATGCCAGCGCACCGTCAATATTCCCGCTGGCAAAGGCTTTTTTAGCTTTATCCAACTCGCCGTAGAAATGGGCATCTTGCGCTTGCGCCGCCAGTTGTGCGCTGTTTGCCCCACCTTGTTTGGCCGCCTGAGTCAGGTAGTTTTCTGCATTGGCGAAATCACCACTGCGCAAAGCGATAAACCCCAAACCCGCTAATGCATCGCCATCGTTAGGGTTGATCGCCAACACTGACTCAAACTGGCTTTTTGCCTTGGTTAAATCACCGCGATTAAGTTCACTGTAACCCTGGCCTTTTGCTGCTCCACCGATATTCTTTTTATAGTAATCGGCGACAACCTGAGAGTCGGGATGGCGTTGTTGATAGGCCTGATAAAGCCCTTCATCTGCCGGTTGCGGTGTTATCCACATCAGTGCCTGGCGCAAAGCAGCATCAGCTTCGCGGTTAGTCGCCGCCAGACTATTAAGCATGGCAATACCATCACGGCGGGTTGTCTGTTGGTAGGTCAGTACTTTACCCAGCGCCACGCGGGCAGCAACATCATTTGGGGACTGTGCTACACGTTGCTGTAATTCGGCGATAGCTGTTGGTAACGTCGCCGCATCCCCCGCCATGGTCAAGTAATATTCTACCGCTAAATTATCCAACGGTTTATTACCGTTAAATAAATTCTGATAACTCTCAATCGCCTTGGGAATATTGCCCTGGCTGGCAAACTGGCGCGCTGCCGCTAATTGGCTCGGCGAAATGGACTGCATGACTTTGGCATTATCTAACGACTGCAAACGTGGGTCATCCGGGGAGGCCGCATTTAATTTTTTACGCCATTCAAGCGACTCGGCTTTATCCCCTTTTTCAGAGGCATAAAGGGACATTAGATATAAAGCATCAACGTTGGTAGGATCGACCATCAGGATCTTTTGCAGCGCGTTAGTCGCCAGATCATTATGGGCTTTCTCATGCCAGTAGGTGGCCTGATCTAACAATGCCTTTATCGCTGGCGTATTCTCTGCCGCCTGTCCCCAGACAGGGATTGCAGCAAATCCGACCATCCCAGTAAGCAACAGGGCATTAATCAATGGTGACTTTACATGACTTGATTTCATATCAACCCCGCTCCATACAATAGGCCCACATCATCAACAGTTTTATTATCATTCTTTAGGATCTTTGCCTAAGCGTATTGCCGCACGGCGTTTTAATAACCCAAACATGCTCACACCAATGATGACTGAGATCAGTAAAGCAAGTAACGCCAAAATCACGATATGCTGACTGGCATACCAGATAATCATTTGATACCAAGGCAGCTCACCACGAGGGAATTGCTCGCCAACACTAAAACTGCGCACACCATTTTCATTGGTAATAATCGCCAGATCGCCACGCACGCCGGCATTAACCGTCGATAACTTCAAATCGCCGTGAATACTCGCTAATTGATCATCACCTGTTGCGGTTGCCAGCACCACGACCTTCTGCGGATTCCAGCCAGAACGGAAACTCAGGAAGCCGCGCCAGTTATCCGTCGATGAAAGGTAGCGATCGGCCTCAACTTGCTGGCGGAACCAAACCCCAGTGAGGTAATCCGCCAACTTTTCTAACGTCGACGGTTCTTTCACTGATAGCACACCATTTTCCAGGCCAAATGATGTCGCGGTTAATAGTGTTTGGGTGAAATCAGCATGGTCTAATGTCGACACCACCAAAATATCGTTATCAGCAAACAGTGAAATATCTTTTTCATTTGCGGACACGCCCAGCTTCACCTTGACGTGGATAACTGGCTTTCCGGTTGAATTACCGGCACGAGCAACAAGACCAAGTAATGTACGAACCTCTGTTTTGCTTGGTTTTTCGGGCAATAATACCAAGGTTTGTGAGAAATCAGCCAAGCGGGTGAAAGGGAAGGATGCGCCGACAAAATACGAAAGATTAGGCAACAGGGTAAAGTGATGGGTGTGACTCAGGTCAATATAAGAATCAGGTTCGATACGACTCTTAATATTATTGTTGTTTAGTAGATTACAGGGGGTTCCGGCTTTCGGATTAATCGCGAAATAGAACTCTAACTGGTTATCACCATAAATCAGATAAGGAGCCAAACGCAGGGTATAACTCTCCTGACGAGTATCGCCACCAACCGCCCGCCACAGGGACTCAATCAACCCCTTCTTATTTACCGGCAGGTTATACAAGAAAATATTGTTAATCGATACGTTAAGTTGGGAGCTATTTTCATCAATCCAGTCTTCAATCGGGAAACGGTAACCGATATGGATGGGTATAGTTTCTCCATCCCACATAAATAGATCGGGTGCCGCCCGGAAATCAACATGAATACCGTCATGATAAATACCATTAGCAGTCAAAGCATCGAGATTTGGTACTAAAGATTTAAGTAATACGGGATGTTCAGTATTAATCCAGCGCGGGGCGTCATAGGGAATGCTACGCGGGATAGCTTGCGCTTTAACACTTAGGCTACTCGCCTCTGGCGGTAATGGTTCAGAAGTTAAACGCCATGCAGCCTGACGCAACTCCTCCTCATTATTGCCAATAACCAAGAGTAATTTAGCCACCGGGTTGTGCGGGTTATCAATCAATTGCAGACTTGGGCCGGTGCTTTGCGGTAACACAAAATCACCAATATGCTCACCCGGCTTACCAAATAAAATACCATTACCTTCGGGTAGTGAATCAAATTGTACCGGGAAATCAATATCACGGTAATTAGCCTGATAACCAAACCATGAAGCAACACCGGCGGCAGCACCAATCACATCAGCACGAATATTAGCCGGGAATGCCATAACCACTTTGGTCTCTTTCATCTGCATGGCATCAAAGAATGGCCGAGGGAATAGCCCCAAATTCTTGCCAATATTCAGTTGTTGCCCTTCTAATTGAATACTTGAGGTCGGTAAAATACTGACCCAAAATTTATTCAATTGATCTGTTTCACACTGCAATACCGTGTTGTCACCGGTAATACTCATACTTAGATTATTGGTCGCGACCACCATCGCCGCAGGGACATCAACTTGGTATATCGCGCTGTTTTCACTTGACGGCGTTAGCGGCAATGTCCCTAACGGCTGCCCGTTCAGCATTAACTGTAAGCTGTAATTCTTGCCAGCCAGCTCTGATGATAATTTTAGCGCCAGAGATAGTTTTGCATTGGTAATCACCAAATCATTGGGTAACGTGAAAACAATGCCTGATTGCAATTGACCGCCACTTAACAGCAACCCATTGGGCTGCCCCATATCTTTAATGGTAATCGTGGTATTCACTATCGCGTTGTATGAGGCCGGGCGGGTCACCACCACCGGGTTATCAACTACGGGTATCGGTAGGGTTGAATCATACAAAGGGCGGTTTTCAGGGGCGCTGGCGATTTGCGGGTAATTATCAACCGCAGGAGCCACCGCCCCAGCGGTTGAGTCATCACTGTTCGGCCGAGGTAATAAAGGGAAATCTCCCGCAGTGGCTGCATCTTCAGTTTGCTGTTCCTGGCCCGCGACACGATTAGTGTCTACAGCAAACCCATTGATGGGAAAAAATGCCAGAGAACACGCGGCCACCACACCTGTAAACCACAATGACGGCAATATCTTGCTCAATATCCCTTTCATGCCGCATTTCCTTTTTTCTGGAGGGCCAGCTTTCTTTTTCTAGCCCGACGTTGCTTCCACGGCAGATAAAAGAGTTCGAAGGCACAACGAATAATGCTGAGTAATGAATGTAATGGTCGATCCTGAGGGTAAGGCTCGGTAATCCAGGCATCTGCACGGGCCAACACAATACGAACCAGTTCCCGACGTTTAACCAGTGGAATATCACCAAACATCAACCGCACAGCACCGGGCTCAACATCAATAAGCGTGACAGGTAGACTGACAGCACCGCGTTGTAACATCAGCTCCACCTCTTCAATACCCTCAGTTGGGAAATGTTGGTCTTTAATCGCCAGACGAACCCCGCCCATTGACAAGTCCAGGGTGTGAGTACGCAGTGATATGCCATTACTATAATGAATAATGGCCGGTAACTGGACGTCAATGCGGATCGTTTTACGTGTCTGACGAGTCTCGCGCGCAACAGAAATAGCCGCAAATAATAGAATGACACTGAAAGTAGCCCAGGCGATATTAAGTGCAATTACATTCGGATTAACACCAAAATAATCTGGCAATGCTACGCGCACTAATCCCCATATAATGCCGAGCAACATCAGAACAACTGCAATAATATGCGGGCGAACAATATTGAAATCGAAATAACTCTTATCCAGTAGGTCGCCTTTATCCGTCACGTTAAACTTGCCACGTTTTGGTGAAATCATCGTAACGATGGTTGGAATAACCAAATGGAATGCCATTACGGTTTCATAAACTTCACCCCAGAAAGAGTAGCGGAAGCGGCCATTACTGCGTGAGTTGATGGCAATAGACATAATTAAATGGGGCAAAACATAGGCGAAAATCAATTCGGCTGACGAGGCAATAATACTCTGGTTAAAGAGAAGATAGCCCAGTGGCGCGAGTAAAAAGACCACGCGTGGCAAACCAAATTGGTAATAAATCATGGCGTTGAGATAACACAAACGCTGAGGAAGGCTCAGCCCACGCCCTAACAAGGGATTATCCACACGGAAAATTTGTGTCATCCCCCGCGCCCAACGGGTCCGTTGGATCACATGTAACGCCAAACGTTCAGTCGCCAATCCCGCGGCTAGTGGGATGGAAATAAAGGCTGAGTTCCAACCTAAACGCTGTAATTTCAGCGCAGTATGGGAGTCTTCGGTGACTGTTTCTACCGCAAAACCACCAATTTCATCTAATGCCTTACGGCGAATAACAGCACAAGAACCGCAGAAAAATGCCGCATTCCAGTTATCGTTCCCTTGCTGAATAGGGCCATAAAAAAGTGCCCCTTCATTAGGAACAGAACGGCCTGTCGATAGATTGCGTTCAAACGGATCGGGGGAGTAAAAGTAGTGTGGTGTCTGGAGCAGCGCCAACCGCTTATCAACCAGGAACCCACCCACCGTGGCCTGTAAAAAACCGCGGGTAGCTACGTGGTCACAATCAAAAACGCAGATTAACTCCCCCTGCGTAATCTTCATCGCATGGTTAAGGTTACCGGCTTTAGCATGGCGGTTATCATTTCGAGTGATATAACCAACCCCTACATCCGCAGCAAATACAGCGAACTCAGTTCGTTTTCCGTCATCCAATACATATATTTTTATTTTTTCTTTTGGGTAATCAATACATTGGGCTGCCAGAATCGTATCTCTAACCACATCCAGACTTTCATTATAGGTAGGAATGTAAACATCAACCGTTGGCCATAAATCGGTATTCTCAGGCAGCGGTTCAATCGTTCGTTTTAATGGCCAAATAGTCTGTAAATAACTAAGGCTTAGAATAATCCAGATGTAAAGTTCTGCACTATAAAGAAGTATGCCTAATATTGTCTCGGTTACAGAACCAAAATGAAGCGTTTCAGTCGTGCGCCAATAAATATATCGGGATGACATCAAAAATGACAATACTGTCATTACTATTGTTACTTTTCTGCTTTTACTTATGCCAAGTAAAAAGAACGCAGCAATACTGAATAATGCAAAAATGTACTGCTTCTCACTGTCCATTGGTGTAACAACAACCAAGATAGCGATTGGCAATAACAGTAACAGCAGAAGATAAAATTGAATTTTCTTCATCTTGAATTCAGCCAGTATTTAATAGAAGTCATGTTTAGGCGTAGAGTAAACTTCTCCCCCGCCGATCTTTATTCCCAAAATAGCTGCAACTTTTTTACTAATAAGCTCAATATCAAATGCGGCAGCTGACACGGGGCTGAAATCAATAATTGAACGTTGAGAAGCATTCGCTTCTGGCACACATTCATCCCGATGAATCATTCCTAACAATTTATCGCCCAGACGTTGCTCAAAGAATTGTGAGACATCATGGCTGAGTTGACGACGATTATCACTTTGATTAACAACAAAATAGGTTCCCATTTTATTATCTAAAGGGGCGCCGATAAGTTTGCCTTTCTCTATTTGAGGTAATAAAGATAAAGATGCAGTGTCTGCCAACATCACCACCAAATGCATATCCGCAATCCCTTGCATTGCTTTTAACGCCGGGCTTGGTCCCGGCGGAAAATCAGCGATAACCACTAATCCAGGATAATTAAGGACTGAATGTAGCCCCCGTTGTAAAAAATGCGGATCAGCCGTTAATTCATGCTCGAAAGCCAGACGTTGCGCTTCATCCACCTCGCCATAAGGCAAGACAAAGGTATTCGTTCCCGCTTTAAGGATAAATTGGCTCCAGTCAGATGCATTACCTGACTCAGAAACATAACCACGTTCATCCGACAAAGGGACACCAAAGTGCAAGCGCAGAGCATTTTGTACATCGAAATCAATAAGTAAAACCTTGCTACCACTACGTGCCAGTGAGTGCGCCAAATTGGCTGCAAAAGTAGTTTTACCGACACCACCTTTCGGTGAACATACACAAACTAACGGCATAAGGCGATGCTCTCTAACAACGTTTGTAAAGGAATATCCCGCGCTGACTCGGCAAAAACAACCTGCTCTTTGGGTGGTTCTTTTTGTGAAAAAATGTTTTTAAATTCAGTTTTTTTACCTGATTCCAACGGGCCAGTTGGTGAGGATGAAAATTGTGTCGTAAGTATAGGTTTAGAAACCACTTGCGGTATAGCAGGTTCGTTTAAATTGACTGGCTGCGGAGCTAGAGTATGGGCAACCGGTGGCGCAGGAAACAGTGATCGCATTGCGGCTGGCCGGTTTGTTACCTCGGTATTTAGCAGAGGATCACTATTTATAGCGCGAGGTTCACTCATCACGTTTAACACATCAGGCTCGGCGAACTCAGTGGCTGAAACAAGCTGAGGTGTCGGCTGCGTAGTTCGGCCATTTTCTAAAAATGAATCATTGTCTTGTGAAGCTAACTGTTTAATAAGCGGCCATGAAAAAGCATCCGCTTGAACTTCTTTTTCAGAAATTTCTTTATAATCAATATCGTGCATGTCTATTTTATCTTTGAACTGCTTAATATCATCATATTTATTCATAAATAACACACCTATTTTGATACAAAGCTCTTAAAATAAATTTGCATCATGGTTTATTTTTTAAGGGTCGCCCACTAAAAAACTCCCCTGAATAATCTTGTTGACTCTGTAACTGATGATTGATATCGGTTTAATACTGACATTAGCATAATGTCAGTATTTATATAGATTATTAATACATTACGCAGTTCGTGACATCGGTGTTTGCGAGGGGAGAGGGAAAGAAAGATATTTGAAATTGTCACTGCCCCGCCATTTTTATGACAGGGGTTGAATGACTGGCCCAGAGGGGGCTAATTTTGCAGGGGAATTTGATAGAGCAAATTGATTAACACCAGTACGCCATAAAGTTCACGCAAGTACGGTCCAGACAGCGTTCACCAATCAGATAGCGGCGCAAAGCTTTCACTGTTGAGGATTCAGCCGCCACCCAGGCATAGAAACTACTGGCACCTTCGGCTCGCTCCCATAATACATCACCACCCAGACTATTCTCTGCTAATGATTGTGCCGCGACTTGCGCCGCAGCCGGAATTTGTACCCATTGACGTACCGCGTCAACTAACAAGCTGCCATGGGCGGGGTGATGCGGCGTATCACGTGGCAACCAGTAAACCTGCGCAAACGGAAATCGCTCAAGATTGATGCAATCACCCACCAGCGGTACCTCAAAAAAAGCTTGAACATGTGGAGGGTTAGCTTGTAATGCCAGCTGTTCCAAAATAGCCACCGCCGCCGGTAATGCTGTTTCGTCGGCAATCAGTAACGCCTGCATCATCTGCGCTGGCGGGATCCACTCATAACCGCCACTGTCAGATTGATACTCGGCATTCGGCGCAACAACCTGAATGGCATCGCCTGGTTTGGCATGTGTTGCCCAAGCCGATGCAGGGCCGGTCACGCCGTGCAAAACAAATTCCACGTCCATCTCGTTCTGCTCAGCACGCAATGCACGCAGTGTATAGGTGCGCATTATCGGTCGCTGCTCTTTCGGGATAGTCAGGTAATTACGATACCAATCGTCGCCTTTTGATACCTGAGTAATCAGACCGTTGTCTGCGGGCAATAGCAGTTTAATGCGCTGATCTGGCGCTTCAAGTTTCATACGATTAACTTCTGGCCCTTCAAATACGCAACGCAACAGTGACGGTGATATATTTTCTTTTACTTTCAATTTGATATCGAAAACTCGGTAGCTTGATGCGCCGGACATGACAGTTACTCTCCCGCAGAATGTGCTGTGACCCGATGCTGGCACCACAGCCAGCCACTTATGCCGCCCAACAGAACGGCCATCATCAGAGCCGCAGCAATCAACTGCGACTCACCGTAAAATTTTGCTACTAGCGGCACCATCAACGCACTCATGCCATAACCCAATGTATGGCTGGTCGCTATCACCCCGGAACCTTTGCCCGTGGATAATTTATCGTTCAGCATCAATTGGTAACCCGGCGTTGCCATCGCCGCACCGAAAGAAGCTAGCGCACACCCCGCATAGAATAATACCAATGGCTGGGTACACATCAATCCTAAACCACCTACCATGAATAACGCTGCCACCAGCAGAAGCTGAGAGGGGCTGAAACGTTGGGGGCGTACCACCAAAAACTGAGCCAACAAGGTACAACCCGCGGCCACGCTAAGCAAAATTGCTACATGGTGGCTCACCATGGTGGCTGAATGCCGGAATAATTGGTTTAAATGCGGTGCCAGACCAAGCTGCATCAGGCTGACGACTGCCGCCAGCAGCAGTGCACAGAGTAAATAGGGCAGCATGCTGAAACGTAAATGATTTTGTTGATGTGCAACCGGCGGCAATGGCGGATCATTATATTGGCAACAGACCACCAACAGTGCGATCAATGGTGCTATTGCCATCAACCACAGCGGTGCCATTGGGTGTATTGAGAGGGCAAGGGCGGCACAAAGTGGGCCAAGAAGACGACCACAACTCAAGCCTGAACTGATGGTAGCTAATGCAGCCATGCGCTGCTCATACACTGCGCGCTGCAAGGCCCAGGTCTGGCAGGCGGGCACCATGCCAGAGACTGTCAGGCCATAGATAATACGTGCCACAATCAGCCCCCCCAGCCCGACCATCTCCGGTAACCATCCCGCCGCTAAGCCCCATACCGCCAGCGTCAACAACACAAAACTTAGCAAGTAGCCAGCCAGCGCCATGATGACCACAAATTTACACCCACGAACCTCCGATTGCCGTCCCCACCACGGTGATCCGACCAAAAACAGCATGGACCCGAGGGTAAGTAAACCGGCCCACACCGACAGTGACAGATGTGTTCTGCTAACCAATACCGGTAACATGACCAATAAACCGTTCTGCCCAATCCCCAGTAAGCCGGCACAAAAGGCTAACGGCCAATTAGAAGAAGGTATATGCCCGCTTGAACGTGTTTCAGACTGCGATGAAATTTGCATTAAAAGTGAATTAACCGTTAATAACATAGGGGATTTATGCATATTTAATAGAAAAACTGTATCATAAGTTAATTGATAATGATAAATATTATTGATATAAGAATGATTCTCAATTGAATCAAGAGTGGCATGGAATAATGACTATCCAGTTAGAAACCGCGACAACCGATGTGGCTGCGCAATGTTTCCTCAACGCATTGATGCGTGAAACCCGGGACTGGCAAATCCTTCCGACAGCAAACAATCAACCCTATCCACAGCTCCATATCCCTCTGTCATCGTCACAAGCTATTCGTATTGCTTTACGCCATATATCCCCAACACAGCATCATCACTATCTGTTCCCAGCCTATCTATATCAGCAGGACGATGGCGCGGGTACGGCACTTGGCATGGAACAGTTGGTAACCTTGTTGTTGGATAAACCTGCAGTAAAAGGTGACCTGTCAGATGAGGTGGTTACACGTTTCCGCCAGCGGGTTCTGGAAAGTCATGACAACACCCAACAGGCAATTAATATTCGTCTGGATTGGCCGTCACTGCGCGATAAACCACTCAATTTTGCTCAGGCTGAGCAAGGCTTATTGGTCGGTCATGCCTTCCACCCGGCGCCAAAATCCCATGAACCCTTCAATGAAAAAGAGGCACATCGCTATCTGCCAGACTTTGCCGCTCGTTTTCCACTACGCTGGTTTGCCGTGGATAAACGCTTTTTGTGCGGTGAGAGTCTCACCCTGACACCGCAACAACGTCTGCAACGTTTTGCCAGCGAGAGTGCACCACAGCTACTGGCACACTTTACTGATGATATTTGGCTGCTGCCGATGCACCCCTGGCAGGCTGATCACCTGTTGTCCCAGGAGTGGTGCCAGCAGTTGGTACAACTGAATGCACTGCAAGACTTGGGTGAAGCAGGTGAACGCTGGCTGCCGACCAGTTCCTCCCGTTCGCTGTATAGCCCATCAAATCGCGACATGATCAAGTTTTCCCTCAGTGTCCGCCTGACCAACTCGGTACGTACGCTATCGGTAAAAGAAGCTAAACGTGGAATTCGCTTGGCCCGCCTGGCTCAAACCCCGCGCTGGCAAACATTACAAGCACGCTATCCAACCTTCCGGGTTATGCAGGAGGACGGTTGGGCCGGTTTATGTTCCGCTGATGGCACGGTGCAAGAGGAGAGCCTGATGGTGCTACGCGACAACCTGTTGTTCAGCCAGCCAGATGCTCAAACCAATGTACTGGTCACCTTGACTCAGGCCGCACCAGATGGAGGCGACAGTCTGCTGGTTGCCGCAGTACGCCGTTTGGCGGCGCGTCTAAATCTTCCGCTACGCCAAGCCACCCACTGCTGGCTGGATGCCTATTGCCAACAGGTCTTATTACCACTGTTCAGCACCGAAGCTGATTACGGTTTGGTGCTATTAGCCCATCAGCAAAACATTCTGGTAGAAATGCAGCAAGACTTGCCGATCGGTATGTTGTATCGCGACTGTCAGGGCAGCGGCTTTACCCAAGATGCCACACCGTGGCTGGAAGAAATTGGCGAAGCCGAAGCGGAAAACCGCTTCACTGAACAACAACTACTGCGCTATTTCCCCTATTACTTGCTAGTCAACTCCAGTCTGGCAGTGACCGCCGCATTAGCGGCTGCCGGTTTCGACAGCGAGGAGAATCTGATGATGCGGGTCCGCGACGCACTCCATAACCTGCGGGCTACGGCTAAAAATACCCTTTGTTTGGATTATGTACTCGATAGCACGCATTGGAACTGCAAGGGTAATTTCTTCTGTTATCTGCATGACCACAATGAAAATACCATCGTTGATCCGGCAGTTATCTACTTTGATTTCGCAAACCCATTTCGTTTCCCTTACCAAGATCGCCTGGGAGTTGCCCAATGATGCCACAAGCTAAGTTGATGCACTCCGCAGGCAGTTTTCGCTGTGAACAGTTGGGAAAAAATCTGACCCTCAGCTTAGGGTTGGACGGCAGCGCGGTGTTGCACTCACCCGGACCATTGCCACCAGGCTGGCTGGTACCGGCATTGGATCAGTTGTTCGTTGCCGCACCGCAATTAACCGGTATTGCGTTGCCCTATGCCGAGTGGCGGGAAGAGCCGCAAGCACAAGCCGTGTTTGCCTTGAGCTATGGCGACTATCTGGCACGGGATCTATTTTATCAACTACCACTGTGGCTGGGAGCAAAACGCCATCGGGCGACTGATCAGATGCAGTATGACGCCGAGCGAGATATCTGGTTCCCACAACGTGCTGCGCGCCCTAACGGCGAAGTTTATCGCCGTTTCGATCCGCACATTAAACATACCCTGAGCTTCCGCTTACCGGAAATTGATCGCGACACAGAGCAGTTTACTCGCTGGATGAACTCGCCGCGCGTAGATGCTTTTTGGGAAATGAGTGGCCCGCTTGAGGTTCAGGCCGCGTATCTGCAACGTCAGTTGGATTCGCATTATTGCTATCCGCTCTTGGGTTGCTTTGACGATCAACCTTTTGGTTATTTCGAAGTTTATTGGGCAGCAGAAGACCGGATTGGTCGCCATTACCGTTGGCAGCCTTTTGATCGTGGACTACACATGCTGGTAGGTGAAGAGCGCTGGCGAGGAGCGCAATACATCCGCAGTTGGTTACGTGGCCTGACACACTATCTGTATCTGGATGAACCGCGCACAGCCCGGGTAGTAGCTGAGCCACGCGCCGATAACCAGCGCCTGTTCCGCCACCTGCCTGCCGCCGGCTACCACACCTTGAAAGAGTTTGATTTCCCGCATAAACGCTCGCGACTGATAGTGAATCAGCGCGCAGATTTCTTCCAAGAGGGTACGGTATGACCACTGACAATTACGCCAACTGGCAGCGCGTTAACCGTCAGATGATCGCCAAGATCCTGGCTGAACTGGAATATGAACGCACCCTGTGTGCCGCGCCAGCAGGCCAGGCATGGAGTATCACCTTGCCGGGTGCGGTTTATCGCTTTAGTGCCGAACGGGGTATCTGGGGCTGGCTGCATATTGACCCCGCCTCATTGCACTGCGAAGGAGTGCCGCTGACCGCTGACCATATGCTACGCCAACTGGCTCAAGTGTTGCAGATGGACGATGCACAGGTTGCTGAACACCTGGAAGACCTCTATGCCACGCTGCGCGCAGACATGCAGTTACTCTCTGCCCGTCAGGGCATGAGTGCCGAACATCTGATTGCCCTTGATGCTGATGCACTACAATGTCTGCTGGCTGGCCACCCGAAATTTATCTTCAACAAAGGCCGCCGTGGCTGGGGTCTAACCGCCCTGCATCACTACGCGCCAGAATATCAAGGGCAGTTCCGCCTGCATTGGGTCGCCGCCAAACGTGGCAGTTTTGTCTGGTGCGCGGATGCACAATTCCCGTTGGACAGGCTGCTCGACAGTGCGATGGATAGCACGGAACGCCAGCGATTTGAGCGCCACTGGCAGCAGCTCGCGTTGAATGACGACTGGGTACCGGTGCCCTTACACCCATGGCAGTGGCAGCAAAAAATCGCCCTGCACTTCCTGCCACAATTAGCCGAAGGTGAATTGATCGAACTGGGTGAGTTTGGTGACCACTATCTGGCGCAACAATCATTACGTACCTTAACGAATGTCAGTCGCCGCGTGCCATTTGATATCAAATTGCCACTGACCATCTACAACACCTCTTGTTATCGCGGCATCCCCGGTAAATATATCAGCGCAGGTCCTGCGGCTTCGCATTGGTTACAGCAAGTCTTTGCACAAGACCCTACGCTACGGGCAAGCGGTGCTGAGATCCTCGGAGAACCCGCAGCCGGTTATATGATGCACCAGACCTATGCCACCTTGAGTAAAGCGCCCTATCGCTATCAGGAAATGCTCGGCGTGATTTGGCGAGAAAATCCGTCCTGCTATTTACAACCGGGCGAACAGGCAATTTTGATGGCAACCCTGATGGAAACCGATAATCAGGGGCATCCGTTGATTGCCGCCTATATTGCACGTTCGGGGCTGAGTGCCGAAGCCTGGTTAGAACAGATGTTTCGGGTGGTCGTGGTGCCAATGTACCACCTGATGTGTTGTTACGGTGTGGCACTGATCGCCCACGGCCAAAACATCACTTTGGTGATGAAAGACCACATACCGCAACGTGTGCTATTGAAAGACTTCCAGGGCGATATGCGCCTGGTTGATAAAGAGTTCCCGCAAGCGGCCTCACTGCCCAGTGTCGTGAAAGCCGTCACCGCACGCTTATCTGCCGACTACCTGATACACGACCTACAGACCGGGCATTTCGTCACCGTGCTGAGATTTATCTCACCACTGATGCATGTGTGTGGCATCAATGAACACCAATTCTATCAACTGCTGGCACAGGTACTGCAGCGCTACATGGCACAGCATCCAGACATGGCAGAGCGTTTTTCCCTATTTGATTTGTTTAAACCACAAATTATTCGTGTAGTCCTCAACCCGGTGAAACTCACCTATTCAGAGCAGGATGGTGGCAGTCGAATGTTGCCAAATTACTTGCAGGATCTGGATAACCCTCTTTATTTGGTCACCAAGGAGCTAGCCTAATGAATCAAACTTTAGATTTCATCGGCATTGGCATAGGCCCATTTAACCTCAGTATTGCCGCCCTCGGCAGCGAAGTTTCTGGCTTTAACAGCAAATTCTTTGAGCGTAAATCACACTTTACCTGGCACCCCGGCATGATGGTGCCAGATTGCCACATGCAGACCAGTTTTTTGAAAGATTTGGTCAGTGCGGTGTCGCCAACCAATCCCTATAGCTTCCTTAACTACTTAGTCCAAAGGAAGAAATTCTACCGATTCCTGACGACTGAACACCGAACGGTTTCACGGGAAGAGTTTGCAGACTACCTCAGTTGGGCTGCCCATGGGTTAAGCTCGCTAGAGTTCAGCCAAGATATTCAGAGTGTGGATTTTGACGACCAGCAGCGCCATTTTGTCGTGACCACAACACGCAATGTCTACCATGCCCGCCATGTTTGTCTGGGGATCGGCAAACGTATCAAGTTGCCGGAATGTGTCGGCGAGCAAAACGATCGCTGTTTCCATGCCAGTGAAATGGCACTGCGCAATCCCGATCTGGCCGGTAAACGAGTCACCATCGTCGGTGGTGGTCAGAGTGGAGCTGACCTGTTCCTCAACATCTTCCGCGCTGAGTGGGGCCAACCGAAACAGTTAGATTGGATTTCACGCCGGAATAATTACAACGCACTGGATGAAGCCGCTTTTGCCAATGAGTACTTCACCCCGGAATACGTTGACGGTTTCTATACTCTGAACGACAACGCCAAGCAACATATGCTGGCTGAACAGAAAATGACGTCTGACGGCATTACCAGTGAGTCGCTACTGGCTATTTACCGTGCTATGTATCATCAGTTTGAGGTGTTACGTGAAAAGCCCTGGGCGCGCCTGCTCCCTAGCCGCTCACTGACAGCGATGCATCCGCAAGGTAACGGTTACCAATTAGTCACCCATCACCATCTCGATCAGGGCAAAGAAACCTTTGACAGCGACGTGACTATCTTCGCGACCGGTTATCAACAGGAACGTCCGGCATTCCTTAAACCACTGGCCAGCCGCCTGATGACCACTGCCGATTATCAATACCGCATGGCTCCCGACTTCACCCTCGATTGGCGAGGCCCACACGATAACTGCTTATTTGCAGTCAACGCCGGTATGCATAGCCACGGCATTGCAGAACCGCAGCTCAGCCTGATGGCTTGGCGATCGGCGCGTATTCTCAACCGGGTTTTAGGTCGTGAACAGTTCGATTTAACATCCACTCCGGCGGTGATCCAATGGCGCAGCCAGCCGCCGGCCGTTATCCCCCGCACAGATCCCCTCGTCCTTGAAACCGCAGGGGGGTTAGCTGCGCGCGCGAATCACTTGACTGAGTAAGCTCATCGGGATGTGTTTGCAGGCTGCCTGGCTGCAACTCCAATGAGTTTGGGTTTAGAACAATCGTTAAACCAACTTTAATTTTTAACATAACCTCTAATATGGGAAAAAGAGAATAACAATGAAACGCAGACACCTCTGGGTATTAAATCCGTGCCTGTTAGCTATGCTCGTGCCCGCAGCATGGGCAGAAGATCAAATGGTAGTTTCTGCCAGCCGCTCACACCGCAGCGTGGCCGAAATGGCACAAACCACCTGGGTGATTGAAGGTCAGGAACTCGAACAACAAGTTCAAGCTGGCAAGGAAATCAAAGATATTTTGGCGCAATTGATTCCTGGCATGGATGTTAGCAGTCAGGGCCGGACCAACTACGGCATGAATATGCGTGGCCGATCAATGATGGTAATGATCGATGGCGTGCGCCTGAACTCTTCACGCAGCGATAGCCGTCAGCTTGACGCCATAGATCCGTTTAATATTGGGCATATAGAAGTTATCTCCGGTGCCACTTCGCTTTACGGTGGCGGTAGCACTGGCGGCTTGATCAATATTGTGACCAAAAAAGGTCAGGAAGAAAAACAGGTCGAACTACAAGTTGGCGGCAAAACCGGTTTTAACAGCCATAACGATCACGATGAGAATATCGGGGCTGCGGTGAGCGGCGGGAATGAGCAAGCATTCGGTCGTTTTTCTGTTTCCTATCAACGTTATGGCGGCTGGTATGACGGTAAAGGCGATGAGGTGTTGATCGATAATACCCAGACCGGCCTGCAATATTCCGGCCGCCTTGATGTGATGGGCACAGGTACCTTCAACATTGATGACCATCAGCAATTGCAGTTAACCACCCAGTATTTCAACAGCGAATCTGATGGCAAACACGGATTATATCTGGGGGAAAACTTCTCGGCAGTGACGGGTACCGGCCAGGCATCTAACAGCGGCAATTTGAACTCAGATCGTATTCCAGGCACTGAGCGCCATCTCATCAACCTGCAATACTCCAATACCGACTTTTGGGGTCAGGATTTGGTAGCACAGGTGTTTTACCGTGATGAATCATTGACCTTTTATCCGTTCCCAACCCTGAACAAAGCAGGTACTGCTGTAACCAGTATCGGTGCATCACAGCAGAAAACCGATTTTTACGGCGGTAAACTGACGCTAAACAGTAAACCTATCGACAGCCTCACGCTGACTTATGGTGTCGACGTGGAGCATGAAAGCTTCAACGCCAATCAGCAGTTCTTCAATCTGGCACTGGCACAACAGTCTGGCGGGATGACCTTACAAAATGCCTACAATGTTGGCCGTTATCCAAGTTACACCACCACCAATCTCGCGCCGTTCCTGCAAACCAGCTATGACATCAACCCCATCTTTACCCTGAGTGGTGGCGTACGTTATCAATACACCGAGAACAAGGTTGATGATTTCGTCGGCTATGCGCAACAACAAGCTATTGCTAACGGCAGCGCGACCTCAGCAGATGCAGTGCCAGGCGGGAAAACGGATTACAACAACGTCCTGTTCAATGCCGGTTTGCTGGCGCATCTGGCACAAAGCCAGCAGACGTGGTTCAACTTCTCTCAAGGGTTTGAGATCCCCGATCTGGCGAAATATTACGGCTCCGGGACCTATCAGTTGGTCAACGGCCACTACCAACTGCAAAAAAGCGTCAACGTAAATGACTCCAAGCTGGAGGGTATTAAGGTTAATGCTTATGAATTGGGCTGGCGCTATACGGGTGATAACCTGCGTACTCAAATCGCCGGTTACTACTCTCTGTCTGACCAAACTATTGCCATCAACAAAACAGACATGACCATCAGTGTGTTGCCGGACAAACGCCGGATCTACGGGGTTGAAGGCGCGGCGGATTATTTCTTCGAAGACAGCGAATGGAGCACCGGAGCAACATTTAACCTGATTAAATCTGAGACCAAAACTGACGGCAAGTGGCAGAAACTCACTGTTGATACCGCCAGTCCGTCGAAAGCCACCGCTTATATTGGTTGGGCGCCGGGTGATTGGAACCTGCGAGTACAATCCCAGCAGACCTTCGATGTGTCAGACAGTAAAGGCCGTAAACTTGATGGTTATAACACGATTGATTTCCTGAGCAGCTACACCTTGCCAGTGGGTAAAATCAGCTTCAGCATCGAAAACCTGCTGGATAAAGAGTACACCACCGTTTGGGGCCAGCGCGCACCAATTCTGTATAGCCCCACCTACGGAGCACCTGATCTCTATACCTATAAAGGACGTGGCCGTACCTTTGGTGTGAACTACTCTGTGTTGTTCTAATCACGGGATAAAAACGGGCGTAAATATACAGTTACGCCCGTTTTTCACCTTAACGATAATAGACCGCGATATGCTGATCTTGTACTTTTTCGATACGGATTTTTATATCGAAAATCTCTTCAAGAATATTGGGTTGCATAATCTCTGCGGGTGCCCCTCGATAAATAACCTCACCATTCTTCATCGCAATAATATGGTCAGAATATGCAGAAGCAAAATTGATATCGTGGATAACGAGAATAATGGTTTTGTGCAATTCATCTGCGGCACGCCGCAATTGTTTCATCATCGCAACGCAATGTTTCATATCTAAATTATTTAATGGCTCATCCAGCAGGATATATTTTGTATCCTGACAAAGCACCATTGCTACATAGGCGCGTTGCCGTTGCCCACCCGAAAGCTCATCAAGATAGCGATCCTTCAGCGGCACCAGATTAAGAAACTCCATCGCAGCATCAATATACTGACGGTCATTTTCGTTGAGCCGCCCTTTTGAATAGGGATAGCGCCCGAAGCCAACCAAATCTGCTACAGTCAGGCGGCTGGTGAAGTGATTTTCCTGACGTAAAACTGACAAAATAGTCGCCAGTTTATCGCCAGAGGTTTTTGCCACATCCAAACCATTAAACAGCACACTACCAATATCAGGCGCCAGCAACCGGCTCATAATCGACAATAACGTAGATTTGCCAGCACCGTTTGGTCCAATGATTGAAGTAACACCACCAGAAGGAATGCTCTCATTTATATTATTGAGAACCGCTGTATCCTGGTATTTTTTATTAATGTCATTAATTTCAATCATACCGGAGCCTTTTTTATTAAAAGATAAATAAACAGCGCACCACCGACAAACTCAATAACCACCGATAATGTCCCAGACATATTCAGTAAGCGCTCCAAAATCAATTGCCCACCAACCAATGTAATAGTTCCCAGCAGAAAAACACCGGGTAGCAAATATTGATGGCGGAATGAACCAACAATTGGATAAGCCAAATTAGCGATAAGCAAACCTAAAAATGTCAGCGGCCCCACCAGTGCTGTAGAGATGGCGACCAACAGCGAGACCAGCAGCAAAATAGTGGTTATCTTTTTCTGATAGGCAACGCCGAGATTAATTGCGGTATTTCGACCAAGCGCGATAATATCGAGGCAATGGCGCATGCGCCAAACAATAAGGCCCACAATCACAACTATCCCCGTAGAAACGGCAATAATCTCTGCGGGCGCTCGGGTAAAGGTGGCAAATACCCTCCCCTGCAATATGGCAAACTCCCCCGGCGAAAGAAGACGTTGCATCAGGCTCGATAGACTGCGGAACAACGTGCCACAAACCAAGCCAACCAGCAGCACCTTATGCAGATTGATCCCCACACCGGTCAGTAACCAACGGTAAAGAAACACCGAGAACAATAACAGCAGTGCCGATTCACAGAGAAATTTCCCCGTAATACCTAACACTCTGAAACCATTGGCATCAACAAAAAACACCAACATGGTCTGGATGAGAATAAACAGTGCTTCTAATCCCATCACTGATGGCGTCAAAATACGGTTATTGGTTACTGTTTGGAATAAGACAGTGGCAACTCCCGCAGCAAAGGCCACCAACAGCATGGTGGCTAGAATAAGACCGCGATGCACCAGAATATACTGGATGTTGCTCCCCAGATTAATTGTCATGAAGATGACAATCGCAGCGACGGCAATAATGCTCAACAGTAACAACCGCTTTGCCGGTATGCTTAATGCCCGATTTGCGCCCTGAAACCAATTCCCTTTTGATGAATACTCATTAACCTGCATGGCGTTTTGTCCTAACAATTAATAATAGGAAAACCAGTGCACCAATCGCGCCCAGAATAACGCTGGCAGGGATTTCAAATGGGTAGCTAATTAATCGACCGATAATATCGCATAACACGACCAGACCACCGCCACAAAGACTCACCCAAGGTATGGTTCGGCGCAGGTTATCTCCCATCGCCATACTGACAATATTGGGTACAATCAAACCGAGAAAAGGAAGCACGCCAATCACGACCACAACTACGCCGCTGATGATGGCTATAATGGACATTCCCGTCAGCATAACACGTTGATAATTTAGCCCAACATTGACCGAGAAATCCCGCCCCATGCCTGCCACGGTAAAACGATCGGCGATTAGGCAGGCAATCAGCGTTAAGGCTCCCACTATCCACAACAACTCATAGCGACCCTGCAAGACACCCGAGAAATCACCAGACTCCCAACTGCCCAACGATTGCAGGAGATCAAACTCCATCGCCACAAAGGTTGTTACTGCACTAAATACAGCCCCCAGCATAATGCCGGTCAGCGGCACCATCAGCGCTGATTTCATCCGCATTCGCGCCAACAACATCATAAAAAGGGCCGTCCCCCCCATCGCGAATACCGTAGCCACCAACATTTTCACCATCACCGGAGCCGATGGACTGAAAACCATGACCAACAATAAACCAAGGCTGGCGGACTGGGTCGTACCCGCAATAGAAGGTTCGACAAAACGGTTCTGCGTCAGCATCTGCATGATGAGGCCAGCAACACTCATGGCGCTGCCAGCAAGGACTAATGCCAGCGTCCGTGGCACCCGGCTAAGTATAAAGATGTCGCGCATATCGGGATCCGACCAGACATCAGCAAAAGTGACATGGCCGGCACCGATAAACAGGCTACAGATCATCAGGCCCAGTAAAATAACCAGGCCAACTAGAAAGCTAAGATTCTTCATCAGTGAAAATTACTGCGCTGGCGCTGATTTATCCAACACAGCACTGACCTTATCCATCAGTTTTGTATAACTCTGTACGCCACCGGCAATATAGAGCGAGGAGGAGTCGAGATAGATAACCTGATCATTCTGCCATGCTTTGGTTTTATGGATCAGTGGGTTATCAAGAATCTGTTGTGCCGATTGGCCTTCAGTACGCCCAATGGCATTGTCTCTATCCAGTACAAACAACCACTCAGGATTAGCATTGAGAATGAATTCAGAGGTCACTACATTCCCATGACTACCCGTTTGTTCGAAAGTGGCCGCAGGGGTGAAACCTAACTCATCAAACACAAAACCGAAACGGGAGCCCGGCGTGTAAGCTGACATTTTCCCGCCGCTGACCATAACTACCATGGCTGATCCGGCATTAGCTGATTTTTGCTTTATCTCATTTATCTGAGATGAGAATTTGCCCAGCAGTGCCTTCGCTTCTTCTTCTTTACCAAAGATAGAGGCCAGTTGCTCAGTACGCTGAGTCAGACTCTGGGTAAAGTGCTTGGTATCGACATCAAGTGCGATAGTCGGTGCGATAGCGCTAAGTTTGTCATAAGCATCATGAGCACGGCCACCGGCAATGATCAGGTCAGGTTTAGCCTGACTTAATGCCTCGTAATCGGGTTCAAATAATGTGCCAGCATTCAGGTATTCAGTGCCGCTGTATTTGGATAAAAATGCGGGTAGATGAGTACTGGTTTGCGGGACACCTGCCACCTTAATGTTCAGGGCATCGGCAGTATCGAGCACGGATGGGTTCAGTATGATGACTTTTTGCGGGTTTAGTGGAACCTGAGTGGTTCCTTGCGCATGCTCAATACTGATTTTGGCTGATTCTTCTGGCGCGGCAGATGAATCATCACACCCTGTCATCGCAACAGTTGCGGCCAGTAATGACGAAAATAAAGCTAGACGTAATTGCATTTTCTCTCCTGAAAAGTGGGGATGTAAATATCCTTGAGTGCTAACGCTAATGATTTGCATTACTAATGTCGGAATGATACCCATCTATGCATACGATGAACAGGTTCCGTCATCAAGCTTCTGATAAATTGACAGGATTAATAGATCGCTTAGATACATTTGGCAGGGTTAATACACAGAAGAAAAAATCGTAACATATTGTATTTACTTAATATAATTACCAAATTAAATATGTTTATCATGACCTGATTATATTATGGAGAAATTATGAATTTTCTACGCCAATGCCACCAGTTCTCTTGCCAAGATAGATAGAGCTGCTCATCCGCCCATTCTTATCAGCGCTAAAAATGGGCGAATGTCAGGCTTATAGGTCTATATTCAACGCGCAACGGCCTCTATTATCGATACGTAACTGCCGGTATTTATGATGCGGTTTAGTTTCAGATCGGCTCCGGCGAGTATCACTTTCAGCTCAGCTTCGGTGCGTTCTCTCCCACCGTCAAAGCTCCCCATCAAGAGCAGATCCATATTTTTCCCGAAGTGAGGGGTATTTCCTTCAGGAATAATGGTATCCATAATGAGGACTTTTCCATTAGGAAGCATGGCCTTACGACAATTATGGAGTATTAGTGTTGTCTTTTCATCCGGCCAGTCATGAGTGATATATTTTAATAAGTAAAAATCTGCCGGAGGACATGATTCGAAGAAACTGCCAGGCTGGAGCCTCCATCTTGAGTCATCCCCCAGTTCACCAAGACGATGTCTTTCCAGCACCGGAGTTTGATCGAACAAAATACCGTGCAGTGTCGTATTAGCCTGTAATACTTTTAGCAGCAAGCCGCCTAACCCCCCCGCAATATCAACAACGGTGGCATGGTCTGGGAAATGATAGCTACGTACCAGAGCCAGGTTTTCCACCGCCGACATCGAGGACATCCCGGTGTGAAAATCATATTCAGGAGAGCGAGTCTGTGGTTGCGACCAGTATTCGAAGAACGACACGCCATATAGTTGTTTAAAAGCAGAGTGGCCGCGAACGCTTTCAACGATATTCCCCAGCGGGCCCCAAAATGTCTCATCGGTTAACATCAGTACCGCAGAACGAAGCGAATGCGAGGTCGCGGTACACAAAAACTCAGCCGCTGGCGTGAGTGTAAATCGCTGCCCATCAACTTCTTTAAAGATATTTCGCGTTGCAAGCAATCGCATCACTCGATGCAGTTGCTGTGGATCAACCTCCAATTCTGTTGCAAGTTCCTGTACCGTTTTTGGCCTTTGTATAAGATGGTCGGCAACCCCCAAAATAGCCGCTGCCCGCAGTGACGCTTGATAAGTAAAGCCCATTGCTTGATCCAGTAAAAATAATGCTGCCGTCTCACTTTCAGGAGAAAAAGTCGTATTAGTTGTCATGCTTATAATACCTCAAATTAAATATTCAATAAGAGTTATAATCGCAATACCCAGAGCCAACCTCCTGCCTATACCCGGCAGAAAGTTAGTTCAGATATATAATGATTGCTAAAAATAACCACGCCACTAATTAGCGGCAGATATATTTAAAGAGGATTTGTTCTGGTTTATTTACGTTCGGCACTTGATGTTTACATGGTGATTAACATCATCACTATCATGTTTATAATAATTTGATTTATAATAATTTATAATCTAAAAGGACGATATAGATCTGGGCATCGCTCTGTGGTCTGGATAGTGGTTGGTCACTTCTGATGAAAAAAGAGGGGATACTCGCTGCATCCCCGCCAATAACCTCTAATTGCTTATTTTATTATATATTCCACAATTTCATCACATTGGCTTCCCTCAATAAACTGAGTAATAGACATAAAGGTGATGCCGTTATCTCCATGTAATTTTTTGGCTCTATCAATCAGTTGAACATGCGTTATGACCAAGTCGGTATCGCTGGGGATCTCCTCCATTTTAGCGTTGGATACTTTAATATCGATCATGACCTTCTTCAGCTTTGTTTTCAAAACCGACGCCCCAATTACGCTAGACCCCATACCAGCATCACAGGCGACGACTCTCTTTTCAATCTGTCTGGTGCCCAGCTCCTTCATTGTTATGGTGATGTTTATAAATGGTTATCTTATGTTTCGCTTAGTATACTTATTGACATGTTATTCATAATTCTGGTGTGAGCAATATGTCGACTTATGCTGTGCGTAGTGTCATTTGGGTTGGGATATACCTTTTTTTTATTCTGGCCCCTCTGTTGGCATTATTAACCGGTACATTACCCCCAGTTCGAGATTTCTGGACGGAGTTTTCGATTGCCCTTGGTTATGCCGGATTGGCAATAATGGGGCTACAATTTGGTCTGACTGCCCGTTTTCGTTATGTCACCGAACCTTGGGGTGAGGATATTATCTATCACTTCCACCGACGAATCTCTTTGATTGCAGTCGGGCTGGTTATCGCACATCCCTTAATCCTATTTGTTGTTCGTCCAGAGTTATTGGCACTACTAAACTCCTTCGACGCGCCGTGGCGAGCCCGTTTTGCCGCCCTATCAACCTATGCATTAATTGCTTTGGTTATTACCGCATTGTGGCGAGTTCAACTAAAAATACGCTATGAAATCTGGCATTTATCTCACATTATTCTGGCCGTAGTGGCGGTTGTTGCCGGGGTCATGCATATGGTCGGCTGGGGGTTTTACCTCGACGACCCATTAAAAAGAGCACTTTGGGTTGGCCTGATTCTTTTTTGGTTTGGTTTGCTACTGTATGTGCGGATCGTCAAACCGCTGTTTATATTGCGACGCCCCTATCGCGTGGTAGCAGTACGGCAGGAACGGGGTGATACCGCCACCTTAGTAATGATGCCCGATGGCCATGACGGTTTTCGCTTCACTCCCGGACAGTTCGGTTGGTTAACCATTTGGGGTAGCCCGTTTAACATTACCGCCCATCCGTTCTCTTTTTCATCCAGCGCACAGGTGAGTGACGGGCGCGTGGAAATGTCGATCCGCAATCTGGGGGATTTTACCTCTAACATACCTAAAGTCCCCATCGGGCAACGGGTCTATTTGGATGGCCCCTATGGGGCATTCACATTAGGAAATCCGGCAGACATGCATGTTCTGGTCGCCGGTGGTGTTGGGATAACGCCAATGATGAGTATGTTGCGAACACTGGCTGATCGCGGTGACCAACGGCCAGCCCTGCTACTTTATGGCAGCAAAGATTGGGAATCGATCACCTTTCGTGAAGAGTTAGAAGCATTAAAATCACGGCTTAATTTGGTCGTGGTGCATGTGTTGTCGAACCCCGCGCCAGACTGGACGGGGGAAAAAGGATTCATTGATGCCGAGGTGTTCAAACGGCACTTGCCCCCTCCCTATGCCAGTCACGAGTATTTTATATGTGGCCCCAATGTCATGATGGATGCTATCGAGTCTGCGCTGAATGAAATCGGTGTTCCTATGTCGAAGTATCATTCAGAACGTTACAGTTTTGCCTGAGGAGTTTACCGATGCGACGTCTATTTGCTGAACGTTTAGTGATTGCCACGGCTGTGGTTGTGATTATGGTGGCGCTGCTATTTGCCTGGCTGCGGGTGGCTGGGTAACAGCATAAAAGCGGTCAAGAGAGCGCACGCCACCAGATGGCAAACCGCACCTTGGCCGCACTGTATTGTTACCAAAAGCCATAACTGACGTCATTGGCAGCAAAAATTGCTATAATGGGGCATGTTTAGTGTCGATATCGTCTTGCAAGTCCCCTTTATCTGGGGAATAACCTTACATCTACCCCTAACTCACCCGCGTGTAGATATCGGTCGCCCTGCACCACAAGGTAACCCTGTTAAAACACTGCAACATCCATCAACGGGCCGTTTTATCGTCAAATGGCCGTAACCTCAAACTGTACAGACTTAAATAGGATCTAACTTACACAGAGCCAGGCCCACCCGCCTTTTCAGGTGTGTTCAACCGTCGTTGAGGCAGTTCAACGATATGGGTCTTGCCACAACTGAGATTAACTATGCTGACTCTGCTTCATCTGCTTTCTTCTGTCGCCCTGCTGGTGTGGGGAACACACATTGTTCGCACCGGTATCATGCGTGTTTACGGTGCCGATCTGCGCCGGGTTCTGAGCGCCAGTATCCAGAAAAAACCCACGGCTTTTATCGCCGGTATTGGTGTCACGGCGCTAGTACAGAGCAGTAATGCTACCGCGTTACTGGTTATCTCATTTGTATCGCAGGGGCTTATCTCCTTGTCGCCGGCCTTAGTGATTATGTTAGGGGCAGATGTCGGGACGGCGCTGATGGCCCGGGTGCTGACATTTGATCTCTCCTGGCTCTCACCGTTGCTAATCCTGGGTGGGGTTATTGTTTTCCTCGGCCAGCGCAAAAGTCGGATTGGTCAGATGGGGCGGGTAGGCATCGGTCTCGGGTTGATTATTCTGGCACTGCAACTGATTGTCACTGCCGCCGGGCCGATTACGCAAGCAACCGCCGTGCAAGCCATTTTTTCATCTCTGACCGGTGATACCATTCTGGCATTATTGATTGGCGCACTGTTCGCCATGATCAGTTATTCCAGTCTGGCCGCAGTATTGCTGACCGCCACACTGGCCGCTACCGGTTTAGTTCCGCTAAATATCGCCCTCTGTATTGTGATTGGCTCTAATCTGGGCAGTGGTTTGCTGGCACTGATCAGCAGCCGTGGGCAGAATGCCATCTCCCGACAAGTGGTGCTGGGCAGCCTACTGTTTAAAGTGATCGGCTGTATTTTAGTCCTCCCTTGGGTCAATATGTTAGGGCAATGGCTCATTAGCCGTAATTTGCCCGCCGCCGAAGTGGTCATTTACTTCCACGTATTTTATAACCTGCTGCGCTGCTTGTTGATGCTGCCATTTGTTGGAGTGATGACTCGTATCTGTAGCCGATTAGTCAGCGATGACCAAACTACCCTACAACCCTCGGCCCCGCGCTATCTTGATATTACCGCCATCGATACACCTTCGTTAGCCTTAGCAAACGCAGTGCGGGAAACCCTGCGAATGGGTGATGTGCTGGAGCAGATGCTGGTGCGGTTTAAAGAAGTACTGGAGGGGAATAAACAGCAAAAGCATGAAGTCAGTTTGTTGGAAGATGAAGTCGACATGCTGTATAGCGCCATTAAGCTCTATTTAGCGCAAATCCAGCAGGATGAGTTGGGTGAGATTGATTCCCGTCGTTGGGCTGAAATTATTGATACGGCGGTTAATCTGCAACAAGCCGGCGATATTATTGGCCGCATGACTGCTGATGTGGCAGCCAAGTCACTCAATGCTCGTAAGCCATTTTCGGCCGAGGGGTTTGAAGAGTTAAATACCCTGCACACCCGTCTGGTAGCCAATCTGGATTTAGGAATGTCGGTGTTTTTATCCCGCGATATCAATAACGCCAAACGCCTACGCCGTGCCAAGCATCGTTTCCGTTTATTAAACCGCCGCTATTCTCACTCTCACGTTGAACGCCTGCATCAACAAAATGTGCAGAGTATTGAAACCAGCAGTCTGCACATGGGGCTATTAGGTGATATGAAACGTTTGAATTCACTGTTCTGCTCAACCGCATACCATGTGTTAGAAGTGCAGGAAGAGGCATTAGATTAAGGTAATAGCGGGGTTTACATTGAGGAGGGGGGCTATATACCCCCTCCCCTGATAAGTTATTTAGCGGCAAACAAGCAGATAGTTCGGGTTAACTCATACGATTTTACAAAGGAGCTAATTGGCAAAAATTCAAACGGTGAATGGAAGTTATGGGCTCCGGTGAAATAGTTTGGTGTCAATAACCCCTGAGTCGATAACGCTGCACCATCGGTACCACCACGCATTGGGATCACCTTAGGTTCAATATCCAACGCGGCCATGGCAGAGAAAATCAAATCAATCGCCTGGGTATCTTCGCCTATCGAGTTGCTGATATTGCTGTAAACGTCGGTGACTGAATGGCTGATTTTCGCTCGTGGATACTTCGCTGCAATCTGTGTAACCACCTCACCAATTCGCTGTTTGCGTGCCGCGAATAACGCATTATCAAAATCGCGAATCGCAATCTTCAGTTTGGCGTGATTGGGGTTGGCAACCATATCAGTAAACCAGACATACCCTTCCCGCCCTTCAGTATGTTCCGGTGTTTCCTGTGGGTCGAACTGACTGATAATGTCATAAGCTACGCGGATAGGGTTGATCAGCACATTTTTGGCAGACATAGGATGAGCCGTTACCCCAACAATATCAATTTCGGCTGAGGCGGCGTTAAAGTTCTCAAATACCACCTCCCCCAGTTCGCAACAATCAATGGTGTAGGCGAAATCAACATCAAACCGTGCCAGATCCAACGCTTTGGCACCGCGCAAACCAATCTCCTCATCCGGCACAAATGCCACCACGATATCCCCATGGCAATCATCGGCACTCAGGTTCTCCAACAGCGTCATCACCACCGTGACCGCCGCTTTATTATCCGCCCCCAACACGCTGGTGCCATCGCCAAAAATAATTTCTTCATCTTGGTAACGAAGGATTTCCGGGTGCTCTGATGTGCGCAGATAGATACCCTGTTCAGGATTCAGGCAGAGATCACTGCCGGTAAAGCGCAACCGCTGCGGGTGGATATCAGGCGATAAACCAACATCAACGGTATCAATATGCGTAATGAAACCAATTCGTGGTGCGGCGGGTTGGTTGCCGGGTTTACGGGCAGTTACCGTCGCATGGGCATCAATGACGATATCTTCCAATCCTAACTGGCGCAGTTCTTCCGCTAACATTTGCGCCATCTTATGCTGCCCGACCGTGCTGGGTAGCGTCATTGACGCGCCATCACTCTGGCTGCTCACCGCCAGATAACGGAAGAAACGTTGGGTCAGTTGTTCTGAGAGTGCCATTGTCATTTCTTATTCCTTATAGACTTAATTCATATCATCAGCATTGCAGGTAAACAGGGGATTAACTGCCCGCCGGATAGGTATACCCACTCTGGAATCCTAGCGGGATACCCAACCCCCAGAACAGATATAGCATCAGGGTTAATACAATGGTCAGCCCGAGAGTATAAGGCAACATCATGGCACAAAGCGTCCCAACCCCGATTTTAGAGCAATACTGACGGCAATACATAATGATCAACGGATAAAAGGCAAACATCGGTGTCGAGATATTCACCGTTGAGCTAACACGGAAACTGGCCTGGGTCAGTTCAGGGGAGATACCGACTGCCATCAACATCGGGACTAATACCGGTGCCAGAATCGACCATTTGGATGAAGCCGATGTGATAATAATATCTAAGGCGCAAGACAGCAGAATCACCCCAAGAATAGTGAAACCGGCTGGCATTGCCAGGGTGCGCAGGAAATCCGCCCCAGAGATTGCCAACAACGTGCCGATATTGGAATGGCTGAATGAATAAAGAAACTGGGCGCAGAAGAAGCTGAACACTAAAAACGAAACCAATGAACGGGTAATATTTTCCATGCTGCTGGTAACGTCTTTGGTGCTTTTGAAGGTACCGGCACTAAAACCATAAATCAGCCCGGGAATGGCAAACATAAAGAACAACAAGGGTACTATCGCCTGCATAATCGGTGCATCAGGGCGGGTCAGGCTGCCCTCGGGCGAGCGCAATAAGGAATTTTCCGGGTAAAGCGCAGCCGCCAGTCCAATCAGCATCAACAACATGGTCAACCCGGCTTTTTTAAACGCTTTACTCTCTTGAGGTGTCACTTTTTGCAGTTCATCACTGTTGTGGAGCACGCTGAGATCGTCATTTAATGGCATCGACTTAACCAGACGTGGCTCAACAATTTTCTCGGTAATAAACCAACACACCAGAATCACCGCAAAGGTGCTGCCAAAGCTCAGGAAATAGTTACACAACACATTGACGTTATAACTCGGGTCAATTATATGTGCCGCACCTTGGGTGAAGCCCTGCATGATCGGATCGATAATCGATGGCGTGTAACTGGCAGAAAATCCGCCGGCCAAA
The DNA here is from genome assembly GCF_041538345.1 of Yersinia sp. 1652 StPb PI. Lineage (NCBI taxonomy): Bacteria > Pseudomonadati > Pseudomonadota > Gammaproteobacteria > Enterobacterales > Yersiniaceae > Yersinia > Yersinia sp. 1652 StPb PI. The sequence goes on along the minus strand of NZ_JAULSM010000002.1, from coordinate 1,229,100 downwards.
CCTGCGAAAGCGGCGGCGATGCCCGCCAACGGATGGCGACCACTGGCATAGAACATCATGGCAGACACCGGCATCAAAATAACATACGCCGAGTCAGATGCGACGTGACTCACCACCCCGATAAATATTACTGCGGGTGTCAAAATTCGTTGTGGCGTAACGTTAAGCATCTTTTTCAGCATCACCTGAATAAAGCCACTGCCCTCAGCAATCCCGATCCCTAACGTTGCCACAATAGTGATAGCCAGTGGTGGGAAGTTGATAAAATTTTTGACCATAGTGGTAATAAAGGTCACCAACTCAACGGGTGCCAACATATTAGTCACTTTAATCTGATCACCCGTCAGAGGGTGGTAATAGTCGAAATTGATAAATGACAATGCAAAGGAGAGCGCCCAGCACACACCCAATGCATAAATAAATAACATAGTGATATCTGGCATCGCATTACCGATACGCTCGATGGTATTCAGTATTCCGGTCTGCCGGTTTTCCTGCGGTTCTATAGCTGACATATCCTGTCCTTTCCCTGTAAAGCGGCCGAGGCCAAAACGGACAAGAAATACACGAGACTTCCTGTCGCGAGAGAGTGATTGCGGGGTGTGGGAGAAAACAAAGCCAATATCTAACGGGGTGAAAAACTGATAAACCCTGTCAATACAAAACCAAGAGACCAAACTAACTTAATGAATAATATAATATTTTTATATTCAATTTTTTATAACAAAAATCTTAAATCGTCAATTTAATTTCATTACACATTTAATTTAATGCAATATTAAATATCATAATTTAGATAATGATATTAATTTAGCATCGTACAATACAGACAACTCAGCTTAATAAGCTGCCAACAAAATAAATTCAAAATATAAAACCAAAAGAATCAACTACAGCCACCACTGTCATTGATATTTTTCAGTACAGCTTTAACCATAAAAAACGGCACATACCTGATGATATGTACCGCGGATGGCTTATAACGACTGAATTTAATCCAGCCAGTCAGCGAGGATCTGCTGCGTCGTTTTTACTGTGATACGGTTCCCCGGAATGGACAGCTCAGACCAAACCTCATTATGTTGCGCGATAAGCTGCTGAGCCGTGACATATTTCCGGTCCGCAGTAGTATGGGCATCAGAAGCGATGGTCAGAGCATACCCTTTACTGGCGGCAATTTTGATGGTGGTATCAACACAGTAATCCGTGGCACAACCACAAATAGTCAGATGAGTAGCCCCTAGCTGGGCAATAATAGTGTCGAGCGAGGTAAGATAAAACGAATCACACGCTGTTTTGGTAACAGAAATAGCATTCTGCGGGTAATGTAATTCCGGTAGCAGTTGCCACAATTCACTCCCTTGTGTCATTTCATCTTCTGCATGCTGTATGAAAATGACTTGGTCAGCATGGTCGATCAACTGATTAATACGAACGACGCGACCTTCACGATCAAAACGTGGATTAGCAAAAACCCCATTTTGCATATCAATGACAATAACAACATGTTCTCTGGTCACCGCCAACCTCTACAATGTATGTGGACCCGCTGTTAAGCTACAAAGGCCTTAGGGGAAAAGCCTATGCTAAGTTAAAGATCCTGACTTACACAATGGCCTAATCATACAAAACCTAATGAAAAACAACTTGATCTCGACCACCATTCTTCGCTCGGTAGAGCGCTTTGTCGGCTGACTTAATCGCATCATCAAATGAGGTGTCTTTAACATATAAAGCGGCACCGATAGATATCGTAATGTTGAGAGAGTGGTTGTCCGGTGTAATAAACAGCGTATCGCGGATATGTGTAGTTATCCGCACCAAGATCTCACTGGCAATTCTGTTATCTGCGGTATGTATTAACAGCAAAAATTCTTCACCGCCATACCGCGCCAGAAAATCATTTCCTCTAATCACTGACGTTAGTTCCTGGGCGATATCATATAAAATTTTATCACCGGCAGAATGTCCATGATTATCATTAACCCTTTTAAAAAAATCTATATCAATCAAAGCAATAAAGCAGTCCTTATGCGTTTCTCTAAAATTATCCAAATGGTGATTAATACTGAATCTATTAGGTAATTTAGTCAGTTGATCCGTCGAGGATTGGAATTGCAAAATAGAGAATTTACTAAACGTTTTTTGAAAGCGGCTAAAAATAAAATAGAGTATCGAGAGTAAAATAATGCTCATCGCGGATTTAAATATTGAACGGGGAAGGTATCCTAAAGAGATTAGCCGTTCAAAATTCAAAGCAATATTTATACATTGTGGAATGAAAACCGAAAGGAAAAAAGTAGAATATCTTTTATTATCCCAAATTTTTAGCGCTATAGATAAAAACATGAAAGACATAATGAAAATATCATAAAATGGCGACAATCCAAATACGAATACTGTATGGATAGCATAGCTTATCAATAAGGGGATTGGGCCAAAAATTAATGCTGTCAGAACAATAGGACTAATAATTAATCCATAAAGTGTCGTACTGGTTTGGTTATGAAAATCAGCAAGATAGGTTGCAGTAAAACCGGCAATCACGCCCATTAGAATTTTATAATGTAACTGATTAGGTTTTTTTCTGGTAATAATATAAAGATAAGGTAATGATATGCAAAGATAGATAATACAGACCGCATTAAAGGAACTTGTCAAAACACTCTGCATCAATTGGAACATAATATAATCTTCTACACTTAATGAACTCGGCTATAGAAGGCAGGTAGCCAAGTAAACAGAAAAAGGAAAGTTATAACGCGTGCGGATAGGTTTCCTTTAATTTTACGTATTTTCACCATAAAGGAGCGAACTATATCGTAAAAATAATAATTTATAAATAATTATATTTCTCTTGGCCATTTCGTTTAGCATAACGTAAACTTAATATCACTTACGCTAGGTATTATCCCTCGCCATAAGGAGTATAAACAGGATTTAATAATTTAAAAAATACTCGCGAGTGGCAAGAAAAATATCTATTATTCCAGCCACGAGGAAATAAAAAACCAGCCGCTAAGCTGGTTATTATTATTCTGTCGATTGTTAAAATTTGCCGTTAAGTCGTTTATTTTTTTAGTTGCAATGTTGTCATGCAGGTTTGGCTTTCAGCTTGGGTCGCAAAAGGTGATACAGCTTTGAGACCTTGATAACTCACTTCGATAGTCCCCTCAGTATTGCGTGGCAACCACACACCAATAAAACCATTCTGATAGCTGGTCAGTGTATCTTGCAGGATAACTTTCCCAGCTTTATCGGTAATTTTCACATCAAATGCGCTATTCGCCAATTCACCACGACAGCCAGACAAACTGTGATTGAAGCATGGGTGAGTTTGGTTTACATAGGGGGCAAATGAGAGATAGAACTTATCACCCAAGGGGAAAGAATACCGCTGTTGTTCATCGGATAAGGTGAGTTCAGCACTCGTTACCGAAGCTGAATATGCCAAAGGGCGTTCTTGTTTGGATTGATCGATGGTCTCAATCATTTGCTCAGTGGTTTTTCCCGCTAAGCCATGTTGAGCCAAAAATTCCGTTTGTGTCGTCGCCGCGGCGAAATGGCTAAAAGTGACCGCAGCTAAAGCAACAATAGCCAGTCGAGCTGTTGTTGCAAATGTCTTTTTCACTGTCATGGTATCCTTCCAGTAAGAGGAAATGTTCTAGATAAGTTGGAATAATGACTGATAATCTAAACCCTCCCCTTGGGGGAGGGTCAAAGACAGATTTGAATAGAAAGGTAAACCATTGTATAGAAATGAATTTTATTGATATAAATCAAATTAACACTCTGACGTACCCCTCAAAACTGATTAATTAATATCAGGATGTTGTGCGATCAGATTCTTTCTCTTTTTCTCAAGTTCGGCTATTTCTTGATCAATATCGTCAATATTGTGTTCGATATGATCATGGTGTTCCTGCAATATCTCTCTGGCCTCCGCCCGATCAGACGCGGCTGGCGTCGCCCCTTTCAGTGGCATATTGGCAGTCTCTTTCATAAATACTCCAGTAACCAAACCAATAACCGCCACCACCATTAAGTAATAAGCGGGCATAAACAGATTTTGCGTTGTTTCAACCAACCACGCTGCGGCCGTTGGTGTCAGCCCTGCAACCAACACCGACACATTAAACGCGATAGCTAATGCGCTGTAGCGGATATGGGTTGGGAACATTGCGGGTAATATTGAGGCCATCACCCCCGTAAAACAGTTAAGCAAAATAGCCAGGATCAACAAACCACAAAATATCAAACCGATAATGCCGCTATTAATCAAAATAAAGCTGGGAATAGCGAGAATAAACAGCCCAATACTGCCACAAATAACAAAAGGTCTACGGCCAAATTTATCGCTCATTAATCCCATCACAGGCTGGACGAATAACATACCCAGCATGATTGCAATGATAATCAATACACCATGATCTTCAGAATAATGCAGACTATGGGATAGGTAGCTTGGCATGTAGGTCAGTAGCATGTAATAGGTGACGTTGGTGGCAATAACCATCCCGACACAGATAATCAGGCTCTTCCATTGTTTGGTTAAGATCTCACGGAAAGAAACCTTAGGTGGCTCGGCAATATTGTGGCGTGAATCATTATCAATTTTATCGACGTGCTGTTGAAAGGTCGGTGTCTCTTCAAGTGCATGACGCAAATAGATACCGATTAATCCTAATGGCGCAGCAACGAAAAACGGAATACGCCACCCCCACTCAAGGAAACTGGCTTCACCCACAATGCTCGAAATGAGCAGAACGACTCCAGCGCCTAATACGAAACCTGCAATGGAACCAAAATCCAACCAACTACCAAGAAAACCACGTTTTCTATCGGGTGAATATTCAGCCACAAAAATAGCGGCTCCGGTATATTCGCCACCAACCGAAAAACCCTGTGCCAGTTTTGCCAATAACAATAATATCGGTGCCCAAATACCTATCGAGGCATAAGAGGGAATCAGACCAATACAGAAGGTGCTGACCGACATAATAATGATGGTGACAGACAGGACTTTTTGCCGCCCATATTTATCACCTAACGCACCAAAGAATAAGCCACCAAGGGGCCGAACCAAGAAAGGAACGGAAAAAGTCGCCAGTGCAGCAATCATCTGAATACCGGGATCAGCGCCGGGGAAAAATACCTGGCCAAGTGCAAAAGCGACAAAACCATACACCCCGAAATCGAACCACTCCATGGCGTTGCCCAACGCCGCTGCGGTGATTGCCTTCTTCAGTTTTGCATCATCAATGATTGTAATATCATTGAGTTGCATCGGTTTAACACTCTTTCTTCGTAGTCCCATTGTTTCTTCCTTATGTTCCCAATAGCTCCACTGCATAAAGCATGAAAATGATGACGCGGAGTAATACCTGTTAAAAAATTCAAATTTAGTGAGATATTTATAAGAATAGTTGTAAAGCGAGGCGATGTGTAGGATAGAGCGGCCTGCAACATTTAGATAGAATAACTTAACATTATCCAAAATGCATGTTAGATGGCGGATTAAAGGCACATAAAATAGCCATTTCCGCCATTATGTCGTAAATATCCAGCCAGATATACTGCTTATGTTGTCAATGGGTAAATTGGCCTTACCTGCCCGTACAATGCCGGGTTATCGCTTTCATCCTTAAGCTGCACCCCCGATAAATGCCGTTGGAAAGATTGCTCCAACAACCAGGCTAACTTAAAAGCCGCCTGAGGATAATCCAACCCCTCTGGCCGGATATTAGAAATACAATTGCGCTCGGACTCCAACCGCCGCGTGTTCGGCCCCCAAGTCATATAAACCCCCAAACTATCCGGGGAAGAAAGCCCCGGCCTTTCACCAATCAACATGACAACCGCTTTGGCTTGTAAACACTCCCCTGCATCATCCCCTAATGCTACCCGTGATTGATGAGCCAACACTATCGGGGCCAGTGATAAGCCGAGCGTTTGCAAATAAGGTCGTAAGGCCATCACCAAAGGGATTGCCTGCCGATGTACCGCTTTTGATGACAGACCGTCACCAATGACCAACAAGATGTCGGCTTGCTTATCAGGCCATGCACACAACTGTTCACGGCTTTGCGACGATAGCTTTCGGCCAAGATCCGGGCGGCGCAGATAAGTTGCACGATCTGGCGCAGCACTGTTGACGGTAAGTGTCCGTAATCCTGAATCTGCCAGTTGATTAGCAAGATCTTCACTGATAAACGGCTGATGCACAGCATCACGTGCCTGTGCATGTGCCAAACCAAATTTCAACAGCTCTTCAGTCGGCAAGCTTGCTCCTGTACGGCCAAGAGCAATGCGCGCCGCCGTAAACTGACGCAAAGCCGCCCACGAATTGCGATGTAACACCCCATTTATTATCTCATTTCCGCTCATCAGAATGCCCCCATAGGTGGCAACTGTGCTAATAACGGATGATTGGCCGCGGTATCACGCAAGCGCCCCTGAGCATCCATAATATTCATTTTCTCTAGCCACAGACCAAACTCTGGTGCATGTTTCAGACCGAGCAATTGCCGGATATACAACGCATCATGAAACGACGTACTTTGATAATTAAGCATGATGTCATCAGCTCCCGGCACCCCCATCATAAAGGTCAGTCCAGCGGTCCCCAGTAAGGTCAGCAAGGTATCCATATCATCCTGATCCGCCTCAGCATGGTTGGTATAGCAGACATCACAACCGAGTGGGACACCCAGTAACTTGCCACAGAAATGGTCTTCCAAACCGGCACGGATAATCTGCTTACCATCATAAAGATATTCTGGCCCGATAAACCCGACGACAGTATTAGTCAGTAACGGTGAGAAGCGACGAGCAATCGCATAAGCGCGCGCTTCACAGGTTTGTTGATCAACCCCGAAATGGGCATTACCGGAGAGACAACTGCCCTGCCCAGTTTCAAAATACATCACATTGTCACCGACAGTGCCTCGCTTGAGGCTCAATGCCGCACAGTGTGCTTCTTCCAACAAGGCCAGGTTGATGCCAAAACCGGCATTGGCAGCTTCACTGCCTGCGATAGACTGGAACACTAAATCAACCGGTGCTCCGCGTTCAATCAACTTAATCGTGTTAGTAACATGCGTTAATACGCAGGATTGAGTGGGGATCTCAAAGCGGCTTATCACGTCATCCAGCATATAATTAAGTTTTTCTAACAATGGCAAGCTGTCACTGGCGGGATTGATGCCAATCACAGCATCACCGCTGCCATACAGCAGGCCGTCAAGCATGCTGGCGGCGATACCCGGCAAACTGTCCGTGGGGTGATTGGGCTGTAGCCGCACACTTAAGTGGCCGGCAAGGCCAATAGTGTTACGGAATCGGGTAATAACACGGCATTTTTTCGCCACCAGAATCAAATCCTGATTACGCATTATTTTACTTACCGCGGCGGCCATTTCTGGGGTGATACCAGCACTGACTTGCGCTAACACCACACTGTCGGCCTGCTCGCTGAGTAACCAGTCACGAAAATCGCCGACGGTCAGATGCGCTATTGGCGCAAAAGCCTGCGGGTCGTGGCTATCAATAATCAGCCGTGTGACTTCATCCTGCTCATAAGGAATCAGCATTTGCTGTAAAAACGTTTTTAGCGGCAGATCTGCCAGCGTCATACGGGCAGCCATGCGTTCTTCAGCACTTTCTGCCGCAACGCCCGCCAGATAATCGCCCGAACGTGCCGGTGAAGCTTTAGCCATCAAATCACGTAAATCGCCAAAGTGGTAACTACGATGGCTCAGTATTGTCTGGTACATACTGCGTCCCTTAGTTGCACAGGCTGCATAAACAGCCTGAACAATGATGACATTAATAGCAAGAATGGATCACTCGGCAGCACTGAGCTGTGGATCAAATGCGGCAGTAGCGCGTGAACGGTGGGTAAGACGAAAATAAATATAACCGACCAACATCATTCCAGCGAATATCAGAGCCAGCAGCGGGTTGTAATAGATCATCGCAATCAGACAGACAACCGCCAAAACTAACGCCAATGCTGGCGCAAAGGGATAGAACGGCGCGGAGAATGGGCGAGTCAGGCGTGGCTCTGTTTGTCGCAGTTTGAATAATGACAACATTGAGATGATATACATCACGATGGCACCAAACACCGACATAGTGACAATATTTGCCGTCAGTGGCATGCCGCCAATAATAATCAACGAGTCAGAAAAAATAGCACCAATCCCGACAACACCACCGGCCAAAATAGCCAGGTGTGGGGTACGGAAACGGCGGTTTACTTTGGCCAGCGGCTTAGGTAAATAACCGGCGCGGGCCAAAGCAAAAATCTGGCGGGAATAACCCATAATGATGCCATGGAATGAGGCTATCAGACCAAATAGCCCAAGCCATACCAGCATGTGTAACCAACCGCTGTCGCTGCCAACGATAATTTTCATTGCTTGTGGCAGTGGGTCGTTGATATTAGATAGCTTAGTCCAGTCGCCCACCCCACCGGCAAATACCATCACACCTAATGCCAGCACCACTAAGGTCAAAATACCGCCAATAAAGGCGCGCGGAATGGTACGTTGTGGCTCTTTTGCTTCCTCTGCGGCCATCGAAGCCCCTTCAATCGCCAAAAAGAACCAAATAGCAAAGGGAATAGCGGCAAAAATCCCCGATAATGACCCGATACTGAATGTATCCGCGCCAGCCCAACCGCCTCTGACAAAGTTACTGATTTCAAAGCCTGGTGCGACCACGCCCATAAATACCAGCAACTCAAAAATAGCCAATATCGTCACCAACAGTTCAAAGGTTGCAGCAATACTGACACCCAGAATATTCAATGACATAAATATCAGATAGGCCCCAACCGCCACCCACTTTGGGTCAATTGCTGGGAATTGAACATTAATATAGGCACCAATTGCCATGGCAATGGCGGGAGGAGCAAATACAAACTCAATCAACGTCGCAAGACCAGCAATAAAGCCACCCGTTGGGCCAAAAGCGCGGTGAGCGTAAGCAAACGGCCCTCCGGCATGAGGAATAGCGGTGGTTAATTCGGTAAAACTAAAAATAAATGCCGTGTACATCGCGGCCACACCCAGAGCGGTAAACAGGAACCCTAACGTTCCCGCTTGCGCCCATCCGTAGCTCCAACCAAAATACTCGCCGGAAATCACCAACCCGACGGCAATACCCCATAATTGAAAACTGCCCAATGTACGTTTTAATTCCGGTGCTTGTTTCGCCTGTGACATACCTTATCCCTATCAAAGAAATTTAATGGTAATAGTGCGGTCTATGGCTAAAGCAATGTTTGTACCAAATGATAGATAACCGCTGAACAACGGAAATACCCGCACTTTGAGTAATGGGAAAAGGAGATGTAACGGGAGATAGCACTGTATGTGCGCTTTTCCCGCACTTTTTAGAGGCAAATGCACGAAGATGCAGCACCGCGAGGAAGGTACGCCTCATCCAGTCAAAAAAAGCATCGTTTTGCTGCTGGGAGTACAGCACTCACTTTAATTTTCAGAAATAATGCATTCCGCAATGCCATAAACAAGACGTAAATCACAAAATCAATAATTTATTAAAATTAAATATTTGTGACTAACTGCAAATTTAGGCTATTGCATTTTTATAGAAGTGCTAATTTACATAAAATAATTGTGATCACAGTTACTGTTTTTCAGTGTTTGCATTTCATTAGTATCACAGATCACATTTTTTCATCGGTTTGATTAAGCGCGTCGTCAAGAATAAGCTCAATTTCAGTTAATGCCCACGAGAATGAATTAATGGGTCGCCAAGATAAAATAATAATATAAGGACTCCCTATGCAGGCGCTTATCGATTTCTTTCCTGAAAATAGTATTGCGATATATCCTTCCGCCGAACATTGGGAACACGCTATTGATTTATCAATGGCAAGCCTAATCGATAATCATGCGGTTAAACCTGAATATAGTCAGGCGATCAAAGATGCCACCCGTGAGATAGGGCCTTATTATATTTTGGCACCAGAAATAGCCATGCCGCATGCCCGCCCTGAAAATGGCGTGAACCACACCGCACTCAGCCTGACATTGCTGCGTAAAGGCGTGATTTTCGACGCTGACAGTGAACCGGTAAAATTACTGATAGGCCTCGCAGCAAAAGATGCTGACTCCCATATTTATGCTATTCAGGCATTAAGTGAAATGTTCTGTGACGATGAATCTATTACATCATTACTGAATGCAGCCAACACCGAAAATATAAAAGATATCCTTAAGCGTTATTAACCTATTCCGATAATACAATAACAAGGAATTAATATGGCTAATAAATCAATACGCGCCAAAGTACAATCCTTTGGCGGTTTTCTAACAGCAATGGTAATACCTAATATTGGGGCTTTTATTGCCTGGGGGTTTATCACTGCATTATTTATCCCGACCGGATGGACGCCGAACGAACACTTTGGCAAGTTGGTCGGCCCGATGATTACCTACCTGCTACCGTTAATGATTGGTTCTACCGGTGGGCATTTGATTGGGGGTAAACGCGGGGCCGTGATGGGCGGTATTGGCACTATGGGGGTTATTGTTGGTGCTGATATTCCGATGTTTATTGGCGCGATGGTGATGGGGCCACTGGGGGGTTATTTAATTAAACATATCGATAAGCGATTGGAGAAACACATTCCAGCCGGTTTCGAGATGGTAATTAATAATTTCTCCCTCGGTATCAGCGGCATGTTGCTCTGCCTGCTGGCCTATGAAGTGATCGGCCCGGCGGTGATGGAGGCGAATAATCTGGTCAAACAAGGCATCGAAGCACTGGTGTCTACTGGCTTCTTACCCCTACTGGCGGTGATCAATGAGCCTGCCAAAGTGCTGTTCCTGAATAATGCCATCGACCAGGGTATCTATTACCCACTGGGAATGCAGGAAACTGCTATCCACGGTAAATCAATTTACTTTATGGTCGCCTCAAATCCAGGGCCAGGGTTAGGTATTCTGCTGGCTTTCTCACTATTTGGCAAAGGTATGAGTAAGAAGTCAGCACCCGGCGCAATGATTATTCATTTCCTCGGCGGTATCCACGAGCTGTATTTCCCTTATGTTCTTATGAAACCACTGATGATCATTGCCATGATTGCCGGTGCCATGAGTGGCATATACGTCTTTGAATTATTAGGTGCTGGCCTGGTTGCAGGTCCGAGTCCTGGTTCTATCTTCGCGTATCTGGCATTAACCCCTCGCGGTGGTTTCCTGGCTACCTGTGCGGGTGTCTTTACCGGTACTGCGGTTTCGTTCCTGGTGGGTTCCATCATCTTGAAAATGGACAAAGCCACCAGCGAAGAGAGCTTTGAAGAGTCGCAAACCGCCATGAAGAATCTAAAAGCCGAGGGCATATTGGCCAATCACCTCAACAATGATCATCCGGTACGGTTGATAGCCTTTGTCTGCGATGCCGGGATGGGGTCCAGCGCCATGGGAGCAACCACGTTTAGAAAAAAACTGGAGAAAGCCGGTTACCCGATTGCGGTAAAACATTACGCCATCGAAAACATTCCAACCGATGCTGACATCATTGTTACCCACGCCAGCCTTGAAGGCAGAGCACAGGGAGTGACGGACAAGCCATTGATTCTAATTAAAAATTATCTTGGCGACCAGGCTCTGGATATTTTATTCGAGCAATTGACTACAAGTGATAAGCCAAAGGAATCAGTATGAAAACGAAAGTGGCTGCAATATACGGTAAGCAAGATGTCCGCCTACGTGAGTTTGAATTACCCCCGATCAGCGATGACGAATTACTGGTTAGCGTCATTTCCGACAGCGTCTGCCTGTCGACTTACAAAGCGGCTTTGCTGGGTAGTGAGCACAAACGAGTACCGGACGATGTGGCGCAACACCCTGCCATTACTGGCCATGAATGTGCGGGGGTCATTGTTGAAGTCGGTAAGAATTTAGCCACCCGCTATCGTGCTGGTGAACGTTTTGTGTTGCAACCTGCGATGGGGCTACCCAGTGGCTATTCAGCAGGTTACAGCTACGAATATTTTGGCGGTAACGCCACCTATATGATTATTCCCAAGCTGGCTATTGATCTCGGCTGTGTACTGCCTTATCACGGCAGCTATTTTGCCGCCGCATCGCTGGCTGAACCGATGTGTTGCATTATTGGAGCCTATCACGCCAGTTATCACACCACGCAATATGTTTATGAACACCGCATGGGCATTAAGCCCGGCGGTAATCTGGCCCTATTGGCTTGTGCCGGGCCAATGGGAATGGGGGCTATCGATTATGCCATCAACGGTGATATCAAACCGGCCCGCGTGGTGGTGGTAGATATAGATGAAGTCCGTCTGGCTCGTGCTGAGCAACTACTACCAAGAAAACAGGCAGCAGATCAAGGTATCGAACTGATTTACATCAACAGCAGCAAGCTGGATAACCCCATCGATACATTACGTCAACTCACGGGGGATCAGGGTTTTGATGATGTATTTGTCTACGCAGCTGTGCCAGCAGTCATTGAATTGGGTGATGATTTGCTGGCAGAAGATGGTTGCCTGAACTTCTTTGCCGGCCCGACAGATAAGCACTTTAAAGTGCCGTTTAACTTCTATCACGTCCACTACTCCAGTACGCATATTGTCGGTACTTCTGGTGGCTCTACCGGTGACATGGAAGAGGCACTTACGCTTTCTGCCCAGCGACGCATACAACCCTCTTTTATGATTACTCATATTGGCGGTCTGGATGCTGTACCTGAAACGGTGCTCAACCTCCCCCATATACCGGGTGGCAAGAAACTGATTTATAACGGCATTACCATGCCCCTCACCGCCATTGACGATTTTGCCGAACGGGGTAAAACGGATCCATTATTTGCGCAATTAGCCGAACTGGTCGCCGAAACTCATGGGGTCTGGAATGAAAAAGCAGAACACTATCTGTTAGCGCACTTTAACGTGGATATCGGAGTCGAGAGTGAAAACACTGGCATATGATATTTTCCGCACCACCGAACAAGCAGCAATGGCGGCCTGGCCACTGCTCGGCTGCGGTAACAAAAACCTTATTGATGGCGTTGCCGTCAGCGCCATGCGCGAGGCCTTAAATCAGATGACGATGCAAGGAAGCATTGTTATCGGAGAAGGCGAAATTGACCATGCGCCGATGCTGTATATTGGCGAACAACTCGGTGCCGGTGGGCCACCTGTTGATATTGCTGTTGATCCTATTGAAGGTACCCGCATGGTCGCGATGGGGCAAGCCAATGCGCTGGCTGTGATTGCTTTTGCCCCACGAGGAATGTTGTTACATGCGCCTGATATGTATATGCGAAAATTAGTGGTAGGTGCACAAGCCAAAGGTTCCATTGACTTGCGCCGTTCACTGACAGAAAACCTGCGCTGTGTGGCGGCTAAGTTAAACAAACCTTTAAATACGTTACGCATGATTACCCTCGACAAACCGCGCCATCAGCAGGCTATCGAACAGGCCAATGCACTCGGTGTTAAAGTTTATGCTATTGCGGACGGCGATGTGGCCGCCAGCCTGATGACCTGCTTATCCAACGGGCAGGCCGATGTGATGTATTGCATCGGCGGCGCACCTGAAGGCGTTATCTCGGCCTGTGCCATTCGTGCTTTGGGCGGCGATATGCAAGCTGAATTGATCGACTTTTGTCAGGCCAAAGGGGAAAGCGTGACCAATCGGGATATTGCCCTCACGGAGCACCAACGCTGCCAGCAAATGGGGGTTAACCTTAATCAGGTCTATTCTCTGAGCGAATTGGTGCGCTCCGGGCAGATTATTTTTTCCGCAACCGGCATCACTCAGGGTGATATCGTCACCGGTATTAAGGAAAAAAATGGGGGCCAACTTCAAACCCAAACACTTTTGATTAACGGGCTGGATAACACCTGTAATATCATCAACTCCCTCCACTATCGATAATGGTGTTAAGGGTAGGATGACTGCATTAACTGAAGATGACGTACTCGAAAGGCTCGCCAGCCCTGAAAATCTCAATGATTTTCTGCTGAATGCCAATGAGATCTTATTTCAGGGTATTAAAAGCCTTCTGCCCTATTTATTTATCAATAATGATGAAGATATTCAGGAATACGCCGTCAAGCCTTTATTAGCCAAGTCAGGCCCACTGGACAGTCTGGATGTTTCTTTGCGCTTAATTTATGCGTTGGGGCAAATAACAAAAGCGGTTTATGCCGATATTTTGTTATTTTCTCAGCTCAGTGAGCATTTGCAGGAAACCGGAGATATTACTGAGTTTCATGACGATATCGTTTATGAATTTATGGGTAATCTCAATGCCGTGACCCAGAATAAAACCTTATTTCAAATGATTGAAAAGATGAAGTTTTCTGACTTCACCATTTTTAATCAGACCCGCTACGGGAATATGGTGAAAACCGGGCTGACGTTGGCAGTGACGTCATTATTACAGGAACTGACTTATGAGAGTGGAACTTAACATTAATGGGCTACAGAACAGCGCGCATTTTCCCGACCGCGATATTACTCATCTGCATCTGCCACTATTAGCCTCACTGTCTCAGCAACAACAGCAACTTCAGCGCCGCATGGTGGTTTTTTTATGCGCGCCACCCGGTACCGGTAAATCCACCCTCGCCACATTTTGGCAATGGCTTTCCCAACGGGATACCACTCTAACACCGGTACAATGTCTGCCTATGGACGGCTTTCACCACTACAATCACTACCTTGATGCCCACCAGTTACGCAGTAAAAAGGGAGCACCAGAAACCTTTGATTTGCCTAAGCTGCGTCAGGCAATCCACCGCTTGCAGCAACCTGGCGCGACCTGGCCTGCCTATGACCGCCGGTTACATGACCCGGTTGAAGATGCCATTATTGTCGACGCACCGATTATCGTGCTGGAGGGCAATTGGTTATTACTGCAACAACCCGGTTGGCAGCAGTTGAAAGCACTGGCTGATTACACTATTTATATTAATGCCGCCCCAGAATTACTGCGGGATCGCCTGATTGAGCGCAAGATCCGTGGCGGTTTATCGCCACAGCAGGCCGAGGATTTTTACCTCGCCACTGACGGCCCTAATGTGTTCAAGGTATTGCAGTTCAGCCAGCCCGCTGACTGTCATTTAGTGATGGATAGCGATATGAGTTACCACAAAGCCTGATCCACAATAAGAAAAAACCCGCCAGCGGCGGGTTTTCACTTTTACACATCGGCTCAAGGTTGCGGGTCGCTGCCAGAATCCTCTTTGCGGGTTTTCACCCATTCTCGCAGCCGCTGAATATGCAGATACAGTGCGGGAATAAACAGTATCCCCACCGCAGTGGCCATCAACATGCCACCAAACACGGTGATACCGATAATTTGACGGCTCATCGCCCCGGCTCCACTGGCAAAAACCAGTGGCATCACCCCGAGGATAAACGAAATAGCAGTCATCATAACCGCACGAAAACGCTGCTTAGCACCTTCCTGTGCCGCATCACGGATACTCGCGCCCTCTTCTCTGCGGGCTTTAGAAAATTCGACGATCAAAATCGCATTCTTAGCCGCCAGCCCTATCAGCAACACTAAGCCGATTTGCGCGTACACATCGTTGGCAAAACCCATTGCCGCCAGCCCTGCTACCGCCCCGCCTACGGCAAACACCACCGAGAGGATAACTACCAGCGGAATACTCCAACTCTCATATTGGGCGACTAAAAACAGATAGGCAAAGACCAATGCAGCAAGATAGATAAACACCACTTGCCCGCCGGTTTGCTGCTCCTGCCACGACATTCCGCTCCAGCTATAGCTGTAACCTGACGGTAAATTCTGTGCCAATAACGACTCCATCGCCGTTATTGCCTGACCAGAGCTGGCACCATCAGCCGCAGAACCGCTGATGGCTACCGAAGGGAACTGGTTGAAATTACTGATAAAGGGCGCACCCACTGAGGGGGTTAATGTCACCAGATTGGCCAGACTGACCAATGCACCATTGTCACTGCGCACATTCAGACTATTTATCTGCGCGGTGCGCTGGCGGAAATCCATATCATTTTGTAATTGCACCCGGAACATACGGTTATTCAGGGTAAAATCCCCCGCATTCATCCCCCCAAGTGACGTTTGCAAGGTTTGGAAGATTCGGCTGACCGGTACCTGTAACAGCGCGGCGCGGTCACGATCGATACTCAGATTAGTTTCAGGCACCGAGGCGCTGAAGGTGGTAAATACCCGGCTGAGTTTCGGGTCCTGATTAGCGGCAAAAATAATTCCCTGACTCACCTGCGCCAACTCTTGCGGTGACTGGCCTAACAACGCCTGAATACGTAAATCAAATCCAGAAGCACTGCCCAACCCGGCAATAGCCGGTGGGTTTACTGCCATGATCATCGCCGAAGGGATAGCGGCCAAATTGGCCTGAATACTGGCCAGCACGCGATCAATATGAGGCCGTTGCCCCCAAGGTTTGAGCATCACAATGGCAAACCCGGCATTGGGCGAGTTGTTGCCGCTAAGCAAACTGAAGCCGGTGATTTTTATCACATCCTCGACAGCATCATTATCAGTAACCACTTGATACATCTGGTCCATCACCGTCTGAGTCCGATTAAGCGAAGCCCCATCTGGTAGTTGTAAACTGACAAAGAAGTATCCCTGATCTTCCTCCGGCAGAAACGAGGTGGGTAACCGCGTGTAACCCCACCAGGTTGCCAGCCCCACCAGCAGTAGCGCGACGATACTGAATACCGCGCGGCTACTGATACGGCCGGTCAATGAAACGTAACCGTCGCGGGCGCGATCAAGCCCACGATTAATACCGCCGAACAGACCGGTATCTGCCAATGTGCGCCGTTTCAGCAATACCGCACACAGCGCCGGACTTAAGGTTAATGCATTGATACTGGATAAAATCACCGCCGCCGACAGTGTTACCGCAAACTGCCGGTATAGCTCACCGATAATCCCTGGCAAAATGGCAATCGGCACGAATACCGCCATCAGTACCAGGGTGGTTGCGATAATCGGCCCGGCAATTTGAGTCATCGCCTGTCTGGTTGCTTGCGCCGGTGACAGATCAGGGTCATTCGCTAATAAGCGCTCGACGTTTTCCACCACCACAATAGCGTCATCCACCACAATGGTTAGCGCCAGAATAATGGCAAACAGGCTCAGGGTATTGGCCGAATAACCAAAGATATACAGTACAGCGAAGGTGCCGAGCAGGGAGACCGGAATGGTAAGCGCGACGATAAAAGTCGCCCGCATACTTTGCAAAAACAGATACACCACCGCCAATACCACAATTAAGGTTAACGTCAGTGACACTGCGATTTCATGCAATGTTGCGGTAACCGGCAGGGTGGAGTCGTAATTGATTTCATACGTCAGGTCTGGCGGGAAAGAGGCTGATAGCCGGGCCATTTCATCCCGCACCCCATTAGCCACATTTAACGCGTTGGCACCCGGCACCGGATAAACCACTAAAAATGCCGATTCAGTCTGGTTTTGCGCCGCACTGACCTGATAGTTCTGCGCCCCCAGTGCCACGCGAGCAACATCACCTAACCGAATCATGCCGCCCTGAGGATTGCTACGAATAATCACATTAGCAAACTGTTGTGGGTCCGTTAGCCGCCCTTGTCCACTGATGGTCAGGGTTTGCTGTTGACCGGGCACCGACGGTGATGAGCCAATCTGCCCGGCAGCCGCCTGTACGTTTTGCTGTTGTAATGCTGCGACAATATCCTGCACGCTGACATTCAGTGATTCCATCCGTTGCGGATTGAGCCAAACCCGCATGCTGTAATCACGCGCGCCAAATACCTGTACATCGCCGACACCATTGATACGCGCAATGGCATCACGCAACTGAATACTGGTGTAATTGCTGACAAACAGCGCATCATGGGTTTGTTTCGGTGAAAAAACACTGACTCCCAGCAACAAGTTAGAGGCCCGTTTGCGCACGGAAATACCGTTTTCATTCACCTCCGCCGGCAACTGAGCACTCACCTGAGAAATGCGGTTTTGCACCTCAACCGCCGCCATATCGGGGTCGGTACCACTGGCAAAGGTAATACTTAACTGATAACTGCCGTTATTAGCACTGGTCGATTCCATATACAGCATATTGCTGACACCGTTGACCTGCGCTTCCAGTGGTGAGGCCACGGCTTGTGCAACATCGCGGGCACTGGCTCCGGGGTAGACGGCACTCACGGAAACCACCGGTGGCGTAATATCAGGATATTGTTCCACCGGAATCACATACAACGACACCCAGCCAACAATGGTTATCACCAGTGCAATAACAATGGCAAACTTGGGCCGACGGATAAAGAAATGCAGCATCTGGCCTTCCCCTTAATTTACTGTCAGTGGTGTAGCAACGCTGGCGCTAACCGTCATCCCTGGCCGGACATGTTGTAGCCCTGCCACAATCACTCGCTCGCCCACTTTCAGCCCGTCAGTCACTTCATATTGTTGTTCAAACTGCTCACCCAACGTCACTTGCCGCACATCGACCTGATCTTTATCGTTCACCACCAAAACAAAGTGTCCCTGCTTATTCTGCTGCAATGCGGCAATCGGTATGACAGTAACCGGTTTTGCCATTTCTGCTGCCAGCGACACATTCACCACCCCACCGGGCAGTAATAAATGCCGTGGATTGGCAAAACGGGTACGCAGGGTAACGGTACCGGTCTGTTTATCAATTTGATTATCAACGGACTCAAAAACGCCGCGTTCCGGGTACTGCTTACCATTCGCCAGTTGAATACGGGGAGTAAAGTTGCCAAACGGCAATGTGCTGCTGTCAGCAGAGGGACCTGCAACCGACAACTGATAGGTTGCTGTAATGTAATCTCGTTCATTCACTGCAATAGCTACCCGAATCGGATCAAGTTGGACAATATTGACCAACGTGCCGCTGGCGGGATTAATTAGGCTACCGACATTAAAACGGCTGTGACCAATCTGACCGGTTATCGGCGCGTAAATACGGGTAAAACTGAGCTGTAATTGCTGGATTTGCAGGTTCGCCTGCGCCTGAGCTACCGCCGCGCGGCTAATATCGCGCTGCGCTTGTGCTTCGTCAACTTCCGCCTGGCTGACCGAGCGATTACTTCCCAAACGCTGTAAGCGGGTGAGGTTCACCTGAGCATGATTAGCACTGGCAGTCGCACTGTCTAACTGCGCCTGGGCCTGCGTTACTGCGGCCTGATGCAACGCGGGATCAATTTCATACAATAGAGAGCCCTGCTTGACCATCTGCCCTTCAGTAAACAACCGCGCAGCAATAAACCCTTCGGTGCGGGTCGTCACATCCACCGCCTGAATCGCCTCCACGCGCCCCAAATACTGTAACGCAGTATCTGGTGTGATTGAGGTTACGACCGAAACAGTCACCGCAGGCAGCGGTGCTGCTGCAAAAACCTGATGTGTCACAAGACTCAACAGCAAGAGCAAATTCAGCCGAGTCCGTAGGATTCGTGGCACGTAATTGATTAGCGTGGACCAAACCAAATTCAGTGTAACCATGGTCATTCCTTACTCTCGGCAAAAAGTGATAATTTCATAACGGGCGCGCAACCTTTTGCGGGCCAAAGAGAAGGTAACGTATTACACCTATAATGATAAGAGACTAAGATTATATTCATGTTAGTTTATATTTCTTCTGAGTCTTCACTTCCTGCTGATTAAATGGATGTTTTATCCTATTGAGGATCAGCCTAAATTTTGTAAGTGCCAAGGGAACTCACTATGACGGACTCCAGCCAGCCAGAATCACCATCACGGGCAAAAGGAGATAATGTTTTCTTTGCAAAACAAACTTTACAGGCCATGGCCTTGCTGGTTGGGGCAACCATCATTATTGCAGCGGTAGGCATTATCTATATCGCCTCGCAATTAAATGAACAAGCGACATCTCAAAGCCGTTTTCTGGTAGAAAAAGCCTGGAAAATGCGGCAAGACTCAATAAAAACCCGAATAAAAGACAATGCTTTCTGGGGTGATGCTTATGAACATTTGCATGTAAAAGTCGATCCTGACTGGGCTTTTGTCAGCCAAAATCTGGGGCCGTCACTGTATAGCGACTTTAATTATGAGGGAGTGTTTGTCGTTGATGGGCCAGGAAAAACCCGTTATTCGGTCATCAATGGGCAACTGAAAAATATTAGCCTGCCCGATTGGCTCAACAAAGATATGACCCCGTTGATTGACGCCGCCCGAGCGCGGGCAGACAAACAATATATTGCAACTGAAACCATCGACGTGGCTGGGCAACCGGCCATTGTTGCGGCTGCGGCCTTAACCACTGGTAGTGATCCACGCGTTAAAACAGTGGCTGGAGCACCCTCTGTTCTGGTGTTTATCGATTTACTGACACAGCCCGAGCTAAATACCTTGGGCGAAGATTATGGTATTCATCAACTGCGTACCCCTGAGGATGAAAAAGACGCGGCATCCAGCCCGTCAGTTCTATTATCTGCCAGTGATAACAGCGCATTGACGCTGCATTGGAATCAGGATATGCCCGGCGCGCAACTGCTCAACATATTACTCCCACTACTGATGCTGGTTGCGTTGATTCTTGGGCTGACCGGCTGGTTAGTTCTGCGGCGGGCGATGTCAGAAGCACGGGTAGCGGATGAAAACAAATCTGCTTTAATCGCCAGCGAAGAACGCTTTCGTCATGTCGCCGAAGCTGCTACCGACTGGTTATGGGAAACCGATGCCGATTTACGCATCACCTACCTGTCGCAACGGTTTTTGACCATTACCGGATTAAGTGTGGAGTACTGGCTGGGGCGTAATCTTGATTCACTGTTAAATTGTGACATTATCCCGCTGCGCTCTTGGTTACAGCACACCCATCTGACGGAATCTCGCAATGAGTTGCAATGCACTTATTTCTCCGCCAAGGGCGATAAACGCATTTGCCGTATCTATGCCAAACCTATCATCCAAAACAACGAAACCATTGGGTTCCGTGGCACCGCATCGGATATCACCCGTGAAATAGAAGCACAGGAACGGATTCAACACCTATCTCTACATGATGCATTGACCGGTTTACCCAACCGTCTGCGAATGAAAGAATTCCTGGAAAATAAGTTACGCCATTTAGCTGCGGCCCCCCACCCGCTGGTGATCCTCAATGTTGACTTGGATAAATTTAAACCTGTTAACGACACTTTTGGCCATGTTACCGGTGATCTGGTACTGCATCAGGTATCTGAACGCCTAAGAAGTTGTTTGCGTGATCAAGATTTAGTCGCGCGTCAGGGGGGAGATGAATTCGTTCTAATTATCACAGGTCTTGCGTCACGCAAAGAAATTGAACAGCTTTGTGCGCGCGTTATCACCCGAATCGAAAGTCCTTACGTGATAAATGATCAGGATATTTATATCGGGGCCAGCATTGGTATTGCACTGGCACCTCAAGACTCAATGCAAGCAGAAGAGCTATTACGATTTGCAGATATTGCCATGTATGAAGCTAAAAACAGTGGCCGTAACCGTTGGAGCTTCTACTCCAGTGAAATGAATGAACGCCTGATGCAACGCAGTGAGCTAGAGCGTTTTTTACGTCAGGCCGTTAAGCACAACGAATTTAACCTTTATTACCAGCCACGCTACCGTATTGAGGGAACACAGCTGACGGGTGCTGAAGCCTTGGTGCGCTGGAACCACCCAATTTTGGGGCTGCTGATGCCGGATCAATTTATTGCGCTGGCCGAAGAGACGGGGCTTATCACCTCAATTAGCGACTGGACCATGCTACAGGCATGTCAGGATGCATCGACATGGCCCTCGTCACTGATTGTTTCCGTTAATATTTCTGCGGTTGAATTCAGGAACCAGCGCCTGATAGAACGAGTGCGCCAAGTCCTGCTGCTCACCGGGCTACCTAGCCATCGATTGGAGCTGGAAATCACCGAGCGGATAATGATTGAAGATGCCGATGGTGCCTTTAAAACCATGACAGCATTGAAAACCCTGGGTGTGCGCTTATCGATGGATGACTTTGGTACTGGATATTCCTCACTGAATTATCTGCGCCGCTTCCCGTTCGATGGATTGAAAATTGATAAGAGCTTTACCGATGAACTGGCCGAGTCACATGAAGGCCAATCAATTGTCGAAGGGATCATTAACCTCGGCCATGCACTGTCCATGACGGTGACCGCCGAAGGGGTAGAAACCGCCGAACAGCTCGGGCAGTTACAGACTCTGATGTGTGATGAAGTTCAGGGTTATTTCTTGGGTAAGCCAATGAAACTGGATGATTTATCAGTTCTTATCCGTAATACACATTATGACTGAGGGCCGTTCAGCCGCTGACGCTCAAGGCGATAGGGCTGAGCGGTAACGCTATTTTTAAGAGATTAGCCGGGGAGAGGCTAAACCAGATCGCTTATTTTCAGTTGATAAAGGCCATCCAGAAAAGCTGGAATAAAGCTACCAGGGCCTGCCACCTGCTGAGATACCTGCCCGCCGACTTGTGACATCACCCGGCAAGCCGTTGCCACATGATGTAAACGGTCACCTTCCTGTGCGCAAAATGCCGCTACCACGGCAGAAAGTGCGCACCCCGTCCCCACTACCCGAGTCATCAGTTTATCGCCACCAGTCACGGCAAAATCACGCAGGCCGTCGGTGATATAATCCACCTCACCGGTAACCGCAACCACAGTCTGCACCTGTAGTGCCAATTGGCGAGCAGCAGGCAGTGCACTCACCGAAGAATCGACACTATCCACCCCACGCCCCATGGTCGCCATACCGCTTAATGCCATGATTTCCGAGGCGTTACCCCGTATCGCCGCAGGTTTTAGCGCTAATAATTGATGGGCAAAATTAGTACGATAAACAAGCCCGCCGACCGCAACGGGGTCCAGCACCCAAGGGGTGGAGGATTGATTTGCCGCCTGGATTGCCGCCAGCATGGATTCGGCCTGAGCACGGTGTAACGTGCCGATATTGATAAGTAAACTGTTCGCCATTGTACTAAATTGTGCGGCCTCTTCAGCTTCAACCACCATGGCAGGAAAAGCCCCTAATGCCAGTAACACATTGGCAGTGAAGGACTGTACTACCTCATTAGTCAGGCAATGGACTAATGGCGGTGTCGCTTGGAATTGCAACAAGCAGGCCGCCGCCAGTGCATCAGGAAATAGAGCGGGTGTAATAGGCGTATCAGTGTGCATGGTATTTATAATTCCCCCACCTTAGCAAATTATCGTTACATCTGGAGATGCATATAGACCTTACTCTGGCGCGATCTGAGCTAAAGCTTGTGGATAAGGCTACCGTAAAAAATATCAATGCCATCAAGTCACCTGCCAATACCCGCTTTTTGTAGCACCGACTCTTACCAGGCGGCCTTTCTCCTGTAATATCTTGATATTACGTTCAATCGTCCGATTACTTACACTGAGTTCACTTGCCAGTTGGACAATAGTGATGGTTGGACTTGCAGTGATGGTTGCTAAGATCCGCTCAGCCGTCACCGTAAGAGAAAGTGAATTTTCTACCGACATTTCTACCGACATTTCTACCGACATCATGGAAGAATCTATTTTCTGCATACCAATGCCTTCTGCTAATGCACCAATCAGTTTTTCCAACATAAACTCGATAAATAATGTGCAGTCGCTGGCCCGATCGCACTTACCCAATATCCGATAATATTCCTGTTGCTGATTATGAATTAAAGTTTCTACCGGCAACCATGCCAATTCTGAACGCCATTCACTGAGGATAAGCGTTTGCCATAAGCGCCCCATACGCCCATTACCATCAGCAAACGGGTGGATAAATTCAAATTCGTAGTGGAAGATAGAACTGGCAATCAGTGGATGAATGTCAGCGTGCTGCAACCATTTAAGTAAATCACCGACTAAACGCGGTAACTGATTGGCTGGGGGGGGCATATGAATAAGCTGTTTCTCTCGATAAACGCCCACATTACCGTGGCGTAGCAGCCCAGGTGTATCAACTAAACCCATCATTAAAAAACGATGTGCAGCTAACAAATCATCAAGTTGATGACTTTGCCAGTGGGGAAGCTTTTCATAGGCAAGTATAGCGTTGCGCACTTCCTGGATATCTTTCGCCGGTGCGAGTACCCGCTTACCTTCCATGATCGCAGTAACTTGTCCCGTCGTCAGACTGTTATGCTCGATTGCCAACGATGCCTGTATAGTACGAATACGATTTTCTTTACGTAACAAAGTGGAAGATTGCTCAGCCTGCGTAGCCCAACGGCCCAATAGTTCCCCGACCTCAACAACCTGATTTAGTATGTTGGGTGTTATGCTATAAGGCGGTTGGTAACCTGCCACAGTGCTCCCCTTTTCATCAATTAAGTCAGCCCATACCGTGCTACGCAAATCATGGTGTGTTGAATGCCAAATATCAAGCACTTGTCCTGCGTCACTCACCCTCTACTTATTCTAAGACGTATGTTTACTGGGTATACAGGATGCTACGTGACGTTGAACAGCAATAACACAAGTAACCGGAATCTTCACTCCACATTGGTGGTATGTTGTCGGCCCTACCCAGTGCTGCGTGCAGCGGCAATCAGTGCTTGCCCTAGAGCCAGCCCGCCATCACCGGCAGGCAGGCGCTGGGGCAGCAACAGTTGGAAATCATGCAGTTGTGCGCTAAGTAACTCACGCAGTAACCGGTTATGTAGCACCCCACCTGAAAAGGCAATAGTATCAATACGATAATACTGGGCCGCCTGCCGCGCCAAAGTAGCAAATCCTTGGGCCAGAGCAAAATGGAACGCATAGGCCCGCTCAGCCGGAGTGGCATCATAAGCCAACCATTGCTGCCAGAAAGTGGCTAAGTCCAGTTGGTTATCGCACAGCGGCATCGTCACTGGCGGCACTGAAACCGCACTTTGTCGCGCCAGTGCTTCCAACTGGCAGGCGGCTTCGCCCTCCCAACTTATCGATAGCGGCGCAAGATTGAGCGCAGCCGCTACTGCATCAAATAAGCGCCCAGTTGAAGAGGCCAACGGCGCATTAATCCCCCGCTCAATCGCCCGCGCCAATACCCTACCCTCCGGCTGAGGAATCGCCGCACTCTCAGGCAAATGTTGCCAATTGGGGACATAGCGCTGTAACTGGGCCAGCAGGTTGCGCCACGGTTGACGCGAGGCCAGATCGCCACCGGGTAGTGCCACCGCGGGCAAGCCACCAATGTATTCACAGCTCGTATAATCTACTCGTAGGCATTCACCACCCCATAATTGACCATCAGCGCCATAACCCAGCCCATCCAGTGCCACACCGATCACCGCCCCACCCTCGCGAGGCCAGCCATGCTCTGCCAGACAAGCCACCAGATGGGCATGATGATGTAGTATGTCGACACAAGGGATATCCCATTGTGCTGCCAGGGTTTTCCCTAATTGGTGGCTGACGTATCCGGGGTGAGCATCCACCGCTATCACCTGTGGTGTGAAATGGTAAATATCGCAAAACAGCGCCACTAACTGCTGCTGTTGCTGTGCGATATCGCGGTCTTCCAGATCCCCCAGATGTTGACTCAACACTGCATTACCATCACGCAACAGGCAAAACGTGTTTTTCATATCCGCACCCAGCGCCAGAACTGCTGGCTGCTGGCTAAATCCCGGAGGTAACTCGAAAGCATCTGGCACATACCCTCTGGCTCGGCGTAGCATTTCAGCACTGCTGCCGGTGAGTCGCACTAATGAGTCATCGGCCCGCTGCACAATTTTCCTATCGTGCAATAACCAGTGGTCAGCAATATCTCTCAGAGCACTAAGCGCCTGCTCATTACTCAATGCCGGGGGTTTACCACGACCATTACCGGAGGTCATCACCAGAGGCCGTCCGACCTGTTGCAGCAGCAAATGTTGTAACGGATTGGCGGGTAGCATCACGCCAATTTCAGGTAAGCCCGGTGCCAGCGCCGTACACAGCGGGCTATCAGCCCGCGACGAAACCAACACAATCGGAGCCGCAGGGCTACGTAACACGCGTAATAACGCGGCGCTATCGTTACTTTGCACGCAGCGTGATAACCAGTCGGCGTGCGGTAACATCACCGCCAGCGGCTTGGAAGGTCGCTGCTTGCGCTGCCGTAAACGGGCCACCGCAGCAGCATTGGTGGCATCTACCGCCAGATGGAATCCTCCCAGCCCTTTGACGGCAACAATATCTCCTGCCAACAGGGCGGCTGCGGCTTGCTCTAGCGCCGCGAAGTTGTGCGCAATCGGCTGTCCCTCTCGCCCCGTTAGCCACAATTGCGGGCCACAATCGGCACAGGCATTGGGTTGGGCGTGAAAACGGCGATCGGCCGGATGGTCATATTCTGCCTGACAGGCAGCACATAGCGGGAATTCGCGCATGGCGGTATAAGGCCGGTCATAGGGCATGCGGTGGATAATAGTAAAACGTGGGCCACAATGGGTGCAGTTGATAAACGGGTAGCGGTAGCGACGATTGGCAGGATGGTTCATTTCAGCCAAACAGGCGTCGCAGGTTGCAGCATCCGGTACAATTTGCGTATCCATCTGCCCGGCACCGCTGTGATGAATCACAAAATCCAGCGGTGGCTGCGCCCAATGGTAGGGCGAGGTGGTGACACTATCAATTTGTGCCAATGGCGGGCAATGTCGCGGCAGTGCCTGTAAGAAATCCGCCAGCGCCGGTGATTGCCACAGGTGAATCGTCACGCCCGCACTGTCGTTACTGACATCGCCCCTTAGCGCAAAGCGGTGGGCAAGTTGCCAGATATAAGGGCGGAAACCCACGCCTTGCACCTTACCTTTTACCCGCAGACAGAGACCATTTTTATCCACTAAAACTCCTTCACAAGGCTGCCAGCAACCTGTTTTATAGCTCGGAGATTGCGGGGCGACTGCACCGATGGGCGCTTCGACGGCTCACGCCGTTACGACCCATTCGGCACATTTCCCCACTTATCAACTAGTTAATCGCCTGTCACTTCAAGTGCGAATGGGCTCCCAAAAGTCATTGGAATTGCAGGTAGGCAGCAAGTAAGAAAATCCCGATGAGCTGACATCAGTCAGTGATTCGGGTGAACGAACGCAGCTAACCCCCCTGCGGCTTCTAGGACGAATAGACTCCCAAAAGTCATTGGAGTTGCAGGTAGGCAGCAAGTAAGCAAATCCCGATGAGCTGACATCAGTCAGTGATTCGGGTGAGCGAACGCAGCTAACACCCCTGCGGCTTCTAGGACGAATAGACTCCCAAAAGTCATTGGAGTTGCAGGTAGGCAGCAAGTAAGCAAATCCCTATGAGCTGACATCAGTCAGTGATTCGGGTGAGCGAACGCAGCTAACACCCCTGCGGCTTCAAGGACGAATGGGATCAGCAAATACGGGGCAATGGCTCGTCCAGAGGCAAATCCAGTCTACGCGAAACACCATACGCACCGCATAAGCGCACTTGTTTATTCTCAGTCACCTGCCCGATAACGGCGGCATCCTGGCCGAGTGGATGGTTATGGAGCGCTGTTAATACCGATTCTTGTGCCTCTGGTGACACCACCAGCACCAGCTTACCTTCGTTGGCAAAGTTGAGTGCATCCAGCCCCAGCAATTCGCAAATACCCCGCACCGCCGGTTTCAGGGGGAGATCTGACTCGTTGATCTCCATGCCGCAACCGCTGGCGGCCGCAAATTCATGTAGGATCGCCGTCACGCCGCCACGGGTAGCATCACGTAACGCTCGCACCCCGGCAATAGCTCGCAGCGGAGCTATCAACGGCGCCAATAGCGCACAATCGCTCACCAGCTCTGCTTCCAGCCCCAGCCCTTCACGCAGGTTCAGAATGGTCGCGCCATGATCACCTAAAGTGCCACTGACAACGATCCGATCACCAGCACGGATCATCGCGGTCCCCCAATGGATATCTGCGGGGATCACTCCTATGCCGGTGGTATTGATAAAGATCTTATCTGCCGCGCCGCGCTGCACGACTTTGGTATCACCTGTAACTATCTGAATCCCTGCCTGCCGCGCAGTAGCCGCCATTGATTGCACAATGCGCGTGAGAACGTCCATCGGCAAACCTTCTTCCAGAATAAAACCGCAGGAGAGATAGCGTGGTGTTGCGCCACTGACCGCCACATCATTTGCTGTGCCGCACACGGCCAACTTGCCGATATCGCCGCCGGGGAAAAAGATCGGATCAATGACATAGCTGTCGGTAGATACCGCCAGCCGATCGCCCTGTACGGTTAGATTCGTCAGCGCGATACGCGCCTGATCTTCCCGTTCATTCAGCGCCGGATTGGAAAACTCCGCCAGAAACAGTGATTCGATCAAGCTCTGCATTGCCCGGCCACCGCTGCCGTGGGCCAGAGTAATCTCTTTCTTATTCATTTAGTTGTGACCTTATTAATAACCCAAAGTTATTGGAGTTGCAGGTAGGCGCTGTAAGCGAACGCAGCTCCCCCCCAGCAGCTTCAAATACCAAGGGTTATCGATACTGATAATAAGCGGCGCAGGCCCCTTCGGATGACACCATCAGCGCGCCAAAAGCATTGTCTGGCGTACACTCACCGCCGAACAGTGGGCATTGATCAGGCTTGCAACGCCCAGTCAGCACATCACCACAGCGAGATCGTGGAGAGTCTGCCACCCGCTGCTGTTGCGGTTTGAAACGTAATTCGGCATCAAATTCAGTATAGTCAGGGCTGAGTTGTACGCCGGAATCCGCTATTTCCCCCAAACCACGCCATTCGCTGCTGGCTTTAGCAACAAAAACCTCTGTCAGTGCCTGTTGTGCCAGTAAGTTGCCACTGTCCGGCACGATACGCCGATACTGGTTCTCTACCACACAACGCCCGCTGACCATCTGTTCAAGCAGCATTACCAGCCCCTGCAAGATATCCAGCGGCTCAAAACCGGTAACCACCAATGGCTTGTGGAATTGGTCGCAAATAAAGCCATATGGCGTGGTGCCAATCACCATACTGACATGACCGGGAGCCAGAAAAGCGTCGATACGCACATCCGGTTGTTGCAGCAAGCTACGTAGGGTAGGAATGATGGTGATGTGCTGGCAGAACACAGTGAAATTGCTCAACCCGAGCCGTTTGGCTTGTTGCAGGGTTAAGGCACTGGCAGGCATGGTGGTTTCAAAACCGAGGCCAAAAAACACCACTTGGCGATCAGGATTATGCTGTGCCAGCGTCAGTGCATCCAACGGCGAATAGACCACGCGAATATCCGCGCCGCGCCGTTTGGCATCCAGCATCGAACCATTGCGCCCTGGCACACGCATCGCATCACCGTAAGTGCAAAAAATCACCTCAGGATGCGCGGCAATTTCCAAACAGCTATCAATGCGGCCCATCGGCAACACACACACCGGGCAGCCCGGTCCATGGACAAACTCCAACCCATCAGGCAGCAGTTGATCAAGGCCGAATTTGAAGATCGCATGAGTGTGCCCACCGCAGACTTCCATAATTTGCAGTGGCAAGCGCTGTTGATCCGCGATCTGCGGCAATAACTGTTCGATCCGTTGCAATAATGCGCTCACTAATGCGGGATCACGAAACTCATCAACGTAACGCATCACGTGCCTCGCTTGCAGCGCTGGCATCCCAATCCAGCCCAACTGCCTGCATATGTTCCAGCGCGGCCAGTGTCTGTTGCGCCTCTTCTTCGTCAAGCAGGCTCATGGCAAACCCAACATGCACCAACACCCACTGACCTAGCAATGCCGCTGGGGTATCGTCGCATACCAGTGCGATATTGATTTCACGCTTCACTCCGCTCACTTCCACCCATGCCAGTTGGTGAATGTCTTCACCCACCGCCACAATTTTGCCGGGAACGCCTATGCACATCGCTGTGTCTCCAGCCATTCCAGCCACAAATCCATCCCCTCTCCGCTACTGGCAGACAGCGCAATCACCTGAATATCAGGATTCACCTGACGGGCATAGGCAATGCACTGTTCAATATCAAAATCCAGATAGGGCAGCAGATCGATTTTATTGATAATCATCAGGGTTGAAGCTGCAAACATATGGGGGTATTTCAGCGGCTTATCTTCGCCTTCAGTAACTGACAATACTGCCACTTTATGGCGTTCGCCCAGATCAAAGCTGGCCGGACACACCAAATTGCCGACATTTTCAATAAACAGCAGGCTATCATCAGCCAGTGCTAAACGGTGTGCCGCATCGTGCACCATCTGCGCATCCAGATGGCAGCCTTTACCGGTATTGACCTGAATCGCTGGCACACCAGTGGCGCGAATACGTTCAGCATCATGGGTGGTTTGCTGATCACCTTCAATTACCGCGCAAGGCACTTGCCCGGCCAGCAGTTGCAAGGTCGAGGTCAGTAGCGTGGTTTTGCCAGAGCCGGGGCTGGAAACCAAATTCAGCGCCAGAATATGTTGTTCGACAAAATGCTCACGATTATGGTGAGCTAACTGGTTATTTTTGCTCAGCACGTCTTGCTCGATTTGCAGCAAACGGCGCTGGCCCATGCCCGGTGCGTGGCTGCCAGCCTCGCCCTGTCCGTAATGTAGCCCTTGTTGATCGGCATGCACTTGTGGCGCAAAGGGTCCAGCTTCCGGCTGAGCTGGTTCCGGTATCGCTACCGGTTCAGGCGTTTTACCGTGGTAGTGATGATGAACATCGCCCTGATGGTAATAATAGTGATGATGGACAATGACCGGCTGCGTGCCTTTGGCAACATATTTATGTTTATGCTGAGTCTTTTGCGGTTGGGCATCGTTGGGGTGGTCATGATGGTGATCATCATGGTGGTGGTCATCGTGATGATGGTGGCCATGATGATGATCATGATGGTCGTGGTCATGATGGTGACTGTCGTCGCCTTCGATCTTTGTTTCGCCGCTGGCGCAACCACAAGTCGTGCACATAGGAATTCACTCCTTCAGGATTATTCCACTTCTATCTGTTTTACCTGCAAACTGTCACCACTCTCCACTTGCAGAGCATGGCTGCCACAATGCGGGCACCCGGCATCGTGCCGTTCAATCTGAACACTGGCGCTACACTCCCAACACCAGGCTTGTGCGGGTAAATAATTGATATGCAATTGGCAATTAGCTGCCAATGTCTCACGGCTGGCCGCGTCAAAACTAAAACGCAATGCGCTCTCCTCAATACAAGAGAGCGCACCAATCTCCAGCCATACCGCCGTTATTCGTTTGGCCCCGTTAAGCCTGGCCTGTGTTTCAATCAGCTCCAGCGTACTGAGGCATAAACTGATTTCATGCATGCTGATTCGTCATTTGACTAAACAACGCCCGCCGCCGTGGATTAGCCGGTGCATCAGCATTACTAATGGGCAGTGAAAGCACCATGCGAGCGCTCTGTTCTGCCAGTAGCAGCGCCTGTTCCGCTTGCAGCGTAGTGTCCAATGGCGACATCAGCGAGCGGCTCAGGTACTGGCCGCAACCGGCTATTTCGCCGAGCGTAAAACTGATGGTGCCGCATGGCAGTGCCAGCATCAAGCGCTCACCCACCACCCGGCGCGGCCAGCTTTGCTGTGGCCCCGGTAATACCACTAAACTCAGCATCCACGGGGTCAATAACGCTCCCACCCATTGCTGCTCAAATAACTGAAAGCCACAGGCGCGTAGCGGTATGTGGTCACGGTAGAATGGCAAGCCGCGCATCTCATCTGCGGCAATCTGGCTGAAAACCTGCTCCAGTAAAGGAGCCGGGTTTTGCGTCAGCCCGATAATGCCAGTGTCGTCGAAGCAGTCAGACATGGTTTTGCTCCCGTGCGTTGAGCGTAATTCCGCTTAAGCGCAATGCGACCAGAATCTGTTCCAGCGCGGGTTCCATCGCCTGTATCACCGTCGGTGTCAGGCCAATTCCTGGCGCCAGAGATTCTGGCACCACGCCCACCAATGTCAGTTGGCACGGGGATTCACCGGTCAGTTGCAGTGCCATCAGCACATCGCATAATCCTAACTGATGGGGCGAGACTTTGCGGCTGAACATAGCCGGTATCTCTTTATCATGCAGCACCGCGACACTGCCCGGAGGCTGGCCGGTGAATACCGCATCAGCAACAATCAAATGTTCGCGGTTTGCCATCGCTTCCATCAGTTCTAAACCGGCGGTACCGCCGTCCAACACCTCAACACCTGGGGGTATCTCAAAGCGTTGTTCCAATGCTTCAACCAGACGTACCCCCACCGCTTCATCGCTGAGTAATAAGTTACCTATACCTAATACCAAAATCCCCATCACAGCACCTTGACTTTGGTCACTTCGTTGCCCGTTGTATCAACAATATGTACGGCACAAGACATACACGGGTCGAATGAGTGAATGGTCCGCACCACTTCGAGCGGTTTGGCCGGATCAGCAACCGGTGTACCCACCAGCGCTTGTTCGTATGGCCCGGGTTCGTCATTGTAGTTACGCGGGCCGGCGTTCCAGGTGGAGGGCACCACTGCCTGATAGTTGGCGATTTTGCCGTCTTTGATGACCACCCAGTGCGACAACATGCCGCGTGGCGCTTCTTCAAAGCCAACACCGCGAATTTCGCCGGTTAACGGAATATTCGGTTTGATAAAGGTTTCGACATCGCCGGTACCGATATTGGTCACCAGCGCCGTCCATTGCTGAGCCAGCGTTTCATGCAGCACACAACAATGCACTGCGCGGCCAATGATGCGGCCCAGCGTCGATGGCAGTTGATCTTGAGTGATAGCCTGCCCGCTTAATTTTTGATAGGCCGCGCCAATATCGCTGAAATGCTGTTTGGTCGGTGCGTGATCTGCCGCCAGACCGCACATCAACCATGCCAGCGGCCCAACTTCTACCGTTTTGCCGTAGAAAGTTGGCGCTTTTACCCACGAGTATTTGCCCTCTTCCTGCCAGCCGGTGTAGTTCGGGTTGGTTTTGCCCTCCCACGGTGCCAGCGGCTCGTCATCCTGATACCAGGCATGTTTGCCGCTCTCGGCAATCCCTTTGATCAGATAAGGATCGTTATGGTTGGCAATCGGCCGGAAGGTACCCTTATCCAGATAGCCGCCCGGCAGCAGGAAAGTCTCCCCTTTGCGATCGGTCGGTAGCTCCGGCACGCTGAGATAGTAATCCGCCCCTTTACCCAGATTGAGCCAACCTGGATAGTGGGCGGCGATCACCGCCGTATCCACCTTATAAACTTGCTCGATAAAACTGCCCAGTCGGTCGATGAAGGATTTCACCAACATCAAGCGTTCCAGATTAAGCACACTTGGCATATCCAGATTGATTGGATTGGCAACGCCCCCCACAGCCAGATTCTGAATGTGCGGTGTTTTGCCCCCCAATACCGCCACAATGCGGTTGGCATCGCGCTGGCACTCCAGTGCTTGCAAATAGTGAGCGACCGCAATCAGGTTCACTTCTGGTGGCAACGCCATTGCCGGATGGCCCCAGTAGCCGTTGGCAAAAATGCCTAACTGCCCACTGGCCACCAGGTCTTTGATTTTCTGTTGTACACGGCTGAACTCTTCCGCGCTGTTCAGTGGCCAGCTCGATAAGCCACTTAACATGGCGGCTGCCTTCTGTGGCGAGGCTTGCAGCGCTGAGGTGACATCTACCCAATCCAGTGCCGACAGTTGGTAGAAGTGCACGATATGGTCATGGATGCTGTGCGCGGCCAGAATCAAATTGCGGATATGTTGCGCATTGACCGGGACTTCCATCCCCAGCGCATTTTCCACGGCGCGCACCGAGGCGATGGCATGGATGGTGGTGCATACGCCGCAAATACGCTGCACAATCATCCAGGCATCGCGGGGATCATTGCCTTGCAAAATCTCTTCCATGCCACGCCACATGGTGCCGGAGGACCAGGCTTTAATGACCTTGCCGTCCTCAATTTCGCAGTCGATCCGCAGGTGTCCCTCAATGCGGGTGACGGGATCAATGGTGATGCGTTGGCTCATGCTTTACCTCTGTCTGATTATTCTTATGTAATTGCCCGTGAGCAGGCAGCACCGGCAATAGCCGAATCAATAAAATGTAGGCGCAGACCTCAATGGCGACGAAGCCAATTGAGATCAGGATTTCACTGGTGGTTGGGAAGTAGTTGTAGCCACCGCCGGGGTTAAAGGCCAGTAGCGAGTAGTTGAGCCGCCATAGCGCCGCGCCCGCAATCATGCACAGCGCACCAATAAACAGTAAGCGGCTGTCTTCTCTGGCCCGCCGGATACGGAAGATGATGAGCGGCAAAGTCATCAGTACGATTTCAGCCCAAAAGGCGATAGCGTAGCGGTCGAAATGCAGCAGATAATCTATTTTGTGCCGCACTACCACTTCACCCAAGCGCAGCAAGACAAATAGCAGCAGGAATAGGTCGATAATGGTGGTCAGCCGGGTAAACAGCGGTGCTTCATTGGCACCTCGCCCACGCAGTCCGGCCTGCACCAAAGAGCCTTCAAAGATGACAATAGAGAAGCCCAGAATGGCGGCGGTGAGCAATGAAAATAGCGGTAACATTTCATAGCTTTGCCACAGCGGATGAATCTTCGCACCTGCGGCAATCATCAATGAACCCATTGAGGACTGATGCATAGTCGGCAGCAGCGCACCCAGTGCAATGACGAAAAACATCACTTTGTTCAGCCGCTTGAGCGAAACCTTCCAACCGAGGCGTTCAAACAGTGCGGGGGCAAACTCCAGCGCCATTACACCGATATAAATGGTCATACAGACGGCGGTTTCGAATAATACCGAATTGACGTTAAAGTAACCGGGGATAAAGAAGTAAGGCAGGTTCCAATAGCGGCCAACATCAATGGTGATCGACAATCCCCCCAGCGCATAACCAAATAAACTGGCTAACAGCGCCGGGCGCACCAGCGGGTGATATTCGCCCCGGTTAAAGACATAA
This sequence comes from Yersinia sp. 1652 StPb PI, assembly GCF_041538345.1. Lineage (NCBI taxonomy): Bacteria > Pseudomonadati > Pseudomonadota > Gammaproteobacteria > Enterobacterales > Yersiniaceae > Yersinia > Yersinia sp. 1652 StPb PI. Next base: position 1,194,199 of record NZ_JAULSM010000002.1, on the reverse strand, counting down.
ACCGCCCAGGCCAACGCCCAGCCGCCACAGGCCAGACCGGTTCCCACCAATAAGTCGAAAGCGATCCAGATCCCCCATGGGAAGCCGCCGTTCAAATCACTGACTGAACCCAGCCCGAGCACCAAACGTTTAACTATCAGCAGCGCGCATAACACCACAAAAGGCGCTAGCAGCATCACCGGCCAACTGACCAGCCGCCCACCCAGTGGACTGGATTTATGCATCGTCATCTGGACCGTCCTTTTTATCGTGCGTGTCGGCATCACTGTCTTTGCGCTCATCGCGGGTATTGCGATGCACCAGCGCCGTCACACCGGCCAGTACCGCCAGCGGCAGGATCATGCCTTTGTACAGGGTGTGCTGAACATGCTCCGAACGCGCACCGGTTGCCAGTTCTGCCAACGGTGGCAAATCAAGTTTCTCAGTCGAAATACCCGCCAGTACCAACACCTGCGTACCACCGCCCTCTTTTTCGCCGTATACGTGCGGATCATAATGGGCAACCGGATGCTCGTAGGTGTCGTTGGCACTGAGTGTTTGACGCGGGAAGCGATAGTTCTCACCCGGTGTTAACGTCAGCCGCCGTTTGGCTTCTGACAGCAACGCTTCACGGGTACCAAATATCACCGCCCCGGTCGGACACACCTCAACACAACCAGGCAAGCCGCCTTTGTCGAGCCGCTCCACCCCTTTCTGATTACACAACTCACATTTATGGATCTTGCCAAAGGGATTATCGTAATCGTATTTCGGCACATTGAACGGGCAGCCAACCATGCAGTAGCGACAGCCGGTACAGATATCCGGGTCATAGTGAACGATGCCGGTTTTGGCATCTTTGCGCAGTGCGCTGACCGGGCAGACGGAAACACAGTTGGGATCAACGCAGTGCATACACTGCTTTTTGATATAGGCGTAACCATCTTCCAACTGATCTTTATGGATACCTGCACCACTGGTCCACACCTGAATAATGTTGTTGGTATAGGGGCTAAGTTTGTCGTTGTTTGACCAGATAGCATCACCACCGGCGTAGGTTTCACCGTGCGCGGCAAACTCGCTGTGATTAATCTGTTGGCATTTACTGACACACGCCTGACAACCGACGCATAACGTCGAGTCATACAACATGCCAAGCGCACCGGGGATCGGTGGTCGGTTTTGGACCTCAGCTTTACTGCTGGGGGAAAGTCCCGCCAGCAAGACACCGCCCGAGGCTAATTTGAAAAAGTGACGTCGGTTCACGGCTATTCCTCCCGCGATGAGTGATCGTCATCTTTACGGCGCTGCTTCTGTTGCCGCCCCAGCTCACGCACCGTCATCAGGCTGACACCGGCAACCAATCCCACCACCCCACCCAGCAACGCGGTGGCGGTAGTAGAAACCTTGCCACCTTCCGCATTATGGATCTGTGGTTTTTCAGCGCGTGGTGTTGGGTTTTCGACATTGGCTAATTGAGCAATGCTTTTGGTAAAACCAATCCCCTCTTCGTTACAGCCGTAACACGGATGGCCGATGCCGACCGGCCAGATGCCACCACCAACATCGCAGAACTCCAGGGTTGGACAGTTACCGTAGGTCTCCGGCCCCTTGCAACCAAGGTGATAGAGGCACCAGCCCTGACGATGCCCTTCATCACCAAACTGACGGGCAAAACGACCGGCATCAAAGTGCGGGCGACGCTCGCAGTTTTCATGGATCAGACGGCCATAGGCAAAGGTAGGACGGTTCTTGGTATCCAACGCAGGGGGGCGCTGGAAAGTGATAATATGAGCAACGGTTGCCAGGAAGTTATGGGGGTTGGGTGGGCAACCGGGAATATTAATCACGGTTTTACCCGGCAGTGCATCCTGCAAGCTGACCGCGCCGGTCGGGTTGCCACCAGTGGCTGGCACGCCCCCCCAGGCAGAACAGGAGCCGATGGCAATAATAGCTGCCGCATGTTCCGCCGCTTCGCGAATATGCTCGACAATAGGTTTGCCCGCCACCATGCAGTAAATCCCACCATCTTTCAGTGGGATAGAACCATCCACCACCAGTATGTACTTCCCTTTATACTGTTCAATAGCGCGGTGCTTATTCTCTTCCGCCTGCTCACCAAATGCTGCTGACAGCACTTCGTGATACTCCATTGAGATAACACTGAGCAGTAAATTCTCAAGGGTGGGATGCGTTGAGCGCAATAGTGATTCGGTACAGCCGGTGCACTCCTGAGCACCAATCCAGATGACCGGTGGCCGTTGTGGTGAACCGACCATATTGGCAATTTCTGCGGCAGCCTTACTGCTGAGACCCATGGTGGCAGCCAGCGCTGCACAAAGCTTCATAAAATCACGACGGTTAACGCCATGCTGGGAAAGCATGTTTTTTCCCCTGTCATTATTATTATATTGTTCACATACCCGATACTAATGATGGGTATATCCCTATAAAAAGCATGGTCTTATATCCAATAGATTTCGAAATGCAGGACGGCCGCAAACGAAAGAACCCCGCTGAACTTACATAAGTAAGTGATTAGAGTAAGTGAGAGCAGCCAACACACCTGCACTTTGAAAAAAGATGAAGGATATTCTGTTAATAGTTTGTAACTCTGCAAATATAATTAAGTTGATCTTTATCAATGGATAATTGATTGAGTCTGAAAGGGGTAAATATCTGTGAACTAAAACCGTTTCAGCAAAACATTTCATTTGCCAGAAAATAAAAAATCTGTCAGGAGGGAATGCGGAGGATGCAGATGGAATTCAATATCATTAACCCAAAATAGTAAATTAATGCAATGACTTTAATTATATATTACTTACTTTAGTTATTTAACTGGAAATGAAAATTCCATCCAACTTAAAGATGAAATGTATCATTTCCCTTTTTTAAGTGAATTTAATTGATCATCATAATGTAATTTGCCATTGAAAACGTTGAATTAACACACTTTGAAATACGGTCAAAATGCGACAAACCCTTGCGGGGCCTAACGCTTGTCGATACTCACCACCAGCGGTAAAAATCTGTACGAAAAACAATCTTTAGGTCGCCATGTTGCTATCAATTATTAACTAAAACTGATTTTTTTAACATTTCATTAGGTCATTATTCTACCTAAAAAGTGTTAACCATTAGCCCTTCCCTGAACATTTTATAAAAAATGAAACCAACCAGACCTGCGGATATAAATCATACAAGGTGATTAGTTATTAATTTAACCATTATTCCTAGTGCGAATTGTTACATCAGCCAGAAAATCGGATTCTTATCAATTTCATTCAGTTTGAGAACTCTAACAGCCTGTTTTGTCATTTTTAATGATAAATCTTAATGTTACAAAATGGATCATAGCGATGACAGTGATAGCGAATACTTGCCAGAGGGATAATCTGTTATCGGTGCATTAGGTTATAAATTGCACTTTACGCAGAGTTAAATGTGCTTCCGCTGCCGTGATTTTACTTTCGCCGGTAAATTGTCGGCCAGAGAGACGATAACATGCCCTCTGATTGGGGCTAATCGTCCTATAAAATTTGAGTTAACTCTACTTTTTATCTATCTATCAATTAATAAGCAAATAAGTCGTGCTATGATTATTTTACCGGTCAATATTCAATCGGTTATAAGTTAGCAACTTCAAGTAGGAAGGGTCTTTATGATAAAACCATTCATTGTTGTAACCCTCGCCATCGCCACTCTCAGTGGTTGCGCCAATAATAATACCCTTTCGGGCGATACTTTTAGCAGTTCTCAGGCCGGCCAGGCCCAAGCTGTGACTTACGGAACCTTGGTTTCTGTCCGTCCGGTCACTATTCAGGGCGGAGATGGGAATAATGTTGCGGGTGCGGTAGGTGGGGCTGTGGTGGGTGGTTTTCTGGGTAACACCATTGGCGGCGGTACTGGTCGCCGTCTCGGAACCGCAGCAGGTGCCGTTGCCGGTGGCGTAGTAGGCCAACAAGTCCAGAGTATGATGAATCGCAGTAGTGGTGTTGAACTGGAAGTGCGCCGCGATAACGGCACCACCTTCCTGGTGGTTCAAGCTCAGGGCGTTACCCAATTCCAACCGGGGCAACGTGTCACCATTGCTACCCATGGAAATACCGTCACTATCACACCACGTTAGGTTTGCCGCCCGAACTCAGCGTGCAGATATGGCCACTTAAGTTAAGTCATTGTATTAAAAAGCACCGCCCAGTCCTGAAGGTTCGAGGGTAGACTGGGCGGTGAAAAGATGAACATAACTATCCGGCTTTTTTCGCTGCCGGTTTCACTACATTCTCTCCGTGGTTGCCAAAGAACTGATATAAGGTGTCTGAAGCCGTTTTGGTTAAGACCATAATTTCAATACGGCGGTTCTTCGCCGCAAGAGGTTCAGCAGGGTCCAGTAACATCTGGTCTGCCATCGCATTGATTTGCAGTACTCGCGCCTCACTTAACCCACCTTTTACCAACGCTTTATGGGCCATCAACGCCCGCTCACCCGACAGATTCCAGTTGTTGTACAACACCTGATCACGGTAGCGGGAAGCATCGGTATGGCCGGTAATAATGATTTTATTGTCCATCTCATTAAATGCCGGAGCCAACTCAGCCAATAGACGGCTGAAGAACGGCGTCAGTACCGCGCTACTGCGCTGGAACATATCGCGCTGCTTATCATCCTGAATCAAAATACGTAGCCCTTGTGGCACCACTTCCATTTGCAGGTTGGATTGCGCATCGTAGGCAGAAGTAATTTGCATAATGATGCGTGATAACTCTTCCATTTCTTTACGTGATTTATCCACCACCTCTTCCAGAGATTGCTCCGGTTCCGGCACCTCAACTGCCAGATTACTTTTGGTCTCTTTCGCTTGCTCCTTACCATCAATGCTGTCAGAGAACTTGCCGCCGCCACTTTTGCTGTTAGAGGGAATTGAAATAAAGGATTGCTGCGAAAAGATGGTTTGCCCATTCAGTTGCGCCACAATCTCTTGCCGCTCCTCTTCTGATACCACCCCGACAATCAACTTTGTGGTGGTAACCAAGGGTGCTGAGCGAATTTCTGAAGTGTCGGCCCGCTTTACCTTGGACGCACTGCCGGGTAAACAGATGGCGATTGATGCCGACCTTAATGCCGGGTTAATCAATCAGGAGCAAGCGCGCTTGCGCCGTAAAGAAGTGGCCAGCGAAGCTGACTTCTACGGTGCGATGGATGGAGCATCCAAGTTTGTTCGCGGTGACGCCATCGCCGGTATTATGATTCTGGTGATCAACGTGATCGGCGGTATCTGTATCGGTATCTTTAAATACGATCTCAGCGCCAGCCAGTCGTTTCAACAATATGTATTGTTGACTATTGGTGACGGTCTGGTGGCACAAATTCCGTCCCTGTTATTAGCAACCGCGGCGGCAATTATTGTCACTCGGGTGAGTGATGGCGGTGACATGACTGATGAAATTAAAGATCAGTTGTTGGCAAAACCGACCATCTTGTATGCTGCGGCATTCGTGATGTTCATACTCGCCATTGTGCCGGGGATGCCCCATCTTGCCTTTCTCAGCTTCACCGGATTACTCCTGTTCGCCGCTTGGCAGCAAAGTAAAAAAATTCAGCAAGCGGATGCTGAGCCCGATCTTACAATCCTCGACCAAGCCATTTCTGAAGATAATGCCCTGAACCTCAACTGGGAAAATATTCCGATAGTTGAACCTATCGGCCTGAATTTGGGCTATAAGCTGGTCACACTGGTCGATGAATCAAAAGGCCGACCGCTGATTCAGCGGCTGCGAGGGGTGCGGCAAATTATCTCCGAAACCTGCGGAATTCTATTACCGGAAGTCAAAGTACGGGAAAACTTTCGCTTAAAACCGTCCCAATACACCATCAATATTAATGGTGTCAAAGTCGCCGGTGGCGATGTTTATATTGATAGACTGATGGCGATTCCAACAGCGGAACAATACGGCGAGGTTGATGGTGTACTGGCAATCGATCCAACTTACGGCCTGGCCGTGGTATGGGTAGCGCCGGAAGATAAACCCACGGCACTAAACTTCGGTTATCAGGTGGTGGATTGTGCCAGTGTGGTCGCGACCCATGTGAATAAAGTGGTACGTGACCATTTATCTGAACTGTTTAATTATGATGATATAACCCAATTACACCAACGGCTTGAGTCGCTGTCGCCACGTTTGGCTGAAGATTTGGCTGCCGGATTGAATTTTAGCCAATTGCTGAAGGTGTATCGTCAACTATTAACCGAAAATGTGTCGCTGAAAGATATTGTCACCATCGCCACCACCTTAGTAGAAAGTGCCACTATCACCAAAGATTCACTGCTCCTCACCTCTGATGTGCGTTACGCATTACGTACCGGTATCGTCAATGGTATCAATGGCGATGACAAAAACCTGGCGGTTTATACCATTAATAACGAATTAGAAAATATGTTGCTTGGCTCGTTGAATCAGGCGCAGCAAGCGGGGAAAGTGGTATTGGATAACTTCCCAGTCGACCCAAATATCCTGACCCAGTTGCAGCAGAATATGCCGATCATTAAAGAGCAGATGAAAGCAGAAAATCACCAACCTATTTTATTGGTAACTCCACAATTGCGGCCATTAATAGCACGCTATGCACGATTATTCTGCCATGGGTTGAATGTGTTGTCTTATAACGAAGTGCCTGATGATATGGCGCTGAATGTGATTGGTACCTTAGAGTAAAAGTAGCTGAGCCTCAGGGATGAGGCTCATTAATCCCTACAACTTCAAAGAAAAAGGGGATAATTAGTTATCCATAAAGGTTTGCTGCCATTCAACAATAGTTTTGGGCCTTTTATCTTTATCTTCAGGCACATTAGTAAAATAGTGAACCCGCAGCGTGCCATTTTTTTCAGGCGCAACATACGCGGCCCAAATCAAACCGGCACGGTTATACATAATTATTGATGCACGTTTATTAGCGGCACCTCGCACCCAGGTGGATAATACTTTTGCCCCCCGGTTATCCCGGTCATGGCTATAGATATAGACGTTGGCTGAGGCGACAAACTGGGCGTAATGGTCGCCGACTAACTCACGGAAAAGTTTATCGTTGTTGGTATCAGTAAAAATACCGACCGAAAGTAAGCTGGGAGTCTCACGTGGATCTTTTTCAGCCCGAACATACTGCCCGTCAATAAAGACATCTTTAGGCATCGAAATTCGACAACCCCAACTGCCATTGCTGTGCACCTGAATTGAACCATCTTTTATCGGGATCAGTAATAACCGGCAGTTTGCTGTATTTTCAATAAGATCAACAACCGCTAACCCTTCAACTTTACGTGCTTCAGCTCTAAAATTACCGGTATTTTCACCGGACCAGGCGCGGCTATCAATACTAAATCCCCACTCAGCAACCCGGGTTATTTTGATAACGCCACCCCGGTCATTCCCTTTGGTAACATTCCACCACTGCCCGCTCCAATCAAAATTTTTGTCAATATCAGACATGGAGACAATGCCCTGAAAATAGGCACGCTGAATACAGCTATCACTGGTACAACTGTTAAGGGATTTTTCCCATATTTGTCGTTGCTGATACACTGTTTCTGTATCATATTTGACCAACATGGACTGATAGATATCGCTAAATGTCTGATCCAGCCAGTGTAAATCCTCATTACCACATACAGTATATTCAACCGGCGTCGCTGCACGCTGGCAGTTAATGGCAAAAGATGGCGATGAGATACCCATCGCCAGTAAAAATAAAATGCTGCGAAAGTGAGCAATTCTCATTGTTTAACCCGATAAAAACATGAATTTTTTTATTATTGAAAGCTAATAACAACCTAGCTCACTATAGCGTTTTTGTGACTAAATGCCTAAAACTGGTAATAGAAAACCACCAGACGGCGCTGACTCTTAGCGCAATCCGGTGGCTGTTCTCTACTATTTATTACGACAATAAGTGTTATTTCTTAAATTGAATCAAAGTTTAACTAAGAATGAGTGGCTTGCATATTATCTGATAAATTAAAAACAGAGACCGCTTCTGTCAGTTGCCGTGCCTGTTCTTCTAACGAGGCAGCCGCAGCGGCAGACTCTTGTACCAGGGAGGCATTTTGTTGTGTGACGCCGTCCATCTCGGCGACAGCTTGCCCAATTTGACCAATGCCGCGGCTTTGCTCATCAGAAGCAGAGGCAATCTCGCCCATAATGTCGGTTACATTGGTCACCGCCTGCACGATGCTATTCATCGTCTCCCCTGCTTCAGATACTTGCTGTGAGCCAATATTCACTCGGGATACCGATTCACTGATCAACCCTTCGATTTCTTTCGCCGCTTGTGCACTACGTTGGGCCAAATTACGAACTTCACTCGCTACTACCGCAAAACCGCGCCCCTGCTCACCGGCTCGGGCCGCTTCAACCGCTGCGTTCAGTGCCAGAATATTGGTTTGGAAGGCGATACTGTTTATCACACCGATAATATCCGCAATACGACGTGAGCTTTGCGTAATACTGCTCATAGTGGCAACGACATCGTTGACAATCCGCCCGCCATTTTTCGCTGTTGCAGAGGCATTCTCAGCCAACTTACTGGCTTGATGCGCGTTTTCGGCGTTCTGTTTCACCGTTGCATTCAGTTGTTCCATACTGGCCGCGGTTTCTTCCAGTGCCGCCGCTTGTTGCTCGGTACGGGAAGAGAGATCCGCATTTCCTGCTGCAATTTCACCGGCTCCGGTATAAATCGCATCGGTACTGTTGCGAATAGTTGATACCGTATTCACCAAACTATTTTGCATTTCACGTAAGTAAGGGATCAGTTGCCCGACGCAGTTACGGCCAAACTCAGGCATTGCCCGGCCTAACTGCCCTTCAGCTAAGCGTTTAAAGTGCACCTTGATCGACTCCAGCGGACGCACCAAATAACTGACGATATAGCGATCGGTTAAGAACAGAATGATAACACCGGCAATTAATGCAGCAAAAAGCGCCCGTTGACACCAGTCGACTAATGTCTCCACCCGCAAACTGGCAGCCTCTGTTGCGGCATCAACCGCAGAATTGTACTTCTCGACGGTAGCGCCAAACTCTCGGCTTAATGGCGGATAATCTTTGTTAAACAAATTGTTATAATCTTCGAAGCGATTCTCTGCCACCGCTTTAGCCATCGGTTCAATTCCATTACTCAATAATGTTGACCAGCTTTGAATAGTTTTATCTGTCAGTAATGGATCCATCGACTCATGAGATTGCAGTTTAAATTTCGCCAAACTCTCTTGGGTATTTTTTAGTGCTACACCTGCTGAAGCCAATTCACGATCAGCATCGGCAGTTGCCCCGCTTTGACGATATGCCGCGGCACGACTTAAACGAGTAACCACACGAAAATATTGGTCATTACCCCGATTAATAATATTAATGTTTTTTTGTTGGTTAGAACTCAGATGTAATGAATGCGTCAATTGGTTAAGTGAAAATAATGTAAAGGTCGAGACACCTCCCCAAAGCAACAAAAATATAACAAGAATAGATAATAACGCCATCCTGATGGTGATATGTTTTAGAAAATTCACGGGAATACCCCTGTGTCTTATTTTTTTAGTTTATTTCCTTGAGATTTCAAGGTGTTTATCGCTGATAATCCCCGCAGGGAAAAAGGTTAATTATCAGGACTCATCACCAAAATAGCATGAAACCAACACAAAAGATCAAGATAACCGATCAATATTAAACAACTGATTGATTTCACCTATTAAAATGTAAATAACGTTCGATAATCTTGATCGAAAACTGATTAACAACGCTCAGTAGTTTCCACATTATATGTATTTATTCTGAATATAAATACAGCGCCCCATTGCCTATTAACTCTTAGAATAGTTAGCCAATCAATTAATTTACTTACAGATAGAGAATTACCTGTTTTTGCAATTGCAGAATTAAATATCTTATTAAATGCGATTGGGCGAGATAAATAAAATAATAACAAAAATCCATATCAAACCATCAGGCACGCGATACAGCAAAATTTAACTATTTATTTACTATGGTTGATTCCGTATTTTTTTAGCAAGGAAACCAGGCTGGGGAAATAACAATTTTATTCATTGCAATATAGGCATGTGCTTAGCACGGCGGCGGTGATACTAACAGAAGAGCGGCCAACGATCGCTGGCCGGTATTACACCTTAATTCGCGCTAGCCGCAGCCCCCAAAGGCCGGCTGAATTGGCTTAAATCATGCTAATGAGTCTGGCCAGCACGCGACTGATCGTCTTCTAAATGGTTTGACTGGTGCGATATTTCGCCAGGTTTCCTGTCTTGAAGATGAGCACGCCAATCTTCCCTTTCACTCACCACATTGTAAATAGTAATAGGAATAATAATTACTACCATTCATTTTATAGCGTGATAAATTACGACCTGGCACCGTTAAATAGAAAGAGAAAACGCCGTTATGTCCCACTATATGTCTGCCTGTAAAACATCCCGTTCTCTGCCTGCCCTACTGGGCTTGCTGTGTCTGATATTTTGGTTATCCGGCTGCAAACCCGCGGAGGAGAACAACGCATCAGCGGCAGACGACAACTCACCAGCATGGTCCCGGACGGTGGAAACGGCTAAAGGCCCGGTCACATTAACGCAGCAACCTACACGGATTGTCTCCACCAGCATCACCATCACTGGCACCTTATTGGCGATCAATGCGCCGGTGATTGCCAGTGGAGCGACCGCGCCCAGCTCCACTGTCGCAGATAATCAAGGGTTCTTTACTCAATGGTCGGCTGTCGCACAGGCAAAAAAACTGGTGCCGATATATCAGACTGAGCCAAACGCCGAAGCTGTTGCCGGCATGAACCCTGACTTAATTATTATTTCTGCCACCGGGGGGGATTCCGCGGTGAAATTGTATGAGCAGTTATCCGCTATCGCGCCAACCTTAGTGATTAATTACGATGATAAAAGCTGGCAAGAGTTAGCAATGATATTGGGGCAGGCAACTGGCCATGAAACCGATGCGAAAGATGTGATTGATAAATTTGCCAACCGGCTCAATGAGGTGAAACAGAGTATTACCTTACCACCGCAGCCAACGTCGGCTTTTGTCTATCAAGCCGCCGGTAGCACCGCGAACTTGTGGACTGAAGACTCGGCACAGGGCAAGTTGTTGCAGGCGCTGGGCTTTAGGCTCGCTGAAATACCTGAAGCCGTGAAAGGCAACACCAGTATGGGACATCGTAAGGATATTATTCAGTTAGGTGGCGAGAAGCTGGCTGAAGGTCTGAACGGTGAGACTATTTTACTCTTCTCCGGTGATCAACCGTCAGTTGATGCATTGAAAAGTAATAAATTTTTAGCTCATATTCCAGCGATTGAGCACAACCGTGTTTATGCCGTGGGTTATGACACTTTCCGCTTGGATTATTACAGTGCGAGTAATCTGTTAGCCCGAATTGAAGGGATGTTTAAACCTGCTCATTGATTGGGTAAGTCCCGGTTCTGACGTTGAGCGCATTCAGGAATGTGACCGAGCAGGCTAAATTTCCCCCTGCGCTACCACAGCGATGCATTCTAACAATAATGCGTGCTAACATATCTCACCCAAATAATAATGATAATCAAATCGATAACAATAATCATTTGTTAAAGAAGAGTTACAATGCCTGCTGATTATTCTCCAGATCAATATTCAATAAAACCGCTGACACCGGTGTCGACGTCAGGGGTACCAACAACGCGCCGACGCGGGCTGCTGCTGCTGTTCAGCATTGTTGTGTTGCTATTGGTCATGGCTGCCAGCCTGATGCTCGGTGCCAAAGCTATCCCTTTCTCTGTGGTCTGGCAGAGTTTGCTCGGTACAGAGCACAGCGCCGATAGCATTTTGATCGTTGAATCACGTCTGCCGCGAACCCTGATTGGTGTACTCGCCGGTGCAGCGCTGGGGCTATCGGGTGCAGTCATGCAAGCCCTAACCCGTAACCCACTGGCTGACCCCGGTATTCTTGGCGTCAATGCCGGAGCCAGTTTTGCCGTCGCCGTCGGGATCATTTTTTTCGGCGTTAATGCCATTCAGGGCTATATTATTTCCGCTTTTATCGGTGCGATGTTAACCACCCTGGTGGTGTATTGGGTCGGTGCTCAGGGCGGCGGGCGCGTTAATCCCCTGCGCCTGACACTTTCCGGTGTCGCGATTGGCGCTGTGTTAATGGGGATTTCCTCTGGCATAGCACTGACACATCCACTGGTTTTTGATCGGGTGCGCTTCTGGCAGGCAGGTTCATTGGATATCCGCAGTATGTCGGTGGTATTGGCCGTCACTCCGGCAATCCTGCTCGGCGGTGTAATCTCCCTGCTGCTGGCTCGGCCACTCAATGCCATGCATATGGGAGAGGATCTGGCGGCCGCGATTGGGGCCCGTATTGTCCAAACCCAATTTTGGGCAGTCATCGCCGTCACCTTGTTGTGCGGTGCCGCTACCGCAGCCGTTGGCCCTATCGCCTTTGTTGGCCTGATGGTCCCCCATATCGCCCGTTGGATTGTTGGGCCGAATCAATGTTGGATTCTCCCATTCACATTAGTGATGACACCTATCCTGTTGCTGGTATCTGACATTATTGGCCGCTTCTTGGTGCCGGGCGAGTTACGGGTTTCCGTCGTAACGGCATTTATTGGCGCGCCTTTGCTAATCTGGCTCGTTCGACGTAACAAAAGGATGACCACGCTATGAAGTCTGTCACCTCGCCGTGGCTATTTGGTCGCCCCGATGGCGCGATAAATTTACGCATCCGACCACGCAGTTTAGTTGTTTGCAGCCTGCTGCTGCTGGCCTGTTTGTTGGGCGCACTGCTGGCATTAATGGCGGGGACTCTGGCGTTGTCGCCTCAACAGGTACTTAATGCCTTGTTCGGGCAAACCCGTGGTGCAGTGGATATTATCGTCAATCAGTGGCGCTTACCCCGCGCAGTGATGGCGCTGATTTTTGGTGCCGCACTGGGTATCAGTGGCGCAATATTTCAGTCATTAGTACGTAACCCACTCGGCAGCCCTGACATCATCGGCTTTAATATGGGTGCCTATACCGGCGCGCTAGTCGCGATTACTCTGTTTAATGGCAACTATTTCGAGATTGCCAGCAGCGCCTTGGTTGGCGGCTTACTGGCAGCTATTGCGGTGTATCTGCTGGCATATCGACAAGGGATTCAAGGTTTTCGGCTAATTATTGTCGGCATTGCCATTGGCGCGATGCTCACTGCATTCAATACCTGGCTGACAATCACGGCATCACTGGAATCGGCGATGACTGCCGCGGCCTGGGGGGCGGGGTCATTGAATGGTCTGAGCTGGGCTAAGGGCCTGCCATCACTGATGTTTATCTTTGCCGCGACGATAGCTGCAATGCTGCTTAGCCGCCGCATGCCACTGCTGGAAATGGGCGATGATGCCGCTGGTGCATTAGGGGTTCCCGTTGAGAAAACTCGCCTGAGCCTGATGGCGATTGGCGTCATTCTAATGGCCGCCGTCACCGCCGCCGCCGGGCCTATCTCCTTTATTGCATTAGCCGCCCCACAAATAGCACGGCGTCTGGCGGGCACATCTTCAGTGACGTTAACCACGTCGGCACTGATGGGCGCCTTATTACTGGTTGCCGCCGATCTCTGCGCCCAACACCTATTTCCACCTAATCAATTGCCGGTCGGCGTGGTTACCACCAGCATCGGCGGCCTGTATCTTATTTGGCTTTTAATCCGGGAGTCCGGGCGATCATGAGTATTGTTACCCCTGCAACCACCCTACATCACAGCGATTTTTCCTCCCGCTTACAAGCCGACGCCCTAACACTGGGCTACGACGGTAAGATAATCAGCCAGAACCTGAGCATCTCCATTCCTGATGGTGAATTTACGGTGATTGTCGGCCCCAATGCCTGTGGTAAATCAACGCTGCTACGCGCACTGAGCCGTTTGCTGAAACCGCAAGCAGGTCAGGTAATTTTAGACGGCAAGAATATCGCCAGCATTGATACCCGGCAGGTGGCTCGTCATTTGGGTTTGTTGCCACAAAGTTCGCAAGTACCCGACGGTATCAGCGTGTTAGATTTGGTGGCGCGTGGCCGTTATCCCCATCAGAAGTTATTACAGCAATGGACACAGGCCGATAAACTGGCGGTCAATAATGCCATGCAAGCCACCGGTGTCAGTGAACTGGCTGACAGATCAGTGGACGCATTATCCGGCGGGCAACGCCAGCGAGTATGGATAGCTATGGTATTGGCACAGCAGACGCCGCTGTTGCTGCTGGATGAACCCACCACCTATTTAGATATCGCCCATCAGATTGATTTATTGGAGTTATTCAGTAACCTTAATCAGCAACATAACCATACCTTGGTTGCTGTTCTGCATGATCTTAATCATGCCTGTCGTTACGCTACCCATATTATCGCCATGCGCGACGGGCAGGTAGTTACACAAGGTCACCCGCGCGAGGTGATCACGGCAGATTTGGTCGAGCAGGTATTTGGTATGCCGTGTTTGATCATTGATGATCCGGTTTCACATACACCATTGGTGATACCGAAGGGGCGATTTAAAATTTAATCCGCCAGCGAGCAGAGAGCGAGTCTGCCCTCTGCTCGCCGAAGGCGGTTAAGACTCAGTCGATCAGGTTAACAGACAGCGCAATCCATCAATCAAGCCCCCCCGCCAGCATAGAGCATCATGCCCACCCGCATAGACCCGATACTGCAACCGATGCCCTGCCTGACGAAGCGCTGCACTCATGGCTTGATTGACCTGATAAATCACATCTTCACGGCGACCTGCTTCCATAAAGATATTCAATGGCTGACTCGCCCCCAATCCCTGATACACCTGCTCGGTCAGCCAGCCCTGACGTTCAGCAGTCCCCGCCGTCAGTGCCTTGAAATTATCAACATCAGGCCACCAGAACGAACCGGACTGACTCAACACACAACCAAAACGCTGTGGCCAATGTAATCCAGCGTACAACGATGCCAACCCACCAAAACTCTGCCCGGCCACCACAGTACGAGACGCTTGTTCCGTAAAAGCCTGTTGCAATGCAATCTGCGGGAGTAATTCCGTTTGCAATGCCTGCCAGAAATCCTGATTACAAGGCAGCTCTTGCGAACGATGAGTCTGGTCAATGATGTCGATCAACACATAGACGCCAGCAGGTAAACGCCCTGCGGCGGTTTCACTATCCAAAATGCCAAACACCGGCTGCCTGAGTGCCCAATATTGGCCATCCAGCAAGATAGCCAATGGGCGATCGGCTTTATCTTCAGCACCGGTTGTCGTTGAGTAAATCCACACATTGCGACTATTGCCCAATAACTGACTGTGCCAACTAATCAGTTGCAGACGTTGCGGGTCGGCGGGCAGAATTTTACCCGCATCAATTGGCTGCCAGGCCGTTTGCGGCAAAGCATCGGCTAAATGAACCGCAGAAAGTGGCATTCCGCGATAACTGCAATGCGCGGCGATCGGGTTTAACGGATCGTTCTCAGCGAGATCCATCAATGAGATCCACCAATCGCGCTGTGCCTGACGCTGTTCTTGCGGATTACCGGCCGGCAAATTCAAACATTTCTCTGCTGAGACGGGAATAAAGCTGTAACTGCCACGAAAATCAGACTCCACCTCTGCCTGCCAATACCAAACATCCGTCTGGCCCAGCCGAGTGAGCGATTCAGGATTAACACTGTGGTGATCTGTCACGCCGTTAACATCGATATACACGCAGCTATATACCGAATCACGCGCCTTTCCTTGTCGGTCGCGCCACAGGAAAGTCAGCTTTACTTTGCCAGCCGCTGCCGGTTCAGTCAGGGGCGTTCCCCACTGTGCGATGCGCTGCCACCATGATTCACTGCCCGCCGAAGGATCCTGTAATAACTGCTGACTCTCTGGATATTCGCTCGCCACTCTCACACGCTGCCCTCTTTATGTCATCACACCGGTCACGGTCTATTTATGATTAAGTCTTTATTCATTGATAGCGCGGCGACTGTGCGCCATCACAAATGGATATAAGACTTAATATATATAAGGTTATTACCTAAACACAAATAATATTGAGAAGTATTATTATTTGCAATAACATAGTAAGCATTCTCTCCAGTGTGCCAGCCTATCATCGTAATTTAGATATGGGCGATGTGCTATGCGACGGTTATTGGATTGGAATATAACGTTTTTTTGTAACAACCAAGCTAAATAGAGGCAAATAAAGCCCGGTTGGCATCAAGAACCTGACGTATGAGGTTTAAATACTTTCCATTATTGTACTTCCAGGTAGGGATAAATCATGTTTGATATTTCTGGCAAGAAGATACCAACAACATTGCCATTTCGCGCAGGCTGCACAGCAAAGACCTTATTATTCACCACCACCTTGATACTGATACCGTCACTCAACGCATTAGCGGCCACTGCGGCTAAAGAAGATAAATTAGTGGTTGTCGCCAAACCGGGCAGCGGCCAACAAGATGATGGTTTCGTCGCTAAAAACAGCGCCACCGCGACTAAAACTGACACACCACTGATCCGCACCCCACAATCAGTTTCAGTTATTACCCGCCAGCAAATGCAAGATCAAGGGGCGGCTTCTGTGGCACAGGCCCTGCGCTATACCGCCGGTGTCGTGCCGGAATACCGTGGCGGCTCGAATATGAATGACGAAGTGATCATTCGTGGTTTTGGCTATGCCCCGCGTTTTCTCGATGGCTTAAGCTACAACTCATTAGGTGGTGCACGCCGTGGAGGCCAGATAGACCCCTGGTTGCTGGAACGAATTGAAGTCATCCGCGGCCCAGCATCAGTGCTTTACGGCCAGGTGAACCCCGGCGGCCTGATCAATATGGTCAGTAAACGCCCAACAGCGGAAAGTATTCATAAAGTGCAGGTGGGTGCAGGCAATAATAGCCTGGCTGAAGCAGCATTCGACTTCGGTGGCGTGTTGGATGATGAAGGTAAACTACTCTATCGTTTGAACGGGCTTGGCAGAACACAAGATGATGCCGTAAATAGCTTTAAACAGGAGCGTTTTGCTCTCGCCCCGGCACTAACCTTTATCCCGAACGAAGACACCACCTTTACCTTACTGACCAGTTATCAGAAAGAACCCAAAGCCGGTTCACGTAACTTCTTGCCAGCCACTGGAACCGTGTTTGGTACTGCATACGGCCATATACCTTACGATTTTAACGTTAGCGATCCGTCATTTGATCAGTCTGAACGCGAGCAGACCTCTGTCGGCTATGCTCTTGAACATTATATCAATGACACCTTTAAATTCCGCCAGAACCTGCGCTACAGCTATAACAAGCAAGACTACAAGTATCTGGTCTTTATGAATTTGCTGCCAGATAACCGCACCATGACTCGTCGCCCGCAAATCGAGCGCCAGACCATGGCTGAGTTTGCCGTTGATAACCAACTGCAAGCTGATTTCTGGACCGGGCAGTTAAACCATACGGTGCTGACTGGGCTGGATTACAAACGTAGCCGTATTGATAGTCAGTTCTTTATGGGCACCGTGCAGACAAAATACAATCTGGATTGGGTATCACCTGTCTATGGTCTGAATATTAAAGAGAGTGACTTGTCACTCAATAGCAGTGATCTGACCAAACTCGATCAGGTGGGGGTCTATTTACAAGATCAAATTGAACTGGATAAGTGGAATTTCCTCTTATCCGGGCGCTATGACTGGTCACAGTTAAAAACGCTAAGCCGCAAAACCGCTACTCAGGATCAACAAGACGACCATGCCTTTACCGGCCGTGCTGGTGTGTTGTATGCCTTTGATTCCGGTATCTCGCCGTATATCAGTTACAGTACTTCATTTGAACCTAGCACCGCCAAAGGCGCGCCGGGAACTGGGGCATTGGACCCGGTTACCGCGCGTCAAGTTGAGCTTGGCCTCAAATACCAGATACCGGGCAGCAGCACCTTGTTGACGACTGCATTGTACGATTTACGCCAGAAAAATATCAGCCAATACGACCAGGCGCTGGCCTACAACGTCCCAATTGGTGAAGTGCAATCTCAGGGGATCGAAACGCAGTTAAACAGTGAGATTAACGACAATATCAACCTGATTGCTGCCTATACCTACACCAAAGGGAAAGTGCGTGAAACCAAAACACTGGCTGAATTAGGCAAAATGCCAGCCCGCACACCAAGCCATTCCGCCTCACTGTGGGGAATGTATACCTTTGATAAAGGAGTAGTCGATGGCTTATCCACTGGTGTTGGTGTCCGCTATATCGGCACCAGTTGGGGTGATGCCAAGAACAGCTTTAAAGTCCCGGCGGTGACATTGTATGACTGGATGATGCGTTATGAACTGGGACAAGCTCTGCCAGCGATGAAAGGCACCAGTTTGCAGGTTAACGTCAACAATGTGTTCAACAAAGAATATGTTGCCAGTTGTGCACAGATGGCAGCTTGCTTCTATGGCAGTGGCCGTGTTGCCACCGCAACTGTCAGTTATGCCTGGTAAGGCTTAGGTTTATTCAGCCCACGCCGATTGATGCATAGCGGTGTGGGCTAATAACTTAAAGAAAAGTAAATATTTCTTCTAATCAACCCCATTGTGGCTTCAGATATCGAAATAAATAGAATAAATTCAGCATACTAACGTTTTGGCAACCTTTTATTTCACTCAGTGCAACCCGATAAAACCATTCTAAAAACAGGGAGATGATCCTATACTCGCTGGCAGCATTATTTAATATCACCACACATTCAGGTTAAACATGCCAGCATTTAGGGGAGTACCACAGCTTATGCACCGGATGCGCGCCAGTAAAATGCGCATGTGCGGTATGCTGCTGGTTGCCTGCTGGCTAATTCTCAACGCGCAGTTGGCCATCGCCGGCCATCAGTGTGATATTGCCCCTTCTGCCTCGCCGGTATTTACCCAGCATCAAGGGCATATACAGCCTGACCCTTTAGCAACAGAAAACCAAATGCACGACATGCCATCAATGATGGATATGTCTCATGGTCAGGGGCAAAACTCCTTATGTGAAAAACACTGCATCCCTGACTCTATCCAGTCTGACAGCGGCATGTTGGTGCTGGCAGCCTTACCCACCAATACGGAGTTAGTATTGGCTGATAGGCAACAAACACCACGCGTCCAGCGCGTTGACTGGCATACCCCCCCCATTGTCGGCCCCCCCACTGAAATCGCTTTCTGCCGCTTTAGAGAATAGATCCAGACATAAATAACCGTTTTCTTCAGGCCACTTAATCGTGGTGTGTTGTGCTTATTCTATGTTTTGGAGTTATTGCTATGCGTATCTTATTTAGCGCTGTATCTGCTGTATTACTGTTCTCTTCTCCGCTGTTCGCCGCCAGCCCGGCCATGAGTGAAAGTAGCCCGATGTCTCATGATAGTCATACAATAATGGCGGATTCTGCGCCAGCAGAGAGCTATCACTCCCAGGGCCAGATAAAAACCTGGCATGCCACCCGCGTATCTATCGCTCATAGCGCCATTCCGGCATTGAACTGGCCACCGATGACCATGACATTTGACCTACCGGAGAGCCTGGCCGCACAGCCATTACCCGCAGGTACATCCGTGACCTTCAGTTTCCGCCAGACCGAACAAGGCTATCAGCTAACTGCCATTTCAGCACAGCAGCCATAAGACGGGATAATGATGACCCCTTTACTGAATCACCCACAGCAGGTGCGCCCCACGGCTGCGCTGCCATTCGGATTTACCGCACTGCTAATGGCGGCACTTTTCACTCTGCCAGCGGTGAGCTACGCGGCAGATATCACACTGGAACAGGCGCTGGTCTATGCTGAACGCTACTCGGCCGAGCTGTCAGCCAATCAGCATCAGGTCAATGCGCTGGAAAATATGGCCAGTTCAGCCACCCAACTGCCTGATCCAAAATTGAAGTTTGGTATTGAAAACCTCCCGGTCGGCGGCAGTAATGCCCGCCGCTTCACCCGCGAGGGCATGACCATGCAGCGGGTCGGTATCATGCAGGACTATATCAGTAGTGATAAGCGACAAAGAAAGGCTGATACCCTGAGTGCTGAAGCGCGCAAAACGGCAGCAGGCAGTGAAACTATCCGCACCCGGCTGCAAAAAGAGACGGCGCAGGCGTGGCTTGATCTCGCCCTGACCGAACAGGCGGTGGGCGCGGCGCAAGTGCTGGTAAAAGAAAGCGAAAAACAGGTCGCATTGCAACGGGCCGGGGTTGCCAGTGGTGGCGCATTACCCAGCAGTGTATTGGATGCGCGCCTGACGCTATCTGCCATGCAGGATAGATTGACCACCGCACAACGTGACGTTGCCTTAGCACAAACCCA
Organism: Yersinia sp. 1652 StPb PI; assembly: GCF_041538345.1. Taxonomy (NCBI): domain Bacteria; kingdom Pseudomonadati; phylum Pseudomonadota; class Gammaproteobacteria; order Enterobacterales; family Yersiniaceae; genus Yersinia; species Yersinia sp. 1652 StPb PI. The sequence continues at coordinate 1,173,870 of NZ_JAULSM010000002.1, read as the reverse complement.
GTTGACGCAGTTGACCGGTATTGAGGTCAAGCATATCAGCGGCCCGTTACCACCATTCGCCCGCCTACCGGCAGATATCACCGTGTTACGTGATGCCATCCAACAGCACCCTGAAGTGTTGCTTGCCAGCCGTGAAGCTGACGTTGCCAAAGCCCGCTCCGCACAATCGGCCATTGCCGCCACACCGGACGTTGGGATCGAGGTCTATTACGCTAAACGAGCTGACGAGTATGACGATATGGCGGGCGTTATGATCACCGTTGATTTGCCACTATTCCGCTCACAACGTCAGGACAAAGACTATGCCGCCGATGTATCGCGTTCAATGGAAGCCAACGACCAGCTTACGTTACTCACCCGCGACCACCGGGCGCAACTCGATACTCTGCTGGCGCAATATCAGGCCACACAGCAATTATGGCAGCGTCAGACTGATGAGGTTATACCACTGCAAAAACAGCGGGTTAAATTGGTTATGGCGCAGTATCAGGCCAATAAAAGCGATTTAAGCAGTGTGCTGGAAGCACGGCGTGCCCTGCTCGATAGCCAGCTCAATACCAGTAATGCCGCCAGAGAGTTAGCCCGTACCTGGGCTGCCATCCGTTATCTGACCCCGCAGGAGAGCATGCGATGAAAAAGCTATCTAGTTTGACACTGGTGGCCGTCGCCGTGATCAGTGGCGTTGCCGGTTATCTGTTGGCTAAACCCGCCTCAGAGCACTCCACCACGGCAGCCACGGTGGTTGAAAAAACACCGGCAGAAAATAGCCGGAAGGTGCTGTATTGGTATGATCCTATGTCCCCCGGCCAGCGTTTCGACCAACCTGGCAAATCGCCGTTTATGGATATGGAGTTGGTGCCGCGCTATGCCGATGAAGCCGTAGCACAGGGCGGCGTTAGCATCAGCCCCCGCCAACAGCAGAATTTAGGCGTGCGCACTGCCGCGGCGGAAATGCGATCACTCAACTATCGTCTTGCCGGTTACGGCACAGTGGCAACCGATGAGCGCAGCGTGCAGGTTATCGCGGCGCGGGCTAACGGCATTATTGAACAATTGTATGTACGCGCCAATCAACAACCGGTCAGTAAAAATCAGCCATTGGCGCAATTATGGGTTCCCGATTGGAGTGCCGCGCAACAAGAGTATCTGGCAATCCGTACCTTGGGTGATAGCCAATTAACGGCCGCCGCTCGCCAACGGCTACAACTGCAATTTATGCCAGAAGAGGTGATTCGCAGTGTCGAAAAAAGCGGCCAGCCGCAAACGCGGATCACCTTACGATCTCCGTCTGAGGGTTATGTGAGTAAGTTGGATATTCGGGCCGGTTCACAAGTGACTGCGACACAATCACTGTTTGAATTAGCCAGCCTTGATCCGGTATGGATAGTGGTGGACTATCCGCAATCACAAGCCAGTTTAGTCACTATCGGCAGTACGATTGCCGCCACGACCGCCAGTTGGCCGGGTGAAACCTTCCACGGCACCGTCAGCGAGCTATTGCCTAATATGGATCTCGCTACCCGCACCTTAAAAGCGCGCATCGTCCTGGAAAACCCACAACAAAAGCTGAAACCGGGCATGTACCTGAATGTACAATCCGCGCCAGCAGATAATCTAAAACCGGTCTTGGCTATTCCACAAGAAGCCTTGCTGATGTCAGGCAATAGTAACCGGGTGCTGCTGGCTGAAGGTAATGGCTACTTTAAGCCAGTGGATGTCAGTACCGGGCAAACTCAGGACGGCTGGACAGAGATAAAATCCGGGCTTAACGCCGGTCAGTTGGTGGTGACCTCGGGCCAATTCCTGATTGATTCAGAAGCCAGTCTGCAAAGCGCTCTGCCACAAATGGAGGATACCCCCACCTTAACTGAGAATACCACGCCAACAGCGAATAACACTGCCGCAGCAGCTATTGATATCTACTCGGTGCAAGGGAAAGTCATCGCTATCAATGGTTCAACAATCACCTTATCCCATGGCCCGATCGCGGCCTTGAAATGGGGAGCGATGACGATGGACTTCCAGCTACCGGCAGAGTCGTTATCACCGGAAATCGTCGCTGGTAGTCAGGTTAATTTCACTTTCACTCTCAATGAACAAGGGGCACAGATCCGCCAAATCCAGCCGGCAACAAGCAATAGCAGTACCGATACCCACAGGAGCCACCTATGATTGCCGCCATTATCCGCTGGTCACTGCGCAATCGGCTGTTGGTACTGCTTGGCGCGGTGATGATGGCCGCGTGGGGAATTTGGTCACTGCAACAAACCCCGCTGGATGCGCTGCCAGACTTGTCAGACACGCAAGTGATCATCCGTGTCAGTTATCCCGGTAAAGCACCACAAGTGGTCGAGGATCAGGTGACTTACCCACTGACGACCACCATGTTGTCAGTCCCTGGTGCCAAAACCGTACGCGGTTTCTCGATGTTCGGCGACGCCTATGTCTATGTGCTGTTTGATGATGGCACTGATCCTTATTGGGCACGTTCACGGGTGCTGGAGTATCTCAGTCAGGTGCAGGCTACCTTGCCGGCTGAAGCCAAAGCCTCGTTGGGACCGGATGCCACGGGGGTGGGTTGGATCTATGAATATGCCTTAATCGACAGAACCGGCAAACACAGTCTGGCCGATCTGCGTGCCTTGCAGGATTGGACACTAAAATTTGAGTTGAAAACAGTACCCAATGTCTCTGAAGTGGCCAGTGTCGGGGGCATGGTGCGCCAATATCAAGTCGTTCTCGACCCGGAACAGATGCGGGCGCTAAATCTATCCCATCAACAAATTGCCAGCGCCATTACTGATAGTAATCAGGAAGGCGGTGGTTCGGTGCTGGAAATGGGGGCAGCAGAATATATGGTGCGCGCTAGCGGTTACCTGAAAACGCTGGATGACTTCAGGAATATCGTGATCACTGCTCGTGCAGGTATTCCCATTTTACTGTCCGATGTCGCTACCGTGCGGATGGGGCCAGAAATGCGCCGTGGCGTGGCCGAGCTTAATGGTGAAGGGGAAGTTGCCGGTGGCATCATTGTGATGCGCTATGGCAAAAATGCACTGGAAACCATTAACGGCGTGAAGGAGAAGCTGCAACAGATTCAGCGCAGCTTACCAGCTGGGGTGGAAATCGTACCGGTATATGATCGTTCACACCTGATTACTCAGGCCATCGACAGCTTATCATTCAAATTGCTGGAAGAGTTTTTAGTGGTGGCGGTGATCTGCTCACTGTTTTTGTTCCACTTCCGCTCAGCATTGGTGGCTATCATCACTCTGCCCCTGGGGATTCTCGGGGCGTTTATCGTCATGCACTATCAGGGGGTCAATGCCAATATTATGTCGCTGGGCGGGATAGCCATCGCCATCGGGGCTATGGTGGATGCCGCGATCGTGATGATCGAAAATATGCACAAAGTGTTGGAGCAATGGCGGCGAGATAACCCGGGGAAAACACCGGTCAGTCAGGATTACTGGCGCATTTCAGAGCAGGCGGCCATTGAAGTCGGTCCGGCGCTGTTTTGCAGTTTACTGATCATCACATTATCGTTTATTCCGGTATTTACATTACAGGCGCAAGAGGGGCGGATGTTCTCTCCGCTGGCTTTTACCAAAACCTATGCCATGGCCGTTTCGGCGGGGTTAGCCATTACGTTAGTACCGGTATTAATGGGCTATTTTATTCGCGGCAAAATCCCTGATGAAAATGCCAACCCCATTAACCGTGGGCTAATCGCCCTTTATCATCCGGTGTTAACCGCCGTACTGGCGCGACCAAAAACCACATTAGCTATCGCGGGTATATTACTGCTGGCAACCCTGTATCCATTAAGCCGTCTGGGGAGTGAGTTTATGCCCGCGTTGGATGAAGGTGATTTACTGTATATGCCTTCTACACTGCCGGGGATTTCGGTACGCGAAGCCAGCCATTTACTGCAACAAACCGATCGTTTGATAAAAACCATACCGGAAGTGGCGACAGTATTTGGTAAAGCCGGGAGAGCAGAGACGGCAACAGATCCAGCCCCTCTGACCATGATCGAAACCACCATTCGTTTTAAACCCAAGGATCAATGGCGGCCGGGCATGACCATGGACAAATTGATCGAAGAACTGGACGCCACCGTCAAGGTGCCCGGTATCGCCAATCTCTGGGTGCCACCGATCCGCAATCGGCTGGATATGCTCTCTACCGGCATCAAAAGCCCGGTTGGGATCAAAGTGAATGGCAAAAATGTGCACCAAATTGAGCAGGTGGCACAGCAAATCGAACAAGTGGTGCGCAACGTGCCAGGTGTGACCTCGGCCCTCTCGGAACGACTGGCAGGTGGCCGCTATGTGGATATCAACATTGACCGTCAACGGGCCGCTCGCTATGGGGTTTCAGTAAAAGAACTGCAATCACTGGTGGCGACCGTGATTGGCGGGCAAAACATCGGTGAAACCATTGAAGGGCGTGAACGTTATCCAATCAACCTGCGCTACCCACGGGAAATACGTGATTCACTGCAAAAATTGCGTGATTTACCGGTAGTGACTGCCGGTGGCGGGCAAGTCGCACTGGCGGAACTGGCCGATATCAAGGTGACAGAAGGCCCACCGATGCTGAAAAGTGAAAATGCGCGCTTATCTGACTGGGTCTATGTTGATCTGCGCGGGCGAGATTTGAAATCAGCCGTTACTGAAATGCAGCAAGCGGTGGCACAACAAGTGAAACTGCCGGAAGGTGTCTCCCTTAGCTGGTCTGGGCAGTTTGAATACCTGGAACGGGCAACGGCAAAACTGAAAATTGTGTTACCGGTTACCCTGATGATCATTTTTGTCTTGTTGTATGTCACGTTCAGCAGTGTCCGCGATGCTGCATTAATCATGGCGACGCTTCCCTTCGCACTGATTGGCGGGGTGTGGCTGCTGTATGGCTTGGGATATAACTTTTCCGTTGCCGCCGCGGTGGGCTTTATCGCCCTGGCCGGTGTGGCCGCTGAATTTGGCGTAATAATGGTGCTGTATCTCAATCAGGCGGTGAAAAAACATCAGCAACCCGGCATTGCTATGACGGCCAGCCAGATGAGTGCAGCTATTCATGAAGGCGCGGTGCTGCGGGTGCGACCAAAAGCCATGACTGTCGCCACTATTATGGCCGGCTTGCTTCCCATTATGTGGGGCGGCGGGACTGGGTCAGAGGTCATGCAACGTATTGCCGCACCGATGATTGGCGGGATGGTGAGTGCACCACTGCTTTCGATGCTGGTTATTCCTGCGGTTTATATGTTGCTGCATAAAAAAGAGAGTCAACAGCAATAAAACTCTCATCGCCCTCACTCTTGCCAGATAAGATTGAGGGCATTCTCACACTTTCTTATAACCTCTCAAATCAGCGGGTGCGACGGAAGGTTAAGTTAATGCGATAAGCGCCGGTCGTAGCGGAAAAACCGGCTTTCAATGGCAGTACACCGTGGTAGTTCAAACGGGAAGGCCCACCCCAGACCACAACATCCCCTTGCGTTAATAAGACTCTCTGGCATTTAGCCTCACGCGTCAGCCCACCAAATTGAAATACCGCAGCTAGCCCCAGCGATACCGAGACTATTGGCTGACGCAGATCCAGCTCATCTTTATCCTGATGTAATGATAATTTAGCCCCTGCCTCGTAGCGATTTATCAGGCAGGCATCTGGCTCAAATTGAGAGAAACCCGCTTGTTGCGCGGCATCGACTGCTAATGTCATAAAACTTGCCGGAATGGCAGGCCAGTTTTTCTCAGTCAAAGGATCAACCGGGCTATAGCGATAACCTTGCATATCACTCACCCAACCAACCTGACCACAATTACTCATGGCAACCGACATCCGGTAACCGCCGGGGGTGATGAGATGGCGAAAAGGCGCGGCAGTGGTGATAGCAATAACATCAGCAAATAATAATGCGGCCTGCTGCCGTGCATAATGATGTAAAACAACCGCACCGGGCGCTAACGTTTCAATCCAGGGATCATGAGGCAACTGATCAAATAAATCCATGGTCATAAAGGCACCTACTGTAGTTATCACTGTTTAGTGATTAAGACTTTAACAGTTTACTCTTCACCCCACACACTATCACTTGCGATCAATTCATATCGGTTAGCCCAGTTGTTATCGCTCTGCCAGAGAAATTTATCCTGTTAAATTATCGTCTATTAACTTTCGCCACCAATAAAAACAAATATTATATTTAATAGAGTAAAATTATAAAAATGAAAGACTAAAAGCAAAAACAGAAGAATACTAGGAAACTAAATTTATTTAACCCTTTAAATAAAAGAAAAAGAGAAACTCAGGTAAGAATATGTAATGAAACATAATAAACAACACCACAACAAAATTAATTAACTGCTTGTTAAGAATAATTATCAAATGCAAAAATACACACAAATAGTCTTTAAAGAAGATTGAGAATTAGAATAGAGACAAAGCATGGCACTCTTAATAATTTTAAATTACTGAAAGAACACATAACGTCTTATATAGGATAGGTAACCATCAGTATGGAGACAAATGAGATTATGTTTAAATTAGAAGGAACGGTGCTATTTTCCCCTACGCTACGTTGCTTAAATGGTCCTGACGGCTCGGTGGTAATATTAACTGAAAATAATCTTAGGTTTTTACAACTGCTACTTAGTGGTGTAACAGAAAAAGAGCAGATTATTAATCAGGTATGGAAAGAACAGCGCGGAGCTGTAAGTGAAAGTAGCTACTATGGGCAGCTCTATATGTTGCGAAAAGCATTTCTTCAGGTCGGGCTGAAAGAATCACTTATTCATACCATCCCACGTAAAGGTGTCCGCTATACCGGTTCTGTTAGTCAGATTATCATCAATGATGAAGCTGAACAACAAATGCACGCAGACCCCCTTATCACTGCTGCATCTAATAGGGAGCAGCTTGCACCAGTAACTCAACCATTCAAACCAGGGGCTAGCGTAATATCACCTGTCGCGACACCACAAAGTTTTTTACACAGTTACCGTTGGAAGAAACTTATTTCCTTGCTGGCCTTTTTCTCTTTCTGCTGGCTCTCATTTCTCTCAACGTTAATTATTATCATCTTATTTAATGGGGATAAGCCGCACTTCTGATAGCGATAATAAGATGAGGGTAATTTAAAAAGATTAAATGATGGTAATAAAAAGGCCAGCAAGCGAAAAAAATCGTTAAATAGTTGTCACTACCAGCAAGACTGATTATATCGAGTCGGAGATTATATCGAGTCGGATCGGATAGTAGCTAAATAAAGAGCAGTCACTCTTTACATCTAAAACTTAAAAATAGGGAATACTCCCTTATCATTTATAAAGGAAAACTAACATGATGGATTTAATCACTAAAGGTTACGTTGTTACTCAACTTAAAACTCAAGAGTTTTTGAAAGACAATCGTGGTTCTATTATTGAGTACGTTATGGTGATTGCATTGGCAGGCGTATTTATTACGTTAGCAAGGCCAACCCTAGTCGACTTAGTACAAGGGGCCGTTGATACTGCCAAAGCAGCAGTAGCGCCGAAGTAGCTCCGCAGTATCGCCGCGTAATATTAATATTTATCAGGATTTTCACATGGCAACTTATCGTTGCCATGTTTTTGTTTTAGGAAAAATGATGGATATAATAAAATTATCCTTAATAATACTGCTAGCATTACAGCTACTGCTCGTTTGTTATAGCGATATATGCAACCGAATTATCAGTAATAAATTTATTATTTCTATAATATTCAGTTCCATAGCATTGGGGTATACAACAAACAGCACGGTTAACATCACCATTCCACTTTTTTCATTACTAATGGGTTATATAATATTTCATTTTAAAATTATCGGTGGTGGCGATGTAAAACTCATTACTGCCCTGCTGTTGGCGCTCACCGCAGAACAATCACTAGATTTCATTATCTATACCGCCATTATGGGCGGAGTGGTAATGATAATAGGTATGTTGATTAACAAACACGATATTCAACAGCGAGGAGTCCCCTATGCGGTTGCGATTACCTCGGGATTTTTATTATCGCTATTCACCTAAAAAATAAAGACCCGTCAATTAAGTAATAATACAAGGTTATTTTAATGAATCGTAAGTTTCTTTTATTATTTTCAATCCTGATTGTCGCCATCGGGGCTGCCGGCATCATGATCAATACCAAGAATGATGAACATACACCCTATAATTTCGTCGATTCGAATAAAGAAAAAGAAGTTGAGATTGTACTGGCACAGTCAACACATGATCTCTCTTCAGGTACCCTACTGACTCAAAACGATTATGCACTAAAAGCCATCATGGTACCTGAATCAAGTGAATTAATAAAAAGCAACATGTCAGGAAAAACAGGCATCAACAGTCATTTACTGAAAGTAAACCTTGCAGCGGGTTCTTATATTACAACAGCAGTTCTGGCTTCACCCGATAGTAATGAATTCAATTACCTTAACTTAAAAAAAGGGGAAGTCATTTATAAATTCAATATTAATCAGAATAATGGGTATTTGTTGGACACATTGCAGGTAGGTGATTCCCTCTCATTTCAATTAAGAGTGCTTGAGACAGACAAAAACAAAGGTATGAATAGTGGCACAGTGATTAACACGAAAGAGTTGAGCGATAAAAAAAGTCAAACCTTTTCGTTGAATGAAATCATTCCCGCAATGAGAGTAATAAGAATAAAAAAGTATTCGACAGACGAATTACCAGAAAAAAATAACAAAAATCAAAAGACTGGAGAAGTCGTAACTGGTTATATATCTGTCATAATTAAAAGGGAGGAACTTGACATCATTCATATCGCAGAAAAGTCGGGAGATATCGTTCTGGCACCGAGTATCGTCACTGGCAATAATCAATCAACAAATATATATGACATCATACCTAAACTACGCATAACAAGAGAGCTAAGAGGATGAGAACACCCAGGCCAGAATATATCAGTTGGAATAAACTGTTTTTACTCTTCGCCATTGCAATCTGCCAAATAGTTGTCAATCAGGCACATGCCAAGCCTGTTTACTTATCGTCAGGCGAATCATATATCATAAAGACAGAGGAGGAGATTGATACTGTTTTTGTCTCCGCCGCTGCGATTGCTGATTATGAACTGGTTGGTAAAAATAGCATTATTGTTTATGCGAAAAAAGAAGGAATAGCAGAGTTTATCTTATTTAATAAAGATAATCATCCAATGATAAAAACTGCCGTCATGGTAAATGACATTATTACCTCCGCATATCAAAGAATAAAAATTGAATATCCTGATAGCAACGTAGAAATCAATAAAATAGGTAATGGCTATCTGCTGACCGGCAAAGCGGATTCAGAAGAGGCGAAAGATACTATTGCTGCTATTGTCGGCGAAGCAATAAATAAGAAAAGAGAGAAGAGCCGTAAAGACCAACTGTTTAATAACCCTGACTACTTAGGGGTAATTAATAAAATTAAACTCCCTGAATCTAACCAGGTAAATGTGAAATTAACCATTGCTGAAGTAACTAAAGACTTTAGTGAGAATATAGGGGTTGATTGGAGCAGCATCAACGAAGCATCTGTTGGCTCCTTTCAGTTTTTAAAATTCAATGCCACAGGAATTAGCACATTAGTTCATGCCATTAATGATGATTCTATTGCTCGTGTTCTGGCCGAACCTAATCTATCGGTACTGTCCGGTGAAAGTGCCTCATTTCTAGTCGGTGGCGAAATACCGCTGTTTAGTTCTACCCAGAACAGTACCGCCATTAAATACAAAACTTATGGTATCAAGCTAAACATTGCGGCCAAGGTAAATGAAAAAAATCGTATCCGCATTAGCATGGAAGAAGAAGTCAGTAGTGTAGATAAAGTCTTTAGCGTCGAAGGGGGTAATGCTTACCCTTCATTACGCACACGTAAAGCAGCGACCACATTAGAACTTGGTGATGGCGAAAGCTTTATTCTAGGTGGTTTGATCAGTAAATCAGAGCGGGAATCCCTTAAAAAGATCCCCTTCATTGGTGATATTCCTATTTTAGGGGCATTCTTTCGCAATGCACAAACGCAAAAAAATCAAACTGAACTGGTGGTCGTCGCCACCGTCAGCCTGGTGAAGCCGGTTGCCGGAAAAGACGTGGAATTACCTGATTTTATGCACACATCAACACTGGAACGCTTATTTAATTTCACTCATATAATAGAAATAAAAAGGAAAAAAGTGGCTAAGGAATTCCTACGAAAAGGCGGTTTTATAAAATGAAACTATGGATAGTTGGCAGTGTTATTTTTCTCTCCAGCGTTGCGCATGCCTCATTTATTATCGAGCCAAATGAGAATGACCAGGCCTGTTCATTAGCTAAAAGAGACTTGTTAGCAACAGATAAAAATCAGTCATTATCTACACCTGTTTTGCAAAAAGATAACGAGCGACGATGCAAATATCAACGTAATGATTATCGGATGTCCCGGGATAGCGAAGTAGGATGCGCAGTAAATAAAAATAGAATTCTTTCAAAATCACGCAATCAAAGTAATTGCCTTTAATGGTGACATATGCAATTAATTCTTAACAAAGATGCAATAAACAAAAAAAATAATAAGATAAAAAACACCATTGCTATTATTTCCAGCAGAGAATGGCTGCGCGAAGAAACCGCGGAGAAAGTCAGGCTTGCCGATATTAATGATATTAAATCATTTGATGAGAATATTTTTCTCGTACCAAAAATAAATTTATCCGATAAAACTATTGGTGCTATTATTGATATCGGGAGTAATGATAATATTGAAAAAACATTAGATTTAATAAAAATTATTATCCCGCGTGACTGTTGGTGTGTTTTAGTTGGCGATATTGATTCAATTGGTATCGCTCAACAATTCATTCAACGTGGAATACTATACTTAAATATAAAGTCACAGTTGTCTGAGTTGACACAACATTTACTCAAAGGCATCCCGATAGAGTCTGAAAGAAAAGCCTTTTTTATCAGTATATTGGGCTGTAAGGGAGGCATCGGGACCACCCTACTCAGTTATCACTTAGCAACCGCTATCACACAGATAAAGCAATCACCAACTCTATTATTACAGGGCAATAATGGATCTCAGGATCTTGATCTTGTTACAGAAAAAAAGATGGTTACAGAAATAACCGAATATCAAAATAATTTATCTCTTATGTTCGGTAAAGGGAAAGATATAGCTGAAATTGATGGACACAGAGATATAAAACACAATTTTATTGTATTTGATCAACCGATTCATAACGTACCGAAAGAAAAACTCACTGATTATATAGAACACGCTAATTGCATTATCGTATTGCTCGATAATAGTATGATGTCAGTCCGTGTCGCTAAAACGTTTATTGATATTTATGAAAAATTTAAACGAGACAACAGGCAAGCAACCCGACTATTAGTCTGTTTAAATGCAAGCAGACCAATAACAAGAGATATGCTGGATACTTCCGACATCCCGTCATTACTTGGGCGTAAGATAGATATACGAATCCCTTTCATACATAAAACAACGGAATCATTAAGTGATAAAAATTACTTTGGCCGAAAGAAAACCATAATAACCGAATTGGCAAAATACACATTAGGCATAACCATTGATTTATCAAACAAAAGAAAATCATGGTTAAGAAAGCTTCTAAAAGGTAAAAGTTAAAAATGAAAATATCATTAATCATCCAAGAAAAAATACGAGAAAAAATGCTGGCTAACATTGATATCGATAAAGTAGAACATCTGGTTGATGATTATGACAAACTTTTTGATTTACTTTCACAAACATACGATGATTTATTTAATGACAATGAATATAGATTAAACACTCAGCAACAAAAAGATATTATTGCAACGATAGCCGATGAGATTACCGGTTTTGGCCCGTTAAGAGAACTGATGGAAGATGAGTCTATTAGCGATATTATGGTCAATGGCCCTGAAAAGATATTTGTTGAACGTTATGGGTTGCTAACCTTAACCAACCGCCGTTTTATTAATAACAATCAACTGACTGATATTGCCAAACGCCTGATGCAAAGAGTCAATCGCCGTATTGATGAAGGTAGACCGTTAGCGGATGCACGCCTAATTGATGGTAGCCGAATCAATGTGGCAATCGGCCCAATCACATTGGATGGCACGGCACTTTCGATTCGAAAATTCAGTACCAACAAACGAAAACTAGAAGATCTGGTTAATATGGGTGCCATGAGCAGTGATATGGCTAATTTTTTGATCATTGCTGCCAGTTGCCGGGTCAATATTATTATCTCTGGTGGCACAGGCTCAGGAAAAACAACACTGCTCAACGCATTATCAAAATATATTTCTGAAAACGAAAGAGTTATCACCTTAGAAGATGCCGCCGAGTTAAATCTTGAACAACCCCATGTAGTTCGAATGGAGACACGACTCGCCGGGCTAGAGAATACTGGGCAAATCACGATGCGAGACTTAGTGATAAACTCACTACGAATGCGCCCCGACAGGATCATTATCGGGGAGTGCCGTGGCGAGGAAACATTTGAAATGCTTCAGGCTATGAATACCGGCCATAATGGCTCTATGTCCACCTTACATGCTAATTCTCCCCGCGATGCTATTGCCCGACTCGAAAGCATGATCATGATGGGGCCAGTTAATATGCCCATATTTACTATTCGCCGAAATATTGCTTCCGCCATCAATCTCATTGTGCAAGTTTCACGCATGAATGATGGTTCACGAAAAGTACGCCATATAAGTGAAATTATGGGAATGGAAGGGGACAATGTCGTATTACAAAATATATTCTCATTTGAACCGTCCAAAGAGCGTGACGAACAGGGAAAAATCCAAGGCGAATTTATTAATCATGGTTTATTCAGCCGATCCGCTGTGAGGGTGAATGCTGATATATACAGCTTATCAAATGAACTAAGTAGTATTTTTTCCACGGTGAAATAATGATTTACAATATAATACTTTTATCTGGGATTCTATTACTTTTACTCATTAACTTAAAATGGATAAAAATAAAGAAGACCATAAGTAAAAACCCCAAAAAAACCACTATCAATGATTTTTTCCTTACGTCATTACTAAAAAAGATAGTCAATGAATGGATTAAGTATTTATTAAGCATTAATAAAAACAAAAATAAAATGCATATAACCATGCCTATCGGTTATGCAATATGCATTTACATTATAAATAAAACATGGTTTGGGATAAATACTCTGGTGGTATTGACATTTATTTTGTTCAGTATCATATTTTTTCAAATACGCTTTTCGCGTAAAAATAATCACAAGCTATTTAAAAGAGATTTCCCAGAGGTCTTGTTGATGATTAATATGGCGGCCAGTAGCGGTGCCAGCATTAACCAGGTATTAGAACGTTGTGGGAAAGAGGTCGGTGGGCCATTAGGGAATGAATTAAGCCTTATTTGCCGCCGATTGAATGTGGGAGAGTCTCCTGAAATTGTTTTTTATGATGCCTATCAACGCTTTCGCTACCCCGAATTTTACTTTCTTATCACCATCATTTTACTTAACTTGCAACAAGGTGGGCAATTAAGAGAACTTACCAGTCGATTGTCCCAAGTGATAACAAAAAGCAAAACATCCGAACAGAAGAAAGCCGTTATGACGGCACAAACACGGATGTCAGTAAATATTCTCTCTATCATACCTTTTGTATTCTCTCTTTTTCTTTACTTTATGGATCCAACGACTATTGAGTCAATGTGGAACCATCCTACTGGTAGGATTATTTTTTATTATATTATCTCCAGCGAGATAATTGGGATAGCACTGATAAGGTCAATGCTTAGGAAAGCACTATGAATATAATTTTTATTGCCATGGTACTATTTGGTTTTATCTCATTACTCATTAGCAAGAAAAAATACAATAAGAAAGAAGTATATAATAAAATTAACAATGACCATGTTTTATCCTCTAAACGTGAAATAAAAAAGTCAGAAAACAAAAAAGAAATTGATCTATCTTCTTTTATAAAATTACCTTATATACTTCAAAAGGTGACTTATTTAAAGATATTGATTATTTCGCTATTTCTGATAGTGATAACTATATTAGTGAAAACTAGCTTCATCGCGACGAGTAGCATGAGTTTCATTATGATTTGTTTACTTATGCTGATAGCAACTATATATCTACCAAAAGTTATTATCAGAAATATTGTGAATAAAAAAATAAAAAATATGTTAAATTCACTACCCTTTTTTATCGATATTACTGCTGCCTGTGTCCAATCAGGAATGACTATAGATAGCGCACTAAGCTATACGGCTAAAAGATTCAAATTAATCAATATTGATTTAAGTTTGATTGTAGAAAAAATAACTAAGCGCGCAGAAATTAATGGGCTAGAGAGTGCGATTAAAGAATTTCAACAACTTTCAACTGAAATAGAAATAAAAATGTTTTGCAGTGCACTACAGTACAGCATCAGTTTCGGCTCAACCGTTTATGAACAACTAATAAAACTCTCCCAAGACATGAGAGAAATGCAATTGTTAGTTACAGAAGAGAAAAACAGTAAGCTATCAACAAAACTGACTTTCCCTATGTTTCTTTTTATTCTTATTCCTTTTGTTGTGTTAGTTATAGCACCTAGCGTTTTGGAGTTACTCAAATATGTACAAACAATGTAAAAAAACCATTACCACTTCACTTTTAATTTTTATGATAAGTGGTTGCTCCTTGAATAGTGGTATAAGTAATAAAGAGTTTCTATATCGTGAGAGTATCTTGCTAAAAGCAAATAATCATGCCGGATTGATCACTTTATACCGAACAAAATTAAAACAAAAAGAAGATGATACGATAAGGCTAAAACTGGCTAACGCCTACTATCTTACCGGCGACACCAAGTCATCTTTATATTATTTACAACCGATGATTAACAAGCCGAGTGAGTCTATATATATTTTGCAAGCCAAAAACCTGATTAATAATAATGATTCGACAAATGCCATAACAGTTATAAATAAATTATTAACTATTTCTCCTAATAATGCAGAAGCTCACAACTTACACGGCATTGTATTGGCTAATAGTGGTAAAGTGCGTAAAGCAGAAGTGGCTATTGAAAAATCGCGGGCCTTATTTATTCCTGATGAGACGGCAATGAATAATCTTGCTGTAGTAGCAATGCTTGATAACCGTTATAGCGATGCAGTGAGAATATTATTACCTGATTATTTGGCGGGTAAAAAAAGCTCTTTAAGGTTACATAACCTGGTCTTTTCACTGATTCAACTCGGTGATACAACCTATGCAAAAAAAATCATTATTGCTGAAAAAATGGCTAAAGACCCGGATGAGTTAATACTCGCCCTAAGTCAAGTTCAGAGCCTTCAGCAAGAGAGATTAAGTGATAAAGGTGCGTAAATGAGTAAGATGAGAGAGCAATTCTCCTGTTCAAATGAGGGGTCGGTTACTATTGAGTTTACGGTAGTCTTTGTTCTATTTTTATTGACGTTACTCTCCTGTGCAGAGATAAGCCGTTTGCTCTATATCTCTGCCAGTTTAGATCTGGCGGTTTCAGAAGCAGTAAAATCGACTAAGAATAGAGAGGACAGTAATAGTGCCATATTGAGGCAAAGTTTAAATGCTCAGAATGGTATTTTAGGTGCTTTCATAACAAATAATAATGCGATTAATACTACTGTAGAATTTAGCAATAATATATCTGATCTCATTAATCAGATATACTCAGGCTCCGAAACGTCGCCACTGGCCAAATACACAGTAACTTATATCTATCACCCTCTTTTTTTCCCTATTTCCTCACACTGGGCTAATATCCAGTTATCACGCGAGGTGATTTTTGTACAAGAAAATCAATAATATAGACTTTATTAAAAACAACAATGGCTCAGCTATTATTGAGTTTTCATTTGTCATTTTCATAATAATGCTATTAATAAAACTATTGATTTCAGTGACTGAATATCAATCAGCCTTAGGTAAACTGGATCGAATATCATATTCGCTTGCCGGAATAATTCGGGAAAGGAACAGATTATATTCTGATGATGAAATACTAACTCAAAATAATATTAATGATTTAACAACTCTGGCGAGAAATATGCTATTAACCTCGGGTATATCCAGTGATGATTTCGCGATAACAGTTGAAACATTACATTTTAATCCCGCGGAATCAGCAGCACCTGGTAATAAGATTATTAATGATACTAAGAGTGAAGAGTTTAGCATCGGTACTTGTCACCCCATTAGGTCATTGCGTGAAATGGCCGATTTATCACCTTACAGTAATCGCGGCCGATGGGTGCCACTGTACCAGGTGACCTTATGCGTGCCTGCCCCCACAGGGTATCAAGCGTTGTTTAGTCAGATAGAACCCACCCCTATATTAAGGTCATCAGCGATAACTATCGAGCGTTAATCCTGGCGAGGATGAACTTATTTATAAAACAAAGGTTATTTATGATAAAAAATAAATTTACTCACGTTAAAGTACGACTATTGGTGTCATTGATAAAAAATGAGCAAGGGGCTATCTTATTGCCATTTATTATATTTTCACCTCTGATTGTTGGGCTAATATTTTTTTCTTTTGAGCTAACTCATTTTTTACAAAAAAAAGCTAAACTCTCAGATGCAATGGAGCAAGCAACATTAGCACTGACCGTAGAAAATAATAATAGCATTCCGAGTGTAACTCAAATAGCGCAGAATGAAGCCGTAGTGAGTTCTTATGCTCATGCTTACCTGCCAGCAGAAATATTTTCAGTACCCACTATCGATATAATCAATAATAATGACAGGATTGAATATGCGGCTGAGATCAATATGAGCTACTCCGCCCAATTTTTATCTAACAATTCGTTAACCAATTTAGGTGCAATGATAAGTGCAACAGATAGGGGAACGGCACGAAAAAACATAATCAGTGCGCCGATAGAGAAAATAGATGTGGTTTTTGTTGTAGATTATTCCACTTCAATGGATGAGTCATTTAATAATGGAGAATCAACTAAAAAAATAGATACATTAAGAAGAATATTTAAAAGTTTAAATGACACCATATTGAGAAATGACAGTGTTAAGACTATTGGATTTGTTCCATTTACATGGGGAACTAAAACTATCGAAGATCATGCCGTTCAGAAAAGAATATATTGCCACTTCCCTTTCGTCCCTAAAACGTATATGCCATTGGGTGATTATCTTAAAAATGTTAAAGTCTGTGACAAAGACATAGAAGATCAGACCATGTGTACTATAGAAAATAATATTGACTACGATAAGACCATTAACTCTATTACTAATACCACCGCCCCTCATGATTTTATTAACATACCTATAGATGATGTTATATTCAATTCCTATTGTCTAAAAACATCAAATGCTTATACTTTAAGTTCTGATGATCTAACCAATGATAATATTCAGAGAAATATAGAGCAAGAAGTTGCGGGCGATACATTAGTAAGCTCTGGGATATTAGCTGGAAATAAATTACTGAAAGAATCGAATTCTACAAATAGTAACAAGTTAATGATCATTCTGTCTGACGGCAGTGACAGTGGTAATGGCATTACAATTACATCAACGCTTATGGAAAAAGAAATGTGCGATAAAATAAAAGAAAATAATATCAGAATGGCATTTATTGCTATTGGATACTCAGAAGAACATAAAACAACAAATAAGTCATATAACATTGATTGGAACAAGTGTGTCGGTGAAGGCAATTATTATGAGGCATACAATGCTCATGAGTTAGAAGCCAGCCTCCGTCAGGCATTGAGCTCAACAAAAACGCCTGAAGTTGGCAGTAATATACCTAAAAACTGATGATCAGGTGCGGTGACATTCACCGCACCTGTTTTGATTATTTCGCGCCGCCCGCTTCCATACCGACTAAGCCAACCTTGAGATAACCTGATTTGCGTAGCGCATCCATCACGCTCATCAGGGTTTCATAATCCACCACTTTATCCGCCTGGAAGAAAATGGTGGTTTCTTTATTAGATTGCGTCATTTTATCCAACGCTGCCGCCAGGGTATCGCGGTCAACCTGCTGGTCACCGACATAAAGCTGATTATCGGCTTTAACTGTCAGGAATACCGGTTTTTCCGGCCGTGGCTGTGGTACCGCTGAAGACGCCGGTAAATCCACTTTAATATCGACTGTTGCCAATGGTGCTGCCACCATAAAGATTATCAGCAGTACCAACATTACATCGATAAAGGGTGTCACGTTGATTTCGTGTAATTCACCGCTTTCATCAAGATTGTCATTCATGCGCATAGCCATAAATCACCCCGCACGCAATTGGTGAGGATGCTTAGATGACTTTGCCTCAGCGCTGCTCGCCAGATCAAGGTCGCGGCTTAATAGCAGCAATACTTGGGCGGCAACGTCACCCACCTGTGCACGGTAACTACCAATTAAGCGAGCAAATATATTGTAGATAACTACCGCAGGGATTGCTGCGACCAGACCTAACGCCGTTGCCAGCAAGGCTTCGGCGATACCCGGTGCAACAACAGCCAGATTGGTGGTTTGCGAATGAGCAATACCAATAAAGCTGTTCATAATGCCCCATACGGTGCCAAACAACCCGACAAACGGTGAGATTGCACCGATAGTAGCCAGGAACCCATTGCCTTTACCCATTTGGCGACCAATGGCTGCTACACGGCGTTCCAACCGGAAAGCCGTACGCTCTTTAATGCCATTGTTATCATTGGATTCTGTCGACAATAGGCGCTCGTTTTGCGCTTCTCGTAGCAGTAAGGCACTAATGCTATCGGTGCTAAAAGCCTCCGCCCGCTCAGACGCGGTATCCATATCAGTCACAGCCCCGATAACTTCATGTTCTTGCTGCAAACGGCGGCGAGCACGGAATAACTCGGTACCTTTGGAGAACAAAATAGTCCAGGTTACGATTGAGGCTAACACCAGACCAATCATCACCCCTTTAACCACCACGTCGGCATGTTGATACATGCCCCAAACAGATAAGTCCATTGCCAACCCTTGTGGTGCTGGAGCTGTTAGTGGCTGAACCGCTGATGTGGCAGGGGCAACATCGTCTGCATTAGCAGGAGTTGCCGCGACTGGGGTGATTTCCGGCGCAGGTAACGGTGTTGATGTTGCCGTTGGTGTGGCAACAGATGCAGCGACTGCACTGCTGTTGCCTGGCGCGGCCTGTACATGGCCTGCCAAACCGGCCACCAGCAATAATGCCATTACGCCTGCTATCATCCGGCCTTGCACGAATGATTTATCTTTAATCTCTTTGCCAGCTATTTTCACGCTGTGCCTCCACCCAATATGCAGATCAATTTAAGGACGAAATCAGGTGCCGATCATATCAAACAAATCGGGGATTGATAGTAATTATCATTAGTATTTGAGACGATTTTTTAAGAATGAAAGAGAATTATTCTGATTGAAACAATTATGTAAATTAATAGAAATGATAGCGACCTTAATTATTCCATGCCGATAACATTAGATATAAAGATAAGAAGTAATTGATTGAACTAAAGAACTCTCACCAAGACTCCTTAATAAATCCCTTGTTTTGCCACTTACACAGAATTTCTCCATTACAAACTGTCAGAAAACAGCGCGTCGCTCTCTTTAGTTTTTTTCATGGTGAAAGCTGCCCCCACATAACAATCATCATGCTAACGTAAGGAATATATCTCTAAAATGAATGCTGGCTCTGGAACTACAGCATATCCTATGTAAAGGTGACGACACGATCATGTCTGCAAACAAAGAAACGACAGAAAAACTGGAAACAGCCTTAGTCAGTGCGGGCAGAAGTAAACGATTTACTCAAGGCTCAGTGAATACGGTGATCCAGCGGGCTTCATCGCTGGTTTTCGACTCGGTAAAAGCGAAGAAGCATGCCACTATCAATCGGGGAAAAGGCGAATTATTCTATGGCCGCCGAGGCACCCTGACTCACTTCTCGCTGCAAGAGGCGATGACAGAGCTGGAAGGTGGCGCAGGTTGCGTCCTTTATCCTTGCGGTGCCGCGGCTATCAGCAACGCAATTTTGTCATTTGTCGCAACGGGTGACCATGTGCTAATGACCGGTTCTGCTTATGAGCCGGCCCAAAGTTTTTGCGATAAAATTTTATCACGCATGAATATCACCACGACCTATTTTGATCCGATGATAGGTGCTGGGATCGACTCATTAATTACCCCAAAAACCAAAGTGGTATTCCTTGAGTCACCCGGTTCCATCACCATGGAAGTACAAGATATTCCGGCAATGGTGCAAGCTATCCGGGCCGTTGCACCAGACATCATTATTATGATGGACAACACCTGGGCTGCGGGTGTGCTGTTTAAAGCACTGGATTTTGGTATTGATATCTCTATCCAATCAGGAACTAAATACATCATTGGTCATTCTGATGCGATGCTGGGGATTGCCGTTGCCAACGCGCGTTGTTGGGAGCAACTGCGTGAAGACTCTTATCTGATGGGGCAAATGGTTGATGCTGACACAGCTTATCTTGCTAGCCGTGGATTGCGCACACTGGGTGTGCGTTTAAAACAGCACGAGAAAAGCAGTATTGAAATTGCTAACTGGCTGGCTCAGCGCCCGGAAGTTGCCACTGTCTATCACCCTGCCCTGCCAAGCTGCAAAGGCCATGAATTCTATAAACGAGACTTCAATGGCTGTAATGGCTTGTTCTCTTTTGAATTAAAAGAAGAGTTAAGTCAGCAACAGTTAGAGGCTTATCTCGACCATTTCACCCACTTCAGTATGGCCTTTTCATGGGGCGGTTTTGAATCCTTGATTCTGGGTTATCAACCGGAGAATATCCGTGCCATTCGTCAGTATGAAGGGGACGGGATAAAAGGCACACTGTTCCGTCTACATATTGGTCTGGAGAATGTGCAAGATTTGCAGGACGATTTGGCCGCAGGATTTGAGCGCATCAAAACAGTGCAGTAAGGGTTTCTGAACGATTGATTTGTTAATGCGCGGTAACAATATCCGCGCATTAATCCTCTCTTACACAAATAGTCTCAACGACACGTATATATCCCTCAAAAATTCGATTATTGAGGATAAGATCAATGTGGATCCGCGCCATTACGGATACACTAGACCAGTCCTTACAACAATATCCTCACACGCTAGGCAAACAGGAACAGAAATGGATGTATTACGCGAAATCCTTCATGCCTTATGGCAGCAGGATTTTAGTAAACTTGCCGATCCGAATGTGATTTGGGTCATTTACGGCATTCTCTTTACCACCCTATTTTTAGAAAACGGTTTGCTACCGGCTTCTTTCCTCCCCGGTGATAGTTTGTTGCTATTGGCGGGTGCATTAATTGCCAAGGGAGTCATGGGGTTCTTACCGACCATGATAATTTTAACCACTGCGGCCAGTTTGGGTTGTTGGCTCAGTTACCTGCAAGGGCTGTGGTTAGGCGATACTAAAATAGTTAAAAGGTGGCTGTTACAGCTACCGGTTCATTATCGGCAACGCGCCCATACTCTGTTTGTACGCCATGGTTTGGCGGCCCTGATAATTGGCCGTTTTCTCGCTTTTGTACGGACTTTACTGCCAACGCTGGCGGGTATTTCTGGCCTGAACAGTGCACGTTTTCAGTTCTTTAATTGGTTAAGCGGGCTGCTATGGGTGGGGAGTGTCGTTGGGTTAGGTTTCGCGCTAAGTCATATCCCATTCGTTAAGCACTATGAAAACCAGGTAATGACAGCACTGATGATTTTACCAATAGTGTTGTTGCTGATTGGTTTGGTCGGCACCCTGGTGTTGGTGTGGTGTAAACGTAAAAGTGTCACTGAGTAACCCTGTGTTTGCCTCGTGACTTAAGCAGTTAAACGGCGCTCACCGCGCCGTTTTTTATTGCCATTATTCGCTGGGCCGTAAAATCAGTTAGTCCGCAGTTTAGCGACCTCTTCACTGGGTGTGAGACCAAAATAGCGTTTAAACTCACGACTGAACTGTGAAGCACTCTCATACCCTACTTTGTTGGCTGCGGTACTGGCTTTTAGCCCATCGTGCAACATCATCATTCGTGCGCGATGCAACCGGTAAGATTTGAGATATTGCAGTGGCGAGGTGTTAGTGACGGCTTTGAAGTTATGATGAAACGCCGAAACACTCATGTTCACATCTGCCGCTAATTGCTCAACATTAAGATTATCTGCAAATTGATTTTCAATACGCCGCAAGGTTTTGGTAATTTGATTAAAGTGCCCATGGCGGTTAACCAGCGCCTGCAAGGCTCCTCCGCACTGACCACACAGCACATAGTAGAGAATTTCCCGCACAATTTGTGGGCCGAGCACTCTGGCATCACGGGGATTGGACATCACATCCAATAAGCGCTCGGTGGCACACAGCATCTCTTCGGTCAGCGCCGATGAATTGACGCCAGAGGTATTACCGAACGGTTTATCCAGCTCATCATCACCGATATCTATCAGCAAATCCTGTAGCATCTGGCTGTCTATATGAATCGATATTCCGGCCAGAGGTATTTCAGGGCTGGCAAAAGTTTCACATTCAAACGGCAGTGGAACCGTCAGAATAAGGTAATTTTTCGGATCATACTGAAACACTTTACTGCCCAGATAACCCACTTTGTGCCCCTGGAATATGATGACTACACTGGGGGTGTACATTACCGGAGTGCGTGGCTGGTGCACTGTGGAGTACAAAATTTTCACCCGTGGCACAGCAGAGGGCGTTAAGCCATTCCCCTTCGCCAAACGCGTAATTTTTTCGGCCATCTGTGCCTGAATATCATTAACCTCAACCATATACTCTCACTTACTGGCGTTATCTGAGACAATCTAGCAACTAAAACGATCAGATATAAATTGTGCAATATTTACCGTATTTTCTACAGTGCTTTGGAGAAATAGGCAAGAGCAAGGCAGAAATGTGCATTGAGGTATCGCGCCAAGTTGCCGACAATGGCTGCCAATGGTACGGCAATAAACAATCATTGCATCACCGGCTAATACGTCGCGTTTTGATTACCATAATTGTTCATCACCCATAAGCTGGAAGACAAATAATGCAAAACTTTACCCTCCATACCCCCACTAAAGTGCTGTTCGGTACTGGCCAGATAGCACAATTGAGTAAAGAAATTCCTGCTGATGCCCGCATCTTGATTACCTATGGCGGCGGCAGCATCAAACAAAATGGTGTGCTGGATCAAGTCCATCAGGCACTGAAAGGCTTTGATTTCCTGGAGTTTGGCGGTATTGAGCCGAATCCAACCTATGAAACCCTGATGAAAGCTGTTGCGCTTTGCCGGGCAGAGAAAATCGACTTCCTGCTAGCGGTGGGAGGGGGATCAGTATTAGATGGCACCAAATTCATCGCCGCTGGCGTCAATTACCCACAAGAACCATGGCATATTCTGCAAACCACTGGCAGCGATATTAAAGAAGCACTGCCAATGGGTTCAGTGCTGACCCTGCCTGCTACCGGTTCTGAAGCTAACAATGGCGCAGTTATCAGCCGCCGTGAAACCGGTGATAAGCAGCACTTCTTCTCACCCTTTGTCCAGCCACTGTTTGCCGTGCTGGACCCGGTTGTCACTTATACTTTGCCACCGCGCCAAGTCGCGAACGGTGTTGTCGATGCTTTTGTACATACCATTGAGCAATATCTGACTTACCCGGTTGATGCAAAAGTGCAGGATCGCTTTGCTGAAGGGCTGTTGTTAACCCTGATTGAGGAAGGTCCGAAAGCATTGGCGGAGCCAGAAAACTACAATGTGCGCGCCAATATTATGTGGAGTGCCACTATGGCATTAAACGGCCTGATTGGGGCCGGTGTGCCACAAGACTGGGCGACACACATGTTAGGCCACGAACTGACCGCCCGCCATGGTCTGGACCATGCTCAGACGCTGGCGGTAGTACTGCCCGCTCTGTTAGTGGCGAAGAAGCAACAAAAGCGCGCCAAACTGCTGCAATACGCGGAGCGTGTCTGGGGCCTGCGTGACGGTAGCGAAGAGCACCGCATCGATGCCGCAATTGAAGCTACCCGTCATTTCTTTGAAAGCATGGGCGTTGCTACTCGTCTGTCGGCCTACAAACTGGATGGCAGTTCTATTCCTGATTTGATTAAAAAACTGGAAGAGCACGGTATGACTCAGCTTGGCGAACACAGTGATATCACTTTAGCTGATAGTAAACGTATCTACGAAGCTGCGGTCTAATAATAGCATCAGCCCGGTTTACAGTTTTCAACACAGAAGGCATCGTTGAACAGGATGCCTTCTGTTCAACATCTACTTACTCTTTTCACTTACCGTTAAAAGGGTGCTATCGTTATTAACTGCTAGGCTTTAGCTTATTACCACGCATTTTGCTGTTCATCTCTCAGTGGCAGATCGCCGATAGATCTGTGCACATTTTGATACTTCTCACACATGATTAATCGCTAGCAAGATCATAAATAGAATGATCACGACTAAACTTACATTACGGGTAAACAGGGCAAACACAGCCCAATCAGTCAGCGAAGGAGATAGACATGGCAACACAACCCATTATCAAATTGCACGATGGCAACCTGATGCCACAACTTGGCCTTGGCGTTTGGCAAGCAACGATTGAAGAAACACAGCTTGCTGTCAGCAAAGCACTCGAGGTGGGCTATCGCTCTGTCGATACTGCGGCGATTTATAAAAATGAACAGGGTGTCGGCTCGGCACTGAAGGCGGCGGGTGTGGCTCGTGATGAGCTATTTATTACCACTAAACTGTGGAATGACAGTCAGCAGGATCCGAAAAAAGCACTGGAAGAGAGCCTGAGCAAACTTCAGCTCGATTATGTCGATCTCTATCTGATCCATTGGCCCAACCCAACACAGGATCACTACGTTAGTGCCTGGCGTGAACTGATCACATTGAAAGAACAAGGTTTAATTCGCAGCATTGGTGTCTGTAACTTCCAGATTCCTCATCTGCAACGGCTGATTGATGAAACGGGTGTGGCGCCAACCGTCAATCAGATTGAGCTACATCCACTGCTACAGCAGCGCCAGCTCCATTCGTGGAATGCCACCCATCATATTGCAACCGAATCCTGGAGCCCGCTGGCCCAAGGTGGTGAGGGCGTTTTCGATCAAACCGTTATTCGCCAGTTAGCGCAAAAATACAATAAAACACCTGCACAGGTGGTGATCCGCTGGCATCTCGATTGTGGGTTGATCGTTATCCCGAAATCGGTAACACCGGCGCGTATCAAGGAAAACTTTGAAGTGTTTGATTTTAAATTGCATAAAGATGAACTGACGGCAATTTCGAAGTTAGACAGCAATAAACGCCTCGGGCCAGACCCGGATGTTTTCGGGTCTGACAACTGAGTTCAAGGCGATGTATTCAGTTTAATGATGCTTAGCTTTGCCCTTTGCGCCAGTAGCCGTCTGATTTACCGGGGATTTTCTCGCCCCGGTTTTGCTTACTGACGGTTTTGCCACTGGCGTACTACTGGCAACCTGCGGTTTTTTGCTGATAGCAGACGTTGTGCTTCGGCTACCTGGTTGACGCTGGCGGGTGATAGCAGTGTGCTTCGTCAGGGCCGGAGTATGGTGGCGCAGCGCCCGACGAGCTTCACGTTGCTCCTCGATTGTCGCTGCCGGAACCAGGCATTCCCGGCGGCTGCCAATCAAATGTTGCAACCCCATCTCCTCTAATGCAGTACGGATCATTGGCCAGTTAGCCGGATCATGATAACGCAGCAAGGCCTTATGTAACCGCCGCTGGCGATCCCCTTTCGGTACAACGACGTCTTCACTTTTATAATCCACTTTCGCCAGCGGGTTCTTACCGGTGTAATACATGGTCGTAGAGTTAGCCAGTGGCGACGGGTAGAAGTTCTGTACCTGATCCAGACGGAAACGGTTTTTCTTCAGCCATAGCGCCAAATTGACCATATCTTTATCCTCAGTGCCCGGATGGGCAGAGATGAAATAAGGGATCAAATACTGCTCTTTACCTGCCTGCTTGGAATAGGTATCAAACAACTCTTTAAAGCGCTGATAGCTGCCCATTCCCGGTTTCATCATTTTGGAAAGTGGCCCTTCCTCGGTGTGTTCCGGTGCAATTTTCAAATATCCACCCACATGATGGCTGGCTAATTCTTTGATATAGCGCGGATCTTCTACTGCCAAGTCATAGCGGACCCCCGAGGCGATCAGGATCTTTTTAATCCCTTTAAGATCACGTGCCCGGCGGTACAAAGAGATAGTCGGCTGATGGTTAGTATCCATATGTGGGCAAATCTCAGGATAAACACAGGATGCACGGCGACAGGTCTGTTCTGCCCTTGGCGACTGGCAGCGCAGCATATACATGTTAGCCGTTGGGCCACCAAGATCAGAGATAATACCGGTAAAACCAGGGACTTTGTCGCGAATCTCTTCGATTTCACGAATAATAGAATCTTCAGAGCGGCTTTGAATAATACGCCCTTCATGCTCAGTGATAGAGCAGAATGAACAGCCGCCATAGCAACCACGCATAATGTTGATCGAGAAGCGAATCATGTCATAGGCGGGGATCGGCGATTTGCCATAGGCTGGGTGCGGCACACGCTGGTAGGGTAGCGCAAACACGCTGTCCATCTCTTCCGTACTCAGTGGAATAGCCGGTGGGTTAATCCAAATATAGCGATCACCATGTTTTTGCATCAAGGCCCGTGCACAACCGGGGTTGGTTTCATGATGCAAAATCCGCGAGGTGTGGGCATATAACACTTTGTCTGCTTTCACTTTTTCATAAGAAGGCAGCAAGACGTAGGTCTTTTCCCATGGTTTGGGTTTGGCGGCACGAACAGTAACCGGTTTAGCTTCAGATTCAGGAATGCTATCAGTGGCGCACGGCAGATCTTCACCGTACGGATTGGGAATGGCTTCAATACGCCCTGGTTTGTCCAGGCGAGTAGAATCAACCCCACTCCAGCCCGGTAATGCAGTTTTGCGCATCACAACCGTGTTGCGAACATCCTGAATATCGGCAATTTTCTCACCCGCCGCCAGGCGATGGGCCACTTCAACCAAAGGCCGTTCGCCATTGCCGTAGACCAACATGTCTGCTTTGGCATCCACGATAACCGAACGGCGCACAGTATCAGACCAATAGTCATAATGAGCAATGCGGCGCAAGCTGGCCTCAATACCGCCGAGCAATACCGGCACATGGCTATACGCTTCTTTACAGCGCTGGCTATAGACTAAAGTGGCCCGATCAGGTCGCTTACCGCTTTGATTATCCGGCGTATAGGCATCATCGTGGCGCAACTTACGATCGGCTGTATAACGGTTGATCATCGAGTCCATGTTGCCAGCCGTAACGCCGAAGAACAGATTGGGTTCACCCAACCGCATGAAATCGTTTTTATTGGTCCAGTCCGGCTGAGCAATAATTCCAACCCGGAAGCCTTGCGCCTCCAGCATACGACCAATGATCGCCATGCCAAAGCTGGGGTGATCCACATAGGCATCGCCGGTGACAACAATAATGTCGCAACTGTCCCAGCCCAATATATCCATTTCCTCCCGTGACATGGGTAAGAATGGCGCGGTGCCATAACATTCAGCCCAATAAGGCTGATAGGAAAACAGGTCACGTTCTGGTTGGATCAAGCTGGTACTCATGGCAACACTCTTTGAATTGGGGAAAGTTGAGGTGGTTCGGGTTAAGAAATCATCACCGGGCGGCGATTATACGCATTTCTCCACGTAAAGAGGAAGGATATATCTTTTGATTACCAAGCTCACACCATCAAGTGAGTGAATGTAGAGTGGATTAGGTTGCGGTTGATATTCGCTCTTTGCTCATCTGAGGCCAAGTAAGCACTAATCTTATATCAACCGAACCCGGTAACCCTTAACCTAACGCCTTAGCCAAGTGTTGGTGCAGCCTGTGTCACTAACTGCCCCGCAGAACCACGATCCGCCATCTCAAGTGTCTGGCTGTAGTACAAGAACGGGAAGTGCTCAGAGGAAACCTGATTGAAATACACCAGTAGCTCTACATCACCATCAACCCAAACAGTATCCTTCCAGCCGCGATCCTCGGCCATCGCCGGCGCGCCGTTGACATTCTTCACCAGGAAGGAGACCCCTTGAATATGGAATGCCTGTGGCATATCGGCATGCAGAGTCCAGCGCTCCCAAGTCCCTTGCTGGGCCTGAGCATCCACACGGCTCATATCCCAAATAGCGCCGTTAATGCCCGGTAAATCATCACCCAAACGGAACTCACGGGAACGAATCACGTTGCCATCCAGAATCTGGTCGGCTAATAAACGCATCGGCAGATTATCGGTCACCAGCGGCAATAAACCGGTTGGTTTTAATGTTAGCACTAGCGTAGAAATCAAAATACTTGAGGGTTCGAACAGCCCACGGAGCCTATCCATGATACCGGCAGATTCACCCGCCGTGATAGAGACTTCATTGCCTTGTGACATATCAATCACCACTTCGCGCCGCTCACCGGGAGCCAGCGAAAGCTGCTGTACGGCCACGGGCGCAGGCAAGAAGCCCTGATCACTGGCAACAACATGCAAAGGGCGGCCATCACTGAGTTGCAAGATGTAGCGACGAGCGTTAGAGGCATTTAATAGACGTAATCGAACCCAACCACGGGAGACTTCGACAAACGGGCTTTGCACCCCATTGACCAGCAATGTATCGCCAACAAAGCCACCTTTGGCTGGCGGGTCATATTCTGGCACGCCAAAATTATCAAGCCGCTTGTCCTGAATAATAATCGGGAAATCATCGACACCATAATGACTCGGCAATGGCATCGCTTTACTAATTTCATCTTCCACCAGCCACATCCCTGCCAGTCCGTTATACACATGAGGTGCCATACGGTTAGGGGTATTGGCGTGGTACCAACAGGTTGCGGCCGCTTGCCGTACCGGCAATACCGGCGACCAGTCAACACCAGGGGAGATCATACGTGCCGCGCCACCCATTAGGGTACCAGGAACCTGCAACCCACTGATTGTCATGGATACCGGTTCAGCCAGACGGTTGCTATAAATCAGCTTCACATCATCGCCGCTGAAAACCCTGACAGTCGGCCCCAGATACATGCCGTTAATCCCCCAGACTGCGGCTTTCTGACCGCCGCTGAATGCCCAATGTGCACGCTGTAGCGTCAAAAACAGCGGTTGCCCACGACGAGACTCCAATAAGGGTGGAACCGGTAACGGGGGTTGCTGGGTACTATTAGCCTGTGCCCTCAATGGCAGCGAACCTGCGCCTAGCGCTAAGCTCGTAGCCTGAATGAACTGGCGACGACTGAGTGACATATCTTCTCCGTGAAAACCACAATCAAACCTACTGCAAAATTTTGCCTGACTGCGAATAACGCTGAAGGACGGCAAAACGCTCACGACCAGAGTCGTTTAAATGGAAAGCCAAAATTTACTTTAATCAAAACAAGCCACGCAATAACCTATCAATAAAAGCCAATAGTATTATTTTCCCGCCGCTTGCTGCTCTGCCTGTTGGGCAATTTCGGCATCGAGCTGCTCAATTTTAGCCAGCATCAGGTTACGGCAATGTTCCGATAATTCACGCACGCGCTCTTTGCCATAACCACTGGTATCAACGGGCGGCATTATCTCTACAATGACTTTGCCATTTGACCAGCGGTTTAAATTGATATTATTGGTGCTGGACACGCAAATAGGCACAATAGGCACACCAGCAGCTATAGCGGCATGGAAAGCACCGGTCTTAAATGGCAATAACCCACGGCCACGGCTACGTGTACCTTCCGGGAACATCCAGATAGAAACATTTCTTTTTTTGACCTGCTCAACCACCTGAGCAATAGTGCCATGCGCCTTGGCGCGGTTATCACGATCAATGAGCAGGTTACCGGTCAGCCAATATAGCGGACCAAACAGAGGCACCCACAGCAGGCTCTTTTTACCCACCGTAACCGTACCGGACTGAACCACATTCGACATGGTGACCATATCGTAATTATTCTGATGGTTGGCGATATAAATACAGGTACCGTAGTCCGCCGCTTCCTTGGGGATACGTTGTTCAACTGTAATCCCGAATAATACCGACATCCGACCGAACAGATGCGCGAACGTCGCAAGATTACGTGGGTTTCGTGGCCTAAACAGGCAATAAATCGAACCAAACACACACACCAGAATACAATATAAAACTGCCAGCACCGTGCGCAAAATTAATAGCATAACAACCTCTTAAACACTCACTCTTAGACATGCGATCGACGCTAGTATAACGGCTTACCCACAAAATACCGCGCAGATTCATCGCCATAATTATGTAACGCGACAACGCACGCAAATTGCGCCTGCCATCGGTTACATTCACTGGGTGATGCCTGACTAACAATATAATAATGACCACCACGGCAACTCAAGCCGGGTGGTCATTCATTTCTAGCGACGATTACTCTTCGGTATTGGTTGGTACTGGCGGCGCATCAACATCAACCCGATCAATACGCTGCAAGCCACGTGGTAACGGCGAACCTTTCCGACCCCGCTCTGCCCGGAATTTCTGTAAGTCTTCTGGGCGCAAGGTGAGCTTACGTTTACCAAAATGAAGAGTGATGGAGGTCTGAGGTGGCAGGACAAACAACCATGCCAGACGATCTTCACCCGCAGCCGCTTGTGCCGATGGGATGGAGACTATCTTATTACCCTTACCTTTTGATAACTCAGGCAGATCCGCGACCGGGAACATCAACATACGACCGGCGGCAGTAATAGATAACAACATGTCATCCGGCCCATGAATTTCTAACGGCGTCAACGCTTTGGCATTTTCCGGCAAGGTTATCATGGTCTTACCTGCACGGTTTTTAGCAACCAAATCATTAAAGGTACAGACGAAGCCATAACCGGCATCCGATGCCATCAATAATTTCTGGTCATCCGGTGCCATCAATACCTGTTCAATGGTTGCTCCCGGCGGCGGAGTCAGCTTACCGGTCAGTGGCTCCCCTTGCCCACGCGCAGAAGGCAAGGTCAGCGGATCCAATGCATAACTACGGCCCGTTGAATCAATAAACACCACCGGTTGGTTACTCATACCGCGAGCCGCAGCACGGAAACTATCACCCGCTTTATAACTCAATCCACTCGGATCAATATCATGGCCTTTGGCACTGCGCACCCAACCCATTTCAGACAGTACAATGGTAACCGGCTCTGAAGGGACAATGTCATGTTCGCTCATCGCTTTGGCTTCACCACGTTCGGTCAATGGTGAACGGCGATCATCACCGTAAGCGGCCGCATCAGCTTGAATCTCTTTCTTAATCAGCGTGTTGAGTTTACGTTCTGATGCCAATAATGCCTGTAGTTGATCACGCTCTTTGGCTAATTCATCTTGCTCGCCACGAATCTTCACCTCTTCCAATTTGGCTAAATGGCGAAGTTTCAATTCGAGGATAGCTTCAGCCTGCGTTTCCGAAATGGCAAAATGCTGCATCAGCAGTGGCTTTGGCTCATCTTCGGTGCGGATGATATGAATAACTTCATCAATATTAAGGAAGGCAATCAATAAACCTTCTAAAATATGCAGCCGTTTCAGTACCTTTTCCAAGCGGTAATTCAGACGGTTACGTACCGTTTGGCGGCGGAATACCAGCCACTCAGTTAGGATCTCTAATAACCCTTTCACTGATGGGCGATGATCCAGACCGATCATATTCATATTGATACGATAACTTCTTTCCAGATCAGTCGTGGCGAACAGGTGGTTCATCACTTGATCCAGATCGACCCGGTTGGTACGTGGAACTATTACCAGACGAGTAGGGTTTTCATGGTCAGATTCATCGCGTAAATCCTCAACCATTGGCAATTTCTTGGCACGCATCTGGCTGGCGATCTGTTCCAGCACTTTGGCACCAGAAACCTGATGCGGTAACGCTGTAATTACCGCACTGCCGTCTTCTTTCTTCCACAACGCCCGCATACGGACTGAGCCACGGCCATTCTGGTAAATTTTACGAATTTCATCACGCGGCGTGATAATTTCGGCTTCTGTTGGGAAATCCGGCCCTTGTACAAATTCCAGCAACTCTTCCAGTGAAGCAGTGGGTTTATCAATCAGTGCCAGCACCGCCTGTGCAATCTCACGCACGTTATGTGGCGGAATATCGGTTGCCATACCGACGGCGATGCCCGTAGTACCATTTAGCAGAATATTAGGCAGGCGCGCAGGTAGCATTTTCGGCTCCTGCATGGTGCCGTCGAAGTTTGGCACCCAGTCAACCGTCCCCTGCCCCAATTCGCCCAGTAAAACTTCAGCGTATTTGGATAAACGAGATTCGGTATAACGCATGGCGGCAAAGGATTTAGGGTCATCCGGTGCCCCCCAGTTCCCTTGCCCATCCACCAGCGGATAGCGATAGGAGAAAGGCTGCGCCATCAATACCATCGCTTCATAGCAAGCACTGTCACCATGTGGATGGTATTTACCCAGCACATCACCCACGGTACGAGCTGATTTCTTGAATTTGGCGCTATTGTTTAGCCCCAGTTCGGACATCGCATAGACAATACGCCGTTGTACCGGTTTCAAACCATCGCCGATAAACGGCAACGCCCGATCCATGATGACGTACATGGAATAGTTCAGATAGGCGTTTTCAGTAAAGGTGTGCAGTGGTAAGCGTTCTGCACCGTCATGAGTCAAATCACTCATTACTCAATTATCCTCAGACTCTGGGATGGCGATCACTGGCTTCAGCGGATCGGCACCGCAAGTTCATTGTCGATTTCTGCCCGCGATAGTACCTCATCTGCGGGGTTACTGTCACAACCCACAGATAAACTCAATCTTTCAGCTTTACAGCATTATCTTTCAAGCTTGCAACATCTGCCGCCCTTTCTATCAACGGGGTAACAAAACGATATCATCATGTAGCCTACCGCTTCTCTTCCCTTCATATACTGGCTATGCGCTGGACTTCCCTGCACTTTTATTTGCTCCCCCGATAACAGTGGTCGGGATGACGGCGTGCAAATCAACACACAGCGACAATGTCGTTTTTGCTTGCAGTCAATGTCGTTTCGCTTGCAATAGAAGTAGGAGAATACCCATGGCATCACCCAACATTCTGCTGTTACGCATCGATAACCGGTTGGTTCACGGTCAGGTCGGCGTGGCGTGGTCCTCATCTCTTGGGGCAAACCTGTTATTAGTTGCCGACGACGGTGTCGCGCAGGACAAACTCCAACAGCAAATTATGTCGATGACCGCCGAGTCTATGGGGTTAGGGATCCGTTTCTTCTCCATTCAGAAAACCATTGATGTTATTGGCAAAGCCTCTGCTGAACAGAAAATTTTTATCGTCTGTCGCACACCGGATGAAGCTCGCCGTTTGGTTGAGGGCGGGGTACCTATCCGCGATGTGAACGTCGGGAATATGCATTTTTCGGAAGGCAAACGTCCGCTAACCAAAAAAGTGTATGTCGATGATAACGATCTGGCCAACCTGCACGCAATTCAACAGCATAACGTAAATGTCTTTATTCAGGACACACCGAGTGACGGCAAAGATAAAATCCAGTAAATAGCCGCCGCATCAGGGTATAGCAATCTGAGAGTTTCGGACTTCATCCGATAATACCCTGCCCTACAACGCCTTTGGTGACGGAATTATTTATGCATGAAATAACAATGATGCAAGGTATTGGGCTGGCAATCATGGCACTGATTGTCGGGATCGATTTTTGGTTGGAAGCGTTGTATATCTTCCGCCCGCTAATCGTTTGTACCTTAACGGGTGCCATTCTCGGTGATATCCAAACGGGTTTGATTACCGGTGCATTGACCGAACTGGCCTTTACTGGCCTGACCCCGATTGGCGGTACCCAACCACCAAACCCAGTGCTGGCAGGTATTATGACGACCGTGATTGCCCACAGCACCGGTGTCGATGCGAAAACGGCCATCGGACTGGGCCTGCCCTTTAGCTTCTTAATGCAATACATCATTTTGTTCTATTACTCAGCATTTTCCTTCTTTATGCAGAAGGCTGACCGTTACGCAGAAGAAGCTGATGGCGCAGCTCTCGGGCGGCTGAACTTGTTGTTAACCGCCATTGTTGCTGTGACTTATGCCGCCGTGACGTTCTTGTGCGCTTACGTTTCACAGGGCGCGATGCAAAGCCTGGTGCGATCAATGCCAGCCTGGTTGACTCATGGCTTTGAGGTTGCCGGGGGTATCTTGCCTGCGGTTGGTTTCGGCTTACTGTTGAAAGTTATGATGAAAACCCCGTTCACCCCTTTCTTTATTATTGGTTTCCTGTTTGTCACCTTTATACCGGTACAGAATCTGTTGCCTGTTGCGCTACTGGGGACGGCTTTCGCTATCTACGAATATTACAACCAACAGAAAAAAGCCGCCCATGCTGCTGTCGCTCCTGAGGAGATGAATGATGGAATCTAATACCTTGCCAACAACGACAGATGCCAGCACTGAGCCAACCACCAAGTTGACGCGCCGGGATATCACCAAGTTGGGTTTTCGGTCAGCACTGTTACAGTCCGGTTTTAATTACGAACGTATGCAGGCGACTGGTTTTGCCAGTGCACAAGCCCCGTTGCTGAAGAAGATTTATGGTAATGACAAAGCCGCGCTGTCTGCCGCCATGAAAGATAATCTGGAGTTTATTAATACCAACACTAATGCGGTTGGTTTCCTGATGGGATTACTGATTTCTCTGGAGGAACGCCACGAAAGTCGAGACCTGATCAAAGGGTTGAAAGTGGCGTTGTTCGGGCCACTGGCGGGGATTGGTGATGCTATTTTCTGGTTCACTTTATTGCCGATTGTCGCGGGGGTTTGTGCCTCTTTTGCCAGTCAGGGCAGTATTTTGGGGCCAATCATCTTCTTCGTGGTTTATCTGGCGCTATTTTTACTGCGCGTGGTATGGACCCATCTGGGCTACACCTTGGGGGTAAGAGCCATCGATAAACTGCGTGCCAGTTCGGGGGCTATTTCCAGAGCAGCGACCATCCTTGGTGTGACAGTCGTTGGTGGGCTGATTGCTTCGTATGTCCATATTACCGTGGCGGCAAAAGTCGCGGTGACCGCGGGCCACGAGGTCTCTATTCAGGAAGCCTTCTTTGACAAAGTCTTCCCAAATCTGCTGCCCATGGTCTACACCTTGCTGATGTATTACCTGTTGCGCGCCAAGAAAGTCAGCCCGGTTACGCTCATTCTGGTGACTTTTGTATTGTCTATCGCACTGTCATGGCTCGGTGTGTTGTAGCACCTCAATCAGTCTCAATCTTTAATGCGCTGGCTAACGGCCAGCGCCCAAGGACCTTTTATGGTAAGCATTATCATCACCGGCCATGGGCGTTTTGCCAGTGGATTGTATAACGCAGTGGAACAAGTCATTGGCTCACAACCGCAAATCATTGCGGTCGACTTTCCGGTCGGTATGAGTACTCAACAGCTAGACCATGCGTTACAACAGGCACTGGATACATTACCTGTTGAGCACGGTGTGGTGTTCTTCACCGACTTGCTCGGGGGCTCCCCATTTCGCAGTGCAGTCCAATTGAGTGTGCATCAACCCCAATTTGAAGTGATTACCGGTACCAATATGCAGATGCTGGCGGAAACAGTGCTAGACCGAGATGAAATCCCTACAGCCCGCGCATTGGTTCAACAGTCACTGGCGGCGGGAAAACGGGGAATCGTTCATTTTGTCGTTGACAGTGAAACACCCAATAATGAGGAAAATGACGAGCAGGAGGGAATTTAATAATCCCATAATTCAAAATAGATCAGGGGGGCTGAAACTCAAGCGAGGGATTATATTAAGCCCCGCATAATCGCCCGGTTGGCTTCAGACGCCAGATAATGGCGGAGCTAAATGGTTAACCATTTAGTTCGCGGATAAAATCAATAAACGCTTTGAGTGGTGAAGGGATAAGACGACGGTCGGGATAGTACAGATATGGGCCTGAAAACTGCTGCCACCAGGGTGTTAGAATTGCTTCAAGTTCGCCACGTTCAATCGCGGGTCGCAGCCACTCTTCAAATAGATAGATTATCCCACCGCCAGCAATCGCCGTTGCCACCGCAAGGTCAACGGCAGCACCAATGCTAACCATTAGCGGGCCATTTGGCTTCACTCGCACCACCTCGCCGTCTCGCTCAAACTCCCATTCAGGCACTATGCCGCTGGCATAACGGCCACGAATACAGAGGTGGTTAAGGAGTTCGCTCGGATGTTCCGGCCGGCCATGCAGGTCGAGATACTCAGGAGCTGCGGCAACAGCAAAGCGCTGCTGACGTTTTCCTATCGGAAGCGCAATGACATCCTGTTCGAGACATTCATCATAGCGGATACCCGCATCACAGCCATCACGGAATACGTCCTGCACATTGCTTTCGGCCACCACCTCTAACTGAATGTCTGGATAACGTTTCAAAAAAGCAGGAACAATGGCAGGCAACACCAGCCGCGCAGCACTAACAGGGACATTTAGACGTAATGTGCCCGACGGGGTATCACGAAAGCGATTAACAATATCCAGTGCAGCATCAACTTCGCTCATCGCAGGCATTAACCGCTCCATCAGTGCTCTACCTACCTCAGTCAATGCCACCGTTCGAGTGGTTCGATGAAATAACCGGACACCCAGTTGCTGTTCCACCCGCCGCACCGCATCGCTGAGATACGAAGGATTACTGCCTATCATGCGCGCAGCCTCACGAAATCCGCCCGCTTTTGCCACCGCGACCACCGCATGAAGCAGTGCAATATCAATTTGCATTGTCCGCCACTCCGTACAACTTGTCTTCATTTAGCCAGATAGTTGCACAGCTATAAGCCAGCTACAATCATTGCGTTACTTACTCAGGAGATATCCCATGTCACAACGTACTCTTACTTATCGACTTGGCGATCGGCAGATTAATCGCCTCGGCTATGGCGCGATGCAACTGGCTGGCCCAGGCGTATTTGGCCCACCCGCGAATGAATCTCAGGCGATTCAGGTGTTGCGCGACGCCATCGAATCAGGGGTCCAACATATTGATACCAGTGATTTTTATGGGCCACATATTACTAACCAATTAATTAAACGAGCCCTCCATCCTTATCCTAATGATCTGTGTATTGTTACCAAGGTGGGCGCACTACGCGATAAGACGGGGAACTGGCTACCGGCATTCAGCGCCGATGAACTCACCCGCGCGGTCGAAGATAATCTGCGTCACCTTGGGCTTGATGTGTTGGAAGTCGTGAATTTGCGTAGCATGTTTGCTGTCCACCAACCGGCAGAAGGTTCCTTGGCCGCCCCCCTTGAGACACTGGTCAAACTGCAAGCGCGAGGGCTGATTCGCCATATTGGATTGAGTAACGTGACAGCAAAACAGGTCGCCGATGCCCAAAAAATCACCCCCATCGTCTGCGTACAGAACTTGTATAATCTGGCAAATCGCGATGACGACGCACTTGTCGACGAGCTTGCTGCACAGAATATCGCCTGGGTTCCTTTTTTCCCGCTCGGTGGCTTCACACCATTGCAGTCGACACAACTTAGCGAAGTCGCACAGTCACTGGGGGCCACGCCAATGCAGGTTGCGCTTGCCTGGCTGCTGCAACGCTCTCCAAATATCATGCTCATCCCTGGCACGTCATCACCGCAACATTTACAGGAGAACCTGGCCAGTGCTGAATTGATACTCTCAGCTAAGGTGGTGGAAAAGCTAAATAGCATTGGCTAACATTGCTGACTCTCTGATTATTCTCGCATTCTCTAATTTTTGCGCGTACTGCTTTGACACCTTGAACTTAAGATTTCACCGCGATTAAGGCAGTATTGAGCTGCTGCACAGCCTGCTGTGGAGTCTGCTCTGGATGGATAAAAAAGGAGTTCAGTACGTGGAAGAAGATCTCTTTGGTTTGTGCATCTGTCGCCATCGAATGCGCCATACTCGGCAGCAATTTACCCGAGGCCTCCGCCTGACGGAACGCCTTGCCTGACTGCTGCGCGCAGGAGTCAAAATCCTGCAAAGAAACATCCATTCGGGCGGGGATCGAGCCTTTTAGTTTATTAAACGTAACCTGAAACTGCTTATCCATCAGTACATCAGCCAAATGGCGTTGGCCCGATACCACGACTGGATTACCGTTTTGCTGCAAAATAGCAAAGCTGTCCGTGTTATAAATAAAATAGCCCTGAGTACCGGGAGCCAGCGCACACAAAAACGCTTGGCCGGGAATATCACCATCCTGCATCATCTCGCCTTTGGCCCAGTCGCCCATAATCATCATGGCAGCTTTACCACTGCGCAGCATTTCTACCGACTCATGCCACGGACGATTGGCGGCATCGGGGTCGATATAACCTTTAAGCTTGCGAAACTTTTCCAGCACTCGCACCATCTTCTCACTGGTGATGGCACTACTGCGCTGTTCCATAAACACCTGGCGGTAGAATTCCCCGCCTTCCATGCCTAACAGCAGATTCTCAAACACCGTGGCGTCCTGCCATGCCTGCCCGCCATGTGCCAATGGAATGTACCCGGCAGCTTGTAACTTATCGGCCGCGGCAAAAAACTCATCCCATGTGGTAGGTACGGCTAATTTCAATTTGGCGAAAGGTTTCGGGTTAATCCACATCCAATTGATACGATGTATGTTTACCGGTACGGCAACATACTCACCACGATATTTAATATTGGCTTTGATGGCGAGAGGCAAAGCCTGATCCCACTCAACGGTTTGCTCCGGCGTATAAGGGCTGGAGAGAAAGCCCAGTCTGGCCCACTCCTCAATGGCCTTACCTTCGAGTAACGCCGCCCCAGGCGGGTTACCGGCAATAGCACGCGTTTGCAATACACTGTATGCACTCTCTCCTGCACCACCAGCAACGGCAAAATCTTGCCAGTTATCCCCTTTTTCGGCCAGCGCCTGTTTTACCGATAATAGTGCCGCCTGCTCACTGGATGAAGTCCAATAATGCAGGACTTCAACGTTAACGGCAGTGGCATTGGTCGCGACCAACAGCAGAAAAATAAGAGATAGTGTCTTTAACATGCGTATTAGACTCAGTTATAACGTTGTAAACGGACTTCAACTATCAGCCCACTGGCGGGATGATTACGTAATGTCACTTCACCACCATGTGCTCTGGCAATGCTACGTGAGATAGCAAGCCCCAACCCACTGCCACGGTTATCCTGTTGCAAACGATAGTAAGGCTTAAATACTTTCTCCCACTGCTCCTCGAGAATTCCGGGGCCAAAATCACGGATAAACAGCATGATGTAATCTCGGTGATCTGACAGAATTATTTCTACTCGCTGCCCATAGTTCAGCCCATTCTCCACGATGTTATTAAGTAGGCGCTTAATCGCCAGAGGGCGGCCAAAGATCGGGCTGGCTTTACCGGAAACAGTAACATTGAGATAGGCGTCCATCGTTTGCCTTAGCAAATTCATGATATCTATGGACTCCATATTTTCATGTAAATCAGTATCCTTCATACTTTGCAGTGCGCCTTTGACCATCATTTCCAGGTCAGCGACATCCCGTTCAAATTTTTTCCCCAAAGTCTCATCTTCTAGCATTTCTACCCGCAACCGTAGGCGGGTTAGCGGGGTTTTCAAGTCATGACTGATAGCGGTAAATAGCATCTCACGATTATGCAGGTAAGCGCGCAGACGGCTTTGCATTTGATTGAAAGAACGGGTCGCGGTAACCAATTCTGCACTGCCTTCCTCTGGCAATGGTTCGCTGTCCAGTGAACTGTTGAGTTCAAGTGCGCCATGGGCTAGCCGTGCTAATGGTTTCAGCTCACGCCGAATCAGCCACCAGGTAAAAAGTAAAACCAGAAGCAAGCTACACAGGGTAAAGCCGACCTGACGCAAGCTAAACAGCGGGCTTTCTAACTGATCATAAGGCGGTGGCAGTGGTGCTGCCAGAAACAGCCATTCATTGGAATTCAGTTGTAACTGAATGACTAATACTGGCGCATCTTTATGGGATGTAGTGATACCAAAACGTACCCAGGCAGGGGGGAGATTATCAACCAGAACTCCGGCGTTAAAAACTTTCAGTTGATCTGCGGGTGTCAGGGAGATAATCGCCGCCTGCCGTTCCCCTAATTGTGTTCGCAGTTCTTGTTTTGCCTGCGAGACCACGGTTCTGGCGGCCTGACTGTTCAGCAATTGCACTTCATCCAATACATGGTTATTGATCGAAATAAAAAACTGCGAGCCACCTAACGCCAATTGTTGTTGCAACACTAAATGGCGGTAGTTATACGGCAGAGATGACATAAAGTTGTAGCTAGTCAGCATCCCTTGCACCAGCCCTTTGATAGTACTTTCCAGACTGGCCTGATTGCGCAGACTAAACTGACGATACCAAATTGAACCAGAGATACTTTCTGCCAGCAGCAGGGCAATCACCAGCATGCACAGCATGCGGCTCAGAAGTGAACGCGGCCAGAGTGGCCGGAACATATCCTGTAGCCAACGGACATAACGGCCCGAATCAATATTCACGGGTAACATCACAACATAGCATGTAACCCTGATTACGCAGGGTACGCAGTAGTAAGCGCTGGCTATCTTGTAGACGCTGACGTAAGCGGCTGATTTGCACATCAATCCCTCGCTCCAAAGGGTTATTTTCCCGTCGGCGGGTTATCTCAGATATTTGATCTCGGTCGAGGATCTGATTGGGATGACGTAAAAATAACGAGAGCAACGTAAATTCAATCCCCGACAACGGCTCACTCTGCTTTTGCGGATCAATAAGCTCCCGCCGGACTAAATCCAGTTTCCAGCCGTTAAAACACAAAAATCGTGCCTCAATGCCAGGGCTTTGCACAATTTGATTGCGACGTAATAACGCCTTAACTCGCGCCAGCAACTCGCGGGCACTGAACGGTTTAGCCAGATAATCATCTGCACCTAGCTCTAACCCAATCACTTTGTCACTTTCATCAGATGCCGCCGTCAGCATGATGATCGGCACTGCCGATACTTGCCGTGCTTTACGGCAGAGGGTGAAGCCGTCATCACCAGGCAACATGACATCCAAAATGACTAAATCCACAGACTCTTGCTTCAATGTTGCCAGCAAATGTTCACCATCAGGCAGCGAAAGCACACGAAAATTCGCTTTAGTGAAGTATTCCGTCAGTAAGCTGCGGATCTCTTCATCATCATCAATCACGAGCAAAGTATGAGGGGACATAATGGCGCTGACCTGAGTAAACGAGTGTCGCTAAAAGACAAGCAGTGTACCGCTATAACTCGGTACGCAGCTATATGCTACCAGGTATTAACTTCGTTCTGAGAGCTGCCTCAAAACTGTTATTCTGCTGTTTCTGCCATATGAAATCCAATGCGGGGAGCTTCGCATATTTACAGTTCAAAAGGTTTAAATGCAGGGGCTTTATTGCTTATTTAGCAAGAGTGTTATGCATTATTGTCCATTTTTCTCTCGCGTAAAAACCATTAGCATACTCAGCATTCCGGGTAGGCCGCTGTTTTGTGTTATTAGCCCCCGCTTCACAAGGATTATATCAATGAGTAACGCATTAATTATTAACGCCATGAAAGAGTTTGCGCACTCCAAAGGGGCGCTTAATCTCACGCTCACGAATGTCGCTGCCGACTTCCTACGTGAAAATGGTCATCAGGTGAAAATCACCACGGTTGATGAAGGCTATGATATTGAAAGTGAAATTGAAAAATATCTGTGGGCCGATACCGTTATTTATCAAATGCCCGGTTGGTGGATGGGTGAACCGTGGATCCTGAAAAAATATATTGATGACGTCTTTACCGCAGGTCACGGCAAACTGTATGCCAGTGATGGCCGTACCCGTTCTGATGCCACTAAAGGCTATGGTTCTGGCGGTTTGATTCAGGGTAAAACCTACATGCTGTCAGTCACCTGGAACGCACCACTTGCAGCGTTCAATGACCCGAAACAGTTCTTCCATGGGGTGGGCGTTGACGGTGTGTATCTGCATTTCCATAAAGCGAACCAATTCCTTGGTATGGAACCTCTGCCAACATTTATGTGTAATGATGTGATTAAACAACCAGACATTGAAGGTGACATCAGCCGTTACCGTCAGCATTTAGCCGAAAACTTTAACTATCAGGCCGTTTGATTTCCTATCAGAGATAAATAGAGGCAGTAATGATTACCGTTTTTGCAGAAATCAAAGTCAAACCAGGGCGCCGTCAGGCGGTATTGCAGGCAATTGAGAAGCTTATTCCGGCGGTACTGGCCGAGGAAGGTTGTGGCGGTTATGTGCCGATGGTTGACGTTCCCACCCAGCTTGACTGGCAAAAGAACTCGCCGGACTCTATTTTCATGCTGGAGAAGTGGCAAAGTGTGCATCATCTGGAGTTACATTTGCAGATGGAACATATGCATCAACACCGTGAAGTGATTAAGGATGATGTGTTGGATGTGAACATTCACATTTTAAATAACGCCTAATCAGCCTATCCCCAAAGTAATTGGAGTTGCAGGTAGGCAGCAAGCAAACGCATCCCGATGAGCTTACTCAAGTAAGTGATTCGGGGAACAAATCTGTCGGGAACAGATTTGAACGCTGTTTGCAGCGGCCTCGCAGAGGCGAGGCCCACGGATGGGCCGAGTAACTAGCGCAGCTAACACCCCTGCAGCTTCAAGTACGAAGGGGATATCTGAGCCAATGACTCCCCTGCAACCGAATCTGCTCACTCACATAATCGAGAAAACAGGTAATCCGCGCAGCAAGTTGTGTATTGCGATAATACACTGCATTGATCGGTTGCCAGGTTTCCAGAGTTTGATCCGCCATGACTTCAACCAAACGCCCCGCCAGTTGATCTTCACGCGTCATAAAATCAGAGAGTTCGACGATCCCTTCACCCTGTAAAGCCAATAAACGCAGCGTTTCGCCGCTGGAAGCCGCTAAATTCGGGATAATCGACGAACGCCCGCCTGGCAAATGAGGTAGCGACCACTGATTAAGGAATTCCGGCTGTGTAAAACCCAACAGGCTGTGATCAGCCAGTTCATCAATAGTGTGCGGGGTACCGTGACATTGCAGATAGTCGGGACTGGCAAGAATACGCACCCGGCTGGCACCCAGCAAACGTGCATGAATAGTGGA
The DNA here is from genome assembly GCF_041538345.1 of Yersinia sp. 1652 StPb PI. Lineage (NCBI taxonomy): Bacteria > Pseudomonadati > Pseudomonadota > Gammaproteobacteria > Enterobacterales > Yersiniaceae > Yersinia > Yersinia sp. 1652 StPb PI. The sequence goes on along the minus strand of NZ_JAULSM010000002.1, from coordinate 1,130,654 downwards.
GTCGCGCAAAGCACCAATGCGGATCGCGATATCAGTACGTTGCTCCAACAGATCGATATTAAGATCGTCGGTATTCAGTTCAAGAATGATTTGCGGATATAAGGCGCGAAAGCCGCTGATCATCGGCACGATAACGTGCTGCATAAAGGGGGCTGCTGCATTCACTCGCAACCGACCAGCAGGCTTCAACCGCCGCAGAGCAATCTGTTCCTCAGCATCATCTACCGCGCCAAGAATCTGGCGTGCATGGCTGAGAAACAGCTCGCCCTCTTCGGTCAATTCCAACCGACGGGTGGTGCGGCGTAGCAAAGTGGTCGCCAGCTTTTGCTCCAATCGGCTCAATGCACGGCTGATACCCGATGTGGTCTGGCTACGTTGCTCTGCCGCCGCGGTAATCGAGCCGCAGTCAACTACCGAGGTAAATGCCTGCAACTCTTCTAACGTCACTTTCATCGATCAAACCTCGATTTCAGCGGTATCCCCTTTCTCTTGCAGCCAATTGCGCCGATCTTCGGAACGCTTTTTCGCTAACAACATGTCCATCATTGCTAACGTTTTATCAATATCATCATCACCAATGGTCAATTGCACCAGACGACGGGTATTCGGATCGAGAGTCGTTTCACGTAACTGCAGCGGGTTCATTTCACCCAACCCTTTAAACCGCTGAACGTTGGGTTTCCCGCGTTTGCGTTTCAGTTGTTCCAGAACACCCGCTTTCTCTTCTTCATCCAAGGCATAAAACACTTCTTTGCCTAAATCGATGCGATACAGTGGTGGCATCGCCACATAAACGTGACCGTTGCGCACCAACGCCCGGAAGTGGCGCACAAACAGTGCGCACAGCAGAGTGGCAATATGTAGACCATCGGAGTCCGCATCCGCCAGGATACAAATTTTGCCATAACGAAGTTGGCTCAAATCTTCACTATCTGGATCAATACCAATAGCTACCGAGATGTCGTGTACTTCCTGCGAGGCCAGCACTTCATCTGACGAAACTTCCCAGGTATTCAGGATCTTGCCTTTCAGCGGCATGATTGCCTGATATTCACGATCACGTGCTTGTTTGGCCGAACCGCCTGCGGAATCCCCCTCCACCAAGAACAATTCGGTCATGCTCAGATCCTGCGAAGTACAATCCGCCAGTTTACCGGGCAATGCCGGACCGCTGGTCAGCTTCTTACGCACCACTTTTTTCGCCGCACGCATACGGCGCTGAGCACTGGAAATGGCCAATTCAGCCAGTTGTTCTGCCGCTTGTATATTCTGATTCAACCATAGGCTGAAGGCATCTTTTACCACACCGGACACAAAAGCAGCGCACTGACGTGAGGAGAGCCGCTCTTTCGTTTGGCCGGCAAATTGTGGGTCCTGCATTTTTACTGACAACACATAAGCACAGCGTTCCCAGATATCATCGGCCGAAAGTTTGACGCCACGGGGCAAAATATTGCGGTATTCGCAGAAATCGCGCATGGCATCCAGCAAACCCTGACGCAAACCGTTGACGTGAGTTCCGCCCTGCATGGTGGGGATCAGGTTGACGTAGCTTTCTGTCAACAGTTCACCGCCTTCTGGCAACCACAACAGCGCCCAATCAATCGCTTCAGTATCACCGGCAAAAGAGCCGACAAACGGTGCTTCTGGCAGGGTAATCAAGCCATCAACAGCTTCCATCAGATAATCGGTCAGGCCATCGGCATAGCACCAACGCTGCTCGGTATTATTCACCAGATCTTTAAAGACGATTTCTACGCCGGGGCACAACACGGCTTTCGCTTTCAGCAAATGGGATAAACGCGAAACCGAGAAACGTGGGCTATCGAAGAATGAGACATCCGGCCAGAAATGCACGCTGGTACCGGTATTGCGCTTACCGCATGTCCCGATAACTTGTAGTTCCTGCACTTTATCGCCATTTTCAAAGGCAATACTGTAGATTTGGCTATCACGGCGCACCGTGACCTCTACCCGCTTGGATAAAGCATTCACAACTGAAATGCCTACACCGTGCAAACCACCAGAGAACTGATAGTTTTTATTCGAGAATTTGCCGCCTGCGTGTAACCGACACATAATCAGTTCAACGGCGGGAACACCTTCTTCTGGATGGATATCAACAGGCATACCACGGCCATCATCAGTCACTTCCAGCGATTGATCGGCGTGCAGAATAACGTCAATACGCCGGGCGTGGCCCGCCAGCGCCTCATCGACGCTGTTATCAATCACCTCTTGACCAAGGTGGTTTGGCCGCGTGGTATCCGTATACATGCCCGGACGACGACGCACTGGTTCTAAACCGCTGAGTACTTCAATGGCATCAGCGTTATAGCTGGATTCAGTCATGGTTGATTAATATTCGGCTAATGGTTGGAAGGCTGGCGGTGACATGCCCGGTGGGCCATCTCGGCCCCAGTGCAATACCCACTGTAGTAACGATACCCAACGGTAGTAATACCAACATTGTAGTAATACCAAACCTACTGTATCGGTGGCACATATACGGCCTGTTATCAGGCAGTCGCTAGCCCTAAAAAAGTTACAATCGGGGAGAAATAGTGATCAAAGCCAACAAAGGCATGATTTCCACCTGATTCTACTGTTTGCCGGCAAGGGGTGTAATAAGCAACCGCTTGACGGTAATCGAGGATCTCATCCCCGGTTTGTTGCAATAACCAGAGTAAATCTGGGGATTCCAACTTTTCAATTTGCATGACCTTCAGGTCGTAAATATGTCGAGACTCTAACACATATTGTTGACCTGTGTAGGGGTTCTCATTCTCGCCCAGATAATCACTGAGCAGCTCAAAAGGCCGCACTGCCGGGTTAACAACCACCGCAGGTATGCTGAAACGCTGGGAAAGCCAGGTAGCAAAATAGCCGCCCAAGGAAGAACCAACAATACCAATAGATTGCCCAGCTTTATCCATCACAATGTTTTCCAACATTTCTGCTGCTTGTGCCGGATACGGCGGTAATTGCGGTGTCAGCATCTCAATATGAGGATGGTGCTGCTGCAACCAACTTTTAAAGGTGGTTGCTTTGAGCGAACTGGGGGAGCTATTAAAGCCGTGAATATAAAGAAGCGTACTCATCAATAACCATCCGAGTCCATGTCCGGGCAGAACTCATCACTGGCTAACCGACGAACCTCAGTTTCAAGTATTCCATCAGGCAGTAAGTCGAGGTAGCGCCATCCCGGGGCCACAGTATCAAGCGTAAAATTAGTACAGTGCGGTTTGAATTGCACACAAGTAGAAGGGCTGGCCAGCAGCCGTTTACCATACCAATCGAGATCCAAATCTTGATGGATATGGCCACACAATAAGGTGGTAACACGCGGATAACGAACCAGCACTGCCGCCAACATATGCGCATTACGCAGACTGTGTTGGTCAAGCCAAGTGCAGCCGGATGGCATTGGGTGATGATGCAATAAAATCAGCGTATAGCGTTCTGGGTAAGCCACCAGACAACGCTCCATCCACTCCAACTGATAATCGCTCAGTTCACCATAAGGAACGCCGAATACCTGACTGTCCAATAACAGAATTTGCCAGTTATCACCAACCAGAACCTGCTTCGAAGGCGCAATGCCTGAATCCGCCAGGGCATCTACCATCGCCGGTTGAAAATCGTGATTACCGGGTAGCCAGACGCAAGGCGCTGGCAAACGGGAAATACCCTTGGCAAAATTCTGATAGGCAGCAACAGAATGGTCCTGTGCCAAATCACCGGTTGCAACAATCAGATCGAACGGATGTTGCTCAGCAATAATCGCATCCAACACAGCGCGATAACTGTGGGACGTATTCACACCCAGCAAGGTCTCATGTTCACCTGCGAAGAGGTGGGTATCTGTTATTTGTAAAATTCTGACTTTGGCCCCACTCGCCATAGGCAGTTTAAACAGGCTTTCCAAATGGTGTCCTTGTTTTTGCACCCTTCCCAACCAGAATTATCACGATTCTTCACTCTCTGTAGGCAAGGTTATAAGTCTGTCTAACAAACCGGAACTGCCACCGCTCCATGCGCCAAACAATAGCGCAACCAGTCAGCAAGAAACTGGTTAATTTGATGCTTTTCGTCCCGCTGATGCAACTTTTTATTCGGATAATCATAACTTGCTTTGAAGCGGTAGATCTGCTGACTGGCACACACTTCCGCGACCTGTGCATCATGATAAAGCCGCACCACCATCGATGGCAGGCTCCAGTGACTCACCGCAGGCTCGGTTTGCACAATCTCTACTACCGAAGTGTAGCGGGTTGACTCAATAATTGTCAGCCTATAACTGCCGCCATTAACCTGATAAGCCACGTTTTCGCCCACTTCATCGACGCGAGGTATCAAACGACGCAATTGTGCGAAGTTAGTTTCACATATCCGCATCATCTCAGGGAAATCAGGTGTATAGCGCTTACTCATTATTTTTTCTCTTTATCTATACTCTAAATAATTCGAGTTGCAGGAAGGCGGCAAGCGATATAATCCCGATGAGTTGACGCCAGTCAATGATTCGGGTTATTGAGTGTAGCCAACGCACCAGCAGCTTGAAGTATGACGAGTATCTTTATGACTGCCATTCTGCTCTCAGCGATTGATGGTGCAACGCCAACCATTGTAATGCAATGATCGAGGCTGCGTTATCAATAGCACCTTCTTCAACCCAACGACAAGCTTGTTCACGACTAACAACATGCACTCGAATATCTTCATTTTCGTCAGCCAAGCCATGAATACCCTTCGCCGTTGTCGCATCAACTTCGCCCACCATAATAGACAAACGTTCGCTGGTGCCCCCGGGGCTGGCTAAATAGCTGAGCACCGGCTTACAGCGGCCAATATCAATTCCGGCTTCCTCCTGCGCCTCGCGACGGGCGACCGCTTCAACGGTTTCGCCCTCTTCAATCATTCCGGCTACCATTTCTAATAACCAAGGTGACGGGCTACTGTCAATGGCGGCAATCCGTAATTGCTCAACCAATACCACTTCATCACGCACCGGATCATAGGGTAACAACACCGCAGCATGGCCACGCTCGAAAATTTCACGCTTAACTTCACCACTCATTTCACCGTTAAACAGGCGGTGGCGGAATCGGTATAAATTCAGTGAAAAAAAACCACTGTAAAGTGTTTCACGTGCAATAATTTCCACATCATTCTTGTCAAAGGTCACCGGTGAGGATTGTACTGACGTCATTAACTGTTCTCCTTACTTAAGTATCCAAGCTTAATTGTGATTTTTGATGACAGCCAAACTACACAGGCTATACCCTAAATAATTAGAGTTGCAGGAAGGCGGCAATTGAGCGACAAATTGGTTGTAAACCATTTTGCACAGCGCCTGCGTGGCCCGTAGGGTGAGGCTCATAATCCCCCATGAGCTTACATAAGTAAGTGACTGGGGTTAACGAAAGCAGCTAACGCACATGCAGCTTGCAGTATGACGGGTATACAGGATTTTAAAATAGCAGGCATAGAGTTAGCTGATAGAAATGATTTTGATAAAGATTATTTGACCAAGATAGCTCGATACAGATGAGTTGTCTGAATACTCATTTAGCTTTGTGATAGATTTAAGTAAATTAAGGCGAGATGGCACAATCAGCCACCTTATCCCATTGGCAGACTCTGATAGAATCGGCAACAATATCGTCTATCGACAGCTACCATAGTAAAATTGCCGCACAAATGCTGCACAACAAGGACTGCAAATGAAGAAACTGCTCCCCCTTCTTATCGGGCTGAGTCTGGCTGGTTTCAGTACCATGAGCCAGGCAGAGAACTTGCTGCAAGTTTATAAGCAAGCCAGGGATAGTAACCCGGATTTACGCAAATCGGCTGCTGACCGCGATGCTGCATATGAAAAAATTAATCAAGCGCGCAGCCCGCTGTTACCACAGCTCGGTTTGGGTGCAGGTTACAGCCATACTAATGGTTTCCGTGATGCATCCGATAGCCCGGATAGCAACGCGACATCAGGCTCCCTGCAACTGACTCAAACTATTTTTGATATGTCTAAATGGCGCGCCCTGACCTTACAGGAAAAGGCGGCGGGTATTCAGGATGTCACATTCCAGACCGACGAACAGGCACTGATCCTGAACACGGCAACAGCCTATTTCAACGTACTCAGAGCGATTGATAGCCTGTCTTACACCGAAGCACAGAAGCAATCGGTCTATCGCCAGTTGGACCAAACGACCCAGCGGTTTAATGTAGGTTTAGTCGCAATTACCGATGTGCAAAACGCCCGTGCCAGCTACGATACCGTGTTAGCAGCAGAAGTGACTGCCCGTAACAATTTGGATAATGCGTTGGAAAACCTGCGCCAGATCACCGGTGTTTATTATCCTGAATTGGCATCACTGAATGTGAGTCGCTTGAAGACTGAGCGCCCACAAGCAGTTACTAACTTATTGAAAGAAGCTGAAAAACGTAACCTTGCTTTGCTTTCTGCCCGTTTGAGCCAAGATTTGGCTCGTGAGCAAATTAAGTCAGCAGAAACCGGTTATATGCCGACGGTCGATTTGACCGCCTCATCTTCTGTAACCAATACGCGTTACAGTGGGGGGTCACCAACCAGCCAGCAAGTAAATAATGATGCTGGGCAAAACCAAATTGGTGTGCAACTGAGTTTGCCACTGTATAGCGGCGGGGCCACCAATTCTGCGGTGAAACAAGCACAGTACAATTTCGTCGGTGCCAGTGAACAGCTAGAAAGTGCGCACCGTAGTGTGGTGCAAACTGTACGCTCCTCATTCAATAATATTTCAGCCTCCATCAGTAGTATCAAGGCTTATGAGCAGGTGGTCATTTCCAACCAAAGTTCATTAGATGCCATGGAAGCCGGATACCAGGTGGGTACCCGTACTATTCTGGATGTATTGACTGCAACGACTAACTTGTATCAATCCAAACAGCAATTAGCTGACGCGCGTTATAACTATCTGATTAATCAGTTAAACATCCAATCCGCGTTGGGGACATTGAATATGGACGATCTGATGCAACTGAATGGCGTATTGGACAAGCCAGTGCCAACTTCAGCCACCAGCCTCGCACCGGACAATGCCAACCAGAATGCTTATGCTGATGGCGAAAGTGCTCAATCAGCACCGCGTGCTACTTCTGTAAGCCAACCAGCTACCGCAGCACCAACAGCGGCGCGTAGTGGCAATCCATTCCGTAACTGATTTTTACGGACTCGGACTCTCTGGGTGCAGCATCAGGCTGTGCCCGGTTTCTATGCCCTACGTCTTCGCTGCCAAGCACTTTTTGCCAATGAAAAAAGCGAAGCTACTCGCAGCATTTCGTATAGCTTTGTAAAGTCTGCCGCTGGCAAGCCCCTACGCTTTAATTTCGTACATCTTTCCCCTATTCTAGAGCGTACTTACTGGGAAAGGGCACAAAAGCCCTGAAATGAGACAAATAATGATGAAACGGACTCAAAACATCAATCAAGAGACTTTCCGTAAATCCTGGCGCAATTACCGTCTTGCGCCCGTAGCTTTAGCTGTCAGTGCTGTATTTATGCTGGCTGGCTGTGAAAAAACCGATGAGACCGTCTCTTTGTATCAAAATGCTGATGATTGCTCTCAGGCGAATCCGTCCAAGAGCGCGGAATGTACCACCGCTTACAACACGGCATTACAAGAAGCGGCTAAAACTGCACCAAAATATGCGACCCGTGAAGACTGTGTGGCAGAGTTTGGTGAATCTCAGTGTACTCAGGCTCCTGCTCAAGCTGGCATGGTACCAACATCTTCATCATCTTCTGGCGAAACCACGGCGGCCGCACCACAACAAAGTGGCAGTATGTGGATGCCATTAATGGCCGGTTATATGATGGGCCGGATGATGGGCGGTGGTGCAAGCCAGCCACTATTCACGTCGAAAGCGCCAAATAGCCCAGCGAATGGCAAGTTTGTTGATGCGACAGGCAAAAACTTTGGTTCAGCCACCACTGGCCGCACCATGAACGTGCCAAGAACCGCTATGGCACCCAAACCTGCGGTAACCAACACTATCACTCGTGGTGGCTTTGGTGAGTCCGTAGCTAAGCAGTCTTCTATGCAACGTAGTGCCGCGACATCATCTAAAACCAGCACACGCAGCATGGGTGGTTAAGGTCTGATTAATGAAACGTTTAGCGATTAGCGAACGCCCAGACTGGCGCGAGAAAGCCACTGAATTCGGTTTCCGTTTCCACACCATGTATGGCGAGCCGTACTGGTGTGAGGATGCGTATTACGAATTCACACTGGCACAGATTGAAGAGCTGGAAGAAACTACCGCAGAATTGCATCAGATGTGTCTGCAAGTGGTTGAGAAAGTGGTGAATAGCGATCAACTGATGGCAAAATTCCGCATTCCAAAACACTGTTGGGATTTTGTTCGTAGCTCATGGAAAACTCATCAGCCATCGCTCTATTCTCGCCTTGATCTGGCCTATGACGGCATAAATCCAGCAAAACTGCTGGAAAACAATGCGGACACCCCAACGTCATTGTATGAAGCCGCCTTTTTCCAATGGTTATGGTTGGAAGATCAAATCAACGCAGGCAATTTGAGTCAGGATTCTGATCAATACAACAGCATGCAAGAGAAGTTGATTGAGCGCTTTGTCGACCTGCGTGATAACCATGGTTTTAGCTTACTGCATCTGGCCTGTTGTCAGGACAGTGAAGAAGATCGTGGTACGGTGCAATATTTGCAAGATTGCGCGCTGGAAGCAGGTCTGCCAACTGAATTCATGTTTATGGAAGAGATCGGCTTAGGAGAGAAAGGCCAATTTACTGACCTGGATAATCAGGTTATCAGTAATTTGTTCAAACTCTATCCGTGGGAGTTTATGTTCCGCGAAATGTTTTCAACCAAGTTGGAAGATGCTGGTGTACGCTGGCTGGAACCAGCCTGGAAAAGCATTATCTCTAATAAAGCCTTGCTGCCGTTGCTGTGGGAGATGTTCCCAAATCACCCTAATCTGTTGCCTGCTTATTTCGCCGAAGATGACCATCCAAAGATGGATCATTATGTCACCAAGCCGCTGTTCTCACGGGAAGGTGCCAATATCCAGATTGTGGAAAACGGCAAAGAAGTTGCCCGAGTTGATGGGCCATATGGTGAAGAAGGCATGATTGTGCAGCAATTTCATCCGCTGCCTAAGTTCGGCGACAGCTATACCCTGATAGGTAGCTGGCTGGTGAATGATCAACCCTGTGGCATTGGTTTGCGTGAAGACAGAGAACTGATTACCCAAGATCTGTCGCGTTTTTACCCGCATATTATTTTGGGCTAAGGCTGCGCATAACTTAAGGGAAAGCACTCGCTTTCCCTCAGACTGCTGACAAGGTCAAATGAAGGGGAAACACTCCGTTGGCGCCACTTTTAGTTTCAAATACAAGTGCGTAAACCGTAGGAGTGGTCAACCCTTGGCTCGCTGACTTTATCAGTTCAAACCTTTCTTTTTATAACGTCGAACTATCCAATTCTTACCGACAACATACTGAGCGATCCCATCTCAATCCCATCAGTGGGAATCGAAATCGGCTCGACGCCGTCCCAGCTCCCCAACACATACAAAAGTGGCAGATAATGCTCTGGTGACGGATTAGATAGCGCAGCCCCTTCATGTTGCATAAAGTTTACTAAAGGATGGTTATCACCTTGATAGTTAAGGTTATCTCGCACAAATTGATTGAAAGATTCAGCCCAAGGATACGGACTGCTATCACCCTGCCATCTAACCATACGCAAGTTATGCACGACGTTTCCGCTGGCGACAATCATCACGCCCTGCTCCCGCAGCACTGCCAGCTTGCGACCTAACTCATAGTGATAAGCCACCGGTTGCGTACCATCAATGCTCAATTGCACCACCGGAATATCAGCCTCAGGGTACATTTTAATCAATACCCCCCAGCTACCATGGTCCAATCCCCATTCACTGGTATCAGCTCGCACAGCGATAGGTGCCAATAATTGCTGAACTTGTGCTGCCAGTTCCGGTGACCCCGGCGCTGGATATTCGGTATCAAATAACGCCTGAGGGAATCCACCAAAATCATGGATAGTCCGAGGTTGCTCCATTGCCGTCACTGCGGTACCACGGGTATACCAGTGGGCGGAGACGGCCAGAATCGCCTTAGGACGCGGTAAGGTCTCACCCAACGTACGCCATGCCTGAGTGTGACTGTTTTCTTCCAGCACGTTCATCGGGCTACCGTGGCCGAGAAACAGTGCAGGCATACGAGAGCTGTTCATAAGAAATCCTTACTGTTAAGAGAAAAAATGGCGCTTGAAATCATAAGAAATACATTACGCGCTTTTTTTTCATTACACAGCCAGATAACAGTGATGAAGATATTCAATAAAATTGAATGGGGAAAGTCAGAGAAGGGTTAACTTAGGGGTCAAGACATTATAGGAAATAACCGGGCCGCACTCTATTCAGGAAAATAGAGGCAACCCGGTGTTTAAACCAACACGATCAGCAGGCAATATCCATTGATATCGCCACTCTATTAGCTGGCTTTTCTTGCCTGAGACTGGAGGTAATCAGCCAGGTCATCAATTGTCACTACCGGCATATCATGCAATTTAGCGAACTCAATAACCTCTGGCGCATGGGCCATACTGCCATCGTCATTAGTCAGTTCACACAACACACCTGCTGGCTTGTAGCCCGCCAGTGTTGCCAAATCGATAGAGGCTTCGGTATGACCACGACGCGATAATACACCGCCTACCTGACCACGCAGCGGGAATACATGGCCCGGGCGGTTAAGATCAGCAGGTTTAGCGTTGTCAGCAATGGCCGCACGAATAGTCGTCAAACGGTCAGCCGCAGAAACGCCGGTCGTAACACCTTTAGCCGCTTCAATTGTCACGGTAAATGCCGTCTGGAACTGGCTGGAATTATTGGTCACCATCATCGGTAAATCAAGTTGCTGGCGGCGCTCGTCAGTGATACACAGACACACAATGCCACTACCGTGGCGGATGGTCAGTGCCATTTGTTCAACAGTCATTGCTTCAGCTGCAAAGACGATATCACCTTCGTTTTCTCGACTTTCGTCGTCTAACACCATAACGCCACGGCCATTACGCAGCGCGTCGACAGCACGTTCTACACGCTCAACAGGCGTGCCAAAATCTGATAGAAGGGTCTGATTCATGGTAAGAAACCTCATTAAAATTATGGATTACCAGAATCAGGGCGGTCTTGAGGAGTAAAAGGCCACTCTTTCATATATAACATTGCTTCATATATAAATAGAAATAGCCGAAATAACGCAAGCGAGCTATAAGCCCGGCAGATACCGTTACTCTCTCCCATCCGGACTATAACCGTCGGCCCCGGAATCACACCGGGTCTGCTGACCTCTACCTTGCCCTCTTTAACAAGAGAAACAACGTGAGCGCTCGCGGGCTTTTGCACCACGACACAGATATGCCGCACCACAATTTACCGCCGGTGGGGACTTGCACCCCGCCCTGAGAATAAGCCCTATGACTATAGCGCTATTGATTCGTCTGGGCAATTACCAAAATGTAGATGTTTGGAGGTTTATACAATCAACGTGAGGCATTACACTAATAAGCAGTAATCCACATCTCATTAGGGAAATATCATGATTGACCCGAAAAAAATTGAACAAATCGCCCGCCAGGTGCATGAGTCTATGCCGAAAGGAATTCGCGAATTCGGGGAAGACGTCGAAAAGAAAATTCGTCTGGTGCTGCAATCGCAATTAACACGACTGGATTTGGTTAATCGTGAAGAGTTCGATGTACAAACTCAAGTGTTGCTACGCACCAGAGAAAAACTGGCGTTACTGGAACAACGCGTGACAGAGCTGGAAGCCAAATTCAACAACGTCCCAGCCGTTATTGATGATAACAGCGGTGATGACAAAACCGGCGAGTAACGCTTGGTCGCATGTCAGTAGTGATAATCAGGGCGCAGTTCGATATCGCGCCCTGAGTTTACGAGGATATCGCCGCTGGTCGCATTCTGGAAAGCAGCACCCACAAGAGGAAAAACATCAGTAAAGCGTATAAGCTTTTCCAACCTATCATCACCAGCAATACACAACACAGAATACTGCCAATCACCGACATCACCCGCGAACGCCCGCTCAATAGGCGAATCCCCGCCAGCATACAGAGCAAGTAAATCAGCACAAAAATGCCATTGGCATACACAATCAGTAGGTCCAGTGGCAGCGATAGCCAATAAATAAGTAACGCAAATACCAGGCAACTCCCCACCACGGCAGTAAGTGCATTAACTGGCGTTTGCCCGGCAGAAAGCTGCGCAAGTTTGCTTTCAGGCCGAACCTGAGCCTGTGACCACACCATGCGGGCAAAACTCTGGGTATAAATATTGACGCTGGCAAAACAGGCCAGATAGCCAATAATGCACGCTATCCACAGTGCATGCTGACCAAAAAGTTGCACCACAATGCCCGGCAACGACGCCGCAGCCGCTTGTTGTTCGCCATAGGCATGGAAATGCAACACCGCCACGGTACAACCCCAATACACGGCACCTGCGACGAGTAAGCCAACGATTAGTGCGCGTGGAAAATCACGTTCAGGATGGCGGAATTCTGTTGCCAAATGTGCAAAGGCTTCTAATCCGACAAAACACCAGAACATTACGGCCAACGCGCTGAACATATTCGGAGGGGAAATATCTTGTAGCTCTGGCCAGGGTATCTGTGATGGTTGAATCGCCCCCTGCCACCAAATAGCCACCACCAGCGCAATGACCAGTAATGCTATCAATGTCTGTACATTAGCGCTGGAGCCCGCGCTACGTGTGCCCAGCAGCCAAATAACCAGCAAAGTGACCAGTTGCACCATCAGCAACCCAGTATCACTCCAGCCAAATGTCGCCTGCCAGAAACCGGCAGCTATTTGCAAGGCGGCGGGTAAACCTACCGGAATAACAGACAAAAATAGCCAACCAGTGACATTCCCCAACTTCGGGCCAAAGGCCATTGTCACAAAGTGGGCCGCCCCTGCGGCACTAGGGAAATGGCGGCCTAGCGCAGCAAACGCGATAGCAATCGGGAAAACCAGTATAATCAATACCGGCCAGGCCCATAGACTGTCGTCTCCGGCCAGCATCGCCGCCAGTGCTGGAACCGCAAAAACGCCCGTTCCCAGCAGTGAGGTCGACAGCAACCCGACTCCCTGTGCCAGACTCAACTCCTGTTTTAGTCCATTCACCTACTAGCCTCGGCCATTCTTGATTGACTGAATAATATTGGTGGTGGAAACTCCATCTTCAAAATTCAGTACTTTAACCTCACCGCCAGCAGCCCAAACCTCGGCACTGCCCGCTATCTCATCCGGCTTATAATCACCACCTTTTACCAGCAAATCCGGCAAAATATCGGCAATTAAGCGCTGCGGCGTATCTTCCTCAAACGGCACCACCCAATCCACAGCTTCCAGTGCACCTAATACAATCATGCGCTGATCAAGTGGATTAACTGGCCGTTTTTCGCCTTTCAAGCGTTTGGTCGAGGCATCGCTGTTAACTGCCACGATCAGGCGGTCACCTAGCTTACGGGCGTTAGCCAAATAAGAGACATGACCCGCATGGAGAATATCGAAAATACCATTGGTCATGACCACTTTTTCACCACGCTGACGGGCCTGCGCCACCGCTTTTTTCAGTTGTTGCTCATCCATCACCCCAAAACCGGTTTCCGCACGACCACGGATGGCATTTTCCAGCTCAATCGGTGAAACCGTTGAGGTGCCCAACTTACCAACCACGACACCGGCGGCAGCATTAGCCAGGAAGCAGGACTCTTCCAGCGTATTACCCGCAGCCAGTGCCGCAGCCAACACCCCAATCACCGTATCACCAGCACCGGTCACATCGAACACTTCCTGCGCCTGAGTGGGTAGATGTAATGGTGGTTTCCCCGGTTGTAGCAGTGTCATTCCCTGTTCGGAACGGGTCACCAGCAAAGCTGAAAGCTCAAAGTCAGCCACCAGCTTCATGCCACGGCTGACCAGCTCTTCTTCATTTTTACAGTGACCAACGACGGCTTCAAATTCGGATAAGTTAGGGGTTAACAGTGTTGCGCCGCGATAACGCTCAAAATCGCTGCCTTTAGGATCGATAAGTACCGGAACTTTCGCATTGCGTGCCAGTTGGATCATCGGCTGCACACTGTTCAATGCACCTTTGGCATAATCGGATAGCACCAATGCGCCAATCTGTGGCAGCGCCTGCTGGATACGATCAAAGATTGGCTGCGGATCAACCCCGTCAAAACCCTCTTCAAAATCCAGGCGGATCAACTGCTGATTACGAGAAAGCACCCGCAATTTGGTAATTGTTGGGTGGGTCGGCACCGAAACAAAATCACAGCGCACCTGTACTTCATTCAGCTTGCTGGTCAGCGCCCGCGCAGCATCATCGATGCCGGTCAACCCAACTAAACGAGAGATAGCGCCAAGGGATGCGATGTTCATCGCCACGTTTGCAGCACCACCAGGGCGCTCTTCGATGGTATCAACTTTGACAACTGGCACCGGTGCTTCTGGTGAGATCCGGCTGGTTGGCCCATACCAATAGCGGTCTAACATGACATCACCAACGACTAATACACCAGCGCGGCGAAAATCAGGCAGCGTGACTTTCATACGTTAGCCCCCCAAAGTGAGCTGTTATTAACCCCGAAAACACACATCTCTTCGCTCCAATTTTGTGTTTGTTATACTCTAAATAATTCGAGTTGCAGGAAGGCGGCAAGCGAGTGACAAATTGGTTGCAAACCATTTTGAACGGCGCTTGCGCTGGCCCGCAGGGTGAGCCTCTCATGAGGCTCATAATCCCGATGAGTTGACGCTAGTCAATGATTCGGGTGACAAATCGGTCAGGAACCGATTTGAACGTTGCTTGCAACGGCCTCGCAGAGGCGAGGCCCATGGACGGGCCGAGTAACGAGCGCGACCAACACACATGCAGCTTGAAGTATGACGAATATATGTGGTGCCGGATAATATCACAGACACCTTGCATACTATGAATAACCGACGTACCCAGTCATAACGGGCACTGCTGGCACTTTATCTTATTCGCTGGCAACAATATCTGACGTCACCAGCCATTTTCGCCAACTGGCAGCAACTTGCTCTCTTTCGGTGATAAAACTGTCAGCAGAAACCTTACTGGATAGCTCCTGCAATGCCAGGTGATGAATCTCATCACGCATGGTGACATAAGCACGGGTCAGGGCCGCTGCCTCTTGCGGTGCCATGATGTCGTAATTAGCCATCAACTCAAAAATGCGCACATTATCTGACCAACGGGTCAACCGTGGCTCGCTGGCCGCATAGCGCAACACCAGATATTGCGCGATAAACTCAATATCGGTAATCCCCCCCTCATCAGCCTTAATATCAAAGATACCACGCTGTTTGCTGCCCAGATGGTTGCGCATTTTCTCTCGCATTTCGCGCACTTCCTGCTGCAATTGTGGGTCTTCTCGGTGGCGGCACAGAATTTGCTGGCGGATGGTATCAAACTGTTGATGCAATTGAGGATCACCATAAACGATGCGGGCGCGCACCAGTGCCTGATGCTCCCAAGTCCAAGCCTCATGCTGTTGGTAATCGGCGAAAGCTTCAACGGTGCTGACCAGCATGCCCGCCTCACCTGATGGCCGCAGACGAGCATCCACTTCATATAAAATGCCTGACGAGGTGCGGGTGCTGAACAAATGCATCACCCGCTGAGCCAAACGCAGGTAGAACTGACGGCCGTCGATGCTACGCTCGCCATCAGTCATCACATCCAGCGGGCAATCGAGCAAGAACACCAGATCCAAATCTGAGCTGTAACCTAGCTCCCAGCCCCCCAACTTGCCATAACCAATCACGGCGAAACCACGGCCTTCTCGCTGCTGTAGATGGCTCGGCTGGCCATAGCGAGCCACCATCTGCCCCCAGGCTTGCTGAATAACCGCATCAATCATGGCCTCTGCCAGATAAGTTAAGTGATCGCTCACTTTCATTACCGGCAGTGCCTCGGTGATATCACCAGCAGCAATACGCAATTGCTGGGCTTGCTTAAATTGACGCAACGCCTCGAGTTGCTGCTCTTCGTCATCCTCCGGCACCCGCAATAAGTATTGGCGCAATTCATCGCGATAAGCACCGGGTTCCAATGGTTGATAGAACGATTGCGGATCAAGCAACTCATCCAATAACAGCGGGTAGCGGGCCAATTGACTGGCCACCATCGGCGAGGCAGAACACAGGCGAATAACATGTTTTAGTGCCGCATGGTATTCCACCAGTAATTCGAGGTAAGTGGTGCGGGTAAGGATACTGAGCAGCAACTGAATCAAGCGGCTGAGGGCGACATTGGCGTCCGGGCGCGAGCAAACCTCGGAGAACAAGCGCGGCATCAGTTGATCCAGCACCTCACGGCCCCGAGGGCCAATGGTGCGTTTATCAACGTCATGGCGGAAATCATTTATCGTCGTCAACAACTGCCGGCGGGCTGGTTGGTCTAAATGTGGCGTCAAAGGGGCTAAATCACTCTCTTCCAGCACATCCTGCCATAAGCTTTTATACAAACCATGACGAGGATCTTCACCGATATCGGGAGTATCATCGCCAATCAGGTCGTCAAATACCAACCGTACCGCCTGCATATGCTGTTCCAGTGCAGCACTCATTTCCATCCAGTCGGTATACCCCATGCCCCAAGCCAATCGGGCCTGATTCAGTGCATCACCGGGTAACGTTTGGGTTTGCTCATCAGCAATAGCTTGCAGCAGATTTTCCAAACGGCGCAAAAACAGATAACTGCTGCTGAGGTCGTTCACTTGTTGTGGCGGCAATAAACCCAGCTCGGCGACTGCCTGCAACGTCGGCAGTAAAGCCCGCTCTTGCAGGCGCGGTTCACGGCCGCCACGAATAAGCTGAAATACCTGCGTGATAAATTCGATTTCACGAATACCGCCGGCCCCCAGCTTAATATTATCTTTCAGACCACGCCGCCGGACCTCACGGGCAATCATCCCTTTCATGTTACGTAACGATTGAATCACGCTGAAATCGATATAGCGTCGGAAGACGAAGGGCCGCAGCATCTGGCGCAGCTCTTTACTGTAGTGGTCTTCAGCCCCGCCCATCAGACGTGCCTTAACCATCGCATAGCGTTCCCAGTCGCGCCCTTGCTCTTGGTAATAATCCTCCAGCGCGGCAAAACTCAGTACCAGCGGGCCACTGTCACCAAACGGGCGTAGACGCATATCCACCCGATAGACAAAACCATCAATGGTTTGCTGATCCAACGCTTTAATCAGCCGTTGCCCCAAGCGGGTAAAGAACTGGGCATTATCCAACTGCCGTCGCCCACCCTGGGTCTGGCCGTTTTCTGGGTAGGCAAAAATCAGATCGATATCAGAGGAGAAATTCAGTTCACCGCCGCCTAACTTGCCCATGCCCAAAATCAGCAGCGGCTGCGGTACCCCCTCGGCATTAGAGGGGGTACCGAACTCACGGCAACAAGCCTGATACAGCCAATCGCGCGCCGCCAAAATCAGGCTTTCAGCCAACCCGCTCAGTTGTTGTAAGGTCTCAGTAGTCACACTGGTTTGCCGTGTTTGTGACCAGGCGATGCGCACCATCATCCGGCGGCGAAACAGCCGCAATGCGGCTAATAATGCCGCTTCGTCATGTACCTCGGCCAACGCCAGATTTAACCATTGTGGATAAAATTGCCACTCCTGCGGTTGCGGGGGTTGCTGATGCAACTCCTCCAGCCACTCAGGGTGAATCAGTAACATATCACTGACAAAATCACTCAACGCCAGCACAGGGATATCTTCCTCGTGTAAATCTGGCGGAGCCGGTAACTCATAAAAGCGCTGTCGTATATTCTGCGCCTGAATCTGTAATTCCGAAGAGAGTGGCAACATAAAGCATTCCTCAAGCTGCTATCTATTAACTAGCAGCACCGTTCAACCAAAAGGCTGCCTGCGCTAGCGCTTCCTTACGGGCGGTATCACGCCAGTGACCCTGACGGTGCATAATCTCCTGCTGTAAACCAAACCAGCCATCGATATACGGCAACCATTCACTCTGCGGATAGAAGCCTGAGAGCAATTGGAAAGACATGATCTGCCGGTTCAAGCGAGGGAGTTGCGCCAAATAACCATCGTCATCCAGATGCTGGCCAAAAGCGTCTTTCAGATCAGCAGCGCTGCGGCTCAACATGATGTCGCAGAAGCGTTTAAATGACCCTTCAAACTTGGTCTGTGCTTTGGCATCCATAAATGGCCGCCAGCCAGAGGTAACCAACCAAGATGTGAGCGCTAACTTACATTTTAGGTAATCAGTGCTATAGCAAAGCTGCTCAGCATCGACATTCTTCGGTTCTAACTGCGGTTCAAGCGCCAGCAGCCCGGCACGCAATTCAGTACTGGCTTTGCGCGGGACCAAACCACCAAAAATAGCTAATGACTGACGCACCATTGCCAATGCTTCAATGATCATAGCTTTAGCGGCCGGCTCACCACGTAACCACAGCTCTTCATGGTATTGCCAATGGTCCAGGGCCATCTCCAGCCCTGCGACCATACCTTGCTCAACGGTGGATTTGGCCGCTGGCTGCAACACCAGTAACGGGCGCAATTCACGAGGAGGATTGCCTTGTGCTAAATGATAGCCACGGGCTGCTTTACTCAGATTGCCCTGTCGTAAACCGCCAATTTGTGCCAGTTCTGCGGCCAATGCCAGCAAATCTGCCTGATTGCCTTTTTTCAGTTCCAGCTCAATTTCGTGCAAGGGTTCCGACAGCTCACCTGCACTGATAGTGCCTTGATCAACAGCAAGCTCTATCTCGCTTTCGCCGTAAGTAATCACCCACTTCTCTCGAGTAAAATCCGTACGGAATAGCGGCTGCAGTTCTGCTTGTAATGTCTCAATCACCCAACCGTTCGGCCAGATATCGGCAGGGAAACGCGCCAAATCCAATTGGTCACTATCAATATCAACATTGTATTCAGGGCGTTGATGTAAACCACCGACCACTTTACCGCCGGTCTTAACCGTCATTTCGTAACGGCCATCATAACCACGGATACGTAAGCCAATATCATGTTGGCGCAGCCGCTTATCGGCAGTTTCAAAATAGATATTGGTCAGCGTCTGCGGCGCAGAATGCTGGCTTTGCCAGGATGTAAGCCGCTCGGGCAAAGCGGCAATGGCCGCAGGAGTAGCAATAAATTTTAATTCTATTTCAACGGTCATAATTTCATTCACACCGGTATGTTGCGAGTTTACGGGCATTATGCCTCTTTCGCGGCGGTTTGCCTGTTTTACACAGACTTCGCTATTTTACACAAAAAAACCGCGTGGCTACCCCGAGTCAGCCTCTATTTTAACAGGTCTGCCATAAGGCTTCATAAGACAAATTTTCAGTGTGGTTAAAATGAACAACAAAGTGGCTAAAGCCGCGCTGGCTATGAGAGTAAGATAGTTCTCATTCCGGTTTATGCGTTGCGTCGGCAAACTGAACACACTACTATCGTTCCATAAATTCACTCATAAATGACTCTCTAATGCTGAAAATACGCCTAATTTGCCTCGCGATGCTAAGTCTCAGTATCTCCTGGGGCGCGCACGCTGAAGAAAAACGCTACATCTCTGATGAGCTGGATACCTACGTTCATAGCGGTCCCGGTAACCAATACCGTATTGTTGGCACGTTAAAAGGCGGAGATGAAGTCGCCCTGATAAGTGTTGATGACAGCACAAATTACGGTCAAATCCGCGACAGTAAAGGGAAAACCACCTGGATCGCGCTGAATCAATTGAGTGAAACGCCAAGTCTGCGTATTCGGGTACCGGACCTTGAACAACAAGTCAAAACCCTGACAGATAAGCTGGCTAATATTGATAATAGCTGGAATCAGCGCACTGCTGAAATGCAACAGAAAGTCGCGGCCAGCGACAGCGTGATTTCCGAGCTGCAAAAAGAAAACGAGTCACTAAAGAATCAGTTAGTGGTTGCTCAGAAGAAAGTCAGCGCTGTGAATCTGCAATTAGATGACAAACAGCGTACCATTATCCTGCAATGGTTTATGTACGGCGGCGGTGTTGCCGGTATCGGCCTGCTCCTTGGTCTGGTACTGCCACATCTGATCCCAAGCCGTAAAAAGAACAATCGCTGGATGAACTGATAGCCGTTTAATAAGACTGTAAAATCGACGCGTTCGGCTGCCCGCCAGGGTGGCCTGCTTGTTTAATCTATTCTCATCCCCAACTATACTGAAACAAGCCTTTGTCGCCAGGCGGTAAAGTGTGATTCAAGTGAGCAGCTAATAACGCTGCAACATCAAGAACGAAGGATTTATATGAAAATCTATCTGGTCGGCGGCGCGGTACGCGACAGCTTATTAAATCTGCCGGTCACCGAACAGGATTGGGTCGTGGTGGGGTCCACCCCGGAACAGTTACTCACACAGGGCTATCAGCAGGTTGGTAAAGACTTCCCCGTGTTTCTGCACCCTGTCAGCCATGAAGAATACGCACTAGCTCGTACCGAGCGTAAATCCGGCGCAGGTTACACCGGTTTTACCTGCTATGCCGCGCCAGATGTCACGCTGGAAGAGGATTTGTTGCGTCGCGATTTGACCATCAATGCCATTGCCCGTAGCGCCGAGGGGGAATTGATTGACCCCTACCACGGCCAACAAGATTTAGAAAACAGAGTACTGCGTCATGTCTCCGACGCCTTTGGCGAAGATCCACTACGTGTGCTGCGGGTTGCCCGTTTCGCTGCCCGTTTTGCCCATTTAGGTTTTAGCGTCGCCGCTGAGACTCAATCATTGATGGCAGCAATGGCACAAAGTGGCGAGCTATCGGCTCTGACGCCAGAGCGAGTATGGAAAGAGACCGAGAAAGCGCTGAAAACACAAAGCCCGCAGATCTATTTTCAAGTGTTACGTGATTGCGGTGCGCTGGCGGTGCTCTTTCCAGAAATTGAACGTTTATTTGGCGTACCGGCTCCCGAAAAGTGGCATCCAGAAATTGATACCGGTATCCATACGCTGATGACATTAGCCATTGCGGCTCAACTTAGCCCTGAGGTTGATGTCCGCTTTGCCGCTCTCTGCCATGATTTGGGTAAAGGTCTGACACCAAAAGAATTCTGGCCACACCATCACGGCCACGGCCCGGCTGGGGTTAAATTGGTTGAGCAGTTATGTCAGCGCTTACGGGTACCTAATCCGATACGTGACTTGGCGAAACTGGTGGCGGAATACCATGACCTTATCCATACAGTGAATAAGCTTCGCCCCGAAACTCTACTCAAACTGTTTGATGCCATTGATGTGTGGCGCAAACCAGAACGTCTTGAGCAAATGATTATCACCAGTGAGGCTGATGCCCGAGGTCGTACCGGATTTGAAGAAAATCCTTATCCGCAGGGCGATTATTTGCGCGCCGCATTCCATATTGCCAGCGGCGTATCAGTGCAGGAAGTAGTCGCCAGCGGGTTACAAGGATTAGCCATTCGCGACGAACTTAAACGTCGCCGCCAACAAGCATTAGCCGAATGGAAACAGGCTCAAGAAGTAATTTAAGAATAAATCCATTTTATCTAAAGATAAAACACCCTGATTAATCAAGGTGTTTTATTGTATCTGATGCATTTTTTATACCCTAAATAATTCGAGTTGCAGCAAGGCGGCAAGCGAAAGAACCCGATGAGCTTACATCAGTAAGTGATTCGGGTGATTGAACGTAGCCAACGCACGTGCAGCTTGAAGTATAACGGGTATATTACATAAAGACCCAGTACACCGCTGCCGCGACAACAAAGCGATAGATGGCGAAAGGTACAAAAGAGATACGTTTAATCAGTGAAAGGAAGGTTTTGATAGCAATCAGAGCCACGATAAATGCCGTGATAAATCCGACGGCAAACATCGGTAAATCACCCAGCGTCAGGAAGTGCAGGCTCTTATAAAGATCCAGTCCACTGGCCCCGATCATCATCGGTACTGCCAGAATGAAGGAGAACTCAGACGCGGCATAACGGTTAACACCGACCAACATACCGCCGGAAATGGTGGCACCAGAACGGGAGAACCCCGGCCACAACGCCAGACACTGGAAGCAGCCAATCGCGAAAGCCTGACGGTAAGTAATATCATCCAAACCAACAGATTTAGGATTTTTAGGTTTGAACCATTCTGCGACTAGCAAAAGCACCCCACCCGCCACCAAGGCATACATGACATTTCTCGGATCAAACAGCGATTTGATGAGGTCATGGAATACCAACCCCAGCACCACGGCGGGGATCATTGCCAGTAAAATATGGCCCAATGTCAGGTGACCGCTGGTTTTCCCCTCATGAGGTACCGCGCCGAAATGGATACCAATCAGGCCAAATAACCGCCGCCAGAACACCACGACAACCGCCAGAATCGACCCTAACTGAATGATAACTTCAAAGGTTTTTGCCTTGTCGCCGGTAAAGCCCAATAGCTCACCGACGATAATCATATGCCCAGTGGATGACACGGGTAAAAACTCAGTCAATCCCTCTACCACACCTAAAACAACAGCCACAAACAGCGAATACATATCCGTCATCTACGATACCCAATGCCATGTAATATACCCGTCATACTTCAAGTTGCATGTGCGTTGGCTGCCCTCGTTCACCCCAGTCACTTACTTCTGTAAGCTCCTGGGGATTCGGTCAGTTGCCGCCTTCCCGCAACTTGAATTATTTAGGATATAGAAATCCACAAAAAAACGGCAATGTGCAAAATAATGCCGTTCAATTTCAGTCGGTAAAAATATCACGTTAATCAATAATTCAAACCACATTATCAATATAGGGTTGCATTTTTATGTCGTGGCAGAGCAAAAATCAGTTAGGTCGTTGACCACGTTCAATGAGCACACCGACATTACGGGCTTGTGCCACCGCCCCTGGTTTACTGACTTTAATCCGCACCCACGGTGATTGGAAACGGACTAATAGCAGCTCGGCTATCTCTTCTGCCACCCGCTCAACCAAGGCAAAACGCTGTGACTCTACGTGTTGTATCACCGCATCACTGATATCTGCATAGCTCAAGCAATCATTCACATCATCACTGGCAGCAGCTTTACGATTATCCCAACCCATTTCGATATCGAACACCAGCTTCTGCTGGATGGTCTGCTCCCAGTCATAAACACCAATGGTGGTTATGACACTCAGTTCTTCAATAAATACGATGTCCATCACGTCATTCTCTGTTTTTGCGCCTGCCGGATACCACTTCCAGCCGAATATGCGTATTATCCACTGATGTTGCGATTAAAACGATCATTATTCAACAGGGCGGTGTTATGAGTGCTATCGCGCTTGGCATGATTATCTTCGCGTATTTGTGTGGCTCTATTTCCAGTGCAATCCTGGTGTGTCGGGTTGCTAAGCTGCCAGATCCGCGTGAACATGGCTCCGGTAATCCCGGTGCAACCAACGTGCTGCGCATCGGTGGCCGAGCAGCCGCAGCAACAGTGCTGATTTTCGATGTGCTGAAAGGCATGTTACCCGTTTGGATTGCTTACCTGCTGCACGTTTCCCCGCTGTATCTTGGCTTGACCGCTATCGCTGCTTGTCTTGGTCACATCTATCCGGTCTTTTTCCATTTTAAAGGTGGCAAGGGCGTTGCTACTGCTTTTGGCGCCATCGCCCCTATCGGCTGGGATCTAACCGGTCTGATGACCGGTACTTGGTTGTTGACGGTGTTATTGAGTGGGTATTCATCTTTAGGCGCAATTATCAGTGCGCTAATTGCGCCCTTCTACGTCTGGTGGTTTAAACCGCAATTCACCTTCCCGGTCGCCATGCTCTCTTGCCTGATTTTGATGCGCCACCACGATAACATTCAACGTTTATGGCGCGGCAAAGAAAGTAAAATCTGGGATAAACTCAGAAAGAAAAAGCAGAAAACCCCGGCCGAAGAAGCCGCAGAGTTGGAAGAGAAAGAAGATTGATTCTCCTCAAAACAAGAATGACTGAACGGGAGCCAGGCAAAGCGCAAAGGAATGCAAAAACGGCGTGGACTCTCGTCCATGAGCATTTTGAATGACTGCGGCAACACCGCCGCAGCCCCGCTCAGACTTTCGGCACCAATCTTAGAATGGCTGAGCGGGAGCGAGGCAAGGCGCAAGGAATTGAGAGAGCGGAGCATACATCAGTATGTGAGCATCACGAGATGACGCGGCAACACCGCCACAGCCCCGCTCAGACTTTCGGCAACTCGGCTAACGGCCAGCGCGGCCTAACCGAAACACTCAACTCACTGCTCACACCACTTTTCAGCCTGATCAACCCAGCATAGGCGATCATCGCGCCATTATCGGTACAAAACTCTGGCCGAGCATAGAATACTTCACCGCCCCGTTTTTGCATCATCTCCGCCAGCTTTGAACGTAAAGTGCGGTTTGCACTGACACCACCAGCAATGACCAAACGTTTGAAGCCGGTCTTATCCAGCGCTCGTTTGGATTTAATCGCCAGCGTATCGACCACTGCATCTTCAAATGCACGGGCAATATCAGCACGGGTTTGATCATCGGTACCGTTAGCACGGATAGTATTTGCAGCGAACGTTTTCAAACCAGAAAAACTGAAATCCAGTCCAGGGCGATCGGTCATTGGCCGCGGGAAAGTAAAACGCCCCGCCGTACCCTGTTGTGCCATACGCGACAGCATCGGCCCCCCAGGATAGTCCAGGCCTAATAATTTTGCAGTTTTATCAAAGGCTTCACCTGCCGCATCATCGACAGATTCCCCTAATAGCAGATACTCACCAATACCGGTCACGCTAATTAACTGAGTGTGACCGCCAGAGACCAGCAGAGCGACAAACGGGAACTCTGGTGCGTTCTCTTCCAACATCGGTGCCAGTAGGTGGCCTTCCATATGGTGGACCGGCACCGCCGGAACCCCCCACGCAAATGCCAATGCGCGGCCGACTGTCGCCCCGACCAGCAATGCGCCAACCAAACCTGGGCCTGCGGTATACGCCACACCATCGATGTCTTTAGCGCTCAGATTGGCTTCTTTCAATGCTGCCTGAATCAGCGGCACAGTCTTGCGCACATGATCACGGGAAGCCAGCTCAGGCACTACACCGCCATAATCAGCATGCAATTTAACCTGACTGTACAGTTGGTTAGCTAACAGACCGGCTTCATCGTCATACACTGCAATACCGGTTTCATCGCAGGACGTTTCTATACCCAAAACTCGCATTACATTTCCCATCATTCACGTGCGGCCGATAGTTTAGCATAACAGCGCCGCCAGTCATGATCTCTGACGGTAAAGACGGCATTTTCACGCTTTGAGCACCTAAATGTTGTTGATAGTGGTCATATTTGAAAAGAGTGTTGATTAATTCGATCAACAGCCTTGTTTAGTATATAATCAGCGGCCGTCGCACTCTCGGCACCAACTTTCTTGTAAAGAACGAGGGCGACATCACAGGGGCGTGCCTGTTTCAATTTGCTGTGGTGCTTTACAAAGCAGCATCCATTGAAGTAAAATTCCGCACCATTTTGAGAAGGCTGGCGATTGGCCAGCAGCAAACCGATTTCTATTGAGGTGAGAGGCACATGCCGGTAATTAAAGTACGTGAAAACGAGCCATTCGACGTAGCTCTTCGTCGTTTCAAACGCTCTTGTGAAAAAGCGGGTGTTTTAGCTGAAGTTCGTCGTCGTGAGTTCTATGAAAAGCCGACTACCGAACGTAAACGCGCTAAAGCTTCTGCTGTAAAACGTCACGCGAAGAAATTGGCTCGCGAAAACGCACGCCGCACTCGTCTGTATTAATTCTTCGGGGGTAACCCCACCGCGTAGTTTTTTATGTTCTAAGAACGCGCAGATCGAGTAGTTGCATACGAAGGCCGTGCTTTCCGAAAGGAATGCGCGGCTTGTTCTCGTTTATGGACTGACCGAATAGGGGCTTATGGCTGGACGAATTCCACGCGTATTTATCAATGACTTGCTAGCGCGCACCGACATCGTTGATCTTATCGACGCACGGGTAAAGCTGAAGAAGCAAGGCAAAAATTACCATGCGTGCTGTCCGTTCCATCATGAGAAAACACCCTCATTCACTGTTAACGGCGAAAAACAGTTTTATCACTGTTTCGGCTGTGGCGCACATGGTAACGCTGTTGATTTCCTGATGAATTACGACAGACTCGAATTTGTCGAAAGTATTGAGGAATTAGCCACCATGCATGGGCTGGAAGTGCCTTACGAGGCAGGAACCGGCACCACCCAGATCGAACGTCATCAACGACAAAGTCTCTATCAACTGATGGAAAGCCTTAGCGGATTCTATCAACAGTCACTCAAAGGCTCGAATGCCAATCAGGCACGCGAATATCTTAAGCATCGCGGTTTGAGTGAAGAAATCATCCAACATTTTGCTATTGGTTTTGCCCCCCCAGGTTGGGACAATGCCTTAAAACGTTTTGGCCGTGATGGTGAGAGCCGTACTGCGCTGAACGATGCCGGAATGCTGGTGACTAATGATACAGGACGGACTTACGATCGTTTTCGTGAGCGCGTCATGTTCCCTATCCGCGATAAACGTGGGCGGGTTATCGCTTTTGGCGGGCGAATTCTGGGTGATGGAGTGCCAAAGTATCTAAACTCCCCAGAAACAGAAATTTTTCATAAGGGCCGCCAGCTTTACGGCTTGTATGAAGCGCAAGTGAATCATCCCAATCCAACGCGTTTACTCGTGGTGGAAGGTTATATGGATGTGGTAGCACTCGCGCAATTTGGTATTGACTATGCCGTTGCCTCGCTGGGGACCGCGACCACTGCGGAGCATATTCAATTATTATTCCGTGCCACCGATAACGTAATTTGTTGTTACGACGGTGATCGGGCGGGCAGAAATGCGGCATGGCGAGCATTAGAAACGGCGCTGCCCTATCTAAATGATGGCCGTCAGCTACGCTTTATGTTTTTGCCCGATGGCGAAGACCCAGACACTCTGGTACGTAAAGAAGGGAAAGACGCATTTGAACAGCGGATGGAAGGGGCACAGCCACTCTCAACCTTTTTGTTTGAAACGTTGATGCCACAGGTGGATTTGAGCAGCCCCGACGGGCGCGCCAAGTTAAGCACTCTGGCACTACCTTTAATCAGTCAGGTACCCGGTGAGACATTACGTCTTTATCTGCGCCAGCAGCTCGGTAATAAGTTGGGCCTGCTCGATGATAGCCAGCTCGATAAGCTGATGCCAAAACAGGCTGAAAACACGAATACCTACCAACCGCCCCAGCTAAAACGCACAACCATGCGTATACTTATAGGGCTACTGGTACAAAACCCACAACTAGCTACACTTATTCCCTCACTACAGGGCGTCGAGCAAGCCAAGTTAGCCGGTTTACCGTTATTTATTGAGTTGGTTGAGACTTGTCTGGCTCAGCCAGGGCTGACAACCGGGCAGTTATTGGAACTGTATCGGGATAATAAATTCAGCCAACAGCTTGAAACTCTCGCAACATGGAACCACATGATTGTTGAGGACATGGTCGAACCGACTTTTGTCGACACGCTAACGAGCCTGTATGACTCCATCTTGGAGCAACGTCAGGAAACCCTGATAGCGCGTGACCGGACACATGGATTAAACGCCGAAGAACGTAAAGAGCTTTGGTCTTTGAATCTGGCATTAGCCAGAAAAAAATGAAACACCCAACGGCTTAATTGCCGATAAATGTGGGGGCGACTCCCCACAATATGCCGCCATAGCGGGCAGCGGCGACAAAAAAAGGCCCCAAATGCTATTGTTGGCGGTTTCGCCGACCGACACCAACCCAAATACTCTGAAGTGTGGATACCGTCTTATGGAGCAAAACCCGCAGTCACAGCTGAAGCTACTTGTCACCCGTGGTAAGGAGCAAGGCTATCTGACCTATGCTGAGGTCAATGACCATCTGCCGGAAGATATCGTCGATTCCGATCAGATCGAAGACATCATCCAGATGATTAATGACATGGGCATACAGGTGCTGGAAGAAGCTCCTGATGCCGATGATTTGATGCTGGCCGAGAACACCACTGATACCGACGATGACGCGGCTGAAGCTGCTGCACAGGTATTATCCAGTGTTGAATCCGAAATCGGGCGTACTACTGACCCGGTGCGTATGTACATGCGCGAAATGGGTACCGTTGAGCTGTTGACACGTGAAGGTGAGATTGATATCGCCAAACGTATTGAAGACGGTATCAATCAGGTTCAGTGTTCAGTTGCTGAATACCCTGAAGCGATTACTTATCTGTTGGAACAATATGATCGCGTTGAAGCGGGTGAAGCCCGTTTATCTGACCTGATCACCGGCTTTGTTGATCCAAACGCCGAAGAAGATATTGCGCCGACGGCGACTCACGTTGGTTCTGAATTATCCACCGCAGAAATGGATGATGACGACGACGAAGATGAAGACGAAGACGAAGAAGAAGACGACAACAGCATCGATCCAGAGCTGGCACGCCAGAAATTCAGCGATTTGCGTGAGCAGTATGAAAACGCACGCATGGAAATCAAGAAAAATGGTCGTAGCCACGCCAATGCTGCTGCTGAAATTCTGAAGTTGTCTGATGTATTCAAGCAGTTCCGCCTGGTACCGAAGCAGTTCGACTATCTGGTCAACAACATGCGTACCATGATGGATCGCGTTCGTACTCAAGAACGTATCATCATGAAACTGTGTGTTGAGCAGTGCAAAATGCCGAAGAAAAACTTCGTTACTCTGTTTGCCAGCAATGAAACCAGTGATACCTGGTTTGCCGCAGCAATTGCGATGGGTAAACCCTGGTCTGAAAAACTGAAAGATGTCTCGGACGATGTTCAACGTAGCTTGCAGAAACTGCGCCAGATCGAAGAAGAAACCGGTCTGACAATTGAGCAAGTGAAAGACATCAACCGCCGTATGTCTATCGGTGAAGCGAAAGCACGTCGTGCCAAGAAAGAAATGGTTGAGGCTAACCTGCGTTTGGTTATCTCTATTGCGAAAAAATACACCAACCGTGGTCTGCAATTCCTTGATTTGATTCAGGAAGGCAATATCGGTCTGATGAAAGCAGTAGATAAGTTCGAATACCGCCGTGGTTATAAGTTCTCAACTTACGCCACGTGGTGGATTCGTCAGGCCATTACCCGCTCTATCGCGGATCAGGCGCGTACCATCCGTATCCCGGTACATATGATTGAGACCATTAACAAACTCAACCGTATCTCACGCCAGATGCTGCAAGAGATGGGCCGTGAGCCAACACCGGAAGAACTGGCTGAACGCATGCTGATGCCGGAAGACAAGATCCGTAAAGTGCTGAAGATTGCCAAAGAGCCAATCTCAATGGAAACCCCGATCGGTGATGATGAAGATTCACATCTGGGCGATTTCATTGAAGATACCACTCTGGAACTGCCGCTGGACTCTGCAACATCAGAGAGCCTGCGCTCTGCCACCCACGATGTGTTAGCTGGCCTGACCGCTCGTGAAGCGAAAGTTCTGCGTATGCGTTTCGGTATCGATATGAACACTGACCACACCCTGGAAGAAGTGGGCAAACAGTTCGACGTAACCCGTGAACGTATTCGTCAGATTGAAGCCAAGGCATTGCGTAAATTGCGTCATCCAAGCCGCTCTGAAGTGTTGCGCAGCTTCCTGGACGATTAATCGTTAGCGACAGCAGCAAACACACAAAAAACCCCGGCGTGCCGGGGTTTTTCTTTTTGGCCCCAAACCACCGATTCTCAAGCCTGCATCCGCACGTAATTACCTGCTATGTGCGTAAAAAACCTTAATTTTGTGCATAAAACAGCCATATGATTTATCAGCTCTAGACCGCAGGATAAAAACTACCGTATAATCAGCGCCCAAGTCTGGCCCCTTAGCTCAGTTGGTTAGAGCACGCGACTCATAATCGCTTGGTCACTGGTTCAAGTCCAGTAGGGGCCACCAAATTTTAGCTGTTAAATCAGCACATTAAGCCAACTTTCGAGTTGGCTTTTTTGTATCTGGTAACCTGTGTCGCAAAAGTGACGCTGCGCTATATTTGCTCAACTCAATGAAGCCATAACTGCACAATCTTGAATAGAGACTGTTGAATGGAGTCTCACGGATACAATTACACTTTATCTGATTTTATCTGTCTCAGTGGTTAGCCAATTTGAACGAAAATTGTTCAATACGGATTGGCTGGATATTCTAGTAGAAGAATAGGAAAGCACCTTGAGATGGCGATAACGTCATCGATTCAGGTTATAACAATTTACTCATCCCCCAAGCCTCTCGCTTTGCCTAATTATCTCAAGATATATAGGTCATTGCTATTTGCTTGCCGAATATTCAATAGACAGTCCATTCGTTGATGAAATGTTTTAGTCGGCTAAAATTCAACGCTACTTAACGACCTACAATAATTCTCGTACTATAAAATAGCCATCTAACTCTCCGCTGAGATCTGAAAATGTCTGTGCTTACTCACTTTGATATGCTTTTTCAATACAAGGCCTGGGCTGATAAAGAGATCCTCTCCGCTATCGCCAATGTTGATACCGCGGCTTATAAAGATAAACGTCATCTTATGATTCGCCTGATGAATCATATTTATGTGGTTGATCAAATATTTATCGCCAATATTCAGGGAGTTCCCCACCGTTATACTGCGCTGAATACGGTTGAAACACCGCCTCTAGAGGTGCTGAATGACGCCTTTGCTATCAGTGATAATCGCTATCTCGAGTACCTTCACTCTCTGGTTGAACAACAATTGGATGAAATAATTAACTTCAAATTTGTCGATGGGGGAAAAGGGGCAATGAGTAGAAAAGAGATGTTTTCCCATGTTGAGCATCATGGTGCTTATCACCGAGGCGCTGTGGGGTGGCTGCTGTCTGAATGTGAGGTGACACCGCCAAAAGATGTGCTAACCCTTTTCTTACGCGACACTTATCAGGCAGAGCAATAATAAATCCCAGAGGCGATTAAATACGTTATCAGTTGATAACGTATTCAGTATAAGGATGCTAAGAATTGACCGATTAGGTTCTTAAAGCATCAATGGCGGCAGTTGGCATCGATATTACGGATTTGAGACTATTTTCAATACGTTCAACAATTGCCACCCGCGGGCCAGCAAGCCAGCCGTCACTGCTGTAAAAACGTGCCTCAGCATTCACTAATGCCTCTTGACTGTCAAAGGCACGCATCAGGTAATAAGCGTCTGGGTCGTGCAGCGATTGACCATAAGCGACGACGTCCATCCCCTCCCTGGCGTGCAAGGGAATGCTGATCTCTTGCATAATTCGGTGGAATTCCACACCACTACCCGGTTTCAATGTGTATTGCAGTATTTCCAGTATCCGAGAATCCATTTTGCATATCCTGTCATTAATATCCATTGAGATTTTATTTCCCGCCGCAGATACCTTCCTTACCGCTTAATCACTTTTTCCCGATGGCATTCGCTGGCATCTAATACCTTACCTTGCTGTGAAGATACTGTCAGCTTACTGATCGGATGCCCACTCTGATTATCAACTAAAATAGAGTGCTTTTCGCCAACAGCAAACAAGTGATCTTCGCCCCATTGGCGTAGGCTGACCACAATAGGGAATAATTGGCGGCCTTTATCCGTCAACACATATTCATGGTAAGCACTGCCATCAGAGGCCGGGACTATCATCAGAATGCCGTGTTCAACCAACTCACGCAGGCGACCCGCCAAGATATTTTTCGCCAAGCCAAGGTTATTCCGAAATTCGCCAAAACGGCTGATCCCATCAAAAGCATCACGAATTATCATGAGTGACCAGCGATCCCCCAAGACCTCGAGCGTTCTGGCAACCGGGCATTCTTCTGCCCCTATCTGGCCTTCACTCGTTTTAGTCATTCTTTTACTCCGATCATTTGCTGGATAAGCTGGTTGCATATTAAAACCACATTGGTTAAAAATCAATTACGTGGTTTCAAATAAAAACCAGAAAGGTATCAGGTATTTTTATGTCCATCAGAAAAGAATCAGCAAAGAGTCGCACTCGGCGATTACCACAAACTGCTCTGGCACCACACCTCACATCAATAGTGGTGCCACTCTTGGCGATGGTATCCGCCATGGCGGTCGCCAATGTCTATTTTGCTCAGCCCCTACTCGATACGATGGCAACGGATGTTAACGTTAGTCCGTCGGCGATCGGTCTGGTGGCTGGTTATCGGTGTCGTGATATTAGATTTTGCCGTTCAGACGGTGCATGTAACTAATCAGACCATCATATTGGCGCTACACCCTGATGCCCAAAGCCGCCTGGTTGCTGGCTATATGTTGTTCTATTCCATCGGTAGCGCCATCGGAGCTATCAGTGCAACGATCGTATATGCGAATGCGGGATGGTCAGGTGTTTGTATTCTTGGGGGGATGATAAGTGCCACTGCAATGCTATTTGCACATCTGGCGTACAGGAAATATTCCACAGTATAATTAGTTGAATATCATTAATTTTATTTATACATCTATTGTTCGACCTATACTCATGATAGTTATCGATAACCTAGTTCAGACTATACAGGAGTCATCGTCATGCTGAATATAGATCGGAAATACCTTATGAGCCTTGATGAAAGTACCTTAAAAAAACAACGGATTATCATGCGGGTCATCGCAATCTTGCTATTACTGGGCGGGATCTTTTGCCTTATTAACCCACTGGCCTCCAGCGTTGTTCTCAGCAAAATTATTGGTGTCCTACTGCTACTCAGTGGGATTGCAATGATCGTGGGTATGGTAACCAACCGTTCCCATAATCTTTGGCCAATGGTGACCGGTATTTTACTCGGCATCGCATATATTGTGATGGGTTATGTATTTATTACCAATCCAGCAATAGGGATGATAAGTCTGGCTGTGGTGCTGGCGGTGCTGTTTGCCTTTGGTGGGGTGATGCGGTTGATAACCGGTGTTAGAACATGGGGAATGCCGGGGGCATGGCTACAAATCTTGCTCGGCGTCTTGGATCTGATTATTACCTATCTATTGGTGAGTGCTGGCCCACTGATGTCGATCACCATGGTTACGACTCTGGTCGGGATTGAGATGCTATTTAGTTCATTTAGCTGCTTTATGGTCGCTGGTTTATATAAACAGAATTAATAACACATTATTCGCAGCGGTATCCTGAATTGCGATACCGCTGTCCTGGAAATATTCTCATGTTCGCTACTGACTATCACTACTCAGTTTGTGAACTGCCACTGTGAAATAACAATAACCGATTAATTCACTCACCCTAGGTAGGCTGCGTGAAACTAACTGATTTTTTAATTGCTCTATGCATTACCGCAATTTGGGGGGCTAATTTTTCGGTAATAAAACTTGGCCTGATTGCCGCAGACCCGCTTATTTTAGCCGGGATTCGCTTTACGCTTTACGCTCTGCACCCTGCCCGCAGTCCTTTTATCAAAAAACCTGACACTTCATGGCGATACATAATAGGTTACGGCCCACTGTTTGGTATCAGCTTATGGGGTATCGTCAATCTGGGTATTAAAGCAGGTGTCTCAGCAGGAATCGCTTCGTTAGTGCTGCAATTCGGCGCGTTCTTCACCATGATCCTTGGCGCGTTGCTGTTGCGCGAAAAGCTCTCAAGATATCAATGTATCGGGATTGGCATCGCGCTCTTAGGGCTAATCAGTATTATTTTCATCAGTGATGGTTCTGTCACGCCTACTGGCCTGATATTGGTATTGTGTGGTGCAGTGGTATGGGGGCTGATTATCGGTCTCTACGGTAGGCGGCTTATCGGCTTGCTACAGAGGAAATTCTCAATGGCTCCCTAGTTTTGCTGCCACCCAGTAAAATGGCCTGACTGAAGGTGCTATAGTCAGCTTTTATACTCCGACGAGAGCTATTATGTCCCGCAGCCAGCGTCTGCTTGACCTGATTCAAGTGCTACGCCGCCATCGCTATCCCGTAACAGGGGCTGCGCTGGCGGAGGAACTGGCTATCAGTGTGCGAACACTTTATCGCGATATTGCCACCCTACAACAGCAAGGCGCTGATATTGCAGGCGAACCCGGTCTGGGCTATGTGCTGCGCCCGGGTTTTATGCTGCCGCCCTTGATGTTCTCCGAAGAAGAGATAGAAGCGCTGGTATTAGGATCACGCTGGGTCAGCCATCGTGGAGATGCCCATCTGAGTACCGCTGCCCGTAATGCTTTGGCGAAAATCGCGGCGGTTTTACCTGCAGATTTACGTGACGAATTAGATGCCTCGACACTGCTCATCGGCCCTGTCGGCCATATGCCTGACTGTGAACTGGCGCTACCGGTCTTGCGCCGCGCAATCCGTGCCGAGCGCAAAGTGGATATTACCTATCAAGACCTGAAAGGGGCTAACTCATGTCGCCGCATCTGGCCTTTTGCTATCGGTTTTTTTGAACAGGTGCGCGTGGTGGTTGCCTGGTGTGAACTGCGCCAAACCATCCGTAACTTTCGCGCGGATCGAATAAGCGCAATTTCTCTTACGGATCAACGCTATCCTCAGCGCCGACAGCTATTGCTAAAACAGTGGCGGGAAGCGGAAGGCATCGATGATCAGTCGCTGCTGTCGACACCACCAAAACCGTAGTTTTTTATTGTCGCTACAAATCAATAATCACTACTGACAGAAACTGTCAGTATGCCCCGCTAGGATAGAACCCAGTTAAGCGACATTCGGTTAACAAAAAAACTATCCATTTGATTAGATACCTAAAGTATTTGGAATTTCAGGTAGACGGTCGAGCACCAACTTGAGCGCTACAATTTCAAGTACCAAAGGGATAAGGGGAAAACCATGGCAGATCCGAATTTCATTATTCTTTATGTTGATAGCCCGGCCACCAGCGCTACGTTTTATGGTGACTTGCTGGCAAAGGCACCGGTAGAACTTCACCCAACCTTTGCCATGTTTGCACTGGATTCAGGGGTGATGCTGGGCTTATGGTCAAAACATACGGTTGAACCGGCGGCGACAGCCACGGGTGGCGGTGGTGAAGTGGCTTTTGCTCTGGCCGATAAAGCTGAGGTGCAATCGTTATATAATGACTGGCAACAGCGCGGCTTACCTATTTTGCAACAACCATTACAGATGGATTTCGGCTATACCTTTGTGGCTTTAGATCCTGATGGTCACCGCTTGCGGGTCTTTGGTGGCTGATTAATAGCCGAGTTATAAATAGCCATCGCGAGAAACGAAGGGAATATACTTTATAGGTATAATTCCTTCGTTTAATACTTCATGTTACTGCCCCTTCCCTGATGTCATATTCATGACGGCTATCACAATCAGCACACTGCGATTTCCCAAGTTGCACAGCACCGTCTAAATTTGAATAAAAAATCTCATCCGACCACTTGCTGCATTCGGCCAGAGCGGCAGAGACATAACAATAACGGTTTGGTGATATTGCGCAGCTTTACGTTGCTGCAATATAGCCAGAGTGCACCCGATGGAGACTGCAATGTTAGCTTACCCTCACCTGCTCGCGCCCCTTGATCTTGGCTTTACTACCCTGAAAAATCGCGTATTAATGGGTTCGATGCATACCGGGCTAGAGGAATTACCCGATGGACCTCAACGTTTGGCCGCATTCTATGCTGAACGGGCCGCCGGTGGTGTCGCCCTGATTGTCACCGGGGGTATCGCTCCCAATAAGCAAGGCGTGGTGTATCAGGGGGCCTCAGTATTAAATGATGCGGCGCAAGTCCCCCATCATCAAATCGTGACGGATGCAGTACATCAGGCGGGCGGTAAGATCGCGCTGCAAATCCTACATGCCGGCCGTTACAGCTATCAGAAACACCCCGTGGCTCCCTCCGCATTGCAAGCGCCGATTAACCCCTATACCCCACAGGCATTGAGTAGTGATGAAGTACGGCAAACTATTGCCGACTTTGCCAACTGTGCACAGCTTGCCAAACAAGCGGGTTACGATGGTGTCGAGGTGATGGGATCTGAGGGCTATTTGATTAACCAGTTCCTCGCCGCCAGAACTAATCAGCGCGATGATGACTGGGGCGGGGACTTTAGCCGCAGAATGCGCTTTGCCGTAGAAATTGTGCGGGCAGTCCGTGAGGCGACTGGAACTGATTTTATACTGATTTACCGCCTTTCGATGCTTGACCTGGTGGAAGAAGGTTCCAGTTGGCAAGAGATTGAACAATTGGCGCAGGCGGTTGAACAGGCCGGTGCCACCCTGATTAATACTGGCATTGGTTGGCATGAAGCACGTATTCCCACTATCGCTACCATGGTGCCACGGGCCGGATTCAGTTGGGTGACGCGCAAATTGATGGGGGCGGTGGCTATTCCGCTGATCACCACTAACCGCATTAATGACCCTGCGGTTGCTGAGCAGGTACTGGTTGATGGTTGCGCGGATATGGTGTCAATGGCGCGCCCGTTCCTCGCTGATGCGGCGTTTGTCCAAAAAGCAGCACAACATCGGGCCGACGAAATTAACACCTGTATCGGCTGCAATCAGGCCTGTCTGGACCAGATTTTCGAAGGCAAACTCACTTCATGCTTAGTCAACCCTCGCGCGTGCCGTGAAAGCGAAATGCCCATACTCCCCACAGAAACACCAAAACGCTTAGCCGTCGTCGGTTCCGGGCCGGCCGGGCTGGCTTTCGCCGTTACCGCCGCCAGTCGTGGTCATCAAGTGACGCTATTTGATGCGGCAACAGATATCGGTGGCCAATTCAACATTGCCAAGCAGATCCCAGGTAAGGAAGAATTTTATGAAACGCTGCGCTATTTCCGCCGTCAGTTGGTGCTCCATGGTGTTATTCAGCAGCTAAATACCTCGGTACAGCCACAGCAGTTGGCTGATTTTGATGAAATTATCCTCGCCTGTGGTATCCAGCCACGCCTGCCAGCTATCAAGGGGATTGAGCATCCGAAAGTCCTTACTTATCTGGATGTATTGCGCGATAAAAAACCGGTCGGTGAGCGCGTGGCCATTATTGGTGCGGGGGGAATTGGTTTTGATACCGCCGAATACCTCAGCCAATCCGGTGATTCCAGCAGTCTGGACAGCGCTGCATTCAGTCGTGAATGGGGCATCGATCAACATTTGGCATATCGTGGCGGATTATCCCCGGCGGGGGCCAAAGTGCATCCGTCACCAAGGCAGATTTTCTTGTTACAACGGAAAACCAGTAAAGTGGGTGAAGGCTTGGGTAAAACCACCGGTTGGATCCACCGTACCAGTCTGGCGATGCGTGGGGTGAAAATGCTTAACAGTGTGAGTTACGACAGCATTGATGATGAAGGTTTGCATATCACCCGTGCAGAACAGGCGAGCTGTTTACCCGTCGATACCATCATTATCTGTGCGGGCCAGGAACCGCGTAGGGAATTACATCAACCCTTACTGGATATGGGGAAAACCGTGCATTTGATTGGTGGCGCGGATATCGCCGCTGAGCTGGATGCACGCCGGGCAATTGATCAAGGGACGCGTCTGGCGCTGGCTATATAAGCAATAATAAGCAAAACAGGGGGTGGCATGCCCCCCTGCGGCTTCAAGCAGGGAATACCCAAAGTAATTGGAGTCGCAGGTAGGCAGCAAGTGAACAACAAATTGGTCGGGAACCGATTTGAACAGCAGTTATGCTAGCCCGCAGGGTGAGCCTCAAGGATGAGGCTCATTAATCCCGATGAGCTTACATAAGTAAGTGATTCGGGTGAGTGAACATAGCTAACACCCCTGCGGCTTCAAGCAGGGAATCCCCAAAGTAATTGGAGTCGCAGGTAGGCAGCAAGTGAACAAATCCCGATGAGCTTACATAAGTAAGTGATTCGGGTGAGTGAACATTGCTAACACCCCTGCGGCTTCAAGTACGAAGGGTATTTAGAAATCGCTATACGACATATCAAGACTACCGCTACCACCCCCCTCGGAACGGGATGATGCCGTTTTCACTGCTTTCAGCACCATAAATTTCTGGTTTGAATCCAATGTTTCGCAGTTACCGAACAAACGTTTAAGTTTGTGGAAATAGTCCAGATGGCGATTACCCACAATCATCAGTTCCCCCCCCACCTTCAGACAACGTTTAGCATCACAGAACATCTGCCAGGCCACATGGTCACTGACCGCATGCTGTTGGTGGAACGGAGGGTTACATAGCACCAGTTGCAGGCTCTCACGCTCAACACCGGCCAAACCATGGCTTACCATGAATTCACAGCGTGGTAAGTCTTGTGGGCGGTTATAGGTGATATTCAGCTCACTGGATGCAACGGCCATATAGGACTCATCGACAAACAGCATTTCTGCCAATGGATTTTGTTCCAATGCAATTAAACCGACGACACCATTACCACAACCCAGATCCGCGATTTTGCCCGCCACATCATACGGCAGAATCTCCATAAAGAAGCGCGCGCCGATATCCAAATTATTGCGAGAGAAAACGTTAGCATGGTTATGGATGACATATTCGGTATTCGCCAGCGGCCAATCGGTAGTTTCCGGCGCATCTGCCAGTGGCATATCTGCCACTTCGCAGTGAATCAGGCGGGATTTCTTCCACGCCAGTGTGGTTTTGGTCGGACCAAGAATTTTTTCGAACAATTGCAAAGTTGAATTATGCACATCGCGGGATTTCGCCCCGGCAATAATCACCGTATCTGGGGCTACGACCAGGCGCAATGCGCGTAATTGCTGCTCCAACAGCGCCAAAGCTTTAGGGATCTTAATCACCACCAGCTTAGGAGCAGCAGGTAACGCATCAATACTGCTTAATAGGGTAACGGCATTTTCATCTAACTGATTTAACTGCACGTTATGCGTCGTCGCCAACTGGCTCATATAAGAGTCACTGACACTGAATGGACGATAAGCATGTAAAGCACAGGCCAGCGTTCCAAACTGATCATTAAATACCAGCACCGGGCGGCCATCAATTTGGCTTAAGTCAATGTTTTGTAGCAGATATTCATCTGCTGCTTCCCACGCCTGTAGGGTATTGGAATTTTCTTGTGGTGGAAAACGCTCAAGCTCAAGGCTTTGCGTTCCCAGTAAGAGTTGGCTCATCACCG
Organism: Yersinia sp. 1652 StPb PI; assembly: GCF_041538345.1. NCBI lineage: Bacteria > Pseudomonadati > Pseudomonadota > Gammaproteobacteria > Enterobacterales > Yersiniaceae > Yersinia > Yersinia sp. 1652 StPb PI. The sequence continues at coordinate 1,091,453 of NZ_JAULSM010000002.1, read as the reverse complement.
CTCCTGAATAATAAATTTGGGCTGTTTATCCCCTAAAACGGGCGATCAGTAAAATGTTTTTTTGCTTAAATGACGTTTTATCGAGACTAAGGCTAGCAAAGCCAGAAAATCCCCTAGGGTATAACAGAGACATCAGCATAACGAACGGCTTAAGATAGCGTAATGAAACACCGCTCCCACCGCGTCAAAACCCTTATTAAATATTATTTTCATGTTAAGTCATTACCAATGTACTCAATTCCTCTTCACTCAACATAAAATACCAGCGCCCCTATAAAGCCACAGATTTAATTAGCATTTTATTATCACGTATTCATCGAGGTAATTAAATAAGAAATTATTTATTATTTAAGAATTTAAATTTTATTAGTTTTATTTTAAAGGGTTATAGCGCCTAAGCCTATATTTTCACATCAAAAATAATTTTATGAATGGAAATCATACCATCCGTAATAACAGGGCTTGAATATCAATTACCAGGAAGGTAAACCAATAATGTCTTCATCAAATTTTATTAATCTGGATCATAATAATAGTACGCAGCTAACTATTACGCCCCACCTATCATCACAGCACGAATCATATCGCGTATCCAACTGTGCCAAAGCTATCAGTGCTCTGTTGTTGGCATTGAGTGGCACTGCCGCTTGGGCAGATGACGATAGAAGAAAACATTCTATACAGCAAGGGGCTGAACATAACATAAACACCAACTCTGCTCAGTTGCAGAATATGTTCCAAAACCTTAAGTATTTGGCACAAAACATGGAAGAAGTTGGCCAGCAAAAGTTGGCACAGCATATGAAGCAAGAAGAGCAGCGTATACGAATTAGCCATCTGCCGATGGATCAGCAGATGGATAGGCGCATCGCGCTGAAGCTCAATTCGCCCGACTCAGAGCTAAAGAGGTTGGAGGATGACAGTGAGCGTCTGCAGTCGCAATTCAACCAGTTGGAGAAACAGTTGCAGAATAGGTACCCGCTGGAGTACCTACAACTGCAATTACAGGAGTACCAGCAACTACCAGAGGAAGAGCAGCAGCATCACCCAAGGGATAGGCAGTTGGTAGCGCACCAGGAACACCAGCAAAGCAAGGTGAAAGATCATATTGGCAATAATGATACGTTGCCGGCAGAAACGTTTAAAGATTCTGAAACTCCTGACGTTTCTGCTACTCCAGCAAAAAAAGACAACATAGCTGAGACAACTAAATCTACGCCGCCTGGTAACATCCAACCGGCAGCAACAACGATAACAACCAAGCCTAAAAAAGCAACACCACCCGCCCCAAAACCCAAAAGGCTACCGGTACCTGAACCAATTCTCAAATCACCCCCTATCATTAGCCATAACCCGCAAGCCGGTAGCTATCTTGCCAACCAAATGGCCGCACAACAGATGTTTATTACTGACGACCTACAGCATCGCCAAGGAGAAACTCCCTACACTGACCCAATGACGGGCGAGCAAAAAGTTACCGGCATGTGGTTAAACACCAATGGGGCGATAACCCGTTTTAGCTCCGGTCAGGACCAACTCCACACCAAAGGCACCCGCTATTCAACTCAGTTAGGGGGCAAAATAAGCCAATGGAGCAGCGGTGAACATGATCTAGGAATTCTGGGAATAACTGCCGGTATCGGTAAAGCCAGCAGTCGTAGCAATTCCGCCACATCTCAGCATCAAGCTAATGGGTCTGTAGTTGGCTATAACTTAGGGTTATATAGCGTCTGGAATGCCGACAACATCAGTCAGCTTGGGCCTTATATTGGCTTACTTGCGCAATACGGAATGTTTAATAATCAGGTTAAGGCACCAGAAGTCGTCACCGGTGCGAATTATAAGTCTTATATATTCACCACAGCGTTAGAAACAGGTTACAAAATTCAATTGATCGAAAAAGAGAAGGCTAAGTTATTTGTACAACCGAAGGCGAAAGTATTGTGGCAACGTAGCAGTGGGCTGCAACATAAAGAACTCACCGGGCCACAGATAAAGATGGAAGAGAACAATACGGTTACGACCAAATTAGGATTACTTACAACACTAGAATTTGGCGCTGATACTTTATCTACTACTAACACCTTAAAAATCAACCCGTTCATTGAAGCTAATTGGATAAATAGCAACGGGAATAAAGGGCTATTACTGGATGATGCCCATATTACACCGCAAGGAATGAACAACATTGCTGAGTTGAAACTAGGTGTTGAGGGCAAGTTCAATAACAACCTTAAGCTATGGAGCCATCTTGGTCAGCAGTTAGGTAAGCACAATTACTCAGATACCCAAGCGACTTTGGGTATCAATTACCAATTTTAAATTAGTTAGATACTAATTTCTTAACTAAAAACCAGTACCAGCAAAGTGTAACGTGATGCTGGTATTGGTACTTTTTATTTAAGTCATTAGATTTGGCCCAACTGCACAATAGGATTTTGTCTAAACGATGGGAAAACGTTATTATCGGCCCATATCCGCTATCAATTGATTGACTAACTTAGCCAGAGCAAATACATATGCAGGAACTAACTTATCTGCAAGGTTATCCCGAAAACTTACAGTCTCAGGTACGCCAACTCATCACCGAACAGCGTCTGGGGAATGTATTACGTCAGCGCTATCCACAATCCCATGATTACAATACGGATAAGATGTTGTATCAATACACGGTTGATTTAAAAAACCAGTATCTACGCAACGCTCAGCCGTTAAGTAAAGTGGCCTACGACAGTAAAATTCAGGTGATGAAGCATGCTCTCGGCCTGCATACCGCAATTTCCAGGGTGCAAGGTGGCAAATTAAAAGCAAAAGCAGAGATTCGGGTCGCCACTGTGTTTAAAAACGCGCCAGAAGCCTTCCTAAAAATGATAGTGGTTCATGAATTGGCGCATTTGAAAGAGAAAGATCACAACAAAGCATTCTATAGTTTGTGCTGCCATATGGAGCCGCAATATCATCAGTTAGAGTTTGACACTCGCCTCTATCTGACTCATTTGGATCTGTTTGGTGCGATTTATTAGTATTTGATTTACAAAGCCATACCGAATAGATTTCAAGGGGCAGACAGGCGGCAAGCAAGTGAACATAGCGCCCCCTGTAACGTCAAGTACGAAGGGAATTCGCCAAGAAAATCCCCTGTGGGTGTAACCATCTGGCGGTTCAACGTGTTTTTCTTCTGTAGTAACGGAGTTCACTATGATTCGCTTCGCTGTTATTGGCACTAATTGGATCACCGCACGCTTTGTTGATGCCGCCCACGAAAGTGGCAAGATGAAACTGGTTGCCGTTTACTCCCGTAAGCTGGAACAGGCCCAAGAGTTTGGCGATGATTACAACGTTACTGACTGCTTTGATAATCTGGAAGCCTTGGCGACGAGTGACCAGATTGATGCGGTGTATATTGCCAGCCCGAACTCCCTACATTATCCCCAGGCAAGATTGTTCCTCAGCCATAAAAAACACGTTATTTGCGAGAAATCGCTGGCATCAAATCTGGCTGAAGTCGAAGCGCTGGTTGCCTGTGCCCGCGAACATCAGGTCGTGCTATTTGAAGCTTTTAAAACTGCCTATCTGCCTAACTTTATTCAGTTAAAGCAGGCACTGCCCAAGGTGGGAAAATTACGTAAAGTCACCATTAACTTCTGCCAATATTCATCACGTTACCAGCGCTATCTGAACGGCGAAAATCCCAACACCTTTAACCCAGCCTTTTCTAATGGCTCGATCATGGATATTGGTTACTACTGTTTGGCTAGCGCACTGGCATTATGGGGCGAGCCGAAGTCAGTACTGGCCAGCGCCAGTTTGCTCCCCAGTGGGGTCGATGCCCACGGCACCGTCTGTATGAATTATGGCGATTTTGATGTGGTTCTCATCCATTCAAAAGTCAGCCAATCGGATATCCCCAGTGAAATTCAGGGGGAGGATGGTTCGCTGATTATTGAAAGTATCTCTGAATGTCTGTCTATCGCCTTTACCCCAAGAGGGGGCCATTCGGTGGATCTGACGCTGCCACAGCATATTAATACTATGCTGTATGAAGCTGAGGTTTTTGCCAATTTGGTGGAAAATGCACAGGTGGAACACGCTGGTTTGCAGTTGTCGTTGCTCACCTCGCGTATTCAAACAGATATTCGCCGCCAGACTGGGGTTATTTTCCCAGCAGATACCCAACCACCGGCTGTAAGTTAATTTACTTTCAATGATTGACCAGCAGCCCGTTTTCCATTATTTTTGCGCGGCAAAGGGGAGTAACTTCATTGCCGGTCAGCCGTCATTACGGTGCGAAAGCACCCGGTTACCGGGCAACCTCATTATGTACTAGCACCTATGGGTGTTGTTACATTATCGGTGTTGTAAGTGAGACCTTGCCGGAAGGCGAGGTTTGCTTGCAGCTCAGACATAGCGGCTAGCGTCTTCCGACGTTGGCCGTTTTTGTTTTTAAGAGGTTTATGAATGATGAATACCGTGGGTACTCCCTTATTGTGGGGTGGTTTTGCTGTTATCGTGACGATTATGCTTGCCATCGATTTACTCCTACAGGGGCGTCGTGGCGCGCAAACCATGACACTGCGTCAGGCTGCCTGCTGGTCGCTGGTGTGGATTAGTTTGTCTTTACTGTTTAATGCTGGTTTTTGGTGGTATCTGGCCGAAACAGTGGGGCGTGATATCGCCGACAAGCAAGCACTTGCCTTCCTGACCGGCTATTTGATCGAGAAAGCACTCGCCGTAGATAACGTCTTCGTTTGGTTAATGCTGTTTAGCTATTTTGCTGTTCCTGCCAATTTGCAGCGCCGGGTACTGATTTACGGTGTGCTGGGTGCGATTGTACTGCGTACTATTATGATCTTCGCCGGCAGTTGGCTGGTGTCGCAATTCAGTTGGATCCTGTATCTGTTTGGTGCCTTCCTGCTGTTTACCGGTATCAAAATGGCATTGGCAAAAGAAGACGATACTCCCATCGGTGAGAAACCACTGGTTCGCTGGATTCGTAATCACTTACGCATGACGGATGAGTTACATGGCGACCGCTTCACTGTGCGTAAAAATGGCCTGCTCTATGCAACGCCACTGGTGCTGGTATTAATTCTGGTTGAGCTAAGTGATGTGATTTTTGCCGTTGACAGCATCCCAGCTATCTTCGCGGTGACCACCGATCCCTTTATTGTGTTGACCTCTAACCTGTTCGCTATTTTAGGTCTGCGTGCCATGTATTTCTTACTCGCAAATGTGGCCGAACGCTTCTCAATGTTGAAGTATGGTTTATCCGTCATTCTGGTGTTTATCGGTATCAAAATGATGATTATTGACCTGTTCCATATCCCTATTGGCATTTCATTAGGTGTGGTAGCCGGTATTCTGGCACTGACATTGTTAATTAATGTCTGGGTAAATCATCGCGCAGACCGCCGTTTAGCAGCAGATAAAACCCTCCACAAGTAAGCTGCCTGACGCTACAATCTATTATGCGGGGGAGTAATAACCCCGCATTTATCCCGTATATTTCGCCACTCACCAAATGTTATTACGATCACATAAATGTAAACAAAATGTTATGCAATATTGATCCGTATTGGATTTTGCTGATTGTCTTTTTCCTCGCCAATAGATTCCCTTATACTGTCAAAGCAAACACACCCAGTTACAAATAATATTAAGTTACAGGTGTGAACATAAGTGCTCAGCCCCGTTCCGGTTTGAGTGCTAAATGGGTAAAAAAATAAGACAAGTTTAACTTGGGAAGAGGCATCACTGGAAACTATGGAAAAGACACCATCTGGATTTATCGGGTTTATCGCCCGTGGCAGTTTAGTTAAACAGATATTGGTCGGTTTAGTGGCGGGTATCATTTTGGCCGTGGTCTCTACCCCTGCCGCTACAGCCGTTGGTCTGCTCGGTACATTATTCGTTGGCGCATTGAAAGCTGTTGCACCGATATTGGTTTTGATGCTGGTCATGGCCTCCATTGCCAACCATAAACAGGGGCAAAAAACCAGTATCCGCCCTATTCTGTTTTTGTATCTATTGGGTACCTTTTCAGCCGCATTGATTGCTGTGGTGGTTAGCTTTATGTTCCCATCCACCCTGATTCTGGCGACCAATACTGCTGAAATCACCCCTCCCGGTGGGATTGTCGAAGTACTGAAAGGCTTGCTGAGCAGCATAATTGCTAACCCGATTCATGCGCTGCTCAATGCCAACTATATCGGCATTCTGGCCTGGGCCGTGGGCTTGGGTATTGCCTTGCGTCATGCTGCGGATACCACTAAAGCCTTAATTAATGATATGTCTGATGCTGTGACCAAAGTGGTACGAGTGGTTATCCGTTTTGCGCCGCTGGGTATTTTTGGCTTGGTTGCCTCCACCATGGCAGAAACGGGTTTTGGCGTGTTACTGGGTTACGCACAGCTACTCATCGTATTAATTGGCTGTATGTTACTGGTGGCATTAGTAATAAACCCACTGATTGTGTATTGGAAAATTCGCCGTAACCCATATCCACTGGTCTTTGCCTGCTTGCGTGAAAGTGGTGTAACCGCCTTCTTTACCCGCAGTTCAGCGGCTAACATTCCAGTAAATATGGAAATGTGTAAGAAGATGAACCTGAATGAAGACACTTACTCAGTCTCCATTCCATTGGGTGCCACCATTAACATGGCCGGCGCGGCAATTACTATCACCGTGCTGACACTGGCGGCGGTACATACGCTGGGTATTCCGGTTGATTTGCCCACTGCCCTGCTGTTGAGTGTGGTGGCGGCAATTTGTGCCTGTGGCGCATCCGGGGTTGCCGGTGGCTCACTGTTGCTGATCCCATTGGCTTGCAGCATGTTTGGCATTCCGAATGAGATAGCAATGCAAGTGGTCGCGGTTGGTTTCATTATCGGTGTGTTACAGGATTCAGCCGAAACCGCCCTGAACTCCTCCACCGATGTGCTGTTCACTGCCGCGGCCTGCCAGGCAGACGATGCCAGACTGGCTAATCCAGATCCACTGGCGAACCGTAAAAGCATCTGAATCAGGATAGTGTCATAACCCGTGGGGGCGATTACAGCCCCCAGTTTTATTGAGCGGCGTCTTCTTTTACCGCTTTCTTCTCAACCCGGAAAGGGTCTATTCCTTTAAGTTGCAGGCGGCGGAAACGGATAATATTAAAACCGTTTAGCAGTAAGAAACTGCCTTCAATTAATGAGCCACCAATAGAACCCAACCATACGTTATGGATAACCCAGCAGACGGTGGAGACCCACATCACACAACGGGTGGTCAGCCCATGGGTGCGAAACAGTGCCCAAGTGCTGATTACCGTGCCAAAAATGGGCAATATTTCCACCGCATGTTGCATACGCCAAATACCAAAAGTCAGCGTCAGGATGATAAAAACCATCATCGCAATATTACTGCGCGTTTTAGCGGCTACCAGATTACGTAATGCGTTAAGCATGGCACTACTGCCGGCAGCACTGGCTCCCATCAGGAAGAAGTGGCAACCAATAATGGCACTGTATGCGGAAAGTTGAAGTTTGAAACGCCGCTCATCACGGTTGAAAAACATGGTGATACCGACAAAAAATGCCAGTACACCAATGGATTGAGCAAACCAATAGAAGGTCATGGTGGGGAGTCCTGAAGTGCAGTTACCCGCACTGAGTCTGACTGTTAATAATGAACCCCCTTCGTGCTTGAAGCCACAGGATTGTTAGCTGCCCTTTACTCAGCAGATTTGTCACCCGAATCACTTACCTGAGTAAGCTCATCGGGGTTTATTCGCGGGCGGCCTACCTGTAACTCCAATTACTTTGGGTATCGGAGCTTATTTATAAAAAATAAAACACCGTTTCATATTATTCGAAAGACATACTATTTACAAGGTTACACCACTTTTAAAGATCGCCAGTTCGCGGAAATCATTCACTTCATTGCGCGCCGGTTTACCATTGGCAATGTCGACAATCAACTCGACAAATTCAGTCAACAAGGTGTCCATTGAGGTGCCGTGAATCAACTTACCAGCATCAAAATCAATCCAATGTGGCTTTTTCGCTGCCAATTCACTGTTGGTTGCCAGTTTCACCGTCGGTACAAAACCACCGTAAGGTGTGCCACGACCGGTACTGAACAGCACCATATGGCAGCCAGCACCCGCCAACGCACTGGTCGCCACCGCATCATTACCCGGTGCGCTGAGCAGGTTCAAGCCAGGACGTTGCAAGCGCTCGCCATATTTCAGTACATCGACCACTTTGCTCTGACCCGCTTTCTGGGTGCAACCAAGGGATTTCTCTTCCAATGTGGTGATACCGCCCGCTTTATTACCCGGTGATGGGTTTTCATAAATCGGTTGGTTGTGAGCGATAAAGTACTGTTTGAAATCATTGACCATACTGACCGTCTTTTCAAAAGTTGCTTCATCGCGGCAACGGCTCATCAGAATACGTTCCGCACCGAACATCTCCGGTACTTCGGTCAGTACAGAGGTTCCGCCATTCGCAATGACATAGTCAGAGAAGCGCCCTAGCAGAGGGTTAGCCGTAATACCGGACAAACCATCAGAGCCGCCACATTCCAGACCAAATTTCAGTTCACTCAGTTTGCCCGGCACCCGTTGGTCATTACGCATCACCTGATAGAGCGCATGTAAATGCTCTAAACCAGCTTCAACTTCATCATCCTGCTGTTGGCAGACCATAAAGTGCACGCGATCTTCATCAACCTTGCCCAGCGTAGTTTGGAAAACATCTACCTGATTGTTTTCACAACCCAGGCCAATCACCAGCACCGCACCCGCGTTAGGGTGACGTACCATGTTTTGCAGCATGGTACGGGTATTTTCATGATCCTGACCCAGTTGTGAACAACCGAATGGGTGGCTGAACAGATAAACACCATCAATACCTTCTGCATCCTGAGTCTCTTTCAGGAAACGCTGCTGGATTTGGCGGGCGATGCCATTCACGCAACCAACAGTCGGCACTATCCACAATTCGTTGCGAATCCCCACATTACCGTTAGCACGACGGTAGATTTGCACCTCACGATCCGCCATTTGTGGTGGCAGGTCACTGAATTCCGGCTGATATTGATACTCATCCAGATCACTGAGGTTAGTCTTGGCATTTTGCGAATGAATATGTTCGCCCGGTTGGATGAGAATTAATGCATGGCCAATCGGCAAACCATACTTAACGATCATCTGACCCGGTTCGATCGCTGTTAAAGCAAACTTATGGCCACGGGCCACCGGCTGAGCCAGCTTAACGCTGAGCTCACCGGTTTCAATGACTTCATCTGCGGCCAGGTCTTGCAGTGCGACAGCAACATTATCCAGCGGGTGAATTTTTATAATACTTTGCATAGTTAAACCTTTAGCTATAGGCCGCTACCGCAGCTCTCATGCCACGATCAATGATTGTTTGCAGTTGCTCTGTCACCTGGTTGGCCAGTTGTGGAACGGCGGTCAAATCCTGCCCCCAATGGGTCGCATCAGACAGTACGCTGTTAACTAACTCAGCCAGAGTGATATCACTGTGTTTTACACCACTCCACAAGGTTGAATAGCGTTCCAACCAGTGAGCATCATCCTGCAACGGGTAAGTTTGCCCCTCACGCTCACCACGGTAAAAGGCGATAAGGGCTGCCAGAGCAAAGGTCAGACGCGGTGGTAACTTGCCTTGCTGCTGCTGGTAGGTTAGCAACTGTGGCAAAATACGCGTACGGAATTTAGTCATACCATTCAAGGCGATAGACAGCAGCTGATGCTGAATGAACGGATTGCGGAACCGGCTTAATACCGCTTGCGAGAACGACAATAATTCGTCTTCTGGTAAATCCAATACCGGTACAATCTCTTCGGTAATGGTTTTCTCTACAAAGCTGCTGATTTGTGCGTCATCCATCGTCTGGCCGACGGTGTCCAGCCCAGAGAGGTATGCCACGGGTACCAGCGCGGTGTGTGCGCCGTTCAGAATGGCAACTTTGCGTTCTTTATAGGGTTTGATGTCATCAACGATACGCACGTTCAGCTCAAGCTGGTCGAGGCGCAGTTCCTGAGCCAGTTCTTTTGGCCCTTGAATAACAAACAGATAGAAGTATTCTGCGGTATCCAGGAAGCTGTCCTGATAACCCAGTTCGGTCTGTAAGGCAGCCACTTCATCACGCGGATAGCCTGTAACGATGCGGTCAACCAGCGTTGAACAAAAAGTATTGTTTTCAGTTAACCACTGGGTGAAAGCGGCAGGTAACTGCCAGTGACTGGCATAACGCAACACCAGTTCGCGCAGTGCTTCACCATTGTAATCAATCAGTTCACAAGGCAGTAACACCCAACCTTTATCTGCGGCACCGGCAAAATGCTCGAAACGTTCAAACAGTAAACGGGTCAATTTAGCCGGGAAAGAGCTTGGTGGTGCGTCACTGAATTGGTCGGCTTCATTCCAGGCAATACCCGCTTCGGTGGTATTTGAGAACATAAAGCGGATATTGGCATCGCGGGCCAGCGCCAAATATTCATCGAACTGACGGTAAATATTGATCTCACGGTTAACCGAGCGGATCAGGCGGGATTCACGCACCGCTTCGCCCTGCTCATTCAAACCACGGATCACCGCAGTGTACAGACCATCCTGAGTACTGAGTGACGGTGGAAAATCAGTATCGATCGGGCGGATCACCACGATCCCGGCATTCAGATCGGTGTGTTCATTGAGTAAATCAATCTGCCAGTCAACAAAAGCACGCAGGAAGTTACCTTCGCCAAATTGAATAATCTTGTCAGGGTGGCTACGGCCGGGAAAGTCACGACGGTTTAGAGTTTGCATCAGGGTTCACCTCATAACGCATACAGCCATGGACCGGCATTACTGACAGTCCGTGCTTTGCAGGCAATCCTTTCTTTGTAGAGAAGGTCTTTACCGCAGTGCAGCCGGGCGTTAAATAAATAATGAGTTAGAGTTATACAGAGCCGCTAACCGGCCCTGTTATTTGTTATTCAAAGCGATTACAGCTCGATGGCAAAATATTGCTTCGCGTTATCGAAACAGATGTTTTTCACCATTGAACCCAGCAGTTCAATATCTGCCGGAGCTTCGCCATCTTCCACCCAACGGCCAATCATCTGGCACAGGATGCGACGGAAGTATTCATGGCGCGTATAAGACAAGAAGCTGCGGCTATCCGTCAGCATGCCAACGAAGCGGCTTAGCAAACCAAGTTGTGCCAGTTGGGTCATTTGGCGTTGCATGCCATCTTTCTGGTCGTTAAACCACCAGCCGGAACCGAACTGCATTTTCCCGGCAGCACCTTCGCCCTGGAAGTTGCCAACCATCGTGCCGATAACTTCGTTATCACGTGGGTTCAGGCAGTAAAGGATGGTTTTTGGTAATGCATTACGCAGGCCCTGAGCATCCAACAGACGGGACAGTGGCTGCGCCAGTGGTTGGTCATTGATGGAGTCAAAACCGATATCCGGCCCCACCAGGTTAAACATGCGGCTGTTATTGTTACGCAGAGCGCCGATGTGGTACTGCTGCACCCATTCACGGCGGTGATATTCGCCAGACAGGAATAGCAACACTGCGGTTTTAAACTGGGCGATCTCTTCAGTAGTGGGCTGATTACCGGCCAGACGGCGCGCCAGAATCGCATCCAACGTGGCTTCATCTGCTTCACCGTAGACCACGACGTCCAAGGCATGATCCGATACTTTACAGCCGTGCGCGGCAAAGTGGTCCATCCGTTTGTTCAGTGCCGTGCACAGATCGGCAAAGCGGCTGATAGAGGTATCAGCGGCAGCTTCCAAGCGCTGCATGTAGTCGTTAAAACCAGCGGCTTCAATGTTGAAGGCTTTATCTGGACGCCAGCTTGGCAACACTTTGATGTTGAAACTGCCATCAGCAGCAATAGCTTTATGGTGGCGCAGGTCATCAATCGGGTCATCAGTGGTACCGACCATTTTTACATTCATCTGCTGCATAATGCCGCGCGCAGAGAAACTGTCCTGAGCCAGTAATTCATTACCGCGTTGCCAGATCTCTTCTGACGTTGCAGGAGATAATAACTTACCTGTAATACCAAATGGACGGCGCAATTCAAGATGAGTCCAGTGATACAGTGGGTTACCAATAGTATGCGGAACCGTTGCAGCCCAAGCTTCGAACTTCTCACGATCACTGGCATCGCCGGTACACAAACGTTCTGCTACACCATTTGTCCGCATAGCACGCCATTTATAGTGGTCACCTTTCAACCAGATGTCATACAGATTCTTAAAGCGGTAGTTTTCTGCGATCTGTTCAGGGGGTAAATGGCAATGATAATCAAAGATCGGCTGATCTTTTGCGTAGTCATGATACAGACGACGGGCGAATTCGGTGTCCAGCAAAAAGTCTTCGGTCAAAAACTGCGACATATTAGGTTCCTCACTTGAGTACATCTTAGAGCACTGCTCTCTGTTATCGCGAAGTTATCACACCAATTTCATCTATCGTCCAGCATTTTTTTATCGATAGAGATCGCAAAAACCTAACAAAAAGAACAAATACTCAACATTTATAATCTATTTAGCCCCTTGCGGCACTAAGTCTGTCGGGTTCTATTATTCCCTAATTGAAAAGTGGTTTTTGTGATATCACTCAACTTTTAAATCTGTATGACAAGTTATTGTTGCGTCGCCCTCAGTCATCTCATCCGCATTGCTCTATCAAATGCGCTGATTTGACCCAAGCGGGAAGACACAAGCAAGAATGAGAGCAGCTACAGCACAGTTGCTCTCAATAGGAAGGGATACCCAAAGCAGTTGAAGCTCGTGACAGCACGTAGCCTCAACGCCAATAAGAAGGTATGACCCAACGTAATTGGTGTTACAAGTCGGCGGCAAACGAGTGAATCCGGCAAAACTGATTCCAGTCAGTGATGCGGGGGAATGAGAGCAGCTAACACCGCTGTAACGTCAATTAAGCAGGGTCGGGTACCACCACATGCACAGCGATGTAGGTTGGACCAAATTGCGCCATGAAACGCCGCTACAGGTCGCGCTTCATAGCAGTAATCTTAGACTGGGAGAAAGTTATAAATGATGCGTAAAATTAAAGGCTTACGCTGGTACATGATCGCTTTGGTCACCGTCGGCACCATATTGGGTTACTTAACACGTAATGCTATTGCGGTTGCCGCACCGACGTTGCAAGAGCAGTTACATATCACGACACAGCAATACTCTTACATCATTGCCGCTTATTCTGCTGCTTACACCCTGATGCAACCGGTAGCCGGTTATGTTCTGGATGTGATGGGCACCAAAGTGGGCTATGCCATGTTTGCCATTATGTGGGCCATCTTCTGTATGAGTACCGCGTTGGCCAGCAGTTGGGGCGGTTTAGCTATCGCTCGTGGTGCGGTAGGTATGGCAGAGGCTGCTATGATCCCAGCTGGCCTGAAGGCCAGTAGCGAATGGTTCCCGGCAAAAGAACGCTCCATTGCTGTAGGTTATTTTAACGTCGGTTCCTCTATCGGCGGCATGATTGCACCACCACTAGTGGTGTGGGCTATCGTGATGCACAGTTGGCAGATGGCATTTATCATCACCGGTGTGCTCAGTCTGATTTGGGCTATTGCCTGGCTAATCCTCTACAAACACCCGAAAGACCAGAAAAAACTGACTGATGAAGAACGTGAATACATCCTCAGTGGTCAGGAAGCACAGCACTCCACTGCTAACGCTAAAAAGATGTCTGCATTGCAGATTATCCGTAACCGTCAGTTCTGGGGCATTGCGATCCCGCGTTTCTTGGCAGAACCAGCCTGGGGGACATTTAACGCTTGGATCCCGCTATTCATGTTTAAAGCCTATGGCTTTAACCTGAAAGAAATCGCCATGTTCGCCTGGATGCCAATGCTGTTTGCCGACCTGGGCTGTATTTTGGGTGGCTACCTGCCGCCGTTGTTCCAGAAACACTTCAAAGTTAACCTGATTGTTTCCCGTAAGTTGGTGGTAACAATGGGTGGCCTGTTAATGATTGCACCGGGGACTATCGGCCTGTTCACTAGCCCTTATGCCGCTATCGCACTGCTGTGTGTTGGGGGCTTTGCTCACCAATCCCTGTCCGGCGCACTGATTACGCTATCTTCCGACGTATTTGGTCGTAACGAAGTGGCCACAGCCAACGGGTTAACCGGTATGGCGGCCTGGACTGCCAGTACCATGTTCGCTCTGGTGGTGGGTGCGTTGGCAGACACCATGGGCTTCAGCCCTCTGTTTGCTGCACTGGCGGTATTTGATGTGTTAGCAGTAGTGGTTATCTGGACGGTACTGCAAAACCGCCCGGCGGTTGAACCTGCAATCGATCCGATACAACAGGCACCTGCCGGACAGAACTAATCTGACTAGTCATTATTGAGCCATTGGTTCGACTCCAGCCCGGTAATCATTTACCGGGCTTTTTACTTCTTCTTTGCCCTGGGTTTAGGGCGTATTTTCCATCACAACTGTGATAGCAATGACTAGAACCCAATAGGGATAAGTGGTATAACAAGTCCAATTGTATCTCCTTCGGGATATCATGCCTTCCAGACAAAATGAGCCGCAAAATTTGCTGCCTCAATTGATCCCAAGAGCCTTAATCATGGAATTCACAGAAACCAGACGGTTGTACCAGCAGTTAGCCGCAGAGTTAAAGCAGCGCATCGAAGCGGGTGTTTATCCGGTGGGGGATAAATTGCCGGCAGAACGCTACATTTCAGAAGAGATGAATGTCAGCCGCACCGTGGTCCGTGAAGCGATTATCATGCTGGAAGTAGAGGGTTACGTCGAAGTGCGTAAAGGCTCCGGCATCCACGTGATGTCGAATCAGCAAAAGCACCTCGTGATGCCCAACCACAGCATTGAATTCGCCACCGCAGGCCCCTTTGAGCTATTACAGGCCCGCCAGTTGATCGAAAGTAATATTGCTGAATTTGCCGCCACTCAGGTTACGCGGCAAGATATCGTGCAATTAATCGAGATCCAAAAGCATGCGCGCCAGGAAGACCGCTTCCGTGATTCACAATGGGATCTGAAATTCCACGTGCAGGTTGCTCTGGCCACCCAAAATACCGCCATGGCAACGATTGTCGAAAAAATGTGGAGCCAGCGGGTACATAACCCTTACTGGATCAAATTGCATGAGCATATCGATGATAAATCGATCGAGAGCTGGTGCGAAGATCACGACAGGATCCTTGAGGCACTGATGCGTAAAGATCCTTACGCCAGTAAACTTGCTATGTGGCAACATCTGGAAAATACCAAGCAGATGCTGTTTCGTGCTACTACCGATGATTTTGAATTTAATGTGGATCGTTATTTATTCACAGAAAACCCCGTTGTTCATCTCGATAATCTGATGATGAATAACAATATGGTCGCGAATAGTAAAAGCTGACCCTTGCCCGGATTGTTGCAGGCCATGGGAAGAGAAACTGATTCTATTCTTTCTCTTCCCGGTCTGATTATGCTGCTTTGTAGTCAGTAAATGTCGACTTCTGTCAACAAACGTCAGTATCAAGCCTATTTTTAAACCATTGCTTAATAAACACCCAGTAGGTCTCTATATTTCCCTGTTTCATATCCCGCTATTTTGCTAAAGTGGCAGCACTTTTTTACTTGGGTGCTTTGGGAGCGAAACGCAAATACATGCGCTGGTTGTTTGCTCTATTTATTGCAGTGTCTGGCTGGGCCGGTTCGGTCTCCGGCAACCTGCTATCGCCCACTCATTCTACCCCATCCGGCATGGCGCTCTCAGCGCTGAGTTCTGTTTATCATGACCGCCACGATGTTAGCGACACGCCATCATCTGTAAGTGCATTTTCACCTTACCTGCACTTGCAAAATAAGGTCATCTCCTCCCAATTGCGTCTGATGGGTTTGCCGGTCAAAAAAACGGCCATCAAGAATCGGCTGGGCGCCACCAAGTTTACTGGCTCAGCCAATCCGTCGTTGGCCAATAATTCATGGTCTGGGGCATATCTGCCGATGTCTCGCAGCAGTCGGGCGGATGAAATATACAAACAGCCGAGGCAATCACTGCCACTGCTTAACTACTCCAATTGGATGTTCCATGTATCGACACAGCAAAATCGTGTGGGTGGCTGGAAAGAGAGTAATATTCAATATAGCGGGATGCTTACCTACCACCATGATGCTCAGTTGTCGTAGCTGTCCAGGCAGTGACAGCGAGAAGTATATTTATCTATTGATATCAGCGAATTGGTTTGTTTTTAACACATTTATCAAAACCATCGCTTAAACACGAAAAGCCATCCGCTATTTTTGCGAGTCGTGTTTATAAACTAACGAATATACCCAAAGTAATTGGTATTGCAGTCAGGCAAAACGAACGAATCCCGTCCATTGATTAGCATCTCAGTGATTCGGGTAAGAAAGCGCCGCTGCAACGTCAGGTAAGAAGGGTATACAACAATGACGTTTTAGGAATACCAGATGGATATCATTAAAGAACTCTTACATGCTCTATGGGCACAAGACTATGAGACACTCGCGAACCCGTCTCTGGTATGGGCCATTTATATCCTGCTGTTTGTCATACTTTTCCTGGAGAATGGCTTGCTGCCAGCAGCCTTTTTACCGGGCGATAGTCTGCTGATTCTGGTTGGTGTACTGATTGCAAAAGGTGCAATGAGTTTCCCTGTGACCCTCGTGGTATTGACTACTGCCGCCAGCCTTGGATGCTGGGTCAGTTATATTCAGGGTCGATGGCTGGGGAATACGAAAGTAGTACAGGGTTGGTTGTCTCATCTACCCGCTCATTACCACCAGCGCGCCCATAATTTGTTCCATCGCCATGGTTTATCAGCCCTACTGGTAGGCCGTTTCTTGGCATTTGTGCGTACCTTGTTGCCAACTATTGCCGGGCTTTCAGGCCTGAACAACGCCCGTTTTCAGTTCTTCAACTGGATGAGCGGTTTCCTGTGGGTATTGATCCTGACAACCATGGGCTTTGCCTTTGGTAAAACCCCCGTATTCCTAAAATATGAAGACGAAGTGATGTTCGTCCTGATGTTATTGCCACTGGCACTATTGGTGATTGGCTTGTTTGGTTCTTTATATGTGCTTTGGCGCAAAAAAAATACGCCGCCAGTTGCAGATAGCAATGACAATAATAAAGGTAAGCCAGAGTGATCAACCTCAGGGGCCGTTTCGGCCGCCCGGTCTGGCACTATCTTATCCTGCCAGTTACAGCGTTGTTGCTGGCAGCCCTGTTGTTTACGCCGATCATTTTGCGCACAGAAAGTGCGTTGAAAATTCGACCTAACCAACAGGGGTTGTCCTTGCCTGATGGGTTTTATCTGTATCAACATCTCGATCAACGTGGGATTCGGATAAAAAGCATCACTCCAGAGGATGATAGCCTGGTGGTGAGCCTGGAATCCCCAGAACAGCAGAAAGAAGCCATTGCCGTTTTACAGGATATCTTGCCGAGTGGTTATGTGATTGTCTCGAGCGAGTCCAAGAAACGTCAGCGTCTGTTGCCTGCATTCAGAAATACCCCACAGAAAGTGGGATAATTATTGCTGCGGGGAACGAAATCCCCGTAGTCATCTCTTGTTTTTCGTCCATTTATTCCGCTGATATATGATTAATCTATAAAAAATCCCGTGGTAAACTTGGGTATCACATAATTCAGCGCTATGCTTAGACATTCACGGCAACCTGTTTCGTCCCTGACTCTTGCTGTAAAAGGAAGCAATACTATGTTGTTACGTCACTCTCTCCTGTTGGTTTTACCCATTGTCGTGTTTTGTAATGTTGCTCAGGCAGCGGTAGACAATGAATGCGATATAAAAGCCAAAGAAATCCAACAACAGATAGATTATGCCAAACAACATGGCAATACCCGCCGCGCTGCTGGTCTGGAAACAGCCTTAAAAGAAGTAAAGAGCAATTGCACGGCGGAGAGCCTAAAGGCCGAACGACAACAAAAAATCAGACAAAAGCAGCACAAAGTCACTGAGCGTCAGCAAGAGTTAAAAGAGGCTCAGCAAAAAGGTGATGCTAGCAAAATTACCAAGCAGCAGAAGAAGTTAGTGGAAGCACAAGCTGAGTTAAAGCAAGCTCAGGCACAAAAGTAGCAACTCCGGTTTTAAATACGAGAATGGCGACTCATCAGGGTTATTTAAGATTATTAACCTTTTAACCTTGTAAAATATTCGCTACGTTATGTATTCACCTCAGTTATGTTAAGGAGCTATTACATGTCACAAGATAAAACCTCTGAACATTTACGCGCTGAACTTAAGTCACTGGCAGATACTTTGGAAGAAGTGCTGCAAACTTCGACCGATAAGCCGAAAGCTGAGTTAGAAAAGCTGCGAGCCAAAGCGGAAAACGCGTTGAAAGATACTCGCGAGCGTCTGAGCGAAACCGGCGATAAAATCGCAGCCCAAACTAAAGAAATTGCTGATAAAGCAGATACCTATGTTCACGACAATCCTTGGACTGGCGTAGGCATCGGTGCTGCTGTCGGCGTGGTGTTAGGCGTTCTGTTGTCTCGCCGCTGATTATGGCTGAGCTTCCTCACACTCAGGGCCCCGGTAAAGGGGTCCTCGATACTGTTCATCGTATCGCCACCATTGTGGTAGGCATGGTTGAAACCCGTGTACGGCTGGCTGCTATTGAGCTGGAAGAGGAAAAAGCAACACTGGTTCAGTTGCTGATGATGGCAGGGATTACCTTGCTGTTTACCGCTTTCGGGTTGATGAGTCTGCTGGTATTAGTCATATGGGGTATTGATCCTGCCTATCGTTTAATGGCGCTTGGCACTACCACTGCCGTGCTATTAGCACTAGCGATAATCGGTATTATCTGGACTCTCACCAAGGCGCGCCGCTCCACACTGCTGGGTTCTACCCGTAAGCAACTGGAAACGGATCGCGAGTTATTGGAGAAAGAGCGTTGAGCCGCCGTAAATTAGCACAGGAAAAGGCCGCATTGTTACATGAGATCCAGCAACAACGTCTGGATCTCGCCAACAGCGCCGCACATTGGCTTGAGGTCACTGCACCTTATGATCGCGGTTGGGCACAAATCGTCGGTATGCGAAAATATTTGATGATTGGCTCCAGTCTGGTCGCGCTATACGGTATCCGCCACCCGAGTAAATTTATCCGCTGGTCGCGTCGAGCGGTTGGGTTATGGGGAACCATCCGATTGTTTCGTAACACTTTTCTCTTACGTTAACCTGCCGTTACTTCACTTGGTGGCATATCGATATCTCATGCGGGCTACTGACAGCCCTTCCCCCTTTCTTATGCCTAAACAGACCGTTTTTCGGCTTTAATCTGCTTACACTTCAGTTTTTTTGATAAAAACAGACAGTTTTACTTGCTAACAACTTCTCTACTTCTCAACTAACATTCTCTCATCAACTCAGGGAGTTTGCGGGATAACACCGGCAAGCGACCACACACAAGCACCTTTGATTAACCATTAACGCCCGCAGATGCCAGGCATTAATAGAACAACTTTTTGGAGAAGTCGTCGATGAACAAATTACAAGATACTGGCCTGTTGGTAGCACGCATTCTGATGCCGATTCTGTTTATTGTAGCCGGTTACGGCAAAATGGGTGATGCCTATGCTGGCACACAACAATATATGCAAGCGATGGGTGTCCCAGGCTTCTTCCTGCCATTGACCATTTTGTTGGAATTTGGTGGCGGTCTGGCAATTCTGTTTGGTTTCCTGACCCGTACCACTGCACTGTTCACTGCGGGTTTCACTATTCTGACGGCACTTATCTTCCACACTAACTTTGCGGAAGGCGTTAACCAGTTGATGTTCATGAAAAACCTAACCATCGCTGGCGGTTTCATTGTGTTGGCGGTTGCCGGCCCGGGTGGTTTCAGTATTGACCGTCTGCTGGGTAAGAAGTGGTAAGGCTATACTATAAAATGCAATCCCCAAAGTAATTGGAGTTGCAGCCTGGCTGCAAGCGAATGACAAATTGGGAACCAATTTGAACAGCATTTATGCTAGCCCGTAGGGTGAGCCTCAAGGATGAGGCTCATTAATCCCGATGAACTTACTCAAGTAAGTGATTCGGATGAATAAGAGCAGCTAACAACGCTACAATTTCAAGAACGCGGGGGGATTGGATGGGACAGCTCGTAGACGGCATGTGGAAAGACATCTGGTACGACACAAAATCTACCGGTGGTCATTTCAAACGCAGTACCTCACAGTTCCGCAATTGGGTGACTGCTGACGGGCAAGCTGGCCCACAAGGTAAAGCTGGCTTTAAAGCCGAAGCACACCGTTACCATCTGTATGTTTCTCTTGCCTGCCCATGGGCACACCGCACTTTACTCATGCGCACATTGAAAGGCTTAGAGTCACTGATTTCAGTTTCTGTGGTACATCCACTGATGCTGGAGAATGGCTGGACCTTCGCTAATGATTTTCCTGCCGCCACCGGCGACGAACTCTATCATCTTGACTATCTCTATCAGCTTTATCTGCGCGCCGATGCAAATTATAGCGGGCGGGTGACCGTTCCGGTGTTATGGGATAAGCAGCAACAGACCGTCGTTAGCAATGAATCTGCCGATATCATTCGTATGTTCAATACTGCTTTTGATGGAGTCGGCGCTAAAGCGGGGGATTATTACCCTACAGCGTTACGCAGTAATATTGATGATATTAACGGGTGGGTTTACGATCAGGTCAATAATGGGGTGTATAAGGCGGGATTCGCCACTACACAGGAAGCCTATGACGAGGCAGTTAATACCTTATTTGATGCATTGGCCAAGCTGGAACAGATTCTGGCGAAACAGCGATATCTGACTGGCGGCCAACTGACGGAAGCGGATTTGCGTTTATGGACCACATTGGTGCGTTTTGATCCGGTATATGTCACTCATTTCAAATGTGATAAGCGCCGTATCAGCGATTATCTCAGCTTATATGGCTTTTTACGCGATATTTATCAAATTCAAGGCGTCGCTGAAACAGTAGATTTTGCCCATATCCGCAATCACTACTATCGCAGCCACGGCACTATAAACCCTTACGGGATTATCTCCATCGGCCCACAGCAAGACCTGCTGGAGCCACATGGACGAGATACACGTTTCACTTTATTAACAGATTAACGCGCAGTAGCCGTTTACTTATTAGCGAACAATCTAGGGATTTCTCGCAGGAACCACGACTTAGCTTCCCCCATGCTGTCACGCCGCCATGCCATAATAATATCGGCCTCACGGCTGAACTCTGGCCCGACGACCCGTAAACGGCCCGCTTCAATGTCTTTTTCTACCATTTCATAAGGCATGGTCGCCACACCCAAACCGGCTAATAATGCCCGCCGCTTATCTTCGATAGTGCTGACCGTCAAACGTTGCTGTTTATCCAGCAATTGCACCGTGATAACTGGCCGCTCACGAGCGGTATCCGCGACGGCGACACCACGGTATTTCACTCGGGTCAGTTCTGACAGAGGCTCTGGTTCCAAATGAATGGGGTGGTCTGGGCTGGCAACATAGACACTAGTCACTTTGTACAGTTTACGGCTGTTAATCTCTGAAGATGCACGGAAATGCATATCGGGCGCAATGACGATATCAGCCCGCCCTTGCTCCAACCGTTCCCATGCCCCGGCCAATACTTCGGTAAAAATGGAGACCTGAGTATTAGCTTTGAGCGCCAGTTTGTCGATCAACGGGAACAGTTTCCATGCCGGAGACAATGCCTCACTGACAATCGTGATATGTGTTTCCCAGCCGCGCGCCAATGCCTCAGCATCGGTGGTCAGTTTGTCTGCGGCCTCCAGTAACACCCGCCCGCGATCCAGTAGCATCCGCCCAACATTGGTAAATTTGGTGCGATGCCCGGAGCGGTCGAACAACACCACATCAAGCTCATCTTCAAGTTTCTGCATGGTATAGCTCAGCGCAGAAGGTACCCGCCCCAATTCATCAGCCGCCGCGGCAAAACTACCACGGCGGTCAATAGCATCCATTACTCTCAATGCTTCTAACGTTAGCGCCCGATCTTTGGCCATCATTTTCTCAATCAGGAAATTTGAATATAGCGACCAGATTAACTGGCTAACAATCCGTCGTCCAGACGCTTACCATCTCTTTATCAATTAATATCAGGATAGGGCAATCATTGTCATGATCACATGCAGAACAGCAAAACAGTGCGGGCAAGCTGACTATGGTTGGCTCCAAGCCCGTTATACTTTCTCATTCGGCCACTATTTTGACCCGAAGCTATTGGGCTATGCCTCACTGCGCGTTTTGAATCAGGAAGTGTTAGCACCGGGATCCTCATTTCAACCACGAACTTATCCGCAGGTTGATATTTTAAACCTGATTTTACAAGGTGAGGCTGAGTATCGAAATAGTCTGGGTAACTATGTGCGCGGTAAAACTGGCGATGTGTTGCTCTTTTCTGCTCAATCAGGTGTCAGCTATAGCGAGCATAATTTGAGTACTGATAAGCCATTAACTCGCATTCAGTTATGGCTCAATGCCTGCCCTGAGCAGGAAAGCAATCCCGCCCAGCACCTGTCATTATGCACGCAGCCACTAAGGCTACTAGCGTCTCCTGACGGTGAGCAGGGCAGCCTGAAACTGCGTCAGCAAGTATGGATTCATCATCTGGATTTAGCCGCGGGCGAACAGTACACCATTGACCTACACGGCCCCAGGGCTTATCTGCAATCCATTCACGGAACAGTAACGGTGGATGGGCCGCAAGCCAGTGAAACTCAGCGCCTGACCTGCGGTGATGGTGCTTTTGTACAAGAAGAACGGCATCTGGTGATTAAAGCTGAAACGCCGCTGCGTGCCCTGCTCATCGATTTGCCTGCGTGAATATGGACGAGCACGCCAGCTAAAATTTAATGGGAAAAATGCGAGGTTCCCCCCGCGTGACTCCCAGTATAATTACGGTTTTAACGACGCCATATCGATCACGAAACGGTATTTCACATCGCTTTTCAGCATCCGCTCATAGGCGTCGTTGATATCCTGAATCTTGATCATCTCTATATCTGAAGCAATGCCGTGTTCAGCACAGAAATCGAGCATTTCCTGTGTTTCAGCAATGCCGCCAATACATGAACCGGCCACCGAACGCCGTGCCAGAATCAATGGCATGGTGTTTATCATTGGGCTAAGATCACCAAGAAAACCAACAAATACCAGGGTGCCATCCACATTCAGTGTCGGCATGTACGGGTTGATATCATGGACATAAGGCACGGTATCAATAATCAGATCGAATTGCCCTTTGGTCGCGTCCATTTGTGCATCATCGGTGGATAACACAATATGATGTGCACCTAAACGACGAGCATCAGCCTCTTTACTCGGTGAACGGGTAAAGAGCGTCACTTCAGCCCCTAATGCATTCGCCAGCTTTAATGCCATATGACCCAAGCCACCCAAGCCAACTACCGCGACTTTACTGCCTTTACCCACTTTCCAATGGCGCAGCGGCGACCAGGTGGTAATACCGGCGCACAGTAGTGGCGCGGCAGCTTGCAAATCCAAACCAGCAGGCATTTTCAGCACAAAATCTTCAGAAGCTACAATGGATTGTGAGTAGCCACCATAGGTTGGTGTATGGTCGTGGCGATCAACACCATTGTAAGTTTGCACATTGCCCTCTGCACAATACTGCTCCAGGCCCTGTTGACAGGGTTGGCACACTCGGCAGGAGTCCACCATGCAGCCAATTCCGGCAAAATCACCCACCTTGAATTTCGTGACACTGTTACCCACGGCGGTGACTTGCCCCACCACTTCATGCCCGGGTACCAGCGGATAGCTGCTGAACCCCCAGTCGTTACGCGCCTGATGCAGGTCTGAGTGACAGACACCGCAATAGAGCACATCCATCACCACATCATCAGGACGCGGATCGCGACGGGTAAACTCGAGTGGGGCAAGGGGAACTTGTGCGGATTTGGCTGCATAACCGAGAACTTTTATCGTCATGATGTATCTCCGGTATCATAAACACTGTGATTTGAAGCTAGATAAACCGTAAAGAACGTCGAGAGTAAACAGTTTGAATACAGAAAAAGTTGGTTTCAAGGAAATTGCTACCTAGAGAGTATAGGCCTGTAAAGTAGCAATCCCGCCTCTATTTCTGCTCTGATATTAAGCGAACAAATTACAATCCAGTAAGCTTCTCCAATGTTTCGGGGTAGCGATCACCCATTATCGTTACTTGTGCAGCCGCGTTATTAATCTGTTGCAGATCAGCAGTGGTCAACTCTACATTCACCGCACCAATATTCTCTTCTAACCGATTCAGTCTGCGCGTACCGGGGATCGGTACAATCCAGGGTTTCTGCGCCAGCAACCAGGCAAGAGCGATTTGCGCGGGCGAGCTACCCTTTTGGTCAGCGACCTGCTGAATCAAGGTGATTAACGCCTGATTAGCGGCCAAGGCTTCGGGAGTAAATCGTGGTAACGTGCTACGAAAATCATCACTGGCAAACTGGGTTGATTGATTCATGTTACCCGTCAGATAACCTTTACCCAGTGGACTATAAGGCACCAAACCAATGCCAAGTTCTTCCAGCGTTGGTATGATTTCTTGCTCCGGCTTACGCCACCATATTGAGTATTCACTTTGCAGGGCGGTTACCGGCTGAACAGCGTGAGCTCGGCGAATGGTCGCCGCCCCAGCTTCAGATAAACCAAAGTGTTTTACTTTACCCTCTTTGATTAAATCCTGTACTGCACCGGCCACATCTTCAATGGGTACATTGGGATCGACGCGATGTTGATAAAACAGGTCAATAACATCCGTTTTCAGCCGTTTGAGTGAGGCTTCCGCCACTTTTTTAATATGCTCTGGTCGACTGTTTAAACCGATCCATTTTGGCCCGCCGTTCGGATCAGCCTGAAAACCAAATTTGGTCGCAATCACCACTTTATCGCGCAGAGGTGCCAGCGCCTCACCCAATAATGCTTCATTGGTGTAAGGCCCATAGACCTCTGCGGTATCGAAGAATGTCACGCCAAGGTCCACCGCTTTGTGCAACAAAGAGATCATCTCCTGTTTATCGGCAGCCGGACCATAACTGAAACTCATCCCCATACAGCCTAAGCCCATGGCGGACACGTCGAGATTACTGCGACCCAATGTGCGCTTTTGCATTTCTTTTACTCCTACCTGTAATTTATTTGTCATTACGAGGCATTCATTAAATGAATGTCGGTAGCAAAAAAGGTAGCAAATGTCCGAGCAGAGGATTAGAGGGATAAATGTGCATGGGTATATGAATTTAACTCATAAATTTAACTATACTGGAACACACAGGCAGCTAAACAGGTATAGAGACTGATGTTAAAAGAGAATTTTAACGATTTAATTTCCTTTCTTATGGTTGCCAGGGAGCGAAGCTTCACCAAAGCGGCGGCAAAACTGGGGGTTTCACAATCGGCCTTAAGTCATTCCATTCGTGGGTTGGAAGAACGACTTGAGCTTCGCTTATTGACCCGCACCACCCGCAGCGTTGCCCCGACGGAAGCGGGCGAAAGACTGGCAAACAGTCTGGGACCACGTTTTGCAGAAATTGAGAGTGAACTGGATGCCTTAAGCGAAATGCGCGAGCGGCCTGCGGGGAATATTCGTGTCACTGCTGGCGAACACGCCGTGGACTCGACTCTCTGGCCGGTATTGAAATCATTTCTCGCCGATTACCCGGACATTAATGTGGAAATCACGGTCGATAACACCTTAACCGACATTGTCAGTGGACGATTTGATGCCGGCATCCGCCTTGGAGAACAGGTAGCAAAAGATATGATTGCGGTACGGATTGGGCCGGATATGAGTATGGCTGTCGTTGGCTCACCTTCATATTTGGCTAAATATGGCATCCCCACCACTCCGGCAGATCTGCAAAATCATCGTTGCATCAATATGCGCCTGCCGACAATGGGTGGCCTTTATGCGTGGGAATTCGAAAAAGAGGGGCATGAATTAAGAGTTCGTGTTGATGGGCAACTGACCTTTAACAGTTTGCGACAACGCATTGATGCCGCCGCCATGGGTTTTGGTCTGGCATTCGTACCAGAAGATGCGGTAAAAGTTGAAATTACCAGTGGCAATCTAATCAGGGTGCTGAAAGAGTGGTGTGAGCCTTTCCCCGGTTATTACCTCTACTATCCGAGCTGCAGGCAGCATACCACCGCATTTTCGTTGTTCGTGGATGCCTTACGCTATCAACGTTAAGACCAAACAAAAACCCCGCCGAAGCGGGGTCTTATGGAATGAGTGGAGTTGACCGGTAAGCCGGGTTCTGTCGTGGACAGTCATTCCTCTAGGCCAGCAATCGCTCACTGGCTCAAGCAGCCTACCCGGGTTCAGTACGGGCCGTACCATGTGAACCCCTATTTGGCCTTGCTCCGGGTGGAGTTTACCCTGCCACGAACTGTTGCCAGCCGTGCGGTGCGCTCTTACCGCACCCTTTCACCCTTACCTGATCCCACTTACGCGGGCCATCGGCGGTTTGCTCTCTGTTGCACTTGTCGTAGGCTTGCGCCTCCCAGGCGTTACCTGGCACCCTGCCCTATGGAGCCCGGACTTTCCTCCCCTTCACCTGTCTCCCCCGAAAGGGACGGCAGCGAAGCGGCGACTGTCTGGTCAACTCCGCGGCGGATTATAATCACATTACTGTTGAATGTCATCTTCCGCTTGCTCTTGAGCACTATCTTGCAGCTCAAGTGCGTACTTATAGAGCGCATTCTTTTTCACGCCATGAATCTCTGCCGCCAACGCTGCGGCTTTTTTCAGCGGCAACTCTTTTTGCAATAATGCCAGAGTACGTAATGCAACGGCCGGTAAAGCATCATCAGCTTGTACTTTATGTCCTTCGACAATCAAGACCATTTCGCCTTTGCGGCGGTTTTCATCTTCCTGAACCCAAGCCAACAACTCGCCAACCGGTGCGCCGTGGATAGACTCCCAAGTTTTGGTTAATTCTCTGGCGAGTACCACATAGCGTTGTGGGCCAAGTACGGTTACCATGTCCTGTAAACTTTCCAACAAGCGATGCGTTGATTCGTAGAAGATCAGTGTTCGAGGTTCCTCAATCAGCGCTTGCAGAGTATCCTTACGTCCTTTGGTTTTCGCAGGCAGGAAGCCTTCGTAGCAAAAACGATCCGAGGCAATACCGGCGGCAGAAAGTGCTGTAATCGCCGCACAAGCGCCCGGGAGTGGCACCACCCTGATGCCCGCTTCACGACAACGGCGCACTAAGTGGTAGCCCGGATCGTTGATAAGTGGCGTACCTGCATCTGAAACCAGTGCAATACTCTGGCCTGCTTGCAGTTTCGCTAGCAAATGATCGGCTTTTTGTTGTTCGTTATGGTCATGAAGTGCAAACAGGCGGGCGTTGATCGCAAAATGCTGTAATAACAACCCTGTATGGCGTGTATCTTCTGCCGCAATCAAATCAACGCCTTTCAGTACCTCTAACGCCCGGTGGGTAATATCCCCTAAATTACCAATTGGGGTGGGTACCACATAAAGCGTAGATGCAGAAATCACTGCTCGATCGTGTTGATTCATTGTTTCATCCGAATTACCGATTTAATATTGAGCATCTTGAAAAAAACATCACTGGATACAGTATGCTTTCCTCAACATTCGTTCGTTCCAAAGCAGGGCTGGTCCCTGTAGTTCTGGCCGCACTGATTCTGGCAGCCTGTTCAGGCAGAGCGCCACAGACGCCGCCACCCGCAAATATACAGGACGAAGCAAGCGCGAACTCTGATTATTATCTGCGACAGTTGCAACAGAGTGGTGATGATAACAAGGCTGACTGGCAATTACTCGCCATTCGTGCCCTGTTACGTGAAGGGAAAATCCCTCCGGCGGCAGAACAGCTCGGTACGCTACCGGCTAATCTGAGCGATACGCAACGTCAGGAACAGCAATTACTGACCGCAGAACTGCTGATTGCGCAGAAAAATAACCCTGCTGCTGCTGATATTCTTGGTAAGTTGGATGCGACCCAACTCTCAGCTAACCAGCAAGTTCGTTTCTATCAGGCGCAAATTGCCGCCAATCAAGGTAAAGCCACTCTGCCACTGATTCGTGCGTTTATCGCTCAGGAACCCTTACTGAAAGATAAAGCCCATCAGGATAATATTGATGGCACCTGGCAATCGCTGGCACAACTGACACCACAAGAATTGAACAATATTGTGATTAATGCAGATGAAAACGTGCTGCAAGGTTGGCTGGATTTACTGCGTGTGTATCAGGATAACAAACAAGATCCCGAGCTACTGAAAGCCGCTATTAAAGACTGGCAGAACCGTTATCCTCAAAACCCGGCAGCGAAAACCCTGCCAACGGGATTAACGCAGATCAGTAACTTCAGCCAGGCCTCAACGGCGAAAATTGCACTGTTGCTGCCACTCAGTGGCCCGGCACAGGTATTTGCCGATGCTATCCAGCAAGGTTTCACTGCCGCTCAAAATGGGTTACCGGTAGCCGCGCCTGCTGCTGCGACACCCGATACAGCAGCAACCACGCCAACCGATACCGCCGCTGCAACACCTACTGAAGTAGCACCGATTACCACACCGGCACCGGTAGCTGCTCCTGTTGCTGCCAACAATGCACAAGTAAAGGTCTACGACACAACAACGCAGCCTATTGCGGCATTACTGGCTCAGGCCCAGCAGGATGGCGCGACTTTGGTTGTCGGCCCACTGCTTAAACCTGAAGTTGAACAACTGAAGGCCACAACAAGTACATTGAATATCTTGGCGTTAAATCAGCCGGAAGCCAGTACTAACAGTCCCAACATCTGTTACTTCGCCTTATCGCCAGAAGATGAAGCTCGCGATGCCGCGCATCATTTATGGGGGCAGGAAAAGAGAATGCCATTGTTGCTAACCCCGCGCGGTGCCTTTGGTGATCGCATCGCCAAAGCCTTCGCTGAAGAGTGGCAAAAACAGGGCGGTCAAACAGTATTGCAGCAAAACTTCGGTTCAACTGCTGAACTGAAACAAGCTATCAACAGTGGTGCGGGTATCCGGCTAACTGGCCAGCCAGTTGCCGTTTCAGGCACGCCTGCTGCGGCACCGGCCTCTGTCACCATTGCAGGCCTGACTATCCCGGCCCCACCAGTAGATGCGCCCGTAGTTTCCACCTCCGCTGGTGGTAACATTGATGCAGTTTATATCATTGCGACTCCGGCTGAACTGACACTGATTAAACCGATGATTGATATGGCCACCAGCTCACGTAGCAAACCGGCGCTGTTTGCCAGTTCACGTAGCTATCAGGCAGGTGCTGGCCCGGATTACCGTTTGGAGATGGAAGGTATTCAGTTTAGTGATATTCCATTGATGGCCGGCGCTAATCCAGCACTAATGCAGCAGGCGTCGGCTAAATATGCCAACGACTATTCGCTGGTGCGTCTGTACGCCATGGGGATCGATGCGTGGACATTATCGAATCATTTTGCGCAAATGCGCCAAATTCCTGGTTTCCAGGTCAGCGGTACAACCGGTGATTTAACAGCATCAGCCGATTGTGTTATCACCCGTAAATTACCTTGGCTGCAATACCGTCAAGGCATGGTAGTACCGGCGGCGTAAAGTGATTCGGGTGACAAATCTGTCTGAAACAGATTTGAACGCTGCTTGCAGCGGCCTCGCAGAGGCGAGGCCCATGGACGGGCCAAGTAACGAATGTAGCTAACACCCCTGCAACTTCAAGGACGAAGGGAATATGAGCCAACGGAACACTGGTACCCATTACGAAAATCAGGCCCGCAGCTATCTGGAGCGGGTTGGTTTAATTTTTCAGGCGGCTAATGTCACCTACCAATGTGGTGAGATTGACCTTATTATGCGCGACGGGGAAACCTGGGTGTTTGTTGAGGTTCGCTTTAGGCGTAATGCCCTATTTGGTGGCGCTGCTGCCAGCGTCACTCACAGCAAACAACAGCGGTTACTCCGGGCTGCCACCATTTGGCTGGCACAGCGAGGTGCCAGTTTTGCCACAACATCGTGCCGTTTTGATGTTTTTGCCATCACGGGTAGCCAAGTAGAGTGGTTGCCTAACGCTTTCAATACGGATTAACAATTTTTCCGGTTTACTACCGGGCTATGCCCTAAGACGTTGGAGTTGCTGGTTGCCGGCAAGAAAATGACAAATTGGTTGTAAACCATTTTTAACGGCACTTGCACTGCCCCACTGGCTGAGTCGAGTAACGAACGTAGCCAACACCCCTGCGGCTTCAAGTACCAAGGGCATATTAATTTTACTGAGTGGATTAAATCAACGTGCTGGATAGAATCAAAGGCTGCTTTACAGAAAGTATTCAAACCCAGATTGCCGCGGCTGAGGCTTTGCCTGATGCCATATCCCGTGCAGCAATGACGTTGGTTCAGTCACTGCTCAACGGCAATAAAATTCTCTGCTGCGGCAATGGGACTTCTGCGGCTAACGCGCAGCACTTTGCCGCCAGCATGATAAACCGTTTTGAAACAGAACGACCAAGTCTGCCTGCAATTGCGTTAAATGCTGATAATGTTGTTCTGACCGCTATTGCCAACGACCGTTTACATGATGAGGTCTATGCCAAGCAGGTACGAGCACTCGGCCATGCTGGTGATGTTTTGCTCGCTATTTCCACTCGTGGCAATAGCCGTGATATTGTGAAAGCGGTCGAAGCAGCTGTAACCCGTGATATGACCATCGTTGCCCTTACCGGTTACGATGGCGGTGAGCTGGCTGGCCTGTTGGGTCAGCAGGATGTTGAAATCCGTATACCTTCGCACCGCAGTGCACGCGTTCAAGAATTACACATGCTCACAGTGAATTGCTTGTGTGACTTAATTGATAACACTCTATTTCCTCATCAGGACGATTAAAGGAGCACGAATGAAGGTTGGTTATATTTTTGCCATGCTATTCAGCGCCCTGCTATTGCAAGGCTGTGTCGGTGCCGTGGTTGTCGGCAGCGCAGCCGTTGCGACTAAATCTGCCACAGACCCACGCTCTGTCGGCACTCAGGTAGACGATGGCACACTTGAGGCCAGAGTCGTCAATGCGCTGAGCAAAGATCAGCAGATAAAAAGCCAAACACGCTTTGTGGTGACCGCTTATCAAGGGAAAGTTTTGCTGACCGGGCAGTCGCCAACCGCAGAGCTGTCTAACCGCGCCAAACAAATTGCCGCAGGTGTCGATGGCGCAACGGAAGTGTATAACGAGATGCGCTTAGGCAAGCCGGTTGATCTGACTACCGCCTCAATGGATACCTGGATCACCACCAAAGTTCGTTCACAGTTACTGACCGCAGATTCAGTTAAATCTTCAAATGTGAAAGTCACCACCGAGAACGGCGAAGTGTTCTTGTTGGGTCTGGTGACTCAGCAGGAAGGGCAATCAGCGGCACAGATTGCCAGCCAGGTTAGTGGCGTTAAGCACGTCACCACTGCGTTTACCATCGTGAAATAACTCGATTTATTTGCATATAATCAAATATCTACGGGCTTAGCGCAATCTAAGCCCGTTGTCTTTACTGTAATTGCAGTACCGATAGCCAAAGTCATTGGAGTTGCAAGTAGGCAGCCAGCAAATGACAAATTGGTCGGGAACCAATTTGAACAGCATTTATGCTAGCCCGTAGGGTGAGCCTCAAGGATGAGGCTCATTAATCCCGATGAGCTTACGCAGTCAAGTGATTCGGGTTAGTGAGCACAGCTAACACCCCTGCGGCTTCAAGGACGAAGGCTATTATAGGGAATTTTCCTGCAAAAATTCCTTCCCACCCAACTGCCGCATCTGGCGTAAAATCCACTGCTGGCGAGAAATAACATAACCTGATGGCGCATTAACCTTAAAACGCAGCGGATTAGGCAGGACCGCTGCCAGCAGGGCGGCTTCTGAAGCACTCAATTTACTGGCGGGTTTATTAAAGAAATGGCGTGCAGCGGCTTCCACACCAAAAATGCCCTCACCAAACTCGGCAATATTGAGATACACCGTCAGAATACGGCGCTTGGTCCATATCAGCTCGATACCGGCGGTCAATCCCACTTCCAACCCTTTTCGCACCCAGCTACGCCCGTCCCAAAGAAACAGATTTTTCGCTGTTTGCTGTGACAAAGTCGACGCACCTCGGATACGATTTTGATTGCGCTGATTATGGGAGAGTGCCGATTCGATAGCACCCACATCAAATCCCCAATGCTCGGGGAATTTTTGATCCTCAGCCGCCATCACTGCTAGCGCCATGTAAGGCGAAATTTCATCCATCGGCACCCAGTCAGAGTGCGCTACATAGGAAAAATCACCGGTCAACCAGGCGCCCAGTTGCCTTTCGATCATCACCATGGAAAAAGGGACCGGCAAAAAAGCAAAAATCAAAATGCCCGCCAACCACAGTGTGACGATGCCGATCACGCCCCGTTTTCCCCAATACCATAGCTGGTTTAATCTGCGTCTGGCTAACGTCATTCGGTTAAATCCAGCACCTTAGTTACCAACTTATCAATCCCTTTAGCCGCTTCAGAAATTGATGCTGCCAACATATAGGCAGGTGTGGTGACCACTTTATTCTCAGCATCGACCACCACGTCATCGGCAGGGCAAATAACATGCTCTCCACCCATAACTTCAATTGCATCAATAGTATCGGGATCGTTACCAATTGTCAGACGGATCGGTTTACCCAATAGTTTGGGCAACATCACTGGCGCAATACACATAAAACCAATTGGTTTACCTGACTTATGCATTGATTGAATAAGTTTATATAAATCGGAGTCAATAACACATTCAGAACCTTGAGTTGCAAAATCGCAGAGGTTCTTTGCGGCACCAAAACCACCAGGCACAATCAGGGCATCCAATTGCTCTGAATTGGCTAAAGAAAGAGGCTTAATCTGGCCGCGAGTAATGCGCGCCGACTCCACTAACACATTCCGTTTCTCGACCATTTCTTCGCCGGTAACATGATTAATAACATGCAGTTGTGGTTTATCGGGGGCGAAGAACAAAACACTTGCGCCTGCACGATCTAATGCCAGGATTGTTAAGACAGACTCATGTATCTCAGCACCGTCAAATACCCCACATCCACTAAGCACTACACCGACCGTTTTCATCACACCTCTCCTTTTCTTACTCTGTCAATCGCTTAACCCGTTCTAGTGACAAAGACGAATCTCTATCACAAATTTTAATGAATCTTGTAACAAGAGCGCTTACATTTGCTATGTTGTTGCTTGTATGATGTATGGAAGAATCCTTACAACCTGCGAATCCACTCGAAATCGAAATAATATACCCTAAGTATTTCGAATTACTGGCAGGCGGTAACTGAGCGAATCCCCAGCGGCTTACATAAGTAAGTGACTGGGGTGAATGAAATCAGCCAACGCACATGTAACTTGAAGTATGACGAGTATCGCAGGTTGACGATTTCCCTGGTGTTGGCGCACCCCGGCCTCGGTCGGGGTTATTTTTTTTCAGCAACCGCCACCCACTCACGTAACACCTGCACATCATTGCGCCATTCTAATTTTAATTCATCGACCCAATCTTGCACGTTATCCCACCATGCTGGCAGTGTCGGGGTTTGGATCTGCTGTGCAAGCTGCTGGATATGACGCAAACCGACAGAACCGGCAGCGCCTTTAATCTTATGCGCCTCTTCGGTAATGCCCTTTTGGTCCCGTGCCGTCATGTTTGAGTCCAACACCGACAAATAGCTGGGCATCATCTGTTCAAACATTTCCAGGCTTTGGTGAATCAATTGTGGGCCAACCAAATCGATGTATTGCTCCAGCATTGCAGTATCAAGTAACGATTCATGGGTTTGCATCACTTTATGTTCCTGTTTTTTCGCCGAGGTTGAGGGCTTATGATCCCAAAATTGCTTAATCATCGCCGTGAGCGCCGGAACTGACAACGGCTTGCTCAGCACGTCATCCATCCCAGCATCTAAATACTCTTTTTTGTCTTTAAGTACGTTGGCGGTCAATGCCACCAGTGGCGGTAATGACTCTGCCCCATATTCCGCCCGAATTTGGCGCGCAATGTCCAACCCGCTCATATCCGGCAACTGGATATCCAACAGCACTAAATCAAAATCATCAGGTTTAAACATCGCCAGTGCATCATGGCCATTCATTGCCACCTCAACGCTATTGCCTAATTTCTCCAATACCGAGCGCGCGACAATGACGTTCAGCTCGATATCTTCCACCAGCAATACATGCAACGCAGGCAGAGGTATGTCATCGCCTGATGGCACACTCGCGGCTTGCTGCACCGCAGGTGCTTTAATGGTCAAGGTAAAGCATGAACCGGCCCCTTGGGTGCTTTTCACCGTAATATCGCCCCCCATGCTTTGTGCCAAGCGTTTAGATACCGCCAGACCAATGCCAGTACCGGTTGCCGGGCGGCCACCATTGCGATCTTTCACCTGATAATACATGGCGAAAATCTTATCCTGTTCATCTTCGGGGATGCCCATACCTGAATCTTCCACTTCAAAGATCAAACGGTCACTCCCCTCACGCCGTACCCGCACCACAATTTTACCTTGCTGAGTAAATTTCACGGCATTGCCGATTAAGTTCCACAGAATCTGGCGCAAGCGGGTGCCATCGGTAATCACTTTCTCCGGCAGCGGCAATTGCGGATCCATAATGAACTTCAGCCCTTTTGGCTGAACCAACAGGCCCGAAAGGTTCTCAAGATCTGCCATAAAACCTGTAAAATCAATTGGCTGATTATCAAGCTGGACTTTACGCCTTTCCAATTTATCCATCTCAATAATATCGTTGAAGATATTCCCAAGAGTGATAGCACTGACATGAATGGTTTTCAGATACTTTAGCTGTTCGCTGTCTAATTCGGTATCAAGCAGGATGCGGCTTAGGCCAACAATGCCATTAAGCGGCGTACGCAGCTCGTGGCTGATTGTTGAGATGAAGGTAGTCTTATCCCTACTGGCGTTCTCCAGCGCATCCTGATAGCGCTTACGCTCGGTTATATCGCGCCCAAACCCCATCAATCCGTGCCGTTTACCCACACGATCATAAAATGGCACTTTACGCAGTTCAAAGCAGGCTTTGCGGCCATCGGGATAAACCAGCCACTGCTCATAGGTAAGAGAGACGTTATGGCGGAAGACTTTCTCGTCGGTTTCCATCACTTTTTCGGCGATATCCGGCGCATAGACATCTTTGGGCGTCAGCCCAACCAGCTGTTTCTCACTCTTGCCCGTCAACAGCTCCATCGCCCGGTTGCAGCCAGAGAACTCATTATCTTCATTGCGGTAATAAACCAGATCTGGCGACGCATCCAAAAAGGATCGCAATAGCGCTGACTGCTGCCCCAACTCAACCTGCGCCTGCTCACGGTGCCCCATCTCTTCTTTTAGTTTATCAACCACTTGTAGGTGCGCTTTTTCCGCTTTTTCACGCTCAACAATTTCCTGATTGAGTTGAGCAATATTTTCGGTCAGTTGTTTATTCAGCTCTAAATCGCGATAACGCATCACTTCAAGCTTTTCAACCAGACGCGACAAGCGCTGGCGCGACTCTTCCAATTGCTCAACCACTACCGACAAGAAATAGACTGCCCAAGGCGTAATCAACAAACCAAAGAAAATGGAACGTACCAGATCGAGGGTTTCAACAGAGCCACTCAGCACCAACGTCACCGCCATCTGCACCACCATGGCCAGTAACACCAACACAGAGGCCAGTAGCAGTGAGAAGCGAACCAGTCCTAACTTAACCATTAAATCAACGTAGTACTGGGCTAATACCCTGATTTGCTTCATAGCAACCCCTGTCAGTGTTTCTGAATATGCCTCGGAATCTATACCCAAAGTCATTGGAGTTGCAGGTGGACAGCCAACAAGCGAATCCCGATGAGCTTACTCAAGTAAGTGATTCGGGTAAGCGAGCGCAGCTAACAACTCTGTAGCTTCAAGGACGAAGGGTATAAATCATACCGTAAAACCGCCAAGAGATAAGATGGCTTGCTTAGAAGTGTGGAAAAGATTGCAAATCACGGTGAGAGATAGGGAAATAAGCCGATTATCTGCCAATAAACGGTAGGCATAGCCAAAATAAGGTGGGGGTCAAAACTTACGGCGTAGCGAGCTAAGCCAGACTGAGTGCGTACAGCGCGGAAAAACCGGAGCGTACACGCAGCACGTGAGGATTTTATTCGCTACGCTCCCCTGCGGGCCGCCCTAAAGGGCGTTCAAAATACCTGCATTTTGTGAGCACTGCACAATCTCAGTATGGCGACGCGCAGTAGCCGGTCATAAAGCAGAGGCCTGCCCGCCATGGGCCAGCATATAATTATTCAGCTCATTCATACCGGTCCAGCGATTCTCGCACCACAACGGGGCCAACAACGTGGGTCTGCGCGCACTGGCAGAGATCCGATGATAGACAATCTGCACTGGAGTATGGCGGATCATTTCACCCGCAGTCACAACATATTGTTCCAACGCCAGTTCCGCCAACCGCCCTGCCCGCCATGCTTTTCCCATCGTGCTACCTTCCACGATATGGAGTGGATGCAGTTTTAACCCATCAACACCGGTTGCCACCACTTGTTCTAGCGTTGCCATATTCTGTGGCTTATCTTCGCCGGGTAAGCCGACAATCAAATGACAGCATACTTTCAGCCCACGGGCACGGGCGCGGCGGGCTGTTTGCTGATAACAGGCGAAATCATGCCCACGGTTAATACGTTTGAGCGTTTTATCATTAGCGGTCTGTAGCCCCAACTCAAGCCAGACTTCATAACCTTGCTGGTGATAACCACTCAATAAATCCAATACCGCATCCGGCACACAATCGGGCCGGGTTCCCACACACAAACCGACAATGTCAGCTTCGGCTAAAGCCTGTTCATACATCACAGCTAAAGCATTAACCTCTGCATAAGTACTGGTATAGGCCTGAAAGTAAGCCAGGTAACGTTTTGCCCGATTAGTTTTTTTTGCCTGCGCCGCTAGCTGCTGCGCAATACTCTGTTGCTGCATGTTCTCATCGGCAAATGAAGCCACCTGACAAAAGGTACAGCCCCCTCGACCGAGTGTTCCATCACGATTAGGACAGCTAAACCCGCCGTGCAGCGTGAGTTTATGCACTTTTTCACCGTAACGGCGCTGTAAATCCGCACCAAACATATTGACTAATTTCTGCAACTGCATAATCTTGGCACTGCCTGTCAAAAAAGAGCTTAAGGCTACCCGCTAGCGATGCAATTCGCGATGACAGAGATCAACTCCCACGCCCTTGGGTGCAACCTCGCATAACCATTCATTATAAATGCAAATAAAATCACTTGACCAATGATTAAATTTTCTTATTTCCACCAACCTGTTAGCGCTTCTATTACAATTCAGTGAAAAATAGTTTTATAAACCAATAAATATTTAAATTGCAGAATTTAATTCTGACATCCCCGCTGGCACTAGCATGGTGCAGAGATTTGTCGATTGCACTATAGTGAGACAGCTCACAATTTCACGCCTATCTTATTGAGTATAAGATGGGTTAAAAGTACCAATAAATATATATTTTTCATTGTGATAACCCCATTTATTACCTTAAAGATATATCTTAAGCCTATATTTGACCTGAGTATTCTTTCTCGCTAAGTTGGAGGTCCGCTGGAAGCTTTCTAGACGGGCAAACGTCTAGTCATAATTATGCAGTAATTTAAGACTCCCTCTTAAAACAAGTCTTATACCACTTGTGAGAACCGTCACAAGAGGCCATTGGCGGAGGGCGGAAAAGCAGATTTGTCGCGAAATACGCGGCTCTCAGCCCACCCCGCCTGATGTAACCATGTCCTTCTGGAGTCGGTTTGTGAGAGTCTCGCAGAGCCTGGGGAGGTTCACTGATATGTTGTACGATAAATCCCTTGAGAGGGACAACTGTGGTTTCGGCCTAATCGCCCACATAGAAGGCGAACCTAGCCATAAGGTAGTGCGTACCGCTATACACGCACTGGCCCGCATGCAACACCGTGGCGCGATACTTGCTGATGGCAAGACCGGCGACGGTTGTGGCTTGTTGTTACAAAAACCGGATCGTTTTTTCCGGATGGTCGCTGAAGAACGCGGATGGCGTTTGGCCAAAAACTATGCCGTAGGCATGATGTTTCTCAGTCAGGACGAAGAACTCGCCAAGGCAAGCCGCCGCATTGTAGAAGAAGAATTGCAAAACGAAACGCTGTCGATTATCGGCTGGCGTGAAGTGCCGACCAACCCGGATGTTCTCGGTGAAATTGCCCTCTCCTCCCTGCCTCGGATTGAACAAATTTTTGTGAACGCCCCTGCTGGCTGGCGTCCACGTGATATGGAACGCCGCCTGTTTGTGGCGCGTCGCCGTATCGAAAAGCGTATTTCAGAAGATAAAGATTTCTACGTATGTAGTTTCTCTAATCTGGTGACGATCTATAAAGGCTTATGTATGCCTGCGGATCTGCCGCGCTTCTATCTTGATTTGGCTGATTTGCGCATGGAGTCGGCAATCTGCCTGTTCCACCAGCGCTTCTCAACCAATACCGTGCCACGCTGGCCACTGGCTCAGCCGTTCCGTTATCTGGCCCACAACGGCGAAATCAATACCATCGCCGGTAACCGCCAATGGGCGCGCGCACGTGCTTATAAATTCAAAACGCCATTAATCCCGGATTTGCAGGATGCGGCTCCTTTCGTCAATGAGACCGGCTCTGACTCCAGTTCACTGGATAACATGTTGGAACTGTTCCTCAGTGGCGGTATGGACTTGATTCGTGCCATGCGTCTGCTAGTGCCACCGGCCTGGCAGAACAACCCAGATATGGATACCGACCTGCGCGCCTTCTTTGACTTCAACTCCATGCATATGGAGCCGTGGGATGGCCCGGCCGGGATTGTGATGTCAGATGGCCGTTATGCCGCTTGTAACCTTGACCGTAATGGCTTGCGCCCTGCGCGCTACGTTATCACCAAAGATAAGCTGATCACCTGTGCTTCTGAAGTGGGCATCTGGGATTATCAGCCCGATGAAGTGATTGAAAAAGGTCGCGTCGGCCCTGGTGAACTGATGGTGATCGATACCCGCAGCGGTAAGATCCTCCATTCAGCCGAAACGGATAACGATCTGAAAAGCCGCCACCCGTATAAAGAGTGGATGGAGAAGAACGTTAAGCGTCTGGTGCCGTTCGAAGATCTGCCAGAAGATCAGGTGGGCAGCCGTCAGTTAGATGATTCGACACTGGAAACCTACCAGAAGCAATTTGGTTACAGCAGTGAAGAGCTGGACCAAGTCATCCGTGTGCTGGGTGAAATTGGTCAGGAAGCCACCGGCTCAATGGGTGATGACACCCCATTTGCGGTGCTATCCAGCGGCCCACGTATTATTTACGATTACTTCCGCCAGCAATTTGCGCAGGTCACCAACCCGCCCATCGATCCGCTGCGTGAAGCACACGTTATGTCACTGGCGACCAGTATCGGTCGTGAAATGAACGTGTTCTGCGAAGCAGAAGGTCAGGCGCACCGACTGAGCTTTAAATCGCCGATCCTGTTGTTCTCTGATTTCCAACAGTTAACCACGTTGGAAGGGGAGCATTATCGTGCTGATCGTGTGGATTTGACCTTTGATCCTGCCGAAACTGACCTGGAACAAGCGGTTCTGAGATTATGTGAAGAAGCGGAGCGCAAAGTCCGTGACGGTGCCGTAATGCTGGTACTGTCTGATCGTGCCATCGCCCCTAACCGCCTGCCGGTACCCGCACCAATTGCTGTCGGCGCTATCCAGACCCGCCTGGTTGAGAAAAATCTACGCTGCGACGCCAACATTATTGTTGAAACTGCCAGTGCCCGCGACCCGCATCACTTCGCCGTGCTGCTCGGCTTTGGTGCGACTGCGATTTACCCTTATTTAGCTTATGAATCATTGGCTAAATTGGTTGATAGCCAAGCGATTGATAAGAAGTATCGCGATGTGATGCTTAACTATCGTAATGGGATCAACAAGGGCCTATACAAAATCATGTCCAAAATGGGCATTTCAACTGTGGCCTCTTACCGCTGTGCCAAGCTGTTTGAAGCGGTTGGCCTGCATCGTGATTTGTCTAATCTCTGTTTCCAGGGCGTGGTCAGTCGTATCGGTGGAGCCAGCTTCAGTGATTTCCAACAAGATCTGCAAAATCTGTCTAAACGTGCCTGGCTGAAACGCAAGCCGTTGGATCAGGGCGGTTTATTGAAGTTTGTTCACAACGGCGAATACCATGCGTATAACCCGGATGTGGTCAGCACCTTACAAAAAGCGGTTCACAGTGGTGAATACAGCGATTATCAGGTTTATGCCAAGCTGGTTAATGAGCGCCCGATTGCCACACTGCGTGATCTGTTAGCCATTAAACCGCAAGGCACCCCGATCCCGGTGGATCAAGTGGAACCGGCTGAATCACTGTTTACTCGCTTTGATACGGCGGCAATGTCTATCGGCGCACTTAGCCCGGAGGCCCATGAATCATTGGCTATCGCCATGAACAGTCTGGGTGGCTTCTCTAACTCCGGTGAAGGTGGCGAAGATCCGGCCCGTTACGGTACGAATAAAGTTTCTCGTATCAAGCAGGTGGCCTCTGGTCGTTTCGGTGTGACACCGGCGTATCTGGTAAACGCCGATGTTATCCAGATCAAAGTAGCACAAGGTGCAAAACCAGGTGAAGGCGGCCAGTTACCCGGTGATAAAGTCACACCTTATATCGCCAAACTGCGCTATTCCGTACCGGGAGTGACATTGATCTCCCCACCACCGCACCATGATATTTACTCAATCGAAGACCTGGCACAGCTTATTTTCGACTTGAAACAGGTCAATCCGAAAGCGTTGATTTCGGTGAAACTGGTATCTGAGCCGGGCGTGGGTACCATTGCTACCGGCGTAGCGAAAGCTTATGCCGACCTGATTACCATTGCTGGGTACGACGGTGGTACCGGTGCCAGCCCGCTCTCTTCAGTGAAATATGCCGGTTGCCCGTGGGAGCTAGGATTAGTTGAAACGCAACAAGCGCTGGTTGCTAACGGCCTGCGCCATAAAATCCGTCTACAAGTGGATGGTGGTTTGAAAACCGGCGTCGATATTGTTAAAGCCGCGATTCTGGGTGCAGAAAGCTTCGGCTTCGGTACCGGGCCTATGGTGGCACTCGGTTGTAAATACTTACGTATTTGCCACCTGAATAACTGCGCCACCGGTGTAGCAACTCAGGATGAAAAACTGCGTCGTGACCATTATCACGGCTTGCCTGAACGGGTGGTTAATTACTTCCAGTTTATCGCACGGGAAACCCGTGAAATCATGGCTGAGTTGGGTGTAAGCCAACTGGTTGATTTAATTGGTCGTACTGACATGCTGCTGGAACTGGATGGCATCTCAGCCAAACAGAATAAACTGGATCTGTCGCCGATGCTGAAAACCGCTACGCCACATCCGGGTAAGGCGCTGTATTGTACCGAAAGTAACCCTCCGTTCGATAAAGGCATACTGAACAAAGAGTTACTGTCGCAAGCTGAACCGCACATTGAAGCGAAACACAGCAAGACGTTCTACTTCGATATCCGTAATACTGACCGTTCCGTAGGTGCCGCACTGTCGGGCGCGATTGCCACTAAACATGGTGATCAAGGTCTGGCAACCGACCCAATCAAAGCTTATTTCTCCGGTACTGCCGGTCAAAGCTTTGGTGTCTGGAATGCCGGTGGCGTTGAGTTAACCCTGACCGGTGATGCCAACGACTATGTCGGTAAAGGGATGGCCGGTGGCCGTATTGCAGTGCGCCCTCCTGTCGGCTCCAACTTCCGCAGCCATGAGGCCAGCATTGTCGGCAACACCTGTCTGTATGGCGCGACTGGCGGCAAGTTATTCGCCGCAGGCCGTGCAGGTGAGCGTTTCGCCGTGCGTAACTCTGGGGCTATTACCGTTGTTGAAGGTATCGGTGATAACGGTTGTGAATACATGACTGGTGGTATTGTCTGTGTACTGGGTCGCACTGGGATTAACTTCGGTGCTGGTATGACCGGCGGTTTTGCTTATGTTCTTGATGAAGATGGTGAATTCCGTAAACGTGTTAACCCTGAGCTGGTGGAAGTCCTGGATGTCGATCAATTGGCAATCCATGAAGAGCATCTGCGTGGGCTGATCACTGAGCATGTTCAGTTGACCGGTTCCAGCCGTGGCGAAGAAATTCTGGCTAACTGGCCAGAGTGGGTGACCAAATTTGCTTTGGTTAAACCGAAATCCAGCGACGTGAAAGCACTGTTGGGCCACCGTAGCCGTTCCGCAGCCGAGCTGCGGGTTCAAGCGCAGTAAGGGGTTGAAATGAGTCAGAATGTTTATCAGTTTATCGACCTACAGCGCGTAGATCCGCCGAAAAAGCCGCTGAAGATCCGTAAAATTGAATTTGTTGAGATTTACGAGCCGTTTTCGGAAACCCAGGCCAAAGCTCAGGCAGACCGCTGCCTGTCTTGTGGTAACCCTTATTGCGAATGGAAGTGCCCGGTTCATAACTACATTCCTAATTGGCTGAAACTGGCCAACGAAGGGCGCATCATGGAAGCGGCGGATCTGGCCCACCAGACCAACAGCTTACCGGAAGTGTGTGGCCGAGTATGCCCACAGGACCGTCTGTGCGAAGGGTCTTGTACCCTGAACGACGAATTCGGTGCGGTGACTATCGGCAACATCGAGCGCTACATCAGCGATAAAGCCATTGAGATGGGCTGGAAGCCTGATATGTCGCATGTTCACCCGACCGGTAAACGTGTCGCGGTGATCGGTGCTGGCCCTGCCGGGCTGGCCTGTGCCGACGTATTAGCACGCAACGGCGTACAAGCCGTGGTATTTGACCGCCATCCAGAGATTGGCGGCTTGCTGACCTTCGGTATTCCAGCCTTTAAGCTGGAAAAAGAAGTGATGATTAAGCGCCGTAAAATCTTCTCCGAGATGGGTATCGAATTCCAACTCAATACTGAAATCGGTAAAGATATCACCATGGGTGCGCTGCTGAAGGAGTATGACGCGGTGTTCCTCGGTGTCGGGACATACCAATCGATGCGCGGTGGTCTGGCAAATGAAGATGCCTCGGGTGTCTATGATGCGCTGCCATACCTGATTGCCAATACCAAGCAGTTGATGGGCTTTGATGCGACCGTCCACGAGCCATATATCAATATGGAAGGTAAGCGTGTCGTAGTGCTGGGCGGCGGTGATACCGCAATGGACTGTGTGCGTTCATCGATTCGCCAAGGGGCAACAGATGTGGTGTGCGCCTATCGTCGTGATGAGGTCAACATGCCAGGTTCCAAGCGGGAAGTGAAAAACGCCCGTGAGGAAGGAGTTGAGTTTAAATTCAACTTGCAACCATTAAGCATCGAAGTTAACAGCAACGGCAACGTCTGTGGTGTGAAGATGGTTCGTACCCAACTGGGCGCACCTGATGCACAAGGCCGCAGCGTGGCTGAGCAGATCCCAGGGTCTGAACATGTGCTACCAGCAGATGCAGTGATAATGGCATTTGGCTTCCGTCCACACAGCATGGAGTGGTTGGCGGCGCATGACGTGGCATTGGATAAGCAGGGCCGCGTAGTGGCCCCTGAGAGCACTGATAATGCGTTTCAGACCAGTAACCCGAAAATCTTTGCCGGTGGCGATATCGTCCGTGGCTCTGATCTGGTGGTGACAGCCATCGCCGAAGGCCGCAAAGCCGCAGATGGCATCATGAATTATCTGGAAGTCTGACAGTAAAAGTATCCTGCCATAGACTTAACATTAGAGGGCTGGTTATCCAGCCCTTTTTACTGCTTTTTTCCACGCACATCCACTTCAACTCAAGATTTTGTAACAATCTCAACTACCTTATTTGCAGCAATTTATAGCTGAAGCGCTATAGTAAAGGCCGAGCTCCGATAGGTTTATGCTTTCCGTACTTATACTTTCTGTATCTATGCTTTTTGGCCTGACCCCATGGCCAGCCTTATTATTACGCCTTGTTTTAAATAAAGGATTATCTGTTATGAAATCTCACTTACTTTTTATTGCTGGCGGCTTGCTGGCGATCAGCAGCAGCGCATTGGCTATGTCTTTGAATTATCAAGAAGTTGGTTATAATATTGAGGCGCGTGGCGCGCGCGCTGTGGTAGCCGAGCTGGCAAAAGCGGGGCAACTGCCTGCGGTAGAAAATAATATTAAGCTAGGTGATGACAACTGGATTGCCATGGCCCCTAAACTGGCCGATGCCGGTAATGCGAATTTCACTGCTGGGGTGAAATCGGCACTCTCTTCTGCACTGATTTATAACCCGGCCGCAGTACTAAAAGCGGTGAGCGACAGTAAAACACTAACGGTATCAGATATTTGTATCGCACCGGCAGATGTCAAAGACAGTGCCGCCAAAGCCAGCTTCCAACAGCGCGCATCTCACACCTTATCGACTATCAGAAATAGCGATATGATGAGTCAACGTGATAGCTGTCTGGCTGAGTTGAAAAAGCTGTCTTAATTATTGGTTATTTGGCAGAAATAATAAGGGCGGCTAATGCCGCCCTTATTGGGTATGGTAACGCTTGGTGCAAGAGAACAGTGTTGTTCGTTACTTAACAACCCGTAATGCTGGGCGACCACCGCTACGTGGCGGTTTTGGTGGCTCATCATCCGGTGAATGACTATCGTCCTGTGATACCTGAGTATCACCAG
Organism: Yersinia sp. 1652 StPb PI; assembly: GCF_041538345.1. Classification (NCBI taxonomy): domain Bacteria; kingdom Pseudomonadati; phylum Pseudomonadota; class Gammaproteobacteria; order Enterobacterales; family Yersiniaceae; genus Yersinia; species Yersinia sp. 1652 StPb PI. The sequence goes on along the minus strand of NZ_JAULSM010000002.1, from coordinate 1,046,666 downwards.
TGACTAATGTCAGGTTCTCAGCCGGTGCCGTCTCGCTACCTTCCTCTGTGAAAGCCTCAAAATTGCCATCAGCATCAGAATCGTAAGCTTCTTCAGGCTCAAACATAGTGCCAGAGCCGTTTTCACGCGCATAGATAGCCATTACCGCAGCCATCGGCACGGTAACTTGACGAGGAACGCCACCGAAACGGGCATTGAAACTTACACCCTCGTTACCCAGCTCCAAATTACCCACGGCACGCGGTGCTACATTCAATACAATCTGCCCATCGCGGGCAAATTCCATCGGCACCGAAACACCCGGCCGGGTGACATCCACAACCAGATGCGGAGTCAGTTGATTATCAATCAACCACTCGTAAAATGCGCGCAACAGATAGGGACGGCGCGGAGACATATCCGACATCTCCATAACAATTAACCTCGGGTTTTCAGGTGCATTTCACGTTCAGCTTCAGTCAGGGAAGCCAGGAACGCATCACGCTCAAACACACGTGTCATATAACCCTTCAACTCTTTAGAGCCAGCACCGGTTAACTCGATACCTAATACAGGTAAACGCCACAGCAGCGGAGCCAGATAGCAATCAACCAGGCTGAATTCTTCGCTCATAAAGAAAGGCATTTCATTAAATACCGGCGCGATAGACAACAGAGCTTCACGTAGCTGCTTGCGGGCTGCTTCAGCTTCCTGAGCATTACCTTGTTCGATCTTATGCATCAGGGAATACCAGTCTTTCTCGATGCGATTCATCATCAAACGACTGCTACCACGTGCAACAGGGTATACCGGCATCAATGGAGGATGAGGGAAACGCTCATCCAAATACTCCATGATGATGCGGGATTCATACAATGTTAACTCGCGATCAACCAAAGTAGGAACGGTCTGGTAGGGATTGAGGTCAATCAGGTCCTGCGGCAGATTACCAGCTTCAACCTGCTCAATCTCAACACTGACACCTTTCTCCGCCAGTACGATACGTACTTGATGGCTAAAAATGTCGGTCGGGCCGGAAAACAGCGTCATTACCGAACGTTTGTTGGCAGCGACAGCCATGAAAACCTCCAAGATTATCTAGAAAACAGTGCGAATAGCCCACGGTTAGGTTGCTATCCTGAGTCGTTTTACCGCCGGTTCGTCATCTCGACAGCTGTTGCCGTAAATAAGCCTTGGTCGAGATAGTTATTCAGCCAGGGAGATACACGGACGCCAACAGTTCGCCGAACAGGCACAAAAGTGGGTGATAGTTTACCAGATTTTGCATGTTTTGTGGGGATGGTGCTGCGATTTCGTGATTAATTGTTTATCAGACAACGGTTTAGCAACGAAAATATAATATGTGATGCTATGGAAAGTGGTTTTTCAGGCATAAAAAAACCCGGTGAGACACCGGGTTTTTACCATTAATCTGATGCCGTAGAGGCAAAAAATTAACGTTTGGAGAACTGTGGACGACGACGTGCTTTACGCAGACCCACTTTCTTACGCTCAACTTCACGCGCATCACGCGTTACGAAGCCAGCTTTACGCAGTTCACCACGAAGAGACTCGTCATATTCCATCAGTGCACGGGTAATACCGTGACGGATAGCACCAGCTTGACCAGAAATACCACCACCTTTAACAGTGATGTACATGTCAAACTTGCTAACCATATCTAGCAGTACGAGCGGTTGCATAACAACCATACGGCCAGTTTCACGACCGAAGTACTCTTCGATGCTACGTTGGTTAATAACGATATTACCGCTACCCGGCTTAAGAAAAACGCGTGCAGCAGAACTTTTGCGGCGACCAGTGCCGTAGTATTGATTTTCAGCCATTGCCATAATCCCGATTAAATGTCCAGAACTTGCGGTTGCTGCGCCGCATGATTGTGCTCAGTACCCGCGTAAACTTTCAGTTTACGATACATTGCACGACCCAGCGGACCCTTCGGCAGCATGCCTTTAACCGCGATTTCAATCACACGCTCAGGACTGCGGGCAATCATCTCTTCAAAGGTCGCTTGTTTGATACCACCGATATGACCGGTGTGACGGTAATAAATCTTGTCTGTACGCTTGTTACCAGTTACGGCAACTTTTTCTGCGTTCAGAACGATGATGTAATCACCAGTATCAACGTGCGGGGTGTATTCCGCTTTGTGCTTGCCGCGTAAGCGACTAGCCAGTTCAGTAGCGAGGCGACCTAAGGTCTTACCGCTCGCGTCAACAACATACCAGTCGCGTTTTACAGTTTCTGGTTTAGCTGTGAAAGTTTTCATTATAAAAGCTTACCCAATTAATAAGTTACACGTTGGTGAACACCCAAACGTTCAAAAACAGTTGAGGCTCACACGACCATCAGTCCAGCAAACCTACCCCTTCGAATAGCCAATGCCGGCACTATCAAAGTTTTTGGGAAAAAAACTTTGTTGTAACGTGGGGTCGCAAGATTATAGAGAAGTCGACGTTAAAGATCGAACTGTTTTTGACGAGAAAGGTATAAATTAAACATGTTAAGTTAGGGCGAAGGAAAATCGCCCACCACAGAATAGCATTTTAGCTGGTCAAAAGTGAATAACGGTCGTGCAGATTATCCCTATGGCAGATGCGGTAAAGAGAGATACTCTTCACTTTGCATCTCTTGTAACCGCGATAAACAGCGTTGATATTCGAATTTAAGGCGCTCACCGCAATAAATATCGAACATTGATACTTCTGCCGCAATAATCAATTTTACCCGCCGTTCATAAAACTCATCCACGAGTGCCAGAAAACGCCTGGCCGTATTCTCATCTCGCGTCTCCATGCGGTGGACGTTGTGCAGTAATACCGTGTGATAGAGCTTGGACAGTGCAATGTAATCCAACTGGCTGCGGGCTTCTTCACACAGTGTATGGAAATCTACCGCCAGAACACCCTGTGCTGAGCAAATAGCAGGCAATGGCCGATGGTTAACTTCCAGTATCGGCGCTTGGTCCCCCTCTTTACCGGCCAGTTTGACAAAAATATCGTCCATCGCTTGTTCAGTTTGTGGATTCAAGGGCGTCAGATAAAGATTTGCCTGAGTCAGGGTCCGCAGGCGGTAATCAATCCCCGCATCGACATTCATCACATCACAATACTGTTTAATCAATTCAATGGCTGGCAAGAAGCGGGCACGCTGTAAACCATTATGATACAAATTATCCGGTGGAATATTGGAGGTGGTAACCAACGTGATACCTCTGGCAAAGAGTGCCTCCAGCAATGTCGCCAGTAACATGGCATCAGTAATATCCGAGACAAAAAACTCATCAAAGCACAGCACATCAGTCTGTGCTTTGAAACCGTCGGCAATAATCTCCAGCGGATTTTCATGACCTTGCAGCTCAGTCAGTTCTTGATGTACCCGTAGCATAAAACGGTGGAAATGCAGTCGCAGCTTGCGCTCACCCGGCAAGCTGTGGAAAAACAGATCCATCAGCCAGGTTTTACCCCGCCCAACACCGCCCCACATATACAGCCCCTGGGCGGGTCGTATGGGGGTCCGGGGTACTGCTCGCCCAATCAAACGGTTCAGCCGCCCGCGCAGACTCGCGCGGGTCGGCGCTATACTCTGGCGTTGATTTAGTTCCTGATAAAGCCTATCCAGCCGTGCTACAGCACGCCGTTGTACCTCATCAGGTTGGTAGTCGCCGGCATCAAGTGCCTGCTGGTAAAGTGCTGTAGGTGTACTTGGTTGCATGTTTATCAACAATCCCTGATAAAATAGTTATCTACTTTTTGCGCGACTTTGTTGCTGATTTATCGGGCAATCGCCGCATTTACCGACACTGCCACTGCGAAGAAAGCCTGATAACCATAAGCAAAGTTGCATCAGGATTCCACTCCGACAAGGTTAACGGTTATAGTGGGTATTATTAAGTGAAAAAGTCCTGCTGAACAATGAAGTCAAAAAAGGAGTCATCATGACCTGGGAGTATGCGCTTATTGGGTTGGTTGTTGGTATCGTGATTGGCGCGGTGGCTATGCGCTTTGGCAACCGCAAATTGCGTCAGCAGCAAGTGCTGCAAAATGAGCTGGAGAAAAGCAAAACTGATTTGGAAGAGTACCGTCAGGAACTGGTTGGGCATTTTGCCCGCAGTGCTGAGTTGTTGGATAATATGGCTCGCGACTATCGCCAGCTCTACCAACATATGGCGAAAAGCTCCAATAACTTATTACCGGACTTGCCACTGCAAGATAACCCGTTCCGCTATCGTCTGACTGAATCTGAAGCAGATAATGATCAGGCACCGGTAAAAATGCCACCTCGGGATTACTCTGAAGGCGCATCGGGGTTATTACGCCCGGAGCATCAGACCCGCGATTAAGCACGCGTTTAGCTATCATACTGACTACGGTGGGGTGCATCTCACATTACCGTGGTCAGTACATTTACACTTCTATACTTACCTCTCCTTGAATTGCTTCATAGCGAGCCTTATATCAAGCCATATCTTAGGATGCTTATATTTAGGACAGCAGTAGCCTTTTGAAATAAGTGAATTTTTTAGCTAATCCAGAGTCTTAATTTACAACGGGCCTGTAACAGCCATTCATCCTATTCATTCACCGTTAGGTATTGAGAGAGTTTAATTCAATGAAGAAAAAGTCATTATTTCTTAGTGCGCTGGCAATGAGTGTCGCCCTGGGTCTCGCGTCTGTTCCAATGGTGAACGCAGCAGCACTGCCGGCAGCCGTGGCCGGGCAGGCAGTTCCTAGTCTGGCACCGATGTTGGAAAAAGTTTTGCCCGCGGTAGTCAGTGTTCATGTGTCAGGAACACAGGCACAACAGCAACGTTTGCCGGAAGAATTCAAATTCTTCTTTGGCCCGAATGCACCCGCCGGTAAAGAAAGCAGCCGTCCATTCGAGGGGTTAGGGTCGGGTGTTATCATTAATGCCGAAAAAGGCTATGTGCTGACAAACAACCACGTTATCAATAATGCGGATAAAATTCGCGTTCAGCTCAATGATGGTCGTGAATATGATGCGAAGCTGCTAGGACGTGATGAACAAACCGATATCGCGTTATTGCAGTTAACCGATGCCAAAAATCTGACCGCGATTAAAATGGCCGATTCCGATAACCTGCGAGTGGGTGATTTTGCCGTTGCTGTCGGTAATCCATTTGGTCTGGGGCAAACAGCAACATCGGGGATTATTTCCGCCTTGGGTCGTAGTGGCTTGAATTTGGAAGGGTTGGAAAACTTTATCCAGACCGACGCCTCCATCAACCGTGGTAACTCTGGCGGCGCGCTAGTTAACCTCAATGGTGAATTGATTGGGATTAACACCGCAATTCTGGCCCCAGGTGGCGGCAACATCGGTATCGGCTTTGCTATTCCAAGTAACATGGCGCAAAACCTCAGCCAACAATTGATTGAGTTTGGCGAAGTGAAGCGCGGGTTGTTGGGCATTCGTGGCAGCGAAATGACCGCTGACATGGCCAAAGCCTTTAATATTGATGCTCAGCGTGGCGCTTTTGTCAGTGAAGTGCTACCAAAATCAGCCGCATCTAAAGCAGGCATCAAAGCCGGTGATGTGTTGGTTTCTGTTGATGGGAAACCCATCAGTAGCTTTGCTGAGTTGCGGGCCAAAGTGGGCACCACCGGGCCAGGTAAAGCCATTAAAGTTGGCATGCTGCGCGATGGGAAACCGCTTGAAGTCACCGTAACCCTGGAAAACAGCAGCCCAACGTCAACTAGCGCAGAAACCTTATCGCCATCATTGCAGGGTGCATCCCTGAGCAATGGGGAAATAAAAGGGGGCAGTAAGGGCATCAAAGTTGAGAGCGTGACCAAAGGCTCACCTGCAGCGCAATCTGGTTTGCAGAAAGATGATGTGATTATTGCTGTAAACCGTGTCCGGGTTCAGGATATTACTCAGTTGCGCAAAGCCCTTGATGCGAAACCGGCGGTAATTGCACTGAATATTGTGCGCGGTGAAGAGAATATTTACCTGTTAATACGCTAATTTGCAGAAAAATCGGACACAGCACAATGCTGTGTCCGCCAAACTCATGCTATCCTCCTGTCATCCATCCATTTACGCCTTAAACCTCATGTTTCTTAAGCTATTGCGTTCTATTATTTTGGGGCTAATTATTGCCGGTGTCTTGCTGGTCGCAATACCTATGCTCCGTAGTCCGGGTCATATCTTTTCCGGCAAGAGCAATAGCATAGATGAAGAGGTTCCAGCCAGTTATAACCAGGCGGTACGCAGAGCTGCCCCTGCGGTGGTTAATGTCTATAACCGTAGCCTAAGCTCGACACAAGATGGACTGGCTATTCGTACATTGGGTTCTGGCGTAATCATGAGTGATAAGGGATATATCCTTACCAACAAGCACGTTATCAATAATGCTGAACAGATAATTGTGGCACTACAAAATGGCCGAGTATCCGAGGCATTACTCGTGGGTTCCGATGGCTTAACTGATTTAGCGGTACTAAAAATTGATGCGGTGAACCTACCAGTAATTCCAATCAATATTAATCGTGCCCCCCATATCGGTGATGTCGTGCTGGCAATTGGCAACCCTTATAACCTTGGCCAAACCGTCACCCAAGGGATTATCAGCGCCACTGGACGTATTGGTTTAAGTGATTCCGGGCGACAAAACTTCCTTCAGACCGATGCTTCAATCAATCAGGGGAATTCTGGCGGGGCGCTGGTGAATACCTTGGGCGAACTGATGGGAATTAACACTCTGTCCTTTGATAAGAGCAGTAACGGCGAAACACCGGAAGGGATTGGTTTTGCGATTCCAACAGCACTTGCGACCAAAGTGATGGAGAAGCTTATCCGTGACGGTCGAGTGATACGTGGCTATATCGGAGTTACCGGCGAGGAATATCCGCCCTTCAATGCCAGCGGCAATAGTACGGATCGGGTGCATGGGATTAAGGTCAATGACATATCAGCTCATGGCCCCGCAGTAGATGCAGGTCTGCAAATTGGCGATATCATCCTTAGTGTTAATAATAAACCTGCGACATCCGTTATCGAAACGATGGATCAGGTAGCAGAAATCCGCCCCGGTACCACCATCCCTATCTTATTGTTACGTAACGGCCAACAGATGACGGCACAAATCACTATCAGCGAGTTAGATCAAAATGCCGTGCTAGGTCATCAGACAACACCACAACCGTAATAGTCATCTTGAAATTCGGGTAAAAAAGCGGCCAACTGCACTTATATCGTGATGGACGAAGAGTTTAGCCATAAAAAATGCCAGCGCGATATCATCGGCTGGCATCTGTTTTTCTTGCGTTTTAGCGGGTTTATTCGCCTTTTATACGCTCAATCTTGGCACCCAAGGCACGCAATTTATCTTCGATACGCTCGTAGCCACGGTCGATATGATAAATACGATCAACGATAGTTACCCCGTCAGCAATACAGCCCGCTAATACCAAACTGGCTGAAGCACGCAAATCAGTGGCCATCACCTGGGCACCTGATAGTTGCTCAACACCATAACAAATCACGGTATTGCTCTCGATTTCTGCATGTGCGCCCATCCGAATAAGCTCAGGCACATGCATGAAGCGGTTCTCAAAAATGGTCTCAGTGATAACACCGGTTCCTTCCGCCACCAAATTCAATAAGCTGAATTGAGCTTGCATATCAGTTGGGAAACCAGGGTGCGGCGCAGTGCGTAGCGTAACCGCTTTCGGACGCTGCCCATGCATATCAAGGCTTATCCAGTCGTCGCCAATCTCAATATCAGCACCCGCTTCACGCAGTTTAGCCAATACCGCATCCAGCGTATCAGGCCGAGTTTGACGGCACACAACCTTACCACCAGAGATGGCCGCTGCAACCAGGAAAGTACCGGTTTCAATGCGATCAGGCAGCACACGATAAACACCACCCCCCAAGCGAGCAACGCCCTCGATGGTAATTCTGTCAGTACCTGCACCACTGATTTTCGCACCCAGCGTATTGAGGAAATTAGCCGTATCGACAATTTCCGGCTCACGGGCCGCATTCTCAATCACAGTGGTGCCTTCAGCTAATGTGGCAGCACTCATAATGGTAACAGTCGCGCCAACGCTGACTTTATCCATGACGATATGCGCGCCTTTCAGGCGGCCATCGACGGATGCTTTAACATAGCCCTCTTCCAGCTTGATTTCAGCACCCAGTTGTTCCAAACCGGAAATATGCAAATCAACCGGACGCGCACCGATAGCGCAGCCGCCGGGTAAAGAGACCTGGCCTTTGCCAAAACGGGCAACCAGTGGCCCCAATGCCCAAATAGAGGCACGCATGGTTTTGACTAAATCATAAGGAGCGCAAAACTCATCCACGCCGCTGGCATCAACAAAAACTGAACCAGAGTCATTACGCTCAATTTTTGTGCCTAATTGGCTGAGCAGCTTAATGGTGGTATCAATGTCTTTTAGCTTTGGGACATTTTGCAACTCTACTGGTTCTTCAGCCAGCAACGCAGCAAACATTATTGGCAATGCGGCGTTTTTCGCTCCTGAAATAGTGACTTCACCGCTTAGGCGAGTCCGCCCCTGCACACGAAATTTATCCATTGTGACCACTCTCTGTTGTCAATTCGAATTTACTGCCCGCCTTAGAACTGTCGACGCTTCGTTAAACAGCTCTCGGGCCAACAGCATTAAAAGCCGTTTAGTTTGCGATCCCGTTGCCACTCTTGCGGCGTATAGGCCTTAATTGATAAGGCATGAATACGGTTATCAGCGATATATTCCATCAAAGGCGCATACACAGCCTGCTGTTTTTTCACCCGGCTCATATCGGCAAATAACTCACCGACAGCAATCACCTGAAAGTGGCTGCCATCACCGGTAACATGCGCTTCTTGTAATGCTAATGCTTGCATCAGCACGTCTTTAATTTCGTTAGTATCCATAAGATTCATTCTATTTTAAGAGGATCGTTATTTTTAAGTGAAGCATAGCCAGCCAAACATATTAGTGGAATACGGCGAGCTCCGAAACTAAAGAAAAGCCCCTGTTTCGTTGTTACGCACAGGGGCCTTTGAATATCTTTGGCTTTTATACCCTTCTTACCTGGGTATAGCTTTTGGTATAGACGACACAGAAAGCCGCGAACTTAACTAACGAGCCATTTCTACCGGAATGATGTGCTGGAGGTTGTACAGCTCAATCAGAGTAGACAACCGATCACTGACACCAGTAATCGTTAATGAGACACTTTGTTTGCCTGCCGGTTCATGAAGAGAATGCAGTTCGCGAAAGTGCACCAGCAATGCCAGACCGGATGAGTCGACACGCTGTAATTGGCTGACATCAATATGAGTCTTACCCGCCAATAACGCCTCACGCTGCTGCCAAAGTGGTAGCAGTGTTTCACGATCTAATTCACCTCGCAGCACCAGCGTTTCTTGCTGTGACTGCCAGCTCAATTTATCTACCATAATTATTGCTTATCTAACGTAATTGGCTGTTTCGCGGCGATCAACAACTGCTTAGTCAGGCCATCAACCCCTTGCTGACGCAGGATAGAAGCCCACTCATTTTGCTTAGTGCTAATCATGCTAACCCCTTCGGCTATCATGTCATACGCCTGCCAGTTACCGGTTTGGCTATTTTTACGCCATTGAAAATCTAAACGCACAGGTGGTCGGCCATTTGGGTCAAGAATAGTCACGCGAATAGCAACAATATTGGCATCACCCAGTGGTTGGTCTGGTGCAACATCGTAAGTTTGGCCGTGGTACAGCGCCAATGCCTGACCGTAAGCCTGTTCCAGATATTGACTGAACGCATTGAAGTACGCTTCGCGTTGCGCAGGGGTCGCCGCTTTATAATAGCTACCCAGGACTAACGCACCGGCGTATTTGATCTGGACAAATGGCAACAGTTCTTCACGTACGATAGTGCGCAAATAGTCTGGGTTCTGTTTGATCTTAGGTTGTTCGGTTTTTAAGCGCGTGAATGTTCTTTGCGCGGCTTCATCCATCATTCGGTATGGATTAGTTTGATCGACAGCATTCGCCAGTGGTGCTACCACCAGCAACGCAACCATAAGTAAACGTTTAAACATTCAGAGACCCTCTTAAGGATGTTGAGTTGCAGGTAAGCTGCCGTTATCTGTCGGTGTGGGCGCCGCTGCCGTTGGGGCTGCTGGCTCACTTGCTGGCGCATCAGAATTACCATCCCCGCCACTCTTGTACAAGAACTGGCCGATAAGATCTTCCAACACCAGTGCAGATTTGGTGTCTTGAATTATACCGCCATCTTTCAAAATAGTGGTGCCCATATCCGGGTCTTCAAAACCGACATTTAGTGCCAGGAACTGTTCACCCAATAAGCCAGAAGTGCGTACCGCCAAAGAGCTGGTATCCGGGATATGGTTATAACGTTGCTGAATATCTATCGCCACACGTGGGCTGTAGTTTTTGGTATCCAGCGTGATGTCAGCCACCCGCCCCACCACAACACCGCCAATTTTGACCGGCGAATTGGTTTTCAGGCCACCCACATTGTCAAACGTTGCATAAATTCGATAAGTCGGCTGGTTGCCTACTGATTTGATATCCGCAACCTTCAGGCAGAGAAATACGACCGCCAGAATAGCAATCAGTATAAACAAACCTACCCAGACTTCACTTTTCTTCGTTTGCATCGACTCAATTCCCAAACATCAGTGCTGTCAGCACAAAATCCAATCCCAATACCGCCAGCGATGAATGCACTACGGTACGGGTCGTTGCCCGGCTAATCCCTTCAGATGTTGGGATCGCATCATAACCATTGAACAGCGCAATCCAGGTCACAGTAATAGCAAATACCAGACTCTTAATTAGGCAATTCAGTAAATCGGTACGCCACTCCACAGCATTTTGCATCGCCGACCAGAAGAAACCGCCATCGATCCCTTTCCAGTCAACCCCCACCACAGAGCCACCCCAGATACCGACGGCAACAAAAATAGCGGTTAATAATGGCATACTGATAAGACCTGCCCAGAACCGGGGAGCCACCACTCGGCGCAGCGGGTCGATTGCCATCATTTCCAAACTGGAAATCTGTTCAGTGGCTTTCATCAAGCCAATCTCCGCGGTTAGAGCAGAACCAGCGCGACCGGCGAACAACAGTGCGGTTACCACCGGCCCCAACTCACGTAGCAGTGATAAAGACACCATCATCCCAAGACTGGCTTCAGCACTGTATGTGGTGAGGATCAAAAAGCCCTGTAACCCCAGAACCATGCCGATAAACAGACCGGAAACCACGATAATCAGTAGCGATTGCACACCGACGCTATAGAGCTGTTTAACCAATAATGGCCATTGTTTTCGCGGTTCAGGCCGCCCGACAAGGGCATTGAATAACATTAAACCCGCGCGACCAAAGGATGCGCTGACATTAATGCCCCGGCGCCCTAAAGACGCTAACGCCTGTACTAACATGAATACTCCATCAGCCTATCTCCTTCGTATTTGAAGCTACAGGGGGTTAGCTACGATAACTCCCGAACCACTTAACCGAGTAAGTTCATCGGGCTTCGCTCGCTTACTGCCTACCTGCAAATCCAATTACTTTGGGTATAACAGCTCAGTTTTATAATCACCGGCCGGGAAACGGAAAGGCACCGGCCCGTCGGCAATACCATCAAGGAACTGGCGCACCTGCATATCGCTATTGGCTTGCAACTGTTCCGGTGTTCCTTCGGCAATAACATGCCTTCCGGCAACAATATAGGCATAATCAGCAATACTAAGGACTTCAGGCACATCGTGGGAGACCACCACGCAAGTCACGCCTAATGCATGATTCAGCTCATCAATCAGTTTTACCAGCACCCCCATAGTTATAGGGTCCTGACCCACAAATGGCTCATCAAACATAATTAATTCAGGATCAAGGGCAATGGCCCTTGCCAGTGCAGCACGCCGCGCCATACCGCCGGATAGTTCGGCAGGCATCAGATTAGCCGCCCCACGCAGCCCCACGGCTTCCAACTTCATCATCACCGTACTGTGCAGCAATTCCTCCGGCAAACGGCTATGTTCGCGTAATGGGAAAGCCACATTCTCAAACACGGTCAAATCAGTGAATAACGCACCAGATTGAAACAGCATGCTCATTTTCTTACGCACATCATACAAACGCTGACGTGAAAGCGCCGGAATATTATCACCATCAAACCAGATTTCACCTGCATCCGGTACAAGTTGCCCACCGATCAGGCGCAACAATGTGGTTTTACCAATTCCTGATGGCCCCATAATCGCAGTCACTTTGCCGCGGGGGACCGTCATGTTGATATCGGCGAATATCGGACGCTCACCACGGGTAAAACTCATCCCGCGGATCTCTATCAAATTCGACGACAATTGCTTCATTATCATTCGTCCCTTTAGGCCTTTAATTACTCATCCGAGCGCCAATGCTACATCAAATGGCGGCAACGAGCACAATGGGAAGTATTTTGGCAACTTATTGTCACTTTTTCGTAGCCAAAGTTGCCATAAGTTTTACTTTTCTGGCACTCACAGTCAAAATTAGGGTTAACTCAAAAAAGAGCGTAAAACGCTGTTAGTTGTTTTTACCCATGGGCTAGCTGTTTTCAACCGAAAATGGGTTACCAACAGTCAGCTTCTACCAACGGATCGGGATTATATACCCAAAGTAATTGGAGTTGCAGGTAGGCAGCAAGCGAGCGAAGCCCGATGAGCTTACATTAAGTAAGTAATTCGGGTGACAAATCTGCCGGGAGCTGATTTGAACGCTGCTTGCAGCGGCCTCAACGAGGTGAGGCCCATGGATGGGCCGAGTAAAGAACGTAGCTAACACTCCTGTAACTTCAAGGACGCCGGGTATACCTAATAAAGGACTTTGCATGTTTCTTGCGATAACACTATTAATCATCGGCTTGGTCTTATTAGTGTATGGCGCTGATCGATTAGTTTATGGCGCCGCTGTGTTATCCCGTTCTTTCGGCATCCCCCCCCTTATTATTGGGATGACCATCGTCGGTATCGGCACATCGCTACCTGAGTTGATGGTTTCGGTGACTGCAGCACTGAATAATCAGACCGATATGGCGGTTGGGAATGTGCTTGGCTCTAATATTACCAATTTACTGCTGATTGTCGGTGGTGCCGCCCTTATACGCCCATTAACAGTACGATCAGAGATTTTACGCCGTGAATTACCGTTGATGCTGGTAGTGACGGTGCTATGTGGTTTCCTGCTGGCTGATAACCATCTCAGCCGTGGAGATGGTATTATTTTGCTGGTAGCAGCGGCGGCGTTTATTATTCTGATGCTGAAAATTGCCCGTCTGGCCCATGCGGAAGGCAATGACATCCTGACTCGCGAACAGTTGGCTGAATTGCCTCAAGACAGTAGCAATACCGTCGCTCTTTTGTGGTTAGTGTTAGCTTTCATTATCTTGCCGCTCTCGGCCAAAATGATTATCGATAATGCCACGGTCATTGCCCGGGTCGCAGGTGTCAGTGAACTGGTTATAGGGCTGACTGTTATTGCCATCGGCACCAGTTTACCTGAACTGGCTACTTTTATCGCTGGCGCGTTGAAAGGGGAAGATGATATGGCGGTCGGCAATATCATTGGTTCGAACATTTTTAATATTGTGATTGTGTTAGGTGTACCTGCTCTGCTCTCCCCTGGCGACATTAATCCAGAAGCTTTCCAGCGCGACTATTGGGTGATGCTCGGTGTCAGTGTGATATTTACCCTTCTTTGCTTGGGGCGTAAACATCGCATCAGTCATATGGCAGGTGCTCTGTTATTATGTGGGTTTATCGCTTATCTAGCGGTGCTGTTTTTTGCACCCTTTAATGTGGCATAACCATGTTCATTCAATGGGAACCAAGTATGTCTTCTTATGATTTACAGCCAGCAACTGATTCACCGTCGGGTATTAACTCATTGCCTAGAGTGGATTTTCAACAGGCGGGTAAACAGGTGCTACAGATTGAGCGCGAAGGACTGGCACAACTCGATCAATATATTAATGACGATTTTGCCAAAGCCTGCGATGCAATATTTAACTGTCATGGCAAAGTTGTGGTTATGGGGATGGGCAAATCTGGCCATATTGGTTGCAAAATTGCCGCCACCTTCGCCAGCACGGGAACACCTGCCTTTTTCGTCCACCCCGGTGAAGCCAGTCATGGCGATCTCGGCATGGTCACGCCACAAGATATTGTGCTCGCCATCTCTAATTCAGGGGAATCCAACGAGATCCTCGCTCTCATCCCGGTTCTAAAGCGCCAAAAAATTCCGCTAATCTGCATGAGCAATAATCCTGAAAGTAGCATGGGTAAAGCGGCCGATATTCATTTGTGCATCAAGGTCCCACAAGAGGCCTGCCCATTAGGGTTGGCGCCGACCACCAGTACCACGGCCACCTTGGTGATGGGGGACGCGCTTGCAGTTGCATTGTTACAGGCTCGAGGCTTCACGCCAGAAGATTTTGCTCTCTCCCATCCAGGCGGAGCACTGGGGCGCAAGTTACTGTTGCGAATCAGCGATATCATGCACACTGGTGCAGAGCTCCCGCACATCAGTCCCGATGCGTCATTACGCGATGCGTTACTGGAGATTACTCGGAAGAATCTGGGTTTAACTGTCATCTGTGACGATTTGATGATGATTAAAGGTATCTTTACCGACGGTGACTTGCGCCGGATATTTGATTTGGGTGTCGATCTGAATAACGCGAAAATTGCGGATGTGATGACCAGTGGCGGTATTCGAGTCCCTCCAACCATGTTGGCTGTGGATGCACTCAACCTGATGGAGTTGCGCCATATTACCGCCGTACTGGTCGCAGATGGCGATCAGTTGCTAGGTGTGGTGCATATGCATGACATGCTGAGAGCCGGCGTGGTCTAACCGTGGACTGTCTGGTGAATAAAACAGCTAACAACGCCGCAACGTCAAGTAAGAAGGGTAAAATGAGCGACACCGTATATCAGGACACATGCTATGGACCAGTAGCCGACACTGTGATGTCACGTGCGGCGAAAATTCGCCTACTGATTTGTGATGTCGATGGTGTGATGTCCGACGGCCTGATTTATATGGGTAATCAGGGCGAAGAGCTGAAAGCTTTCAACGTGCGTGATGGCTATGGTATCCGCTGCCTGATAACCTCAGGTATTGAAGTGGCCATTATTACTGGCCGTCGCGCAAAATTACTGGAAGACCGCGCCAACACCTTAGGCATTACCCACCTTTATCAAGGGCAATCTGATAAGCTGGTGGCCTATAACGAATTGTTGGTAGCATTAGCATGCCAGCCTGAGCAGGTTGCTTATATTGGGGATGACCTGATTGATTGGCCGGTCATGGCACAAGTTGGGTTATCTGTTGCAGTCGCGGATGCCCATCCGTTACTTCTTCCCAAGGCACATTATGTGACGCGAATCCATGGCGGGCGCGGTGCAGTACGCGAGATATGTGATTTGATATTATTAGCTCAAGATAAACTTGAAGGTGCCAAAGGATTGTCGATATGAGTAAAACAAGACTATGGATAACATTATCCTTGGCACTGATTGCTTTGGCATTGATTGGCTGGAATATATCCGGCTTTAATCAGCAGGACACGCAAACCGTGGCCACTGATAATGAGCCCTCTTCGCAGAGCCAGCATACTGTGACCGTGGTATTCAATCCGGTCGGGCAATTGAATTATAAATTGGTGGCGGAAGACGTACAAAACTTCAGCACTCAAGAGTTAACCTGGTTTACCAAGCCGGTCATGACTCTGTTTGCGGAGAATGCAGTCGCCACTTGGACAGTGCGCGCCGACCGCGCCAAACTGACCAATGATAAGATGCTGTATTTGTATGGTCATGTTGAAGTTGATAGCCTGACACCAGACGCACAGTTACAAAAAATTAAAACCGATAACGCCCAGGTTAATTTGATCACTCAGGATGTATCCTCAGACGATGAAGTTACCCTCTTTGGTGTTGGATTCACATCTAACGGCATGAAAATGCGTGGGAACTTGCGGGACAAAACCGCTGAGCTGATTGAAAAGGTTAAAACCTCTTATGAAATCCAAAAATAAACTTCGTCATTTTTTGCTTGCCAGTTCACTTTTGGCCGCAAGCCTGCCCGCTCTGGCGTTAACGGGTGATACTGATCAGCCCGTCACGGTTGACTCCGTTAAACAAGCGTTAGATATGGAGGCCAATACTGTCACATTTACCGACAATGTGGTTATCAAGCAAGGTACCATTGAGATTAAAGCTGATAAAGTCGTGGTTACGCGCCCAGGCGGAGATCAAAGCAAAATGGTCATTGAAGGTTATGGTAATCCAGTAACTTTCTACCAGATGCAAGACAGTGGCAAACCCGTAAAAGGCCATGGGCAGAAACTGCGTTATGAAGTCGCAAATGATTTTGTGGTGTTGACTGGCAATGCTTATCTGGAGCAACTTGATAGTAATATCAAAGGTGATCGCATCACTTATCTGGTGAAAAAACAGCAGATGGAAGCCTTCAGTGATAAAGGCAACCGCGTCACCACCGTGTTATTACCGTCCCAATTACAAGACAAAGGGCCAGCAGCTTCAGGCCAAAAGAAGAGTAAGTAATCATTTATGGCAACATTAATCGCAGAAAAGCTGGCTAAGGCGTACAAAGGCCGTAAAGTGGTCGAAGACGTAAGCCTCAATGTGAAATCCGGTGAGATAGTGGGCCTGCTTGGGCCGAACGGCGCAGGGAAAACCACCACTTTTTATATGGTCGTCGGCATTGTCCAGCGTGACGCCGGGCGTATTGTGATTGATGACGAAGATATCAGCCTCTTGCCTCTCCATGAACGCGCCCGTCGCGGTATTGGTTATTTACCGCAAGAAGCCTCTATTTTCCGCCGCCTGAGTGTATTTAACAACTTAATGGCGGTGCTGGAGATCCGTAAAGACCTCTCGGCTGAGCAGCGTGAGGAACGGGCTGATGAATTAATGGAAGAGTTCCATATCACTCATTTACGTGACAACTTGGGGCAATCGCTTTCCGGTGGTGAACGCCGCCGTGTTGAAATAGCCCGTGCACTGGCGGCAAATCCTAAGTTTATTCTGCTGGATGAGCCTTTTGCCGGGGTTGATCCGATTTCCGTTATCGATATTAAAAAAATTATTGAACATCTACGCGACAGTGGTCTTGGCGTTCTTATTACCGACCATAACGTGCGTGAAACGTTAGACGTCTGTGAGCGGGCTTATATCGTAAGCCAGGGTCATTTAATCGCTCACGGTACGCCACAGGAAATCCTGGCTGACGAACAAGTTAAGCGTGTTTACCTCGGTGAAGAATTCCGTCTCTGACCTTTTTCCCATACCCAATAGATTTCAAGGTGTAGGAAGGCGGCAAACAATAAAATCGGTCATAAATCGATTTAAACAGCATTTATGCTAGCCCGCAGGTGCGGCCAAGTAACCGGCAGCCAATACCCCTGCAATTTGAAAGATGACGGATATTCCGTCATCCATAAAGGAAAATTGATACCGCATTATGAAGCAAGGTTTGCAACTCAAGTTCAGCCAACAACTGGCTATGACTCCGCAGCTTCAACAGGCTATTCGCTTGTTGCAGCTTTCTACACTTGAACTCCAGCAGGAGATTCAGTTAGCGCTGGAGAGTAACCCCCTGCTTGAGCAAACTGATCTTCATGAAGAGATAGATGCAAAAGAGACCGTAGACAGTGAATCGCTTGATACCCGCGAGGCGCTGGAACAAAAAGATATGCCTGAAGAGTTGCCACTTGATGCCACCTGGGATGAGATCTACACCGCAGGCACGCCATCAGGAATGGGCAATGATTATAGCGATGATGAGTTGCCGGTTTATCAAGGGGAAACGACCCAAACGCTGCAAGACTACCTGATGTGGCAAGTGGATTTAACCCCATTCTCTGATACTGATGTTGCCATTGCGACCTCTATCGTGGATGCGGTCGATGAAACCGGTTACCTTACGGTGCCACTGGAAGATATTCTGGAAAGCATGGGGGACGAGAACGTCGCACTGGATGAAGTAGAAGCGGTGCTTAAGCGGATACAACACTTTGATCCTATTGGTGTCGCGGCACGTAACCTGCGTGAATGTCTGTTGGTACAGTTGTCACAATATGACAAAGATACCCCCTATCTTGCCGAAGCACGTCTGGTGGTTAGCGATTATCTGGATTTGCTGGGTAACCATGATTTCCGTACGATGATCCGCTTGAGTCGGCTAAAAGAAGATACACTTAAAGAAGCGATCGGCCTGATTCAGTCTCTGGATCCGCGTCCGGGTCAATCCATTAATACCGGGGAGTCCGAGTACGTCATTCCCGATGTTTTGGTGCGTAAAGACAAAGATCAATGGACGGTCGAGCTGAATGCCGATAGCATTCCACGCCTAAAAATCAACCAGCAGTATGCGGCGATGGGTAGCAGTACCCGCAATGACAGTGACGGGCAGTTTATCCGTAGCAATTTGCAAGAAGCAAAATGGTTGATAAAAAGCCTTGAAAGCCGCAATGAAACACTGCTGAAGGTGGCGCGTTGTATTGTAGAGCAGCAAGTAGCGTTTTTTGAGAATGGGCCTGAATTTATGAAACCCATGGTACTGGCCGATATCGCCCAGGCTGTGGATATGCATGAGTCGACAATCTCTCGCGTGACCACGCAGAAGTTCCTGCACAGTCCACGGGGTATTTTCGAGCTAAAATATTTCTTCTCCAGCCACGTCAATACCGATAGCGGAGGTGAAGCTTCTTCCACTGCAATCCGTGCACTGGTGAAAAAATTGGTTGCAGCAGAAAATCCTGCTAAACCTCTTAGTGACAGTAAGCTGACCACATTATTATGTGAACAAGGCATCATGGTGGCACGGCGTACCGTCGCGAAGTACCGAGAGTCGTTATCCATCCCGCCGTCAAATCAGCGTAAACAGTTGGTTTGACCTGAACTGAGAAGGAAGACACTATGCAGCTCAATATTACCGGACATCATGTCGAAATAACCGAAGCATTACGCGAGTTTGTTACCACTAAATTTGCCAAACTTGAGCAATATTTTGATCGCATTAACCAAGTATATGTGGTTTTAAGTGTTGAGAAAGTAAAACAAATTGCAGAAGCAACGGTACATGTGAATGGAGGCGAGTTGCACGCAAGCTCAGAGCAGGAGGATATGTACGCCGCAATTGATATTTTGGTTGATAAACTGGCCCGCCAGTTGAACAAACATAAAGACAAATTGAAACAACACTAAGAATCCTTGCGACTGTTATACCCAAAGAACATGGCGTTGCAGGTAGGCAGCAAACGAATGACAAATCGGCCAGAAGCCGATTTTAATCGTATTTCTGCAAGCAGGCTTATTGATCTCGATGAGCTGACTAAAGTCAGTGATTCGGGTAAGTCAACGTAGCGAACAACCCTGTAGTTTCAAGTACAAAGGGTATATTCACCCATAAAGGTTCTACACTCGCTACATAACCGTTTCCCGCGTCGGGAGTGAATCCCCGCTGGAAACGGTTTAAAACAGCGCTTAAGTGAAAGATGAGATGATCAACGATCCAGCATTGCAATTAAGCTCGGTATTAAATATCGAGTGCACCAAAAGCTCCGTACATTGCTCAAGTAAAAAACGGGCTTTGGAAATTATCAGCGAGTTGGCTGCCAAGCAACTTAACCTACCTTCACAGGTAGTTTTCGATGCTGTCTTAACCCGCGAACGTATGGGCAGCACCGGTATTGGTAGTGGTATCGCGATACCTCATGGCAAGTTGGAAGAAGACACACTGCGTGCAGTGGGTGTATTTATCCGTCTGGAACAACCTATTGCCTTCGATGCTATTGATAACCAACCGGTTGATCTGTTATTTGCCTTGTTGGTTCCGGCAGATCAATGTAAAACTCACTTACACACTTTGTCTTTAGTGGCCAAGCGATTAGCTGATAAAACAGTGTGTCGGCGTCTGCGTGCAGCACAAAGTGATGATGAGCTTTATCAAATCATTACTGAATTACCACCGGAAACGGCGTAATTGGGAAAGTGGAAACTATTTTATCCGTTATGCCCGGATCTTGTAGCCGGAATATAGGGTTCTAATGTATACCCAATAAATTTCAAGATGTGGGCAAGCACTCAACACGCCTACAACTTGAAAGATAACGGGGATAAATACCAAGGGGAGTTACTCACATGGTGCTGATGATTGTCAGCGGCCGTTCCGGTTCAGGGAAGTCTGTTGCTTTGCGCGCATTGGAAGATATGGGCTTTTATTGTGTCGATAACTTGCCTGTGGTTCTGCTGCCGCAATTGGCGAGTACACTTGCCGATAGGAATATCTCTGCCGCAGTGAGCATAGACGTACGTAATATGCCTGAATCACCTGAGGTATTTGAACATGCCATGACTCAACTGCCGGACAGCTTTTCACCACAGTTGCTGTTTTTGGATGCCGATCGCAATACTTTGATTCGTCGCTATAGCGATACCCGTCGCTTGCATCCGTTATCGACCAAAAACCTGTCATTAGAAAGTGCTATTGATGAAGAAAGTGACCTGTTGGAGCCTCTGCGCTCACGGGCTGATCTGATCATTGATACCTCTGAAATGTCAGTGCATGAATTGGCTGAGATGCTGCGTACCCGCCTGTTGGGTAAACGTGAACGCGAATTGACGATGGTGTTTGAGTCCTTTGGCTTTAAACACGGTATCCCCATCGATGCCGATTATGTTTTCGATGTGCGTTTCTTGCCAAACCCGCACTGGGACCCTAAATTACGCCCAATGACAGGTTTGGATAAGCCAGTAATCTCTTTCCTGGATCGCCATACCGAAGTACATAACTTTGTGTATCAGACCCGCAGCTATCTGGAACAGTGGCTGCCGATGCTGGAAACCAATAACCGCAGTTATTTGACGGTTGCCATTGGTTGTACTGGTGGTAAACACCGCTCGGTTTATGTCGCTGAACAGTTGGCCGATTATTTCCGCGCTCGCGGCAAAAATGTCCAATCACGCCATCGTACTCTGGAAAAGCGTAAATAATGACAATCAAGCAGACCGTTGAGATCAAAAACAAGTTGGGGATGCACGCCAGACCCGCAATGAAATTGTTCGAGCTGGTTCAGAGTTTTGATGCTGAAGTAATGTTACGCAACGACAGCGGTACCGAAGCTGAGGCCAGCAGTGTTATTGCACTGCTGATGCTGGATTCAGCCAAGGGCCGTCAGATTGAGGTTGAAGCGACCGGCCCTGATGAAATTCAGGCGCTGGCGGCAGTGATTGAGTTATTTAATTCCGGCTTTGATGAAGATTGATTTTCACCGCTCAGGTGAGCGGTGCCCAAACAATCACTAATGGGTGAAGCACACCACCTTTGCAATTCAACATTTTCACACCTATCCCCCTTAACCGTCGTCCACGTTGACCGATCCGCGTGATTATCGCCTTTTGGTGCTATCCCGGTCCTTTCAATTAACTACAGCGCCCCCCCCTTTTCACTGCCAGAAAACCCATGATGCTAACTGATGGTCACCACCAACAGCATGACTCCCATCCCAGCACCGATACTCCTCCCTTTCAGCGGCATCGATAAATCGTGATGTTCTTGTCTGTTGGCCGATACAACGGAGTTTCCTGTTATATCAGTGCCGGCCACACCTGTTGCCCTCTATTCCCGATTGTTCCTCCATTTATAGCTCGCTATAGCTGGATTGATGTTTATTTTTGTGAAAATTTGAATTTTAAATCCAATTTAAATCAAAGCATTACATTACCTCCGTTACCTATTGTTAACAATTGTGAGTTTAATCGCATTTACTTGCTGAAAAAACCCTTATTTTTAACTTTATTAAACATTAAATAACTAAAATTAACATCCTCTATTTCTGTACAACGCCAGCGCGATAACCAAACGGATTTTCGCTGAACCTTGTTCCCCTGCAAATAACTAAAATAAGAGGCTCCATCATGTCTGAATCACCCACTGAACAATTAGTGATACCTAACGCGGTCCCTGCGGAGAACCATGCCTATCGCAAGGCTGCGTGGCATATTTTACCCTTACTGATGCTGTGCTATGTCGTCGCTTATTTAGATCGGGTTAACGTTGGCTTCGCCAAATTGCAGATGGCGGATGACTTACAATTTTCAGAGGCGGTGTATGGATTCGGCGCCGGTATCTTTTTTATTGCCTACTTCTTTCTGGAAATCCCCAGTAACCTGATGCTGCACCGCGTAGGGGCACGGTTGTGGATTGCGCGCATTATGATCACCTGGGGCATCATCTCGGCAGGGATGGCTTTTGTCACCACACCGATGTCATTTTACGTAATGCGTTGCTTGCTGGGAATTGCAGAGGCTGGATTCTATCCCGGCGTCATTCTTTATCTTTCTTATTGGTTCCCAACTAACCGCCGTGGCCGCATGTACGCCTTATTCGCCACCGCCGTTCCATTATCCGGCGTGATAGGCGCACCGTTATCGGGTTGGATCATGGGCGCATTTAATGGATTCCATGGCTTTGCGGGTTGGCAATGGATGTTTATCCTGGAAGGTATCCCATCCGTTTTAATCGGTATTTTGGTGATTTTTAAACTGACTGACCGTATCAGTCATGCCAAATGGCTAACCGACGAAGAGAAAAAGATCTTACAAACCAACATTGATAACGACACACAACATCATGTCCACAGCAGCCTGAAAGAGATTTTCCTGCAACCCCGAGTCTGGTTGCTCACGCTTATCTATTTCTGCCTGATTGCAGGTTTCTACACTATCGGCTTCTGGTTACCAACACTGATCAAAGAGAGTGGGGTAAAAGACGTACTGAGCATTGGTTTGTTAAGTGCCATTCCTTACGGTGCCGCCGCCCTGACCATGATCGTAGTATCACGTAGTGCTGACCGTTTGCGCGAACGGCGCTGGCATCTGGCTTTAACCGCGACATTGGGCGGGATCGGGATGATTATTTCCGCCAGTTTCAGTGACAACATCGTTATTGCCATGATGGGCTTAACTCTGGGTGCCATGGGGGCATTGAGTACCTTGCCACTATTTTGGAGCCTGCCAACTGCGTTCCTCGGTGGAACCGCAGCCGCAGCCGGCATCGCTCTGATTAACTCCTGGGGCAACCTGGCAGGCTTTGTCGCACCTTATATGATGGGCTACCTGAAAGACCTGACCCAAAGCACCACTACCGGAATGCTGATTATTTCCACCATGCTATTTATTGGTGCGGCGCTCGTATTTTTAGTCCCGGCCAAGACAGTAAACCGCTAACAATGCAGATAAAGGATAAGACGATGAACATAATGGTAACAGGAGCGGCGGGCTTTCTTGGTCGTCGATTGATTGAACATTTACTGACACAGGATTATCTGACCGACCAGCAAGGTCAGCAGCGCCTGATCAGTAAGATTATAGCCTGTGATGTGGTGCCTCTGGAGGCGATTACAGATGAACGGGTACAGGTTTTTTGCGGTGATATCGCTGATCCGCACTGGCTTGCCAGCGTTTTTAATCAACACGTTGACACCGTTTTCCACCTGGCAGCGATTGTCTCCAGTCAGGCAGAAGAAGATTTTGATTTGGGTATGCGGATCAATTTTGATGCTACCCGCAGTTTACTCGAGCGCGCTCGTCAGCTTGGACACTGCCCTAAAGTGATTATCACCAGTTCAGTGGCGGTATTTGGCGGTGAGTTACCGGCTGTCGTGCCGGATGAACAGGTATGGTCGCCTCAGAGTTCCTATGGTACGCAAAAAGCATTAAACGATTTATTGTTAGCAGACTATAGCCGCCGGGGATTTGTTGATGGTCGTAGCCTGCGTATGCCAACCATTGTGGTACGCCCAGGAAAACCAAACCGCGCGGCCTCCAGTTTTGCCAGCGGCATTATCCGTGAGCCGTTGCAAGGTATTGACGTGGTTTGCCCTGTTAGCCTGCAAACACCGTTATGGCTGCTATCGCCGAAGATGGCAATTAATAATCTTATCCATGGTCACCAATTGGATGCCAGTCAACTTAAGGGTGGGCGGGTGATTAATTTGCCTGGGCTATCTATTACCGTACAGCAAATGATTGATGCATTGCGGCGTATTGCGGGTGACGCTGTCGCTGATCACATTAAGATTCAGCAAGATCCATTAATTGAGAAGATCGTAAGCTCTTGGCCTGGGGATTTCGCAGCGCATTATGCCAAAGCATTAGGCTTTAAGAGCGATAAGGATTTTGACAGTATCATCAATGATTTTATCCTCGGTAATTTACCTGGCAAGCTAGTCAAATCACTTGAATAGCGGGCGACAAAATCAGGTTGTATTCCCTCTGGTGATAATGCCATCCAGAGGGCGGCCATTGGCATTACTCATCAGATAATTGAAACCAATCCTGATGAGTAATCGTTTGCTAATCGCAAAAATGCGGCTTTTACCCCTTGCAGAGAAACCACACGCGAGTATAATTCGCCACAATTTGCCGGGAGATATGATGGAAAGCCAAGTGCGTTTTGTTGAAAATGACCCTCTCGATGGTCGACAAAATTGCCTGCCAACAGGCAGCCAACTGCCGTTCTTTCTCCCGTTGCTAAACCGATCCCATAAGGCCCCTCGTTGAGGGGCTTTTTTTTGTCTGCTGATCGGTGCCGAATTAAGCATTATCACCAATTAAAATATATACCCTAAATAATTCGAGTTGCAGGAAGGCGGCAATTGAGTAAATCCCCAGGAGCTTACTTATTTTAAGGTCAACGACAAGTAAGTCACCGGGATGAGCAAAAGCAGCCAACACACATGCAGCTGGAAGTATAACGGGTCATAGAGGAGAGCGAAAAATGGCCAACACGTTGTATCACAAACATATCATCTCAATTAACGATTTATGTCGCGACGAACTGGAGTTGGTGCTGCGTACCGCCGCCAGCCTGAAAAGTAGTCCGCAACCTGAGTTGCTAAAACACAAAGTGATCGCCAGTTGCTTTTTCGAAGCCTCGACCCGCACTCGTTTGTCATTTGAAACCTCCATACACCGTTTAGGTGCCTCAGTGGTCGGTTTTTCTGATAGCAGTAATACCTCCCTTGGCAAAAAAGGCGAGACGCTGGCAGATACTATGTCAGTCATCAGTACCTATGTGGATGCCATTGTCATGCGTCACCCACAAGAAGGGGCGGCCCGTCTGGCCGCTCAGTTCTCGGGGAATGTACCGGTAGTTAATGCCGGTGACGGTGCAAACCAGCACCCGACGCAAACACTGCTCGATCTGTTCACCATTCAGGAAACCCAAGGCCGGCTGGATAACATCAATATCGCCATGGTCGGCGACCTGAAATATGGCCGTACCGTGCACTCACTCACGCAGGCGCTAGCCAAATTCACCGGCAACCGCTTCTTCTTTATCGCCCCGGATGCTCTGGCAATGCCTGCTTATATCCTGCAAATGCTGGCAGAAAAAGGTATCGAATACAGCCTGCACGAAAGCATTGAAGAAGTGGTGCCAGAACTGGATATTCTCTACATGACCCGGGTGCAAAAAGAGCGCCTTGACCCGTCAGAGTATGCCAATGTCAAAGCGCAGTTTATCTTGCGAGCGGCTGATTTGAATGGCGCGAAAGAGAATCTCAAAGTGCTACACCCGCTGCCAAGAATTGATGAAATAACCACCGATGTCGATAAGACCCCTTATGCCTACTATTTCCAACAGGCAGGTAACGGGATTTTCGCACGTCAGGCACTGCTGGCACTGGTTTTAAACGCAGAATTGGCTCTTTAAGGGGGATTGAACATGACTCAGGATTACAAACTACAGGTTGAAGCGATTAAATGTGGCACTGTGATTGACCATATTCCGGCACAAATCGGCTTTAAATTGTTGTCGCTGTTCAAACTGACCGCCACTGATCAACGTATTACTATTGGATTGAATCTACCGTCTAAACGGTCAGGACGTAAGGATTTGATTAAAATAGAAAATACCTTCCTGACAGAGCAACAGGCCAACCAACTGGCGATGTATGCACCAGATGCTACCGTTAACCGCATCGATAACTACGAAGTGGTGAAGAAACTGACCCTAAGCCTGCCAGAGCAGATCGATGGCGTCCTCACTTGCCCAAACAGTAACTGCATCAGCCACAATGAACCAGTCGACTCCAGCTTTAAAGTAAAAGCACAACAAGGTGAAATCCACCTTAAATGTAAATATTGCGAGAAAGAGTTTGCTCACCAGGTAGTGCTGCAAGCGGATTAAGTGCTGCAAGCGGATTAATGCTCGGCTTAAGCGAATATTGCTGCCCGTTAATATTTACAATAGTGGCAATATTCGCAGTAATGCGACATCGCAAATTTGATTCACGTGGGTTGCCGTAATCTACCCCATCTTTATAATATAGAAATAATTAAACCCAATAGATTTCATGGTGCAGGAAAGCGGTAAACGCTGGCCCGCAGGATGAGGCTTATAGTCCCGATGAGCGCATCACGCTAAGTGATTCGGGTAATTGAGCGCAGCCAATATACCAGCAACATGAAAGATGACGGGTTCCTTCCGCATTACGTAACCAGGAGTCAACATGTCACGCAATATCAGCACTGAGCTCGCCCCTGCCGCCATCGGCCCTTATGTTCAAGGTGTCGATCTGGGTAGTATGATCCTCACGTCAGGCCAGATCCCTGTTGATCCAAAAACAGGTTTGGTCGCCGATGATGTATCAGCACAGACGCGTCAGTCACTGGAGAATGTAAAAGCTATCGTTGAAGCCGCGGGTTTGAAAGTTGCCGATATCGTGAAAACCACTGTATTTGTGAAAGATCTGAATGACTTCACCACAGTTAATGCCACTTACGAAGCTTTCTTTACTGAACACAATGCGCCATTCCCTGCACGTTCATGTGTTGAAGTTGCGCGTCTGCCAAAAGATGTGAAGATCGAAATCGAAGCTATCGCGGTACGTCGTTAATTCTGATGTCATTGCGTCTACGGCTGGTGATTACCAGCCGTTTTTTATT
This sequence comes from Yersinia sp. 1652 StPb PI, assembly GCF_041538345.1. Lineage (NCBI taxonomy): Bacteria > Pseudomonadati > Pseudomonadota > Gammaproteobacteria > Enterobacterales > Yersiniaceae > Yersinia > Yersinia sp. 1652 StPb PI. The sequence goes on along the minus strand of NZ_JAULSM010000002.1, from coordinate 1,019,653 downwards.
GCTATCCTGCTAATATTTTCTCTCTGCCTTTCACAATGCGCTATTGCAGATCATCATGATCATGATGTGGCAACTTTCTGCTCAGTAATAATGCACTACACTCACTAATTGCACCTTAATAGGGCTGAAATCGCTCTAATCCCCTTTATTTTGCCTGTTTTACGAGCTGGCACAGTTTATGCGTGATCACCAATACAGCCTGTTCTGTTAGCGAGGTGATAATGCTGAACATCGACCTTTCCGTATCACGATTTTTCGATGAAATGTTACTGGCTGAGGGGCAACACCGAGGCCATTACGATGCCTATTGGCAATGGTTACAACAGGCCGATCAGCTAACCATTGCGCGTAAGCGTGAAGAAGCTGCACTGCTATTTCACCGGGTAGGCATTACCTTTAATGTGTATGGTGACGATGATGGCGCAGAGCGATTAATACCGTTCGATAGCGTGCCACGCATTATTCCCGCCAGCGAATGGCAAATGCTGGATCGCGGCATTCGCCAGCGCGTACAAGCGTTGAATGCGTTCTTACATGATATTTACCATGAACAACATATCCTGAAAGCGGGCATTATTCCGGCCGAACAAGTGCTGGCGAATGACCAATATCAGCCCTGTATGCAAGGGGTGAACCTGCACCGTGATACTTATGCACATATCATCGGTGTGGATATGGTCCGCAACAGCGATGGTCTCTATTACGTGCTGGAAGATAACCTGCGTACCCCGTCCGGCGTCTCGTATATGCTGGAAAACCGTAAAATGATGATGCGGCTCTACCCGGAGTTGTTTGCACAACAACGCATTGCACCTGTTGAGCGCTACCCTTCTCACCTGTTACAAACGCTGCGCGAAAGCACACCGGTCAACGACCCTACCGTAGTAGTGCTAACCCCGGGGCGTTTTAACAGTGCCTATTTTGAACACAGTTTTTTGGCTCAACAGATGGGGGTTGAACTGGTTGAAAGTGCTGACTTATTTGTCAAAGAAGGGGCAGTATTTATGCGAACTACCGCAGGCCCCTGCAAAGTCGATGTTGTCTACCGGCGGGTGGATGATGCCTTCCTCGATCCGCTGGCTTTCCGCCCTGACTCCATGCTCGGTGTCCCCGGACTACTGTCGGTATATCGCGCAGGTGGTGTGGTATTGGCTAATGCGATTGGTACTGGCGTCGCCGATGATAAATCCATCTATCCTTATGTCCCTGAAATGATTCGTTTTTATCTTTCCGAAGAACCGATTCTGGCGAATGTTCCCACCTGGCAATGCCGCCAACCCACTGATCTTTCATATGTATTAGCTAATCTGGATCAGATGGTAGTGAAAGAAGTTCATGGAGCCGGGGGATATGGCATGTTGATTGGACCTGCGGCGACACAAGCTGAAATAGCCCAATTCCGCCAGTTACTCTTGGCGCGACCACAAAATTACATCGCACAAGAAACCCTCGCCCTTTCTACCTGCCCGACCTTTGTGAATAGCGGACTTGCACCGCGCCATATTGATTTACGTCCTTTTGCCCTGTGTGGTGCAGAAATTCGTTTAGTGCCTGGGGGCTTAACCCGAGTCGCACTGGCAGAAGGGTCGTTGGTCGTTAACTCTTCGCAAGGTGGCGGAACCAAGGATACCTGGGTATTGGAGGACGATGCATGCTAAGCCGAACAGCCAGTGAGCTTTATTGGATGGCCCGCTATCTGGAGCGGGCAGAAAACATCACCAGGGTGCTGGATGTCACCAACCGGTTATCGATGATGCCAACCAGCAATCGGGTGAATTTTGATCTACTGGTGCCACTCAGCCTGAGCAACACCCAGACACTGTTTACCGAGCACTATCCGCAGGTCTCGATGACCCATCTGCTGAATTTCTTCGTGCTCGACAGCAACAACCCCAGCAGTATTTTTAGTTGTTTGCAGATGGCGTGGAACAATGCCCATGCAGTACGCGGCAGCTTATCGTCCGAGGTTTGGGAAAGTATCAATGCCACCTGGATTGAGATGAAACAGCTACGCCGCCAAGGTATCAGCGCTGCCGGAATTGATGCCTTTTTTGATTGGGTTAAGGAGCGCTCACATCTATTTCGCGGTGCGGTATATGGCACCTTGCTGCGCAGTGATGCACTCTATTTTATTCGACTGGGTACCTTGATTGAACGGGCTGACAGCACCGCGCGCTTGTTGGATGTGAAAAACCAATTACTGGATAGCGACGATGACCCGGTACGCGAATACTACCGGATGGATACTTTATTACGCGCCGTCAGTGCTCGGGAGGCATACCACAGTTTATATAAGCAGCAACTGAGTCGGGAGGCGATTGCTGAGTTACTGATTTTACGCAATGAGATCCCGCGTTCGCTGCTGGCTTGCATTAACGATATGGAACAGCAGTTGGCGTTGATTGGTGGCAATCGTAGCAACCAACCTCGGCGGCTGGTCAATATCTTGCTTGCTGAGCTGCGATTTAGCAGCATTACGGATGTGATGGCCGACGGATTACACAGCTATCTGATGGATTTTTTAGGCAAGATCAACGCTATCGCTGACAGCATCCGCCAAACCTATCTGGAGGTCCAATGAGACTGAATGTCGATCACAGCACCCATTACACCTATGCACAACAGGTGCAACACAGCACTCAGTATCTGCGCCTGACCCCACAGGATTCAGCCCACCAGCGCATTTTATCCTGGCAACTGACCTTACCGGAAGAGGCCATTTGTACCACGGATGCCTTTGGTAATGTGCTACATGTACTCACTCTGGATAAGCCTCATCAAGCTATCACCATTCAAGCTCAGGGCGTGGTAGAGATTGCAGACAATGTAGAAGATGACAGCGGCGACCACCTCTCTCCACTGGTCTTTCTTCGCCACAGCCCATTGACTCAGCCAGATGCCGCCATTCGCCAGTTTGCTTCAGGTTATTGTCAGGGTGCTACCCACGCCGATGCGCAATTAGACTGCCTGACGCAAATGATGGGTGAATTGCTGGCAAAAATGCCCTATAGCCCCGGCACCACCACGGTACAGGACAGTGCGGCACAAGCTTTTGCCGCCGAACAAGGGGTGTGTCAGGATCACACCCACGTCTTTCTTGCCTGTTGCCGAAGTTTAAATATTCCGGCACGCTATGTGAGCGGCTATCTTTATACAGAATCCTCCAGTCATGTCGCGACCCACGCATGGGCAGAAGTGTGGCTGAATGGACACTGGCAGAGCTTTGATGTCACCAATAATACCTGTCAACCGAACCAGCATTTAAAACTGGCGGTGGGCATTGATTATCTGGATGCCTGCCCGGTGCGAGGTATTCGCCGTGGTGGTGGCTTTGAAGATATGCAGACCATCGCAGCCGTGCATATGTTATCTAACCCGCGACGCGATATGTCGCAATAAAGCGCGTTGCTGGCAAATAAAATAGCCCTAGTGAGATAGGCTCTAAGGATACTGTGTTATGACCTACTGTGTGGCCATGCGGCTGTCATCCGGGTTAGTCTTTGCCTCTGACTCCCGTACCAATGCCGGGGTGGATCATATTTCCACTTTTCGCAAATTACACCTGTTTCAGCAAGAGGGTGAACGAACGCTGGTGGTGCAAAGTGCGGGGAATCTGGCAACCACACAGAGTATTGTCAGTTTGCTGCAACGCCGCTGTCTGGACCCGGAACAAACTAACCTGCTGAATGTGCGCTCGATGTATGAGGCCGCAACACTTCTGGGGGAGACGGTACGCGAGGTGATTAACCGAGACAGCGGTGCGCAGCAAAACAGCGGCGGAACCGATTTTAACTGTAACCTATTGTTAGGCGGGCAAATTAAAGGTGAAGGACTGCGGCTGTTTCATATTTATCCGCAGGGGAACTTTATTGAAGCCACGCAGGACACCCCCTACTTTCAAATTGGCGAAAGTAAGTATGGCAAGCCGATTATTGATCGGGTGTTGAATTACCACACCACGTTGGATCAGGCCATGCAGTGCGCGTTGATCTCTATGGACTCAACTTTGCGCAGTAATTTATCCGTCGGCTTACCGCTAGATGTGATGATCTATCCACTCGATAGTTTCAGTACCGAACAGCAATATCGCATCACCGAAGATCATCCCTATTTTATGATGATCCGTAAGGGCTGGGGCGAGGGGCTGGTGAGTATTTTCTCTCAGCTACCAGCGCTGAAGTTGGGGAAGTGATTTAATTTTGGTGATGGATAGGTTCTGGTTTCGGTTGATATGCGTTCAGTGTTCACCTAACCATTGCGGCCTCCATCCTCGTCGGCAATATTCCTGATTGCGCTCAACGTCAAAAGAGAGTCAGAATCAAAACCATAGCCTTTTGTTTTGAATTGGCCTTTGAAGTTAAAAGCACATTTGGGCTGCCGAGCAAGGAGAGAAGCCACTGATCTGAACTAAATCAATCTCTCACCCAATAAATCCCCTCATATGCCCGCAATACCATCTCCTGCGGCTGGAATGCACTTTCGCCGTAGCTGCTCATCAACAATTGCCAGTTACCGTCCAGCGCAATCTCCTCTGGCTGCCATTGTTGCGGTTCACCGCTCAGGTTAGCCACCACCAACAACTGCTTACCCTGCCAGTGGCGCAAGTAGCACCACAACTCTGGATGTTGCGGGCAGAGATCACGATAGTCACCAAAAGTGAACACATCATGTTGTTTACGCAGGGCTATCAGATATTGATAGGCATAAAACACCGAGTCAGCATCAGCCAGCGCGCTATCAACATTAATTTCAGCATAGTTACTGCAGGGTTCGATCCATGGAGTTCCCTGACTGAAACCGGCATTACGGCTGCGATCCCATTGCATCGGGGTACGACTATTATCACGGGATTTGGCTGCCAGAATCGCTAATAACTCGTCAGGATCGCGACCTTGTGCAGTTAGCTCAGCAAACATATTCAGACTTTCGACATCACGGTATTGATTAATCAAGGTAAAATTAGGATTGGTCATGCCAATCTCTTCGCCTTGGTAGATATATGGCGTACCTTGCATACCGTGCAGTACCATTGCCAGCATCTTGGCCGCAGGCACGCGCAGTGCACCTTCGTCACCAAAGCGCGATACAATGCGCGGCTGGTCGTGATTACACCAGAACAACGCGTTCCACGCACGGTTATGCATCCCCTGCTGCCACTGGTTAAATATCTGTTTGAGTTCCACCCGATCCGGCGGCATTAGCGACCATTTTGCCCCATTAAGATAATCCACTTTTAGATGATGGAAATTAAAGGTCATCGACAGCTCATCCCCGCCCAATGCGGCATAACGCTGGCAATGCTCAAGGCGGGTGGACGACATCTCGCCAACCGTCATCAGGCCGCGCGGCTGAAACACATCACGGCTCATTTCTTGTAAAAATTCGTGGATACGGGGGCCATCGGTATAGAAACGGCGGCCATCACCCGTAAAATCATCCGGGAAGTCTTGCTGTTTGGATACCAGATTAATTACATCCAGGCGCAAACCATCCACACCAATATCAGCCCAAAACTCGCACACTTTCTTCAGTTCATCACGTACCGGCTGGTGCTCCCAATTAAGATCTGCCTGCTCGGTAGCGAACAGGTGCAGATAATATTGGCCGCTTTCAGCATGCCATTGCCAGGCATTACCACCAAATTTCGAGCGCCAGTTATTCGGTAAATTATCACCCTCACCATCACGCCAAATATAGAACTGACGGTACGGGCTGTTGCGCTCTGCTGATGCTTTAAACCAGGCATGTTCAGTCGAGGTATGATTGAACACCATATCCATTACGATACGAATACCCCGCTGATGAGCAGCCGCAACCAACGTTTTGAAATCATCTAAGCTGCCGTAAGCAGGGTCAATGGCGCAGTAGTCGGCAACGTCATAGCCGTTATCCACTTGTGGCGAGACATAAACCGGTGTCAACCAGAGGGCATCAACGCCGAGTTTGTGCAGATAATCCAACCGTTGCGTCACGCCAGCCAGGTCACCATAGCCATTACCGGTGCTATCCTGAAAACTCTTCGGGTAAATCTGATAAATGACGCCGTTTTGCCACCAAGGGATAGGATTATTCATAGCAGGCTCTTATTCGTAGTAAAAACAGAGAAAATTAAAGAAACAGCTCCGCCACAGGATAACCTTTGGCGGAGGAATACGATTTAGACCGGTAATTCGCCACGACTCTCTTTACGTTTGTAAACCAGTATAGTCAGCACCAATGGCACCACGATCGCCACTAACATTGCCACAGCATAAATCGCCCAGAACTGTGGTTTGATGGATAAAATACCCGGCAGGCCACCGACACCAATACCGTTCGCCATCACCCCAGTCAGACCACAAATGAGGCCCGCCAACGCAGAACCAATCATGGCGCACAACATCGGGAAGCGATATTTGAGGTTGATACCGTACATTGCCGGTTCAGTAACACCCAGATAGGCTGAAATTGCCGCAGGTACTGATATTTCGCGCTCATTGATCTTGCGGCTAATGATAATAATGCCCAATACCGCAGATGCCTGTGCAATGTTAGACAGCGCAATCAGCGGCCATACCGGTGTACCGCCCATGCTCTGAATCATCTGCATATCAATGGCTAACGTGGTCTGATGCACGCCGGTAATGACTAGCGGCGCATACAAGAAGCCAAACAGTGCGGCACCAATCGGCGCGAAGCTGCCTGTCATGACAGCTTTCACTCCCCAGGCCACACCATCACCAATCATGCGGCCAAATGGCCCGATAAGCGTATGGGCGAGGAATACCGCCAGCAACAGGGAAACTACCGGCACCACCACCAGATAAAGATAGGCTGGAATGATTTTCTTCAGATTAGTTTCAATCCAACCCAGCGCCAAACCTGCCAAAATCGATGGAATGACCTGTGCCTGATAACCTACTTTTTCAATGGTAAACCAGCCAAAGTTCCAAACTTCGGGGATCTGTTGTCCCAGCAGGTAGGAATTCATCAGTTGTGGTGATACCAAGGTGATACCCAACACAATCCCCAATACCGGGGTGCCCCCCATCTTCTTCACTGTCGACCAGCAGATGGCCACCGGTAGGTAGAAGAAGATGGCTTCGCCCAGCAACCAGAGAAAGTCGTAAATGGTTTTCCATGCCGGATACATCTGTGCCAGCGTTTTGCCATCAGACATCGGAATATCGCCAATCACATTACGGAAGCCAAGAATCAAGCCTCCGCTGATCAGCGCTGGCAGCAACGGGAAGAAAATCTCGGCAAAGTGAGAAATACCACGTTCAAACCAAGTCATGTTCTGCCGTGCAGCCAGTTTGGTCTGCTCTTTATCCACTTCATTCAGGCCAATTTTAGCAATCAGCGCTTGATAGTAATCGTCAACTTCAGGCCCGATAACCACTTGAAATTGCCCGGCATTAGTAAAGCAGCCTTTAACCATCGACAGATTTTCAATTTCTTTAGGTGAAGCTTTAGAGGGGTCATTCAACACAAAGCGTAGCCGGGTAATGCAGTGGCTGACGGTGGCAATATTATCTCTGCCTCCCACCAGTACGATCAATTGATCGATATCTTGTTGTTTTACTTTGCTCATTTCAACGTACCTTTCGTAAAGGTGAGATAACGTGCGACTTATTCGTTTTTCTTAATAAAAGCAGTAGGGTCAGTCTTAAAGAAAAAATACATCGATAGCCTGTTAAATATACAGCTTATTAAAGATTAGCTATGTATTGATTTTTATGAAATGGGAACGTTCCCAACTTGCGTTAGAGATCACAATTTGACAACTTTTTATGATGTTCTTGGCCGTAAACCATGGGTTCGCCCATCACGCACTCCCACCACACAGGGTGGGATTTCAGATAGCATCACGTCGAGAAAAGAAGAATCAGGCCAGTTGACCAGGAATGATAATTTGTTGAATTGATTGACTATGATTAAGTTGGTCAAGTAATTGTTGGGCGGCTTTCACTCCAGCGGTGCCATAACCCAGCTCGACTGACAGGGTATTTGGGAACAAAAAGTGCAACAGCGGTGTATTACCAATGCCGCAGACCTGAATGTGTTGCAGGCTCTGCTGTTGTAAATACTTACTCACCCCCATAGCGATAGTGTCAGAGGCACACACCAGCGCCGAGGTATCGGGTTTTATCACCTGAGGTGCGAGCTGGAAACCACTTTGATAACTCAGTTCACCCAGTGCAACCGTCGGTAGCAGGCCATGTTGTTGGCTGTAATCAAGATAAGATTGATGACGACGCATGCCGGTAGTGGCATCCGACGGCTGCACGCCAATATAACTAATATGCCGATGCCCAGCGTGGCGTAATTTATCCATTAACAGGCGCACTGCCCCGTCGTCGTCGTAGCACACGGAAGAAAAGCCCGCATACTCGCGCGCCAGCACCACCATTCGTTCCTGCCATGGCGAGAGCATTTCTGTGGTTAACCCAGTGAAACCAAACAAAATGACGCCATCCACATGGCGCTGTTGCAGCACATGTAAATGTTCACTGACCAATTCAGGATCAAACTGGCTCTCCATCAGGATAGGATCATAACCTTGCTGATAGAACAGTGGCAGCATCGTGCGCACCGCCTGATTTTCAGATGGCGAATCCAGACGCGAGACAATAATACCCACAACTTTATCACTCTGCCCCCGCATGGCCCGGGCTGATTTTGACGGGGTAAATCCCTGCTGACGGATGACAGCTTCCACTCGTTCACGAGTTTGTGGACTGACGCTCCCTTCGTTATTCAATACCCGTGAAACCGTGGATTTTCCAACTCCACTCATGCGGGCAATGTCCTTTATGGTCAAACGGTTTTGCATGGTTTACCTAATGTTTAGGTTTGGAAACATATAATAAACTGATTATTTATATTATCGAAGTTGTGGGAAGTCTAGCATGCGCAGAATCAGACTCAGCGCATGATATCCCAATGACTCGCAGCATATTACTGCCCTAACGGCATATCTTACCGTCGGGGTGGTTTTTGGCGTGGCGAGAACAGTGATGCGGTTTAATGTCTGTTTAGCTGTTAGACAGCCGCTAACAATCTTTAAATAAAACCGGAGGTTAATTACCCAGTGGACCCTGTTCCCTCGACCTACACCTTTTGGTGTGTCCGGTAAGGTAATTCCCCATTCAGGGTGGCTGCTTTATCGGATAACAATCTGATAAGCGGTCACTACGCACGTCCTTGCGTTAGTTTCTGCTGATGATGTTTTTGCCCTCTCTACGGCAGATTTGCCGTGGGCGCAACATAAAGACCGTCCGACAAACGGCTTTGTGACATGACAGTAAGGCTCAAACCATGCAAGTTAAAAATTTCACCCGGCAGTTGCTCAATGTGTTGAGCCGTAACCTGCCTCGCCGCCTAATTCGCCGGGAAACCATGTTAGATGGCTTGCCGCAGGGAAGTGCGACAAAAGATTTGCCCGCAGCGCTGACTCAGCAACGTTTGCAGTGCGCGAATGAAACGCCACCACAACTTTATCGGCGTTTTCAGAGCCACCCCGAAGGGTTAACGGAACAAGAAGCCGCAGCCATTCGTCTGCAAAATGGCAGTAATCTCATTGAAAATCAGCAAGCTACCCGTTGGTGGGTCCACTTATGGCACTGCTATCGCAACCCGTTTAACTTGCTGCTCACCATTCTGGCTCTGATTTCCTACGCCACCGAAGACCTCACCGCCGCATTGGTGATTGGTGCTATGGTGTTAATTTCCACCCTGATGCATTTTATTCAGGAAGCACGTTCTAACCGCGCTGCGGATGCTTTAAAAGCCATGGTCAGCAATACCGCAACCGTGGTGCGCAGTGATGCCCATACGGGCAAGAGCGAGCATCGCGAGCTACCGATCTCTCAGTTAGTGCCCGGCGATATCATCAAACTATCTGCGGGCGATATGATCCCGGCGGATTTACGTATTCTGGTGGCCAAAGATCTGTTTATCAGTCAGGCCGCCTTAACCGGTGAGTCACTGCCGGTTGAGAAAGTGGCGCAATGCCGTGAGTGTGAGGAACAAAATCCACTCGAACGAGACACGCTGTGCTTTATGGGCACCAATGTGGTTAGCGGTTCGGCACTGGCTATCGTGGTGGGCACCGGTAACCAAACCTATTTCGGTCTGCTGGCAGAGCGTGTGACGCATCAGGATGAGCAACCTAATGCCTTCCAGAGTGGCATCAGTAAAGTCAGTTGGTTGCTGATTCGCTTTATGTTAGTCATGACACCTATCGTGTTGTTGATAAACGGTTTTACCAAAGGTGACTGGTGGGAAGCCGCGCTGTTCGCGCTCTCTGTTGCTGTGGGTTTAACCCCGGAAATGCTGCCGATGATCGTCACGTCGACGTTGGCAAAAGGGGCGGTGAAACTGTCCAGGCAGAAAGTGATCGTCAAGCGCTTAGATGCTATTCAGAACTTTGGCGCGATGGATATTCTGTGTACCGATAAGACCGGCACCCTGACGCAAGATAAAATTGTGTTGGAAAGCCACACCGATGTATTTGGGGCCAATTGTGAGCGGGTGCTGCACTACGCCTGGCTCAACAGTTATTACCAAACGGGATTGAAAAATCTGCTGGATGTCGCGGTGTTATCTTCCATGGCTGAGTCAAAAGATGCAGAATCTCGGGCGGCCGATACGCTGGCGGGTTACCGCAAAATCGATGAGATCCCATTCGATTTTGAACGCCGTCGCATGTCAGTGGTGGTCAGCGATAAAGCGGATTATCACGAACTTATCTGCAAAGGCGCGCTGGAAGAGATGTTGTCCATTTGCCGTCATGTGCGCCAAGGGAGTGAAATTATCCCATTGACCGACGCGCTGTTGGCACGCATCCGCCGCATTACCGATGAACAGAACCAGCAAGGACTGCGAGTGGTGGCGGTTGCCACCCGTATCATGCCAGCTTATCAGCGGGATTATGCTGTTATTGATGAATATGACCTGATCTTGGAAGGGTATATCGCCTTTCTCGATCCGCCGAAAGAGAGCACAGCGCCGGCGCTGCTGGCACTAAAACGCAATGGCGTTAACGTTAAAATTCTTACCGGTGACAACGAGTTAGTTGCGCGTAAAGTATGTAAAGATGTTGGATTATCTGTCGAGCATGTCTTGCGTGGCAGTGATATCGAGCAGATGACGGAGACACAACTGACGCAGGCCACCCGCACCACCACGGTGTTCGCCAAGCTGACACCAATGCACAAAGAACGCATCGTACAGAACCTGCGTAATGCCGGTCATGTGGTCGGTTTTATGGGGGATGGCATCAATGATGCACCGGCACTGCGTGCTGCTGATATTGGGATCTCGGTGGATTCAGCAGTAGATATTGCTAAAGAAGCCGCCGATATCATCTTGTTGGAAAAGAGCCTGATGGTGCTGGAGCAAGGGGTCATTGAAGGCCGCCGCACATTTGCCAACATGCTGAAATACATCAAGATGACCGCCAGTTCTAACTTTGGTAACGTCTTCAGCGTCCTGATTGCTAGCGCATTTTTGCCCTTCCTACCCATGCTGCCACTCCATCTGTTAATCCAGAATCTGATGTACGATATTTCGCAGATTGCTATTCCATTCGATAACGTTGATGAAGAGCAACTGGCAAAGCCACAACGCTGGAACGCCGGCGATTTGGGGCGATTTATGGTGTTCTTTGGTCCGATAAGTTCTATTTTTGACGTACTGACTTTTTGCCTGATGTGGTGGGTATTTAAAGCCAATACGCCAGAAATGCAGACGTTGTTCCAATCCGGTTGGTTTGTTGAAGGACTGCTGTCCCAGACCTTAATTGTGCATATGATCCGTACCCGTAAAATTCCCTTCATCCAGAGCCGCGCCTCTTGGCCGCTATGTCTAATGACACTGGCGGTGGTGGCCATTGGTATCGGGCTAACCTTCTCTCCACTGGCTGGATTCCTGCAATTGCAAGCGCTGCCACTCTCTTACTTCCCGTGGCTGATGGTGATCTTAACCGGCTATATGGTGACAACGCAGTTAGTGAAAGGGTGGTTTGTGAGGAGATATGGCTGGCAGTGATATCTTTAATTTGGTTATCGGTTCGGTTGATCGGATCAGGCTTCGGTTGATATTCGTTTAGTGCTCATCTGATCTCTATCGCCTCAACCGAGAAGGAGGGCAAGCCGGCCCTCCTTCACCTGCGGCTTGCGCGAAATATTGCCCTGCGGGTAAACCGCCTGCATCTTTCAGGCTGACGAGCCAGCGCGATTCGCATCCATGCTCAAGCGCGCTTTTCGCCGCCGTCCATGGCGGCTCACTCTACCCTCCCTCCTTGTCGGCAATATTCCTGATTGCGCTCAACATCAAAAGCTAATTCAAAACCCTGTTTTTAGGTTGTGATGTTAAAAGCACATTTGAGCTGCCGAATGAGGAGAGTAGGTAGGACGCGAGGCAGGGAAGCCGAGCGAGACGTGCTTGAGCAGGAGCGAATCACGGCGGTCTGTCAACCGAAACGATGAAAGAGGGTATCCACGAAGTGGACAAGCGATACGTGCGTAAGCGCAGGGGTTCCAAGGGGGTTACGCGCTTGTAACCCCTTTGGCGGTTGAGGCATCGGAGGGGAATTGAGAACCAATCTCATATCAACCGAATCAATCCACTAAATCAATAACAAAAAATTAAATTCGACTCAAACAATCAATCGCTATCGCCTTGAAGCTATCAAAATGCTGACTGCTCAATAAACGGCTCATTGAACGCTCTCGCACAAAAGTAACGAACAAGTCGTAAATCGCCATCGCTTCTTCATAATCAGTTTTACTGATAGCTAACAGGAAAATGACATGGGCTACCTCACCATCACCCCAGGCAATGCCATTGGGGGCTAGCAGGGTAACCACCACGGTCTTTTTGGCTAACAGACCGAGTGAGTGTGGCAGTGCAATCCCCTCCCCCAGCATGGTGGAGACAATCGCCTCACGCTCCACCACCGATGGGTAAAAGTCCGCATCAACGAACCCTTCCTCTTCCAACTGACTGCACACTGTTTTAAATAACTGCTCTTGTGTCATCGGCTGGTCGATAATCATAAAATGATTACGGTCGAAAAACTTTTCCAACATATAAGGGCGAGTGCGATCCACTAGCACCAACTTACCCAGTTGTTCTAACTGATATTCAGTCGGAAACGGTGACATTACTACCACCGGCTTATTCTTTTCCGCCAGACGTGAGTTAGAAATAATAAAATCTTCGTCGATATGGTCGAGATTTTCGTAATCACGCAGGGAAATGGTCTGTGTCATCACGATCTGCGGATACTTACGAGCAATCTGCGCCTGAATCATTCGGGTAGTGGAGTTACCGGTATCACACACCAACATCACCTGTGGATGACGTTGATAACCAATATTGTAATGGCGTTCCAACCCAACACCGATGTGCAGTACCAGATAGCCTATCTCATTCTCACTCAAGCTATAAGGCGTATATTTGCCCCAACTGGATACCGCCGCCAGTGTTACGTCATAAGCCATCGGATAGTGCTGTTTAATATTGGATAACAATGGATTAGGGATAGTTATCTGATACTTCACCCGCGTAATCATGGTCTTGATATGGGTGAGTAAATCAATTCGTAACTGCTTATCGCCCTGCAAATTGTAGTTATAGTGGGCGTTGATATAAGAGAGGATGTAATCCACCAATGTCTCTTCATCATCGGCGTTGATTTCACTGGGGCGACTGGTACCAGGCTGGCTGACTTGCACCCGGCGGGCGGCAATATTAACCCGCAAATACGCTTCTTCTGCTGCCGAAATGTCTTTGCCCGATAATAGTTTCAACTCATTTGCCAAACGGCCGGAGGCGAGTTTGACCGCCTCATCCACATCTTCGGCATCAAAGTCTGATAACGGATAACCGTCAGCGATGCGTTTGATCGCCACAGCACAGTAGAAAATCAGGTAGTGCTCGCCCTCATCAGTTAACCGTACCGCATATTGCGCCAATAGCTCATGCAGCAATCCCGTTAATTCGGGGATAGTCTGAATGTTAAGAAACTCATTTTTTAATAATGGGTTATCAGCATCTTGCAGATGTAGCTGAAACAAAAGGTCGGTCAAACACGTGCGGATAGCCAACTCGGCACCAAACAATTTCATGCCGTAGCGTGGCTTGGTTTCAATCGTCAGATGGTATCGGTTTAGCCTTTCTCTCACCTCAGCCATATCATTTTGCAATGTGCCACGGCTAACGAACCATTCATCAGCTAAATCTTCCAGCTTCAATGAAAAAGCAGAGGTCAGAAAACGGATTAACAGGTAATGCACTCGCTCATTGGCAGTTCGCGGGGTTAGGTGCGTTTTGCGGTTTTGCTGCTGTAGAGCACGAAAGCGTTCAGCATCATCGATCATCAATCGGTAGCCAAAGCCACGGTTATGGATAAAGTGCGCACCATAATGTTCAAGGATCTCATTCAACGCCGTAATATCTGCCCGCACGGTACGTGTCGAAACCGCAAAACGTTTCGCCAGCTCATCCTGAGGCAGCGTTTCCGATTGCAATGCATCGAACATGTAGGCCAGACGTTGATAGGGAAATCTCACTGCTCCACTCCGTTATTCAGGGTGTATGGGCATCCCCCCCGCCACCATGGCCAGAGGGGGAGCGTTATCTCACACGGCAACACAGGCCTTCACCGCCAGTGAGTTTATATCAGGTAAATCAAATAATTACGGTACTATTTTTTTCACGATAGCTAATAAGGCTCGCACATCTTCTGGGCGAGTATTGCCCGTTTTGCTGTCGATTATCGAACTGTAGATATGCGGGATAATTTTCGTTACCCCGGCATCCAGTGCGATTTGTACGATTTGTTCAAAATTATCCAGACTGATGCCGCCGGTGGGTTCCAACCAGAAGCCGGTAGCAGCACAAGCCTCAGCCACAAAACGGTACTCATCGATAGCGTCCAGCCCGTTCATTGGGAAAAACTTTAGCGAACTGCCGCCCATATCTTTCAACATAGCAATGGCGGTGGTCACTGGAACAATCGCTTCCTTTTGCTGTGAACTGAGTGGCCCGGTGGAGATATTTACGTAACCCACTTTGCCGGTCGGCGAAATCAGGCCGTTAACCACCGTATCATGCTGCCCCAATAAAGCACGACTTGTGCCAACACCGGTGAACACTTGATTCACATGTTGCGGTTGAACCTGCTGCGCAATCTGGCTGACCATTGTTGATTGCTTCGGGTCCCCCGCGCCCAACCCTACCGACAGGGCATTATCGATAACAGCCGCGTATTCGCGCATATCTTTGACTGCGCTATCGACATCCGAATAGTTCTTCGATAACACTCCCACCAGAACATGGCCTTCAGCGGCTTGATAAATCTCGCGTGCATTCTCTTTTGAACCGGCCAGCACATTCAGGCACACCCGGTCACGGTAATAATTCGGGGTCAATTTCATCAGTCAGGCTCCCTTAGCCAGGCGGTTAATGCAGGTATAAATAATCTCGAGTTGCAATGGCGTGACACTGCGCACATCCACTTCAATTTTGCCTTCATTAGCTTTATAAGCGCGGAAGTAGATAGCAATATCGCCATTTTTCAGCGCATCCACCAGATCCGGTGTCGAGCGCCCCATTTTAGCTTCATCAAAACTGATTTCAGTACGGGCAATATCACGCCCGGCAGCATCCCAAACTACTTTCGCAGACACACCGTCAATGGTATTTAACTGACTGATAAATGGTGTCATTTTTTCTATCATTTGCTGGCCGGTCTCTTTTTCCAGCGTCATATAGCTTTCAATAGCATGGGTCAGGCCGAGAATACCCTCTTTACCCACTTTCATCGCCCGGCCAATACCACTTGATTGCAACTTCACCCAATCAATATAGGTCTTCTTGCCTAACACCAGCCCGCTGGTTGGCCCTTCAATAGCTTTGGCACCACTGTAAATCACCAAATCTGCACCCATCTGGTAATAACATTGCAAGTCTTCTTCTGCAGCCGCATCAACAATTAATGGCAATTGATGCTTGCGCGCAATCACTACCGCTTGCTCAACAGATAAAATGCTTTTTTGTACACAATGGTGGGATTTTATATACAAGATCGCCGCAGTATTTGGCGTGATCGCCGCTTCCAACTGTTCCGGTAAACATTCGTTGGCATAACCGGCTTCCACCACTTTGCCTCCCCCCAGCGTCACCATGGTATCGACCGGCGCACCGAAGTTAACGTTATGGCCCTTCGGTAGAACAATTTCATGCGGCACTGCGCGCGGGGCAGCATGCAGATTAACCAGCAAATTGGCATCATCTTTCACGATCACCGCAGCAACCGACTGAGCAATACCGGCAGAAGCACAGGAGACAACCACCGCGCTCTCAACATTCAGCAAATCAGCAATGTAAGCACCAGTCTTATTGACCAAATCTTTCATTTCGAAGTAATGGTTTAGGCCCAAATCTACCGCCTCAACCACATCCTGCCGTGGCGTTGAAACGCCCAACATCGTCATGCGACCAGAAGCATTAATTACATGTTTTAACTGGTATTTTTCATATACTGAAGACATCTTTTGACTTCCCTTCGTCAGTTAATACTACGTCACCAGCAACGACCGCCGCCAGTGGCACCAGATATGTCTCACCGGTAACCGATTTACCTTCTGAATCACTGAATAGCTGAAGTTGCTGTTTCAGCTCAAAAATCGTCAGGTCAGCGTCATAGCCCGTTGCCAGCATCCCTTTGTGAGTCAAATGCAGGGCTTGCGCGGCATTTTCTGTCACACAAGCAATAACCTGTTTAAGGCTCAAACCGAGGGTGAAAAATTTGGACATCACCGTCGCCAGGCTGTGCACTGGCCCATTAATACGGTTGCGACAATAGATGTCGGAGCTGATGGTGTGCGGGTAAATACCTTGCTTGATGGCCAGTTCGGCAACATCAAAGCTGAAACTGGCACTGCCATGCCCAACATCCAGTAATACACCGCGTTTCAATGCGCGTTGGATAGAATCACGCAAGGTCCCGGCAGGGGTCAGAATACGATTGGGTTTACCGTTATAGCAGTGAGTAATAATATCGCCTTGCGTTAACAAGTCGGCAATCTCATCCAAGTCCGGCGGGTTATTGCCAATATGTACCATCAAGGGTAGCTGATTATTTTCTTGTTGAATCTCTTTGGCTCGCACCAACGGTTTAATGCCGTTTTTACCGACCACGCTGCTGCTCATGCGGGCTTTAATACCGATAATAAAACCAGGATTACGGCCAATAGCCTGACTGACACTTTGCTTATCAATCTGCGCCATATCCGCTAATTCGTTTTGCGTCACGATGCCGGTTTTCGCAATATTCAGAAAAGCATAAACATGGGTTTTGGCGGCACGGGTTAGGCGGTAAAAATCATCCACATCATTGGCACCGGTGCTGCCGGCATCCACCACCGTCGTCACGCCACTGGCGACTCCGACCAAATCAGCTTCGTCATGATAAATAGGAGATGCGGGGTAACAATGCACATGGGAATCAATCCAGCCAGCACTGATGTAATATTTCCCGGCCAAATCCAACACTTTTTTAGCGCAAGAAACTGAAGGCTCGGCTTGATTATTATCTTCAGTGGCAATAGCCGCATCGACGGCCACAATTTTCCCATCATTAATTACGATATTAACCTGACGGCCGTCAACTAATAGTGCGCGTGTGATAATAAAGTCATACATTATCTTTATTCTCCATTATGTCCTTCTTACTTGACGTTGCAGCAGTGTTAGCAGGGTAAATATCCGGTAATTTGAATATTTACCCCTGACATCATGAAATAGCGACTGGGAAAATAGACCCTAAAATCATGGCACCCAAAATCGCGCCGCCGGTAATTGGTTTATTCCACAGATAAAACAGTAAAGCGCCACCTAAAGAACCAATCCCAATTGGAATTGATGCTGTTATGGCTGACAGGATAATCAATGGCCCGAGGAAACGGCCAGAGGAGTTACCGGCCCCCATCATAACGTCGGCACCATAAGTAGAATTACTTTGGTTAATCGTAAATTTACGCGCCAAAATAATCAGATAGCCGATAGCTAAACCAATAATCAGGCCGGTTACCAGTGAGGCGGCAAAATTAGCCACCGGGAAGACAAATCCGGCACCCAGTAATAATGCTGGCACACCCAGACCGACACCGGTTTGAATCGCGCCACCAATATCCAAAATACCGACAAGCGAACCTTCAATAATACGGGCGAATAAGAAGCTGGCACCAAATGCAGCCACCGCACCATAAACACCGGTATCCATACCAGCACGTAGCATTGAAACAAATGCCACTTCGTTAAATGCACCGATACCATATAAATAATACATATGAGTACCTGCAAATACGCCGGAGGATAATAATCCTACAAAGATCGGAAATGACCAGTCGGCATACCAGAAGTTATTCTTGGTTTGTTCATCCATCATCAAGCTCCTCTCGTTGTATTATTTTCCGCTCAATGCGTTATGAATGGTATCGAGCCAAACCGGCGCGCTCAGGCTAAATGACTCCAGGAATTTCAGATCGAATCCGCGGAAGAAACCACTGAGCACAAATAACAGAACAATCACTGTCATCATGATCTTAGTCACTTTATTCCAGCCGCTTTCCTCAACACCTTTACCAATTAAAATACCCAACACCAGACCAGGTACGGCGTTACCCATAATTAGCTGAGCCAACCCGCCAAAAATAGTGGCCCAGAAACCAGAGCGACGCCCGGCATCAATAGCCGCCAGCCAGAAAATAACCGGCATCACAGTGTTAACCAGAATATTTGCTGCTGGTACCAATACTTTAATGGCCGTAACCTGTAATGCTGCTGGTACCGCAGAAGCAGTGGTGTTTAGGAAACTGACAACAATAACCCCGATAATCCCGCAGGCAATTGCCATCTTTTTCGGGTTATGCATGGTTTCCGCTACATTACGATTTTTAATCATCAATGCGGCGGCACCCCAGTTAGGAATGATGCGGTGGTCGACATCCTGAGTAAAGGCACCTGCTGCCACCGAAGAGGCCCAGGCGTTGAAGAAGAAGCCTAATCCAAAGGAGAAGTGCGACGCCGGATCTCCCTCGCATGAGTTCAGTTCGCCCAAGGTACGAAATGCCCCCATCCCCTGTATTGTCGGTGCATGAAACATACGGGCAGCCCCAACACCTACCCCCACACCGACCAGTCCGCCGATAATAATCGACTTAAAAAGAATGATTAGAAACATCAGTATATCCTTTTCATTTAGATATGAAGACGACCTTATCCGTATTAATAATTATCACGTTCACGGTAATATCTAATTCAACGCTATATGTCTTTCTTTCACGCGGCAGGAAAAAGAATAAAAACTTCTCATTTTTAACTGATAATTCTGCGTTTAATACTTTTACGTCTTGTGGCTCAATCCGTAACAGAATATTTTGTGTCGATTTCAACACCGTACTCTGGACATTACCGAGTGCGTTAGCGAAAGCTTTTTCCTTAGTATCGCCTTTACCTTTCACTTGCACCTGAGTGGTATATTGCTCTTTCATTACGGTTGACCGTATTTCTTGATATAAGCTTCGACTAATCTCTGGCCTAATTCTTCTTTATCCATAAATCCGAAGCCCAGCACTTTGCAGCCTTCATTTATTGCCGTCACGCCTTCTTCCACAGAACGCATGCCGTATTTTGCTTTGTAACCATATTTATTTTGCGCCGTAATAGCACCCGCACCGCCACTGCCGCAGAATGAAATGCCAAAGTCAGCTTTTTCACTGTTCATCACATCACCCAATTTCATGTCTGCGGCAACACCGGGAATAACCACTACGCGGCCACCAGCCAATTCAACACCCTGGCCCACTTTTTGGCCTTTACCTAAACGGTCGCCAATCACAACGGTAATTTGACTCATAGTCACTTCTCCAGATCACTGTTTTATGGGTTATTGTCTTTCGCTACTTCAAAATGCACCGACAACAAATAGGCTTCTTCAATGGGCAAATTGGCAAATTTATCGACCACTTGCTGGGCCATTTGCATCGAATGTGCTGAAATCTCATCAAATAATGATTTATCCACTTCAGGTAATGGCTCACCAGTTATGGAACGCAATACCATGGCACGAATATGTGATGTCAACATTTGTTGCTGAACTTTATTGGTAAAAATATTTTCACTATTTAACATCGCGGTAATTTCAGCTAATACCCGCTCAGTAATAATCATTACCTCTTCTTTTCCAGGTTCCTCGGCGGCATTTAATGCGGCTACATCATTCACGCTGGCAATCCCCTATTTTTGCTATATCCGTCATACTTCAGGTTGTAGGGCCGTTGGCTGCGTTTTCTCGCCCTAGTGACTTACTTCAGGGACTCACTCCTTTGCCGCCTACCCACAACTCGAATTATTTAAGGTCTGTAACAACTTTCTGACGATAAAGATAAGTTCAGTTATCTTCTCTCTGCGCTGTAACATCACCCTACCTGCAAGCGGAATAGCTGTGTAGCGGCTTTTTTTCCAGTTCAAAGTGGAAATGTAATGTACCGGTGGGATCACTTTCGCAAAAAACGCCTGTTAGATAGTTAACTTAATCATTAACAACAAAATAACTTTTATATAAATACGTCAGTGCGGTTTGTAGTGGAAAAAAGTTCGTGATCCTGATCTCTTTCTTTTCTAGTCAGAAGCGCCTAATATCAGATAAATATTTAGCTATTTTCTAACACCCCCTCTCCTATGGCGCGGGGGTGTTGTTTTTATACCCTAAATAATTCGAGTTGCATGAAGGCGGCAAGGGAGATAATCCTGATGAGCTTACTGTGTTGTAAGTGATTCGGGTTATTGAGCGCAGCTAACACACATGCAGCTTGAAGTATGACGGGTATATGTTTTGTTGAAATTGAATTGGAGAGTAGTATGACCAAGCCAACCATCACGATTAACGAGCTGGATGCTGAACGTTTGGATGCGTTACTGGCGCAACCGGCTTTTGCCGGTACAGTGGTCGCTCAAGCGCTCAATGAAGAACTGGATCGTGCAGAAATTCTGCCACCAAACGCCATTCCGGCAGATGTGGTGACCATGAATAGCCGTGTGCGTTTTCGCGATCTGAATAACCAGGAAGAGCATATCCGCACGCTGGTGTATCCGGCATCGCTAAAAGACAGTAACGAACAACTTTCAGTGATGGCTCCGCTGGGCGCGGCATTGCTGGGGCTGCACGTCAATGATGAAATTAGTTGGAAGCTACCAGGTGGGGATGAAGCCCGCATTACTGTGTTAGAACTGCTGTACCAGCCAGAAGCAGCCGGTGAATATCACCGCTAACACTATGACCAAAGCCATTGGCGTTACCGCCAGGCGGCAAATGGACAAGCCCCGAATCACTGACTCAAGTTAGTGATTCGGGTGAAAGGGATTATTAACGATACTTTTTATGGTAGGTATCGCGGGTCGGTTTAAAGTCTTGCGCTGCTTTTTTAGCTTCATCGAGCTTGCCTTGATTCGCTAATGCCAGCGCACCATCAATCTGCCCGATAAATAAGTCCAAACCATGACGGAAATCCTTCACCTCCGCGCTACCCTCGCCTTTACTCTTCAACTTGGTAGGTATGCCCTTTTGTGCATCCTGCGCCGCTGCACGCATCGCCTGCAAGCCTTGCTTCATCACATCAGTAGAGTCAGCCTTCAACACTTTGCCGTAATTATCAGCAATGGTTTCCATGTTATCAGCCACGCTGGCAGCCATCGCTAAAGTGCTGGCGCTGAGTAACACCGCCGCCATTAACGCCATCATTTTCTTACCCATGCTCACATTCCTTCTATACCCTTCTAACGTGGCGTTGCAGCAGGGTTTCGCAGCAAGACCAAATTGGGGATGGGATTATTGTTATTGAAATACTGATCATTAGTACATTGCTCACACTTAACATAGGCAATAGACACTGAAACTGACAATGATTTCTTGTAATCAATTAATAAATGAGATGAGGGCTGAATAAAAATCAAAAAAAAAGCCAGCAACCAATGCCAGCTTTAGATGTGAAGCTACACGATGTTATTCGCCCGCAATCTTCATCGCAGGTAATAAAACAGAGCCACACTGAATGTTACTGCGGGTTTCGATATCACTGCCTACGCTGACGATATTACGCAGCATATCTTTCAGATTACCGGCAATCGTTATCTCACTGACTGGATACTGAATCTCACCGTTTTCAACCCAAAAACCTGCCGCGCCGCGGGAATAGTCACCGGTTACGGTACTGACACCCTGGCCCATCAGTTCAGTTACCACCAAACCTTTGTCCAATTGCTTCAGCATTCCGGCGAAATCCTGCCCCTGACCGGCAATGCGCCAGTTATGGATGCCACCAGCATGACCGGTACTTTGCAGCCCCAGTTTACGGGCTGAATAGCTGGTCAACAGATAGGTTTGCAGTATCCCATCTTTAACGATTTCCCGTTGTAAAGTACGCACACCTTCACTATCGAACGGGGTCGAAGCCAGACCACGCAGTAAATGTGGGTGCTCTTCAATAGTTAACCACTCAGGTAAAATCTGTTTACCCAAATGATCGAGCAAGAAGGTCGATTTACGGTAGATATTGCCGCCGCTGATCGCCGAAACCAAGTGACCAAACAAACCGGTCGCCACTTCAGCGGCAAACAGCACCGGTGATTGCATGGTCGGCAGTTTACGTGGCGATAAGCGGGATAAAGTACGACGAGCGCACTCCTCACCAACCCATTCCGGGCTGGCTAAATCTTCCATCCGCCGGCCAATGGTATAAGCGTAATCTCGCTCCATATCACCATTATGTTCAGCGATAACGCTGCTGGAAAGCGAATGGCGACTTGAGCAATAGCTCTGTAACATGCCGTGGCTGTTACCAAACACCTTGATGCCATAATGGCTGTTAAAACTGCCACCTTCGGTATTGGTAATCCGCTTATCGGCCTGCAATGCAGCCTGCTCCGCCCGGGCGGCCAGCAAGATACCTTGTTCTGCATCCAAATCGCTCGGATGGAACAGATCCAAATCAGGCGCCTCAAAAGCCAGCAGCGATTTATCTGCCGCGCCAGCGTAAGGATCAGGTGAAGTGTAACGAGCAATATCCAGCGCAGCCTGCACCGTGCGGGCGACTGCATCTGGATTTAAATCGGTGGTAGACGCGCTACCTTTACGCTGCTGGTGATAAACAGTAATTCCCAGCGCACCATCGCTGTTGAACTCCACATTTTCCACTTCACCAAAGCGAGTGCTGACACTAATTCCGGTGGTTTTACTTACAGCGACTTCGGCCGCATCAGAACCCGCACGGGCCAATTCCAAAGCCTGTGCAACCGCTTGTTCCAGCGTTTTACGCTGTTCTGCAACTTGAGTGACTACTTTCATCAGTCTGCCATAATTAATGAGATAATCGTTCAGGAAAGAGTCGTAACACGACGACTTACACGGATACAATATAGAACGCCATGGTTCTGAGTCTATCAGAGATCTTTGTACTATTTCGCAGAAAGCCAACAACCTGCTACGATTAGCCTCTTTTTAAGGAATTTGACCATGAACAAACAGCCCGAAGATTGGCTAGATGAAGTCCCAGAAGATAAAGACGAAGATGACGATGAAATTATCTGGGTCAGTAAAAGTGAAATTAAACGTGATGCCGAAGCACTGAAAGAACTCGGCACCGAGCTGGTTGAGCTGGGTAAAAATGCGCTGGAGAAAATCCAACTGGATGAAGATCTGCTGGCAGCCGTTGAACTGGCACAGAAAATCAAGAAAGAAGGCCGCCGCCGCCAGATCCAGTTAATTGGTAAAATGCTACGTGCCCGTGATGTAGAACCTATCCAAACCGCATTGGATAAGCTGAAAAATCGCCATAACCAACAAATCTCGCTGTTCCACAAGCTGGAAATGCTGCGTGACCGTTTGGTTGAAGAAGGTGATGTCGCGATCCCTACGGTGTTGGATCTATATCCAGATGCGGATCGCCAACAACTGCGTAGCCTGATACGTAATGCCCAGAAAGAGAAAGCCACTAACAAGCCGCCGAAATCATTCCGTCAGATCTTCCAATATCTGCGTGAACTGTCTGAAAAGCAGCAATAATCGGGCGGGGCCGGGTCTGACTCGGCTCCCGACTCAAGAAGGCTAATTCACACTATATTGAAACGCAGGCTGCCTGCTAACTCCTCTTCCGCTTCCTCAAGCAGCAGCACAATCGCACCAAAGCGGCGTTTGTGGCGGTGATTGAAATGAATAAATTCAATCTCTACCGGTAAGGCTATCTCACCGGTGACCACATCCCACAGAGCATCCAGATTGGCGCCAAAATCTTCGCTCAGCGCAAATTTTTGGCAAAATGCGCGGTAAAATGCAGGAAGATCGGATATATGGTCAAAATCAAATACCACTTTTACCATCTTCTCACTCCATCCGAATGAAACGCTTGTAGTGATCCTGAGTTAGATAAATCAGGCCATCATTGGAGTACAGCAAACGATCGCTACCGCGATGCCCACAACGATAATTAACATCGGCTTCACGCCAGTTACGGCCTTTCGCCTCAGGCAGTTGGCGTTCACGGTTAGAAAAACGATCGCCGCCAATCGCTCTGCCTGGCAATACTTTACACAGATTGCCGTCTTTGGGATCCCAGCCCTGCGCACGCGCCTGCTGCTTGGTAAGATAAAAATCCGGCAGGCGATGATGCACTTGTAGGTATTTAGCCACCTGCTGGTGCTGGGTCAATTGTTCAATCGATGCAGGTGCCGATAAAGGTGGGCGTTCCAGATCCGCCGATTGGCCGATATCACGCGCCGTGACACCGCCAATCCCCTGCAATGCCGCCACTGCCAGCAACAGTATCGCGCCCAGAATGGCCATAAGTCGTTTATTCATGGTTCTCCTTAACCCTCAGGCTGCCAATAACTGTTGTGCTGCTCATTGCGATAACCCATGCCCACGTTTTATTCACCAATCCAATTTATAAATTACCCAAATGCAAGGTTTTGACTTCCATAAACTCATCTAACCCCAGCACTGACCCTTCACGGCCAAGGCCAGACTCTTTAACACCACCGAAAGGTGCCAGCTCAGTAGAAACTGAACTTTCATTGACACCAATCATACCGCTTTCCAACGCATCTGAAACCCGGAATACACGTTGCAGATTCTGAGTATAGAAGTAAGCTGCCAGCCCGAACGGCGTGTCATTAGCCCGTTTGATAACTTCCTCTTCGGTTTTGAAGCGGAAGCAGGCAGCCAGTGGGCCAAATGTCTCTTCAGAGGCGACTTTCATCTGCTCATTAGCATCGGCAATAACTGTAGGCTGGAAGAAATTCCCCCCCAGTTGATGACGACTGCCCCCCACCAGCAGGCGACCGCCCTTCTCAAGCGCATCTTTGACGTGATCCTCGACTTTCTCCAGCCCGGCGATATTAATCAATGGCCCCATATTGACGTCTTTATCCATACCATTACCAACATTAAGTTTTTTAACCTCAGTGGCTAAACGGCTGACAAACTCGTCATACACGCCATCCTGAATATAGAAGCGATTGACGCACACGCACACCTGCCCGGCATTGCGGAATTTACATGCCATCGCACCAGCAACTGCGGCATCCAAATCAGCATCATCAAACACGATATATGGCGCGTTACCGCCCAGTTCCATGGAAATTTTCTTCATGGTGGCTGCGGCATTACGCATTAAGGTTTTGCCAACTTCGGTTGAGCCGGTAAAGGAGATTTTACGCACTTCCGGGCTGGCCATGATGGCATCACTGATGGCATGCGTATCGCCCGCAACACCATTGAGTACGCCAGCAGGCACACCGGCTTGCTCTGCCAATGCCAGCAAAGCAAACGCGGATAACGGCGTGTTATTGGCCGGTTTAATCAATCCGGTACAACCGGCAGCCAATGCTGGCCCCAGTTTGCGGGTTAACATTGCCAGCGGGAAATTCCACGGCGTGATGGCCGCCACCACACCAACCGGTTCGCGAGTAGCCAGAATGCGTGCCCCCTCTTTGGCTGGCGGAATAATCTCACCATTGGCACGTTTGGCCTGCTCACTAAACCATTGAATAAAGCTGGCGGCATAGGCGACCTCGCCTAAGGCTTCTTTCAATGGTTTACCTTGCTCAGAAACCATTATCTCAGCCAATGATTGCTGATGTTCCATAATCAACAAATACCAACGCTGAAGAATTTCCGCTCGCTGCTTGGCGGGTGTTTTTCGCCAGGCGGGGAAAGCCGCACTGGCGGCCTTAATCGCGGCTTCAGTTTCTTGGGTACCCGATTTAGCCACTTTCGCCACCAACTGGCCGGTAGCAGGGTTATGTACGTCGAAAGTGTCCTGCGCCTGATGCCATTTACCACCAACAAAATAGCCGATATGGTACACACCGTCGCTGTGTCGTTGGTTTTGTAATGGATTTTGCAATGGATCGCGTAATAGATTTTGTGCTGACATCTTGTCGACCTCCTGAGGGAAAGGATGCCCCCATTAATGGAGGGCGAGGAAGGTTGCTTCACTATGAAGTATATACCCAAAGAACTTGGAGTTGCAGGTAGGCAGCCAGTGAACGCATCCCGATGAGCTGACTCAGGTCAGTGATTCGGGTAAATGAGCGCCGCTAACAACTCTGTGGTTTCACTCCAAAGGAGATACTCAAAGTCATTGGAATCACAGGTAGGCAGCCAGTGAGCGCATCCCGATGAGCTGACTCAGGTCAGTGATTCGGGTAAGTAAGCGCCGCTAACAACCCTGTGATTTCACTCCAAAGGAGATACTCAAAGTCATTGGAATCGCAGGTAGGCAGCCAGTGAGCGCATCCCGATGAGCTGACTCAGGTCAGTGATTCGGGTAAGTGAGCGCCGCTAACAACCCTGTGGTTTCAAGGACGAAGAGTATCGCTAGATAAGCGCACTCTGATAACGATGCAACATATCCGCCAACCGCTTTACCGGGCGGATAACAGAATCAGGCGATTGATAATCGACTAATTTCTGCTGATATTGATCCAACTCTTGTAGTAAGCGAGCAAAGTAATAGCGCCGCTTCTGGTCATTTTTGGCATTGATAACCCGATCGGCGGTATAGCGGATCTGTTTGTGAAAAGCACTCAATTCAGCATTAACTGGGATCTCGGTGTTATTGAGCCGCTGATGGGCGATGATCAGCGTTAATGCCAGTCGATACTTATCAATATCACTGGGGAACATCATCAATAATTGATTCAGTTGTTGATACAACGCCGGTAGATGATTTTCGCTGCGGCGGGCTTTATTGGTGGTCAATGCCGATACAGCGCTGTAAACAAAGCGGTTTAGCAAGGTTCTGCCGGTTCGGTCCTTGGCATTATCGCGGATCAACAACAGCACAATCAGAGAAACGAAACAGCCGACAATCTGCCCCAGCGCACTGTCGAGGAACATACTGACATTAAACTCCATCGGGTTGCTCAACACCATAATATTGATGGTACTGGCCAATGTTCCCAGCGAGCCAAGACGGCGCTTTTGCACTTCGATACCAATAATAAATGCCAGTAATCCCAGACTGATACACAGCAACAGCATACTTTGCTGGGTCGCAGGGATAATAAACATGAAATAGAGCGCCCCAATAGGTAGCGCCATAATCACCCCTAGCAGGAAGTCGATCGCCACCATCCGTGGATTGGGGGTGCGCATTGCCAGTGAGGTCACCACCGCAATCATGACCATACAGCCCGCCCCGGATGTCCAGCCAGTCCACAGCCAGAATAGGCCGCCGATCGCCGTAGCAATACCGGTACGCAAGCCATTGATCATCGCATGATGACCTTCGGCTGAAACATGTTTGATTGGCTCATCGCCGTCCAGAATACCCTCTTCCACCCGGCTGATACTGCTGTTGGTATGAATCCCTTTTGATAGCAATAAATAGCGTGTCGCCGCCCCCACCCAACTGCTGATGGTCGCAGGGATCGCCGCACTGTGACTACCGCCAATATATTGACGCAATTTCTTCATCTGCTGATGAATTTCAGCCGGCGTCTCTGCCGGTTCACTCAGCATCGCTTTCAGCTCGGCACTGAGTAAGTCAGGATGATTGATCAATACCAGATAGGTCTCGCAGGCTTGAGTGATCAGGGCTAATGACGCCGTGTGCAATACCCGTAAGCGGCGGTTACAGCGCTGCCAGCGGGAAGATTCCATCATCAGATAACTACGCATCCCATTCAGTGCCGTGGTATTTTTAACCAGATCATTCCAGGCGCGATCGATATCGTTTTTTTCTGCCGGACGAATACATAACTGCAATAATTTATATTGATCTACCAACACCTTATCGACCAGACGATCAATATCCTGCTTGATCGATCGTGGTGAAAACAGCAGATCCGCCATCACCGCGCAGACGATCCCCAGCACAATCTCGCTACAGCGCTCGACTGCAAACTGCGGTGTCAGTAATGGCGTTTCACCGGTGGTGACAATGATAATCAGCGCGGTGTAACCCGCCAGCCCGAATGCGTAAGAGTTCTCAACCCGAACCAGTGAGGAGATCCAAGTACAAACGCCAGCCCACAAACAGCAAAGCATCAGGGTTAATACTGGTGCTCTGATAGTCAGAACGATGATAACCAAACCACCGATACAGCCGATGAATGTCCCGATAATACGTAACCAGCCTCGGTGACGAATCGCACCAGAGAATGGCTCACCGCCCGCAGCAAATGCCGGGCCAGCAGCAACAATGGCCGCCGTCAGCACCGACCAGCGTGGTGTTTCCAATTGCAGATGAAAGCCCAGAAACAGCGCGGCCACAATGGCAAAACTGAGTTTGAACGCAAAGCGCAGGCGAATAAAGGTCGGGCTGTTCATCTTAGCCGAACTCACGCAGGCGATGCATCAACTTAACAATCGGCGAAGCCTGATTAGGATTGCGATCAGTCGCCCCGGTTATCACCACGGTAGCCGTCGTCCCTGCGGGATAGGGATGCTGTTGATCTTCACTGTCCAAACGGATCTTCACCGGTACTCGTTGCGCCAACCGCACCCATTCCAGATTATTGTCAATCGTCGCCAACCCTTTGCTATCGACACTGCTACTGCTGTTGGTGACACCGGCGGAGACACTGTCGACAGTACCGTGCAAAATACGGTTGCTGCCCAGTGGGGTGATTTCCGCCCGATACCCGGCTTTAACCCCTTCCAGCTTGGTCTCTTCCAAATAGGCCAAAATATAGAAAGTATCTTTTTTCACCAGTGCAACGGCGGTGGCGCCACGGTTAATAAACTCCCCGGCATGAACATTCAGATTAGTCACCCAACCTTGTGCGGGCGCACGCACGGTGGTGCGTTCCAGATCAAGTTTGGCTAAATCCCGTACTGCGATAGCTTTTGCCAACTGATGCCTGACGGTTTGTAATCCGTTGTTGGACTGGTCAATTTCTTCTTGTGACATCGCCTGAATCCCTAAACGTTGCCGCCGACCGGACTCACGCTGTTTCTCCGCCGCCAGTGTTTGGTAATAGGCCACATCGGCCTCGGCTTCAGCCAACGCCTGCTGGTAGCGCGGTTGGTCAATAACAAACAAAATCTGCCCTTTCTGCACCAGTTGATTGTCTTTTACCGGCACATCGGTGATCAAGCCACTGACATCCGGTGCGATAGCCACCACATCGGCAGTGAATTTGGCATCACGGGTCCAGGGTGATTCGGTATAAAAAGCCCAAACGTTGAAAATAGCGATAACCGCCAGTAAAACCACCAATAAGGTGATGCCGATACGGATTATTTTTAATGAAAAAGTACTCACGGCGACCTCAGGAAAAAAGACGGGATATTAAATAGAAAAGACAACAATACAGCGCGGTATTAAAGAGTGCCGGATGCCAGACAAACTCATAAATACCAGTAGGTTGTAGCACACGGCGCAAAATAAAGAACAGCGCCAGCGAAAGGAGCAACTCAAAAAATATTGGCGGAAAAGAGAGGCCAAATATCACCATCACCGGAAGCAACGTCATTCTGTAGATCCTTTCTATTATAGGGTGCCGGTGAACCAGCCATAAGACTAACTTGTAGGTTAAACTTAACTAAGCAACATGACTGTAACCTTAGCGAGGCGAGATAACACTTCGACAGCGTGGCTTGCAAACCTAAAACGATTCTCCCGACAGCAGTATATTAGCCTGCTTATTATCACCTTATCTACGATGTGTGATCTAAATCACTTTTAAGCTACAGTTAACAATCAAGCGTTAGCAATCAACTCAGGGTGGACCATGGAAAGACTAAAACGGATGTCAGTATTTGCCAAGGTGGTTGAATGTGGGTCTTTTACTGGCGCCGCACGGCAGTTAGAAATGAGCGTGTCGTCGATTAGCCAAACAGTGTCAAAACTGGAAACCGAGCTGAATGTTAAGCTGCTTAACCGCAGTACTCGCCGCATTGGTTTAACTGAGGCAGGCCGAATTTACTATCAGGGTTGTCGGCGCATGTTGCAGGAAGTACAGGAAGTCCATGAACAACTCTATGCCTTTAACAACACCCCAACCGGAACCTTACGCATCGGCTGCTCATCAACGATGGCACAAAATGTACTGGCAACGATGACAGCAGAGATGTTGAAAGAGTATCCCGGCCTATCCGTTAATCTGGTTACCGGCATTCCGGCACCGGATTTAATTGCCGATGGTTTAGATGTGGTGGTCCGCGTTGGTGCATTACAGGATTCGGGGCTATTTTCACGCCGCCTTGGTTCCATGCCGATGGTGGTCTGCGCCGCCAAAAGTTATTTAGCACAACATGGCACACCAGAAAAACCCAGTGATATGACCAATTTCTCCTGGCTGGAATATAGCGTGCGACCAGACAGTAACTTTGAGCTAATCGCACCAGAAGGTATTACCACGCAAATATCGCCCCAGGGCCGCTTTGTCACCAATGACTCACAAACCATGATCTGTTGGCTTAAAGCGGGTGCCGGTATCGCTTACGCACCGTTAATGTGGGTAATAGAGGAAATTAAACGCGGCGAGGTGGAAATACTGTTTAAAAAATACCATTCAGATCCGCGCCCAGTATATGCACTCTATACCGAGAAAGATAAAATGCCACTTAAAGTTCAGGTCTGTATCGACTATTTGACCGAGTACTTTAAACGAGTGGCTGAGGTATATCAGGGATATCGCTAATACCTCTTTAGAGGTATTAGCGATATAATGCTCTATAGCAATATAAGAATTAATCTCATCTGATTGAGAAATATCCCATTGATAATAATCCGACCTATTATTGGATTGTAAATGCATGTTATTCCTACAAGTTGACAAAAATCACCACTACCTTTCCAATATGTGAAATAGACTAACAATTATATATCAATATATATTGCAGTCTACATATGGCGCATTTAACTACAACAAAGTGGTGCATATGTTTCTCTCAAAAAATTTGCTGGTATTTATTACTACGGTTCAGGAAGGCTCGCTGACCAACGCGGCCATTAAATTATTTTCCACACCGCCGCCAATGAGCAGGAGTATAAAAATACTCGAGGATGAACTTGGTTTTAAACTATTCACGCGTACAACCACTGGGCTAAAACTAACGGATATGGGAGAAGCACTTTATAATGACATTTACCCTGCGTACATCTGTTTAACTGAACTTAGCACGGCCTGCAAAAAAAACAAAAGTGGCGCGATCAATATTGGTACGCATCAACTTAAATCAGAACATGCAGGTTTTCTGTGTGACTACTTCTTAGATTCCGGCAACTGTAACATTACGTTAAAGGAGAACACTCCAGACGTAAATCAGCTAGATATAATATTAAGCACCAAAGAAATAAAAGACTGTGGTTTTGATGTGGGATTAGCCACCAATTGTAAAGCAATTTTGCTATACGGATCACATATAAACGGATTACCGAATAAATCAGCGCATTTAAAACAGCTTACATTACTACAAAGCACTGTTTTTTCCTCTTCATGCTGTTTTAAGAATTTTTTAAACCATATGAAAAAACAAGGTTTCAGAGGAAATGTATTAAACGTTGATGACCCCAGAACTCGACATAATTTAATCAAAAAAGGGGCAGGTATATCACTGACAGTAGAAGGATTTAATACAAAACAAGTGAACTATCGTGCTTCCAATATAAGCTGCGATAAAAATATAAATTTCAACATTGACTATTATATTTTTTTTAAAAGTAGAGCTATCTGTAAAGAGTCTTTTATCAAGTATGTGCGAGCAAACTCATCGTTATCATGGCGAGAGGTGAAAGTTAGAAATTAATAAAAATTACTGTTCCCATAGAGAGCTCAGTCTATCGCTATGTTGAGCTCTCTCATCCCCTAAAGAGATAGAGGTAGGTTATGCAAGATAAAACAAATAATACCACGTCAATTAAAGTGAATAAAAATCACGCGGAGCAACGCGCACAGCAATTACGTAGTGATCCTGTGCTAAATGGAATCAAAAAAATGCATATCTTCGAAGAGGCAGCCCCTCGGCGGAACTCAGGTACAGCACTGGCCGACAATGCTATTCCAGAAAGAACAGATAAATATGTCGATCCGGCATCGATTCAATCCATATTCTCCCCAGCCCGCTATTTGTGTGAGCTATACAACGTTGCGCAAGAGCTACACAGCGAAGAGAACTCACTGCATATTGATCAACGTCGCCCGGATCTGAATCGTCTGGTATTGAGTGAAACCATGATGCAGCAAGAAGTTTCCACACTGGATATTTTGCTGGAAACATTGCGGGAACAGATCACTTTATCAGACTTGTCGGTTCCGACAATTAACTCTGCCGATGATTCATTCACCCTGCCTTATGATGATAATCTCACTATCATCAATGCGGTACTGGAGAGTCAATCAACCAACTTGCGCAATATTGCAGCTCTGTTGGCAGACAATGCTGATATACAAGCATTAGAACTGACCCCAGCGTTGGTACAGGAACAATTAGGGCTAAATCCAGTCAGTTATGAGTTGCTTAAAACCAAGCGGACACAAGAGGCCAACCGTCAACGTTTGGCCCATGCGACTAAACTCAGTGTCGATCAGCTCAATACGTTAGTATCCAGTATTCAAGATGGCGGTGTAAACGAAGAACAGATTCTGCCAGTACTATCTGAGTATCTGCGGCTTAATCGCCAATATGGTCTGTCGGCTGATAAGTTTACCATGATGGTTGGCAAACAAGAGGTGACTGATGATGATCAGAAAGAGCCTCGCATGGCGACTATCGCATCTCTGTTTGGCCTGAGCGCCGCACCAGCGGAAATGTTGCTCACCTTATGCGGAAAACCTGAAGCATGCCAGAACATGGCTGAAAAGAATGCATCTCAGGTTCTGGTTACCGTCAATCTACTGGAAAATATTGTGCAATGGATGAGTGAGCAAAAACTGGATCTTGCCGCACTCAACGCCATGTTAACCACCCAATACAGCAAAACCGCCACACCGGAGCTGTTTAATTTCCTCTCCAATATCTACCATTCGGTCGATGAATCAGCTGATGCTACCTTATTAAAACAGAATCTGTATCGCAGTCTGGCTGCCGGTTTCCATTTGAAAACAGAAGTGGTCGCCGGTTTAGTCAGTTGGCTGGAAAGCAATGATAGTGAATTTACTGACCAAAATTCAATCAGGCTGTTATTGAGATCTTTAGCAACCGCCCAACAGTGGAAAAACTGGAACATCATCCACTGTTGGTGACTCAATGCCAAAAACTGAGCCAGTACGTGCTGATCGCTCAATGGGCTGGATTGACTCAACAAGATCTTGCATTACTGTTGCAACCAAAATTGTTCAATGGCGGTGAACAACCATTACGCATTAGCCTATCATCATTGCGTTTACTGGCTGAATTTAAAGCCTGGCAACAGCAGGTAACAGTGCCAGTCTCTGAGGCATTGCGTTATTTCTCATTATTCAGTTCTCACACTGATATGGATCAGTTACAGATAGAACAAAAGGGATTAGAAAAGCAATTAGCAGAAGAAAATAGCAAACTAAAACCTATCGATGATCAACGGAAAAAAATATCAGGAGAGCTTGAATTATCAAATGAACTATTACATAACTTGAATGTAGAAATAAAAAAAATAGCATTATCCATCGCTGAAAAAAAAGATTTAATTAAAAAAATAACCATCTTAAGTAGTCAAGAAGCTAATGATCTCTTCGGCACCGGTATTTTTGGTGATAATGAAGTGAACAAGAGAAAAAAAGAAAAATATCTAGAAGAGTGTAATACACTAACATCAGAAATGGAAGTTAAAAACAAGGAGAAACAGAGTAAAATCTTAAGAATACAACTATTAAATGACTCCTTGCATTTAATTAATTCTGATAAAACCCAGGAAGATAAAAAGATAGAATCACTTAGAGAAAAAATAAAAAACAACAATAAAATAATTACTGAAATTAACACTTCAGAAGAAAGGATGCTAGTCAAAATTCATGGCTGGGATAAGCAACAAGCTAACGAAATGATTGCCAGTATCTTCCCTGAACAATATCCAGTAAATTTTATGGCTGTAAACCAACTCTGTAAACACATGAACATGATCGACCAACTAAAAATCACCGACAAAGATGTACTGAATTTAAAATCTTTAGCATTAGGTACTAATGATGACAAATCAGTGATTGAAATAATGGCTGAAAGCTTTCTTCCCAGCCTGTAATACCTAATTTAAATCTAAAAACTTATAGGATATAACATTATGTCTAATGCTATCGTATTGAAAAAAATCAGTGAATCACGCCGTGACGCATTGGTGAACTATGCCCTGGCCAAAAAAACATTTGGCAAAGAAATTAAAACTGCTGACGAATTGTATCAACACCTGCTGCTGGATACCAAAATTGGCAGCGAGGTAAAAACCTCAAAAGTTGCCGAAGCTATCAGCAGCCTGCAACTCTATATTGAACGCTGTATTGACGGGGCCGAACCTGACGCTGCCGCCGATAAAGTTGCCAGGCATTTCAGCACGGATAACTTCCTGCATAACTGGAGTGTTTATAATAAACGTTACTCTCGTTGGGCGGGTAAAGAAAAGCTGAAATACTATGCTGCCGATTATATTGATCCGACCTTACGTTATAATAAAACAGAACTGTTTACCGAGTTCGAACAAAGTATTAACCAGGCTAAATTGACTGAGAATTCAGTGACGAAAGCGATGCAAAAATATCTGATTAGCTATGAAAAACTAGCACGATTGGATACCATCAGCCACCTGGTCACACCTAAAAAAGATACCCACTTCTTTATTGGACGCACTAAAGAAAAACCCTATCAGTATTTTTGGCGCAGTTGTGCAGAAGATAGCACTGTAAATAAAAATCAATTCATTTGGTCAGAATGGA
Source organism: Yersinia sp. 1652 StPb PI (assembly GCF_041538345.1). Lineage (NCBI taxonomy): Bacteria > Pseudomonadati > Pseudomonadota > Gammaproteobacteria > Enterobacterales > Yersiniaceae > Yersinia > Yersinia sp. 1652 StPb PI. The sequence goes on along the minus strand of NZ_JAULSM010000002.1, from coordinate 984,247 downwards.
AGGCAGTTAATAGTAATATCGATGGTTCACAGAAAGATCATATTACCGTTTTTTGGCAAAGAAATAGATTGCATCTCTCATGGGCATCGAGTGAGGTTAGAAAATCAGCAGATAACAAAGAAATAACCATCAATTATATTAACTCTTGTTATAAAAATGATGATGACAATTGGGTAAATAATGGTAAATATGAAGTAGAAAATGAAATTACCAAGTTTAATATTAATCAATTAAATAAAATAGATGGTGGATATGCTGATGGGACTGGTCATCATTATAAAGTAAAAACAATAGAGAACCCAACAGGATTAACCGCAGAAGGGGCGTTGACATTAGTTTATAATGAAATCAATACACAAGTGAGTCAACTGATAGCGTTTAAAGCAACATCAATAAGTGCTGAACATGTCACCATCACCCATATAAACATTCATTTTAAAGATGGTTCAGTAGAAAGAATTGAAAATAAAATAATAGAGGGGACTACACTGAATGGAAAAGAAAAACCTACACATATTTCCTTCAGTTGGAAAATACCTGAGAGGGAAAATAACTCTGATGGCTCAAATATTATTATTACTGACCAACCAACGAAATTGGGGGTAAGCGATCCTCTGGATTTAATCAGTAACTTACAAGTCAGCATCGACAAGTTTTTTGATTACAACCTACAAGATGAGTCCGTTACTCTGAAAGCCTTTTACCAGTCTTATGGCATTTATCTGTGGGAACTGTTCTTCCATATTCCATTATTAGCATCTGCCCGTTTCCTTACCGAACAACGCTTTGATGAAGCCGAACGCTGGTTAAAATTCCTGTTTAATAGTGCCGGCTATCGCAATGAAAAAGGTGTTTTACAAACGGATGGCGATAAACCCCGCTATTGGAATATATTGCCACTGCAAAAAGATACTGACTGGGACAGCAATACCACACTGGCAACAACCGACCCTGACGTTATTGCCATGAAAGATCCGATGCAATATAAGTTAGCGGTCTTTATGCGCACACTGGATGTATTAATTGCCCGTGGTAATCAGTCCTATCGTCAGTTGGAGCGCGACACTCTGGTTGATGCCAAGATGTATTACGTGCAGGCCAGCCAATTATTAGGGCCACGCCCTGAAATTACTGTCGCACATGACTGGAACGATCTGAGTTTAAAAGATAACGCGAAGTCCATCTCCGGCAACACATCAGACGGCAACTTCCTGCCACCGTACAACGAAGTGCTGCTTTCCTATTGGGATAGGCTCGACATTCTGCTGTATAACCTGCGCCATAATCTTAGCCTGGAAGGGCAACCGCTGTATCTGCCGCTGTTTGCAACCCCGATTGATCCAAAAGAGTTACAACGCCAGCACGCTGCCGGTGACGGGATCAGTACATCTCTGACCCCAACTGCTGTTGCCACCAGCCTGTATCGTTTCCCTCTGCTGTTGGAACGAGCCAAAGGTGCCGTCAACTCAGTGATGCAGTTTGGTAACTCATTACAAAATGCGTTAGAGAAACAAGATAACGAAGCCTTGACGCTACTGTTACAACAACAACAGCAACGGGTATTGCAGCAAACCCGCGATATTCAAAATGCCAATATCGAACTTATGCAAAGTAGCCGTAAAGCCACCCGAGTGATGAAAAGCAGCGCCGAAGAACGCCGGGATTACTATAAGAAATTATTTAAAGAGGGTATTTCCAGCGATGAGCAGAACGTTTTAACAGCCCGTACTGCTGCATATGTTCTGAATATGAGCTCGATAGTACCAATCAGTGTCGGAGCAGCACTCGATCTGGCACCTAATATCTTCGGGCTCGCTGACGGGGGATCTCATTGGGGAGCGGTTGCAAACGCCACAGGTCAATCTATGCAGATCACCTCTAATGGCATCGAACAGGGGGCAAACATCAGCGATATCAGGGCCAACCATGCGCGCCGTGCGCAAGAGTGGCAGTTACAGCAAACCCTGGCCGAGAAAGATGTTGAGCAGTTGCAAGAGCAGCTCGTCGGGCTGGATCTTCAGATCTCAATGGCGCAGAAACAGAGCAATCTGGCTGAAATGGAGCAATCCCACGCGCAGGCCGTTTACCAAATGCAGAGCACCCGCTTTAGCGGTAAAGAGCTGTACAACTGGATGGTTGGCCGCCTGTCTGGTCTGTATTACCAACTGTTCGATGCCGCGCAGCCACTGTGCCTGATGGCAAAAAGTGCACTGGAACGTGATATCGACACCAGCAAAACACAGCATCTGTTCGCGCGCTCAGGTTGGAATGATCTATATCAAGGGCTGCTGGCCGGTGAAGATCTGATGCTGAATCTGCAAAAACTGGAAAATATCTGGCTGATGGAAGATGAACGCGCATTAGAAGTGGATCGTACCATTTCGCTGGCGCAAGTTTATCATCGCTCTACCACCAATAACTTTGATTTATCCAGCGCAATTTCTGATGCTATCAAAGGCAAAGAGGGTACCAGTGGTGATCCTATTAGCATCATAGAGGGCATCTTAAGCGCCAAAATCAACATCCGTGATCTGGCATTGGAGCAAGACTACCCGGCAACCATGAAACTGGGCAAAAAACGTCGTATCAAACAGGTTAGCGTGACACTGCCTGCGGTGTTAGGGCCATATCAGGATGTACAAGCCGTTCTGAGCTACACCGGGGATAAGACAACCTGCGCCAAAGGCTGTGAGGCTATCGCCATTTCGCGCGGCATGAATGACAGTGGCCAGTTCCAACTGGACTTCAACGATGGTAAGTACCTGCCCTTTGAAGGGATTGATATTACCGATAATGGCAGTTTCGAGCTGCGCTTCCCTAATGCGAATGTGAACGGAACGCAACAGGAGCTGTTACAACGCCTGAGCGATATCATTTTGCACATTCGCTACACCATCCGTTCCTAAAACCGCAGTTACTTACTTAACCCAACAGGCCTTCGTCAGGAGGCCTGACAGGAGTCCATTATGGAAAACAACAAACAACAGATTGGTGTAGCGCCATTATCGCTCCCTAAAGGGGGCGGTGCTATGACAGGAATGGGGGAATCACTGGGTGCTATCGGCTCAAGTGGATTAGCCAGCTTAACCGTGCCTTTGCCTATTTCTGCTGGCCGTGGCTATGCACCGGCACTGGCATTAAGTTACAGCAGTGGCAGCGGTAATGGCCCGTTCGGCCTCGGCTGGAATGTGGGAATAATGGCGATTCGCCGTCGCACCGAGCGTGGCGTCCCTCACTATGATAGTCGTGATGAGTTTATTGGTCCCAATGGTGAAGTCCTGATTGCCGTTTCTAAATCAGACAGCGAATTTAAATATCAAGATAGTGCATCAAATAACTTTAGCGTTACCCAATATCAGCCGCGCGTAGAGGGCGGTTTTGCTCGTATCGAATTCTGGCAGCCTAAAGACACCACATCCAACCAAACCGCTTTCTGGCGGGTTTACAGCACTGATGGCCAGCAGCATTATCTGGGTATAACCCCACAGGCACATATTGCCGCTGCTGAGCATCCAGCACATATCGCAGAATGGTTATTGGAAGAGTCTATCTCCGCCACCGGCGAGCATATTTGCTATGACTATCAAGGTGAAGATGACGCCCACGTTGATGCAGCAGAAAGTGCTGCTCATCCACAAGCCAGCGCTCAGCGTTATTTGCAGCAAGTACGCTACGGCAATCTGACGTCAAGCGAGACGCTATTTAGCGGCCAAAAAACGCGCCCCCAAGACGACAAGTGGCTATTTACGTTGGTATTTGATTATGGCGAACGCCCAAATACCTTATCTGAGGTTCCACCACGTGATTCAGATGCTGCCTGGTCAGAGCGGCAGGATCCCTTCTCGCGTTACGAATACGGTTTTGAAGTCCGCACTCGCCGCCTGTGCCAACAGGTATTTATGTACCATAACCTACAACTGTTGTCTGGCGATGAAAACCAAAGCGATGCGGCACTGGTGGCTCGCCTGCGCCTGAACTATCTGGCCAGTCCATATGCCAGCCAGCTCATCAGTTGCCAGCAAGTGGCACATGAAACAGACGGCACCACTCTGACCTTACCGCCACTGGAATTTGATTATCAGGAGCTGCAAACTGGCGCAGAGAACCACTGGCAGGCGATGCCTGAATGGGACAAATTTAGCCCCTATTATCAGTTAGTTGACCTGAACGGTGAAGGGTTGCCGGGCATGTTGTATCAAGACAGTGGCAGTTGGCGCTATCACCCGCCAGTGCGCACCGCGGATAGTGAAGATGGCGTCAGCTTCGGCGCGGCACAAATTTTGCCCACTATCCCTACCTTGCGTGATAGTGCCAGCCTGATGGATATCAATGGTGATGGCCGTCTGGACTGGGTTATCAGCCAACCGGGACTGGCGGGTTATTACAGCCGTAACCCTGATCAAAGCTGGACCCAGTTCACCCCGCTGTCTGCATTGCCCACCGAGTATTTCCACCCACAAGCCCAATTAGCGGATTTGATTGGCAATGGCTTATCTGATCTGGCGTTGATCGGGCCGAACAGTGTGCGCCTGTATGCTAATCAGCGCGATGGTTTTGCTGCCGCGCGGCAAGTCTATCAAGACCCCGCCATCGTTCTGCCGATCCCCGGTGCCAGTAATGCTGAGTTAGTGGCTTTCAGTGATCCACTGGGGAGCGGGCAGCAACACCTGATGCGGGTGCGCCACAATAACGTCACCTGTTGGCCGAACTTAGGTCATGGCACCTTTGGCAAACCGGTCACATTGAGCGGTTTTAATCAGCCGGTGGACAGTTTCAACCCGCAACATATCTGGCTGGCAGATATCGACGGCTCTGGCAGCGTTGATTTGATCTATGCCAACAGCGATCACCTGCTGATTTACCGCAATCAGAGCGGGAATAATTTTGCCGCCCCACTGAAACTGCCCTTGCCGCACGGTGTTCGTTACGATAACACCTGCCAACTGACATTAGCCGATGTACAAGCTCTGGGGGTCACCAGCCTGCTGCTGAGTGTGCCACATATGGTAAACCGCCATTGGCGCTACGACTTCACGACCCGCAAGCCTTATCTGTTATCCACCGTCAATAACAATATGGGGGCTGAGAGCCGCTTGTCCTACCGCAGTTCAGCGCAGTTCTGGCTGGATGAAAAAGCGGCGGCGGCCAGTAAAAAACAGAAAATTGCCTGTGGCCTACCTTTCCCGATGCATTTGTTGGCGCGCACCTCGCAATTTGATGAAATCACGCAAAATAGCCTGAGCCAGCAAGCTTATTACTACCACGGCTTTTATGATGGTGCCGAGCGCGAGTTCCGTGGTTTTGGCCGGGTGGATACGCTGGATACCCATGTTGATGCCCAGGGTTCCGCTCAGGAACGCACGCCACCGTCGCTCACTCGCAGTTGGTTCCATACCGGCCGTGCTGATGATGAAACCCGCTATCAAGCAGAATATTGGCAGGGAGATGACCAGGCATATCGGCCAGCCACGACCCGCCTCACTGAATTCAATCGTCAATCTGAAACTGATGATTTACTGGCAGACATCACACCAGAACAGGGCTATTGGCTGTATCGGGCGTTGAAAGGCAATCTGTTGCACAGCGAACTCTATGGCCTGGACGATATTGGCCTGAACGACGTGCCCTACACCACCAGTAGCGCCCGCTATCAGGTGCGGCAGGTACGGACGGCGGATAGCCGCGCGGTCTCACCCATCGTAATGCCAATGTCACTGGAGCAACTCAGTTACCACTATGAGCGCATTGCGCAAGACCCACAATGCAGCCAGCAAATTGTGCTGCGTTGTGATGAATATGGTCATCCGCTGCACTCGGCTGCTATCAATTATCCGCGCCGCCCTCAGGACAAAGTGACGCCTTACTCCTGGTTGGCAGACCAGCACTGGGCCAGCAGTTATGACGAACAACAACGGCTGTTGCGCATCAGCGAAAGCCAGCAATCCTACCGGCATGTGATTGAGGACAACGGATTACTGCTCGGCCTGCCGTGGCAGCAACGCGGCGATGCACTGACTTATGCTGCTGATGCAGTCCCGGCTAATGGCCTGAATTATGAAGTTGTGTTAGATAAAGAAAACAGACTTGGCACACCACTTGAACAGGTTTTTGCTGGCCAAAATGAAGTGTTTTATCACCAAAAATACCCGCTGCAAGGGCTGGTTATTTATAGCGAAACCGCTGAGTTTGATGACAGTTCACTCACTGCGCTAAATAAGATGCTACCGACCTATAGAGAACAGAGTCAGCAACTGCGAGCCGCAGGTTACACCCTTGCCCCACGTTTGTTTAATCATAATGAAGAGATCCCTGTGTGGGTGGCCCGCCGTGGCTTCACTGAGTATGCCGGTGCCAGCAACTTCTATCATCCATGGTCACAGCAGAGCTCTCAATTAGTGGGTAAAACTCATCTACATTGGGATCGACACAATTGTGCTGTTACCGCCATCACGCTGGCTGATGGCAGTACCACTACAGCCGAATATGACTATCGCTTTATCACCCCGTACCAGTTGACTGATATCAACGATAACCTGCATCAGGTGGCATTGGATGCCTTTGGCCGGGTCACTTCCTCACGCTTTTGGGGTACGGAATTACATCAGGGCCGCGTGGTTGACAGCGGATTCACTGAGGCACCCTTTACTGCACCAAATAGCATCGAAGAGGCGATTGCCAAAGAGAATGAGATAGTCCCTGTGGCTCAATTCTCTTTTTATCAGCCATTTAGCTGGATGATAAAACCGGACAATGAGTTTGTTGATGGATGGCTCAACAATTCTTCACTGGATTTTAACACCTTAATCCAAAACCAATTCCTCACGGAAGACGGTTATCTCTGCGCTCTGGGTTCACGCCGTTGGCTGCGACAAGGTAAGTATCCATTAGATGAATATATGAGTATGGAAATTCACGATAGCCAAGAACGCCACCCGCCTCATGCCATAACCGTAGCCACCGACAGCTACGATCGCGAGGCGATAAAACAACAGCACCAGCAAGTGATTGTGTGCAGTGATGGTTTTGGTCGTGTGCTGCAATCGGCACAACGTGTTGAGTCTGGCGAAGCTTATATCCGCGATACAGATGGCCGGCTGCAAACCGACAACAACGGGATAACTGTCAGTAATACAACCTCGCGTTGGGCGGTTTCTGGCCGGGTCGAGTATGACAATAAAGGGCTGGCCATCCGTGCCTATCAACCTTACTTCCTTGATAACTGGCGTTACATCAGTGATGACAGCGCCCGCAAAGATACCTATGCCGATACCCATGTTTACGACCCACTGGGGCGTGAAATCAAGGTAATTACCGCCAAAGGTTATCTGCGCCGGGCGCAATACTTCCCGTGGTTTGTGATCAGTGAGGATGAAAACGATACCGCAGCAGAAGTCAGCGCAGCTAAAAACTAACACTATCAGCCATTAACCCTGATCGGCATACATTGGCGGTCAGGGCCACTGATGGCTAACAACCAAAGGTAACCCAAATGCACTTACTGGCCCCCGGCGATAACTTTGTTCTGACCTGGGTCATTATCGGCGTTCTTTCTGCCTGGGGAGGTTTGGTTCGCTACATTTTGAATAAGGATACCCAAGAGAGCGAATGGAGTTGGGCCGCCGTAATAAGTCAGGTCATTGTTTCCAGTTTTACCGGCTTGCTTGGTGGCCTGTTCTCCTTCGAAGGTGGCGGAAGTCCCTATATGGCTTTTGCCATTGCCGGCCTGTTTGGCGCCATGGGCAGCACTGCCCTGCAATATATCTGGAACCGTTTTTTTGGTCACCATAACCCTCCTAAATAACAGAGGTCACTATGCAACAGGATAAACCACAGTTTCGCTTTGGTCAGATTAGCGAACATAACCTACGCGGCATTCATCCCGACCTGGTATTAATTGTGCGCCGTGCATTAACCCTTAGCACTATCGATTTTCGTGTTATCGAAGGGATTCGAACCCCTGAGCGCCAGCGCCAATTGGTGCGTAACGGCAGCAGCAAAACCCTTAATAGTCGCCATCTGACCGGTCATGCCGTCGATTTGGCCCCGATGGTTAACAATCAGATCCCATGGGAAGACTGGAGCACTTTTCATCAGGTGGCAAAAGCCATGAAGCAAGCCGCCCAAGAGATGGAACTACCGCTGCAATGGGGTGGTGACTGGAAAACCTTTAAAGATGGCCCACATTTTGAACTACCCAGAGAGGTCTACCCATGATTGGTTTACGCATACTCCCCGGACTGGCCAAAGTCGCCCTATCACTGGTGGTGGTGGCTATCGTGATGTGGTTGGTACAAACCGGCCGAACCCTGGAACGACTGAATATGGAGAATGTCGCGCTCAATACCCAACTAGTTCGTTTTGGCGAGATTAATCAAAGACTTAATGAGCAAATTTTACTCACTACCAGCTACCTGCAAAAAGTTCAGGAACAAGAACGCATTGAGGGAGAAAAAAGCGGTGAACTACAAAAACGCTTACGTGCGGCACAAAAAGGTAACAAATGTGCTGATGAGCCTGTGCCTGATGATGTTATCCGCATGCAGCAGCAAGCCATCGGTAACCATAAATGAGTGTTTGCCTTTCCCTACGGCTTTATTACCACCGTGCCAAATGCCGGAGTTTAATGTGAAAACCTGGGGTGACTACCCGCAGTATGTCGAACAAACCCGTCTGGTACTGACCCGTTGCAATACTAACCGTGAGTCAGCGCTATTTTTCTTACAACAACGCAAGGAATAAATTTATGTCTAAAAATGTCTCGATGAGCGCACCAACCCCCACCATCGCCATCAGCGATAACCGCGGGCTGGGTATTCGTGCACTGGCCTATAACCGCAGTGATGCCAGTCAGGCAGCCGATGAGCTGATCACTTGCAACCGTTATAATCCACTGGGGCAACTGATTGCCAGCCGTGATGCCCGGCTTGAAATCGATAACTTCCGCTATCAGTATAACCTTGCCGGAACCGCGCTGCGCACCGAGGGTGTCGATAATGGCACCTTGCTGCAACTGGCTGATATTGAAGGCCGGCCAGTGATGAGTTTGGATGTCAAAGGCACCCGCAGTTGGGTTACCTATGAGCCAACACTGGGCCGCCCGCTGGAGCATCATCAGCACATTGAAGCGGGGCAGAAAACCATTACCGACCGCTTCTTCTACGCTGACAACAGCCAACAGCATAAAGCCGCCAACCTCAACGGCCAGTGCATCCGCCATTATGATACCGCCGGATTACAGAAAGTGGTCAGCCTGTCTATCACCGCTGCGCCACTGCAACAACAGCGCCAGTTGCTCACCGACACCCTCGGGCCGGTGGACTGGTTTGATGAAGAACAAAGCTGGGCCTCCCGCCTTAGCGATGAACAGTTTATCACTCGCGGCACCACCGATGCCCTCGGCCAGCCATTGACCCAGACTGATGCCAAAGGCCATACCCAGCAGATGGCTTATAACCGCGCCGGTCAGCTCAGTGGCAGTTGGCTGACACTGAATGGCGGAGCTAAACAGGTGATTGTAGCATCCCTCACCTACTCCGCTGCCGGGCAAAAACTGCGCGAAGAGAGCGGCAATGGCGTAGTCACCGAATATCGCTATGAAGCACAAACTCAACGGCTTATCGGTATTAAAACCACCCGTCCGGCCCTGAAAGACCGGTCAACCCTGCTGCAAGACCTGCGCTACGACTATGACCCGGTTGGCAATATTCTGGCTATCCATAATGATGCCGAAGCCACCCGCTTCTACCGCAATCAAAAAATCGTGCCGGAAACCACTTACCGCTATGACACCTTGTATCAGTTGATTGAGGCCACCGGCCGTGAATCCGATAAAAACAGCGCGCAAAGTGCCAACCTGCCCGACTTAGTCTCACTGACTGACGGCAACCAATATGTCAATTACACCCGCCGTTACAGCTATGACCGCGCCGGTAACCTGCTGAAAATCCAGCATACCGGCGCCAGCAGCTACACCACAAATATCACGGTATCCGATACCAGCAACCACGGAATTCAACAGCAGGATGGGTTAACTGCCGCTGATATCCGCAGTCAGTTTGATGCCGCCGATAACCAGCAGCAATTACAACCCGGCCAGCCGCTGCAATGGGACGCCCGCAATCAGTTGCAACAGGTGATTACCGTTAAGCGTGATAGCGCCGACAGTGACTACGAAAGCTACCTGTACGGCGGTGATGGCATGCGCATCGTTAAGCAAAGTATTCAGCAACGCCAAACCAGCAAAGTAGTGTATTTGCCGGGGCTGGAACTGCGCACTCAGCATAATAACGATAAGCTGACGGAAGATTTTCAGGTGGTAACCGTCGGTGCCGCGGGTCGCGCCCAGGTGCGGGTATTACTGTGGCAACACGGTAAACCGGATGATATTGCTAATAATCAATTGCGCTACAGCTTTGATAACCAAATTGGCTCCAGTTTATTAGAGTTAGATAACAACGGCGATATTATCAGCCAGGAAGAGTATTACCCATTTGGTGGCACCGCAGTATTTGCCTCGCGTAATACGCTGGAAGCGAAATATAAAACCGTGCGTTATTCCGGTAAAGAGCGCGATGCCACCGGCCTATATTATTATGGCTTCCGCTATTATCTGCCGTGGCTGGGAAGATGGCTCAATGCTGACCCAGCAGGGACCATTGATGGGTTGAATTTGTTTTGTATGGTAGGTAATAACCCCATCAGGTTCCACGACAGTGACGGTTTGCGCAAGACAGGTCGAGCTGCCCGTAAACAGGTCGCCAAAGCCTTCGTCCATTCTTCGCATATGCCAGTGTTTGAGCAAATATCAAGAGAACATAACATTGCAATGAGTGTGCGAGAAGCTGGAATTTATACCATAAAGGCTTTGGGAGTAAGTGCAGCAGCCAAAGGACACAATATTCTGGAAAAAACCATAAAACCGAGCTCATTGAAAAGTGTCTATGGTGCTCAGGCTGCTAGTGTTATGAAACAGGCCCAAAATGCGGGAGTTGTCGGCATGGTGGGTGCGTGGAATAGCGATGGCATCTACGGTATTCATATCCACAACAATCTTTGTAACGTAGACCAAATCGCCCCGATTGATTTGCAAAACTCACAAAACAATACTGATTTCAAAAAATTGATTAAAGATGGGCTTATTACGCCCTATACCGGTGATTATGATATGCATGAAATTATTCGATTCAATGCTCATCAAGGTACTATTCCAAAGGCAGAAAGTGCAGAGGAAATCGGAGTCAAAGACTTAATCAATCATGGGGTTGCTAAGGTAGATATTAAGCGGCCTGCGGATAACACCTCGATGAATGTTGTCCGTCATGGGCCACAGGTGAGCTTTGTTCCTTATATGTGGGAGCATGAGAAAGATAAAGTTGTTAAGGACAATGGCTATTTGGGTATCGTCGCACGCCCTGGCCCTTTCCCGGTAGCGATGGTTCATCAAGGGCATTGGAGCATATTCGATAATACTGAGGAACTGTTCGGCTTCTATAAAGACACCAATACTCCGCTGCCAGAGCATTGGGCTCATGAATTCGAGGACAGAGGAAATGGTAATGTTGCCACCCCTGCTCATGCCAGAATATTGGATTACCGAGTAGCCGGCAGGCTGCATAGTTAATCATCTTTAAATAAGGATTAAGATTCTCAAGTGATGACGAGAGTATTCAGAATTCTGAACACTCTCTTATTTACAGGGTCTCGCTCATCACCGTTTTTCAGCCGCTTGGTAAACTGCATCATTTTCACGTTTACCCACCGCGACGACCAGAATGATGACTTCATCCTCTTCAATCTGGTAAACCAGCCTGTAACCCAAATTACGTAACTTAATTTTGTATCGATTCGCATTGGCTCCCGATAACCGAGCGGTAGGAACATGTGGATGCTCTAAGCGTTTAATCAGCTTCTTTTTAAATTGTTCACGAATGGGTGGAGCCAGTTTTCTCCACTCTTTTAAGGCTGATTTGAAAAAACCGAGCTTATAAGTCATCCAAACTCACCATTATGCGCTCCTCACCTTGACGTGAATCTGCTATTTGGTTCAACGCACTCTCTTCAGCCAGTTCTATCAAATATTCATATACCGCTGGCGGCACACAATAAAACGCGGGTTCATTGCGGTTAAGAATTACCACGGAAGAACCTTCACCCTCATTAACTGTGCCCATTGGATTACGTTTTAAATCGGTAATGCTCGCGGCAGTCGTTGTCAGAATTTGAAAAGCCATAAATATCTCCTTTGGTTATATAACATCATAATAGCCCACCAAAGACACGTTTAAAAGAGCCATTAAAAGCATCTTATTGGCTCAATCTAAACCCTACGCCGTGCCCCCCACCGTCAGATTATCCAGTTTCAAAGTAGGTTGGCCGACGCCAACCGGCAGGCTTTGGCCCTCTTTGCCGCAAACGCCGACACCTTTATCCAGCGCCAGATCGTTGCCAACCATCGAAATCTGCTGCATGGCTTCAATACCCGAACCAATCAAAGTGGCCCCTTTCACCGCACGGGTGATTTTACCTTTTTCGATTAAGTACGCTTCGGAGGTTGAGAACACAAACTTGCCGGAAGTAATATCCACCTGACCGCCGCCAAAGTTAGGTGCGTACAGGCCATATTCCACACTGGCGATAATCTCTTCCGGTGTCGATTTACCGGCCAGCATATAGGTATTGGTCATCCGTGGCATTGGCAAGTGCGCGTAGGATTCACGGCGGCCATTACCGGTCGGTGCAACACCCATCAGGCGCGCGTTCAACTTATCCTGCATGTAACCTTTCAAAATACCGTTCTCAATCAGCACGTTGTATTGGCCCGGCACCCCTTCATCGTCGATAGCCAGCGAGCCACGGCGGCCTTGCATGGTGCCATCGTCCACCACGGTACACAGTTCTGACGCCACCAATTTACCCATTTGGCCGCTGAAGACTGAGCTGCCACGACGGTTAAAATCACCTTCCAACCCGTGACCTACCGCTTCGTGCAGCAGCACCCCCGGCCAACCTGCGCCTAAGACGACTGGCATAGCACCGGCAGGGGCGGCAACAGCCGACAGATTTACCAGTGCCATTCTGACCGCTTCATTGGCAAAGTTATCGGCACGCACTTCACCGTCCACCGTTTCGAGGAAGTAGTCATAACCAAAACGACCACCACCACCACTGGCACCGCGTTCGCGTTTGCCGTTGTCTTCCACCAATACGCTGACCGACAGCCGCACCAATGGGCGCACATCTGCCGCCAGCGTGCCGTCGGTGGCCGCGACCAGGATTTGCTCATAGACGCCGGTCAAACTGGCACTGACTTCCTGCACCCGCTTATCAGCAGCACGGGCCACTTTATCGACCCGATGGAGCAGCGCAATTTTATCTTCGCGTGACAAACTTTGTAGTGGATCGAGCAGCGGATAGAGCGCCTGATAGTGAATCTCGCCCAAGGTATGCACTTTACCGTTACCGTTATCACGCACAATACTGCGTGCGGCATGAGCACTTTGCTGTAAAGCATTCAGGGTGATTTGGTCGGCATAAGCAAAACCGGTCTTTTCACCACTGACCGCGCGCACACCCACACCCTGATCAATATTGTACGAGCCATCTTTGATGATGCTGTCTTCCAACACCCAGGCCTCGTGGTAGCTGGACTGGAAATATAGGTCAGCATAATCGAGGCGGCGTTCAGACAATTGCCCCAACACTGAGAACAAGTCCTGATGGTTCAGCTTGTTAGCAGCGAGTAACTGCTCACTGACAAACGAGAGGCTCATAGTTTTCACTCTTTAATTAGATGATGGTTTATGCGATGACGGCAACGGAGATGGCAGGAAGCGATTGTGCTGCAACACTGGCATCTGATTACGGATAGTATTCAAACCTGTGGTTTCAATTTTTACTTTTAAGGCAGCAACCGCATCTGGGTTCTGCCCTAATATTTTACCCCAGGCATCAACCGCCATAGTGTGGCCCCAGGTGCGGCGGGTGGCCCCATGACGCCCTACCTGTGCTGCGGCCAGTATCACGCACTGGTTTTCAATCGCCCGTGCGCGCAATAAAATCTCCCAGTGAGCTTCACCGGTCATTTTGGTAAAGGCCGCCGGCACTGAAATAATCTCAGCCCCCTGCGCCCGCAAAGCCTGGAATAAGCCTGGGAAACGTAAATCATAACAAACCGTCATGCCCAAGCGGCCTACCGGTGTATCAACCACCGTCAGTTGTTCACCCGGCTGATAAGTATCAGATTCACGATAGCGGCCATGAATATCGTTAATATCCACGTCAAACATGTGAATTTTGTCGTAACGAGCTTTAAGTTCGCCCTGGTCATCAAACAGCAAGCTACTGGTAGTGATAAGCTCCGGTGACTCGCGGCTTATCATCGGCATGGAGCCAACTTGAATCCACACACCGTAATGGCGTGCCATCTCGCGAATTTGCTGTTGCAGCGGCCCGTCATTATGTTGCTCGGCATGGTGCCGATAAGAGGCAGCATTGGCAAATAACAGGGCATTTTCCGGCGTCATAACCAGTTTAATACCAGAGTTTAACTGTTTGATCTGCTGCTCAATTTGAGCCAGATTGTCACGGGTATTTTCACCGCTGCATAACTGCAATAATGCAACATTGGCATTTTTCATGGCGCCTTACTCTCCTTTAGCTGGCGTAATACTTCATGGATGGTTGGTTGATCCAAGCTACCGGTAATCTGGTAACGAATCAGCGAAACCTTGCTCCATAATGGCCCTAATATCTTCGAGGCCGCAAATACCGCAGCCCCAACCACTGGGTTGATCGCAAAGGCTGTTGCGACGCCGACAGTGGCAGAAATCTCTGGTGTAATAACCGCTTCCATGGCTATCTGGCGTTTAACCAAGTCCACATTACCACTCATGGCAATATCGGCCGCCAATCCATCCACCACTAAATCATTGGTGTGCATTACACCATTTTTAATGTTGGCCGTGCCACGAATAGAATCAAACGCAAAGTCACGACTAAACGTATCACTAAAATCAAGCTGGAGCTTACGTAATAGTGCGTCAAAGCTGACCAAACGCAGTAGCTGACCGGCGCGCCCACCACCGAGATCGCTCAGTTGGCCTCTGCCCAATCTACTCTTTAATGTCCCATTCAGGGTATTAATCTGTGGCTGCCACGGGACTCCACGCCAGTTAACATCGGCATTGATATCAAAAGAGGCATTTTTTATCGGGGTTGTCAGACCGAAGAACGAAATGGTTTCATCGATTTTTGGCCCGCTCAGCGCGATATTAAGCGCGGTTTTATCACCACTGCTGTCTTGCTGCCATTGGCCGGAAACTTTAGCCCGCCCATTGCCAGCCTCAATCAAGCCGTTAGTTAACGCCAGCACCGAGCCTTTCGGCGTCAGATCTGCGTTAATACGCCCGACATTTTGCCCCAGAATCCAACAAGATTTGCAGCGTAATTGCAGCGCAGGCCAATCACGGAACGAAATTTTACTGGCAGTTTGTGGCTCCTGCAACGCAGCTTGCGCCAGAGGATCTTGTGCTTCGTGCGTGGTCCATTGCGGGTTGTAATAAAGATAATCGATATCAGCATGCCATGGCCCATGTTCGGCCATCAGCAGGCTACCATCCACTTCCTGACCTTTTGCCGTGACGTGAGTACCGGTTAATAATGGCTCAACCAGCAGTGTCAGTTGGTGCCAAGCCTGCCCACCGACCAAAAGCTGTGGTGTCTGTAAAGTCAGCCGGGTAGGAAGGATGACATTGGATTTATTGCCTTTTATTTTTGGTGGTACTGATGCGCTAAAAGGTGCGCTGACACTGGTAAACTCCGGTGCCAGCAACGCCAACCAACTCTCACCATCCAGTGCCGGTAGTTTAAGGACCAAACCTTTATCCTCCGGCAGTGGCGGAACTTTTTTGCTGTCGGATTGCCAGATAGCCCGCGCCAGCTCTACTTGTTCTTTTTGCAACAACCATTGGCTGTTGAATGTATTGTTGCTGCCAGCACTGCCGGAGAGGGTAAACGCCTCCAGCCCCCCCACCACCTGTACATGCATGGGTAATGCCTGACCACTTGTTTTATCTAGTGGAGCAGGTAAGTGACTGCTTACTTTCTTCAGGTCAGCCGTCAGATCAATTTTATAGTCTGGCTTGCCATTTTTCGGTAATTGTACGGCGACTTTGCCTTGCCAATTGGCGCTACCACTGAGCAATTTCGTAACATCAGCGGGAACACCGGGCAACTTGGCCGGTAACCAGTCACCACGCAACCCAACATTCACCAAAAAGTTTTTTGGCTGCTCTTGCGTAGTGAAATCAACCGCCAATGGCTGCCCAAACCAGTTAGCAGATAAGGTATCGCTAGCAAGATTGCCATCGTTGAAGCGGAACTTGCCACTGATGTTTTCCAGTTGGCTTTGCAATGGCTTCACCAACAAGCTGTTGTTATTGAGCGTCACTTCGCCGCTGGCGTGGGTAATACGGTCTTCTTCCAACGGAATATCCAGATGTAAGCGCCCACTAACTTTACCGCCGACTTGCAGCTCTTCCAGTGTTTCCGCCACAGAATCATGCAGTGGTGTAGCCGTAAAGTAGTCATGAATATCACGCCCTTCGCCAACCACTTCGGCGTCGACATACAGCTTTTCTTTCAGATAGTCAGGGATAATCGCGCTGATATTACTGCCAGTGACCTTACCCAACATCGCGTGAGGGGCATCCATCCACAAACCTTCGTTGAGGAAATTGAGGTCGATAGCCAAATTCTCTAACGCAGGCCAATCTGGTTGGAATTGGAAGGTGGCGTTACGCAGTGGCACATAAACCTGGAACTGGCCTTCTTTATGTTTATAAGGGAAATCATGAGGATTGCCGTTATAGATAAGTGTTGCGTTGTCTACCTGCCCACCCTGTAACGCCTCGGTCAGATAATCTGCCAACTTCTTACCCATCAGCGGTTCAGGGAAATAGCGCCATGCATCGGCCGCATCATACAAGCGGATGCCGGTCAGGATTTTCAGCCATGGCTGCCCAATAGCAGGTTGCTGATAGTGGAAGCTGCCGTTGCCCCACAGCGATTTAGCTCGGACATCGAGCTGGTCACTCCACAGTTCCCAGCCTTTATCATCAATCTGCCAGTTGACTGCGCCACTGGCCTGACTGACTTCCAGCGGCGCGCGGAACATATCACCATAGGGTAATAGGCTGTCTTTGAGATTGATATCCAACCGCCCACGCGCTGCGGAACCGCTCAGCGCACCGGCAAAATTATTAACCCCCGGCAACAAATCCCATTGTTGCCAACTGATATTGTGCCATTTGGCCTGAAAACGGGTTTTTTCTGGTTGGCTGATAGGAATGTCCAATGCCAGTGCATCGATATTCCCTTGTGGCCGCAAATCCGCCCAACGATTCATCAGCTCAGGGGTAAAAAGTGACAAGGTCGGTAACAGTGGCCCCACCCGCTCCAACTGAATATTGGCGGCGCGAATGCGTAACTCCTGGGATTGGTCTGGGCCAATAAACTGCGTGTTTTCCGGTAACCACAGGGCAGATAAATGCCCTTTAGGCCATGCCTGACCATCGGTTTTCAGTCTTAGCTCCGGCGCATCAACCTGCCAGCCATTACCCTGGCGGCGGCCTTCCAACACAAAATTATCTACCGCCAACTGATGTGATTTGCCCGCGACAGTCCAATTGGCCTGCCCCTCACTGAGTAACACATTGCCACTGTAAATAGTGCCACTCTTGATACTCAGCCAGGCCGCCAGGCTAAATTCCGCATTATCCAGCCCGGTATTGGTGTGCAGCCAGCGGCTGATCCACGGTTTCAGGTCGATCTTGTCGGCCTGCATATAGACCATGCCATTATTGAGGATGCCCTGATTATCGTGTAGATCCATCCGCACCTGCACCACACCGTGCTGACCATTAATGGTCGACAGGCTAATCTGCCCCTCGGCGCGATGCCGGTTCCGGGAGTTAAGCCAGGTGAGCTGTGGGATCTCTAATTCAGCGCGCGGGCCAGATGGAGTGAGGAATGAGACACGGCTGTTACGCAGATCAAAGTGATCTAATTGGCGCAAGAAGATATCAGTCAGATTACTCGCTTCAAGATTGCGGCTGCTGTTTTGCTGCATATCCAGTGTGGTGTTCAAATCTAGCTGTAACTGATAGAAGGTCATATCGCGGAACTGCCAGCGCCAGTGCAACAGTGACTGCCACACATCAAGCGCAAGGGTCACCCGCTGCACCTGCCAATCGGCTTTCGGCAATTTAGCGCGAATATCGCGCAATTCCAACGTTGGGCCGAACGGTTCCCACGATCCCTGCATGAACCCCACTTCCAGTGGAATACCGCTGATGGACTGAACCTTGGCCACGATTTGCAGACGATAGTCGTTGATGAGAGGCAGCATCATGCGTAGCCCACTGACCAACAGTGCCACCACAACAATCATTGTGGCGCCTGTCGCAAATATTATCCTGGGCAGTCGCCTCACACATCTCTCCTTGCTATCCGCTGCAAGTGTGGCAGCGGGAAATCTTACATCATCACCACATCAAACTGTTCTTGGTTATACAGTGGTTCAATCTGCACTTTGACCTGCTTGCCGACGAAGATCTCCACTTCAGCCAGAGCATGTGACTCCTCACCTTTCAGTGCTTCTCCTACCGCTGGAGACGCATAGACCAGGAAGCGATCAGAATCGTAAGCGTGGTGAACTCGGACAATTTCACGCAATATCTCATAGCACACGGTTTCTACCGATTTAACGGTGCCACGACCACGGCAGGTTGGACATTCGTTGCATAAAACATGCTCAATGCTCTCCCGCGTGCGTTTGCGGGTCATTTCGACTAAGCCTAGCTGAGAGAAACCATTAATACTGGTTTTTACCCGATCTTTACTTAATGCCTGTTCTAATGAATGCAATACACGACGACGATGCTCTTCATTACTCATATCAATGAAATCAATAATGATAATCCCCCCCAAATTACGCATGCGTAGCTGGCGGGCAATGGCCTGAGTGGCTTCAATATTGGTATTGAAAATAGTCTCGTCGAGATTACGATGCCCCACAAAAGCACCGGTGTTGATATCCACGGTGGTCATGGCTTCAGTTTGATCAATAATCAGGTAACCACCTGATTTTAGCTCAACTTTACGTTCCAATGAGCGCTGGATTTCATTTTCGACATCGTAAAGATCGAAAATCGGCTGTTTGCCCGAGTACAAATCCAGCTTTGCGGTCATTTCAGGAATGTATTCGCTGGTAAATTCCACCAGCAGGTCATAAGTCAGCTTGGAGTCGATTCGGATTTTATCCAGTGCCGCACCGGCAAAATCACGCAGTACGCGTTGCGCCAGTGCCATCTCGCCATACAACTTATATTTGGTGATATTGCGTTTCTTCCTCTCCTGGACTTTAGTCCACAGGCGTTTGAGGAAGGCAGCATCGGCTGATAGCTCTTCTTCGCCAATTCCTTCAGCGGCAGTACGGATAATAAAACCGCCCTGTTCATCGCAGTAAGCCGCCACGGTTTTTTTCAGGCGTTCGCGCTCGACTTCACTTTCAATTCGCTGCGACACCCCAACATGGGCCGCTCCTGGCATGAGTACCAGATAGCGAGAGGGTAGAGTGATATCCGTGGTCAAACGTGCGCCTTTAGTGCCGAGGGGGTCTTTCACCACCTGCACCATTAAATCCTGCCCCTGGCGCACCAGTTCAGCGATATCGCGCACATTGAAATTTTTCTGTTCATCCCCGGCCACGCATTCGGTGTGGGGCATGATATCGGAGGCATGGAGGAAGGCGGCCTTATCCAGACCAATATCGACAAACGCCGCTTGCATACCCGGTAAAACCCGGCTGACACGACCTTTGTAGATATTACCGACGATCCCTCTTTTCGCTTCTCGCTCAATGTGTATTTCTTGCAAGATGCCACCATCAATGTAGGCAACTCGCGTTTCAGACGGTGTGATATTGACCAGTAATTCAGCTGTCATGTATTCCTCTCACATTACGTAGCGCAATGAAATTACTTAGTAATTCATGGGTTTCTACCAACGGCAGCCCCACTACGGCATGGTAACTGCCGGTAATAGTTCTGACGAAACAACCACCTTTCCCCTGAATACCGTAAGCGCCCGCTTTGTCCATGGGTTCACCGGTAGCAATATAGTCACTGATTTCCAACTGGGATAACACACGAAATGTCACATCTGTCACCACCATGGCAGATAACACATCTTGCCGATCAGCCAGAGACACCGCAGTAATCACCTGATGTTGCTGACCGGACAGCGCATTCAATATTCGCTGCGCATCGGCTTTATCCCGTGGTTTTTCTAAAACTTGCCCATTTAACACCACGATGGTATCGGCCCCTAATACCGGCAGATCCTGTGGTGCGACCTTCACCCCAGCCTGAGCTTTCTCCAACGCTAAGCGCCGGACATACTCTTGCGCACTTTCATCTGGATGGCGTTGCTCTTCGACCTCGGTTTTCAATACCTCAAAAGGGACATCAAGCAGGGCCAGTAATTCACGGCGACGCGGAGAGCCAGAGGCAAGATACAGGGCAGTCATGGGTCTTAAGTCCTTATTGCACCGCAAATTGGCGGCGAATTTTACGCATTAACAAAAATAGCCAAGGCCACAAAATACCGTTAACTACACTACTCCAGAATACTTCTGGGCGGAATGAAACATTAATCACTAAAAACTCAGACCAGAACACCACGACATCCATGGTGAGCGAAAGCAGCATCACGATGAGTGCCTGCTGCCACAGTGCCATATTGCGGAATAGTTGAAACTTAAAAGCGACCAGATAAGCAATAATACTGAGTGCCAGCGCCCGGACCCCAAGTGTTGAACCCAAAATAAGATCCATAATCAGCCCGAGAACAAAGCCAGTGCCAACATTCACACGGTGGGGTAATGCCATCACCCAATAAATTAATACCAATGCCAGCCATGACGGTCGGAACATATAAATTTGTTCCGGCCACGGCATAATTTGCAGCACCATGGCAATCAGGAAGGATAACCAGATAACCCAACGGCCATTGCTGCTGTAACGGTTCATGGCGATACTCCCGGTGCAGTCACTGCTGTTGGTGTGGCGGTTGTAGCGGCCGATGGTGCCGGTGGCCCCATAGCATCTGCGGCAGGCAGCACTTGTGACATCATCGGAGCCAGTCGTTCATTGGCTACGCGGCGAACTTCATTTGGCGGCAATGGCATCTCGCCATTACGGTCGGCCCCCCACAATAACAACAAGTAGCGTAGGCGCTGTAAATCAGCGGTTGGTCGAGCCTGAATCACGGTATAAGCCCGCTGATTATCAACTTTGACAGAAGAGACCACCGCGACCGGATAACCTTCAGGGAAACGTCCACCTAACCCGGATGTCACTAATACATCACCCACGCGAATATCTGTATTGCTGGGTAAATGCTCTAGTAATAAATCATCGGTACAGCCACTCCCTGCGGCAATCACACGAATATCATTGCGCAGCACCTGAATAGGTAGCGCATGGGAGGCATCACAAATTAATAATACGCGGCTGGTTAGTTTACTCACCGCGACAACCTGGCCGACCACACCCCGGTCACTAATAACCGGCTGGCCTTCGTATACCCCGTTGTTAGAACCTTTATCGATAACCACCTGATCACTGTAAGGATCTGTCCCGCTGGACATCACCTGCGTGACCATTTTTTGTTCATCCTGACGCAAAGGAGAACCCAGCAATTCACGTAAGCGGTTATTTTCCTGCTTAAATTGCCCGAGCAACTGAAGGTCAGTATTTTTAAGCAACAACTCTTGGCGTAACGCACGGTTTTCCAACTCTAGCTGTTCACGGGTAGCCAGAGTTTCAGAAACGTTGTCGAGAACTTTGCGTGGCCCATTGGCCAGAAAATAGAAAGGGCTAACGGCAGTGTCCATATAGGTACGTATTTTGACAAACGTGCCCAATCGGCTATCAGCGATAACCAAAACAATGGCTGCAAGAACGGCAAAGAACAGTCGCAGTTGCAGGGATGGACCCCGGCTAAAAATCGGCTTCATAAATTATGCGTATTCCTCGACGACAAAAGGAGGCGCTAAATCGGACGAACTTATCCTTCTTACGTTGAGTAAGCTGGATATCGATTCATCTGATCTAGTTCTCCTCCTTTTTGGCTGACTATTATTCTTCGCTGAACAAATCGCCGCCATGCATGTCGATCATTTCCAACGCTTTGCCACCGCCGCGAGCGACGCAGGTCAATGGATCTTCTGCCACCACTACCGGAATACCGGTCTCTTCCATCAGCAGGCGGTCCAGGTTACGCAGCAATGCGCCACCACCGGTCAGCACCATACCGCGTTCAGAGATGTCAGAGGCCAATTCTGGCGGGCACTGTTCCAGCGCAACCATTACCGCGCTAACGATACCCGTCAGCGGCTCTTGCAGCGCTTCAAGGATCTCATTGGAGTTCAGTGTAAAGCCACGAGGTACACCTTCAGCAAGGTTACGACCGCGCACTTCAATTTCCAGAACTTCATCACCCGGATAAGCAGAACCGATGCTGTGCTTGATACGTTCGGCAGTCGCTTCACCAATCAATGAACCGTAGTTACGGCGCACATAATTAATGATCGCTTCATCAAAGCGGTCGCCACCGATACGGACAGAAGAAGAGTAAACTACGCCGTTCAGAGAGATAACGGCCACTTCTGTGGTACCGCCACCAATATCCACAACCATCGAACCGGTTGCTTCAGAAACCGGCAGCCCGGCACCAATGGCCGCAGCCATAGGCTCTTCAATCAAAAACACTTCACGAGCGCCAGCGCCCTGAGCGGATTCACGGATCGCACGGCGCTCAACCTGAGTAGCCCCGACCGGTACGCACACCAATACACGCGGACTTGGGCGCATAAAGCTGTTGCTGTGAACCTGCTTGATAAAGTGTTGCAGCATTTTCTCGGTAACAAAGAAATCGGCAATAACGCCGTCTTTCATTGGGCGAATAGCTGCGATATTGCCGGGGGTGCGCCCAAGCATCTGTTTGGCATCATGGCCCACAGCCGCAACGCTCTTCGGTGAACCGGCACGATCCTGGCGAATAGCAACCACTGAAGGTTCATTCAGTACAATGCCTTGTCCTTTAACATAAATAAGGGTATTGGCGGTACCCAAGTCGATGGACAAGTCGTTGGAAAACATGCCACGAAATTTCTTAAACATAACGAAAGGATAATCCTGCAAGCTGGGGGCGGAAAATAAAATCCGCCTACTTTACCAACCACACGAAGCAGCGACAAGGCGCAAAAACGTCCTGATTCGGTGAAAAAGTAGCTGCGTTGTTGACATCTCGTCCCATCACGAACCCATGTCGCTTGAAAAGGTTGAATAAACCCTCGGCACAACACAGATTCTGCGTAACGACCGGCGTAACACAGCACATAAAATCTAACATTTAACCTGATTCTCGTCGGAAGTAAGCGCCCACCAACGATTTACGGAAATGACTGGCACATTCTACGTTAATTTTTGCTCAACGATCAGGCTAAACATACTCCTAATACGAATATTTTTTCTTTCCGGGGTTTAAAAGTGTTGGCGGAGCAAAAAAATTGCCCTGTCCACCATAAATCCCCTTATCCTTCAGCGTTTGCCATTCTTCACGGGTAAGCACTCCTGCGGCAAAAACTTTTGTATTCGTCCCTGCACTGGCACCGGTCAGACTTTCCACAAACAACTGATTTTCATAACGTAAATTAATGCTTCTTACTAACCCAGGATGAAGTTTAATCATTTCAACCCGCAGTGATTTGATGTAAGAGGTGCTAACAACCGTTAATCCGGCCTGCGACACCATCACCTTGCAGCCCACGCCGAGCAATAAACGCATCATCGGACGGATTTGGTCGATATGTTGACACACATCTGCCTCTGCAAGTTCAAAGATAATGCGCTTTCTATCAGACGTTCTGCACTGTAAGAGCGTATCACGCAGCCAACGCTGGAAAGAACGCTGCAATAATGAATCAACGCAGATAGAAAATGCCAGAGTTTCGTCCGGCCATAAAGCTAATAACGGAATTATCCGATCAATTTTTTGACGGTCATAACGCTCAGCCAGACCGAGCAACTGCACTAATGGTGTAAATTCAGCAGCCAACAACTCTTGCTCACCATCATATATACGGCTGATTATTTCACGGTGATGAATTTTACCGTCAACAGTAATCACCGGCTTCTGATAAAGCCTTGGCCCGCCGTTAGCCAGCGTCTGCTCCAGCAAAGTGCGCCATTTGACACTACCACGCCCTTTTTCTGACACTTGAGTATCGAATACATACCAGCCATTCCCCCCATACATCGCCGCATTTTTAGTCGCTTGTCCAGCATTATCCATAATCTGTTCAACGGACTCACCACTGCGATACGCCACAATCCCCATATGCAGCAATGATTCGCGGTCAATAACATGGGGTTCAGGTAACGCCCCGACCGCATGAACCAATTGGGCAGCCATAACATCGGCATCTTTCAGCGTCTTATGGGGCAGCAAAATCGCGATATCACTCTGATGGTAACGCGCTAATAGTGCAGAGGGATGACGAGCAACAAAAGAAGAAAGCAGGTTAATCAACGAATGCATCAGTTCTTGTACCTGCTGATGGTCATCCGTATCATTTAAACTATCAAAATCAGGCAACTGCACCATTATTACTACCCCATGGGCGCCCTCTTCCTCCAATTGGGTAGTCAGTTGATTATCAAAAAACTGGCGATTACTGAGACCGGTTTTGGCATCTCGGGCGGCAAAAGCGCGAATCAGTGTATCAACACGGTTACGCTCCTCCCTCACCTCTATCAATTCGGCCAATAGCCGATCAATGGCACGACTGGCGCAAGGCGGCCATTCATGTCCGTCGCTACTGATAGCATATTCACGTTCGCCGTTAAGAATACGCCTCGCTCGGCGCTCCAGTTTTTCCTGGCCTGCGGTCTGATCACGCAACCAGCGAAAACTTAGCAGTAGCATCATGGCAATCACCACAACCACCAGCGATAAAATAGCCGCAGCGTAAAGAGAGCGGGCGTAGCTGCTCAAAGGGTCAATATAGGTGAAATGCATCGAAGCCCCGGGTTGATGCAGCATCGGTACCACCAGGTTGCGGTGCCTACTTTCGCTATTCCAGGGTGTATAAATTGCAGGGAGCTTGAGATGATATAGCGTGTTGGCTTGATCCTGAATGCTGAGCTCCACCACACCAACTGTTCGCATCATAATAGGCAGCCACTCTCGCGCTTTATCCGCCGGTTGCAGCAGAAGCGACTGATCATAAGCTGTCACGATACTTTGAAGACGATGCTCCATTTTTTTCTGGCACAAATAGAAGAAACTTACCGTGCTACCCAGTAGCACTAAGCACATAGCCGAGACGACCAGTAGCGTCATAAACGCAGAAAGTTTGGTTGTAAATCGCATCCCTTAGCCTTGCGAAGCGCAATTAAGTGAAGAAAAGCCCTCATTTCCCTTGAGGAGCACACTATATGACAAAAATAGGCTATAAAACTGACTTTTTACTTCATAATGCGACAATAACACAATATTTTCGCCCCTTTCCCTGATGTTCGATTAGTCCCTCTTCAAAGGATAGCCATGATAAAAATCAATGAATTGATTTTTGTTCTTGATCAGGCTCGAAGGTTGCTGTTACCGCTATATTAGCTCACTCTTAACCCATCCCTTTTTTGAATTATCCACACTATTTATACCCAACGTTATTGGCGTTGCAGAAAAATATATCGGGAGAGTGATACATGCGAGCACTTGTACTTGAGCAAATTGAAGGCCGTACTGTCGCCGAAGTGCGTGAAATATCGCCCTCGCAATTGCCAGCCGGTAATGTCACGGTTGATGTCAATTGGTCCAGCCTGAATTATAAAGACGCGCTAGCCATCACCGGTAAAGGGAAGATTATCCGCGAATTCCCTATGGTTCCGGGCATTGATTTTGCTGGCACGGTTCACAGCAGTGAAGACCCACGTTTTCATATCGGTCAGTCAGTGTTACTGACCGGCTGGGGGGTGGGCGAAAATCATTGGGGCGGTTTAGCCGAGCAAGCGCGTGTTAATGGCGACTGGCTGGTCCCCATGCCTGAAGGATTGGAACCCCGAAAAGCCATGATTATCGGTACCGCAGGGTTCACTGCCATGTTGTGCGTCATGGCTTTGGAAGACGGCGGTGTCACCCCTGAAAGCGGCGAAGTGGTGGTCACCGGTGCCAGTGGTGGCGTAGGTAGCACCGCAATTGCCTTACTGTCGGCGCTCGGTTACCAGATTGCGGCGATCTCAGGTCGTGACAGCAACAGTGACTATTTGAAAAGTCTCGGGGCGCATCGGGTGCTCTCTCGCAATGATTATCTTGAAGCGTCGCGCCCACTGGAAAAACAGTTGTGGGCTGGTGCAATCGATACTGTCGGTGACAAATTGCTGGCCAAAGTGCTGGCACAGATGAATTACAACAGCACCGTTGCCGCCTGTGGCTTGGCGGGTGGCTATACTCTGCCCACCACCGTGATGCCATTTATTCTGCGCAACGTGCGCTTGCAGGGCGTGGATTCGGTGATGACACCTCAACCGCGCCGCCAGCAAGCCTGGCAGCGGCTGCTGAAAATCTTACCTGACAGCTTCTATCAGCAGGCATCACAATCAATCACACTAGCAGATGCTCCAACTATCGCCGCACGCCTGCTGGCGAATGAAGTTACTGGCCGGACGTTGGTTAAAGTTCGCTAATTATTGATTTTGCAAAAGTCACCGGGTGGATATTGTTATCACCCGGCCCTATCACTCCGCTCTCAGAAATTTCATATTTTTCCCAGCAGCCTCGCACTTGTGTCCATAAGCCGCCATGATTAATACCATAACGGTCAGTATGACTCCCCTGCCCAATGGAGTAGGTCTATGCACAACTTTTTCTCTCATTCAAAAAATAGTCTTCGTGGTAGCAGTACCAAACCACGCAAGCTGACCGAAGCTGACATCACGCCAGAAAGTATTTTCTATCAGCGCCGCAAGGTGTTGCAGGCGTTGGGGATCACGGCGGCGTCACTGGCCTTGCCCACCGCGGCACAGGCCGACTTGTTAGCATGGTTTAAAGGCAATGATCGCCCTAAAGCGCCCTCAGGTAAGCCACTGGAGTTTACCAAATCAACGGTGTACCACCCGGATCTGGCGATGACACCGGAAGAGAAAGTGACTGGTTACAATAACTTCTACGAATTTGGTCTGGATAAAGCTGATCCTGCCGCCAATGCTGGCACGCTAAAAACTGAGGGTTGGCAGATACGTATCGACGGTGATGTGGCTAAACCAATGACACTGGATATCGATGACCTGATAAAACGCTTCCCGCTGGAAGAACGCATTTATCGTATGCGCTGCGTCGAAGCCTGGTCCATGGTGGTGCCGTGGATTGGTTTTGAGTTAGGGAAACTGCTCAAGCTGGTTGAACCGACCAGTAATGCCCGCTATGTCGCATTTCAAACGCTGTATGCACCGGATCAGATGCCGGGACAGGAAGACCGTTTTATTGGTGGCGGGCTAAAATATCCGTATGTCGAAGGCTTACGACTGGATGAAGCTATGCATCCACTCGCCTTTATGACTCTGGGGGTGTATGGCAAAGCCCTGCCACCGCAAAATGGTGCCCCGCTGCGGCTTATCACACCGTGGAAATATGGTTTTAAAGGGATAAAATCTATCGTTCATATTCGCCTGACCCATGATCAGCCGCCCACCACTTGGAACCTCAGTGCGCCTAACGAATATGGTTTTTATGCCAATGTGAATCCCCATGTCGATCATCCGCGTTGGTCGCAAGCTACTGAGCGCTTTATCGGCGCCGGCGGTATCCTTGATGTGCAGCGCCAACCTACTCTGCTGTTCAACGGTTATGCGGACCAAGTTGCATCCCTCTACCGTGGCTTGGATCTGCGGGAGAATTTCTGATGCGCCTGAGTCTACGGCAGATTAAAGGGTTAAAAGTGGCTATCTGGCTGGCAGCAGCGCTGCCTTTGCTGTGGCTTATTTTATCGGTTAATCAGGGTTGGCTCAGTGCCGACCCCGCCAAAGATATTCAGCATTTTACCGGCCGCATGACACTGAAACTATTGCTAGCCACTTTAGTGGTCACGCCGCTGGCGCGTTATGGTAAACAGCCCCTGTTGATCCGCTGCCGCCGGTTATTAGGCTTATGGTGTTTTGCCTGGGGAACCCTGCATTTAGTCAGCTACTCCTTGCTGGAACTGGGGCTGAGTAATATTGGCCTGCTGGGGCGCGAGCTGGTCACCCGCCCCTATCTGACATTGGGAATTATCAGTTGGTTATTGTTACTATCACTGGCCGCCACCTCCACCTTATGGGCGCAACGGAAAATGGGACCCAACTGGCAAAAACTGCATAATTTGGTGTATGTTGTCGCCATCCTTGCGCCAATTCATTATCTTTGGTCGGTGAAAACGCTTTCGCCACTGCCGATTATCTACGCCGTGGCGGCGGTTATATTGCTGGCACTACGCTATAAAAAATTTCGGCAATGGTGCCGTTAGTGGCCGGAACTTATCATGATTCTCCCCGTCATAAATAATGCTGAACGCACAGTTCGCACTCTTTTCTATTGAATATCTTCGCTGATAAGACCAGTATTTAGCTGCTAATTGCTACGATATCATTATAATGCCCGACCTTAGTGCCGATCGCAGTGTCAAATTCGTCGTAAAAAGGTGACAAATCGGTGACATCAGGTTATTTTTTACGATGATGGACTAATTGCCGGAGATACCAGCACAATGTCGGATAAGTTGCACATTTTGCTTCTGAATGGCCCTAACCTGAATCTGCTTGGAACGCGTGAACCGGAAAAGTACGGTTACACTACATTGGCTGAGATTGTCAGTCAGTTAGAGGCTCAAGCCCAGGGATTGGATGTGGCGTTGTCTCATTTGCAGTCAAATGCAGAACACGCGCTGATCGATAGAATTCATCAGGCACGGGGTAATACCGATTTTATCCTGATCAACCCAGCAGCGTTTACGCATACCAGCGTGGCACTGCGTGATGCATTGTTAGGTGTACAGATCCCGTTTATCGAGATCCATTTATCTAACGTGCATGCCCGGGAGCCTTTCCGTCATCATTCATATCTCTCTGATATTGCAGTTGGCGTAATCTGTGGACTTGGCGCAGATGGCTACAACTTTGCTTTACAGGCAGCGGTAAATCGCTTGTCAAAATCCAACTAATGCAACACACAAAGAGTACGGAATCACACTCATGGATATTCGTAAGATTAAGAAACTGATCGAACTGGTTGAAGAGTCCGGCATTTCAGAGCTGGAAATCTCAGAAGGCGAAGAGTCAGTACGTATCAGTCGTGCTCCCGCCGCACCAAACTACCCAATGATGCAACAGCCATATGCTTTTGCTGCACCACAGCAACAGCCCGCACTGGCTGCCGCCGTTGCACCAGCACCTGCTGAAGCGGCTGCACCAGCAGCAATCAGTGGCCATATCGTGCGCTCCCCAATGGTCGGTACCTTCTACCGCACCCCGAGCCCGGATGCTAAAGCCTTCATTGAAGTAGGTCAGAAAGTTTCTGCTGGTGACACTCTTTGCATCGTTGAAGCGATGAAAATGATGAACCAAATCGAAGCAGATAAATCCGGTACTGTAAAAGCCATTCTGGTTGAAAACGGTCAGCCGGTTGAATTCGACGAGCCTCTTGTCGTCATCGAGTAACGAGGCGTTCCATGCTTGATAAAATCGTAATCGCTAACCGTGGTGAGATTGCGCTGCGTATCCTGCGAGCTTGTAAAGAGCTGGGGATCAAAACTGTGGCAGTTCACTCTACTGCGGATCGTGATCTTAAACATGTGTTATTGGCTGACGAGACTGTTTGTATTGGTCCCGCACCTTCTGTTAAAAGCTATCTGAACATCCCGGCAATCATTTCTGCGGCTGAGATCACCGGCGCGGTGGCTATTCACCCCGGCTATGGTTTCCTGTCTGAAAATGCTGATTTTGCCGAACAGGTAGAACGTTCAGGTTTCATCTTTATCGGCCCACGTGCCGAAACTATTCGCCTGATGGGTGATAAAGTTTCAGCAATAAGCGCGATGAAGAAAGCTGGTGTACCTTGCGTACCTGGCTCTGACGGCCCATTGACTGACGACACTACCAAGAATAAAGCCTTTGCCAAACGTATCGGTTACCCGGTCATTATCAAGGCATCAGGTGGTGGTGGTGGTCGTGGCATGCGTGTGGTTCGTCATGATAAAGATCTCGAGCAGTCCATCAACATGACCCGTGCGGAAGCCAAAGCGGCTTTCAATAACGACATGGTTTATATGGAAAAATACCTTGAGAACCCACGCCATATCGAAGTTCAGATTTTGGCTGACGGTCAGGGTAATGCTATCTATCTGGCTGAGCGTGACTGTTCTATGCAGCGCCGCCACCAGAAAGTGGTTGAAGAGGCACCAGCACCGGGCATCACCAGCGAATTGCGCCGTTATATCGGTGAGCGCTGCGCGAAAGCCTGTGTAGAGATCGGCTATCGTGGTGCGGGGACTTTCGAGTTCCTGTATGAAAACGGCGAGTTCTATTTCATTGAAATGAACACCCGTATTCAGGTTGAACATCCGGTTACCGAAATGATCACCGGTGTCGATTTGATCAAAGAACAACTGCGTATCGCTGCGGGCCAACCTCTCTCCATCAAACAAGATGAAGTGAAGGTACACGGCCACGCCGTGGAATGCCGTATCAACGCCGAAGACCCGAATACCTTCCTGCCAAGTCCGGGTAAAATTACCCGTTTCCATGCGCCGGGCGGTTTTGGTGTGCGTTGGGAGTCTCATATTTACGCCGGTTATACTGTGCCACCATATTATGACTCCATGATCGGCAAGCTGATCACTTACGGTGAAAACCGTGACGTGGCGATTGCTCGTATGAAAAATGCGCTGGCAGAACTCATTATCGACGGTATCAAAACTAACGTTGAGTTACAGCTGCGCATCATGAACGACGAAAACTTCCAGCACGGTGGCACCAATATCCACTATCTGGAGAAGAAACTCGGGTTACAAGAAACCTGATATTTCGCCTTTCATGCTGTTAGTCTTTTATATCAAGGCCGGTTAATCACCGGTCTTTTTTCTTTTGAGACTTTATTTCGACTTATCTATCTGAAGTTATTGGTGTTGTAGTCAAGCGGCAATCTAATGAAATCCGATAAGTTAATTCGGATGGGTGAGAGCGGCTAACAACGCTGTAGCGCCAAGTACGAAGGTATTATTACCCACAGTAATTGGTGTGACAGCCAGGCAGCAAACGAACACATCCCGATGAGCTGACTCACGTCAGTGATTCGGGTGGGTGAGAGCGGCTAACAACGCTGTAGCGCCAAGTACAAAGGGTATGGGGAGAACTATGGAAACAAGATTTATACAAGCCCACAAAGAAGCGCGCTGGGCCTTTGGTTTAACATTGGCTTATTTGGCGGGCTGGATATTGACTGCGTATTTGCCCGGTAATATCCCTGGTATGAGTGGCTTGCCAGTTTGGTTTGAAGCCGCCTGTATTGCACTGCCACTGGTGTTTATTGTGTTGTGCGCTCTGATGGTGCGTTTCGTCTTCCGCGATATTCCGTTGGAGGATGAGAATGCAAACTGATGTTGTCCTGCCATTAGTGGGCTATCTGGCAATGGTATTTGGCTTATCAATTTATGCCTATACCCGCCAAAAAACCGGAAGTTTTCTAAACGAATACTTTATCGGCAATCGCTCGATGGGAGGATTCGTACTGGCAATGACCCTGACCGCCACTTATATCAGTGCCAGTTCATTTATTGGCGGGCCGGGTGCTGCCTATAAGTATGGCCTTGGCTGGGTGTTATTAGCGATGATCCAGTTACCTGCGGTCTGGCTGTCGCTGGGTGTTCTGGGCAAGAAGTTTGCCATTCTGGCGCGCCGCTATAACGCTGTAACCCTCAACGATATGCTGTATGCCCGCTATCAGAGCCGATTGCTGGTGTGGCTGGCCAGTATCAGTTTGTTGGTGGCGTTTGTCGGTGCCATGACCGTGCAATTTATTGGTGGTGCACGTTTGCTGGAAACTGCGGCAGGCATTCCTTACGATACCGGCTTATTAATATTTGGTATCAGTATCGCGTTATATACCTCTTTTGGTGGTTTCCGCGCCAGTGTATTGAACGATGCCTTGCAAGGGCTGGTGATGTTGATCGGCACTATTTTGCTATTGGTTGCAGTGATCCATGCCGCAGGCGGGCTGCATAAAGCCGTCGATACACTACAACATATTGATCCAGCGCTAGTTTCACCGCAAGGTGGTGACAAGATCCTTGATTTGCCGTTTATGGCCTCGTTCTGGATCCTGGTGTGCTTTGGCGTGATTGGCCTGCCACATACTGCCGTGCGCTGTATTTCGTATCGTGATAGCAAAGCGGTACATCGTGGCATTATCATCGGCACCATTGTGGTCGCCATCCTGATGTTCGGCATGCATTTGGCTGGCGCATTGGGCCGGGCTATCCTGCCGGACCTGAAGATCCCCGATCAGGTGATCCCGACACTGATGATCACCGTGTTACCGCCCTTTGCTGCCGGGATCTTTCTGGCGGCACCCATGGCGGCGATTATGTCGACCATCAATGCCCAGTTGCTGCAATCTTCTGCAACCATCGTGAAAGATTTATATCTCAATCTGTGGCCGGAAGAGTTGAAGAATGAACGCAAGTTGGCGCGTATTTCCAGCTTATCGACGCTTATTCTGGGGCTGTTACTGTTACTTGCTGCCTGGCGGCCGCCGGAAATGATTATCTGGCTGAATCTGTTGGCCTTTGGTGGTCTGGAAGCGGTATTCCTCTGGCCATTGGTGCTGGGGCTGTACTGGGAGCGCGCCAATGCTCACGGAGCCCTTAGCTCTATGATTGTCGGTGCGGTATGCTATACGGTATTGGCCAGTTTCAATATTAAGATAGCTGGCCTACACCCGATAGTGCCGTCGCTGGTGCTTAATCTGCTGGCGTTTTATATCGGTAATCAGTTTGGCGACAGGGCTAGAGCGCGACAGCCCGTGGTAGTTAGCGCTGATTAGAAACGATTAATTTATATCAGCTCAATTATATACCCAATAGATTTCAAGATGCAGGAAGGCGGCAAGCGAGGGCATCCCGATGAGCTTACACAGTCAAGTGATTCGGGTGGCGTGAGCACAGCCAACCCCCTGCGACTTGAAAGATGAAGGGGATTGAGCTTTTGAGAGAAAAGTTATGCCTTGGATTCAACTAAAATTAAACACCACCGGCAATCAGGCCGAATCCCTTGGGGACGCATTGATTGAAAGTGGCGCGGTGTCAGTTACGTTTCAGGATACCCACGATAATCCGGTGTTTGAGCCGCTACCAGGCGAAACTCGACTGTGGGGCGATACTGATGTGATTGGCCTGTATGATGCTGAAACGGAGATGGCCGCAGTGATCGCCATGCTGGAATACAACCCGCAACTCGGTAAAGGCTTTATCCATAAGATTGAGCAGTTGGAAGATAAGGATTGGGAACGTGAATGGATGGATAATTTCCATCCGATGCGTTTCGGTGAGCGCCTGTGGATCTGCCCGAGCTGGCGTGATGTGCCGGACCCAACCGCGGTCAACGTGATGCTGGACCCTGGTTTGGCATTTGGTACCGGTACCCATCCAACCACCGCATTGTGTCTGCAATGGCTCGATGGCCTCAGCCTGGACGGTAAAACTGTTATCGACTTCGGTTGTGGCTCTGGCATCCTGGCAATTGCAGCGCTAAAACTCGGTGCAACGCGCGCTATTGGCATCGACATCGATCCGCAGGCCATTCAAGCCAGTCGTGATAACGCACAGCGTAACGGCGTTTCAGAGCGTCTGGAGCTGTATCTCGCCAAAGACCAGCCAGCAGACTTATCTGCTGATGTGGTGGTCGCCAATATTCTGGCAGGTCCCTTGCGCGAACTGGCGCCACTGATTAGTGTACTACCGGTAACCGGCGGTCATTTGGGTCTGTCCGGGGTACTGGCGACCCAGGCGGAGGGCGTCGCACAGGCTTACGAGGATAAGTTCACCCTCGATCCAGTGGCAGAGAAAGAAGAGTGGTGCCGTATTACCGGTATCAAGCGGTAAACGCGCAAAAACCGACGCCCCTGCCAGGGCGGTTAAACCTTAGCAGGGGGCCATCACATCCCTTGCTGAGTTAGCATTTCTGGCAATCGACCACACTCTCTTTTTAATCAAAATGGGAGGTCTGACTCATTTCCATCTGTGCTTTATCATTGATTTGATGAATAAATCAGCACTTTCGACCAGGCAGATGTAGCATAACTAGTCGATAATTGTGATGTTTAGGAGAAAATTCTGAAGCGCACAAATTAATCAATTTTAGTTAACGCTATGTTATATATGGATAAATAATTAATTAGCACAGCTTGGCGGGTATTTTATCGCTCTTTTTTCATCAATTGGTCAAAGTTTGGCCTTTCATCTGGGCGCAAAAATGCGTAATATACGCGCCCTTACGGACACAGTGTGGTCATTCTTTGTCTATGCGTATTGGACACTTCCAGCTTACAAATTGCCTGATTGCCGCCCCGATGGCTGGTATAACAGACCGCCCCTTCAGAGCGCTATGTCATGGCATGGGGGCTGGGATGACGGTATCTGAAATGCTCTCCTCGAATCCCGAGGTCTGGCGGACGGATAAGTCGCGTTTGCGTATGGTTCATAGCGATGAGCCTGGGATTCGTACCGTGCAAATTGCCGGTAACGACCCGGATGAGATGGCAGCAGCAGCCAGAATCAATGTGGCTAATGGTGCACAAATCATCGATATCAATATGGGATGTCCGGCCAAGAAAGTGAATCGCAAGCTGGCAGGTTCTGCATTATTGCAACATCCTGATTTGGTTAAACAAATCCTCTCCGCAGTGGTTAATGCGGTAGATGCGCCAGTAACGCTGAAGATCAGGACGGGTTGGTCGACCGAACACCGTAATTGTATAGAAATTGCCCAACTGGCCGAAAATTGTGGTATACAAGCCCTGACGATTCATGGCCGAACCCGTTCTTGCCTGTTTAATGGTGAGGCGGAATACGACAGCATTCGGGCAGTTAAGCAGATTGTTTCCATTCCCGTTATCGCGAATGGCGACATCACTGACCCGCATAAAGCCAGAGCGGTGCTCGACTACACTGGGGCTGATGCTCTGATGATAGGACGTGCCGCTCAGGGAAGACCTTGGATCTTCCGGGAAATCCAGCATTATCTGGACACTGGGGAGCTGCTGCCACCGATGCCACTTGGCGAAGTGCAGCGCTTGTTAAACGGGCATATACGGGAATTGCACGACTTTTATGGTCCAGGCAAGGGATTTCGTATTGCACGTAAGCACGTCTCTTGGTATCTCCAGGAGCACGCCCCTAACGACCAGTTTCGGCGCACATTCAACGCCATTGAGGATGCCAGCGAACAGCTGGAGGCGTTGGAGGCATATTTCGAAAATCTTGCGTAAACAGAAAAAAGAGCTGACAGAACTATGTTCGAACAACGCGTAAATTCTGACGTACTGACCGTTGCAACCGTAAATTCACAAGATCAGGTGACTCAAAAGCCTTTGCGTGACTCGGTTAAACAAGCACTGAAGAACTATTTTGCTCAACTGAATGGTCAGGATGTGAGTGACCTGTATGAGTTGGTACTGGCTGAAGTTGAACAGCCATTGTTGGACATGGTGATGCAATACACCCGTGGCAACCAAACCCGCGCTGCCCTGATGATGGGCATCAACCGTGGCACGCTACGTAAGAAATTGAAAAAATACGGCATGAACTGATACTAGTCAGTTAAGTTGTTGTTTAAAAAGGCGTACTCCACACGGAGCGCGCCTTTTTTATTACGCAATCTCTACCCGATTGCGCCCTTGCTGTTTCGCTCGATATAGGGCTTCATCTGCCAGTTTGAGCGAATCTTCCAGCACACCCTCGCCATTCCAGTACGCCACGCCTAGCGAAATCGTAATGGGACGAATGTCCGATATCACCATCTTTTCTACATTTTGACGCAGCCGGTTGGCGACCTGTGTGGCCACATCCAACGTAGTACCCGGTAGCAACATCAGGAACTCCTCCCCTCCGCTACGACACAAGATATCCGTGTCACGGGAGCTATCGCGGATTTGGACTGCCAATTGCTTAATAACCTCATCACCAACGTCGTGGCCGTAAGCGTCATTAATCGACTTAAAGTGGTCAATATCCAGTGCAATAACCGAAAAATGCTGCCCAAGTTGTGAGATAGGCTCGAGGGTGATGGCCAATCCACGCCGGTTAAACAGGCCAGTCATGGGATCAGTTTGTGCCTCAAACTTCAATTTACCGATTTTCTTTTGCAACAAACTGATGCCAATCAATAGCGCCCGTTTGAGTTGGGTCGATTCGAAATACCAGGAAGGAATTTCCTTGATGCTGCTGGCAATATCGGGCTTATCCATATGGTTGGCACTGCCGGCGAGCAACCACAGCGGGCGGGCAATTAACCGGGATAACAGCCAAACACCCAGCAAAGTGAGTAGCGCCAATGGCGTGATATGACCAAGCCCTTTTAGCATTAAACCTTCCAGTGGCTTCAACGTTGACGCTTCGGGCCGTAAGGTAATGATTTCCCAACCGGAGGGTTCGACAATGGCATAGCCCGCCAGCATCGATTCGCCGCTAGTACTGGTAACCATCAAGCTGCCGTTAGTGGAGGTTTTTATCGCTTCCGTGATGGGCTTAGGTTCAAGTATTTCCCCGATACGGCTGGTATCTTGGTGATAAAGGATGCGCCGATCGCTGTCGAGCACCACGATATAGGAGCCATCACGATAATAATGCTCACCCAATAGCTCATTTAAAATACTTTGCTTGCGCAGGTAAATAGTACCGCCGATATAACCGCGATAACGTCCATCCGGCGTAAAGATGGGGGTCGAGATATTGATAACCAGATTATTTGCTGCCGATACATAAGGCTTACTAATTACCGGGCGACGTAGTTTTAACGCCTCCACTGACCCTGGTGATGTCAATACGTGACCTAATAACTGGAAATTGTCCGGGGATGTTGCGCGGATAACACCATGTGCATCCGTTATTACCACCGAGTTAAAACTATCGGTTTGGTATTTTAGCCGTGCGGTTTCCGCTTGCAGCACCTCATGATCATCAAAATTCTTGGCGACAATCATACTGCTGTAATGCAGTTGCTTTTGCGCGCTTCTCAGGAAAATATCCGTACTGGATGCCAGTTTAGTCGCATAAACACGGTTGGCTTCGAGTGTGTTATCAATCAGTAGCTGCCGCTGTACCCGATAACTGGCATAGAAACTGTTCGCAAGCGTCACAAAAGCGCTCATTACAGCTAGAATAAGGATTAGTCGACCTAAGTCGAGGCGGAAAATTTTGGCAGCAAGAATAGAGCGTAGCAAGACAGCCTTCCTGAGTCGATAAATGACTATGTTTAGCATGACGGTAACATGAAAATAAGGCGAGAATCCGCCTATATGTACACTGCTATCATATTTATCTCCTCAGATTAAGAGTTCTCACGCTATAGTCATTGTTAACAATTATCTATACTCAAAGTAATTGCCGTTACAGTGAGGTAACAAGCGCATCTCGTTGAGCTTATCAAGGTTCAGAGTGAAAACAGCTAACACTGCTGCAACGTCAAGTAGGAAGGGTATTGCTGACGAAGTCTGATTTGTACCGATAATAGGGGTTTGATTATGAATAAGCTGGTCATTGCCGTAGCACTTACAGCGACAGTATTAAGTGGATGTGCCAACAACAGAACTGCGTCTGGTGATACTTTCACCGCCTCTCAGGCACGACAAGTACAGACCGTAACCTACGGCACCGTTATCTCTGCACGGCCAGTCACCATTCAGGGCGGCAGTGAAAATAATGTGGCCGGTGCCATTGGCGGTGCTGTAGTCGGGGGCTTCTTGGGTAACACTATAGGTGGTGGCCGTGGTAATAGCCTGGCAACGGCAGGTGGTGCGGTAGCCGGTGGTATGGCAGGTCAAGGCGTGCAAAGCGCCATGAACCGTAGTGAAGGTGTACAACTGGAAATTCGCCGGGATGATGGCAGCAGTATCGTCGTCGTACAGGCACAAGGGCCAACGCGTTTCAGTGCGGGTCAACGCGTCATGATTGCCAGTGATCGTAGCGGCACAGTAACAGTTTCTCCTCGCTAAATTAATCAGCCGGGGGGATCCCCCTCCGGCTATTAGCGCATTAACACAAAAAATACCCCACAATTTAGCAACAATTTTTATCGATGTAATAGGCTGTTTAGTAACACAAAAGGCATTACCTCTCGCCCCCTCCCAGATGAAAAAACTATTGATACTGATTATGATAGTCAAATATTGTGTTGCCACGAGGAATGTGTTGTGGTTAAATAGCCTCATCGGTTTGGAACACAGACCTTATGAAAGCAGTTTTAGTAAAGCAGTCCTCAGTTCAAGCGTTATCCATAGATATCCCTTCTCCGTGAGTCTCCTCCTAAGTGCCCAAATAAGTAATCCGCTGAAAAACAGACCACGTTCGCCGCACTATTGTGGCAAAAAATAATTGAAGGAAGTATCCCTATGTCTAATAAAATGACTGGTTTAGTAAAATGGTTTGACGCTGGTAAAGGTTTTGGTTTCATCACTCCTGCTGATGGTAGCAAAGATGTATTCGTACACTTCTCTGCCATCCAGAGCAATGATTTCAAAACGTTAGATGAAGGTCAAAAAGTTGAGTTCTCTATTGAGAACGGCGCTAAAGGCCCATCAGCGGTAAACGTAGTCGCTCTGTAATACAGCGTGATTAGGGGAGCAGGTTGCCGATAGCGATGACGGCCAGACCCGAGCAGTGTAACCCGCTCTCCAAATAAAGTAATAAGCAGTACCCGGTTGACAGTAACATTTATGCAAGCAGTTTTAGTAAAGCAGTTCTCCGTATTAG
The DNA here is from genome assembly GCF_041538345.1 of Yersinia sp. 1652 StPb PI. Taxonomy (NCBI): domain Bacteria; kingdom Pseudomonadati; phylum Pseudomonadota; class Gammaproteobacteria; order Enterobacterales; family Yersiniaceae; genus Yersinia; species Yersinia sp. 1652 StPb PI. The sequence goes on along the minus strand of NZ_JAULSM010000002.1, from coordinate 945,129 downwards.
CGTTATCAGACAGATACCTCTTCTTCGCGAAATTCCTTCTAAGTGCCCCATAAGTTGTACCCAAGCCTATCCGTTCGCCTATGGCGGCAATCAAAAATAATTGAAGGAAGTATCTCTATGTCTAATAAAATGACTGGTTTAGTAAAATGGTTTAACGCTGATAAAGGTTTTGGTTTTATCTCTCCTGCTGACGGTAGCAAAGATGTGTTCGTTCACTTCTCTGCCATCCAGAGTAATGATTTTAAAACCTTAGATGAAGGTCAAAAAGTTGAGTTCTCTATTGAGAACGGCGCTAAAGGCCCAGCAGCGGCAAATGTTATTGCGCTGTAACAGCCAATAATAGATACCAAAACTATTGGAATAACGTACGATAGATGAAGGTGATAGCTCTGAGCCGTTACGTTATTCTGAATAAAAAGAACCCGCCTTGGTGCGGGTTTTTTTGTTGCCAAAAATAGGGCTACACTCAGAATAATATTCAATTGCCAGTAGGCAAAAAGTAATAAATCCAATAAGCAACGTTTATACATTAATCTTTACCAATAGATTTAATCTGTCCAACTTTCCTCTACTCAGGCTGCCCCTGGCTTTACCCTCTCGTCTATTAATGCAAAATTACGTTGTTTTAACAGATAAAATCCCGCGTAGGATAATTAATAAAGTAGAGTAACCGATAAATTTCTTCTGAATTGTTCGCGCCAGAATAATATATATCTCCCGCTATGCATCCTCATCCCGAACAATATAAGAATGACTTTGATCAAAATGACTACGTTATTTTGTCTATACTCTAAATAATTCAATGATTTGGATTAATGATGGCAGCCAACGCACATGCAGTTTGAAGTATGACGGATATATACAGTTATTTCATATAACCATCGCCTTAATCATCTCATTATTACCGCTTTTTCACTGGCGATGATTAACACTGCACATAAAATAGCATCAGGGTAAATAATCATGTCGATATTCAAAACACGTATAGGAAGGATGTTACTTATCCTATTTATTGGGATAGGTATCTGGTTTAGCCCAGTCCCGGAATCGGTTGATCCGCGCGCCTGGCACCTGATGGCGGTTTTTGCAGCAACGGTTATCGGCCTGATCCTGTCGCCATATCCGTTAGGAGCAATGGCGATATTCAGCCTGACAGTTGTCGCGGCTACAGGTTTGTTGAGCATCAAAGAAGTGTTAGCTGGTTTTGCTGACCCGACAATCTGGATGATAGCTTGCGCCTTCTTTATCTCACGCGGTTTTATTAAAACAGGTTTTGGCCGCCGGGTCGGTTATCTGTTTATCAGTAAGTTGGGCCACAGCTCGCTAGGTCTGGCTTATGGTTTGGTTCTAACCGATTTGCTATTCGCACCGGCGATGCCGTCTACCTCCGCCCGATGTGGTGGCATCATTACGCCGCTGTTCCGCTCAATTTCTGAAGCCTATGAATCGACACCAGAACGCGGTACCGAGCGCAAAATCGGGGCATTTCTGGTGCAATGTATCTTCCAGTGTAATGCCATTACCTGTGCGATGTTCCTGACCTCAATGGCCGGTAACCCAATGATTGGCAAACTGGCCGGTGAAATGGGGATTACCATTACCTGGACCAGTTGGGCATTGGCCGCCATCGTCCCTGGTTTAATCTCTTTGGCAGTAATCCCGTTGTTGCTGTATCGCTTCTATCCGCCAGAAATAAAGAAAACCCCGGAAATGCGCGCCCTGGCAATGGTGAAATTGAAAGAAATGGGGCCAATGAGCCGCAACGAATGGATTGTATTATCTGTTTTCGTCGGGCTGGTGACGCTGTGGGTATGTGGCGCAGCACTGAATATTGATGCCACCATGACCGCCTTTATTGGACTGGCAATTCTATTACTGAGTGGCGCACTGACCTGGGATGATGTGATTGCCGAGAAAGAAGCCTGGCATACGGTGATTTGGTTTGCGGTACTGCTAACTCTCGCCAGCCAACTGAATAAGCTGGGCTTTATTACCTGGTTTGGCTCATCAATTGCCGGTTCAGTGCAGGGGATGAACTGGGTGCCAATGATGGGAATCCTGCTGCTGGCGTACTATTACAGCCACTATATGATGGCCAGCGCCATCGCCCATATCAGTGCCATGTATGCCATTTTTGTCTCCATTGCTATTGCAGCAGGTGCTCCGCCAATGCTGACAGTATTGGTATTCGGTATGTTCAGTAACCTGTATATGGCAACTACCCACTACTCTGGCGGCCCGGCCCCTATCCTGTTTGGTTGTAACTTTATCCCACTGGCGACCTGGTGGAAGATTGGTTTCCTGATAAGTCTGGTGGTTATCCCTATCTGGCTGATTATCGGTAGCGCCTGGTGGAAAGTGCTGGGTTTCTGGTAATACATTGAAATATTAAGAATAAAAAACACCGCGTGATGACACTGGTACGGTGTTTTTTATCGGTTAATTACTGCTGTTTACGTAATTCGATACCCACATCTCCGCCAGGGTGCACCGCCAGTAGGGCCTGTTTGGTAAAACCTCTGCGTGCCATCAGGCAGGCGCAGATAGCATCAAACAGGGCTAATACCAGAACAATAGATGTGGTTGCTAACATATTCAGCGGGTCTATCTCTTGCTTCACATGCGTTTTCAGCACCAAGGCAGATACCTGCGCGATAGCCGACTGCTCGTTTTCCGTTACACTGATAATCTGCACTTGCTTGCGTTGCAGCGTTGGCAGCAACCGGGTCAGCTCATCGGAATTCCCACCACGAGAGATCAAAATGATGATGTCCTGTGACCCGAGGAAACCCAAATCGCCGTGCGCAGCATCCGTAGCATTCAGGTAAATCGCCGGTTGCTCTACGCAAGCCAGCATATGAGCAACCTTTCGTGCGGCAATACCTGATGTGCCCACCCCAGTTACCGCGATTTTGCCACGGCACCCAGCCAACATCTCCAGCACCTGCAACCACACTTGCGGATCGACATTATCCTTTAACGCCGCCAACTCGCGGCTATAAGTCATCCATGCGTCACTGGCTATCTGCCATTCATCACTCTGGCTCATCCTTCCTCCTGCATCAGTTCCTGATAGCGCATATGGTCGTGATACATCTGGTGGAACACGCGGTATTTGCGGTCGTAATAGGCTTTGATTTTGTTAGTTTGCGGTGTGACCGTTTTACCAATGCGGCTCATGGCAGCCATCGCCTCCGGCAGCGACTCAAACACACCTGCTGCGACCGTGCCCATCATGGCACTGCCGAGCAACATGGCTTCACTCTCTTCCGGCAGTAACATGGCGCAACCCGTCGCATTAGCGTGTTCTTGTACAAAGATCGGGTTTTTAGTCCCGCCGCCACTGGCCATCATAGTGTCAATGCAATAGCCGTTCTTATTCATGGTTTCGATGATATGCCGTGTTCCCAGCGCCAGCGCCTGAATGGTTGCCAAATAGCGCAACGCCATATCTTCAAAGGTGGTAGACAGTTTCAAACCAGTAATAATGCCCGTCAGATTCGGATTCGCGCGCGGTGAACGGTTACCGTGGAAGTACGGCAAAATGTGAATATCTTTGGTGAGGAAGGCGATATTCTCCGGTTCACCGGCAAGCTGGCGCAGAATATGATTTAGCGCCTCGTAAATAGTCTCACCTTTGCTTTTGGCCTGTGCCAACAGCTGTGGGTAACACGGATGTGTTTGAATAATATGGTCAATTAATGCTCCCGTCGCCGACTGCCCGCCCTCATTTAGCCAGTACTCCGGTAAAATAGCCGAATAATAGGGTCCCCAGATGCCGCCAATAAAATGCGCGGAACGGGACATCGCCATATGTGCCGTTGAGGTGCCACCAATCAGCGCAATGCGCCGATCAAAATTGGCATTTTCGCCAGTCACACCACTGGCACCGAGGATGCCAATGGTACCAGCATGGGCATCAATAATAGAGACACTGACCGCAGTGCCAGGGATCAACCCCATTTCTGATGCCGCGCGTTGGCTGAGCCCACGACCCAACGGCTCGCCCATTGGTTTAACGCTAGCGCCGATTTTCGCCGCATTGTTGTCCAGCAAATCAGCCAGCCCGACCAATTTGAAATAGGACGGGTCCCAGCGATCCTCATGGCCCAGATAGGTCCATTTACATACCGTGGAACAGAGCGAGCGAGTTTCATCTTTGGTCGCCCGCCAGGTGAGAAAATCCGGTAAATCAAACAGATGACCGACATTACTCCACGTGGTTGGCATATGCTGTTTCAACCACAGCAGTTTTGGGGTTTGCATTTCAGGTGAAATCACGCCGCCAACAAACTCCAATACCGGGTGTTTGGTGGCATTAATTCTTTCTGCCTGGGTAATGGCACGATGATCCATCCAGACAATTACATTCTGTTCGCTGCGCCCCGACGGGCTAACGGTCAACGGGTTGCCTTCTTTATCCAGCACCACCAGCGAACAGGTGGCATCGAACCCCAGCCCTTTCACTTGGATCGGGTTGATATCAGCCTGATTCACCGCATCTCGTACCGCATTACACACCGCCTGCCAGATATTATCGGAAGACTGCTCAACAAAATCCGCCTTGGGCTTAAACATGGTAATTTCACGGCTGGCCTGCCCGACCATGCGGCCCTGCAAATCGAATACTCCGGCCCTTGCGCTGCCGGTCCCTACATCTACGCCGATAAAGTAACTTGCCATTGTTGTATCCCTCAATTCTTAAGCCTTACGATTCTGTAATGCGATAAAGAGGATCAGCACCCCACCCCATAACGCCATGGTCAGGTAGCTACTCACCCCCAGCAAATTCAGGCCACTTTCCAATAGTTGCAGTACCACCAGCGCCAGGATCAAGCCGATGATGCGACCAAAGCCGCCATCCGGGTTAATACCACCCAATACCGATGCCAGAATGGTGACTAATAGATAGGATTCGCCGTAACCGGCTTTGGCCGAGTTAAATTTCGCCATCATCAGGATAGCCGCCCCCCATCCTAATATGGCTGACAGGATATAGACCGCGACCTGTACCCGATGGGTATTCACGCCACTAAAACGGCTGGCCTGCTCATTAGAGCCGACCAGATAGATGCTGCGCCCCAAGGCCGTGTGTTCCAAAAGTACCCACAACCCAGCGGAGACCAGCAAGAACAAGATCATCGCGACCGGAATACCGGCGATATCACCACTGCCAATGTATTGAATCACCGGTGGGAAATCAGAGATCACGTCACCGTTGGACAATAAAATATTCAGGCCGGTAATCAATGTCATGGTGCCCAACGTCGCCAGAATTGGCGACACCCCGACCACTGAAATCAGTAAGCCATTCAACGCACCAATCACCACCGCCACCAGCAAGCCAGCAACTAATGCCAGTAGCAGAAACAGCGGCTGATCAGGGTGGCTGACAATGATGGCAGCCATGACTAATGAGCAAGCGTTCGCTCCGGCAATAATGGATAAGTTAATACCGCCGGTCAGCATGGTCAGCCCCATCCCCAACGCCAGCATGCCTAAAATCGGCAACTGCGAGGAAATAGACTGGAAGTTACCCAAGCTGAAGAAGCGTTGTCCCAAGGTCAATGAGAAGGCCAACATCACTGCCACCAGAATCAATAATTGCAGGCGGATAATGCGGTCATCAGGAATAATTCGGTTTAGCCAGGTCATATCAGTGCTCCCTCAGCAATTTGCGTTTTTCATTCCATGCGGTGGTACTGATACTCACCAAAATGATTGCGCCGCTGAAAACCGTATGCCAGTAAGAGGAGACGCTCAGCAGCGTCAGGCCGTTTTGCAAAAATGCCAGCAACATCACGCCGAGCACGGTGCCACTGAGGGATCCACGGCCCCCCGTCATACTGGTGCCGCCCAAGACCACGGCGGCCAGCACGGTCAGCTCAAACCCCATCAATGAGTTCGGTGCCACTGACTGGGAAATCTGCGCCTGTACCACCGCCGCCACCCCCGCCAGCATGCCCATGTAGCCATAGACGTAGAGATGCAAACGCAGAATATTAATGCCCAGACGGGAAGCCGCATCTTTATTGCTGCCCATGGCAAAGATCTGCCGCCCAAGGCGGGTGTAGTTCATCAATACACCGGTGAAAATGATGGTCGCCGCCAGGCAGAACAGCGGTAGTGTCAAGCCATAGTCATAGCCGTCACTGCCGGTAAACGAGAACCAGTTAATCCCGGTCATAAACCAGTCAGGGAAGCCGTACAACCAGGTACCGTTGGTGAAATAAACCAGCAGGCCATAGAACAGATTCAGTGTGGCAATGGTGATAATTATCGCTGGGACTTTCAACCAATACACCAGCAACCCATTGATCAGCCCCAGCACTAAACCAACTGACATGGCCAGAACAAACGCTAGCGCGAAGCTGCCGCCATGGGTAATCACCCACGACGCCATGACATATTGCGCAATGGCCGTTACCGCCGGGAAGGAGATATCAATACCACCGGCAATCAGCACCACAAACAGGCCACAGGCCAGAATACCCAAAATGGCATAACTGGTGGCGACATCGGTCAGATTCCCTAAGGTCAGGAACTCCGGGCTTTTTACACTCAGTCCGATGACTAACAGTAATACCAATAGCCCAAGATAAAACTCATGTCGCCCCGTCAGTTGCCGCAGTTTTAGCTTATCCATTGACCACCTCGGCTACCTGTTGTTCGGTGCACTGATGCGGGTAAAACTCGGCCACCAGTTCACCTTTGCGCATCACTAATATCCGGTGACTGTTGTAGTAAGCCTCCGGGATCTCGTCACAAATCATCAATACCGCCATCCCCTGCTCTGCCAAAGCTTTGGCAATATGGTAAATCCCTTCTTTGTTGGCGATATCCACGCCGACGGTCGGAGAATCGAGGATCAAAATACGCGGTTGCGTCGCTACCCATTTAGCAATAGCGATGCGCTGTGCATTACCACCCGATAACGTCTTGACCGGTAGGGCGGTATCGGACACTTTGATGTTCAGATCTTGCACCAGTTTTTTCACCAGCGCTGCGGCTTTGGCATGATCCAACAATCCACTGCGGGTATGTAATTTGTCAAAAACGGACACGATGGTGTTGTCATAGATCGATTGCTCCATGATCAATCCCTGTGTCAGGCGATCTTCAGAGACATAACCGATCCCGTGGCGGATCGCATCACGGTTATTACGGAAATGCACTTGTTCACCGGCTACCCACACCTCGCCACTATCGGGTTGGGTCATGCCAAACAGGCTCAGACACAGCTCAGTACGCCCCGCCCCCAGTAAACCGGTGATCGACACTATTTCGCCCTGATGTAGGGTCAAATCGATGTTACGAAACTGCTCGCCACGACTCAGTTTTTTGATTTCCAGCAACGGCGTGGCTCCGGCCGCCAGTGGCGGCAACTGGCTGTAGGTAAAGCGCTGGCCGGTCATTAGGAACGCCAGCTCATGGCTGTCCAGTTCGCTGGCCGGCCAGGTACCAATGAGTTGGCCATCGCGCATGACACTGATTCTGTCGGCCACTTCCATCACTTCATCCAGCCGGTGGCTAACAAACACCACGCAGATACCTTGTGATTTGAGATCACGTACCACATCCAGCAAGCCTTTCACTTCCTGACTGGTTAGCGAGGCAGTAGGTTCATCCATAATCACCAAGCGGGCATCGGCAGCGATAGCGCGGCAAATCGCCACTAACTGGCGGTCAGCAATAGAGAGTTGTTCAACTTTTTTATCGGGATCAAGGGTGACACCCACTCGCTGCATGGCGGCTAACGCACGCTCACGCATACTTTTGCGCTTCACCCAAAAATCACCACCTGGCAGATAACGGTGGACGGCAATATTTTCCGAAACGGTGAGATTAGGAAATAGCGACAAGTCTTGATATATCACCTGCACGCCATAGAAGAATGAGAGTTGCGGCGTAAACTGATGGAACAGCTTGCCGTCTATCAGGATACTTGCGCCTTTCTCTGGCTGATAAACTCCTGAAATCACTTTGATAATGGTGCTCTTGCCGCAGCCGTTCTGGCCTGCCAGACAGTGCACTTCTCCTTTATTCAGTGTGAGATTCACCTGATCCAGCGCCAGCACGCCGGGGAATCGCTTACTGATATTTTCAAGAGTGATAAATGCGTTGGCCTGAGTCATGACAATACCTTCCCTAACGCCATAAACATGGCGCTATTTTTACAGCAATTCGGTGATGATGGTGAGGGCTGCGGGGATACTCTCCCGCTGCCTGATTTACTGCCAAGCACGGCTCGTTAGCCGGTAATTCCCTGGTGTGGCGTCTGAAAATCAGAAACCTAATGTTTTCGCATTATCTTTAGTGACTTCAAGGATCTTGTTGAAACGGATCACTCCTTTCTCGCTATCCACATCGGCTTTACCCAAGCCTTCGATGGTCAAGTCTGGCGTGATTTTTTGGCCTTTCAGTAATTGATCTGCAATCTGCACCACAGCAAAACCGGCGTCTTTTGGATCCCACAACAGGGCTTTTTTGATATCACCACGCATCAGATATGGCGCTGCCTGTGCTGGCATGGCGATACCCACTACTGCGATTTGATCTTTCGCGCGTTTCTTAGCCACTGCTTGACCGGCACCGATTGGCCCCAGTGAACCAAAACCAATGATCCCTTTCATTTTCGGATAGGTTTTCATCAGATCCAGAGTGGTGGAGTAAGACTTATCAATGTTCTCAGCCACTGGCAGGCGTGGAGTAACTTCGAACATATCGGGGTATTTTTCTTTCTGGTATTTGATAGCATAATCCGCCCAAGCGTTATGCAATGGCACAGTCAGGGAACCCACATAAATCGCATAACCCCCTTTGCCCCCCATGGCTTTCGCCAGTTCGTCCATGTTGGCCTGAGCATATTTTTCACTATCGATGGTCTCAACATCCCACTGCCCGATACGTTGATCAGGAGATTCGTGAGTTAACACCACAATGCCTTTCTCTTGCGCTTTTTTCAGTACTGGTTCCAGCACTTTGGCATCGTTCGGCACCACAATGATGGCATCTACATTTTTGGCAATAAGGTCTTCAATGACTTTAACTTGTTGCGCCGGGTCTGGCGTGGCAGGCCCAACCTGATAAGCATTAACATCCAGTTTTTTTGCTGCTTCATTTACGCCAACTTCCATACGGGTAAACCAAGGAATACCGGTAACTTTCGCGACAACAGCAATTTCATATTTTTTCTCTGCCATCGTTTGCGTAGTGAACAGCATGCATGCGGAAACGACACATGCATTCAGTAATGCGAGATTAAGTTTCATAGCAATACCTTCTTGTTTTCTTTCAGATAACGGGTTGGTTGCGAGGTGAGAAGCCCGTAGTGTGACACCGTGACTGTTTTATTTTCATGTGACTGCTTTTCACACACATGAGATTAACAAAGGAACACAATAGGCTGCGCGACGAGTCAGAGTGAATTGTGATGAAAGCCCAAAAAGGTAAAATTTAATGATTTATTATGTTAATAATTGGTTAATTAAATATAAGAAAGAATAAATGTGATCAAATACAAAGGTAATAAATACAAATAAACATCAAATTAATAACATTAAAAACACAAATTGAATTTACAACTCCCTCTGTGGCACGTCAATAACCCCAAAATAGAACAACGGTAACAATAATTAATCGAAATTGAGATGAGTCTCCCATTTTCCAGCCAGTTGGCTTATTTCTCCTCGATTCTAAGGCACCATTTTCTGCGATATGCCGAACAGTAACGCAGTTTATATCGCGATAATTCCGCCAGCACATCTGGCGTTGATCTTTTTCTTTCATTTATCGCGAATATGGTATAATCCTCTGAAAGCCCCCATCGCTTATAGATAGCCTGCCTTCATGACCATCCCCTACGCGACCCCGCTTTTAATGTAAAAATTATGTCAATTGTCGTATTCACCAAAACAATAGTTGACCACCGGTGTCTGAAGAAATGTATCGCTATCGAGTTACATCCATATGCGTTACAAACCCGCACTTAACGCATAACGATAGAGTTCATATGATAAAGCCGCAGAAATTCCATATCTCACTGCTCCACCCGCGCTACTGGCTGACCTGGTTTGGCCTGGGGGTATTATTTCTGTTAGTCCAACTCCCCTACCCGCTGTTAAACAAGTTAGGAATTTGGTTGGGGCGTACCTCAATGCGCTTCCTGAAACGGCGGGTATCTATCGCCCGGCGCAATCTGGAGCTTTGTTTCCCTGATATGGATAAGCAGACTCTTGAACGGACTATCGTCGGTAATTTTGAATCCTTAGGCATGGGGTTGCTGGAAACCGGCATGGCCTGGTTTTGGCCCGATGCGCGCATTAAGCGCTGGTTTACCGTGACGGGTCTGGATAACCTGAAAAAAGCGCAGCAAGGACAGCGCGGCGTACTGGTGATTGGCGTCCATTTTATGTCGCTGGAACTTGGCGGCCGCGTAATGGGGCAATGCCAGCCAATGATGGCGATGTATCGCCCGCATAACAATAAAGTGATGGAATTGGTGCAGACCTGGGGCCGTATGCGCTCGAATAAGGCCATGCTGGACCGTAAAGATCTTCGTGGCATGGTGCAGGCATTGAAAAAAGGTGAAGCTGTGTGGTTTGCACCGGATCAGGATTACGGCCCACGTGGCAGTGTGTTTGCACCACTGTTCGCCGTCAATCAGGCCGCGACCACCAGTGGCACTTTTATGTTGGCCCGGCTAGCCAAACCGGCACTGTTGCCATTGGTTTTACTGCGTAAAACAGATGGTAGCGGCTATGACTTGCTGATCCAGCCGGCATTAGAAGACTATCCGCTTGATGATGAGATAGCGGCCGCCAGCTATATGAACAAAGTTATCGAAAAAGAGATCATGCGCGCACCTGAGCAATATCTGTGGCTACACCGCCGCTTTAAAACCCGCCCAGCCGGTGCACCATCGCTGTATTAAGCATCAACAAGATCTGTCATAAAAACCCGGCCTATGTCGGGTTTTTTATTAGCTAACATCCACTCAATATCGCGAAGCTATAACTGCGCTTCAGCTTCATCGGGATCATCTATCGCATCGTCTGGTGTGATAAGCGCACGCCCCGGCAACGTTTTGCATGCAGGCCCACCGGTAGGGGGGGCTGTAGTGGGATAACTCTCCTGCGGCGAGACATAAACTGGCGTGGTTGCCACGAAGCCATCACTGAATGTGGCCTCGATAAAGGTCGCCTGCCAACCGGTAGCTGGCGTGCTAAGTGCAACTTCAAGGGTATTACCCGGGGCCACGGCCAACGGAAATGCGCTATATCTTATATCGCACGCATAGCGGAAATCGCGAGCATCGGGGTTAGCTGCGGTCCATAACAGCACCTTTTCTGGCGTCTCTGACAGACTAACCGTGACGGTTTGCACCTTATCTTTCATTGCCAGAGTGGTATTCAACTGCGGCATCGGTGTGGCTTGCCGTAAACGGTTAACAAAGGTGATCAACGACTGTTCGCTAAATGCTTTAATACCAGAGTGACTGGAGTTAGGTACAACCCGCAACGTTTTATCACCGGGTAATTTGTCATAATAAAAATCCGTATTATCAGGCACGTAGAAATCATCACCACTGGCATTAATAATGTATTTCGCAATACTGAGCCGGGGTTGATACTCACTCGTCAGGTACTGTAGGGGATCCATAATCTGCATCAGTTTGGCAAAGCCGGGGGTACTCAGTTTCTTATCAATCTCTTCCTGATAGTAGGGGGTGAAGGCTATAGGCCAGTTGCCACCATAAGATTGATACATATGTTCCAATGCGGCGCGGGTATCCAGCAGATCAATCACAAAAGGCACAATAGCCTCCACACGTGAATCCGCAATTGCCGTCAGCCAACTGGTCCAGCCACGCTTGGATAAACCGGTGACAATAAAACTGTCTAAGGCTTTTTCCGGTAAGGCTTGCTGTGCCATGGTCATCGCCTGAGAAATCGCCGCCACCATCGGGACATGTAGCGGTAATATTGAACGGGCTTCTGGGGCATCTATAAATAAAGTCCAACTACGCGCAACACTATAATCTTCCTTACGCGGATTCCCATCTTGTTGATATTCAAGGTACTGATTGGGAATGGTGCTAATGGCAATCACCACCGTGTCAGTTGAGCGGGCAATATTTTGCAAGGTCTCGATAGCAAAATCGCCAGGACCGGAGGGAGGAATGGTTTCAGTACCATAGTTGGTACCATTATTGATGACCACCAGCGCCTTGGTGGACGTGCTATTTTCGGGAATAAAGATCTCCACTTCATGCTGCCATGCAGCAGGGGAGACTAAGCTCTCCGGCGACCAATTCTGCGAGGTCAGTTGGTAACGGCGCCACTCCAACCCCGGCAGGTTTTCCTGACTGAGCAAGTTATAGATAAGGGGTTCTGCGGCCAGCTTTTCTCTGTAACAAGACAGAACCTGAGTAAAATCGGTATCACTGCATTTTGCAGTTTCAACATTCACCTGTGCCAGACAACTGGCGGTAAACAGCAATGGCAGCCCGCACATCAGGGCGGTTAAATAACGAGGCATAATCCCTATCCTTCTCTCTAATGTGTTTACGTTAAAACACTCCCAAGAGGATTAGATAACGGATCAGAGATTTAAAAAATCCGAATTTCACCTGTCTATGCCGCTTTTTATGTTATTACATTGACGAAATGTATACCTCAGTCTGGTTCAATTACTCTTATCTCTCGTTCATCGCTGTATATAAGAATTTTCTGCACTAAAAAGTATCAATCCGCCGTTAAATGCGCCATTTAAGTGCATCCTACCCGGTCAGAAATTACCTACAAAGAGTTAACGCTAAGTAATTACTCATATCATCAATGAAATGCAACTCTGGCATCCCATTTGCTAATACCAAACTGGCTACACGCCAACAGACAGCGACGGTGCATCACTGGTGCGCTACAAAATTAAAATAGGCTCGACTTTGCCTCACAGGACGCTTTCATGAAGAAAATAATGATTTCAACACTGGTTGCCGCCGCCTCATTAGTGGCATTAGCGGGTCAGGCCCACGCGGGCACTACTTTGGATGCGGTGAAGAAAAAAGGTTTTGTACAATGTGGTATCAGTGATGGGTTGCCCGGTTTCTCCTATGCAGATGCCAGCGGCAAGTTCTCTGGTCTGGATGTCGATGTCTGCCGTGGCGTAGCTGCTGCCATTTTTGGTGATGCAGAAAAAGTAAAATACACCCCGCTTACCGCAAAAGAGCGTTTTACCGCCCTGCAATCGGGTGAAGTTGATATTTTGTCACGTAACACCACCTGGACTTCATCCCGTGATGCTGGCATGGGGATGTTATTTACCGGAGTGAACTATTACGACGGTATCGGCTTCCTGACCCACAATAAAGCGGGGCTGAAAAGCGCCAAAGAGCTGGACGGGGCGACGGTGTGTATTCAGGCCGGTACAGATACTGAGTTGAACGTCGCTGATTACTTTAAAGCCAATAAAATGCAATACACTCCAGTTACCTTCGACCGTTCTGACGAAAGTGCCAAGGCATTGGATTCCGGGCGCTGTGACACATTGGCCTCTGACCAATCACAACTGTACGCACTGCGTATCAAATTAGGTAAACCAGACGAATTTATCGTATTACCGGAAGTTATCTCTAAAGAACCACTGGGACCGGTTGTGCGCCGGGGTGATGAGGACTGGTTCGCCATCGTGCGCTGGACACTGTTTGCCATGTTAAATGCTGAAGAGATGGGTGTGACGTCGAAAAACGTCGAAGCACTGGCAGCAAAACCAACCACACCGGATATGGCCCATCTGTTAGGTCAGGAAGGCAACTATGGTAAAGATCTGAAAGTGCCTAACGATTGGGTGGTTAAAATCGTGAAACAAGTGGGTAACTACGGCGAAAGCTTCGACCGTAACGTCGGTTTGGGCAGTGAGCTGAAAATAAAACGCGGCCAGAATGCGCTGTGGAACAATGGCGGTCTCCAGTACGCGCCTCCGGTTCGCTGATTACTGATTACCTCTCCGGCAGGCCCGTCCTGCCGGATGTATTATCCAGACCGAGGCCCACACTATGTCACAACGCCCAACCGTCAAAGGTGCCTTTTCGCTGACCAATCCAGCGGTACGCGCCTGGTTGTATCAAATTATCGCGCTATTGATACTGATCGGATGCGGTGCGTATCTTTTCCATAACACCATTACCAACCTGTCGACCCGGGGCATCACCTCCGGCTTTGCTTTCCTGAATAACAGCGCCGGTTTTGGTATTGTTCAGCATCTTATCGATTATGAGCAAGGTGATACCTACGGCCGGGTGTTTTTGGTCGGGTTATTCAATACCTTGCTGGTATCAGTATTATGTATTTTCTTTGCGTCGATCCTCGGGTTCTTCCTTGGGCTGGCGCGTTTATCTGATAACTGGCTGTTACGCAAACTGTCCACTATCTATATCGAGACATTCCGTAATATCCCGCCCTTGCTGCAAATCTTCTTCTGGTATTTCGCGGTATTACGCAATCTACCGGGGCCACGACAGAGTCTGGATGCCTTCGGTGTGGCTTTTCTCAGCAACCGTGGCTTGTATCTGCCATCACCGGAGTTTGCTGCCGGTTTTATACCCGCCATACTCGCTGTGCTGCTGGCCGTTGTTATCACCGTGGCGCTGTATCGCTATAACCATTTCCGTCAGTTACATACCGGTCAGTTTCACCGCACCTGGCCGATGGCCTTACTACTGTTGATGGCTCTACCAGCAGCGGCCCATTTTCTGTATGGCTCGGCACTGCATTGGGATCTACCGCAGTTACGCGGCTTTAACTTTAAAGGTGGCCTGGTTCTTATCCCTGAATTGGCGGCCTTGACCTTGGCACTGTCGGTTTATACCTCGACCTTTATTGCTGAGGTGATTCGTTCAGGCATTCAGTCCGTGCCCTATGGTCAGCATGAAGCAGCCCGTTCACTGGCGCTGCCCAACACCGTCACCTTGCGTCAGGTTATTCTGCCACAGGCGTTACGGGTCATCATTCCACCACTCACCAGTCAATACCTGAACATCGTCAAAAACTCCTCACTGGCAGCCGCTATCGGCTATCCAGATATGGTGTCGTTGTTTGCCGGCACAGTGCTGAACCAGACTGGTCAGGCGATAGAAACCATCGCCATTACCATGTCAGTCTATTTGGTTATCAGCCTATCCATTTCATTTTTAATGAATCTCTACAACCGGCGGATCGCGCTGGTAGAGCGCTAAGGGAAGCGAATGACGATGACACTAACCCGTGAACCACCCAGCACAGTACGGCCGGGCAACCCGTTAAGCCGGATGGTGTTTTGGGCAAGAAAGAATTTGTTTTCCAGTTGGACTAATAGTCTGCTGACGCTGCTGTGCCTGTGGCTGATGTGGCAATTGATCCCGCCATTACTGAATTGGACTATTTTTAACGCCAACTGGCTAGGTACATCGCGCACTGATTGTACCCGTGAGGGTGCCTGCTGGGTGTTTATTCATGCGCGCTTTGGCCAATTTATGTATGGCCTTTATCCCATTGAGCAGCGCTGGCGCATCAACACCACCTTGCTCATCGGATTGCTGACGCTCATTCCATTGTTCTGGCGCGCTATGCCACATCGAGGCCGCTATTTGGCGGTGTGGATGGTGGCGTACCCACTGCTGGTGTGGTTGATGTTATATGGCGGTTTCCTCGGGTTAACCCGGGTTGAGACCCGCCAGTGGGGCGGCCTGACACTGACGCTGATCATTGCCGCAGTAGGTATTGCCGGTGCGCTACCGCTGGGGATTTTATTGGCCTTGGCCCGCCGTTCGAGTATGCCAGTGGTGCGTATTCTGTCAGTGGTATTTATCGAGTTCTGGCGCGGGGTGCCGCTAATCACCGTGCTGTTTATGTCCTCGGTGATGTTGCCACTGTTTATGACCGAAGGCACCAGCATCGACAAACTGATCCGTGCCTTGGTCGGGGTGGTATTGTTCCAATCGGCCTATGTGGCAGAAGTGGTGCGCGGCGGGTTACAGGCCTTGCCCAGAGGACAGACCGAAGCCGCCGAGTCACTGGGGCTGGGCTATTGGAAAACTCAAGGGCTGGTTATTTTGCCACAAGCCTTGAAGATGGTGATCCCCGGGTTGGTAAACACCATTATCGCCCTGTTTAAAGATACCAGTCTGGTTATCATCATTGGTCTGTTTGATTTGTTCAGCAGCGTGCAACAAGCCACCGTCGACCCTGCCTGGTTGGGGATGTCGACCGAAGGCTATGTCTTTGCCGCCGCTGTCTATTGGATTTTCTGTTTCAGCATGTCGCGCTACAGCCAGCATCTGGAAAAGCGCTTTCACACCGGACGTTCCGCACATTGAGGCATAACATGAGCGACAATCAGCCAACTCCAGGTGATAAAATGATGATTACGCTGGAAAACGTCAATAAGTGGTACGGGCAGTTCCACGTATTGAAAGATATCAATTTACATGTGCGCCCTGGCGAACGCATCGTACTTTGCGGTCCTTCTGGCTCAGGTAAATCTACCACTATCCGCTGCATCAACCATCTGGAAGAGCATCAGCAGGGGAAAATCATGGTGGATGGCATCGAACTTAACGATGACCTGCGCAATATTGAACGGGTACGTACCGAGGTCGGCATGGTGTTCCAACACTTCAATCTGTTCCCGCACTTAACGGTGATGCAAAACTGCACGCTGGCGCCAAGCTGGGTACGTAAGATGCCAAAGAAAGAGGCCGACGAATTGGCAATGCATTATTTAGAACGAGTGCGGATTGCAGAGCACGCCCATAAGTTCCCCGGCCAACTTTCCGGTGGCCAGCAGCAGCGGGTGGCAATCGCCCGTTCGCTGTGTATGAAACCCAAAATCATGCTATTTGATGAACCAACCTCGGCGCTGGACCCTGAGATGGTGAAAGAAGTGCTGGATACCATGATCAGTCTGGCAAATGAAGGCATGACCATGTTGTGTGTAACCCACGAGATGGGTTTTGCCCGTACCGTTGCCGATCGGGTTATTTTTATGGACCGTGGGGAGATAGTGGAACAAGCACCACCCGCCGAATTCTTTTCTAACCCGAAATCAGAGCGCACCCAGGCGTTTCTGGCGCAGGTTATTCATTAACTGATTCATTACTTTGGGTTTTCCATTGCGTACTTGCGGGTGAGGGTGTCCTCACCCTTTTTTGCCTTACTCTGCCACAATATCGTCAAACAGGATTCGGTCACGAATGATATGCGATTGCGGACACAAGAATATGAACTCGACATCTGTTTTCGCTGCCAGTTGATGCGCGGTATTAGGGTAGATGCAAAATACAGAACCTTTAGCAAAAACATCTGCACGCTTATTTTTTAATTCTCCATCAATGACATCTGCAGTCCAGATAGCACCCTCACCCGAGAGAATAATATACCACTCCTCATCTTGGGCATGACTGTGGCAACTCACACGCTTGCCTTGCTCAACGCGAGTTCCATAAGCCTGCAAACCTTCTTTCTTAAACATTTCTGCAATTGAGATCCCAACGACTGGATCTTCTATAGCATTATCATAATTAAAACAGGATATATTTATCATGTAACACTTCCTTGTGGAAAATAGAGTAAATAATAAACTAGACGGTAAAGGATAATCATTATTTAATAATTTAACAACCCCCAGCAATAATGACACACGTCCAATTATTAAATAGTAAATTAATTAAATGGTGAAACAATGAAAACTAATTTATCAGAATCACTTAACGTTTTAATTCGCTTTTGGGCACAGAGTTCAGAGCCTTGGGGAGTGAAAGATAATAATTCAATATTTATTTATGCAAATAAAAAATACCATGAATTATTATCCTTACCGGATAAATTCAACGTAGAAGGACGACTCGATGGCGAGCTCCCGGCATCAACATCGGAGTTTCAAAATGAATTTCAACAACATGACCGTAAGGTAGAGTTATTGCAAGATCGTATAACGTCAGTTGAAATACATGCATTTGAGGGGCACCCCTATTTTCAACCTTGGTTTTTTGATAAATATCCATTAATTGATGAAAATGGCGTATCCGTAGGAACTATTTTTCATGGTCGAGCGGTAGATAATATGATACTAACTCATTTAAATAAAATAAAAACACCAATATCCCTTGTGTTCACACCACCATCTGACTTATTTTCCAAAAGAGAGTGGGAAGTGTTATTTTATCTTCTACATTCATTTTCCCATAAAGATATTGCCAGAAAAATTCATCTATCCCCCAGAACCATCAGTAATATTATCCAAAGTCTCTATAGGAAAACGGGGGTTTCCAGCAAACGGCAAATCATAGAGTACTGCCATGAGAAAAATATCAATAATTATATTCCCCAAAGCTTCTTTGAATACACAGGTTCATTTCCATCAATATAAACATAAAACCAATATCGGGTGGCTCCCCCTTGGGCGTTGCTATTATATTTTATTGATTAGTGTGGGCCACCAAGTTGATTACGTTAGATAAACCGGCCACCGAACGGCAGCCGGATTTAAGAAGCATTAACCCTCTTTTTCGATCAGCAGCGCTTCCAGCAAATCCAAATCATGCAGCAGTTTTTGCAGCGTTTCATTGCTGATTTTCTGCGTCGCACGCAGGTGATACAGTTCCCCACGCTCGGCTCGTAATGCGGTTAAACGAAAACGCCGCTCCAGATTCTCAACCAGCAAGGTGTTCTCAATTTCATCCTTACTGCCGGTACGCCGTCGCAATGTCCCGATAACTCGTGAACTGATCTCTTTTAGCAACTCTGGGTCAATATTCTCCTCGCTGCTGGCTGCCAGCCGCTCTTCCATTTTATTCAGGCTAACAATTGCCACCTCGGCAGTCGCCGCCCGGGCGAAACGCACTTCTTCACGGCTGGCACTTTTATCTGCTACCACCACACCACGCAGCAATGGCGGCAAAGCAATCACCCCGATAATAACCGACAGCAGAATCACACCGGTGGCGATAAATACCAACTGGTAACGGGATGGGAAGGCTGAACCATCGCTGAGGAATAACGGAATAGAGAGGACACCGGCAAGAGTAATCGCTCCCCGTACCCCTGCGAATGACGCCACCCACAGTTCACGTGTGGTGTAATTGCCAAACTCCAGTGGCCGTTTGGTCAGGATGCGTTTACTGATTTTCTTCATCGACCATAGCCAGCTAAAGCGCAGTACCAATAACGCACCATAAATAATGGCAACATCCGCGAAGAGGTTCCAGGTTTGAATGGTTGGGTCCAGTTCAGCCTGTATGATTGATGTTTCCAAAATCCCCGGTAATTGCAGCCCCAACAGGATGAACACCATGCCGTTAAACACAAACTCCAGCATCGACCACACGCTGTCAGCACGTAACCGCATCGTCAATGGCGCATTACGGATAACCCCGGACTGACTGATGGTCATCCCTGCCGCCACTGCGGCCAGAATGCCGGAGACGCCAATATGCTCAGCAATCAGATAAGAAGCGAACGGCAACAGCAGCAGTAAGACAATTTGTGTTGCCGGATCATCACCACTCCAGCGGCTCATCAGGCGCAGTGACTTACTGTATAGCCAGGTTACCGCCACACCAGCCAGCAGGCCACCAATCGCCACTTTTAGGAACTCAAGTGTGGCACCAGACACGGTAAAGACCATCGTCCCCATTGCAACCGCAATGGCAAACTTTAGCGCAACCAGACCAGAGGCATCATTCATCAACGCCTCCCCTTCTAATACGCCCATAATCGATTTAGGTATGCGCCCTTTCCCCACAATGCCGGATAATGCCACAGCATCGGTTGGCGACAATACCGCCGCCAGTGCAAACGCGGCTACCAGCGGAATACCCGGCACCATCCAGTAAATCAGATAGCCGATACCCACCACGGTGACCAGCACCAATGCCAGCGCCAGACCAAATATCTCCCGCCCATGGTGAATAAACTCTCGTGTCGGTGTTTTCCAGCCGTCGGCAAAGAGCAGCGGTGGAATAAACAGTACCAGGAATAATTCCGGGTCAAAATCGACATGCAAACCAAAGTGGGGAAAGGCCAACAAGGCACCACAGACAATCTGCATCAGAGGAAGGGGGATTTGAAACGGCAACATCCGAGTGACAACGCCGGAAAGCGACACCACCAGAATCAGGATGAGGATTGTAAAAAAGATTTCCATGCTTTCCTTAGACTCAACTCAACACAACTCAATATAAGATTTAACCTCACCCGCCCGTAGACAGGGCCGGAGTTTAGCTTTTGATAGTAGATCACTTTTTTGTTAAACGGGGAAAAAACCTGTAACTGATGGCAGGAAAAAACAAAGAAAATAGGGTTATTAAAAACCGCTGTGGCATCGGGGACAGCGTCACCCCGATGCCAGCAAAAACTCATCGCTTAGATTGCCCAGCCACCCGCATAGAATGCCACTAACGCGATAGCGATAATCACAGTACCGACATTCAGTTTACGCCATTCACCGGAACAGATACGGCCAATAACCAGCGAGCTGAAGCCCAACATAATACCGGTGACGATATTACAAGTCAGCACGATAAACACGGCACAGAGCAGGCCAGACATCGCATCAACAAAGTCTTCGAAATCCAGTTTGGATACGTTGCTCAACATCAGCAACCCTACATACATCAGAGCCGGTGCCGTCGCATAAGCCGGAACCAAATAGGATAGTGGCGACAGGAACAGCATCAGCAGGAACAAAATACCTACCACGGTGGCGGTCAAACCGGTTTTACCACCAGCGGCAGTACCGGCGGCAGATTCGATATAAACCGCCGCAGGCGCAGCGCCCACCAAACCAGCAAAAATGCTGCTGACGGAGTCAGATGTCAGAGCTTTACCGCCGCTGATGATCTGGCCGTCTTTATCCAACAAATTAGCCTGACCCGCTACCGCGCGGATAGTCCCGGTGGCATCAAATACGGCAGTCATCACTAATGCCAATACACTTGGCAGCACCACAGGTTTCAATGCACCCATGATATCAAGGCTGAAAATCAATGAATTGCCGTTAGCATCCGCCAGGCTTGGCATCGCAAACAGCCCTTGATAGGTCACACTCGGATCAAAAATCAGGCCGATAACCGAGATGGCGATGATCACCAGCAGAATGCCACCCGGCACTCGCAGTTTTTCCAGACCGAAAATCACCGCCAGCCCCAGCAAAGTCATCATGACCGGGAAAGAGGTAAATGCACCCAGTGCAACCGGTAAACCTTCAATCGGGTTTTTGATAACCAGGCCGACACCGTTTGCTGCAATCAGCAACAGGAACAAGCCGATACCGATACCGGTACCATGTGCCACGCCCATCGGCAAATTACGCAATATCCATGAACGGATACCGGTCACAGAGATAATAGTGAACAGCACCCCCATCAGGAATACTGCCCCCAATGCCACAGGAATACTGATGTGTTGCCCCAGCACCAAGCTGAATGCCGTAAACGCTGTCAGTGATATGGCGCAACCAATCGCCATCGGCAAGTTGGCCCACAACCCCATCAACAAAGAACCAAGACCGGCAACCAGACAGGTTGCCACAAACACCGCTGTTGGTGGGAAACCCGCTTTGCCAAGCATACTTGGTACAACAATGACCGAGTAGACCATGGCGAGAAAGGTTGTCAGGCCAGCCAGCACTTCCTGGCGTACATTACTGCCGCGTTCACTAAGCTTGAAAAATGCATCAAGCGAACCTTTTGGCGTTACTGCCCGGTTCACTTGAGGGTTGGTGCTAGACATGGTTATGTCCCCTGTGTGTCATTTTAAAGTAGTCAGCAAGTCAGGCGCCCTTCCCTACGTAATCGTTTCCGTTTTTGCCGATTAACTCGACAACGCCTCCAACATCTTCATGGTGGAGAAAATAGCAAACGATTAGCTGGAAGCACGCATGACTGAAAAAAAATCGAAGGAAAGAATCCCCCCGCAATAAGCGTATTGGAAGGCAAACGATTATCTAGCTATTGGCAGCGACTAATCAACACCAGATAGCGACATTTATTGCATTTTTTTACATTAATTTGTCGGGGAGCATTAATTTGACGGGAAACAAAAGTGTGAGTAGCCTCACACTCATTTACTTTGCGTGGCAATGATGCCGAATCATCGGTTATCAGCCTTCCAGTTTGTAAGCTCCGCCCTTCTCAATCGCCTGTTGGTAGGCTGGGCGCTGATGAATACGCACTAAGAAATCTTGCAGTTTCGGGAACCCCTCAAGACCACCACGGGTGTTGATTGCCTCGATAGGAAAACTCATCTGAATATCCGCCGCGCTGAAATCACTGCCAGCAAACCACTGGTTATTCGTCAAATGCTGTTCCAGATAATCGCGGTGAGTAGCAATTTGCTTATTCAGATAACTTTTCTGTACGCCATCACCCAGAGCCTTGGCAACCGGGCGAATAATCCACGGCACTGGCGGCCCACCCAATCGGCTAAAGATAAGTTTCATCACCAGCAAGGGCATCAATGAGCCTTCGGCATAGTGCATCCAGTAACGGAACTGTTGACGATCATAGTGACCGGTGGGCTTAAATAGCCCCTGTGCATCATAGGTTTCCTGTAAATACTCAATAATGGCACCAGACTCCGCCAAGGTGAGATCACCATCAGTAATCACCGGTGATTTCCCCAATGGATGGATTTTTTTCAATTCTGGTGGTGCCAGTAAGCTGCCGGGGTCGCGCTGATAGCGCTTCAACTCATAAGGAACTTGCAGTTCCTCCAGCATCCACAAGATACGTTGTGAACGTGAATTATTCAGATGGTGAACCGTGACCATGACCAAGCTCCATATGATGAACATCAGAGTATTGATTATAGTGATAAAATCATTTTTTGGTTTGCAAAGCTGCCAACACCGATTTTAAGAAAGCAAAAACAGAGATATCGAGGTATAAAAATCTCATCCCTCAGGCGCGGCTTAACACCAACAAAAAGCCCTGTCGAGACAGGGCTTTATTTTCCTAATCAGCACTGTTGTGCTTAAAAAACAGCGCCATCAGAACGGGATATCATCATCGAAATCCATTGGTGGCTCATTGCCGCCTTGTGGTTGTGCTGCTGGTGCAGACTGGGCCGGACGTGAAGTCTGACCGCCGCTGAACTGGTTACCACCTTGTGGCTGCTGAGGTTGACCCCAACCGCCTTGCGCCCCGCCGTCTTGTGGTGCACCACCACCTGCCGGAGCACCGCCGCCCTGACGGCCACCCAGCATTTGCATGGTGCCGCCCACATTAACCACAACTTCTGTGGTGTATTTCTCAACACCAGCCTGATCTGTCCATTTACGGGTTTGCAGTGCGCCTTCAATATAAACCTGAGAGCCTTTACGCAGATATTCACCCGCCACTTCTGCCAGTTTGCCGAACAACACCACACGGTGCCATTCAGTTTTTTCTTTCTGCTCGCCGGTGGCTTTATCACGCCAGCTTTCGGAAGTGGCCAGGGTGATATTGGCAACAGCTCCGCCGTTTGGCATGTAGCGGACTTCCGGGTCTTGGCCCAAATTCCCGACCAAAATCACTTTGTTTACGCCTCTGCTGGCCATGTGAACTCTCCTGATGAAGTAAATTTTGTACAGTACATGCTCTAAATAATTCGAGTTGCAGGAAGGCGGCAAACGAGATAATCCCGATGAGCTTACTGTCGTAAGTGATTCGGGTTATTAAGTGTAGCTAACGCACATGCAACTTGAAGTATGACGAGTATAAGCGAGTAAGTTTAACACGCTAGCAGGTAAACGGCACAGTAGATCATAACTGCGAAATGTGTTGCAGTTTTATCATGACATCTGCCTTAATTGCACTCGAATACTGGATATCCATTCAGGTTTTTTTGTGTCATAATTATCCGTTTCGTACTGGCTGTGTCCTTTTTTGACGTTGCAAAATGCGTCTATACATTACTCAAAGTAATTGGAGTTGCAGGTAGGCGGCGAGCGAGTCCCTATGAGCTTACAGCCAGTAAGTGATTAGGTGAGTGAACGCAGCCAACAACCCTGCGGCTTCAAGTACGAAGAGTAAAAAAGGGCACGGGAGAGGCTCAGTTTACATCCGGGAAGTGTTTGAATGGATAATATAGAAGTTCGGGGCGCTCGCACCCATAATCTTAAGAATATCAACCTGATTATCCCGCGCGACAAACTGATCGTGGTCACCGGTCTATCGGGTTCAGGCAAATCCTCACTGGCTTTTGATACCTTGTATGCCGAGGGGCAACGCCGTTATGTTGAGTCTCTTTCCGCCTATGCGCGCCAATTTCTATCGCTGATGGAAAAACCGGATGTCGACCATATTGAAGGTCTGTCACCGGCAATCTCTATTGAGCAAAAATCAACTTCGCATAACCCACGTTCGACTGTGGGTACCATCACTGAAATCCATGATTATCTGCGTTTGCTGTTCGCCCGTGTCGGTGAACCACGCTGCCCAGATCACGATGTTACGCTAGCCGCGCAAACCGTCAGTCAGATGGTGGATAACGTCATCAGTCAGCCGGAAGGCCGCCGCTTGATGTTACTGGCTCCGGTGGTAAAAGATCGCAAAGGCGAACATACCAAAACGCTGGAAGGTCTGGCTATGCAGGGCTATATCCGGGCGCGGATCGATGGCGAGGTGTGTGATCTGTCTGATCCACCGAAATTAGAACTGCAAAAAAAACATACCATTGAAGTGGTGGTCGATCGCTTCAAAGTGCGTGAAGATCTGGCTCAGCGTCTGGCTGAATCATTTGAAACGGCACTGGAGCTTTCTGGTGGTACTGCCGTCGTTGCCGATATGGACGACCCTCACGCCGAAGAGTTGCTGTTCTCCGCCAACTTTGCCTGCCCGATTTGCGGCTACAGTATGAGTGAGTTGGAACCACGCCTGTTCTCCTTTAACAACCCGGCGGGCGCCTGCCCAACTTGTGACGGCTTAGGGGTACAGCAGTTCTTTGATCCAGACCGTGTATTACAGAATCCAGAGCTGTCGCTGGCGGGTGGTGCCATCCGTGGTTGGGATCGCCGCAACTTCTATTACTTCCAGATGCTGCGTTCACTGGCAGATCATTATAAGTTTGATATCGAAACGCCATTTAACTCGCTCGATAGCGCGATACAGCACGCCGTTTTATACGGTTCTGGCAAAGATACCATTGAATTCAAATACATTAACGATCGGGGTGATACCACCGTTCGCCGCCACCCATTTGAAGGGGTGTTGCACAATATGGAACGTCGCTATAAAGAGACGGAATCCAGTGCAGTACGTGAGGAACTGGCCAAATATATTAGCAATCGCTCCTGTGCTTCATGCCACGGTACTCGCTTGCGCCGCGAAGCGCGTTATGTGTTTGTCGAAAACACCACTTTGCCCGAGATTTCTGAACTGAGCATCGGCCACGCACTGACCTTCTTCCAAAACATGAAACTAAGTGGTCAGCGGGCGCAAATTGCTGAGAAAGTACTGAAAGAGATTGGCGATCGGCTGAAGTTCCTGGTTAACGTCGGGCTGAATTATCTGTCGTTGTCCCGTTCGGCGGAAACACTGTCTGGTGGTGAAGCGCAACGTATCCGTTTGGCCAGTCAAATTGGCGCCGGCTTGGTGGGTGTCATGTATGTACTGGATGAACCGTCCATCGGCTTGCACCAACGTGATAATGAACGGTTGCTGGAAACGTTGATTCATCTGCGCAATCTGGGTAACACCGTGATTGTAGTGGAACATGATGAAGACGCTATCCGCGCAGCCGACCATGTGATTGATATTGGCCCGGGTGCGGGTGTGCATGGTGGTGAGGTGGTGGCCGAAGGGACCGTTGAGGACATCATGGCTGAGCCTAAGTCACTGACCGGTCAGTTCCTTAGCGGCAAACGAGAAATCGCCATACCTGCGCAACGCGTGCCGGGGGACCCAACCAAAGTGTTAAAACTGATTGGTGCCAGCGGCAATAACCTGAAAGATGTCACGCTGACACTGCCGGTCGGGCTGTTTAGCTGTATTACCGGGGTTTCTGGCTCAGGTAAGTCAACGCTTATCAACGACACCTTATATTGTATCGCCCAGCGCCAGTTGAACGGCGCGACCAGCAACGAACCGGCGCCATTCCGTGAAATTCAAGGCTTGGAGCATTTCGATAAAGTCATCGATATTGACCAAAGCCCGATTGGCCGGACGCCACGCTCTAACCCGGCGACCTATACCGGTATCTTTACCCCCATTCGTGAGCTGTTTGCCGGTGTTCCTGAATCACGTACCCGTGGTTATACGCCAGGCCGCTTCAGCTTTAACGTCAAAGGGGGTCGTTGCGAGGCCTGCCAGGGCGACGGGGTGATTAAAGTCGAAATGCATTTCCTGCCCGATATCTATGTGCCATGCGACCAGTGTAAAGGTAAGCGTTATAACCGTGAAACGCTGGAAGTAAAATACAAAGGTAAAAGTATCCACGAAGTGCTGGCGATGACTATCGAAGAGGCTCGCGAGTTCTTTGATGCGGTTCCGGCACTGGCGCGTAAGCTACAAACACTGATGGATGTGGGCCTGTCCTATATCTGTCTGGGGCAATCTGCGACTACGCTGTCGGGTGGTGAAGCGCAACGGGTGAAACTGTCGCGTGAACTATCAAAACGCGGCACCGGTCAGACGCTCTATATTCTGGACGAGCCGACTACCGGTCTGCATTTTGCTGATATTCAGCAACTGCTGGCGGTGTTGCATCAGCTGCGCGATCAGGGCAATACCATTGTGGTCATTGAGCACAATCTGGATGTGATTAAGACTGCTGATTGGATTGTCGATCTGGGGCCAGAAGGCGGTAGTGGCGGTGGCGAGATTCTGGTCGCCGGTACACCAGAGACTGTTGCAGAATGCGCCGCGTCACATACCGCACGCTTCCTCAAGCCAATGCTGCAACGTAAGTAGAGCATCAAATAATCTATCAGCATCCAAAATCATTGGAGCTGCAGGTTGGCAACCCGTGAATAACAAATCAGCCAGGCCCAAGGATGGGCCAAATAATGAACCTGGCTAACAACCCTGCAACTCCAAGTACCAAGGGGGTATCAAACAGCCAGCTCCTGTCGCCTATGTTCCGGTAACCCCTGCAATACCAATTGATAAGAGCGGTCAATTAACGAGTAAAATTGTGAGTTCGGTAATTGTCCATCCAGAAACACCGTGTTCCAGTGCGCTTTATTCAAGTGTTCACTCGGCACGATCTCCGGATGTTGCTCTCGCAAACTCTCCGCCAACTCAGGGCTGGTTTTTACCGAAATAGAGGGCCGCCCACCAATTTCACCCACCATCGCAAACATCACATCGGCTACTTTAATCTGATTGGTCTGCCATTCCTCATGATCACTCTGCTCTGCCCCCGGTTTAGACATGCAGTATTCCAATAATGCTGAATTATTCATTGGGTTATCTCCTGTAATGGGCCAGTGCCGTCTAGCGAAAGGGCCTCATAGCGTATTCATTCCATCGGATACAGCAACATGCTGAAGTATTAGCTTGCACTTATAACAGAAGATTTACTGTGAGCGATGAATGATCATTGGGCATGGGTCTGCCACCTTATTTAGTATATTCTTTAATCGATTTACAGCCATTGGCGGAGGGCTAACCAGACAGGTTATGTGGATAAGTGACGGAAAGATGGTGGAAAAAATAAAACAAAAAGGCGATATTTCTATCGCCTTAAACAGTTCGTCGTCTCAGATAACGCGGATCTCTAATTACTGTACTGCCGCAAACGCAGCTGCTACCCGCTGAACATTGCTGTGGTTGACGCCTGCCATACACATCCTGCCGCTGGCAATCAGATACACGCCAAACTCGTCACGCAGACGGTCCACTTGAGCGGCACTAAAACCGGTATAGCTGAACATGCCACGCTGTTGCAGTAAGTAATCAAAATTGCGATTGGGTAGTGCTGCCTTCAAGGCTTCCACCAACGTGCCGCGCATTTCAATAATACGCCGACGCATCTGCTCCACTTCAGCCTGCCATTGCGCCCGTAACTCGCTGTCATGCAGTACTTTTGAAACAACCTGTGCACCAAAGTTTGGCGGGCTGGAATAGTTACGCCGCACCGTGGCTTTCAGTTGCCCCAATACCCGACCAGCAGCTTCTTCACTTTCACATACCACGGAAAGGCCACCGACCCGTTCGTTATACAGAGAGAAGATTTTAGAGAAGGAGTTACTGACCAGACAGGGTAACTCCGCTGCCGCCATGGCTCGAATCGCATAAGCATCTTCATTCAACCCAGCACCAAAACCCTGATAGGCAATATCCAGGAACGGGATCAGATCCCGGTCTTTAGCCACGCCAATAACCTGATCCCACTGTGCATTCGTCAGATCAGATCCGGTTGGGTTATGGCAGCAAGGATGGAGCAAAACAATGCTTCTGGCCGGTAACTGCTGCAACGTTGCCAGCATTTGATCGAATTTTACGCCCAGCTTGTCATTATCAAAGTACGGGTAGGTATTCACCTTAAACCCTGCGCCACTGAAAATAGCGACATGATTTTCCCACGTAGGGTCACTGACCCACACCTGAGAATCTGGGAAATAGGAATGAAGGAAATCAGCACCCACTTTCAATGCACCGGAGCCACCGACAGTTTGGATAGTCGCTACTCGTTGCTGAGCCAGCATAGGGTGATCGCTGCCAAATAGTAGCTGCAAAATAGCAGTACGATAAGATTGCAGACCTTCCATCGGCAAGTAAACCGGTGTCCCATGTGGCTGAGCATTCAATTGGGTTTCAGCGGTATCCACTGCCTGCATTTGCGGGATCTCACCCTGCTCATTGTAATAAAGCCCGATACTCAGATTCACTTTATGTGCCCGGCTATCGGCTTTAAAACTCTCCATCAATGACAGGATCGGGTCACCTGCATAGGCATCAACATTTTGGAACACGGCGCTGCTCTCCTGGATTGATAATAATTGTCTATACCTTGATTAGTCAGCTTACCTTATTCCCCTAAATATTCCATCGCTACTCGGGAGGTCAGCTTGGTGATCAATTCATAGGCACTGATACCGGTGTAAGCGGCGATCTTCTCAACCGGTAAATCCGCGCCCCACAACAGCACTTCATCACCGACTTTGTCGCTGCTATCTGGCCCAAGATCAACTGAAATCATGTCCATCGATACCCGCCCCACAATGTGCACTTCGCGGCCATTGACCCACATCGGCGTACCCGATGGTGCGCTGCGCGGATAACCATCACCGTAACCAATCGCCACCACACCCAGGCGTGTATCACGTTCACTGACCCAAGTACCGCCATAGCCCACTGGCTCACCGGCTTTATGTTCACGTACAGCAATCAGGCTGGATTTTAATGCCATCGCTGGCAGTAGACCAAAATGGCTGGCATAAGGTTCATCCAGCGGCGAGACGCCATACAGTATGATACCGGGACGAACCCAATCACGATGCGCTTGCGGCCATAGCAAAATACCGCCAGATGCAGCAATAGACTGTTTACCCGGTTTGCCAATAGCAAAGGCGTCAAAACACGCCAGTTGCTGGCGGGTAGTATCCACTTCAGGTTCGTCGGCACGACTGAAGTGGCTCATAATATTAACTGGCTGACTAACGTTGCCGCAAGCACATAGCCGCTGGTAGAAGGCTTCGGCCTGCTCAGGACGGACGCCTAAACGATGCATACCGGTATCGAGCTTCATCCAGACATTGATCGGAGCAGGGAGATTGGCCGCTTCCAGCGCTTCTAATTGTTCAATACTGTGTACTGCGGTTTCAATCCGGTTAGCCACCAGAATAGGCAAGTCCTCTGCGGTAAAAAACCCTTCCAGCAGTAGAATAGGTTTTACAATTCCGCCAGAACGTAGCATCAGAGCTTCGCCGATGCGCGCGACGCCATAGCAATCGGCATCCTGCAAAGTATGTGCTGTTTCTAATAACCCGTGGCCATAAGCGTTTGCTTTCACAACAGCAATCAGGCGGCTTTGTGGCGCCATGCGCCGTACCTGATGCAAGTTATGTCGCAGAGCGCGGCGGTCGATTACTGCTGTTGCCGCTTTCATTTCTTATCCTTAATAATTGATGTTATACCCAAAGAACCTGATGTTGCAGGTCGCCTGCCAGCGAGGGTTCCGCGTGAGTCATCGCCGCTAACAACCCTGCAGCGTCAAGGACTAAGGGGAAACTATTCGTCGTCGTACTGTGGACCGGCATAGTTATCAAAGCGCGACCATTGACCGTTAAATTTCAGCCGGACAGATCCGATCGGACCGTTACGCTGTTTACCCAAAATAATCTGCGCGATCCCTTTCTCATCACTGTTCTCGTGATACACCTCGTCACGATAGATAAACATGATTAAGTCCGCATCTTGTTCGATAGAGCCGGATTCACGTAAGTCGGAGTTAACTGGCCGTTTATCAGCACGTTGCTCCAAACTACGGTTAAGCTGTGATAACGCCACTACCGGGACTTGCAACTCTTTCGCCAGTGCTTTGAGTGAGCGCGAAATCTCGGCGATTTCCAACGTTCGGTTATCTGAAAGAGACGGTACCCGCATCAATTGCAGGTAGTCGATCATAATCAGACTCAAACCACCATGTTCGCGGAAAATACGCCGCGCGCGGGAGCGCACTTCTGTCGGTGTCAGACCGGATGAGTCATCGATGTACATATTGCGTTTTTCCATCAATATACCCATGGTGCTGGAAATACGCGCCCAATCCTCATCATCGAGTTGGCCGGTTCGGATACGGGTCTGGTCAACATGTGACAGCGACGCCAGCATACGCATCATGATCTGATCGCCGGGCATCTCCAAACTAAAGATCAATACCGGTTTTTCCTGCATCATCGCGGCGTTTTCACACAAGTTCATCGCAAACGTGGTTTTACCCATTGATGGACGTGCGGCGACAATGATCAAATCTGATTTCTGTAATCCGGCGGTTTTTTTATCAAGGTCGGTAAAGCCGGTTGAAACACCGGTCACCCCATCATGGGGCCGCTGATAAAGTTGCTCAATTCGCGCGACCGTGGCTTCGAGGATTTGATCGACACTTTTCGGCCCTTCATCTTTACTGGCGCGGCTTTCAGCTATCTGAAACACTTTGGATTCAGCCAAATCCAGCAGATCTTCACTGCTACGCCCTTGGGGATCATAACCGGCGTCAGCTATCTCATTGGCGACCGAGATCATTTCACGAACTACCGCACGTTCGCGCACGATATCAGCATAGGCACCAATATTCGCCGCACTTGGGGTATTTTTCGATAACTCTGCCAGATAGGCAAATCCCCCCACCGAATCCAGATCGCCTTTTTGCTCTAGCGACTCAGACAAGGTGATCAAATCGATCGGTTTGCTGTTTTCCAGCAAACGCTGCATTTCAGTAAAGATTCGGCGATGCGGGCGGCTGAAGAAGTCATTGCTGGCAACGCGTTCTGACACATTATCCCAGCGTTCATTATCCAGCATCAAACCGCCCAACACGGACTGCTCTGCCTCCAGCGAATGAGGCGGGAGTTTCAGCCCTTCCATCTGGCGGTCTCGTGGCTCTGTCATATTGTTGGTTGGTTTTTTTGCGGCCATGAAGAGTGTTCTTTACCTTTGTTGCGATAGGAAAATATCGAATAGAAAATATAACGGCCTAGTATATACACAAAGTAATTGGAGTTGCAGGTAGACCGCAAATGAATGGAGCTGATGAGTTCAGAAAGTTCGGTGATGAGGAAAAAAATGCCGCTCACATTGCAGCACCGTCTTATTCGCAGAGGTAATAATATTCCCTATTACATATCGGTATTAGCCAGATCTTGGCACTCCGTGCAGAACCCTGTAGGGTGAAAATACACCTATCTATAGGAGCTACCATGGCAAAGCATATCCAATTCAGTACCACTGGCGGGCCGGAAGTGTTGCAATACCTTGACTTCACCCCTTCTGACCCTGCAGCACATGAAGTTCAGGTAGAAAACAAAGCGATCGGTATTAACTATATCGATACTTATGTTCGCAGTGGGCTTTATTCACCATCACAGTTTCCTAGTGGGTTGGGAACAGAGGCGGCGGGAATTGTCACCAAAGTTGGTTCGTCGGTTAACACAATCAACGTCGGTGACCGGGTGGTATATGCCCAATCAGCTCTCGGGGCTTACAGCGAAGTGCATAATGTTGCGGCAGAGAAGATTGCCATACTTCCTGACAACATCTCTTTCGAGCAGGCCGCAGCATCATTCCTCAAAGGGCTGACCGTCCACTATCTGTTGCGCCAAACCCACGAGATAAAACCGGGGGAGGTATTCCTATTCCATGCGGCGGCGGGTGGTGTCGGGCTAATTGCTTGCCAGTGGGCGAAAGCGCTTGGTGCTAAGCTTATCGGCAGTGTTGGCTCTGATGAAAAGGCCGAATTGGCAAAAGCCGCTGGCGCCTGGGCCACGATTAACTATCGTACAGAAAATATCGCCGAACGGGTGGCAGAGCTGACGAATGGCGAGAAAGTGGGTGTGGTGTATGACTCGGTTGGGAAAAGTACCTGGCTGGATTCGCTTAATAGCCTTAAGCGCAGAGGCTTGATGGTGAGTTTCGGTAATGCCTCCGGCCCAGTGACAGGAGTAGATCTTGCCATCCTGAACCAAAAAGGCGGGCTATATGTTACTCGCCCCTCCCTCAACACTTATGTCACCAATCGGCAAGAGTTAGCAAGTGCCAGCCACGAACTGTTTTCACTGATTGCTGGCGGAGCCATTAATGTCGATGTGGCAAAAGCACAGCAATTCCCGTTGCGTGATGCTCACCGTGCCCATCAAATCCTAGAAAGCCGCCAGACCACAGGATCCAGCTTGCTGATACCCTGAGTTATTTGGCCATTCCTAAGGTAATATTGTTGAAAAAACAAAGGGCTCCGATTAGGGAGCCCTTCTTTACAACGCTTTCTTTGATGCACATGTAGGGGTACAGCAGCGTATTCTGTCAGAGCTAACTGCCGTTTATACGGCTATTTTTACCTCTGGCAGGGATGAAAATGCGATACCAAATCGTATCGGTTAGCATCCTAGCAAGCACGCCCGAGAAAAAATACGTTTTCCCTCTGATTCGCCCCACTAATCTTTCAGGCTGTGATCGCTACCGCAAGAAAGGGAAATTTTAGTAACGCCGGACTATCGGTTTCTGCATCGAACGCCATATCCAGACCGCCACAACCGCCAGAATCAACCAAGGTAGCAGCTTAATCATCATGACGAATAAGCCACCCACCATCATAAAAGCAGCAGCCACCAGCAATGCAGCGAAGATCCCTAACAGGGAAATACCGGTTACCATCAGCATGATAAAAAAGCCGATAACAAAGAGAATTTCAAACATGGCTGGCTCCTTAATAAGGGTGTATGTCCCACAACCACATCATTAAATATAACGAACAAATCGGGGATTTTATAAGAAGTATTACAAGAAGCATGCCAACTTTAACATATCGGCTAATTCATTGAATTTACTGATTAAGTAATATTAATGCTTACCAGAAAAATGGATAGGCATGGTCAATTTGACTAACTTATAGCTAATTTACTATTCTATTATACCCAAAGTAATTGGCGTCGCAGGTAGGCAGCAAGTGAACGCATCCCGATGAGCTTACACAGTCAAGTGATTTGGGTGACAAATCTGCCGGGAGCAGATTTGAACGCTGCTTGCAGCGGCCTCGCGATGCGAGGCCCACCGGATGGGCCGAGTAACTAGCGTAGCTAACAACCCTGCGACTTCAAGGACGAAGGGTATAAGGCCGAGTGACCAGCGCTAAGGCTTGCTCTACTACAGCAACGCCAGCACCAGGCTTATGGGCATTTTCGCTTAGATGACGACGCCATTGGCGCGCACCAGGAATTCCCTGAAAAATCCCAAGAATATGCCGGGTGATGTGGCCCAAATAAGCGCCGCGAGACAACTCCTGTTCGATATAAGGATAAAGCGCTTCAATCGCCTTAATGCTATCGACCACTGGGGCATTCACATCAAATAGTTCGCGATCCACTTGGGTCAAAATGCTTGGATTTTGGTAGGCTTCACGGCCCATCATTACCCCATCAAGATGTTTAAGATGCTCTTTGGCTTCAGCCAGCGTTTTCACACCACCATTAATGGCAATAGTCAGTGTTGGGAAATCACGCTTGAGCTGATAAACCCGCTCATAATCCAGCGG
Organism: Yersinia sp. 1652 StPb PI; assembly: GCF_041538345.1. NCBI lineage: Bacteria > Pseudomonadati > Pseudomonadota > Gammaproteobacteria > Enterobacterales > Yersiniaceae > Yersinia > Yersinia sp. 1652 StPb PI. The sequence continues at coordinate 910,924 of NZ_JAULSM010000002.1, read as the reverse complement.
TGGCACTTCACGGTTCTCTTTCGGGCTAAGCCCTGAGAGCCAGGCTTTGCGAGCATGAATGGTAAAGATATCGCATTCGCCACGGTCCGCCACCGTTTGCACAAACTCGCACAAGAACTCATAGCTATCCAGTTGGTCAATGCCGATACGAGTTTTAACGGTGACAGGAATAGAAACCACATCGCGCATAGCTTTAATGCAGTCAGCGACCAGTTCAGCCTCACCCATCAGGCAAGCGCCAAAACGACCATTTTGTACCCGATCAGACGGGCAACCCACATTTAGGTTTATTTCATTGTAGCCGCGTTGTTCAGCCAATTTGGCACAATGGGCCAGCGCCTGCGGGTCACTGCCTCCAAGTTGCAGTGCCACCGGATGATCCTGTTCGCTATAAGCCAGATAGTCAGCTTTACCATGAATAATGGCACCGGTGGTGACCATTTCGGTATATAACAAGGTCTGCTTGGTTAACAAACGATGAAAATAACGGCAATGACGATCGGTCCAATCGAGCATCGGCGCGACGGAGAAACGTTGTAGAGGGTAGTGTGGCTTATTGGCCGGGGTGCTGGAAAAAGTCTGGGCTGCGTGCATTTACGGTGATTTCATCGGTTATTATTTCATCAAATACCCTTTGAAGTTGCCCGCCGAGCGAACCCTACAAAGGGATGGAATGACTAATTATACCATAGAAGCTGACCATAGCTGCCTGTGTGATAATTGAACTCTACGACTGATCGTTCTGTCATCGAATCCTGTGAATTAACAAAAGTGTGATACCCACCTTCCCCTCGTTTTTTCACCTCTCGGCGATTAACGCTAAATATGGTAAAATCAATTCAATTCAAATGCTGCGGGATGGATATAATGAAACCTATCGATGAGGAAAAGCTGCTGGCTCAGGCTGAAAGTCTGTGTCAACAACGTAACGTCCGGCTGACACCGCAGCGTCTTGAAGTACTACGCTTAATGGCACAACAACCTGGCGCAATCAGTGCCTATGACCTGTTGGATTTGTTGCGTGTGTCTGAGCCACAAGCCAAGCCTCCAACTGTTTATCGCGCATTGGATTTTTTGCTGGAGCAAGGGTTTATTCACCGCGTCGAGTCGGCTAATAGTTATGTGTTATGTCATCATTTTGAAGAGCCAACCCATACTTCAGCGCTATTTATCTGTGATCGGTGCAAAATAGTCACTGAACGCACCACAGTGGGCATTGAAGAGGCATTGGCACAGTTAGCAAAACAATCAGGTTTTGTACTGCGTCACAGTGTGGTTGAAGCGCACGGTTTATGTGCTGAATGCGGGGAAGTTGAAGCATGCGAAAGCCATGAGCATTGTGACCATGACCACTCTATTGTCACTAAAAAGAAATAGCTGCGTACCTAATTGAAGTTGCTGCAATGTTAGCTGCTCTACAATTACTTTAGATATAAATCCCTGGTGGGTATATATCGGTTAATAAAAAGCAGGCTGCCGCGAGCAATGCGACAGGGTAATAATTAATAATAAGGCACATCCGTGTGCAGACGTAGATATAAATACAGATTAGCTAGAATAGCTTTTATTAAAATAACCTCACCGCTTCAGTATAATTGGAGTTGATACACCAATAACAAGACGGGGTTGATTAACAATACATATTCTATGAAACGAGAAACCCGATTAATTTATATCAATATCAATTTAATTCCATTTAATGCTGTTACCAGCGATATTTGCTGTGGTCTTCCCAGGCTTTGACTTCTTTCTCGGCTTGCTCTTTCTGATAGCCGTATTTCTCCTGGATTTTACCCACTAGCTGGTCACGCTTACCTTCGATTACCGTTAAGTCATCGTCAGTCAGCTTGCCCCATTTTTCTTTCACTTTACCTTTAAACTGCTTCCAGTTACCGTCGGCTTGATCTTTATTCATAATATCTCCGTTACCTTGGGATTAGTCAGTTTATTTAATTCAATACGATAAACATTCTCTATTGAGAAAAACAACCACATTTAAATTAGTCACTCACAGTCATAATTTAAAATTAAACTTCGTTGTTTCGCTTACCGTACGAATAACTATAGCAGAGGATACTAGCAATTAAAGCCAGGATAATATTAATCACTGAGATTATAGCTATAAAGTAAAAATAAGCGCTGATATTATTCAGTTAAAACAGTAGGTAATAACTTATTGTCGGAATCGTCTCAATCTAAATAACTTTTCCATACTTGGAGCTGTAGCAGGCTAGCTGTACTTGTTACTTGGCTCCTTCCCAGACATCACCTCTGAGAGGCTGCTGCAAGCAGCATTCAAATTTTCTCCCCGCAGATTTGTCATCCGAATCATCGAGTTGTCGTTAGCATTGATCAGAATTAGCGAGCTTCTTTGCGGCTGCCTACCTGCAACGTCAATTATTTTGGGTATCTGAATCGTTTAATGGGGTCATTAATAATAAAAAGCCGCTCCTGAGCAGGAACGGCTTATCAGTTCAATATAAAACGCTAATGTTAGATCCAGTCGCCATTACGGATAACACCGACGGCCAATCCTTCAATGGTAAAGCTTTGTTCGCGCAGATCGACAATAATCGGTTGGAACTCACTATTTTCTGGCAGAAGCTGTACGATATTACCTTGTTTTTTCAAGCGTTTTACCGTCACTTCATCATCAATTCGTGCCACGACCACTTGCCCGTTACGCACATCTTGCGTTTTATGCACCGCTAATAGGTCGCCATCCAGAATACCGATATCTCTCATCGACATCCCATTAACCCGCAACAGAAAATCTGCACTCGGTTTAAACATTGATGGGTCTACTTTGTAGTGCCCTTCGATATGCTGCTGTGCCAGCAAAGGTTCACCTGCGGCAACCCGACCAATCAGTGGCAGGCCGTCTTCTTCTTCCATCAGCAAACGAATGCCACGGGAAGCGCCAGAAACAATCTCAATGACGCCTTTACGGGCCAGTGCTTTTAAATGCTCTTCAGCGGCGTTAGGAGAGCGAAACCCCAGACGCTGCGCAATTTCGGCACGGGTCGGTGGCATGCCGGTTTGCGCTAGGTGATCGCGAACCAGGTCATAAACCTCTTGCTGTCTGGTAGTAAGTGCTTTCATTCCGCCCCCTGTTTGTTTATACAGTCTTGCTGTGAGTATATACAGGTATGCGGGTGTTGGGAACCAAAGAGTGAATAAAAACAGGGATTAATCACAGCTTATTTCTGCGGCATTGTTCGGCATAACGTTAACCAGCATGCTGCCAAAGTACGGTTATCCAAACAAATAACGCTAACAAGATAGCGAGGAATACTGCCGCGGACCCCATATCTTTGGCGCGGCCCGATAGCTCATGGAACTCACTGCCAATCCTGTCCACTACCGCCTCAATCGCACTGTTAATGACTTCGATAATGATCACTAAAACCACGCTACCAATTAATAAAAGGCGTGCGATAGCATCTACATCCAGCCAGAAGGCCAGTATGATAGCGATTATGGCAGCAACAGCTTCCTGACGAAATGCCGCTTCGTTTTTCCAGGCAGCCGTTAAGCCTTTCACAGAATAACCGGCCGCTTTATAGACTCGGGCCAGCCCTGTTGATTGATTCGCCATGTTTTATTGCCTTTATCTTAAGTTAATGATGATTTTTGCCGCTTTCTGTTGTCTTATCACCACAGATCTCAAAACCAGTTTCTGGTATCCTTGCGACGAATTGCTAACAAGAGGCTTCATGTAGTTATGTCAGGTTGGCGTAAAATATATTATAAGTTATTGAATTTACCACTTAAAATGTTGGTAAAAAGCAAGGTTATTCCGGCAGACCCTGTGACTGAGTTAGGGCTAGACCCCTCTCGTCCTATTCTGTACGTTTTGCCTTACAATTCTAAGGCTGATTTGCTGACTTTGCGAGCGCAGTGTCAAGCACAAGACCTGCCCGACCCATTGATTCCATTGGAAATCGATGGCGTGCAACTGCCCAGCCATGTGTTTATCGATAATGGCCCGCGGGTCTTTCGCTACTACGCGCCTAAACAGGAATCGGTAAAGCTGTTCCACGACTATCTGGATTTGCACCGCAATAATCCCGAGTTAGATATCCAGATGTTACCGGTTTCCGTGATGTTTGGTCGTTCGCCGGGGCGTGAAGGCCACGGAACACCCCATCTGCGCGTGCTTAACGGAGTGCAAAAATTCTTCGCGGTATTGTGGCTGGGTCGCGATAGTTTTGTGCGTTTCTCTACCACAGTTTCACTGCGCAGGATGGCCAGCGAGCACGGTACCGATAAAACTATCGCCCACAAACTGGCTCGCGTAGCGCGGATGCACTTCTCCCGTCAACGCCTGGCAGCGGTTGGCCCTAGTCTGCCTGCCCGGCAGGATCTGTTCAAAAAGTTGCTGACCTCAAAGGCGATTGAAAAGGCCGTCGCCGATGAAGCGCGGACCAAGAAAATCTCCCATGAGAAAGCACAGCAAAATGCCATTACGCTGATGGAAGAGATCGCAGCCGACTTCTCATATGAAGCCGTGCGTCTCTCTGACAGAGTATTGAGCTGGACGTGGAACCGTTTGTATCAAGGTATTAACGTCCATAATGCAGAACGGGTGCGGCAGTTGGCGCAAGATGGCCATGAAATCGTCTATGTGCCTTGTCATCGCAGCCATATGGATTATCTGCTGCTCTCCTACGTGCTTTATCATCAAGGGCTGGTGCCGCCGCATATTGCCGCCGGGATTAACCTTAACTTCTGGCCTGCCGGGCCTATCTTCCGCCGTTTGGGCGCGTTCTTTATTCGTCGCACCTTTAAAGGCAACAAACTCTATTCAACGGTTTTCCGCGAGTATTTAGGTGAACTGTTCACCCGTGGTTATTCAGTTGAATACTTTGTTGAAGGAGGGCGCTCACGTACCGGCCGCCTGCTGGAGCCAAAAACCGGCACACTGTCGATGACCATTCAGGCGATGTTGCGTGGTGGCTCACGTCCAATCACTTTGGTGCCGATTTATATCGGTTACGAACATGTGATGGAAGTGGGTACCTATGCCAAAGAGCTGCGTGGTGCGACCAAAGAGAAAGAGAACCTGTTGCAGATGCTGCGGGGCTTGCGCAAGTTGCGTAACCTCGGTCAGGGCTATGTCAACTTTGGTGAACCGATCCCGTTGACCACCTATCTGAACACCAATGTACCGCAATGGCGTGATGCCATTGATCCGATTGAAGCTCAGCGCCCAAGCTGGCTAACACCGGCGGTAAATGATTTGGCCGGTAAAATCATGGTGAGAATAAATAATGCGGCAGCAGCGAATGCCATGAACTTGTGTTCTACCGCATTGTTAGCCTCACGCCAGCGTTCACTCACCCGTGAGCAGTTGCTTGAGCAACTTGATTGCTATCTGCAACTGATGCGTAATGTGCCGTATGCGAAAGATGTCACTGTGCCGGATAAAACACCGGAAGAGTTACTTAATCACGCCTTGAATATGAATAAGTTTGAGGTGGAGAAAGACAACATTGGTGACATTATCATCCTGCCACGGGAACAAGCCGTGCTGATGACCTATTATCGCAATAATATCCAGCACTTACTGATGCTACCGTCACTGATAGCCAGCATGGTGATGTACCACCGCCGCATTACCCGTGACGAATTGTTGCGCCAAATCAGTATGATTTATCCGATGTTGAAAGCTGAACTGTTCCTGCATTACAGCAAAGAGCAGTTACCACAGACGCTGGACACGCTGATAGATGAACTGGCCCGCCAGCAGTTGATTTGTGACAAAGGGACCGAACTAGTGCTGAATCCGGCCCGAATTCGCCCACTGCAATTACTGGCCGCCGGTGTGCGGGAAACCCTGCAACGATACGCGATTACCCTGTCGCTGCTCAGTGCCAATCCGAGCATTAACCGTGGGGCGCTGGAGAAAGAGAGCCGTATCATGGCGCAGCGATTGTCTGTTCTGCACGGGATTAACGCACCAGAATTCTTCGATAAAGCGGTATTTTCAACACTGGTCGGTACCTTGCGCGAAGAGGGTTATATCAGTGACAGTGGTGACGCGGTTCAGGAACATACGTTGGAAGTTTACAATATGCTGAGTGCGTTGATGACGCCGGAAGTGAAACTGACTATCGAGAGTGTCAGTATGCCAGCCGAAACCAGCAATCAACGGCCAGAATCCGAGGCAGAGGATAAATCGGAAGATTGATTCCTCAAGACGCTAAACAAAAATGGCCGGATTCATCATCTGGCCATTTTTTTGACTGTTTTCCAGAAACGTATTTACTGCCAATAACTAATCAGAATCCCTAAAAACAACACCAGCCCTACGTAATTATTATTCAAAAACGCACGGAAGCAGGCGTCGCGGTCACGCTGCACAATCATCTTTTGTTGGTGGATAAACAAGGCACCCGCCAGCAGGATTGACCAATAGAATGCGCCGCCCAACCCCATCAGCCAGCCGATAGCAACCATCAACACCAGTGTAGCCAGTTGCAGCAAACCTATAATCAGCTTGTCATGTTGACCAAATAAAATCGCCGTGGACTTAACCCCAATTTTCAGGTCATCGTCGCGATCAACCATTGCGTATTGCGTGTCATAAGCGACGGTCCAGCAGATGTTCGCCAGCAATAACAGCCAACAAACCAAGGGTAAGCTCTCACTCACCGCAGCGAATCCCATCGGAATTGACCAACCAAAAGCTGCGCCTAATACCACTTGGGGTAGATGAGTGACCCGCTTCATAAACGGATAAATCCAGGCTAACGCCAATGCTGCCAATGATAACCAAATGGTCATGCTATTAAGGGTTAACACCAGACCAAACGAGAGCAGTACCAATACCACAAACAGGATTTTGCTCTCTCGTTCACTGATAATACCACTGGGTAACGGGCGGGATGCCGTGCGTTTTACAAAGCCATCAATATTTCGGTCAGCATAATCATTGACGACACAACCAGCCGCACGCATAAAAAATACACCCAACACAAACACAATCAGTATTTTGGTTTCTGGGATACCCTGTCCCGCCAGCCATAATGCCCACAGCGTCGGCCACAATAGCAATAACGAGCCAATAGGCTTATCAATCCGCATTAAACGGCAATAAGCCTGCCATTTGGTCTGAACAGTACTTCCCTTCAATTTATCCATCTCCAAAATCTTACTACGGCTTAAACCGCATACAGTGGCGAGGCCGGTAAAAAAACTTCCGTCAGTAACAGGGGTTTGCCTGACAGACGCAGCAATGAGCGGCGCGCCCAAAGTTCATTCTGCCGCCCCACTTGAATATAATCACGGCTTAAATTGTCCCCACCAAATAAATAGCGCCCGAGTGGGAGGGTGCCCAAATCCACCAGCGCCCTATCTGGGCCAGACAGTGTCTGCTCGGGGATAACCGTGCGACCAAGCAGCCAGGGTTCATTATCACCACACAAAATGATTTCCCGTAGCCAATAGCGTTCGCTTACAGGTAAGTGTTCTGCATCTTCCCCTAACTCATTACGCGTAATAAAGCATTCTCGCTGGGGTTCGACATGGACTCGTTGGCAATATTGCTCAAAACGCCGGGTCATCGACCCCAATTCCATCAACCAATCAGCGATATCAGCAGGAAAATTGGGCTGGTCAATGGCACACCATTGGATAGGTTTTATAATTGATGCATCGCCGGTAGACATCTAGCTTGCTCCCTGCCGGGGAGAAAAGACTCTCCCCGCTAATTCGTAAAGAAGGGGACATTGTAGCGCAGATTGAGGATCCCGCGACATCAGGTTACTTTTTATTATGACCAACAAAGGACGTAATTTTATCGAATTGTTTTCTATTATTGATGAGTTAGGGGAACCCATCCCTTATAACGGATAATTGCCGCACCAGAGTTATCATGCCGACTGGGCGGCCTGAAGTACATCTCAAGTAAATCTGCCGCCTCTTGTCCAGAAAGGTAGGTATTGTCTCCCTGGGTGATCAGCTCAGGAGTCAAATTTTCATATAATTGTCTTATCTTCGGCACCATTGAATTAAGCTGTTCTACATTTATTAAATTTGTATCAAAAACGTATAATCCTTCTTTGTTGGCAGTTTGCACGATGGTAATAACATGCCCCCTCTCAGGAAAAAATAAAATGCTTTCACCGGGTTTTAAACTGCTAATTTCCGCTTTTATCGTCTGCAAATCGAAGGGATAGACAATCATTCAATTGATGATATCGGCGCAAGCTCAATCGCATGTCTTTTACATTCTCACTTAATCTTTTTCTTTCTGGCAAAAAACTAAATAAGTGAGTTTGAGATTTAAAGCAGAATTAACCACAACAGGGTGTCGCGAAGATAACCAATAGCAAAACGAGGCGTTGCGAGCGGCAGTAGCTGTACATAAGACCCAACGAAAAAAGGTGCGCCAAAGCGCACCAACCATCTAGCCATATTCGGCAGTGCCGGGATTTAACCCTTGCCTTTTACACTACCAATAAAGGTTTTTCGGGCTGAAGTTGAGCCCAAATGTTCCGCTTCGTTCAACAATTTCAGCGCCTTATCGACATCACCGGCTTTCACCGCATCTTTAATCGCCTGGTTGAAGTAGTTTTCAGTCTCACTCAGCATTGGCTCCGCAGATTTTATCGGTGCGGGTACTGCGGCTGGCGTAGGTTGAACCGCGCTGCCTACCACGACTGGAGCCGAAGCCGGTGCTGACTGTATTAAGCCAATCATAACGTTGCCCATCCCCTGCTCAGCAGTGGCCTTGATTTTCAGGTTGCCTGTCGGGGTGTGTTTAGCGATTGGATCTGGAATATCCGGTACCGCATTACCGACACCCATGGCATAAGCTTTGGCTGGGTCCAGCAGCTTGGTGGTTTTTGCCAAATCGTCACGGGTGGTGTAAACCAGCAAATAAATTTGTTTCTGGCCCAGTGCCGGGGTCAGTTTCATCACCCCTTGCAGACGATCACTGGTCATAATGCCCGCTTTTTCATAAGTGAAATAGCTGGACGGATAGTAAGCCGCTGGGCGCATTTGCTCGTCCAGCACTAAAACGCTAGGGGAAAAAAGCTGATTATCAGTCACTAAACTGCTAAGTGTAATCTCCATCGATCCACGATCGGCGGGTAAAGCAAAAGCGGCAACAGCCCCTTCAACATTCCCTTGAGAGATTTGTGGACTCGCCGCAGTCAGTTTGATGTCCTGCGTAGTCGGTGGCACTAATGGCTGCCATGGTAACTGCTGTAAGGTGGCGGTACTGATCGTCGGCGCGATAGAAACATTCGCCGGAGAAATAGTTGACTCTGCTTGCACCGCCAGAGGTGCTGTAACCCCTAAAGCCAATGCCAGACAAAGTGACAGTAGATTCTTTTTCATTGTTATTACCCTCATACATTGAGCGTCAGCGCTAACTGTGCACAGGCAAGGTCGGCAGAGTTAACCAAATCCCCGTCATACTTCAAGCTGCATGGGCGTTGGCTGCAACTCGAATTATTTAGGGCATCTCACTTTTCTTGTTTAAACAATCAAACAGCCGCCCCAAAGGGCGGCTGCATCATGCTGTTACCACCAAGCTTCGAATTGCGCACCAAAGGTGACTTCGTTGCTCTTACCGCGGCTATCAGTACCGATAGTCCCGTTTTGTGCCAGACCGTTGTCCGCGCTACCGCTGACATCGTTATAGCCCCACTTCTCATCCCAGTTGGCATAAGTTGCGAAGACACGAATTGCCGGGCGTGACCAGATGCTATCGCCTGCCTGCCACTGTTGTGCCAGGGTCAGTTTGTACTGGCCGTTACGGTCACCGGTACGTTGTGACTTAACATTGTCGTAGCCTGCTTCCAGCAAGGTACTCATGATTGGGGTCCATTTGTACATCGGACGCACCCCCACGCTGTACCACGTGGTGCCGTTTTGGTTGTCCCAGTCAGTGTCCTGATACAACGCGACGTACATCATGTCCCACTTCTCAGCCAGGTTGATGGCACCGTGGTCGATAACACGTAATCTGTTACCGTTGTTATTAACGTTTGCACCTTCAGAGTGACCTGATTGTGATGATGTCATTGAATCTGTTGCGTATTGCACCACGAACTTGTTAAAACCACCCATCATGCTTTGGGTATGTTCAACCGTCAGCATGACACCATCTTTAGAGGCATCAGGAGCTAACGCGTAGTCGTCCTGAGTATTGGCGCGGCCATAATCCACACCAAACTCCAAGGTGCCGCCTGGGTTAGTTTCTAAACCGGCTAAACGCACATCGAACACATCATTAGCAGTGTGGTCAGCATCTTTACGGGCATTATCGATCCAGGCACTTGAACCACCCGCTTCTGAGTTACGGGTTGCTGCCAGAGATAACTTACCGAAGCCCAGATCAATAGCTTCTACACCTGCACCTGGACCTGAAATATCCCAGTAGTAGAAGTCAATCATATGGACGTCATGACGTTGATAGAAGCGTTTACCGGCCCACATGGTGGAACCCGGTAACCATTCGATCAGGTTTTTACCCTGCACGTTAGCCTCACGGAATGCAGGAGATGTTGACTCCCAGTCATTCTGTTGTGAAACGGAATACGCCACGTTGGTATCGAAGTAGAAGCTCTTGTCGCCTTCTTTCCACAATTCCTGGCCTAATTTAATTTCCGCATACGTTTCACACTCGTTACCCAGACGGTATTTACTTTGGGCGCCAGTGGCTTTGAAACATTGCTGTTCGCCACCGCTTCCTGTCCAACCGATACCGGAACGTGCATACCCGTGGAAATCAACGGCCATAGCTTGAGTAGAAAGAACACCAGCGGCAACAGCCAGTGCTATCGGTAACTTGCGCAGAGTAGTCATCAGTAATCTCCTGTTATATTTGCCTGTCGGCATGCGTGCTTTACATTCTGCTGTGGCTAGACGCCCAGTTCCTGGTACAACCGCTTACACGCAGTGCCGTCCTCACGGAACAGATGACAGCGTTGCGGCGGCAGGCCAATAGCGAATGTTGCACCTTCTTCTACCAGCACCACGTCGTTCTGGCGGTAGACCAGGTTCTGACGTATTGCCGGGATTTGGATGTGAATTTGAGTTTCATTACCCAGTTGCTCTACCACCTGAATCTCACCTTCCAGCGTGACTTCAGAGGCACTGCTTGGCAGCAGATGTTCCGGGCGAATACCCAAAGACATATTTGCACCGACCTGAACCTGAGTACCTTCCACCGGCAGCCACACTAACTGGCCATTTGGATTTGGCAGTTCAATCTGTACCTGACGAGGTTCAACGGCGGTCACTTTAACCGGTAAAAAATTCATTTTTGGCGAGCCGATAAAGCCCGCAACAAAGCGATTAGCTGGGTAGTGATACAGCTCCAGCGGCTTGCCGACCTGCGCAACATTGCCGGCATCCAGCACCACAATCTTGTCTGCCAGCGTCATCGCTTCCACTTGGTCATGGGTGACGTAAATCATGGTGCGTTGCAGGCGCTTGTGGAGGCGCGAGATCTCAATGCGCATCTGCACCCGCAGTGCCGCATCCAGGTTGGACAGGGGTTCATCGAGCAGGAATACATCCGGCTCAGCGACCAGTGTCCGGCCAATTGCCACACGCTGGCGTTGACCACCGGATAGCGCTTTTGGCCGCCGGTCCAGCAGGTGAGCCAGTTGCAGCACTTCGGCTACCTGATTCACCCGTTGGTTAATTTCGGCTTTCTTCGCACCCGCCAATTTCAGGCCGAACGACATGTTCTCTGCTACAGACAGATGGGGATAAAGTGCATATGACTGAAACACCATGCCAATACCGCGTTCAGACGGCGGCACTTCGTTCATCCGCTTGCCACCAATCAGCAACTCACCCGAGGTTATGTCCTCAAGACCGGCAATCATCCGCAGCAGCGTTGACTTTCCACACCCTGATGGGCCAACAAACACCACAAACTCACCGTCATCGATTTCCAGATTGATATCTCTGGAGATCACCGCCTCACCAAAGGCCTTATAAACGCCGCTCAGCGTTACATTAGCCATCTGTTACTCCTTTGCTTACGCAAACAACTTTTCATATGAACCTGAATGAAGAAAAATGGCGGAAGCAAACCCCGGCATAAACCATCGATTACTCCCAGCCCCTGATGACTCTCGCACTGCGCGTCGTACCGCCATGCTTAGAGCAGGTTGCCTCGGACGACGTCGCGGCCTGAGTATAGGGCTGCACATTGCTTAACGCTTCAAGGTGCTGATCTGTCTGGGTGATAATTAACCGAACAACCACATTTTGTTGGCGACGGTGTTTCAATGCTGCCGATAGTGCGCGAGTGGCACTATTTGGTAATCATCCGTAACAAAGTTTTTCATGGGGGAGGAGATGGGAGGATGAGGGAACGACCCGCGTGGGCAGAAGTTCCACTGGAAAGACAAATACGTGATCTGGCTTGCAAATTTCGACCTGCATTATTGTGTCTGACACCACAGAATAGGCAGCAGTGTTAACTGGGTCACAATAACCTGCTGGGGGGCGTAGAGGGGGGGAGGATGATGGTGTATCCGGTTGTGACTCAATATGTCGGCGTAGTGTTTTGGTCAGTGTAATAAATAATTTGCAGCCCAACATTTTTGCAGCGCTGCCACACCCTCCTCACTTAGTGATTCACGGCTACACCAGCCTGAAAATGGGCTACAGAATTCGCAGCTAATGATTCACAAGAAAGTCGATACCCACAAAATTGGATAAAAGGATTGGATTATGACTCGCAGCTTCACAAAATCCGGCATTGGTAAGACCGCACGTGTTTTGGCTCTTTCAGCATTAGCCACGCTGGTGCTCTCTTCCTCTGCTTTTGCCAAGATTGAAGAAGGTAAACTGGTTATCTGGATCAATGGCGATAAAGGTTATAACGGGTTGGCGGAAGTCGGTAAGAAGTTCGAGAAAGATACCGGCATCAAAGTCACTATCGAGCATCCAGATAAATTGGAAGAAAAATACCCGCAAGTGGCTGCCACTGGCGATGGCCCGGATATTATCTTCTGGGCTCATGACCGTTTTGGCGGTTACGCACAATCCGGTTTACTGGCTGAATTGCACCCTTCTAAAGCCTTCCAAGACAAACTGTTCCCGTTCACTTGGGACGCCGTTCGCTTTAATGGCAAACTGATTGGTTACCCGGTCGCGGTTGAAGCACTGTCGCTGATTTACAATAAAGACTTAGTGAAAGAAGCACCAAAAACGTGGGAAGAAATCCCAGCGCTGGATAAAACCCTGCGTGCCAATGGCAAGAGCGCCATCATGTGGAACCTGCAAGAACCCTACTTCACCTGGCCGGTTATCGCCGCTGACGGTGGCTATGCCTTCAAACTCGAAAACGGTGTATATGATGTGAAAAACGTTGGCGTGAACAATGCTGGCGCGAAAGCGGGTCTACAATTTATTGTCGATTTGGTGAAGAACAAGCACATCAATGCCGATACAGATTACTCCATTGCAGAAGCGGCCTTCAACAAAGGCGAAACAGCAATGACCATCAATGGCCCATGGGCATGGTCCAACATTGATAAGAGCAAAATCAATTACGGTGTGACCTTGCTGCCAACCTTCCACGGCCAGCCATCCAAACCGTTCGTCGGCGTGTTGACTGCCGGTATTAACGCCGCCAGCCCGAATAAAGAACTGGCAACTGAATTCCTGGAGAACTACCTGTTAACTGATCAGGGTCTGGCTGAAGTGAATAAAGACAAACCTCTGGGCGCAGTAGCACTGAAATCATTCCAGGAACAACTGGCAAAAGATCCACGCATTGCTGCCACCATGGATAACGCCACCAAGGGTGAAATCATGCCAAATATTCCACAAATGGCGGCTTTCTGGTATGCCACCCGCAGTGCGGTACTGAACGCCATCAGCGGGCGTCAGACAGTTGAAGCGGCATTGAACGACGCAGCAACGCGTATTACCAAATAACAGTTTCACCTGCAAAAGGGCACGATTCGTCGTGCCCAACACCACTTGCTGCAACACGATAACCATACTCAAAGTAATTGACGTTGCAGCAAGGCAGCCAATGAACGACAAGTTAGCTGAAACTAATTTGAACAGCATTTTATGCTGGCCCGTAGGGTGAGCCTCAAAGAGGCTTATTAATCCCGATAAGCTTACACAAGTAAGTAATTCGGGTGAGCGAGAGCAGCTAACACCGCTGCGACTTCAAGTACGAAGAGTATGAAGGGAGTTTTATGCAGTTATCCCACACCGAGTTCGAAAGTCATAAAAAGAAAACCGCCTGGTGGCAAAGTGATGTGCTTAAATGGCTGATTATCGGCACATTAAGCCTATTTACCTGCTATTTGATTGTGTTGATGTATGCTCAGGGTGAATATCTTTTTGCCATCGTGACGCTAATTTTGGTGAGTCTGGGGCTGTATGTCTTTGCCAATCGTCGCGCCTATGCCTGGCGCTATGTTTATCCCGGCGTGGCAGGTATGGGGCTGTTTGTGCTGTTCCCACTGATTTGCACTATCGCCATCGCTTTTACCAACTACAGCAGTACCAACCAATTAACCTTTGAGCGTGCCCAATCAGTATTAATGGATCGGCAGTTTCAGACCGGTAAAACCTTTACCTTTGGCCTTTATCCCGGTGATAACCAATGGCGTTTGCAGCTTACCAACCCTGATGACAGCTCTGTTCTGATTTCCGCGCCTTTCAGCCTTGATACGACGGGTGAGAAAAAAGTCACAGTTGCCCCCACCAGCACTGAACAGACTGGCGAACGCGCGTCACTGCGTATCATTACTCAGAATCGCCAGGCACTCGCTGAGTTGGTGGCACTGCTGCCCAGTGGTGGCGAACTGCGCATGAGTTCACTGCGCCAGTTTTCAGCGACCAGCCCGCTCTATAAACTGGGCGCTGACGGTAAAGAACTGCTCAATCAGCAAACCGGGGTTATCTATCGGCCAAACCCTGATGTCGGTTTTTACCAAGCCATTAACGCCGACGGCCAGTGGCAAAACGAAAAACTCAGTCCTGGCTTTACCGTCACTATCGGCTGGAAAAACTTCCTGCGGGTGCTGCATGATGAAGGGATACAGAAGCCTTTTATCTCCATCTTTATCTGGACCATTATTTTCTCGCTACTGACCGTGGTACTGACCGTTGCCGTCGGTATGGTTTTAGCTTGTGTGGTGCAATGGGACTCGTTGAAAGGTAAAGCGGTTTATCGCGTGCTGTTAATACTGCCCTATGCGGTACCATCGTTTATTTCAATCTTGATTTTCAAAGGGTTATTTAACCAAAGCTTTGGTGAAATCAACCTGATGCTAAGTAGCCTGTTTGGCATCAAGCCCGCCTGGTTCAGTGACCCCATTACCGCGAAAAGCATGATTTTGATCGTCAACACCTGGCTCGGCTATCCCTACATGATGATTCTGTGCATGGGGCTACTCAAAGCGATTCCCGAGGACTTATATGAAGCCTCGGCAATGGATGGCGCAGGCCCGTTCCAGAACTTCTTCCGCATCACGTTGCCACTGCTGATTAAGCCGCTGACGCCGCTGATGATTGCCAGCTTCGCCTTTAACTTTAACAACTTTGTGTTGATTCAGTTATTGACCAATGGCGGCCCGGATATGATTGGCACCACCACGCCAGCAGGCTATACCGACTTGCTGGTCAGCTACACCTACCGCATTGCCTTTGAAGGGGGCGGCGGCCAGGACTTTGGCTTGGCGGCAGCGATTGCCACCCTGATTTTCATTCTGGTCGGCGCGCTCGCGATACTGAATCTGAAAGCCAGCAAAATGAACTTTGACTAAGGAGGAGATGCAAATGGCAATGGTTCAACCTAAATCCCAGCGTTTGCGTCTATGGGGCACTCATTTTCTGATGTTGTGCTTTATCGCGCTGATTATGTTCCCGTTGCTGATGGTGATTACCATCTCGCTGCGGCCTGGTAACTTTGCGACCGGTAGCTTGATCCCGGATCAAATTTCATGGGAACACTGGAAACTGGCACTGGGTATGAGTGTGACTCATGCTGATGGCAGCGTAACCCCACCACCATTCCCGGTGATGTTGTGGTTATGGAACTCCATCAAGATTGCGGTCATTACCGCCATTGGGATTGTCACGCTCTCCACTACCTGCGCTTACGCCTTTGCTCGCATGCGTTTTCGCGGTAAAAGCACCCTGCTGAAAGGCATGTTGATCTTCCAGATGTTCCCAGCAGTGCTGTCGCTGGTGGCGTTATATGCATTATTCGACCGTATCGGGCAGTATCTGCCATTTATCGGGCTGAATACCCACGGCGGGGTCATTTTTGCTTATATGGGCGGTATTGCCCTGCACGTCTGGACCATCAAAGGCTATTTCGAAACCATTGATAACTCGCTGGAAGAAGCCGCAGCACTGGATGGCGCGACCCCATGGCAAGCTTTCCGACTGGTGCTGTTACCCCTGTCGGTGCCGATTTTAGCCGTGGTGTTTATTCTGTCGTTTATCGCCGCTATCACCGAAGTCCCAGTGGCATCGCTGCTATTGCGTGATGTGAACAGCTACACGCTGGCAGTGGGTATGCAGCAATATCTGAATCCGCAAAACTATCTGTGGGGCGATTTCGCCGCTGCTGCGGTGCTGTCTGCCATTCCCATCACCGCAGTCTTCCTGCTGGCACAACGCTGGCTGGTAGGTGGCTTAACGGCAGGTGGGGTGAAGGGTTAACGATATCATCATTCAAAATTTCATCACCCAATACCCAAAGTAATTGGAATTGTAGCAAGGCAACAAACGAGTGACTAATCGGTTGAAAACCGATTTGAACAGCATTTATGCTAGCCCGCAGGGTGAGCCTCTTTGAGGCTCATTAATCCCGATGAGCTGACTTAGGTCAGTGATTCGAGTGAGAGAGTGCAGTAAACAAAGCTACAATTTCAAGTAAGAAGGGTATTTTTTCCCTCTGGTACTGTGTCTTTAGGGCGGCCGTAATGGCCGCCATTTTTATTCTCTTTTTAATCTTTCGGTATTGGCCAAATACAAGGTCACCACCAGCAACAATATCGAACCGGAATAAATTAACGTATCGATCGGGTTTTCATGATCAACGATGATCAGGCGGATAATCGCGGTGATCCCGATATAGATAAAATAGCGCAACGGGAAGTGATAACCCGACTCAAAATACTTAACAATCAACGCAATAAACTCAAAGTACAGGAAATAAATTACAATCCCTTCAATCAGCATGTAAGAAGATGCATCCTGATTATTGACGAATAAGACCTTACCAAGATGGAAGGTTTCTTTTATCAAAAAGACCACCAAAATAGCGGCCAATGCAATCAACCCCACATTCAGTAAACGCTGTAGATTTTTGGCTATCCATTGAGAACGCGAATTTTTGGCCATAAATACTCCCATTGAAAGTAGGTGAAATAATCCGGGCCGAAAAAAAGCCCCTTACTGGGTAAGGGGCTAATAAGCACGGATCAAAGAGCTTAAGCCCGCAAGCTTAACGCCAGTTCTTGAAACGGTTAATCAACGCATTGGTAGAACTGTCATGACTGGTTACGTTTTTATCATCTGCCAGTTCTGGCAAGATACGGTTAGCCAGTTGTTTACCCAGCTCTACACCCCATTGGTCGAAGGTATAGATATTCAGGATAATCCCTTGGGTGAAGATCTTGTGTTCATACAGCGCAATCAATGCACCCAGGCTGAACGGTGTAATTTCACGCAGCAGGATGGAGTTGGTTGGGCGGTTGCCTTCAAACACTTTAAATGGCGCGACATGAGCCACTTGCTCAGGGGTTTTGCCTGCCGCAGCAAATTCAGCTTCAACTTCTGCCAGTGATTTGCCAAATGCCAGTGCTTCGGTTTGGGCAAAGAAGTTCGACAGCAGCTTGGCGTGATGATCACTCAGTGGGTTATGGCTGATAGCCGGTGCAATAAAGTCACAAGGAACCAATTTGGTGCCCTGATGGATCAACTGATAGAACGCATGTTGGCCGTTAGTACCTGGTTCACCCCAGATAATAGGGCCGGTCTGGTAATCAACCGGATTACCGTTACGATCCACATACTTGCCATTAGACTCCATATTGCCCTGCTGGAAGTAAGCCGGGAAACGGTGCATGTACTGATCGTAAGGCAGGATAGCTTCGGTTTCTGCGCCGAAGAAATTGTTATACCAGATGCCGATCAATGCCAGCAGGATTGGTAGGTTGTGCTCCGCAGACGTTTCGGCGAAGTGTTTATCCATGGCATGCGCACCACTCAGCAGTTGTTCGAAGTGTTCGAAACCAACCGACAGCGCGATAGATAAACCAATGGCGGACCACAGAGAGTAACGGCCACCAACCCAATCCCAGAATTCAAACATATTGTTGGTATCAATACCAAACTCACCCACAGCTTTGGCATTGGTCGACAATGCAGCAAAGTGTTTGGCGACATGTTCCACAGAAACCGCAGTAGACAGGAACCAGTCACGCGCACTGTGGGCGTTTGTCATGGTTTCTTGGGTGGTGAAGGTTTTTGATGCCACCAGGAACAGCGTGGTTTCTGGGTTCAACGGTTTCAACGTTTCAGCAATATGGGTGCCGTCAACGTTTGAAACGAAATGCATATTCAGATGATTTTTGTACGGGCGCAGTGCTTCAGTCACCATGTAAGGGCCGAGATCTGAACCGCCGATACCGATGTTCACCACATCAGTAATCGCCTTGCCGGTATAACCTTTCCAGTCACCGCCAATCACGCGGTCACAGAACTGTTTCATTTTAGCCAGCACTGCATTCACTTCTGGCATCACATCCTTGCCATCCACCACAATCGGGGTGTTACTGCGGTTACGCAAAGCAATATGCAGTACCGCGCGGTCTTCAGTGCGGTTGATTTTTTCACCGGAAAACATGGATTTAATTGCACCGGCCAGATCAGTTTCCTTCGCCAGAGCTTGCAGCTTTTCCATGGTTTCGCTGGTAATGCGGTTTTTGGAGAAATCCACCAGCATTTGATCATTAAACGTGGCTGAAAACTTGTTAAAACGCTGGTCGTCCTTGGCAAACAGACTGCTGATGGTGACATCTTTCATCTGCTCAAAGTGTTGCTGTAACGCTTTCCAGGCAGCGGTTTGACTAGGATTAATATTTTTCATAGCGGCGCTCTTCTAGGCTTAAGGATAATGAAACGAATGGGTTAATTGTATCCTGTTCGGGTGTGATTGAGATCTCTTTTCTTGCGATAGGTGTTATCTCTCGAAACAACACTTGATCTCATCCCTGTTTTCGCAGTGTGTCATTGTCTAACAGTATCTATTGCCAAAGTAATGGTAGTGGCAGCAAGCGAACGACAAATCGGTCGGGAACCGATTTGAACCGCAGTTATGCTAGCCCGCAGGGTGAGCCTCAAGGATGAGGCTCATTCATCCCAATGAGCTTACTCGGGTAAGTGAACGTAACTAACACTCCAGCAGCTTCAAGTACGAAGGGAATAGTCAATTTAGTGATATCACAGCGCATATTATTAAAGATGAAAATACCTCATAGCCATTTCATTGACAGAAAGTCGATAACCCGTTATTTCCTTGTACAGAGATAAATACTGATGACCCCCAAGATGGCATCCCTGATACGAGGTTTTTTTAGATGATTCAAGCAGCACCCCAGCAGAGCCGCAGCGCCCCTTCTGCGACCGTGGTTGCCAAATTTGGTGGCACCAGCGTGGCAGACTTTGATGCCATGAGTCGCAGCGCCGATGTGGTTTTATCGAACCCGGACGTTCGTTTGGTTATCTTGTCAGCTTCGGCTGGCATTACCAATCTGTTGGTCGCCCTTGCCGATGGCTGTGAGCCTGAAAAGCGTGAACTTCATTTAGCAGAAATTAGTCGAATTCAATCCGATATTCTAGCCAAACTCGGCAATCCGGTGGTTATCCGCGATGAAATTGAACGCATGCTAGAAAACATCGCCATGCTGTCTGAAGCAGCCAGTCTGGCAACGTCTGCGGCGTTAACCGATGAACTGGTGAGTCACGGCGAATTGATGTCTACACTGCTGTTTGTCGAGCTAATCCGCCAGCGTCAGGTGGCAGTGGAATGGTTTGATGTACGTAAAATCATGCGAACCAATGACCGTTTTGGTCGTGCTGAACCGGATACCCATGCGCTGTCTGAATTAGCCCAAACGCAATTGGCCCCGCGTATCGCGCAGGCCATTGTTGTCACACAAGGTTTTATCGGCAGTGAAAGCAAAGGGCGCACCACTACCCTTGGCCGTGGCGGTAGCGATTACACCGCCGCGTTACTGGGTGAAGCACTGAATGTTGGCCGCATTGATATTTGGACAGACGTCCCTGGGATTTATACCACCGATCCACGGGTGGTTCCGGCAGCAAAACGCATCGATAAAATTGCTTTCGAAGAAGCGGCTGAAATGGCGACATTTGGTGCCAAAGTCTTGCATCCTGCCACCTTGTTGCCAGCCGTGCGCAGTGATATTCCCGTGTTTGTCGGCTCAAGCAAAGACCCAGCGGCTGGCGGCACCTTAGTCTGTAATGAGACCGAGAGTCCACCACTGTTCCGTGCCTTGGCATTGCGCCGCAAACAGACGCTGCTGACCTTACATAGCCTGAATATGTTGCATGCACGTGGTTTTCTGGCGGAAGTGTTTAATATTCTGGCGCGCCACAATATTTCAGTTGATTTGATAACCACCTCTGAGGTGAGTGTCGCGCTGACTCTTGATACGACAGGTTCGACATCAACGGCGGGCAGTCTGTTGACCACCTCACTGCTGACTGAACTCTCCTCGCTATGTCGGGTTGAAGTGGAAGAGAATCTGGCGTTGGTGGCAATTATCGGCAATAACCTGTCGCAAGCTTGTGGCGTCGGTAAGGAAGTATTCGGTGTCCTTGACCCATTCAATATCCGCATGATTTGCTATGGCGCCAGCAGCCATAACCTGTGCTTCTTGGTGCCAGGGAATGATGCTGAGAAAGTGGTGCAAACCCTGCATCACAATCTGTTTGAGTAACAATTTATTTGAATAATACGCTGTTTGAATAACACGGCTTGAGTCAGAGTAAAAACTAACTATACACTGCTAACAACAAGCTGATAACACCGACCGGGCGATTTCGTCCGGTTTTCTTATATCTGACACTGACGACTAAGGACTTTCGCTTCATGTTAGTAAAAATCACCCGGCTGTTCCCGCTGTGGGCGCTGCTGCTGTCAGTCGCGGCCTATTTCCGCCCGACCACCTTTATCGGTATCGGGCCTTATGTCGCCCCGCTACTCATGTTGATCATGTTTGCTATGGGGGTCACTCTACGGCTGGATGATTTCAAACGTGTACTATCGCGCCCGGCACCGGTAGCCGCGGCAACTTTCCTGCATTATCTGATTATGCCGCTCACTGCCTGGATTCTGGCGATACTATTCCGTATGCCACCGGACTTGTCTGCCGGTATGGTGCTGGTAGGCAGCGTTGCCAGTGGGACAGCATCTAATGTGATGATTTATCTGGCCAAAGGAGATGTCGCGTTATCAGTGACTATCTCGGCGGTTTCTACCCTGGTGGGGGTTTTTGCCACGCCATTACTGACCCGTTTATATGTCGACGCCACCATCAGTGTTGACGTAATAGGAATGCTGAAAAGTATTCTGCAAATCGTGGTCATCCCTATTAGCGCAGGGCTGATTATCCATCACACCTTTACTAAAACGGTGAAACGCATTGAGCCTTATCTACCGGCGATGTCGATGGTCTGTATTGTCGCTATCATTAGTGGCGTGGTCGCCGGTAGCCAGAGTCATATCGCTTCAGTGGGTTTCGTGGTGATTATTGCGGTTATCCTGCATAACGGTATTGGCCTGTTAAGTGGTTACTGGGGCGGGAAACTGTTCGGCTTTGATGAATCCACCTGCCGCACACTGGCCATTGAAGTCGGTATGCAAAACTCAGGACTAGCAGCTACGTTGGGTAAAATTTACTTCTCACCACTGGCTGCCCTACCCGGCGCATTGTTCTCGGTCTGGCATAACCTCTCCGGTTCACTACTGGCGGGCTACTGGTCAGGTAAACCAGTAGAGAAAGATAAAAAGTAATACCAAAGAGTATAAATGCCCGAACCACTCGGGCATTTTCAATTTTTCTGTTTCTTTTTATTCCTCGCTTTAGACAGAAAAACAACATCAATAACACCCAGCATTACCCTGATAATATTTAAAATAAATCTGAAAACAGTCACTCAATAACCGCTTAATATTAAAAATTTATTATCTTTCCCTTCTCCCTGAATATTCCTTAATTATTGTCTTCAGCCCGCCGTCTCTACTCTTTAGGGACGGTAATAGTGCTGCCCGTAAATTTGACTCAAGGACGGAAAGGACTGGGTCCACTCATCGCGTTATACCCAGAAAATTCCCCCACAAATATCATGATAAAAAAACGTACCGCATTATGTTTTTTATTGAGCACGGGCGCTCACGCAAACATGACACCGGGGATAGATATTCCCTCCCCGATCAATGAATCACGCCAGAACCTACAGAACAGCAGTACTGAAATTAATCACTTAATAGAAGAGCGTCGTCAGCCTCATGCTAAACAGCCTGAGGCAGAGATAGAAACGCCCGAAAATAGTGCACCTGAATTAGATGATAGTGCGCAATGCCTCCCCATTAGCGGCGTCTATATCCAGGGTATTACCTTATTGACTGAAGCGGATTTAGAGACCTTAAGCCCCATGCCGGAACAATGTATTGGTAGCGAAAATGTCAATCTGTTGGCTCGTGAACTCACTCAGCTTTATCTTAACAAAGGTTATATTACCGCCCGCGTCCAGTTTATTCCTGCCGATGAAGAGGGCGAATTGGGTTTCGATGTAACCGAAGGTTTTATTGAGCGCATTGAAAGTGTTGACCCAGAATTAAACGGCGAAACTGTTTTCCCCAATATGGTCGGGGAACCATTAAATATTAAACAACTTGACCAAGGACTCGATCAAGCTAACCGTTTACCCTCCAATAAAATAACCGTCGATATTTTACCGGGAACAGAGCCAGGCGGTTCAATTCTCAGGTTGAGTAATATCCGGTCAAAACCCTGGCATCTGACAACATCACTCGATAATTATGGCAACAAAAGCACCGGTAAATGGTTAAGTCGTAATGCATTTTCTTTCGATAACCCCCTAGGGTTATCAGATTCTCTCAGTTTAAATATCAGCAGTACCACCGATAACCCACAGAAAAACCATAGCCGCGCCTATTCACTGTTTTATTCCGTGCCTTATGGTGCATTAACCTTCAGTGGCTTTGGCAGTTATTCCGAATACCTTTATCCGGTGCAATTACAATTTAATACCATCGAGCTACAGGGTAAAACCCAGCAGCATGGTTTGCGTACCGATTATGTTTTCTATCGCGACCAAGACCAAATTAATGGCTTAAGTGCACAACTAACCTATAAACAGGCCGAAAACTACTTTAACGAACAGAAAATCGCCGTCAGCAGCCCAACACTGACAGTATTAGAATTAGGTATTAATCATCTGCACATTATGCCCACTGGCATATTCAATGTGAATGTCAGCCTCGAGCAGGGGTTATCGTGGTTAGGTGCTGATCAGAATTTGACCGCCAATTATCAGGACAGCCAATTCACCAAAGCTAAAGCCGCTGTGACTTCCAATCAATATTTCAAACTGTTTGATGATTTCTATCTGTTTAGCAATCAGTTCTATGGCCAATACACCCGTGACCGTCTGCCAGGCGTTGAATGGTTGAGCGTCACCGACAGCAATGCTGTTCGCGGCTTTAGTCGCAATACCTTATCGGCGGATAGAGGTTGGTATCTCCAGAACACCTTATCGCGCAACTTTACCCTCGGCAATACCACCCTAACCCCGCGGCTAGGAGCAGATGTAGGCCGTATTCAGCAAAACCCTCAGGGCTGGAGCAGTGCTATGGGTTTAAGTGCCGGCATCAACGTCAGCTATCGCGATATCAAACTGGATATTGAAGCCAGCCGTGGACACTTATTGTCCAGTAAAACAGAGAATAAAGACCCTACTCAGATTCTGGCGCGCTTCTCTTATTCCTTTTAATTAACCGCCGCCAGTAAAAGCCAATTTTTATCAACACCAAACTAGATGACAAAAATGGAGAAGTAACAATGAAACAAAATAAGTTCAAGCTCTCCCCGGCAGGAAAGCTGGCGGCAGCCGTCGCTATTATTTCAGTATCAGTGGCCACCTGCTATGCCGCCGGTATTGTTGGCGCCGGTGATCCTGCCCACAACCCAGGAATTAACGCGGTAAATGGCGTCCCAGTAATTGATATCGTAAAACCCTCAGCATCGGGGTTATCACATAACCAATATAATGAATTTAATGTTGGTAATGCCGGCGCGGTACTCAATAACTCCCTGTCTGCGGGTCAATCACAACTTGCCGGGCAATTAGCGGCCAACCAGAACTTAAACGGTCAAGCTGCCAGTATTATTTTGAATGAGGTTATCAGCCGTAACCCTTCATTATTATTGGGGAAGCAGGAAGTATTTGGCATGACGGCAGACTATATTCTGGCCAACCCAAATGGTATTACCTGTACAGGTTGTGGTTTTATTAATACCAATCGCAACTCATTGGTGGTCGGTAATCCATTAGTGGATCAAGGGAATCTGCAAGGATTTGATACTCGAAATAATACCAATCTATTAGAGATAGGCGACGGTTATAGCGGTATGCATGGAACGCTGGATTTGATTGCACCCCGCATCAATATGCAAGGAACTATTGACTCAAGAGAAAACATTAATATTATACTGGGTCAAAATAAAGTCAGCACGAATGGGGAAATACTGGAATCACAAAAATACGTAGGAACGGCATACGACAGTAAAATATTCGGCAGCATGATAGCAGACCGAATTAGAATTATTAACACCGCAGAAGGAAATGGTGTAAATATCTCAGGCTCGCACGCAGCCAAGAAAGAATTAATTATCTCCACCCCAGGAAAGCTTAATCTTAATGTCAATGCGGCGCCTGGCCTTGATTATAACCCAGCACCGGCTATTTTAACTGGCTCAGATATTACATTAGATGCTAATGATATTTTCGCTTCTGGTGATATTATTGAAACAAAAACTAAAGACTCAACTGAGCAAAAATTAAAACGCACCAAAATTAGTGGCAAGAATATTTCCATTATCGCCAAGAAGAAAAATAACCTCACAGCGGCTGAAATCAAGGGTAAAAATATTGTTATCCAGGGTGGGGATATTAAGCTGGATACGCAAAAAGTAACCAATACCCAAACAGAGAGTTATTCAGAAGGTGATGAAGGGCTTTGGGGGTTAGGTGCGTGGAGCAAATCCAAAGATAATAAAGAAGAACAACAAAAAAATATCGGGACGACGATAAAAGGAGAAAATAACATTTCTCTTCAATCAACTGAAGGTGATATTAAACTTTCCGGGTCTTCTATCAAAGCAGGCAATAATCTTTCGATCAAAGCTAAAAAAGATTTAAAAATCGAGGGTGTAATAGATGAAGACTACTCCCGAGATAAAGGCCATAACTATGTGCATATGCAAGAAGATAAAAGCCATAATGATGAAACTAAAAAGCAAAGTCTGAATAAAACCACATTAGAAGCAGGCGATAATTTAGGGCTAACGGCTGAGGGGGAAATTTCCACCAGTGGGGTCAAAGCATCGGCGGGGAATGATTTATTGATTAATGCAAGTGAAGTCAATATTAATGTACAGAAGACCCTGGACCAAGAAATTAAAAACGGTAAAAATGAGCAAAACCTCGGCTTAGGGGGGATTGACCATAGTAATAACAATAAGAAAGCCGAAACTAGCCATCGTTCAGAAATAACGGCTGAAGGGAAAATCCTTGTGAGTGGCAATAAAGGCGTTTCCATTACCGGCAGCCAAGTCAAAGGCGCCAAAGATGGTTATGTTCAGGCCAATCAAGGGGGTATCAAGATTGACAATGCTATCAGTACGACGACGACAAAAATTGATGAGCGCACCGGGGTAATCTTTAATATTACCGGCAGCTCCCATAAAGCCAATAATAGCGATGAAAAAGTTATCGGCAGTGAATTAGCGTCAGATGCCAATCTTAAGATAATCAGTAAAGATAATGTTGATGTTATTGGCAGCCTGGTAAAAAGTGCCGGTGAACTGGGTATTGAAACCTTGGGTGAGGTCAATATTAAGGCCGCTCAAGAACAACAGAAAATAGATGAGCAGAAAAGCAAGCTGACTATTTCTGGTTTTACCAACGATGACGGTAACAACCAGTATCAGGCTGGTTTAAAACTGAACCACACCAGTGAGAGCGAAAAAACTGACAGTATCAAGAACCACGGCGCAGCACTTGAAGGTAGCAGCGTCAAACTGGATGCCCAAAAAGACGTCACTTTCACTGGTTCAAAAATCACTGCCACCACTGGTGATGCAGAAATTAAAGGCGAAAACGTCTCGTTTGTTGCTGCACAAGACAGCCTCTCCAGCAACAAAACCAAAGAAAGTGTTGGAGTTGATTTCCACTACACCGGCGGCATGGATAAAGCCGGCAGTGGTGTAAACGTAGGCTACGAAGATACCCAAACCAGCACTGACAGATCAACCTCCGTGGTCTCGAGTTCACAGGTGGCGGGTAATCTGAATATCACCGCAACACAAGATGTGACCAATCAGGGAACGGACCATAACGTCGGTGGGGCTTATCAGGCTCAGGGCAATAATATCCACAATCTGGCCGCCGAAAATAGTGAAAAAACGCACACCAAAACCACCAAGGTTGATGTCGGTTATGAGGCCAATATTGCTTATGGCGAAATCACCCGCCCACTTGAAGGGGTAGTCAATAAAGCACAAGAGCTTGATTTGGGCGGCATGATTGAGTCAGTCGGCGAAGTGGGTGGTCCCAATGCCGGGTTAGACCTCTATGCTAAAGGCGGAACTAAAGAAACCAACCTCAATAGTAGCCAATCGGTGGTGACATCAATTAAAGGCGGTAACATCGCGCTCAATGCCAACGGCGAAGTCAAAGATCAAGGCACCAAGTATCAGGCGGATAAAGGCGCCATTACGCTGGATGCATCACGCCATACCTTTGAAGCAGCAGCTAACCGAGTTGACCAACATATTACTGAGACTCAGGGTGGCGCAGACATCCGAATTTACACCACCACAGGCAAAGACATTACCGTGGATGGCAAAGGTAAAGGCGGCTCGAAAGATCAGCATGTCAAAGGTGAAATCGCGCAGGTTGGCAGCATGAACGCAGCCGGTGGCATCAATATCAACGTGAAACAAGATGCGACCTATCAAGGCACCAATATGAATGCAGGGGATGGCAAAATCGCAGTTAATGCGGGCGGAGATATTCGTTTTGATCAGGTCACCAACCATACTAGCGAAAGCCATAATAACGTGGAAGCCGAGGCCAAAATGAATCTTGGCACTAACGCTAACAGCAAGGACTTTGGCGCAGGTTTAGGCGGCGGTAACAGTAAAGGACAAAGCAGCACCTCTGTTGCCCAAGTCAGTAATCTACAGGGTCAGCAAGGTGTTGAACTGAATGCAGGGAAAGATCTGACACTAACAGGCACCTCGTTCGGCAGTAAAGATAAAGCAACCGGCGATATTCTGCTGGCCGCTGGCGGCAAAGTCGATGTGCTGGCTGCACAATCACAAGGCTCCAAACAGGATATGACCTGGTCTGCCAACGCTAACGCGGGTCTCAGTCAAAGCAGCGGAAAAGATAAAGGCAGCAAAGGGATGAAAGCAGGCGCGGAAGTTAAAGTCGCTCATATAGATGAATCAGCACTCAAGCATCAAGGCAGCATTATCAATAGTAGCGGCGCAGTAACGGTTAAAGCGGGCGGTAATGATAACCAAGCCATCCATATGCAAAATGCCAATATCACCAGCCAGCAAACCACACTGACAGCCGATAATGGCGGCATCATGCTGGAGTCAGCGCAAGACCAGGAACACAAAAACAACTGGAACTTTACTGCCGGTGCCAATGGCAACCAAAATAGCTCTTTCAAGAAAGACGACAAAGGGATGGTCGATAAACAGAGCAATGAGAAAATCCATGATATCAGCGCTCAACTTGATGTAGGGGTTGAGAAGCTGAATGCTGTAATGCAACAAAACACCCATATCAATAGCAACAATATCGCCCTAAATAGCGCCAAAGACACTGCTCTGGCGGGTGCTATGCTCAAAGCTAATGATATTACTGGCACTATTGGCGGTAACTTGAAAGTGCAAAGCCGTGAAGATGTCCGACAGGAGGTCAACGTCAACACCGGCTTGAGTTTCAATCACAGTAACGAGAAACAAGACAGCATGATTAATCAGGTAGCCGATGCGACGCCAATCGGCTCGGATAAAGTGAAAAAAACCCTGACCACTAAATCCAATAAGTTATTCGATAAAGTCAAAAAGCAATATGACCAAGTTTCAAGCTACTTTGGTTCTAAAGAAGAAGATAACGTACAACCCCTCAGCTATACCAAAAAGGGGAGCAATGAAACGCTAACCGAATCTAAGGAAGAAGCAGAAACCGAAGATAAATGGTGGCAGAAAGGTGCCAAAGCAGCAGGCAAAAAAATCAAAAGTAATGTTCAGGATGAACAAGTCAAAGGTGGCAGCGGCAAAGCTAAAGTTGAAGTGGAAGTCGTTGAAAATAAAGCGGTTGAAGAACAGTCAGCCCTTAGCGGCACACAGTCAGTTAATTTGAACGTAGCCGGTAAAACTGAACTTATTGGTGGCAAAATTTCCAATAGAGACAGTGATGTAAACTTACAAACCAATGGTCTGGAATTACAGGATATCAACGGTAAACACACCCAGGGCGGGGCGAGAGTAAATGCATCGTCTAAAGTTACCGAGATAATTGGTGGTGGCATTGGTGAGATGATGGAAGGCAAAACACCGCTACTCGGCGCTCATGGTGGCTCCGAACAGAAAAATGCCGTAGCAGGTGTGACGCGAGGCTAAAGCACGCAAACCACTGGGTTAAAGGGCATTAAAAAAGGAGATAGTCATCGCGGCTATCTCCTTTCATTTTACTGAACAACTGACTTAAATATCAGTCCGCATCATAACCCAAGTTCGGGGCTAACCAGCGCTCGACCTCCGCTATCGGCATCCCCTTACGAGCAGCGTAATCTTCCACCTGATCACGCTGAATCTGTGCCACCGCAAAGTATTTGCTGTCTGGATGGCTGAAATACCAGCCTGATACCGAGGCACCCGGCCACATGGCGTAGGATTCGGTCAACTTCATGCCAGTGTGAGTTTCTACATCCAGCAGCTGCCAGATTTGGCCTTTTTCAGTATGTTCAGGGCAAGCCGGATAGCCCGGTGCCGGGCGAATCCCTTGATAGTTCTCGCGCACCAATTCTTCGTTGCTCAGGTTTTCATTCGGTGCAAAGCCCCAATACACCTTACGTACCCGCTCATGCAGATATTCTGCAAAAGCTTCTGCCAGACGGTCTGACAAGGCCTTAATCATGATTTTATTGTAATCATCATGCTGAGCATCATAAGCCTCGGCCAAGGCATCTTCTTCCAAGCCACCGGTGACAGCAAATGCTCCGTAGTAATCAGTTTTACCACTAGATTTAGGTGCGACATAATCAGCCAGGCAATAGTTCGGGAAGTCGGTCTTCTCGGTTTGTTGGCGCAGATGATGACTGACCACCAGCACATCCTCACGCCGCTCATCGCGATAAATTTCAATATCATCGCCGACGCTGTTAGCCGGGAATATCCCCACCACGCCTTTCGGATGCAGTAAGTTTTCTGCCGACAATTTATCCAGCAGTTCATTGGCATCGGCAAATAGGCGTTTGGCCTCTTCGCCGACCACTTCATCTTCCAAAATACGTGGGTATTTACCCGCCAGCGACCAGGTCATAAAGAATGGCGTCCAGTCGATGTAATTGCGCAGAGTTTCGATACTGGCCTCGACAGGCTGCACACCTAATTTATGGGCGACTGGCGGCGTATAATTTTCCCAATCGATTACGGTTTGGTTATCCCGCGCGACCTGTAAACTGACCGGCGGAGTTCGCGGTTTTTTACGTGCATGCTGAATACGGACGGTTTCATATTCTTTGCGCGTTTTTGCTACGAAATCATCACGCTGCGTGTCAGATAACAACGCTGAGACCACGCCAACGCTGCGTGAGGCATTGGAGACGTAAGTGGTGGAACCACTGTAGTTCTGTTCGATTTTAACCGCGGTATGGGCTTTCGAGGTGGTCGCGCCGCCAATCAATAACGGCAAGGTGAAACCCTGTCGCTCCATCTCTTTGGCAACGTTAACCATTTCATCCAGCGACGGGGTTATCAGGCCGGACAAGCCGATAATATCGACCTTTTCCTCCCGCGCCGTGCGCAGGATTTTTTCGGTCGGCACCATCACACCCAGATCGATAATCTCATAGTTATTACACTGTAAAACCACACCCACAATGTTTTTGCCGATATCGTGCACATCACCTTTAACCGTTGCCAGCAGGATTTTGCCCGCGGTAGTGCCTTTCTGCTTACTGGCTTCAATATAAGGTTCGAGATAGGCTACTGCCTGTTTCATCACTCGGGCAGATTTTACCACTTGTGGCAGGAACATTTTCCCTTCACCGAACAGGTCACCAACCACATTCATCCCGGCCATCAATGGCCCTTCGATAACCTCGATTGGCCGCTCAGCCTGCTGACGGGCTTCTTCGGTATCCAGCTCGATGAACTCAGTGATGCCTTTAACCAGTGAATATTCCAGCCGTTTTTTTACATCCCAGCCACGCCACTCCGCTTGTTGAATCGCCACTTCACCACTTTTGCTGCTGCGATATTTTTCGGCCAGATCCAACAACCGCTCAGTGCTGTCGCTACGGCGATTAAGGATCACATCTTCCACCGCATCACGTAGCTCATCCGACAGATCATCATAGATAGCCAGTTGGCCAGCATTGACGATCCCCATATCCATGCCATTACGGATAGCGTAATAGAGGAAAACAGCATGGATCGCCTCACGCACCGGATCATTACCGCGGAATGAGAAGGAGACGTTGGAGACACCACCTGAAATCATGGCATGAGGGAGTTCGGCTTTGATATCGGCGCATGCCTCAATAAAGTCGACCGCATAGTTGTTATGCTCTTCAATCCCGGTGGCGACGGCGAAAATATTGGGATCGAAGATGATGTCTTCCGGCGGGAAGCCGACAGTTTCGGTCAATATCTTATAAGCGCGGCGGCAGATTTCGATTTTACGCGCACGGGTATCCGCCTGCCCGGTTTCATCAAATGCCATCACCACCATGGCCGCACCATAACGGCGCACCAGCTTAGCGTGATGGATAAAGGCAGCTTCGCCCTCTTTCATCGAAATAGAGTTAACAATTCCTTTGCCTTGAATACATTTCAGGCCTTTTTCGATCACATCCCACTTAGAGGAGTCGATCATGATTGGCACCCGGGCGATATCTGGCTCACCGGCAATCAGATTGAGGAAGCGCACCATCGCGGCTTCTGCGTCCAACATACCCTCATCCATATTGATATCGATGATCTGCGCGCCGCTTTCAACCTGTTGGCGGGCTACATCCAGCGCTTCATCATATTTATCTTCTTTTATCAGCCGCTTAAAACGAGCCGAACCAGTGACGTTGGTGCGCTCGCCGACGTTAACAAATAGCGAGTTGGCATCGATAGTCAGCGGTTCCAGACCAGCCAGACGGCAAGCCACTGCAATATCCGGCAACGGGCGCGGAGGGACGCCAGCGACGGCTTTAACCATCGCCGCAATATGCCGTGGTGTGGTACCACAACAACCACCGACAATATTCAAAAATCCAGCCCGCGCCCACTCACCAATCTGCTCGGCCATCTCTTTGGCTTCCAAATCGTATTCACCAAAAGCATTAGGCAAACCGGCATTCGGGTGTGCACTGACATAATATTCAGAGATACGGGATAACTCCGCCACATATTGACGTAATTCATCCGGTCCCAACGCGCAGTTCAGGCCAAAAGAGAGCGGTTTAACGTGGCGCAGCGAGTTATAAAAAGCTTCCGTGGTTTGGCCTGATAATGTCCGGCCCGAGGCATCAGTAATGGTGCCGGAAATCATCACCGGCAACAGCACACCCATGGCTTCAAATTCAGACTCAACAGCAAAGGTAGCCGCTTTCGCATTAAGGGTATCGAAGACCGTCTCGATCATAATCAGATCAACACCACCTTCAATCAAGGCACGGGTAGATTCCCGATAAGCCTCAACCAACTGATCAAAACTGACATTACGGAACGCCGGATCATTAACTTTAGGCGAGATAGACGCGGTACGGTTGGTCGGGCCAAGAACCCCGGCAACATAGCGCGGCTTCTCTGGGGTACGGGCGGTCCATTCATCAGCGCAAATCCGAGCCAACCGAGCAGCTTCATAGTTAATTTCGGCTGACAGCGACTCCATCTGATAATCCGCCATCGCAATGGTGGTGGAGTTAAATGTATTGGTTTCGAGAATATCAGCGCCCGCTTCAAGGTAGGCATTGTGAATGGCGATAATGACTTCCGGTTTAGATAGCACCAATAAGTCGTTGTTACCTTTCAGATCACTTGGCCAATCAGCAAAGCGCGCTCCACGATAATCAGCCTCTTCCAGCCGATAGCTCTGGATCATCGTGCCCATACCACCGTCCAGCACCAAGATCCGTTGTGCCAGTTGCCGATGCAATTGCTTAACCTTATTGTTTAATACTGTGTCCACCACTGTCTGTCGCCTCTTTACCCTGTTGCCTTGCCATTATCTGACGTATCTTGGTTGTTTATTTGTATCAGATATGCTGAAAAATTCATCTGTCATCCTAGCACAAGTTATCAATGTAATGAGTCCGCTAGCAGTTGAGACTTTTTCAGGTAGAGAAACCGACTCATCGGATGAGCGTTTTCTATCGTTTGCATGCATAATTGAAAAACGAAAATGAATTCCATAAAAATAGATGAGAGGTGGATTTATGGCGTTACCGATTGCGATTAAACGGGGGAAAAAACCCAAGGCAGCTGCACAAACCACCCCTGCTGCAACCGGTCAGGTTCAGTCATTAACGCGCGGGCTTAAATTACTGGAATATATTTCCGAATCACAAGGCAGTGTCGCCCTGACGGATTTAGCACAACAGGCGGGATTGCCGAATTCTACCACTCATCGCCTGCTGACAACCATGCAACAGCAAGGTTTTGTCCGTCAGGTGGGGGATTTAGGGCTTTGGACCATGGGGGCTCACGCCTTTATTGTTGGCAGTAGCTTCCTGCAAAGCCGCAATTTGCTGGCCATGGTGCATCCGATGCTACGCCGTTTGATGGATGAATCAGGCGAAACCGTCAACCTGGCGGTGCTCGACCATAGCGACTACCAGGCCATTATTATCGATCAAGTACAATGTACTGCGCTAATGCGCATGTCAGCCCCCATTGGTGGCAAACTGCCGATGCATGCTTCCGGTGCGGGTAAAGCCTTTCTCTCTACTCTGACAGATGATCAATTAGTGCAGTTGTTACATAAGAAAGGGCTGCACGCATATACCCAACATACCCGTACCAATCCAGCCAGCCTGAAAGAGAATCTGGCACTGACTCGCAAGCAAGGTTATTCATTTGATGATGAAGAACATGCCCTCGGCTTGCGTTGTATCGCCGCCTGTCTGTTCGATGAACACCATGAAGCCTTTGCCGCAATCTCTATCTCCGGCCCGGTATCACGCATTACCGACGACCGCGTCACCGAACTTGGCGCACTGGTTATTCATGCTGCGAAAGAAATAACTCAATCATACGGCGGCGGGAATCGGAGTTAATTAGTTAAAACTTTGTCGTTCGGTGAGAACAAGCAGTTCGTAAAGACGCCGTAAATACTTCCCTGTAGGCTCGAGCCGCGCCGTCCTGGCGCGGACGCTTTACTCTTCTGCCTGCCCTCACCTCTCTGAATCGAGAACTAATTACTCACAACAGTGTTTCTTTACATTCCCAATCAAGGCGTAGCGAGCTAAGCCAGTTTAGGTGCGGCCAGCGCGGAAAAACCGGAGCGTACACGAAGTACGTGAGGATTTTGAGCACTGCCCAATCCTAAAATGACAACGCGCAGTAGCCGCTAATTTAAAGCCCGCTGGGAGAAACGCTGCTTCCGGCGATAGGCAAAAACATCCTCCACATGCCCGTCCTTAATACGCTGCTGCAACCCACGCCAATAGCTGGCGTGAAACAGGTCGCTGTGCATCTCCTCAAAAAAATGCCGTATTTTCAGATCAGTGCATAAGAAATGACGAAACTCTTCAGGGAATACATCATTGGGCGATACGCTATACCACGGCTCGCTGGCCATCTCATCTTCCGGGTAGCGCGCTGGCGGAATATCGCGGAAATTAACCTCTGTCATATAGCAAATTTCATCGTAATCGTAGAACACCACGCGACCATGGCGGGTCACACCAAAGTTCTTAAATAACATATCACCGGGGAAGATATTTGCCGCAGCCAACTGCTTAATGGCATTACCATACTCCTCGATAACATCCTTTAGTTGCTGATCATTGGCCTGCTCCATATAAAGGTTCAATGGCGTCATCCGCCGTTCCATATAGAGATGCTTAATAATGATTTGGTCGCCTAAATCTTCTAACTTTTCCGGCACTTCCCGTTGTAGTTCGGCCAGTAACTCTGGGCTTATCCGCTGCTTATCAATAACAAAATTCTCATACTCTTGAGTATCCGCCATGCGCCCGACGCGGTCATGCTCTTTAACCAGTTGATAGCACTCTAAAACTCGTGCCTGGCTGACCTCTTTTTGCGGCGCAAACTGATCCTTAATTACCTTAAATACCCGATCAAATGACGGTAGGGTAAACACCAGCATCACCATGCCTTTAACCCCTGGGGCGATAATAAACTGTTCACTGGATTGATGAACAAAGGTGAGGTATTCACGATAACTTTCAGTTTTGCCGTGTTTCTGGCATCCAATTGCCATATACAGCTCAGCTGTCGATTTACCCGGTAATATTTCCCGTAGCCATTCCACCATTGCCGCTGGCAGCGGGGCATAGACCATAAAGTAAGAGCGAGCAAAACCGAACACAATGCTGGCCTCCGCTTTACCGGTGAGGCAAGTATCAATAAATAGGGCGCCAGATTCATTGTGATGGATGGGGAGCAGGAAGGGATAAACCCCCTCAGCCAACCGCAATTTACCGACTAACCAAGCCGCTTTATTGCGATAAAACAGTTCATTAGCGATTTGAAAACGTGCGCCTATCAGTTGCTCATCAGGGAATGCTTGCCGAAGAGCCTCTGTGATATAGCCGATATCACGCGGCAGATCTTCCCACGGCAAACGCAGCGGCAAATCACTAAGAACCATCTGCAACATGCCACTCAGATCCCCTTTTGGGGAAAAATCGCGCGCTAACGGGCGTGGGATCTCACGAAAGCGCCGCTCCGGTTGCGAGCTGAAAACAAACAGCTTATCCGGCGTTAAATCACGGTGCTTAAACAACCGGCAGTAAACAGAATTAAAAAAACTCTCCGCAATTTCAAAACGCGGGTAATCCGGCAACAACTCGGTGTAGATCTCTTTTACCCGTGCCAGAAATTCTGCATCAAAACAGCGCTGATCGGTGATGTGCTTTAGTTGCTCAACCACCAGACCGACATGGTGGTCATAGAGGTGAATACGCTTCTTCATCGCCTGCTGAACGGCATGCCAGTCCGCCTGCTCAAAACGGTGCTGAGCGCTGGCAGTGACCTCTAGAAAGCGACCATATTGTGCATCGAAGCCCTGCAAGATTGTCTGAGCGATTAATCGTTCCAGTTTTACCGCCATACTCACCCCCGCCATACGGAACAGAGCCTGCATATGCAGGCTCCTGAAAGACACGCGTTCAATCAAACCGCATTTAGAATTGCTGTTCTTCCGTCGAGCCAGTCAATGCCGTCACCGATGATTCGCCACCCTGAATGATATTGGTGACTTTATCGAAGTAGCCCGTACCCACTTCTTGCTGATGGGATGCAAAGGTATAACCGCGCTCAACTGATGCAAATTCTGGCTGCTGCACTTTCTCAACATAGTGCTTCATACCCTCGCCCTGCGCATAAGCATGGGCTAAATCAAACATGTTGAACCACATGCTGTGGATGCCTGCCAGGGTAATAAACTGGTATTTGTAACCCATCGCCGACAGATCATCCTGGAAGCTGGCAATCTGCTGGTCGGTCAGATTCTTTTTCCAGTTAAATGATGGCGAGCAGTTATAAGCCAATAATTTACCAGGGAATTTCGCATGAATCGCCTGCGCGAAGCGTTTAGCCAGTTCCAGGTCCGGTGTAGAGGTTTCACACCAGACCAAATCAGCATAAGGGGCATAGGCCAGACCACGGCTGATCGCTTGCTCAATACCGGCATGTGTGCGGAAGAAGCCTTCGGCTGTGCGCTCGCCGGTCACGAATTCACTGTCATATGGATCGCAATCAGAAGTCAGTAAATCAGCCGCATCAGCATCAGTACGGGCAATTAACAAGGTTGGCACACCCAGAACATCGGCGGCTAAACGGGCAGCAACCAATTTTTGAATCGCTTCTTGAGTCGGCACCAACACCTTACCGCCCATATGACCACATTTCTTCACCGCAGCCAGTTGGTCTTCAAAATGCACCCCCGCCGCGCCAGCTTCAATCATGGCTTTCATCAATTCAAAAGCATTCAGCACACCACCAAAACCGGCTTCAGCATCAGCCACAATCGGCAGGAAATAGTCGGTATACCCTTTGCTACCCGGTTCAATATTATTCGACCACTGAATCTGATCCGCGCGGCGGAAGCTATTATTAATTCTTTTAACCACCGCAGGGACGGAGTCGACTGGATATAACGACTGATCGGGATACATGCTAGAGGCGGTATTCGCATCAGCGGCAACCTGCCAGCCCGACAGATAAATTGCCTCAACACCGGCTTTCGCTTGTTGCAGAGCCTGACCACCGGTTAACGCGCCGAGACAGTTGATATACCCTTTGCGCGCGCCACCATGCAGTAATTCCCACAGTTTGTGTGCTCCGTGCTGCGCCAGCGTACATTCAGGATTCACTGAACCGCGCAGTTTAATCACCTCTTCTGCGCTATATGGTCGGGTGATACCTTTCCAGCGCGGCGATGTCCATTCCTGTTCCAACTGCTGAATTTGTTGAGTACGAGAGGTAGTCATGGTGATATTCCTTATTATTCAATCTTGTAGGGTTAATAGAGTGTCATATCCAAAGTAATTGGAGTTGCAGCTAGGCAGCAAGCGAACGAATCCCGATGAGCTTACACAAGTAAGTGATTCGGGTGAGCGAACGTAGCTAACACCGCTGCAACTTCCAGTACGAAGGGTGTTTTAGGCTAGTAATGCATAGCCTGGTAGCGTCAGGAAGTCGATAAGCTCATCTTGTGTTGTAATTCGCTCCATCAGACGCGCGGCTTCTTCAAACCGCCCGCCATCAAAGCGCTCTGCGCCAAGCTCAAGCTTCACTACCTGCATTTCTTCACTCAACATGCTGCGGAACAGCTCTTTGGTCACCGTCTGGCCATTACTCAAGCTTTTCTGGTGATGGATCCATTGCCAAATAGAAGTACGCGAAATCTCTGCTGTTGCGGCATCTTCCATCAGGCCATAAATTGGTACGCACCCATTGCCAGAGATCCATGCCTCAATATATTGCACTGCCACCCGAATATTGGCTCGCATCCCTTCTTCAGTACGATCGCCAGTGCAAGGCTCCAATAACTCAGCAGCCGTAATTGGCTTATCCTGCTCACGCGTGATCTCTAACTGATTTGGCCGTGAACCTAATACGCGGTTGAAGACCTCCATCACGGTATCTGCCAACCCAGGATGCGCAACCCAAGTACCGTCATGGCCATTGCTGGCTTCCAACTCTTTGTCAGCACGAACTTTATCCAGTACCAGAGCATTCTTTTCTGCATCTTTATTCGGGATAAAGGCCGCCATGCCGCCCATCGCCAACGCACCACGCTTATGACATGTCTTGATCAGCAGGCGAGAGTAGGCACTGAGGAAAGGTTTCGTCATCGTCACTGACTGACGATCCGGTAATACACGATCACTGTGATTCTTCAGCGTTTTGATATAACTAAAGATATAGTCCCAACGGCCACAATTGAGAGCAACAATATGATGGCGCAGGTGGTAGAGGATCTCGTCCATCTGGAATACAGCGGGTAATGTTTCAATTAACACCGTGGCTTTGATGGTGCCTTGTGGCAAATCGAAACGTTGCTCAGTAAAGCTGAAAACATCACTCCACCAGGCAGCTTCCTGATAGGATTGCATTTTTGGTAAATAGAAATAAGGGCCGCTACCGTTGGCCAGTAATTGCTTATAGTTATGGTAGAAATACAACGCGAAATCGAATAAGCCTCCGGGGATAGCTTCCTCTTGCCATTTAACATGCTTCTCTGGCAAGTGCAGGCCACGAACCCGAGCAATCAATACCGCAGGATTAGGTTTTAACTGATAAATTTTGCCAGATTCATTTGCATAAGAAATTGTGCCTTTTACCGCATCGTGCAGATTAATTTGACCCTCGATAACCTTATCCCAGCTCGGTGCTAATGAATCTTCAAAATCGGCCATAAAGACTTTCACATTAGCATTGAGGGCATTAATCACCATCTTGCGCTCAACCGGCCCGGTGATTTCCACTCTGCGGTCACGTAAGTCTGTAGGAATACCTTGAATCTTCCAGTTACCATCACGAATGGAATTAGTTTCCGAAATAAAATCAGGTAAAGCGCCCTGATCAATGGTCTGTTGCCACGATGCCCGTGCAGCAAGGAGTTTGTTCCTCGGCTCAGCGAATTTCACCACTAATTCGGTCAAAAATTCAATGGCCTCATCTGGCAAAACTTGCCGCTCAGCAGCATTAAAATGCTGCGTAAAAACTAACTCCGTGCCAACTAACTGTTGTGTCATTACCCTTCCCCTTACCAATCTCACTTCGTTCACATCAACGCTAACGTAGCGTCACTCTTGGATTCTTATCGGGTAATGCCTTCCGGCTGGAAATTTAAGGCTGGATTTCATGGTTATTTTTCACCCCGACAGGACTAAGAATAATCAATTAATCATTAAAATCAAAAACGATTTCCATTTTTATTTAAAATAATTTTTTAATCTTTATTTATCATATTGTTAACATAGGTATGTGTTATAGACAGATAGGAATAGACTTCCATTACTGGCGTTTTTCGAAGATAACTCATTGTTTAACAAAGAGATCAGACCAGTTTATCGAGGGGGAATAAGCTTTTTTACTGGGGAATAATAGACAGGCGGCATCGATTCAGCCGCCTTTATTAACATTTGAGGTGATAAAAAGTCAGTCGAGCGTAGGATTCATATGGCGCAAATCAAATGGGGTGATTTGGTACACGTAGTAGTTCAGCCAGTTCGCAAACAGCAGATGACCGTGGCTACGCCACGATGCTTTTGGTGGTAAAGAAGCATCGTCATCAGGAAAGTAATTGAGTGGAACTTGTGGGTTAAGACCGGCGGCCACATCACGCTGATATTCACCTGCTAGCGTGTCGACGTCGTATTCAGGATGACCGGTAACAAAAGCCACTCGCTTATCTTTACTGGCAAACAAATAAGCTCCAGCCTCTTCTGATGAGACCAGGATATCCAAATCTGTATATTGCTTAAGCACCTCAAGTGGGAAATCGGCATAGCGAGAATGAGGTGCCAGGAATGTTTCATCAAACCCTCGGGTGAGCAGTGCCAGTGGCTCTCGAGTTTGGTGCTGGTAAATACCAGAGAGTTTGACCTCGCGAGTCATCTTAGGAATGCCATACAGGATATTTAATGCCGCCTGTACCGCCCAGCATACGAACAAGGTTGAGGTCACGTGGTCCTTTGCCCAAGCAATAATACGCTCGA
The DNA here is from genome assembly GCF_041538345.1 of Yersinia sp. 1652 StPb PI. NCBI lineage: Bacteria > Pseudomonadati > Pseudomonadota > Gammaproteobacteria > Enterobacterales > Yersiniaceae > Yersinia > Yersinia sp. 1652 StPb PI. The sequence continues at coordinate 870,918 of NZ_JAULSM010000002.1, read as the reverse complement.
TCTGTGGCCAGTATGCGACGTCACAAAAATCAACTAAACCGAGAGGTGCGCCAGTCACGATCAACCCATCAAAATTCTGATCTTGAATATCTTCAAAGTCACAGTAGAAGTTATTCAGATGCTCTGCTGGCGTATTTTTTGACTCACGGCTATCAATCCGCAGTAATTGGATATCAATCTGTAAGGGTGAGTTAGAGAGTAAACGTAGGAATTGATTCTCCGTCTCAATTTTTTTAGGCATTAGATTCAGAACCAACACCTTCAGGGGACGAATTTCCTGGGTTTTCGCACGCGATGAGGTCATCACAAAGACATTCTCATTGCGTAAGAAACTCACTGCGGGTAATTCATCAGGAACCCTAATTGGCATGCCTATATCCTCAATATATCCGTTTATACGTTTAGACTTCTAGATGCCTGAAGATAGCGGGTTTTCAGTAAAAAGTCGAGTGATCTGCCACAACCTGAAAATGTTTCATTACCACCATCTCAATAGTACTTAGTGCAGTGAACAGTCGGCATATATTTTCGATACTGCCAAAATGCAAAAACCCTCTACAAATGCAGAGGGTTATCATTTTCTATGACTTTATTTTTGAGGGCTATATGTGATTTAGCTACATTTTCAGCATACAACAAACTCGTCACTAACATTTATTTTTGGATAGCACAAAAGCAAAAACCCCACGCTTTTGGCATGGGGTCTTTACTTGATTTGATACCTGGCAGTGTACGAATGGCTTTCCTGCCATTCGCCCTTCGGGCCGTTGCAAGCAACGTTAAAAATCGTTCCCGACGATTTTTTCCTACAATATTCGTCTCATCTTGAGGATGAGTCTCACCCCTCCGGGGCCAGCGCAAGCGCTGTTCAAACTGCATTCGCAGTAGTATTCGTCTCATCTTGAAGATGAGTCTCACCCCTCCGGGGCCAGCGCAAGCGCTGTTCAAACTGCATTCGCAGTTTGTCGCATGTCATGCTCGGGTTGTATTCTGTCTGAACCCATAAGCAAAAAAGGCCACCCGTTAGGGTAGCCTTTTTTGCTTATTTGATACCTGGCAGTGTCCTACTCTCGCATGGGGAGACCCCACACTACCATCGGCGCTACGGCGTTTCACTTCTGAGTTCGGCATGGGGTCAGGTGGGACCACCGCGCTATTGCCGCCAGGTAAATTCTTTTCTACTACTACCGAACTTTAACCCATGTAACTGGTGCTGATACCCAGAGTCGAACTGGGGACCTCACCCTTACCAAGGGTGCGCTCTACCAACTGAGCCATATCAGCACAACTAAATTTGATGCCTGGCAGTGTCCTACTCTCGCATGGGGAGACCCCACACTACCATCGGCGCTACGGCGTTTCACTTCTGAGTTCGGCATGGGATCAGGTGGGACCACCGCGCTAAGGCCGCCAGGCAAATTCTGTCTAAACTAAACCCGCTATGCAATACTACACACAGCCAGCCAGCCCAATCTCGGAACTTCGCTGAAAATATCAATCTCTTAATCAAAACACCTTTGGTGTTGTAAGGTTAAGCCTCACGGATCATTAGTACTGGTTAGCTCAATGCATCGCTGCACTTACACACCCAGCCTATCAACGTCATAGTCTTTAACGTTCCTTCAGGGGGCTTAAAGCCCCAGGGAAGACTCATCTCGAGGCAAGTTTCCCGCTTAGATGCTTTCAGCGGTTATCTCTTCCGAATTTAGCTACCGGGCAATGCCATTGGCATGACAACCCGAACACCAGTGATTCGTCCACTCCGGTCCTCTCGTACTAGGAGCAGCCCCTCTCAATCTTCCAACGCCCACGGCAGATAGGGACCGAACTGTCTCACGACGTTCTAAACCCAGCTCGCGTACCACTTTAAATGGCGAACAGCCATACCCTTGGGACCTACTTCAGCCCCAGGATGTGATGAGCCGACATCGAGGTGCCAAACACCGCCGTCGATATGAACTCTTGGGCGGTATCAGCCTGTTATCCCCGGAGTACCTTTTATCCGTTGAGCGATGGCCCTTCCATTCAGAACCACCGGATCACTAAGACCTACTTTCGTACCTGCTCGAGCCGTCACTCTCGCAGTCAAGCTAGCTTATGCCTTTGCACTAACCTCACGATGTCCGACCGTGATTAGCTAACCTTCGTGCTCCTCCGTTACTCTTTGGGAGGAGACCGCCCCAGTCAAACTACCCACCAGACACTGTCCTCACCCCAGATTATGGGGCCGAGTTAGAACATCAAACATTAAAGGGTGGTATTTCAAGGTTGGCTCCATGCAGACTGGCGTCCACACTTCGATGCCTCCCACCTATCCTACACATCAAGGCTCAATGTTCAGTGTCAAGCTATAGTAAAGGTTCACGGGGTCTTTCCGTCTTGCCGCGGGTACACTGCATCTTCACAGCGAGTTCAATTTCACTGAGTCTCGGGTGGAGACAGCCTGGCCATCATTACGCCATTCGTGCAGGTCGGAACTTACCCGACAAGGAATTTCGCTACCTTAGGACCGTTATAGTTACGGCCGCCGTTTACTGGGGCTTCGATCAAGAGCTTCGCCTTGCGGCTGACCCCATCAATTAACCTTCCAGCACCGGGCAGGCGTCACACCGTATACGTCCACTTTCGTGTTTGCACAGTGCTGTGTTTTTATTAAACAGTTGCAGCCAGCTGGTATCTGCGACTGGCTTCGGCGCCGGGAGCAAGTCCCATTACCTAATGCCAGCGTGCCTTCTCCCGAAGTTACGGCACCATTTTGCCTAGTTCCTTCACCCGAGTTCTCTCAAGCGCCTGAGTATTCTCTACCTGACCACCTGTGTCGGTTTGGGGTACGATTTAATGTTACCTGATGCTTAGAGGCTTTTCCTGGAAGCTTGGCATCAACTACTTCACCACCGTAGTGGCTCGTCATCACACCTCAGCGTTGATAAGCAACCGGATTTACCAAGTCGCTCCGCCTACATGCTTAAACCGGGACAACCGTCGCCCGGCTAGCCTAGCCTTCTCCGTCCCCCCTTCGCAGTAACACCAAGTACAGGAATATTAACCTGTTTCCCATCGACTACGCTTTTCAGCCTCGCCTTAGGGGTCGACTCACCCTGCCCCGATTAACGTTGGACAGGAACCCTTGGTCTTCCGGCGTGCGGGTTTTTCACCCGCATTATCGTTACTTATGTCAGCATTCGCACTTCTGATACCTCCAGCAACCCTCACAGGTCACCTTCAACGGCTTACAGAACGCTCCCCTACCCAACAACACCTAAGTGTCGCTGCCGCAGCTTCGGTGCATGGTTTAGCCCCGTTACATCTTCCGCGCAGGCCGACTCGACCAGTGAGCTATTACGCTTTCTTTAAATGATGGCTGCTTCTAAGCCAACATCCTGGCTGTCTGTGCCTTCCCACATCGTTTCCCACTTAACCATGACTTTGGGACCTTAGCTGGCGGTCTGGGTTGTTTCCCTCTTCACGACGGACGTTAGCACCCGCCGTGTGTCTCCCGTGATAACATTCTTCGGTATTCGGAGTTTGCATCGGTTTGGTAAGTCGGGATGACCCCCTAGCCGAAACAGTGCTCTACCCCCGAAGATGAGTTCACGAGGCGCTACCTAAATAGCTTTCGGGGAGAACCAGCTATCTCCCGGTTTGATTGGCCTTTCACCCCCAGCCACAAGTCATCCGCTAATTTTTCAACATTAGTCGGTTCGGTCCTCCAGTTAGTGTTACCCAACCTTCAACCTGCCCATGGCTAGATCACCGGGTTTCGGGTCTATACCTTGCAACTAGACGCCCAGTTAAGACTCGGTTTCCCTACGGCTCCCCTATTCGGTTAACCTTGCTACAAAATATAAGTCGCTGACCCATTATACAAAAGGTACGCAGTCACACCACGAAGGTGCTCCCACTGCTTGTACGTACACGGTTTCAGGTTCTATTTCACTCCCCTCGCCGGGGTTCTTTTCGCCTTTCCCTCACGGTACTGGTTCACTATCGGTCAGTCAGGAGTATTTAGCCTTGGAGGATGGTCCCCCCATATTCAGACAGGATGTCACGTGTCCCGCCCTACTCATCGAGTTCACAGCAAGTGTGTTTTGGTGTACGGGACTATCACCCTGTACCGTGCGACTTTCCAGACGCTTCCACTAACACACAAACTGATTCAGACTCTGGGCTCTTCCCCGTTCGCTCGCCGCTACTGGGGGAATCTCGGTTGATTTCTTTTCCTCGGGGTACTTAGATGTTTCAGTTCCCCCGGTTCGCCTTGCATGGCTATGTATTCACCATGCAATAGTGCAACGAATTGCACTGGGTTTCCCCATTCGGGTATCGTCGGTTGTAACGCTTCATATCAGCTTACCGACGCTTTTCGCAGATTAGCACGCCCTTCATCGCCTCTGACTGCCTAGGCATCCACCGTGTACGCTTAGTCGCTTAACCTCACAACCCAAAGGTGTTTCTTATGTTCAAGTCGGTTGCGCGTCGTGAATACAGCGTTGTGCGGTACTCGGAATGCTCATGAACGTTAAGTTCACTCCGCTTCCTCCGTGCCGTACGCCTTGCCTTCACTTAGCTCACGCGACTCTCTTCATCAGAATACACATTGGCATTGCGATTATTTGAGAGACTCTATTACAGGTTACTCTTTATCTCAGTACATCTACGGAGAGATAAATTTCAGCTGTAATGTTTCAATTTTCAGCTTGTTCCAGATTGTTAAAGAGCAATATTTCACAACACACTGTGCCTTACGACCGCAGTACGTTTTGAAATAGTTTTTTTATATGGTGGAGCTAAGCGGGATCGAACCGCTGACCTCCTGCGTGCAAGGCAGGCGCTCTCCCAGCTGAGCTATAGCCCCATATAAAAAGCAAAATACCTTATCGGCATAACTCATTCTCAGACAAGACGCAGTCACGCAACGTTTATGGGTATAAACGAGTGTGTCTGTAACGCACTATGAGGATGAGTTGGTGGGTCTGAGTGGACTTGAACCACCGACCTCACCCTTATCAGGGGTGCGCTCTAACCACCTGAGCTACAGACCCAACAAGGTACTAAAGCCCGACTAATCTCTCAGTCCGGCCTTATTTGCTCGTTACTTTCTATCAGACAATCTGTGTGGACACTACGCAATGCGTATCGTTTAGGTAAGGAGGTGATCCAACCGCAGGTTCCCCTACGGTTACCTTGTTACGACTTCACCCCAGTCATGAATCACAAAGTGGTAAGCGCCCTCCCGAAGGTTAAGCTACCTACTTCTTTTGCAACCCACTCCCATGGTGTGACGGGCGGTGTGTACAAGGCCCGGGAACGTATTCACCGTAGCATTCTGATCTACGATTACTAGCGATTCCGACTTCATGGAGTCGAGTTGCAGACTCCAATCCGGACTACGACAGACTTTATGTGGTCCGCTTGCTCTCGCGAGTTCGCTTCACTTTGTATCTGCCATTGTAGCACGTGTGTAGCCCTACTCGTAAGGGCCATGATGACTTGACGTCATCCCCACCTTCCTCCGGTTTATCACCGGCAGTCTCCCTTGAGTTCCCACCATTACGTGCTGGCAACAAAGGATAAGGGTTGCGCTCGTTGCGGGACTTAACCCAACATTTCACAACACGAGCTGACGACAGCCATGCAGCACCTGTCTCACAGTTCCCGAAGGCACCGAAGCATCTCTGCTAAGTTCTGTGGATGTCAAGAGTAGGTAAGGTTCTTCGCGTTGCATCGAATTAAACCACATGCTCCACCGCTTGTGCGGGCCCCCGTCAATTCATTTGAGTTTTAACCTTGCGGCCGTACTCCCCAGGCGGTCGACTTAACGCGTTAGCTCCGGAAGCCACGCCTCAAGGGCACAACCTCCAAGTCGACATCGTTTACAGCGTGGACTACCAGGGTATCTAATCCTGTTTGCTCCCCACGCTTTCGCACCTGAGCGTCAGTCTTTGTCCAGGGGGCCGCCTTCGCCACCGGTATTCCTCCAGATCTCTACGCATTTCACCGCTACACCTGGAATTCTACCCCCCTCTACAAGACTCTAGCTTGCCAGTTTCAAATGCAGTTCCCACGTTAAGCGCGGGGATTTCACATCTGACTTAACAAACCGCCTGCGTGCGCTTTACGCCCAGTAATTCCGATTAACGCTTGCACCCTCCGTATTACCGCGGCTGCTGGCACGGAGTTAGCCGGTGCTTCTTCTGCGAGTAACGTCAATCAACCGTGCTATTAACACGATTGCCTTCCTCCTCGCTGAAAGTGCTTTACAACCCGAAGGCCTTCTTCACACACGCGGCATGGCTGCATCAGGCTTGCGCCCATTGTGCAATATTCCCCACTGCTGCCTCCCGTAGGAGTCTGGACCGTGTCTCAGTTCCAGTGTGGCTGGTCATCCTCTCAGACCAGCTAGGGATCGTCGCCTAGGTGAGCCATTACCCCACCTACTAGCTAATCCCATCTGGGCACATCCGATGGCGTGAGGCCCGAAGGTCCCCCACTTTGCTCTTGCGAGGTCATGCGGTATTAGCTACCGTTTCCAGTAGTTATCCCCCTCCATCAGGCAGTTTCCCAGACATTACTCACCCGTCCGCCGCTCGCCGGCAAAGTAGTAAACTACTTCCCGCTGCCGCTCGACTTGCATGTGTTAGGCCTGCCGCCAGCGTTCAATCTGAGCCATGATCAAACTCTTCAATTTAAGATTTGTTTGATTTGCTACTAATAAAAGCAGCGATGCTCAAAGATTACTTTCTGCAAATAAGCATTCGAACCGAAGTTCAAATGTGTACTGCTTTGGTCACTCTTCAAGACTTTGATATTGCTTCTGCCTGTCGAAACAGGCTTCGATATCGTCTTGCGAGTGCCCACACAGATTGTCTGATAAATTGTTAAAGAGCAGTGCGTTAGCAACCGGTGGTTGGTAACGCGAGGTGCGCATATTACGCTTTCCTCATTCAGAGTCAACTACTAATTTCGTTGAATTTCTCTGTTCTCTTTGCCGGTCACTTAACTACTTGATTCGTTGTGTGCCGTCTCGATGGATGCGCATTATAGGGAGTCGAATTTTTTGCACAACTCTTTTTTCGCCTTTTTCTACTGTTTGAATACTTTTCACTCCTTACGTGCAGATCTTGGTCGATCCGCTGCATTTTCCCTATGATCCCTGCGGTCGATTGGTTGTAATTCCATCAGCAAAGGCTAGTATTGCCGGTAAAGTGTGATCTTATTGAGAGGCTATTGCTATGTCCGACCCTATCCGCCCTTATCTTCATTATTCACCTACTCTTGGTAAACGCGTGATGATCGATGGATCGAGCGTGATCATTGGTAATGTTATTTTGGGTGATGATGTCAGTGTCTGGCCGTTGGTTGCTATTCGTGGTGATGTTAATCAGGTCGTCATTGGCGCTCGTTCAAATATTCAAGATGGTAGTGTGTTACACGTAACCCATCATTCAGAGCATAATCCTGAAGGGAACCCCTTGGTTATTGGTGAAGACGTTACTGTTGGCCATAAAGCGATGCTCCACGGTTGTACTATTGGCAATCGGGTACTGGTGGGGATGGGGTCTATTTTGTTAGATGGTGCAGTTATCGAAGATGATGTGATGATTGGCGCGGGGAGTCTGGTTTCCCCAGGTAAACGATTAGTCAGTGGTTACCTCTATATGGGGAGCCCAGCCAGACAAGTTCGCCCTTTAACGCCGGCAGAATTAGAAGGCCTACTTTATTCTGCAAGCAACTACGTACGCTGGAAAGATGACTATCTGGCAGAAACTAAATAAGCAGTAACATAAGATGCAGGGAGTAAGTCATCATCTTCCCTGCATTATTGAATATCTTTCTATCGACTCAGTTCATCACGCAACTTATTTAGCACCGGTGTTATCTGTGGCATCACGCCATGCCAAAGTTTGAAAGCATGGGCTGCCTGCCCCACCAGCATCCCTAAGCCATCAGCGTAACTCGCCACACCCAACTGCTTAGCCCAAGCTAAAAATGGTGTATCCCCCACTTGATAAAACATGTCATAGCAACGTGTTGCAGGACTCATAATATCTTTAGATAAGTTTGGTACTTCGCCATGAATTCCAGCAGCGGTAGCATTTATGATTAAGTCAAACTGCTGCCCGCTCAGCGCCTGCATTTCGGCAGCCTCGATATCACCCAAATGATGAAAGACTTCGGCAAGCTGCTGTGCGCGGCTATAAGTCCGGTTAGTGATGACCACAGTGCATCCATAAGAGAGTAACGGCAAGATCACACCACGAGCAGCCCCCCCCGCGCCCACCAATAAGATCCGATCAGAGACTCGGATCAAACCCTGGCGCTCAAGATCACTGAGCAAACCAATACCGTCCGTATTATCACCTAACAAGCGCCCGTCTTCTAGTTGCTTGATAGTATTGACAGCACCTGCCAGTGACGCACGATCGGTTAGTTCATCACATTTGGCATAAGCGCGCTCTTTAAACGGCGTGGTAATGTTCGCGCCTAATGCACCATCTGCAAAAAACGACGTTAACGTTTCCTCAAAAGCGCCATGAGCGGCTAATACCATACCGTATTGATGCTCTATACCTGTCTGCTCGGCAAAAAGCGCATGAATCCTTGGCGACTTACTGTGCCCAATGGGGTTACCAAACACTGCGAAATTCTGATCCATGCTACTTTCTATCCTTGGCGAAATTGCTTACCGGTTAACGCATCTCTTATTTCAGACGGATTCAAACGACCACCCACCTCGCCAGAGAGCACAGGGAGAAAAGGGCCAAATTGCATTCTCACTTCAGCTTCTGTACGGCATGGCTCGCGACCGCTTAAGTTGGCACTGGTTGAAACCAGTGGCTTGCCATATTGCGAGCAAAGCTGCTGTACCAGTGGGTGGTCACTCACCCTTACAGCCAATGAGCCAAAACTGCCCGTTAACCAACGCGGTGTCTTAGCTCGCGCTGGAATAACCCATGTTACGGGTCCAGGCCAACAGGAGAAGAGCATTTCCTGTTGCGCTGTATTCAGCATTGAGTCATCAATATATGGCTTCAACTGCTCATAGTTAGCGGCGATTAAGATCAAACCTTTTTGCCATGGCCGCTGTTTTAAAGCTAATAAAGCATTTACTGCTTTTTCACTATCAGGGTCACAACCTAAACCAAAAACGGCTTCTGTTGGATAAGCGATGACCTCTTCTTGTTGCAAAGCCCGCAATACATCTGACAAAGCACCACTATTTTCTTGTTTATTCACGCTGTTATTACTCACTTACCACTGCCTTCCCACATAACTTGCTAGCGCAAAAACGTTTTACACCTTGCGCGGTTCTCTTTTCCATTAACAATGAATAGTGGCAATACGCACACTCTCCGGCAATGGGTTGCTGATTAATTGTAAACTGGCAATCGGGATAGCGATTGCAGGCGTGGAAGATCTTTCCAAACCGGGACTTGCGCTGTAGTAACTTGCCTTGGCCACATTGTGGGCAATCAATCGATGTTTCATCAGGCTTATCAATAACTTCAGTATGATCACATTGTGGATATTGGCTACAACCAATAAACATACCAAAACGCCCTTGCCGTAACACCATTTCTGAACCGCATTCAGGGCAATATTGTCCTTCAAGAACTTTCACGATATGCCCATCAGATTGCGCTTTCAACGGGCGCATGTACTGGCAGCCGGGATAATGTGAACAACCAAGGAATGGGCCATGACCCCCACTACGAATGACTAAAGCCGATCCGCATTCAGGACACGACCCATTATCCTTGGCAATAACTGTTTTCGTCATAACGCCTTCTATATAAGGTTATTAGCCAGCGATACTACCACTTAGTGCAAATAACCTTCATTGACTTCAAAAAGTAGCTCTTCCATCTGCTGATAGGCACTTTCATAACCCGGTATGTTAAACAGCACCATCAGCACAACCCATTTGAGATCCTCCAAGTCAATCTCATTAGAGTCCAATGCCATAATACGGTCGATGACCATCTCACGGGTATCAAGATGTAACACCTGAATTTGCTCAAGAAATAGGATGAAGCCGCGACAAGTGGTATCCAGACGTTGGGCTTCTTCCGCCGTATAAATCCGCAATGCTTGCGGATCAGCAGCATAAAGATAAGGTGCTTTCTGCCCTTCTTGTAGGTCTGCGAGAGCCTCTAACCAGTTCAGGGCGTTGTTGATATCCTCACGATAGAAACCTGCGTCAGCAAGATCGTCAGTAATCTTGTCTTGATCAACAAGCATTTCCGACTCGTTATGCATATAAGTTTCAAATAAGTAAATTAAAACGTCGAACATGGCCTGCCCTCCTTAATCGGACATAGCCGCCGGGTACAGCTGCGATCCACCCTGCTAACTCCAGCTCAAGCAATTTGCTGACGATATCTGGCACAGGTTGGCCGGCACGTTCGGCGACGACATCAACGGGTGTCACCTCATCTCCTACGTTAGCCAACACATCAGCAAATGGCAATTCAACTTGCTCCTCTGATGCAGAAATAGTTACTTTCTCGGGCAATGATACCCATTGAAGTGAACCGCCCACTTGTGTAGCTATCTCTTGTGCTGACCTCGCCAGATATGCGCCTTGTTGAATCAGCCAGTGCACACCTTCGCTGGTTGCACTCCCTAATGGCCCCGGTAAAGCAAAAACATCTCTCCCTTGCTCTATAGCATAGCGGGCAGTAATCAAAGAGCCACTTTTCAGCGTAGCTTCAACCACTAATACAGCAGAACTTAGCCCACTGATAATACGATTCCTTCTGGGGAAATGGGCAGCGACCGGCAATGCTGTTGTCAAAAACTCTGAGACCAGAGCCCCGCCTTGGCACTCAATGTCTTTGGCCAGATGACGATGTCGACGTGGATATATGTTCTCCAACCCACTACCTAATACCGCGATGGTCTTTCCTTTAGCATTCAAAGCCGCTTGATGACAAATCCCATCAATCCCAATTGCCAGACCACTGGTGATAACCAACCCCGTTCGAGCCAGTTCTGAAGCAAAGTAACAGCCCCACTGCTCACCATAGTGGCTGAAATGACGGCTACCCACCATGGCAATCTGAGAGCGATACAACACATCCAGCTCGCCAGAAACAAACAGCACCAGAGGAGCGGCAGAGATATGAGCCAAACGGGGTGGATAGCTTGGCTCACCGTAGGCTACTAAGTGGTGAGAAGGCTGACTCAGCCAAGTTAAACTGGCCTCAATATAGCGGGGATCTACTTGATAAAACTGCTGGCATTGCTGAGCATCCAATCCGTAAGCAGCCAATCTGCCGGGGTGGACATCACCACGGGCAAGTAACCGTCTGACCAATGCACTGCTTTTCGCTACCCCAAATCCCTTAACCTTGCTCATCCTGAGCCATAATTCAGCCGCTAACATATTGCCTCCCTGGCTTGCTTTCTATGCTGACACCGATTTGTTCAATTGGTAGACGATGCTGTCAATCAGAGCCGGAAATGTCTAGAATAGAGATTGAATATCATTCACTACTCGGACGCAGATCTAGATATTTATGTCAGTATTACAAGTATTACATTACCCAGATGAGCGGCTGCGCAAAATTGCTGCGCCGGTAAAAGAAGTCAATGGTGAAATCCAGCGTATTGTGGACGACATGTTCGAGACCATGTACGCAGAGGAAGGCATTGGCCTTGCCGCAACCCAAGTGGATGTTCATAAACAAATTATCGTGATTGATGTTTCGGAAAATCGTGACCAACGCCTGGTGTTGATTAACCCAGAGCTGTTGGAGAAAAGCGGTGAAACCGGCATTGAAGAAGGTTGCTTATCAATTCCTGAGCAACGGGCATTAGTCCCTCGCGCTGAAAAAGTAAAAATCAGAGCGCTGGACCGTGATGGTAAACCGTTCGAACTGGAAGCGGATGATTTATTAGCAATCTGTATTCAGCACGAAATGGACCATTTGGTTGGCAAACTGTTTGTGGACTATTTATCGCCGCTGAAACGTCAGCGTATCCGCCAAAAGTTGGAGAAAATGGCCAAGTTAAATGCCCGAGCCGACTAACCCCATCTAATGCAGGAAACCAACGTGTCTGACTCTTTGCGGATTATTTTTGCAGGAACGCCTGATTTTGCAGCGCGCCATCTTGGCGCGTTGTTGTCTTCCCAACATCAGATTGTTGGTGTTTTCACTCAACCGGACCGCCCCGCTGGCCGAGGTAATAAACTGACCCCGAGCCCAGTGAAGGTATTGGCAGAACAACAAAGTATTCCCATTTTTCAGCCGAAATCGCTACGGCCCGAGGAGAACCAACATCTCGTGGCTGATCTGAATGCTGATATTATGGTCGTGGTTGCCTATGGTCTGATTTTGCCTGCATCTGTCTTGGCAATGCCGCGATTAGGCTGTATTAACGTCCATGGTTCCCTATTACCACGCTGGCGTGGTGCTGCGCCTATCCAACGTTCAGTATGGGCCGGTGATGCAAAAACTGGGGTAACAATCATGCAAATGGATGTTGGACTAGACACCGGGGATATGCTGCATAAAATTGAATGTGATATTCAGCCGGATGATACCAGTGCGACAATGTACGATAAGCTGGCGCAATTAGGGCCTCAGGGCTTATTGATAACATTGCAGCAATTAGCGCAAGGCAGTGCACAGCCGGAAGTACAAAATGAGGCACAAGCCACTTATGCAGAAAAGCTAAGTAAAGAGGAGGCCAAATTAGATTGGTCACTTTCTGCGGCTCAGTTAGAACGCTGTATTCGTGCTTTTAATCCTTGGCCAGTTAGCTATTTTGTCGTTGATGAACAGCTCATCAAGGTCTGGCAGGCACAGGTACTTCCTAAAGTAGATAATACCAAGCCCGGAACCATCATTCATGCAGATAAACATGGGATCCAAGTGGCTACCGCAGATGGCGTTTTAAATATTACGCAACTGCAACCAGCCGGCAAGAAAGCCATGTCCGCAGCTGACTTATTAAATTCACGTCGCGAATGGTTTGCGCCTGGTAGTCAACTAGCATAATAACTCAGCAGCTACAGCTATATACCTAATAGATGTCAAGATGCAGGAAGGCCGGTCCAGAGATGGCCAAGTAGCGAGAGCAGCCAACACCCCTGCAACTTGAAAGATGACGGATGTAGGTTTCATCGCCCGATACTTCATCATCGGGCCACTTTCCCTTTATTTGCTGACGTTTGTCGGCTTTTTTGGTTATGAAAAACACATATAATCTCCGCAGCATCGCTGCTAAAGCAATTAGCCAGGTATTGGATCAGGGGCAATCGCTCAGTACCGTTTTGCCTGGGCTACAGAAAAATATTTCAGATAAAGATCGCGCATTGCTACAGGAGTTGTGTTTTGGCACTTTGCGTGTTCTACCACAGCTAGAGTGGTGTATCCAGCAGTTGATGGCGCGCCCAATGACCGGTAAACAGCGTGTTTTTCACTACCTGATTATGATCGGGCTATACCAGTTGGTTTATACCCGGATTCCGCCACATGCTGCTTTAGCCGAAACGGTTGAAGGTGCCACTGCGCTGAAACGTCCGCAACTAAAAGGGTTGATCAACGGTGTACTACGTCAATTCCAACGTCAGCAAGTGGAATTACTGGAGCGCGCTGCAAATAGTGATAGCCGTTACCTGCATCCTAGCTGGTTATTAGCGCGTATTAAGCAAGCCTATCCAGAACAATGGCAGCAGATTGTGGACGCGAATAACCAAAAGCCACCAATGTGGCTGCGGGTAAATCGTCTCCATCATACCCGCGGTGAATATCTCGAGCTGTTAAAGCAAGCGGAGATAGATGCAGAACCTCATGCCTTTTATCCCGATGCAGTACGGCTTATTGCCCCGTGCGCCGTCAATGATCTGCCTGGTTTCGAACAAGGCTGGGTAACAGTGCAAGATGCTTCAGCCCAAGGTTGTGTTGATCTGCTTGATCCGCAAAATGGTGAACAGATCCTTGATTTATGTGCCGCTCCGGGCGGTAAAACAACACACATCCTCGAAGCTGCGCCAAAAGCACATGTATTAGCTGTGGATATTGATGAACAACGGCTCAGCCGGGTTAAGGAAAATTTACAACGTCTGAAATTACATGCTGTGGTGCGAGTCGGCGATGGTCGAACCCCGGATGCATGGTGTGACGATCAGCAATTTGATCGTATTCTGCTAGATGCACCTTGCTCTGCCACCGGTGTGATTCGTCGCCACCCTGATATCAAATGGTTGCGCCGAGACAGTGATATTGCCGACCTGGCAGAATTACAATCTGAGATCATTGAAGCTATCTGGCCTAGACTGAAGAAAGGTGGCGTAATGGTTTATGCTACTTGTTCGATATTACCGCAAGAGAATCAGCAACAGATAGCCGCTTTCCTGCAACGGCATTGTGCAGCAGAATTGGTTGAAACTGGTACTAACGTGACTCCCGGTAAACAAAACTTGCCACACCCTGAGGATGGCGATGGTTTCTTTTATGCGAAGTTAATCAAAAGATAATCGTGGCTTTGGCTATGCCTCAAAACCTAATTTCAGTGTGGAACAGAGAACGCTATGAAAATAATTATTCTTGGGGCGGGGCAAGTTGGCGGAACCCTGGCAGAAAATCTGGTAGGCGAGAACAACGATATCACCGTTGTGGATATTGACTCTGGCCGCCTACGCCAGTTGCAAGATAAATTTGATCTGCGTGTGGTACAAGGGCATGGATCGCATCCGAGAGTCTTGCGGGAAGCGGGGGCTGAAGATGCCGATATGTTGGTTGCAGTGACCAATTCTGATGAAACCAATATGGTTGCCTGCCAAATTGCGTATTCACTATTTAATACACCAAATCGCATCGCACGTATCCGTTCGGCTGAATATATTCGTGAAGCTGATAAGCTTTTTCTGCCAGAAGCGGTACCCATTGACCATTTGATATCACCGGAACAGCTAGTTATCGATAATATCTATAAACTTATCGAATATCCTGGTGCATTACAGGTAGTTAATTTTGCTGAAGGTAAAGTCAGTATTGCGGCGGTAAAAGCCTATTATGGCGGCCCATTGGTGGGGAATGCATTATCCTCTCTGCGTGAACACATGCCTCATATTGATACCAGAGTGGCAGCAATCTTTCGTCAAGATCGACCAATTCGTCCACAGGGCTCCACTATCATTGAAGCAGGTGATGAAGTCTTCTTTGTTGCTGCCTCACAGCATATCCGCGCTGTAATGAGTGAGTTACAACGTCTTGAAAAACCCTATAAGCGCATTATGATTGTTGGCGGTGGTAATGTCGGAGCCGGTTTAGCCCTACGATTAGAAAAAGATTACAGTGTAAAATTAATTGAGCGTAACCCGCAGCGAGCCGCCGAATTAGCCGAGATGTTACACGATACTATTGTATTTTATGGCGATGCGTCAGACCAGGAACTGCTGGCAGAAGAGCATATTGAACAGGTCGATGTCTTTATTGCCATTACCAATGACGATGAAGCCAATATTATGTCCGCGATGCTGGCAAAACGGATGGGCGCAAAAAAGGCAATGGTATTAATCCAACGTAGCGCCTATGTCGATCTGGTTCAAGGAAGCGTTATTGATATTGTCATCTCACCGCAGCAGGCCACTATTTCAGCCCTTTTAGGTCATGTCCGTAAAGCGGATATTGTCAGTGTTTCTTCATTAAGGCGGGGTGTGGCTGAGGCAATCGAAGCAATTGCCCACGGTGATGAAACCACATCAAAAGTTGTTGGCCGAATGGTTGAGGATATAAAGTTACCACCAGGTACTACCATTGGGGCAATTGTACGTGGGGATGAGGTTATCATTGCCAACAGCAACTCCATAATTAAACAGGGTGACCACGTAGTGATGTTTATTACTCACAAAAAATTCGTGCCCGATGTGGAGCGGTTGTTCCAACCAAGCCCATTCTTCCTGTAATTATTAATAATTAACTAGTTCGAACCCATTTATAAATTAAAACTATTTCCGTAGATAGTGGGAAAATTTTCTATAATTATGGTTCTATCGAGTTTTATTTAGCTAAGATTAAGTCATTCATTTTTAAAGGGGGTGTCATTTATGAGTTTTATGAAGGAATTTCGTGAATTTGCCATGCGTGGCAATGTGGTCGATTTGGCAGTCGGGGTAATTATTGGTGCCGCATTTGGCAGAATTGTTTCTTCACTTGTCGCCGACATCATCATGCCGCCACTTGGCTTATTGCTTGGGGGGGTCGATTTCAAGCAATTCCATTTCATATTACGTGCTGCTGAAGGGACTATACCTGCTGTAGTAATGAACTACGGTACATTCATTCAGAGCATTTTCGATTTTGTTATTGTGGCGCTCGCTATATTTTCCGCCGTGAAGCTAATGAATAAAATGCGCCGTGAAAAAGCGGAAGAGCCTGCAGCACCGCCAGCACCAACAACAGAAGAAAAGCTGTTAGCCGAGATTCGTGATTTACTGAAAGCGCAGCAATCAAAGTAAGTTCAGTTTTGATAAACGTAAAAGCCATCATATGATGGCTTCTTACTGCTTTCAAATCAGAAGACCAGTGGTAATGAATCTATTGATTGCTTACCACTGGCCTCCCAGTTACTACCTTTTGCGTATTTTTCTTTACGCCGATAACTTCCTTTTCCTTTACTATTCTGCTCGATACGTTGCCTGAAAAGTGGGTCATGGAGTAATGCCTCTAGCGCATTATCTTTAATTTTCCCCTTGGTATGTCGATATACCGCCATAATAAAACCTCACTGATAAATTTATTGATTAAAAATCCTACGCATAATACTGCTAATGTAAGCTGATTTAAACTACCCACCTAAAATTTAGTCTTTAGCTGATTCTTCAGTCGCCCCTTGTTCCAGTGCTTCCAGAATAGAACAATAAGTCGTTGCATGAGTACTTCCGCAGCAGGCATTACTAAGGCGTTTTAGTGATTCACGCATTCTTTTAAACTCAGTTATCTTACTTTCCACATCATGTAATCGAGAATCCACAATTGCTTTTGATTCCTGACAGGTATGATGTTCAGGATCGACACGAATCGACAGTAATTCGGCGATAGTTTCTAATGTAAACCCGAGCTGCTTCGCATAGCGGATAAAACGTAAACGCTGTAAATCTTGTTCACTATACAGTCGGTAACCGCCTTCTGTCCGTTTGCCATGATCCATCATTCCTTGTTTCTCATAGTAGCGAATAGTATCTGGTGTAACATCTGCCAGTTTAGCGAGTTGCCCAATTTTTAACATTTAGTTACTCCTCTTTTGACAGTTTATCGACCATTTTATGTTGGTACTCCTGATGGAGAAAGTCAGTGCTAAACCCTGCTTGTCTCAATCTCAGTTCTAATAATGCCAAGCGCTTATGTAAATTCTGGTAGTTATCGTGCTGCTTATCTATCTGTGACAACAATTCGGCGACAGTAAGTGCTTCTTGACGATCCTGCAATTCAACGGGGAGGTACCCTGCATTTCTCAGTAATCTGTAACCTGCTCTCAAATCAAGAGGAACTAGGGAGTCATCATCTAGCTGTAGTGGTTTACCGCTGCCTGACAGATTATCGAGTTCGCCCTTTTGCTGAGCATCAATAATGCGTCGTTCCGCCCATTCATCAATTAATTCCATATCACGACCAGGAGATCAGACTTTATAAAATCGAAGAATAGTTAAGGTTAAAGGATCGGTAGCAAAATAATAAGAGAGGATTGACAATATATGGGAAGGATAAACGCATATCACTGAATTGTAGACGTAAAAAAACCGGGCAAGCCCGGTTTTTTTACGCGTTTACAGATTACTCTGCAGCAACTACTTCTGCTTGCGATGCAGCACGATCAACTAACTCGATGTAAGCCATCGGTGCGTTGTCGCCTGCACGGAAGCCACACTTCAGAATGCGAGTGTAACCACCGGCGCGGCTCGCGAAACGCGGGCCTAGCTCGTTAAACAGTTTTGCCACGATCTCGTTATCACGAGTACGGGCGAATGCCAGACGACGATTAGCTACGCTGTCGGTCTTGGCAAGAGTAATCAGCGGCTCAACAACGCGACGCAGCTCTTTCGCTTTCGGCAGGGTCGTCTTGATTATCTCATGACGAACCAAAGAGCCGGCCATGTTACGGAACATAGCCTGGCGATGGCTGCTGTTACGGTTCAGTTGACGACCACTCTTACGATGGCGCATGACCTTATCCTTCTCAGTAAAACCTTAACCTGTGATCCGGTTACTCGTCAGCAATGCTAGCTGGCGGCCAATTTTCTAGGCGCATGCCTAAAGAAAGACCACGTGAAGCAAGCACGTCTTTAATCTCAGTAAGAGATTTTTTACCCAGGTTCGGCGTTTTCAGCAACTCAACCTCGGTACGCTGTACCAGATCACCGATGTAGTGGATAGCTTCTGCCTTGAGGCAGTTAGCAGAGCGGACAGTCAATTCCAGATCGTCAACAGGGCGCAGCAGGATCGGATCGAACTCTGGCTTCTCTTCTTTAACTTCCGGCTGACGTACATCTCGTAAATCAACGAAAGCTTCAAGCTGTTCAGCCAAGATAGTTGCCGCACGGCGGATCGCCTCTTCAGGATCGATCGTACCATTGGTTTCCATCTCGATAACCAACTTGTCCAGGTCGGTACGCTGTTCTACACGCGCTGCTTCAACATTGTAGGCAATACGCTCTACAGGGCTATAGCATGCGTCTACTAACAGACGACCAATCGGGCGCTCATCTTCTTCCGAATGAATTCGGGCAGAAGCCGGCACATAACCACGACCACGTTGAACTTTGATACGCATACTAATAGATGCGTTCTCATCGGTCAGGTGGCAGATAACGTGCTGCGGCTTGACGATTTCGACATCCCCGTCATGGGTGATATCGGCTGCAGTCACAGGGCCAATGCCAGACTTATTCAGGGTAAGAATAACTTCATCTTTACCCTGAACTCTCACCGCCAGCCCTTTCAGGTTGAGCAGGATCTCCAGGATATCTTCCTGTACGCCTTCTTTGGTGCTGTACTCATGCAGTACACCATCAATCTCAACCTCGGTCACCGCGCAACCCGGCATAGATGAAAGCAGAATACGGCGCAGTGCGTTGCCGAGAGTATGGCCAAAGCCACGCTCTAACGGCTCAAGGGTCACCTTGGCGTGCGTCGAACTGACTTGCTCGATATCTACCAGGCGCGGTTTTAGAAACTCTGTCACAGAACCCTGCATTGTGTCCTCTCTTTGGTACTAAGCTTTACTTGGAGTAAAGCTCGACGATCAGGTGTTCGTTAATGTCCGCAGACAGATCAGTACGTTCAGGAATACGTTTGAACACACCTTCCATCTTGACAGCATCAACTTCCAGCCAAGTCGGCTTTTCACGCTGCTCAGCCAGCTCCAAAGCTGCCTTAACACGAGACTGCTTTTTAGCTTTCTCACGGATGCTGACTACGTCATTCGGAGATACCTGATAAGAAGCGATGTTAACAACGCGACCATTTACCATGATAGCTTTATGACTAACCAGCTGACGTGATTCAGCACGAGTTGCGCCAAAGCCCATACGGTAAACTACGTTATCCAGACGACCTTCCAGCAGTTGCAACAGGTTTGCACCTGTGTTGCCTTTCAGACGTGCT
Source organism: Yersinia sp. 1652 StPb PI (assembly GCF_041538345.1). Classification (NCBI taxonomy): domain Bacteria; kingdom Pseudomonadati; phylum Pseudomonadota; class Gammaproteobacteria; order Enterobacterales; family Yersiniaceae; genus Yersinia; species Yersinia sp. 1652 StPb PI. Next base: position 851,302 of record NZ_JAULSM010000002.1, on the reverse strand, counting down.
GCTTCTTTATAGTAGTTACGGAATTGACGTTCTAGAACACCATAGATACGGCGAACTTTTTGTTTCTCACGTAACTGCACACCGTAGTCAGACAGACGCGGTTTACGCGCACCGTGCTGGCCAGGTGGTTGTTCAATCTTACACTTGGTGTCAATCGCGCGAACGCCAGACTTAAGGAACAGGTCTGTGCCCTCACGACGGCTCAGCTTGAGCTTAGGACCCAAATATCTTGCCATTTTCTCTCTCCAACAAACCTAAAAGCAGCGTTATACGCGGCGCTTTTTCGGCGGACGACAACCGTTATGAGGGATCGGAGTCACATCAGTAATATTAGTGATGCGGAAACCAGCCGCGTTTAACGCACGGATAGTAGACTCACGGCCCGGACCAGGTCCTTTAACCATAACTTCCAGATTCTTGATACCGTATTCTTTCACTGCGTCAGCGCAGCGCTCTGCTGCAACTTGCGCTGCAAACGGAGTAGACTTACGAGATCCACGGAAACCGGAACCACCTGCTGTTGCCCAACCCAATGCGTTACCTTGACGATCTGTAATAGTAACGATGGTGTTGTTGAAAGAAGCATGGATATGAGCCACACCGTCAGAGACTGTCTTTCTTACACGCTTGCGTGCACGAATAGGTGCCTTTGCCATTATTCAATCACCCCGATTATTTCTTGATCGGTTTACGCGGACCCTTACGGGTACGTGCGTTGGTCTTAGTACGCTGACCGCGAACTGGTAGACCACGACGATGACGCAAACCACGATAAGTCCCAAGGTCCATCAGACGCTTGATGCTCAGGGTCACCTCACGACGCAGATCACCTTCTACAACGTACTTGGCAACTTCGTCACGCAGCTTCTCGATTTGCTCTTCAGACAGCTCACTGATCTTAACATTTTCAGCAATACCCGCAGCAACACAGATAGCCTGTGAACGGGTTTTACCGATGCCGTAGATCGCAGTTAACGCGATTACGGTATGTTTCTGATCAGGAATGTTAATGCCTGCTATACGGGCCACTATGCACTCCTACTATTTTATACAGCAATACCATTCTGAAAAGCCCGTTTTCAGGATACTCAAATAGTATTGCAGTCACATACAAAAGATTGGCTGGCTAATCTAGCCAGCTCAACCCAACTTTGCAAGAAAAATATGCAAGATAAATCAGCCTTGACGCTGTTTATGCTTTGGTTCGGCACTGCAGATTACGCGAACGACACCGTTACGCTTAACAATTTTGCAGTTACGACATAATTTCTTGACGGAAGCACGAACTTTCATTTTTACTCTCCGTAACTTCTCAAACATCCCTGAATTAGCGGTTATAGCCTTTCAGGTTTGCTTTCTTCAATGCAGACTCGTATTGACTAGACATCATCAGAGTTTGCACTTGAGCCATAAAGTCCATGATGACCACCACTACGATAAGTAGGGAGGTACCACCAAAGTAAAATGGTACTTTCATCGCGTCACGCATGAACTCCGGGATCAGGCAGATGAAAGTAATATACATCGCACCAATTAAGGTTAGACGCGTCATTACTTTATCGATGTACTTCGCCGTTTGCTCTCCCGGACGAATTCCTGGCACGAATGCACCGGACTTCTTCAGGTTATCTGCTGTTTCACGCGGGTTAAACACTAACGCCGTGTAGAAGAAACAGAAGAAGATGATTGCAGACGCATAGAGTAACACATAAAGCGGCTGTCCCGGCTGCAAATACATCGAAATAGTCGTCAGCCAGTTCCAACCTGTCCCACCCCCAAACCATGATGCAATCGTGGCAGGGAACAGAATTATGCTGGAAGCGAAGATTGCTGGGATAACCCCGGCCATATTCACTTTCAACGGTAAGTGTGTGCTCTGTGCTGCATAAACACGACGACCTTGTTGACGTTTAGCATAGTTAACGACGATACGACGCTGACCACGTTCAATGAAAACAACGAAGAAGGTTACTGCAAACACTAATACTGCAACCAACAGCAACAGGAGGAAGTGCAGGTCGCCTTGCCGAGCTTGCTCGATGGTATGGGCTATTGCAGGTGGAAGACCAGCAACAATACCAGCAAAGATTATGATTGAAATACCGTTACCGATACCACGCTCAGTAATCTGTTCGCCCAGCCACATCAGGAACATAGTCCCGGTGACCAAGCTAACAACAGCGGTAAAGTAGAAAGCAAAGCCTGGATTGATTACCAGACCTTGCATCCCAGGCATATTCGGCAGACCGGTAGCAATACCGATCGATTGGAATATAGCCAATACCAACGTGCCATAACGGGTGTACTGGCTAATCTTACGACGGCCAGCCTCCCCTTCTTTCTTTATCTCTGCTAACGCTGGATGAACCACCGTTAACAGTTGGATAATAATCGATGCCGAAATATACGGCATGATACCCAAGGCAAAGATAGAAGCACGACTGAGAGCACCACCAGAGAACATGTTAAACATTTCAATGATGGTCCCTCTCTGCTGCTCGAGCAATTTAGCAAGCACAGTGGCATCGATACCAGGAATCGGAATAAAAGAGCCGATACGGAAAACAATAAGCGCACCGATAACAAACAAAAGTCTGCGCTTCAGTTCGCCTAATCCGCCTTTAGCACTTTGAAAATCTAATCCTGGTTGCTTAGCCATCTGCTACTTATTCCTCAATTTTACCGCCAGCAGCTTCGATAGCAGCACGAGCGCCTTTGGTGACACGCAGACCACGAAGAGTTACCGCACGAGTGATTTCGCCTGAAAGCATAACTTTCGCGAACTCAATCTGGGTACCAACAACGTTAGCGGCTTTCAACGTGTTCAGGTCGATTACGTCGCCTTCCACTAAAGCCAGTTCAGACAGACGAACTTCTGCCGTGATCATAGCTTTGCGAGAGGTGAAGCCGAATTTCGGCAAACGACGATATAAAGGCATCTGACCACCTTCAAAACCACGACGTACGCCACCACCAGAACGTGAGTTCTGACCTTTGTGACCACGACCAGCAGTTTTACCCAGGCCAGAACCGATACCACGACCTACACGCTTCGGCGCATGCTTGGCACCTTCAGCCGGAGACAGAGTATTTAAACGCATCTGTTACTCCTCAACTTTAACCATGTAGGAAACCAAGTTGACCATACCACGCACAGCGGGAGTATCCTCACGCTCTACAGTATGACCAATACGACGCAGACCTAAACCGATCAGAGTTGCCTTATGTTTCGGCAAACGACCGATACTGCTTTTTGTTTGAGTTACTTTAATAGTCTTTGCCATGGTTATTTCCCTAGAATTTCTTCGACGGACTTACCACGCTTGGCAGCGACCATTTCTGGGGATTTCATATCTTCCAGAGCTGCAATAGTTGCACGAACCACGTTGATCGGGTTAGTAGAACCATAGGCCTTGGCCAATACGTTATGAACCCCTGCAACTTCCAAGACGGCGCGCATTGCACCACCGGCGATGATACCGGTACCTTCAGAAGCTGGTTGCATGAATACACGAGAACCTGTGTGAGCACCTTTAACTGGGTGCTGCAGAGTACCGTTATCCAAAGCAACATTAATCATAGCGCGACGGGCTTTTTCCATCGCTTTCTGGATCGCTGCCGGAACTTCGCGTGCTTTGCCGTAGCCAAAACCAACGCGACCGTTACCATCACCAACTACTGTCAGTGCGGTAAAGCTGAAAATACGGCCACCTTTTACGGTTTTAGATACGCGGTTTACCGCGATCAGCTTTTCCTGCAGTTCGCCAGCTTGTTTTTCGATGTGTGACATCTTACACCTCTACCTTAGAACTGAAGGCCAGCTTCACGGGCAGCATCTGCCAGTGCCTGGACTCGACCATGATATTGGAAACCGGAACGGTCAAAGGATACTTTCGTGATCCCTTTTTCCAATGCGCGCTCTGCAACAGCTTTACCTACAGCTGCGGCGGCATCTTTGTTGCCGGCGTACTTCAATTGCTCATTGATAGCTTTTTCTACAGTAGAAGCTGCTACCAAAATTTCTGAACCGTTTGGTGCAATAACCTGCGCGTAAATATGGCGTGGGGTACGATGTACCACCAGGCGAGTCGCACCCAGTTCTTTGAGCTTGCGGCGTGCGCGGGTCGCACGACGGATACGAGCTGCTTTCTTATCCATAGTGTTACCTTACTTCTTCTTAGCCTCTTTGGTACGCACGACTTCGTCGGCGTAACGGACACCCTTGCCTTTATAAGGCTCAGGACGACGGTAGGCACGTAAATCTGCTGCAACCTGACCAATCACCTGCTTATCAGCGCCTTTCAGCACGATTTCAGTTTGGGTCGGGCATTCTGCAGTGATGCCAGCCGGCAATTCATGGTCAACTGGGTGAGAGAAGCCTAAAGCTAAATTCACCACGTTGCCTTTAACTGCGGCACGGTAACCTACACCTACCAATTGAAGCTTCTTAGTGAAGCCTTCGGTAACACCAACGACCATTGCGTTAAGCAGTGCACGAGTGGTACCCGCTTGGGCCCAACCGTCTACAGCGCCTTCGCGTGGAGCGAAAGTCAGTGTATTTTCTTCTTGCTTAACTTCAACAGCGCTATGGACGGTACGAGTCAGCTCGCCGTTCTTACCCTTTATCGAAATAACCTGACCGTTGAGTTTTACCTCTACGCCGGCAGGAATGACGACGGGTGCTTTTGCAACACGAGACATTCTTTCCTCCCGAATTAAGCTACGTAGCAGATAATCTCGCCACCAAGACCAGCTTGGCGAGCTGCACGATCGGTCATAACACCTTTAGAGGTAGAAATAACAGCGATACCCAAACCGGCCATAACTTTTGGCAGCTCATCTTTTTTCTTATAGATGCGCAGACCTGGACGGCTGATACGTTGAATGCTTTCTACCACTGCCTTACCCTGGAAATACTTAAGAGCTAATTCCAGAACAGGCTTGGTGTCGCCTTCGATTTTAAAATCTTCAATAAAACCTTCTTCCTTCAGAACGTTGGCAATTGCCACTTTCAGCTTGGAGGAAGGCATGGTGACCGCGACTTTGTTTGCGGATTGACCGTTACGGATACGGGTCAGCATATCCGCGATCGGATCTTGCATGCTCATCTGTCTTTACTCCCGTGATTCAATTGGTGACAATTACCAGCTAGCCTTCTTAAGGCCCGGGATTTCACCGCGCATTGCGGTTTCACGGACTTTAATACGGCTCAACCCGAACTTCCGCAGGAAACCATGCGGACGACCAGTTTGGTTGCAGCGGTTACGCTGACGGGACGGGCTGGAATCACGCGGCAGAGACTGCAGCTTCAGAACAGCATTCCAACGGTCTTCGTCGGATGAGTTCACACCAGAGATAATAGCTTTTAATTCCTCGCGTTGAGCGCGGTATTTGTTAGCTAGTTTCACGCGAACAACTTCGCGTGCTTTCATTGATTGCTTAGCCATCAGTAACCCTACCTTACTTGCGGAATGGGAATTTAAAAGCAGCCAACAATGCACGGCCTTCATCATCGGATTTCGCAGTAGTGGTAATGGTAATATCCAAACCACGTACACGATCGACTTTATCGTAGTCGATTTCCGGGAAGATGATCTGCTCGCGCACACCCATGCTGTAGTTACCACGACCATCGAATGACTTAGCGGACAAGCCACGGAAGTCACGGATACGAGGTACAGCAATGGTAATCAGACGCTCAAAGAATTCCCACATGCGTTCGCCACGCAGGGTTACTTTACAGCCGATCGGATAGCCCTGACGGATTTTGAAGCCTGCAACAGATTTGCGTGCTTTGGTGATAAACGGCTTTTGACCGGAGATTGCTGCCAAGTCAGCTGCTGCATTGTCCAGCAGTTTCTTGTCAGCGATCGCTTCACCAACACCCATGTTCAGGGTGATCTTCTCGACCCGAGGGACTTGCATGACAGAGTTGTAGCCAAACTGAGACATCAGTTGTTTGACCACCTCGTCTTTGTAGTAATCATGCAGTTTCGCCATCGTATTACTCCAAATTACTTGATAGTTTCGCTATTAGATTTAAAGAAACGGACTTTTTTGCCGTCTTCGAATCTAAAGCCTACACGGTCAGCCTTACCGGTTGTCGTGTTGAACAGCGCAAGGTTGGAAACTTGAATTGCAGCTTCTTTTTCAACAATGCCACCTGGTTGGTTCAGGGCCGGAACCGGCTTCTGATGTTTTTTAACCAGGTTGATACCTTCAACAATGACCTTACCAGCAGACAGGACATTCTTTACTTTACCGCGCTTACCTTTGTCTTTCCCGGTTAGCACGATAACTTCGTCATCACGACGGATTTTCGCTGCCATGGTTCGCTCCTTAGAGTACTTCTGGTGCCAGAGAGATAATTTTCATGAACTTCTCATTACGCAGTTCACGAGTTACCGGCCCAAAAATACGCGTGCCGATTGGCTGCTCGCTGTTATTATTTAAAATAACACAAGCGTTACCATCGAAGCGAATGACAGAACCGTCCGGGCGACGTACACCCTTCTTGGTGCGCACCACTACCGCCTTCAGAACATCGCCTTTCTTCACCTTGCCACGAGGAATAGCTTCCTTGATGGTGATCTTGATGATGTCGCCGATGCCTGCGTAGCGACGGTGCGAGCCACCTAGAACCTTGATACACATTACGCGACGTGCACCGGAGTTGTCGGCCACGTTCAGCATAGTCTGTTCTTGGATCATGTTAGTGCTCCGCTAATGTCAACTACTACTTTAGGACCCAGAATAGGTCGTTTAAAAGCCCCATTAATGAGGGCGCAGCATTATAACACCGCTTCCAAATTATGGGTAGAAAAAATAAACGGCCCACTTTCTGAGCCGTTTATTATGTTCGAGTTGGCTACTCTATTACAGAATCGCTTTCTCTACAACGCGAACAAGCGTCCAAGACTTAGTCTTTGACAGTGGACGGCATTCGCGGATTTCTACCACGTCACCGATTCCACATTCATTGTTCTCGTCATGTACATGCAATTTCGTCGTACGACGGATGAATTTCCCGTAAATAGGGTGTTTCACCACACGTTCGATAGCAACAACCATGGATTTCTCCATTTTGTCACTAACTACGCGACCTTGCAGAGTACGGATTTGCTCAGTCATTACGCACCCGCCTTCTCAGTCAGTAAAGTCTTAACACGTGCGATATTACGGCGCACTTGTTTCGACAGGTGAGTTTGTTGCAGCTGGCCACTAGCCGCCTGCATGCGCAAATTGAATTGCTCACGCAGCAGGTTGAGCAGCTCAGTGTTCAGCTCTTCAACGCTTTTTTCACGCAGCTCTTGTGCTTTCATCACATCACCGTCTTAGTTACAAAGGTGGTTCCTACAGGCAGTTTCGCTGCTGCGAGCTTAAATGCTTCGCGAGCAGTTTCTTCCGGTACACCAGCCATTTCAAACAACATTTTTCCTGGCTGGATCAGGGCAACCCAATACTCTACGTTACCCTTACCTTTACCCATACGCACTTCGAGCGGCTTCTCGGTGATCGGCTTGTCCGGGAATACACGGATCCAGACCTTACCTTGACGCTTAATTGCACGTGTCATCGCACGACGGGCTGCTTCGATTTGACGAGCCGTCAGGCGGCAACGGCCACAAGCTTTCAGGCCGAACTCACCGAAGCTAACATCCGTACCTTGCGCAAGGCCACGGTTACGGCCTTTGTGCATCTTACGGAATTTTGTACGCTTTGGTTGTAACATCAGCGATTCTCCTTACTTGCGGCCTTTACGCTGCTGCTTTTTAGGTTGAGCAGCCGGTTCCGGTTGTTCAACAGCAGCCATACCACCCAAGATCTCACCTTTGAAGATCCATACCTTAACGCCGATTACACCATAAGTGGTGTGCGCTTCAGATGTGTTGTAATCGATATCCGCACGCAGTGTATGCAACGGAACACGACCTTCACGGTACCATTCGGTACGCGCGATTTCAGCACCGCCAAGGCGGCCGCTTACTTCAACTTTGATACCTTTAGCGCCAAGACGCATTGCGTTCTGTACAGCACGCTTCATAGCACGACGGAACATAACGCGACGTTCCAGCTGTGAAGTGATGCTGTCAGCAACCAATTTTGCGTCCAGTTCCGGTTTACGGACTTCGGCGATGTTAATCTGTGCAGGAACGCCAGCGATATCCGCTACGACCTTACGCAGTTTTTCGACATCTTCACCTTTCTTGCCGATAACGATGCCAGGACGAGCGGTGTGAATAGTCACACGGATGCTCTTCGCTGGACGCTCGATAACGATGCGAGAAACGGAAGCTTTCGCTAATTCCTTAGTCAGGAATTGGCGAACTTTAAAGTCGCTGTCCAGGTTGTCAGCGAATTCTTTGGTATTTGCGTACCAGGTAGAGTTCCAAGCTTTGACAATACCTAGTCGAATACCATTAGGATGTACTTTCTGACCCATTGCTAGTCTCCAGAGTCTCAGCGATCGGACACAACCACAGTAATGTGGCTGGTGCGCTTCAGGATGCGATCTGCACGACCTTTTGCACGCGGCATAATGCGCTTCATGCTAGGGCCTTCGTCTACGAAGATCTTCGTGACTTTCAGATCATCGATGTCAGCGCCATCGTTGTGTTCTGCGTTAGCAATGGCAGACTCTAGTACCTTCTTAACCAAACCAGCAGCTTTCTTGTTGGTATAGGCCAGAGTTTCCAGAGCTTGCGACACTTTCTTACCGCGAATCAGGTCCGCTACCAAGCGAACCTTCTGAGCAGAAGAACGAGCGTGGCGATGTTTAGCGATAGTTTCCATCTCTTCCTCCTACCTTAGCGCTTTTTAGCCTTTTTATCGGCCGCATGGCCGCGATAAGTACGGGTCGGCGCGAATTCACCCAGTTTGTGACCGACCATTTCATCGGCTACAAAAACGGGAACGTGCTGACGACCATTATGGACAGCGATGGTCAAACCGATCATATTTGGAAAGACCGTTGAACGACGGGACCAAGTCCGAATTGGCTTCTTGTCTCCGCTTTCCACCGCTTTCTCTACCTTCTTCAGCAAGTGCAGGTCAATGAAGGGACCTTTCTTGAGAGAACGTGGCATGGCTTATCCTCTAATTATTTTTTACTACGGCGACGTACGATGAACTTATCAGTACGCTTGTTGCTACGGGTCTTCTTACCTTTGGTTTGAACGCCCCACGGAGTTACCGGGTGCTTACCAAAGTTACGACCTTCACCACCACCGTGTGGGTGATCTACCGGGTTCATCGCCGTACCGCGAACGGTAGGACGAATACCACGCCAACGACTAGCACCTGCTTTACCCAGCACACGCAGCATGTGTTCAGCGTTACCGACTTCACCTAAGGTGGCGCGGCAATCAGCTTGAACCTTGCGCATTTCGCCGGAGCGCAGACGCAGAGTAACGTAGGAACCGTCACGAGCAACGATCTGAACGTATGCACCAGCAGAACGAGCCAATTGGCCGCCTTTACCTGGTTTCATTTCTACGTTATGAACCGTTGAACCAACTGGGATGTTACGCATAGGCAGGGTGTTACCTGCTTTAATTGCCGCATCAACGCCAGATTGAATCTGGTCACCAGCTTTCAGGCCTTTTGGCGCCAGGATATAACGGCGTTCGCCGTCTTTGTACAGAACCAGCGCGATATTCGCGGAACGGTTCGGATCGTACTCCAGACGCTCAACCACTGCAGGGATACCATCTTTGTTGCGTTTGAAGTCAACCAGACGATAATGTTGCTTGTGGCCACCACCGATATGACGGGTAGTGATACGGCCATTGTTGTTACGGCCACCGCTTTTGCTTAATTTCTCAAGCAACGGGGCATAAGGCTTACCCTTATGCAACTCCTGGTTAACCACCTTAACAACGTGGCGACGACCCGGAGATGTAGGTTTACATTTAACAATTGCCATTGTTTTACTCCTCCGACTTACTCTGCGCCGCCGATGAAGTCCAGATTCTGGCCTTCTTTCAGGGTGACGTAAGCTTTTTTCCAGTCGCTACGACGACCAACACGCTGACCGTGACGCTTACTCTTGCCTTTAACCAGCAAGGTGTTAACGTCTTCGACTTCGACTTCAAACAGTTTCTGCACTGCAGCTTTAATTTCTGCTTTGGTCGCGTCTTTGGCAACTTTGAGAACGATGGTGTTATTCTTTTCCATCGCAGCGGACGCTTTTTCAGATACATGCGGCGCGCGCAGTACTTTCAGCAGACGTTCTTCACGAATCATGCCAGCATCTCCTCAACTTGCTTCACAGCATCAGCAGTCATAACCACTTTATCGAAGGCGATCAGGCTAACTGGGTCGATACCGGCTACATCGCGAACGTCAACCTTGTACAGGTTGCGAGCTGCCAAGAACAAGTTCTCGTCCAGTTCACCCGTTACGATCAGCACATCTTCCAGAGCCATATCTTTCAGTTTCTGCGCCAGCAACTTAGTTTTAGGTGCTTCAACAGAGAACTTTTCGACAATGATCAGACGATCTTGACGTACCAATTCGGACAGAATGCTTTTCAGCGCGCCGCGGTACATCTTTTTATTTACTTTCTGACTGTGATCCTGAGGCTTCGCAGCAAAGGTCACACCACCTGAACGCCAGATTGGGCTCTTTACAGAACCTGCACGCGCACGGCCGGTGCCTTTCTGGCGCCACGGTTTCTTACCGGAACCTGTTACTTCAGCACGGGTCTTCTGAGCACGAGTACCTTGACGGGCACCTGCTGCGTAAGCAACAACAACCTGATGTACAAGCGCTTCATTGAAATCACGCCCGAAGGTAGTTTCGGAAACAGTCAGCGCGCCTTGCGCGTCTTTCATTACCAATTCCATTCCTATCTCCTCGACGTTACGCCTTGACAGCCGGTTTTACGATCAGGTTGCCACCGGTTGCTCCCGGTACAGCGCCCTTGACCAGCAGTAGGTTGCGCTCAGCGTCAACACGTACTACATCCAGGCTTTGAACAGTTACACGTTCATCACCCATATGGCCTGCCATTTTCTTGCCTTTAAACACTTTGCCCGGAGTCTGGTTCTGACCGATAGAACCCGGAACGCGGTGAGACAAGGAGTTACCATGGGTAGCATCTTGGGTACGGAAGTTCCAGCGCTTAACAGTACCGGCAAAACCTTTACCTTTAGACGTACCTGTAACGTCGACTTTCTTAACGTCTGCAAAGATTTCGACGCTAATTTCTTGGCCAGCAGTGAATTCTTGACCTTCTGGAAGGCGGAATTCCCACAGACCACGGCCAGCTTCTACGCCAGCTTTAGCGAAATGACCCGCTTCTGGTTTAGTAACGCGGTTAGCTTTTTTAGCACCGGTAGTTACTTGCACAGCACGGTATCCGTCGTTCTCCAGGCTTTTGACCTGAGTTACGCGGTTCGCTTCAATTTCGATAACAGTTACTGGGATTGAAACGCCATCTTCAGTGAAGATACGCGTCATACCCACTTTCTTACCGACTAAACCAATCATTGTTTCAACCTCTCAATCGCTCAATGACCTGATTAACCCAGGCTGATCTGCACGTCTACACCAGCAGCCAGATCCAGACGCATCAGAGCATCAACGGTTTTCTCGGTTGGCTCAACGATGTCAACCAGACGCTTGTGAGTGCGAATCTCGTACTGATCGCGCGCATCTTTATTGACGTGCGGAGAGATCAGAACGGTAAAGCGCTCTTTGCGAGTTGGCAGCGGGATCGGACCGCGAACCTGCGCACCAGTGCGCTTGGCAGTCTCGACGATTTCCGCAGTTGATTGATCGATCAAACGATGATCAAACGCTTTCAGGCGGATACGGATTCTTTGGTTCTGCATGAGACCAGAGCTCCAATTATTTATAAACGTAAATGATTACTCCTCGCACCCATTTCGATTGATGGGGGAGTGTAATCGTTCAACATATAACCCCCATATCGGGAGTATTGTTCAGTAACAGCACTAGGCTATGACTGACAGATTAGTTTCAATCTGGCCTACCAAGATTAGGTAGGCCCGCGCATTATACGTAAATACCAGCAGGAAGCAAGCCAGTGTTGGAAATCTATGCAAAAACTTGCCAGATAATTTAATTAAGGGGATATAAGGTTAATTTGTGCGGTAGGAATGAAAAAAAGAGTGAGTCCAAGAAGGATTCTCACTCTTTTTGACTGCGTAATCTTATGGTTAATAAACAAGCTATCTTGCAAGTATTTAGTCTTTCGCCAACTGTGCCTGAGAGTAGTTTTGTATACCTAAACGCTCAATCAGACTCAGTTCTGTTTCGAGCCAGTCAATATGGCCCTCTTCATCAGCAAGAATTTCTTTCAATAAATCGCGACTAACATAGTCATGGATAGAATCAGCATAAGCAATACCTTCACGCAGATCCTTCGCCCCGGCGAGCTCGAGAGCTAAATCTGATTTCAGTATTTCCTCAACATCCTCGCCAATATTCAGCTTACCCAAGTCCTGTAAGTTAGGAATACCTTCGAGGAATAAAATACGTTCGATGTATTTATCGGCATGCTTCATTTCGTCTATGGATTCGTGATACTCCTTATCATTAAGGCGCATCAGCCCCCAGTTTTTAAACATTCGGGCATGGAGAAAATATTGATTGATGGCAACTAGCTCGTTGCCGAGTAGTGTATTGAGATGTGCAATTATCTTTTTATCGCCTTTCATAAGTATACCCTCCGCTTCCAGTACACAAAGTGTAGTACCAGATGGCAAAGTGTGGGGAATACTTCTCCCTACTAACTATTAGGCAACATCATTCATTTCTGGAATATTCGCGCGTTCCTCGATCAGTATCTCTCTGGCCTGTCGGATGCACTTACCGCAGTCTGTACCAATGGGTACCAATTGACGCAGTTGTTTAATGGTATGTGGATGGTGCTGACGTACAGCTTTACGGATAACTTTGTCAGATACCGCATTACACAGACAAACATACATAGAGAGACTCACTTCTTAACCAATCTCTCAAGTGTAAATAAGAATGCGTGTTATTTCAATTAAGATTATTCACTTTATCAATAAAAAAGGGTGCCGAAGCACCCTTGGTTACTTGATCAATAAAATAATTAATCAGTAAAGCAATTAAGCGATAACTTTAGCAACAACACCAGCGCCTACAGTACGGCCGCCTTCACGGATTGCGAAACGCAGACCGTCGTCCATTGCAATTGGGTGAATCAAGGTAACAACCATGTTCACGTTATCACCAGGCATTACCATTTCAACGCCTTCTGGCAGTTCGATGGTACCGGTTACGTCAGTTGTACGGAAGTAGAACTGAGGACGGTAGCCTTTGAAGAACGGAGTATGACGGCCGCCTTCGTCTTTGCTCAGAATATAAACTTCTGAATCAAAGGTAGTGTGTGGTTTGATAGAACCTGGTTTAGCCAGAACCTGACCACGTTCGATATCTTCACGTTTGATACCACGCAGAAGAACACCAACGTTCTCACCAGCACGGCCTTCGTCCAGCAGTTTGCGGAACATTTCAACGCCAGTACAAGTAGATTTAACAGTATCTTTGATACCAACGATCTCTACTTCTTCACCAACTTTAACGATACCGCGCTCTACACGACCAGTTACAACAGTACCACGGCCTGAGATAGAGAATACGTCTTCGATTGGCAGCAAGAATGGCTTATCGATAGCACGTTCTGGCAGTGGAATATAAGTATCCAATGCTTCAGCCAGTTCGATAATTTTTGCTTCCCACTCAGGAACGCCTTCCAGTGCTTTCAGAGCTGAGCCCTTGATTACTGGAATGTCGTCGCCTGGGAAATCGTAAGCAGAAAGAAGTTCACGAACTTCCATTTCTACCAATTCCAGCAGCTCTTCGTCGTCAACCATGTCACATTTGTTCATGAATACGATCATGTATGGAACGCCAACCTGGCGGCCCAACAGGATGTGTTCACGAGTCTGTGGCATAGGACCGTCAGTTGCAGCAACAACCAAGATCGCGCCGTCCATCTGAGCAGCACCGGTGATCATGTTTTTAACGTAGTCGGCGTGTCCTGGGCAGTCAACGTGCGCATAGTGACGAGTCGGGGTGTCATATTCAACGTGAGAAGTGTTGATGGTGATACCACGAGCTTTTTCTTCTGGTGCGTTATCGATCTGATCGAAAGCACGAGCGCTCCCGCCGTAGGTTTTAGCCAGTACGGTAGTGATTGCTGCAGTCAGGGTAGTTTTACCATGGTCAACGTGGCCGATAGTACCGACGTTTACATGGGGTTTGTTACGTTCAAATTTTTCTTTAGACACGACTATATTCCTTACTCTGGTGCTCTACCACTTATGAGAGAGCACTGGATCATTGTTTTAAACCCGAAAGCTTATTTGCCACGGGCTTCGATAACGGCTTGAGCGACGTTACTCGGCGCTTCAGCATACTTCAGGAACTCCATAGAGTATGAAGCACGGCCCTGGGTCTGAGAGCGCAGGTCAGTAGCATAACCGAACATTTCAGACAACGGAACCTGGGCACGAATAGTCTTACCAGTTAACGTATCTTCCATACCTTCGATCATGCCACGACGACGACTCAGGTCACCCATTACGTCACCCGCATAATCTTCAGGGGTTTCGATTTCAACCTTCATTATTGGCTCAAGCAGAACTGGTTTAGCTCGTTTGAAACCTTCTTTAAAGGCGATAGAACCGGCTAATTTAAACGCCAATTCTGAGGAGTCAACATCATGGTAAGAACCGTAGTGCAGACGCACTTTAACGTCCACAACCGGATAACCAGCCAGAGGACCGGATTTCAGTTGTTCCTGGATACCTTTATCAACAGCAGGGATGAACTCTTTAGGAATAGAACCACCAACGATTTCGTTGACGAATTCATACCCAGCACCACCCGGTGGTAACGGAGACATATCGATAACAACATGACCGTACTGACCACGACCGCCTGACTGCTTAGCGTGCTTACCTTCCACGTCCTTGACGGTATCGCGGATAGTTTCACGGTAAGCAACCTGAGGTTTACCGATGTTTGCTTCCACGCTAAATTCGCGGCGCATACGGTCAACCAGGATATCCAAGTGCAGCTCACCCATACCAGCGATGATAGTCTGACCTGATTCTTCGTCAGTCCACACACGGAATGATGGATCTTCTTTTGCCAGACGCCCCAGAGCCATACCCATTTTTTCCTGGTCGGCTTTGGTTTTTGGTTCAACGGCAACAGAGATAACCGGCTCAGGGAACTCCATACGTTCCAGAATGATCACATGCTTTGGATCACATAAGGTGTCACCCGTCGTCACGTCTTTCAGGCCGATCGCTGCTGCGATGTCGCCTGCGCGAACTTCTTTGATCTCTTCACGTTTGTTGGCATGCATCTGTACGATACGACCCAAACGCTCTTCACGCGAACGTACTGAGTTCAGCACAGTGTCACCGGAGTTAACAATGCCAGAGTACACACGGAAGAATGTCAGGTTACCCACAAACGGGTCGGTAGCAATTTTGAATGCCAATGCAGAGAACGGCTCTTTGTCGTCTGAATGACGAACAGCCGGAGTATCTTTACCATCGTCCAAAATACCGTTGATTGCTTCAACGTCAGTTGGCGCTGGCAGATAATCGATAACTGCATCCAGCATTGCCTGTACGCCTTTGTTTTTAAACGCAGAGCCACAGGTAACCAAGATAATTTCGTTGCGCAGAACACGTTGACGCAGAGCTTTCTTGATTTCTTCTTCGGTCAGCTCTTCGCCGCCCAAATACTTGTCCATCAGCTCTTCAGACGCTTCTGCAGCCGATTCAACCAGATTCTGGTGCCATTCAGCAGCCAGCTCAGCCATATCAGCAGGGATCTCTTCGTATTCGAAGGTCACACCCAGATCGGCTTCATTCCAGTTGATCGCTTTCATTTTCACTAGATCGATAACACCAGTGAATTTCTCTTCCGCGCCGATTGCCAGTTGCAATGGAACTGGATTCGCGCCCAGACGAGCTTTAAGCTGGCCAACAACTTTCAGGAAGTTAGCACCCATGCGGTCCATTTTGTTAACGAACGCAATGCGTGGGACTTTATATTTGTTCGCCTGACGCCATACGGTCTCAGACTGTGGCTGAACACCACCAACTGCACAGTAAACCATTACCGCACCGTCAAGAACACGCATAGAACGTTCAACTTCAATGGTGAAGTCAACGTGCCCTGGGGTGTCAATGATATTGATGTGATGTGGTTCATACTGTTTAGCCATACCAGACCAGAAGCAGGTAGTAGCCGCAGAAGTAATGGTAATACCACGTTCCTGCTCTTGTTCCATCCAGTCCATAGTGGCTGCGCCGTTATGAACTTCACCGATCTTATGGTTTACACCGGTGTAAAACAGGATACGTTCGGTAGTGGTTGTCTTACCGGCGTCGATGTGAGCGCTGATACCGATATTACGATAGCGCTCAATGGGTGTTTTACGAGCCATTTGATTCCTCTATTGCCTTAGGCGTTCATTCGATTAACCATGCGGGTTAACTATTAAAGCGCCCGCATGGTTAGCATAGCTACTGCGTGGTAATTACCAGCGGTAGTGCGCGAACGCCTTGTTAGCTTCGGCCATACGGTGAACGTCTTCACGTTTCTTAACAGCAGAACCTTTGTTCTCTGCTGCGTCAGACAGTTCATTCGCCAAGCGCAAAGCCATGGATTTATCACCGCGTTTACGAGCAGCATCAACGATCCAACGCATTGCCAAGGCATTACGACGAACCGGACGAACTTCAACTGGTACCTGATAAGTAGAACCACCAACGCGGCGAGACTTAACTTCGACAGTCGGGCGCACGTTATCCAGAGCTACTTCGAAAGCTTCCAGAAAATCTTTACCAGAACGCTGAGCCAGGGTTTCCAGCGCGGTATAGACGATTGCTTCTGCAGTAGATTTTTTACCATCTACCATCAGGATATTTACAAATTTAGCCAGCAATTCAGATCCGAACTTAGGATCTGGCAAAATTTTACGCTGACCAATTACACGACGACGTGGCATGGAAATACTCCGTTGTTAATTCAGGGTTGTCCAAAACTCTAAGAGTTTATTTTGACATTAATGTGAAAATGTTTGGCCTTACTTAACGGAGAACCATTAAGCCTTTGGCTTCTTCACGCCGTACTTAGAACGTGATTGCTTACGGTCTTTAACACCTGAGCAGTCAAGCGCGCCGCGGACGGTGTGGTAACGCACACCTGGCAAGTCTTTTACACGACCGCCACGGATCAGGATCACGGAGTGTTCCTGTAGGTTATGACCTTCACCGCCGATGTAGGAGGTGACTTCAAAACCGTTAGTTAAACGCACACGGCAAACTTTACGCAGTGCGGAGTTAGGTTTTTTCGGGGTGGTGGTATATACGCGGGTACATACACCACGTTTCTGCGGGCATGCTTCCAGCGCAGGAACGTTGCTTTTAGCAACCTTCATGCTGCGTGGCTTGCGAACCAGCTGGTTAATCGTTGCCATTATTAAAAAAGCTCCTGGTTTTTTGCTTCGTAAACACGTGATAAATCCCCCTCGTTTGCACGACTGGCAGAGAACGAGGACGCAGAATTTTATGGCTGACTATCTAAGGTGTCAAGAAATATACAGCATTGACTGCATTACCATGCCAGTTGTTGCTGATGTTTTAGGGTCAAATCCACGAAGTGAGTATAGCCGATTAGCGTAGCGCTGTCTGAAATTTGACCAGACAAACCACGTGCAATAACGTCATCTTCTAACACAAATAGAGAAGCGGGGTTATTTAACAATAGCTTAAGACTTTCACTGTTTTTCAAAACAGTCATAACGCCATCTTGTAGAAAGAGAATCTCATCTTCGGATGTGACTAATCTCAGCAAAGCAGATAAATCGCAACGATAAGGAGAATGACTGACGGTATACAGCATTATAGCGACCCAAATCCCATTAAAAAGTCAGCACAACATCATAAGTTGCCAATTGGCGACGTAAATTTACCGGAGATAATACCTCGACAGCAAGGATCCAGTTCGTCACACCACTCAACCCGCGTTGCTCTAATGAGGCTTCGCAGATATAACAATTCTCAACATCGTACAGGGGTAAGACACCAAAAGTGGCAATATAGTTTCTGGCGAGAATTATTTCCGGTTGTTGCTGAGGTAATAGCTGCAAAACACCATCTGACAGAAAGAATACACCTAAATCTTCGCTTAATGCCGATGTAGCCAGTAAGGCATCCAACCCTTCCCGCCCTGCCGAATTGCCATGCGGACCTTGGGTGAAAACAAAAGCGACACGTTTCATTGCCATTAAAATTGCACCATGCGATCACAGGTCAATGCAGCTTCGGCTAACGCACCCAGTCCGGTTAAGGTAAAACCCGGTTGCAGATTCGCTGCCGCAAGATTGAGTTGTTCGGCTTCCTGTTGGTCGGTTACACCACGGCGTAATGCCGCCGCCACACACACATGCAACATAACAGCATGTTCAGCCGCCAATTGTTGCCACGCCCTTACCAAGTCAAATTCATCACTGGCAGGGGCAGTTAATTGGTTAGCGTTCAAAACGCCTTCGCGATAGAAGAAAACGCTCACCAAACTGTGACCTGAATTTATCAGCGCTTGTGCGAATTGATAAGCACTACTGGCCTGCTGCGTACCATAAGCAGGCCCTGTGACCATAAGACAATATCTTTTCACGCCAGACATTAACGGTCGTGCCCTACAAGGTCGCCACTTTTGAATTGGCGAATGTAAAGATAGACGGTGTGTTTAGAGATATTAAGCCGTTCTGCAACCTGATTGATGGCATCTTTGATATCAAAAATACCCTTTTCATAAAGATTAAGTACCACTTGGCGGTTCTTCGCATTGTTAGAAACATTACGGTCCGCATTGACTTCTTCGATGGTAAATTCAAGTGTTTGCGCCACCAAATCATCAACAGATGAGGCAAAGTTGACCGAGGAAGCAACTTCCTGCGTTTCCGGCGGCATAAACGTTTGGATGATTTGTGAGAAAGGCACATCCAGATTCATGTTGATGCACAGCAAGCCAATAACACGCTGGTCACGGTTACGGATAGCGATAGTGACTGATTTCATCAGTACACCACTTTTGGCTCGGGTGAAATAAGCTCTTGAAACACTGCTGTCAGCACCGGCCATATCGTGCAACATCCGTAGAGCCAAGTCGGTTATCGGTGAACCAATTTGCCTTCCAGTGTGTTCTCCATTCGCAATTCTTACCGCAGAGCTTTTCAGATCTTCCAGTGAGTGCAGAACAATTTCACAGTGGCCGCCAATAAGCATAGCTAAGCCATCAACGACAGCTTCGTATGATTTTAGTATTTCATGGTCCGTCTGACTGAACGGACGTTCATCCAGTAAATCCAGTTCACTGGTTTCGCTACTGAGAAGCGAATTAGACATCGAAGACACCATCCTCTAGGTAAAGCCTGTCTCAATATCGTTGGCAGACTCATAACTCAATATCTTAGATTTTAAGTCTAGCAAATATGCTGAGATAAAATCCTTGCGTTTGCGCGTGATATTGACGTTAAGCCCACAAGCCATAAACCGTCAAGTTATCAACGAACAGAAGTGAAAATTGATAGATGTGCCGCAAAAAAAACCGCCACGACAATTATCGCAGCGGTTATAAGCAGAATCGGTGAACTAAGCTGAATTACTTCTTCGCTTTTTCGCCTGCAGCTGCTGCTGGTTGCTCTTCTGGAGCATCAGCTTTTGGCGCCGCTTTCACATCTAACAGTTCTACATCGAATACCAGAGTAGAGTTAGCTGGGATACCTGGGACGCCAGTTTTGCCGTAAGCCAGTTCTGGTGGGATAACCAGGGTGATCTTGCCACCTTTTTTGATTTGCTTCAGGCCTTCAGTCCAACCTGGGATAACACCGTCCAAGCGGAAGGATAATGGCTCACCACGCTTGTAGGAGTTATCAAACTCAGTGCCATCAGTCAGTGTCCCTTTGTAATTAACAACCACGGTATCACTGTCTTTTGGTGCTTCACCAGTACCGGCTTTCTCTACTTTGTACAGCAGGCCAGATTCGGTTTTCTTCACATCTTTTTCTTTAGCGAAAGTATCGCGATACTTAGCGCCCTTATCGGCATTTTCTTTAGCGTCCTGCTCCATTTTTGCCTGAGCAGAAGCTTTTACGCGAGCTTCAAAACTTTGCAGAGTGCTTTCAATTTCTGCATCAGTCAGTTTGCTTTTGTTAGCAAACGCGTCCTGAACACCGGCGATCAACTGGTCTTTATCCAGTTTAATACCCAGCTTTTCTTGTTCTTTTAGGGAATTATCCATGTAACGCCCTAATGATGCGCCTAATGCATAAGCAGATTGCTGGTCATCATTTTTAAATGCGCTATTGGTCGTTGCTGGCGCGGCTGCGGTTTTAGCTGCTTCAGCAGCGAAAGTAGCAGAGGTATTCAGGGTCAGCGCCATGGTGGTAGCCAGTAGCGTTACTTTAAACAGTGATTTCATCCATTTCTCCATTGGCTTAAGGACACTTACCCCAAGCAACGATTATAAGTGTAACTTGTACTATAACTGTCTGTGCGAACACAAAACAATCTCTATGCTGATGCTATTAAGTGATATTAAGACTTTTTTTACTACAAGAAGTTTCGTTTTATCGATATCTTGACCCTCGCAAGGCAATCACGGCGTTTTACAGGTAGAATCGCCCCTCCCCTGTTTTTTCTCTATGAGTATCAAATAGGAAGTAATAAGAGGGTATGGTTTGCAGTCATGAGAGGAAATTAATATGGAACAATCCCTGTTTGAACAACGGCTGGAAATGCTGGAAAGCCGTCTGGCATTTCAGGAAGTGACGATTGAGGAACTCAATTTGATCGTGACGGAGCACCAAATGGAAATGACCAAATTGCGGGAGCATCTGCGTTTGTTGACCGATAAACTGCGCGAATCTCAGTCTTCCATGATGGCCTCGCCAGCAGAAGAGACACCGCCTCCGCATTATTAATGCGGATAGCAAAAAGCCAGCCGCAAGGCTGGCTTTTGACTGACCATGTCAAATTTTAGTAACAGGTCAGATCTTAGTGACAGCCACAGCCGCCCTTACCACAACCACCTTTACCATGTTCATGATCGTGGTCACCCTCATCATGGCCATGACCGCCGCAGCAACCATCACCGTGTTCATGATGATGATCATGCTCGCCATGTACGTGGCCATGTTGCAGCTCTTCTTCTGTTGCTTCACGGATAGCAACCACTTCAACGTGGAAGTTCAGATCCTGACCCGCCAGCATGTGGTTACCATCAACCACCACGTGCTCATCTTCAACAGCAGTGATCTCTACCGGTACTGGACCTTGATCGGTATCAGCCAGGAAACGCATGCCAACTTCCAGCTCGTCAACGCCCATAAAGACGTCTTTCGGTACGCGCTGCACCAGATTTTCATCATAGCTGCCGTAGCCTTCGTCTGCATTCACGCGCACATCAAAGCTGTCGCCAGCTTCATGACCTTCGAGCGCTTTTTCCAAACCAGCGATCAGGGAACCGTGTCCATGCAAGTAGTCCAACGGCGCACTCACCGGAGACTCATCAACTAAAACACCGTCTTCTGTACGTACCTGGTAAGCCAGGCTGACCACCAAGTCTTTTGCTACTTTCATGATATCTCCTACCCTTGGAACAAAAATTGGCACAGATTGTAGCTGAAATCTGCACCGCTGTACCCACCAGCATAAAAAATCGCGAAGGATAACGCTACTCGGGATGGAAAATACCGATCACTTGTTCATGCGGGCGGACGTGTTGATTGACCTGTTCATCCGTCTGGCGTTGATGGTGACCACACTTGACACACTCGACCACCTCTACCTGATCTTCACGCCATAAAGCCAATGTATCCAATGCCTTACATTTTGGACAAACCGCTCCAGCGATAAATCTTTTGCGCGTTTTTGTCTTATTAAGAGCACTTGTCATCGTTTTCTCCGACATTATTCGTATTCATCCCACCCATCTAACTGCCGACTTTCGTGTAGCATTTCTCGCTGGAAAATATCTTCCAGTTCACGGCGGGCCTCTTTAACTCTGGAGATTTGCGCCACATCACCATGATGCTGCGGCACCAATTCACGCAGCATCCGCATATCAAGACGGCGGAAATGTTGTTGCGCCCGATAAGCTTGATGTGGATGCATTCCCAATCCCAATAGCGTTTTACGCCCCAACTCCAGCGCACTGGAAAAGGTTTCACGGGTGAAGTCTTTGACGCCATTTTGCAACAGTTCATGTGCTTCAACACGCCCTCTGGCACGCGCCAGAATGTGCAAGTCAGGGAAATGTTGCTGGCACAGATGCACCAATGTCATGGTATCTTCCGGCTCATTACAGGTGATAACAATAGCTTTAGCTTTTTCCGCGCCGGCGGCCCGCAACAGTTCCAATTCGGTGGCATCGCCGTAATAGACTTTGTAACCGTATTTGCGCATCACACTCACCGCACTGACATCACGTTCTAACACGGTAATACGCATTTTGTTCGCCATCAGTAGGCGGCCAATCACCTGACCAAATCGCCCAAAACCAACAATAATCACCTGCGGATCATTATCTTCCACGAACGGCTTCTCATCGCTCTCTTCCTGCGCGTTATAACGGCGGATCAGAATGCGATCGATAGCCTGCATCAATAATGGTGTCGTCATCATCGACAACGTAACCACCACCAGCAGCAATGCCAGTTGTTCAGCATTTAGAACATGTTGAGAGAATGCAGCGGAGAACAAGACGAAAGCAAATTCACCGCCCTGACTGAGCACTCCGGCAAATTGCAAGCGCACCGAACGGCGCAAGCCAAATGTACGTGCCAAACCATACAATACGGTGCCTTTGATAAATACCAGCGCCAGCACACCTAACAACACATCCAGCAGGTGAGTGAATAGCACACCAAGATTCAGCGCCATCCCAACCGAAATAAAGAACAACCCGAGCAATAACCCTTTAAAAGGTTCGATGGCAATTTCCAGTTCGTGCTGAAATTCACTTTCGGCCAGTAATATCCCGGCGATAAATGTCCCTAACGCCATCGATAGGCCCAATGCATCCATAAACAGTGCAGAACCTAATACCACCAGTAATGCGGCGGCAGTAAAAACCTCCCGCACACCAGAGGCGACAATATAGCGAAACAAGGGGCGCAGCAGATAGCGCCCACCAATCAACATGCCCGCAAACGCCGCAACTTTAATACCAATTTTGACCCAATCATTGGCAGCACCACCGCCCCCCGCCAGAATAGGGATCAACGCCAAAGCAGGTATAACCGCCATATCCTGGAACAGTAACACCGAGAATCCGAGCTGCCCGCCTTCGTTGCGGTTCATGCCTTTTTCCCGCATTAGCTGCAATGCCATCGCGGTCGAGGACATTGCTAAACCAATGCCACCGATAACCGCCGCCTGCCAGGCGAATTGGGTGAAATAGAGTAATGCCCCCAATACTGCTGCTGTAATAACGACCTGACCCGCACCGACACCAAAAATAGAGCGCCGCAACTGCCATAGCTTGGCTGGATTCAACTCCAACCCAATGATAAACATCAGAAACACCACACCAAGCTCGGAGAAGTGCAGTATTTCGTCAACATCACGTATAAAACCTAACCCCCATGGACCAATAGCAATACCGGCTATCAGATAACCCAACACCGCACCAATACCCAGGCGTTGAGCAATAGGGACCGCAACCACAGCGGCAAATAAAAATAATAAAATGGCAGTAAGTAGCGCTGAGCCTTCCATATATCAGTGCCCTCCCGCAGGCAGCGGCGACTGCAACCACTGCGTATAAGCTTGCGCATGGCTGGCTAAGACTTCCGGTTTCTGACGTCGCGCCCAGTATATAATCATCGGGTTCATCCAATGCATATGGCACATAGCCGCTGTCAATTCGAAAGGGCGCAGAATATCTTCCATCGGATAGCGGTTATAGCCCCCTACCCGATAGGCCCCTTCCGGTTCGCCGGTGGTAATTACCGAGCGCCAATACTTACCCGTCAGAGCATGACCACCCACACCATTGGCAAAACCACGAGCTAATACCCGGTCCAGCCACTCCTTCAGCAACGCCGGGCAACTGTAGGTATAGAGAGGATGTTGAAATACAATAACTTGATGCTCACGTAGCAATTGCTGCTCATGGTGAATATCAATAAAGAAATCAGGATAATGTGCATAAAGATCGTGCACAGTAACATGTTCTAACTGCTGCACCGGTTGCAGTAAAACCCGGTTTGCCACCGAGTCTTGTGATTCCGGATGGGCATACAGCAGCAAAACCTTCGGTGGCTGCGACATCATTCCCCTCCAAAGCGTCGTCAGGGTCCGGTTTTTCCGTTACCATGCTCCGCAAAGACCAAAAAAGACTAAGATTTATACCCAAAGTAATTGGGGTTGCAGGTCAGCCGCAAGCGAGCAAAATCCGATAAGCCTATGCAAATAAGGCCAACTACAAATATGTGATTCGGGTGAATGCGCGCAACTAGCCCCCTGTAACGTCAAAAATACAATGATAATTTAACATACTCTAAACATACGGCACTCTATGATTGTTTTTTCTTCGCTTCAAATACGACGTGGTACCCGCGTCTTGCTGGACAACGCTACAGCAACGATTAATCCTGGCCAAAAGGTCGGGCTGGTCGGCAAAAACGGTTGTGGTAAATCCACCCTGCTGGCGTTGCTCAAAGGCGAACTGAGCGCCGATGGGGGCAATGCCACTTTCCCCAGCAACTGGGCACTGGCTTGGGTTAATCAAGAGACCCCGGCCCTGGATATTCCGGCGATAGAGTATGTTATCGACGGGGACCGCGAATATCGCCAATTGGAGGCCGAACTTCAGGCCGCTAACGAAAAAAATGATGGTCATGCCATCGCCACCGTGCACGGCAAACTTGATGCCATCCATGCCTGGACAATTCAATCCCGTGCCGCCAGTTTGCTACACGGGCTGGGGTTTTCTCAAGAGCAATTACAGCAACCGGTACGTTCATTTTCTGGCGGCTGGCGCATGCGCCTTAACCTGGCCCAAGCGCTGGTTTGCCGCTCTGATTTACTGCTGCTGGATGAACCGACCAACCACTTGGATTTGGATGCAGTTATCTGGCTGGAAAAATGGCTGAAAAGCTATTCTGGCACGCTGGTATTAATTTCTCATGACCGCGATTTCCTTGATCCTATTATTGATAAGATTCTGCATATTGAACAGCAGACGCTGAATGAATATACCGGTAACTATTCATCTTTCGAACGCCAGCGAGCGACCAAGCTCTCGCAGCAGCAGTCGATGTATCAGCATCAGCAAGAAAAAGTGGCGCATTTACAAAGCTATATCGACCGCTTCCGCGCACAGGCGACTAAAGCCAAACAAGCTCAGAGCCGCATCAAGATGCTTGAGCGGATGGAACTGATTGCACCTGCCCATGTGGATAATCCATTCCACTTCAGCTTCCGTACACCGGAAAGTTTGCCTGACCCCCTACTCCGCATGGAGAAAGTGAGCGCCGGCTATGGTGATCGTACGATTTTGCAGTCCATTAAGCTCAATCTGGTCCCCGGCTCCCGCATCGGTCTGTTGGGGCGCAATGGTGCGGGTAAATCTACGCTAATTAAGTTGCTAGCCGGCACATTAGAGCCACAAAGCGGTGAGATTGGTTTATCCAAAGGGATTAAACTGGGTTACTTCGCCCAGCATCAGTTGGAGTTTTTGCGTGCGGATGAATCACCGCTACAGCATATGAGCCGCCTGGCACCCAAAGAGTCGGAACAACAACTGCGCGACTATTTAGGTGGCTACGGTTTTCAGGGCGATCAGGTTACGGACCCAACAGCCCGCTTCTCCGGCGGTGAAAAAGCGCGTTTGGTACTGGCACTGATTATCTGGCAGCGCCCTAACCTATTGCTACTCGATGAGCCAACCAACCACCTTGATCTTGATATGCGTCAGGCGCTAACCGAAGCCTTGATTGATTTTGAAGGCGCATTGGTGGTGGTTTCCCATGACCGCCATTTACTGCGTTCCACCACCGATGACCTCTATCTGGTGCATGATGGCAAAGTAGAGCAATTCGACGGCGATTTAGAAGATTACCAGCAATTTTTGGTCGATGTGCAGCGCCAGCAAAGCCAGCAGGATAATCCGACAAAAGAGTTGTCCGGTAATAGTGCCCAACAGCGTAAAGATCAAAAACGCCGTGAGGCAGAGTTCCGAACCCAGACTCAGCCATTGCGTAAGCAGATTATGACGCTGGAAAAACAGATGGATAAGCTCAGTACCGAGCTGGCAGTCATCGAAGAGCGATTGGCTGATTCTGCCTTATACGATATTGCACGTAAGGCTGATTTGACCCAATGTTTACAGCAGCAGACGCAAGTGAAAACCAAACTTGAAGAGACTGAAATGCACTGGCTAGATGCTCAGGAGCAGTTGGAGAACCTCACTAAGATATTTGAAGCGGGATAACCGCTTTTCAGAAAACGCCAGTATTAAGGATAATAAGGTCATGGCTAATAAGGATATTAGTGTGGTGGTACCGGTATTTAATTGCGCCGCTTACCTCACACAACTACTGGATTCATTGTACCAGCAGTCGGGTGTGTCATTGGAAATCATTGCCGTCAATGATGGTTCGACCGATGACAGCCTGACGATATTAGTAGCCGCCGCGCGCCATGATTCGCGGCTGGTCATTGTTAATCAGGCCAATCAGGGGCTTTCTGCGGCCCGTAATGCTGGAATCGCTCGGGCAACCGCCCCCTGGATTGCTTTTGTTGATGGCGATGACTGGCTGGCCTCTGATGCTTTATCAACCTGGTTGCAACAGGCCAATCGGCAGCAATTAGATTTACTGATAGGTAATGGTTTTACCTTTACCACTGATCCCCACCTGGCGCCCAGCAGCCCCTTGTTACATAAACAGCCGTGGAGCGAGATACTTAGCGGCCAGCAATGGGTTATTCGCAGTATTGAACATAATGAGTGGCCACATTATGTATGGCTACAATTGATTCGGCGCGAATTGATCGCGACCCATCAACTCGCATTCATCCCTGGAATGCTACATGAAGATATTCTGTGGACCACCCATCTGGCACTCGCCGTACAACGTGTCGGTTTCTGTGATACGCCATTTTATGGTTATCGCACCAACCCACTCTCCATCACCCACTCTCCGTTACCCCAAGCCTTGGTGGCTCGCGCCAATAGCTATCTTAGAATTATTAACGCGCTAATTAACCTTTCTGCCACGCAACAACCGCCGTTAAGCCGTGCGCTGTTACGTCACGCTAATCAGGAGAGCGGCCATTTTTTCGGGTTGATGCGTAAGAAATTATCCCCGTCACCAGAACGTTCGGCACTCGCGGCTGAGTTTAGGGCATTAGGCTTACCCAAAGCGCTGTTTCAGGGCGCGGGGAATATCAGTGAGTTCTGGCGAGCGGTACGTTTATCAGTCACTCTATGGCGTTATGCGCAGCAGAAGCATTCATTATCAAAATAGATCTCAAATTTACGTTTATTTTTGTTATTACTCAGGAAATTTTCATGTTTAATAAGGCATAAAATTACTTCTGGGAATATGTATTGATGCAGCGCATTTTGGTTATCCGAATTGATTTCCTTGGCGATCTGGTTTGTACCACTGCTTTATTACATGCATTAAAGCAGCGCTGGCCAGCAGCCGAAATTCATGTGCTGGCCAATAAATACAATCGAGATGCACTGGCACGTAACCCCGATATCAGTACCGTTCACACCTACGTTTACAGTAAGCAATGTGAAAGAAACCAACAACCGGGCAGGATCAAGGCGCTGTTTAATCGTCTGGCCCTGATTTGGCGACTGCGATGTTTACGTTTTGATTTACTGGTTATCCCTAACGGTGGCATGAACAAAAACAGTATCCAGTTCGCTAAACAACTTAATGTGGTCGATAGCCGTTGGCATAACCCGGGCAGTGAATTTGATGACCGCAATCCTGACCATGTGACCAATCGGCCAATACGCCATGAGGCGCTGTCTGGTTTTGCACTGCTACCCGAACTGGGGCGGGTCGACATCGATACGCTCAAATTACATCTCTATCCTGACCCACAATTGCAGGCAAAATGGCAGGCAGAATTAGGTGAACGCAATCGGCCACGTATCGGGCTGTTTGTCTCGAATAAATCACCGCAACGGCGCTGGTCGTGGGAGAAGTGGCAACAGTTGGCACTGAAGCTCAGTGATCAGGCCGAGATAGTGATTTTGTATGATCCCATCGCACCGCCAAGTGAACAGCAACTGGCGAGCATCCACGGCCGAAGTCTATTTACACCGTCAGTTGATGAGTTCGTGGCCGCAGCCAGTCAATTGGATGTGGTTATTTCGGCTGATAGCGCACCGGTCCATATCAGTTCAGCATTACAGATCCCGGTCGTCGCACTGTTTGAGTCGCGGCCAGAAAAATACCGGCGCTGGTACCCGTTAACCCGCCATGTGTTGTTACATGCCGGGCCACAGGTTGATGACATCACCGTTGATGCAGTTGACGCAGCGGCCCGCTCGTTGTTAATCACAGACTAAATCAAATCGCCCGTTAACCAGGCCGGTACACCGGCCTATCCCCCAGAATAGTCGCCCGATGCATCACCCGCCGTTGTGGCAGATAATCGGCATTGGCATAGTGCTGGGTGACACGGTTATCCCACATCGCCACATCATCCTGCTGCCAGCGCCAGCGTACTTGAAACTCGGGTTTGGTGGTGTGTGCAAACAGGAAACGCAGTAAAGCATCGCTCTCTTTATCACTCAATTCAACGATTCGGGTGGTGAATCCTTCATTGACGAACAATGCCTGACGCCCACTCACCGGATGGGTACGTACCACCGGATGCAATATCGGCGGATTATTCTCTTTAGCCAGTAGCCATCGTTGATGCTCTTCCGGGGTCGCACGATGTTTGTGCTCGGGGAAGGAGTGCGCAAAGTCATGCTCGGCCTGTAAACCGGCCAAAAGCTGTTTAAACGGAGCAGAAAGCGCTTCATAAGCCGCAATCCCACTGCTCCATAAGGTATCACCACCGGTTGGCGGTAGCTGCTTTGCCGCCAGAATCGCACCTAATGGCGGATTGGCGATAAACGTCACGTCGGTGTGCCAGTTATCGTTGTCCGGCGGATTATTATCATGGGTATCCAGCACGATAATCTCCTCACACTCTTTGGTGTGCGGATAAACCGGATGAATATGTAAATCACCAAAACGCCCGGCCAGTTCACGTTGCTGTAATGGCGTGATGGGTTGATTGCGGAAAAACAGTACCTGATGCTTGAGTAACGCATGATAAAGCTGTTCAAACTGACTATCACCCAACGGGCGGGCAATATTAATATTCTCAACCAAAGCACCAATATGCGGCCCTAACGGCGTGACTACCAAGCGTTCATTCATTGCTGTGCTCCATACCAAGGTGTTAGCCGGCGTTGGATCGCCCGCAAACTTAGCTCCATACCAAAAGCGATAATAGCAATCACACTGATGCCGGCGATGACGACATCGGTTGCGAGAAACTCACCGGCTGATTGCACCATAAACCCTAATCCGCGCGTAGCGGCAATAAGCTCAGCAGCCACCAACGTTGACCACCCCACACCCAACCCAATGCGGATACCGGTTAAGATTTCTGGCAAGGCGCTGGGGAGCACCACAAACCATAAAACCTGCCAGCGACTGGCCCCCAATGCACGAGCAGCTCTAACCCGCACCTGTGCCACGCTACGCACGCCAGCCACAGCGGCTAACGTCACCGGCGCAAATATCGCCAGATAAATCAGCAGGATCTTTGAGGTTTCACCAATGCCGAACCAGATAACCATAAGGGGCAAATAGGCTAAGGGGGGAACGGGGCGATAAATCTCAATCAGTGGGTCCAACACACCACGTACGGTGCTGCTTAGCCCCATCGCAATGCCCGTTGGAACACCAAGTGCGACCGCAGCGAGTAATGCGATAAGAATTCGCCCCAAACTGGCGGCCAGATGTTGCCATAGCGTGGCATCCATAAACCCCTGCGGGCTGGCAATCACCAATAACTGATGTAATACCTGCTGCGGCGCGGGTAAAAAGAGTGGGCTGATAAGCTGTAACGCCGTCACCGCCCACCACAACGCGACCACCACAATCAGAGTAGTGATGCTAAGCCACAAGCCATTACCCGCAGGTAAACGGCGAGCCGCCTTCTTGGCAATCAACGGGGGTTCATCGTTAGCCGGTAGGCGGTGAAGCGGCAGCGTGACGGCTTGATTACGTAACGTGCTGTGCAGGCTCATATCAATACCTCCCGTTGCTGGAAGACTTTACCCAACACATATTCGCGGCGGGCGATAAATTCAGGATCAGACTTAATGGATCGGCATGGCTCACCAGCGGCATAACGCTGACCAAAATTCAGCGACAGTCGTTCGACCACCTGCCCCGGCCCTGGAGACAGCAATAGCAGCTCGCTGGCCAGAAACACCGCCTCTTCGATATCGTGGGTGATCAGCAAAATTTGTTTGCCGGTATCACGCCAAATAGTCAGCAACAGCTCTTGCATCTGCTCGCGGGTAAAAGCATCCAGCGCGCCAAACGGCTCATCCAACAGCAACAAGCGCGGGTCAACCGCCAGTGCACGAGCAATCCCTACCCGTTGGCGCATCCCACCAGAGAGTTGCCAGATAAGGTGATGTTCAAAACCAGCTAACCCTACCCGATGAAGCATTTTCAGGGCAGTTTCGCGCCGCTGTTGTTTGCTTAATCCTGCCAGTTGCAGGCCAAACTCCACATTGCTGACCACATCCCGCCACGGCAGTAAGCCCTCATGCTGGAACACCACTCCCCGTTCGGCACTCGGGCCGTGAACCGGTATATCATCCAGAGTGATGCTGCCAGCTGAAGGCTCCATAAATCCGGCAATTAGATTCAATAACGTGGTTTTACCGCAACCTGATGGCCCCAATACCACGACCAACTCTCCAGATGCGATTTGCAGTGACACATCCTGTAAGGCAGGTTTGCCCTGATATTCGGCCCACAGGCCGCGCACGTTTAGCATGATGGCTCCTAGGACTGCGGTGTGGCCTGCACTGCTTTCACAAAGCGGTCAGTGACGAAATCACTATAATCACTGGCAATTTGCGGGATTTTGCCTTGCTCTTTCAGGAACGCAGCAGTATCGCGGATGGCCTGATCCACTGGTTGACCCAGTTGCGTTATCTGCTCAGCGACAGGCAAATAAGTATTGCCCTTCACCAGCTCCGGCACTTGATCGGTAGGGACACCACTTAAGCGCGAAAGCTGCCCCAGATACTGCTGATTTTTCAGCCATTGTTCTGGTTGGGCCAGATAAGCACCTTGGGCGGCCAATGCACTGCGGGCAAAGGCGGTGACCACCTCAGGATGGGCTTTGGCGAAATCTTTGCGCACCACCCAGACATCCAGGGTTGGCGCGCCCCATTGACCTACTTGGGCAGAATCAGTCAGGACGGTGCCGGTTTTGGCTAATTCGTTAACGGCAGGAGCCCAAACATAAGCGCCATCAATGTCACCCCGCTGCCAAGCGGCGGCGATAGCAGGTGGCTGCAAGTTGAGGATAGTGACCTGATCCGGCTTGATTCCCCAATGTTTCAGGGCTGCCAGCAGACTGTAATGTGTCGTGGAGATAAACGGCACGGCAATACGTTTACCAATTAAATCTTGTGGGGTTTTAATGTCTTTCTTCACCACCAGCGCCTCTGAACTCCCCAGTTGTGACGCCAGTAGGAAGACCTCAATTGGCACCTTCTGGCTGGCAGCAACGGCTAATGGGCTGGAGCCGATATTACCAATTTGCACATCACCCGAGGCCAATGCCCGCACAACGCTAGAGCCGCTGTCAAACTTGCGCCAATCCACATTGGCACCGGACAACTTGGCAAAGCTGTTATCCGCTTGCGCGACTTTTGCCGGTTCTGCGGACGTTTGATAAGCCACCGTCACATCGACAGCATGTGCACTGGCAGCAACCAGCGACAGAGCTAACAGTGCACCACCTGGCCGTAAAAAGCCGCGTATTGCGGCGGTAAGACTTGCAGAAGATAAGGTTATCGCCATGGTTCACTCCGCTGGGTTAACTGTGTCATTCGCTATTGCTGCGACCCTGAGCGCACCGGGCGCTCTGAGATGACAGTGTTACCCGAAGGAGTAATACGACAAAAGGAATAAAAGAATATTCTTTATTCCTTTTGGTAATAAAAAAAATCTGAAGGAATTGTCTATGCAGTTAACTTAAAGATCTATTTGGCCTTTCATAAAAATGCGAGCATCACCGGCAATTAAAGTACGATCATCGGCTAAGGTGCAGAATAATTCGCCACCGCGTGCTGATATCTGCCGGGCGTGCAGTGATGACCTTCCCAGTCGCGCGACCCAATAGGGCATTAAGGTACAATGGGCTGAGCCGGTAACCGGATCTTCATTGCAGCCAAGGGTAAAGTAACGCGAAACAAAATCCACTTCATCACCCGGCGCGGTCACAATCACCCCACAACCGGTATAGGCAATCAGCGCAACAATATCGGGTTGTAACTGCCGTACCTGCTGCTCGTTTTCCAGCACCACCAACAGAGATTTTGCCTGCCATACCTGCTGAATGTTGCTGCCAAGCAATGCACTCAACTCTGCCGCGATAGCGATTTGGTCGGGCGGTAATGAAGGGAAATCCAGCGACAGTCGGCCGAAGTTATCGCCATCGCGCTTGACGTACAAGTCACCGCTGGCACTGCGAAAACAGATATCATGCAAGCCAGGATTAACGATGCTGAACATCACATGCGCCGCCGCCAATGTGCCGTGTCCACATAAGTCGACTTCACGTTCCGGGGTAAACCAGCGGATCGCCGATTTATCCCCTTCATCCCAGACAAAACTGGTTTCCGGTAAATTAATCTCGGCCGCGATACTTTGCATCTCTGCGGCCGACAACGGTTTCTTCAGCAGATACACCCCTGCCGGGTTGCCGGATAACCCTGCGCCAACAAATGCATCAACATGAAAATAGTTATAGGCCATCAATTAGCTCCACTGATTAATGCCAAATCAATAACACACAGGCTGCCGTCAGCAAGCCCATCGAGATATTAAAGCTAAACCAGGCGCGGCGGCTGCGTAACAAGCGCCCAATCAAAGTACCAAAACCCAGCCAAATGATACCTGCCACCAGGTTCACCATAAACATACCAAGGCTTATCATTACGATAGAATGATTATAGGCGGCTCCGGTCATACTGAAGCTGGCGACTGACCCGAGTCCCATCAACCAGGCTTTGGGATTAAGGAACTGCAATAACCAGCCCTGATACAAGCGCAACGGTTTTGGCGGTGCGACATTGGTTTCCAATTTCTCATAGGCAGA
Source organism: Yersinia sp. 1652 StPb PI (assembly GCF_041538345.1). Lineage (NCBI taxonomy): Bacteria > Pseudomonadati > Pseudomonadota > Gammaproteobacteria > Enterobacterales > Yersiniaceae > Yersinia > Yersinia sp. 1652 StPb PI. The sequence continues at coordinate 817,832 of NZ_JAULSM010000002.1, read as the reverse complement.
AGTGGCAATTTTCCATGCCAGCCATAGCAGATATAGGCTACCCAAAATTTTCAGAACCAGATGGAGGGAGGGGTAGATAAGAATCAGGCCGCCGACACCAAAAGCCACCAACAGCAACATGCTCTGCATGCCTAACATAATACCTAACATCAGCCAGATAGAACGCATAAAGCCGAAGTTAGCCCCCGCAGAGGTTAACAACATATTGTTTGGACCGGGGGTAATAGCTGCAACCCAAAGAAAGCCTACCATTGAAAGAAATAAACTCAGTTCCATGAGACGGGTGCCTCTCACCCAAAATGATGCGCGATATACCCATGAAGCTAACAGTGTGTTATTGATCACACAAGAGCAACAACATGATTTCCATTCACTATATGCATGAATTATTTCGCCCACTGGCCGGAGCCAGTAATCCACATCTACAAACACTGTTGCCACGACTGGTCAGACGGCATGTGCAATTGCAACCGTTCTGGCAACGGCTGGAACTGCCTGATGGCGATTTTGTCGATCTGGCCTGGAGTGAAAATCCCGAGCTGGCAAGAGATAAACCCAGAGTCGTACTCTTCCACGGTTTGGAAGGTAATTTTTACAGCCCTTATGCCCATGGGTTATTAAGTGCATGGCAAGCCAAAGGCTGGCTCGGTGTGGTGATGCATTTTCGTGGATGCAGTGGAGAGCCAAATCGTAAGTCACGCATTTATCACTCCGGTGAAACAGAAGATGCTCGCTTCTTTCTCCGCTGGCTGCGAGAGCGCTATGGCCAGGTGCCAACCGCCGCCGTCGGGGTCTCTTTGGGTGGCAATATGCTGGCGATGTATTTGGCAGAGCAAGGCCAAGATAGCCTGTTGCAGGCCGCAGTGGTGGTGTCAGCACCACTGATGCTTGAACCCTGTGCTAATCGTATGGAGCAAGGTTTCTCCCGGGTCTATCAGCATTATTTACTGGGCCAACTAAAGTTAAATGCCACGCGTAAGCTTTTGCATTACCCCGGAAGTCTGCCTTTGGATCTGGCTCAATTGAAAGGGTTGCGGCGAATCAGAGATTTTGATGATGTCATTACTGCTAAAATTCATGGTTTTAATGATGCAGTTGATTATTATCGCCGTTGCAGCGCCCTGCCGCTATTGCCGCAGATTACGACTCCGCTGCTGATCATTCATGCCAAAGATGATCCGTTTATGACGGCTGAAGTTATCCCGGATCTCAGCGAGTTACCGGCCAATATTGACTATCAGTTAACCGAACATGGCGGTCACGTTGGTTTTGTCGGTGGCTCATTGAAACACCCACAAATGTGGCTGGAACAACGTATTCCGGCCTGGCTTTCCCCTTATCTGGAGCAACAGCAATGATAGTTCCCTGGCAGCAAGTTGACGGTGAAACACTGGATAACTTACTTGAAGCCTTTGTGTTACGTGAAGGTACCGATTACGGCGAGCATGAGCGCTCATTAGCGCAAAAAGTCGAGGATGTACGCCGCCAGTTGATCAGCGGTGAAGCCATATTGGTGTGGTCCGAATTACATGAAACCATCAATATTATGCCGCGCAGCGCATTTCGCGCCGGAGCAGAAGAGCAGCAATAGTCCTTCCGCTGTTACGAAGACATTGACTGAAACAGGGTGACAAGCCCGCCACTTTGCCCTAAAAATAATCATCAACGATAAAAAACAGGCGATTGCAGCCCGGTCACTGAAGATCTAACCCCCATGGAGTTACAGCTAATATGTCGACTAAACATCCGGTTATAGCCGTTACCGGCTCAAGTGGCGCAGGGACAACCACCACCAGCCTGGCATTCCGTAAGATCTTTCAGCAATTGAATATTCGCGCAGCGCAAATTGAAGGTGACAGTTTCCATCGCTATACCCGCCCTGAGATGGATGCAGCCATCCGTAAAGCACGAGATCAAGGCCGACATATCAGCTATTTTGGCCCCGAAGCCAATGACTTTGGCCAGTTGGAGCAAAGTGTGTCGGAATACGGTGAACACGGCACTGGCCGTTCACGTAAGTATTTACATACCTATGATGAAGCGGTGCCATACAACCAAATTCCCGGCACGTTTACCCCGTGGGAAGCATTGCCACAACCCACCGACGTGCTGTTTTATGAAGGGCTGCATGGCGGCGTGGTGACTGAACATCATGATGTGGCGAAACACGTCGATCTGTTGGTGGGCGTGGTACCTATCGTCAATCTGGAGTGGATTCAGAAATTAGTACGCGATACCGGCGAACGCGGCCATTCGCGTGAAGCGGTGATGGATTCCGTAGTGCGCTCCATGGATGATTATATCAACTACATTACGCCGCAGTTCTCACGCACTCATATCAACTTCCAGCGCGTTCCAACCGTTGACACATCAAATCCGTTTGCTGCCAAAGCGATTCCGTCACTGGATGAAAGCTTTGTGGTTATTCATTTCCGGGGTTTGGATCAAATTGATTTCCCTTACTTACTGGCGATGTTGCAAGGATCATTTATCTCGAATATCAATACATTGGTGGTACCCGGCGGAAAAATGGGGCTGGCAATGGAGCTGATTATGGCGCCGCTAGTGCAGCAGTTGTTGGAAGGGAAGAAAATCAGTTAATCGCCTTCGTTCTTGGCGTTGCAGTATAGCAATTGCTGGAGAGAGAAAAATAATTTGGCTCAATCCCAACCCAAAGTAATTGGAGCTGCAGGTAGGCGGCAAACGAACGCAGCTAACAGCCCTGCAGCTTCAAGTACGAAGGGTTTGCTTAGGCGATGTCACGGATCTCAAAACTGTGGGTAATAGTCGCCGCTTTACCCAACATCAGTGAGACGGAGCAATATTTTTCTGCTGACAACTCAACGGCTCGTTCCACAATTTTGTCGGTCAGACCTTTGCCGCTGACAATAAAATGCAGGTTGATTTGCGTAAACAGACGCGGTGCCTCTTCGCGACGCTGCGAGGTTAATGTCACTTCGCAATCACGCACATCATTGCGGCCTTTTTGTAAAATAGAGACCACATCAATCGCGCTACAGCCGCCTGCTGACATTAACAACATTTCCATCGGACTCGGTGCTTTGTCTCCAGCATTACCGTCCATCAACACCTGATGACCTGATGCCGATTCACCCAAAAATGTCAGCCCCTCAACCCACTTTACACGTGCCTGCATAACTCTTGCTCCCGGTTAAATTTTCTGATCCAGACTACCCTTTCATTTACAAACTGGCAATGTAACCCGATGTTCATCATGCTGAAGCGATACAACACAAGACACTGGCTTCATCCTGTGCTACAAACAGAACCGAAAGTGTTGTTTCTAGAATTAAATAGGGTAGCTTCTCAATACTCAGTGGAGGGTTTCTACCCGGTACGTATCTTGGCTATACCTTTCGGCAGTTGAGCAAATTAATATGCTACGAGAAAGTGTATTTTATAAGCACGCCGTACAGGGAACTCTGAGCCCTGTTATGTTAGGCAGCGATAACAACAGAGGATAACAGCGAATGGTTCTCGGCAAGCCACAAACAGACCCGACTCTCGAATGGTTCCTGTCTCATTGCCATATCCACAAATATCCATCGAAGAGTACGCTGATTCACCAAGGTGAAAAGGCCGAAACACTTTACTACATCGTGAAAGGCTCCGTTGCGGTGCTTATTAAAGATGAGGAAGGTAAAGAGATGATTCTCTCCTATCTAAATCAGGGAGATTTCATCGGCGAACTTGGATTATTTGAAGAAGGCCAAGAACGTAGCGCCTGGGTTAGAGCAAAAACCGCCTGTGAAGTGGCTGAAATTTCTTACAAAAAATTCCGTCAGCTGATTCAGGTCAATCCAGATATTTTAATGCGCCTATCTTCACAGATGGCGAGTCGCTTACAGATTACATCTGAGAAAGTGGGCAACCTTGCTTTCCTTGATGTGACTGGGCGTATTGCACAAACGCTGCTTAATCTGGCAAAACAACCTGATGCCATGACCCACCCAGATGGGATGCAGATTAAAATTACCCGCCAGGAAATTGGTCAGATAGTTGGCTGCTCCCGCGAAACCGTGGGGCGGATACTAAAAATGCTGGAAGATCAAAACCTGATCTCCGCACACGGTAAAACGATTGTCGTCTACGGCACCCGTTAATTCCCCCTAAACTGGTGCCGATACTGTCGGCATCAGTTTTTTAATCTTTTGTGATCTATAAATTTCTGGGGCCTTTATGAAATGGCAACGGCTTATTTATCATCCTGAAGTTAATTACGCACTACGCCAAACATTGGTTCTCTGTCTGCCCGCAGCATTAGGGTTCGCTCTCGGCGAACTTCGGCTGGGCTTGATGTTTTCTCTGATACCCGCCTGTTGCAACATTGCCTCACTGGATACACCACACCAACATTTTTTCCGGCGTCTGCTGGTCGGCGGCGCGCTGTTTACTGTGAGTAGCTTCCTAACCCAGCAACTGCTGCTATGGGATATTCCGTTGCCTGCCGTCATGCTCAGCCTGGCATTAGTTCTGGGGGTGAGTGGGGCGATTAGCCAGTTGAATGGCCATTTGTTACCCGCGGCACTGATTGCTGCTATTTTCAGCCTCAGCATGGTGGGCCGCGCGCCGATCTGGCAAGCCCCGTTGCTGTGTGCCGTAGGGACACTGTGGTATGGGGTGTTTAACGGGTTATGGTTCCGACTCTGCAAGGATCAACCGATTCGCGAACCTTTGAGTCAGCTTTATCGCTTACTAGCCGATTATTGTGACACCAAATACAGCCTGTTTGCTCAGCACCTTGAGCCGGAAAAATCGATACCGCCGCTGCTGGACAGACAACAGGCGATTATGGACAAGATTAATCAGCTTTATCAGCAATTTAATCTGATTCATAACACCACGAAGAAAGAGCAGAAACGGTTGTTGGGATTGTTCCAAATGGCTCTCGATTTGCAAGAGCATATTACTGCAGCCTTGATTCAGCCGGAAAAAGCACAAGAGTTAATGGAGCAGACACAGATTGAGAGCGTGATGCGCCGTAATTGCCAGAAAATCTCAGCTCAAATGCGCAGCATCGCCAACGACATTCTCTATCACCACCATGCTGATGAGCATTTCACTGCCGATGATGGTCTGACAGAACTGGCAAGCATCGCACAGGCACACCCAGACAACCCGGTCGCACAATTCTACTACTACCATATCAGCCACGTGACCCAGCTATTGAGTGACCGGCGACCACTGTATGACCGTGACCTGATGTCCAGCCAACAACCACAACCTTTCTGGCCGGCGTTGATCAGCTATCTGTCGTTCAAATCAGGTGCACTGCGGGAAGCGGCTCGTCTGGGCGTAACACTGGCAGCAGGTAGCTATATCGGTAACTTAATTCATCTACCCAAACCTTATTGGATTTTGCTTACTGTGATGCTGGTAACGCAGAACGGTTATAACGCCACCAAGGTACGAATCCATCACCGTGCACTCGGCACCTTGATAGGGCTGATATTGGCCGCTGGCCTATTGCATCTGCCAATGCCAGAGGGTGCCACCCTTGGCATTATGCTGCTCATTACCCTTGCCGCTTATCTGGTTCAACGTAAAAACTACGGGCTATCTGTTGTTGGCAGAACCATAACCGCAGTCTATATCTTGCAATTATTGACCGGAGAAGGCGCTGACTTCTTGGTTCCGCGATTGCTGGATACCTTAATTGGCTGCGCATTGGCCTTTGCCAGCGCCTTATGGCTGTGGCCTCAGTGGCAGAGCGGTTTACTGCGTAAGAATGCCCATCAGGCGCTAGAGGCGTATCAGAAGATTTTGCGCTTGCTGCTGACGCCTGAGCCTGATATCAACCAACTGGCCTATGAACGCATTGCAGTAAATAAGGCCAGTAACACCGTGTTAAGTTCCTTAAATCAGGCGATGCAAGAGCCGGGGTTCAACTCAAAATATTTGGCAGATATGCGATTATGGGCCACTCACAGTGAGTTGATTGTTGGGCATATCAATGAGATGACTATCCTGACGCGGGCTTATCCCTTGGGGAGTTCAGTACCAGGTAAACATCACATTCAGCTCAGCGTCGAACTGGCGGCGGATTATTTACAACTCTGTGAGATAGCCATTCAGCAATGCCAGCAACGGCTGGAGTCAGACAACAGCGAGGGGAATAACGATTTCGTGCAGATGCCGGATGTCACACCGGATACACAAATTTCTGAACTGGAACGTAATTTACGCCGGGTTTTGTCACACTTAAGCGTGATGCATACGGTGTCTGCCATGGCTTGGCAACAACAACCCCATCACGGTATTTGGCGCAGTCGGAGATTGCGGGAGCATGTATAGCAATGGAGAGGCAAAATACCTCTCCATAATTGAGTTAACCCTGGACCAGACTGGCGATGGCTTGCTCTAACCGCGCCATTCCTTGTTTGATATCATCCAGCTCCACCACTAATGAAGGGGCTAACCGCAACACATTTGGCCCGGCATTGAGGACCATCAAGCCATTAGCCGCCGCAGCCATCAGCAACTCGCGCGCACGGCCATGGTATTGCGGCGTTAACTCGGCACCAATCAATAACCCCATGCCACGGATATCGTCAAACAGGTGATACTTGTTATTGATCTCTTGCAGAGCCTGCACAAACAGGCTGTGGCGCTGTTCAATACCATTAAGTACCTCAGGGGTATTAATCACATCTAGAGCAGCCTCAGCGACGGCACAGGCCAGAGGATTGCCCCCATAGGTGGTGCCGTGAGTTCCCACCGCCATTACCGACGCAATTTCTTCCGTGGTTAGCATCGCACTGATAGGGAAACCACCACCTAAGGCTTTCGCCGTGGTCAGAATATCTGGCGTCACACCATAATGCATATAGGTAAACAGCTTGCCGCTACGCCCCATACCGCTTTGTACTTCGTCAAATACCAGCAGCGCATCATGCTGATCACATAAAGCCCGCACCCCTTGTAGAAATTCAGGCGTCGCAGAGGTTAACCCCCCTTCTCCCTGAATGGGTTCGAGCACCACCGCACAAGTATGATCATCCATAACGGCTTTCACCGCAGCCAGATCATTAAACGGCACATGGATGATATCGGCAGGTTTCGGGCCAAAACCATCGGAATACTTGGGCTGCCCCCCCACCGATACAGTAAACAAGGTGCGGCCATGGAAAGCATTATGGAAAGCAATGATTTTAGTCTTATAGGGGCTATGACGCTCAATGGCATAATGACGGGCCAGCTTAAAGGCCGCTTCATTTGCCTCGCCACCCGAGTTGGCAAAAAACACGCGATCCGCAAAGGTGGCATCAATCAGTTTTTGCGCCAAACGCAGCGCAGGCTCATTAGTGAAAACGTTACTGGTATGCCATAACGTCTCACCTTGCTGATGCAATGCCGCTACCAGCGCCGGGTGGCAATGCCCCAGAGCAGTAACCGCGATCCCACCAGCAAAATCAATATATTCCTTGCCTTGTTGATCCCACACTCGGCTGCCCTTCCCTTTTACCGGAATGAACTGTGCTGGTGCATAAACAGGCAAAATAACCTGATCGAATGTACTGCGAGTTACTGCTAACTTATCCGCCATTATACTGTCCACCCTGATATCCCCTTCGCACTTGAAGCTACAGGGTTGTTAGCTGCACGCAGCGTTCAAATCTGTTCCCGACAGATTTGTCACCCGAATCACTTGACTGTGTAAGCTCATCGGGATTCGTTTGCGGGCTGCCTACCTGCAACTCCAATTACTTTGGGTATAATCCATTGAGTTACCAATTATTGGTATGTGAAAATATAATCACAAAATATGCATAAAAAATCACAATCAGGCAAACAAAAAAAACAATTAAATAATAAATACAACTCAACCAGCTAATTTTTAAGGAAATTATCTAATAATTGATGACCTTGCTCGCTGAGGATACTCTCAGGATGGAACTGCACTCCCTCCAATGGCAAGGTGCGATGACGGATACCCATAATCTCATCCATCACTCCCTCATGTTCGGTCCAGGCGGTCAGTTCAAAACAGTCTGGCAATGAGTCGGTCGCAATCACCAAAGAGTGATAACGGGTCACGGTCAGCGGTTGGTTAAGCCCCCGAAAAACCCCCTGACCATTATGGCAAATAGCCGTGGTTTTACCGTGCATCACTTGCCGCGCTCGCATTACGCGTGCGCCAAAAGCCTGCCCTAGTGCCTGATGCCCCAGGCAAACACCCAGTATCGGTAATTTTCCGGCAAAATGGCTGATGGCAGCTAAAGAAATTCCGGCCTCATTGGGCGTGCAAGGACCTGGCGAAATCACCAAATGTGAGGGTGATAACTTTTCAATATCAGCGAGTTGTACCTCATCATTACGTTTAACCACCACCTCAGCCCCCAATTCACAAAAATACTGGTAGAGGTTGTAAGTAAACGAATCGTAATTATCGATCAATAGCAGCATTTCATATCCAAAAAATCAGGTTAACGCTTACGCCCACCGGTAATTGACCCCAGGACACCACGCAAAATTTGTCGTCCCAAGTCCCGCGCCATGCTCTTGGCTGCCGTCTGGACGATACCATCACGTTTGCCACCGCGCGGGCCGGTAGAGCCAAACAGTAGATCATTCAGCCCATCCATCAAACCACCGCCCGCGCTACCCTGCTGATCGGTTGACGGCTGAGAAGCCGCCCCCCCTACGGCCGCTGCATCCCCCATGGTAGAGAATCCACCCGCAGATAATTTCTCATAAGCAGACTCGCGATCCACCCCCTCCTCATAACGGCCATACAGTGGGGAATGATTGATAGCGTGATTACGTGCTGCCGCATCCAATGCGCCCATTTTTGATTGTGGCGCGATAACCATACCCCGCTCGACCACATTAGGCCGCCCTTTCTCATCAAGGAAAGAGATGAGTGCCTCGCCAACCCCCAATTCGGTAATCACCTGTTCGGCACTGAATGCCGGATTCGCGCGCATAGTCTGAGCTGCGGCTTTAACTGCTTTTTGATCCCTTGGGGTAAAGGCACGCAGGGCATGCTGTACCCGGTTGCCCAATTGGCCGAGGATTTTATCGGGAATATCTAATGGATTTTGCGTCACAAAATAGATGCCGACCCCTTTCGAGCGAATCAGCCGGACCACCTGTTCAACTTTATCCACCAGCGCCGTTGGCGCATCACTGAACAACAGATGGGCTTCATCAAAGAAAAACACCAGCTTAGGTTTATCAACATCACCCACTTCAGGAAGTTGCTCGAAAAGTTCTGCCAGCAACCACAACAGAAAAATCGCATACAGTTTGGGCTGATTAATTAACCGATCAGCCGCTAACAGATTGATAACTCCCTGCCCATGGCTGTCGATTTGCATTAAATCGTGAATATCCAGCATCGGCTCGCCAAAGAATTGATTGGCACCTTGCTCTTCCAAAGCCAGTAAACCACGCTGGATAGCACCAATTGAGGCCGGCGTGATGTTGCCGTATTGCGTACGGAACTGTTTCGCGTTGTCACCAACATATTGCACGATAGCCCGCAAGTCTTTCATATCAAGCAGCAGCAGGTTGTTGTCATCGGCAATTTTGAATACCAGTTGCAACACACCACTTTGCACGTCATTCAGATCAAGCAGACGCCCTAGCAGCAGCGGGCCAAGATCGGAAATAGTGGCACGGATCGGATGACCCTTTTCAGCGAAGATATCCCACGGCACAATCGGGCAAGCTTGTGGCTGCCAATCCGTAACACCTATCGCTGCCAGTCGGGTTTGAAGTTTTTCCGAATCAACCCCTTCCGCCCCAATGCCAGATAAATCCCCTTTCACATCGGCGAGAAATACCGGCACACCAATACGGGAAAATTGCTCAGCCATTTTTTGCAGGGTGACTGTTTTACCAGTGCCGGTCGCGCCAGTAATCAAGCCATGACGGTTAGCCAGAGCCGATAAAATCACTAAATCCTGTGCCGGCGGCACCTTCGCGATAAGCAATGTTTCACTCATAAACCTTCACCCCATCACGTTTACGTTAGAGACAGATAATTGATTATAAGCACCCGATTCGGGCAAACGGATTAATTTATGACAGCAATGCGACTGTTACCCAAAGAACGTGGCGTTGCAGGTGGGCAGCAAGCAAAAGACAGATTGGTTGTAAACCAGCCTTCGAGGTTTAGCGTGAAGGCTGGTAACCAGCGATTAAGGTAAAACTTTCGCTGACAGGATAGTGATAGGTTTGACCGGCACATTCTGATACGGGCCGACATTTTCGGTCTGAACCTGGGAGATCTTCTCTACCACATCCATCCCTTTAACCACTTTACCGAACACCGCATAACCGAAGTCACGTTGGCCGTGGTCAAGGAAGGCATTATCTGCCACATTCAGGAAAAACTGGCTGGTAGCACTGTCTTTATCAGCAGTACGGGCCATAGAGATGGTGCCACGCAGGTTGCGCAGGCCGTTATCCGCTTCATTCTTGATTGGTGTTTTAGCAGTTTTCTGTTTGAAGTCAGCAGTAAAACCACCACCTTGAACCATAAAACCAGGGATAACACGGTGAAAAATAGTGTTGTTGTAGTAGCCGTTGTTAACATAATCAACGAAGTTTTGTGTTGAAACCGGGGCCTTCTGGCTATTGAGTTCCAACTCAATATTCCCCACTGACGTCGTTAACAACACATGAGGCTCACCGGCAGCAAAAGCTGCGGGGGCCACGGCGCTAAGGGAACAAAGTGCAATGAAGGTCACTAAAGTACGTTTAAACATTAACGGTTCCTTTCTGTAGGATGCGAACAACGGAAAAGCGCTTTGATTCTAGAGAGCTGACCCGCGCAATGCCACCCATTTACGGAATTTTACGTAACAGAATGCGCATTTAGGCTGAAAAGCTGCCTCTTCAGCAGTTAAACCGCACCATGATGATTAATTAGCCAAATTAAACCATTCCCGCACTCCCAGGCAACAGTGGAATTCTGCTATAGGGATCACGTCTTGTTTATTTTCCTTTATCTTATCTGCCATTTTTGAGAGAAACATCTCATTTTGTTTTTGGTTAATCGCTAGTCTGCTTCCAAATGAGAGCGCTCTCATTTCTAATTAATCTATATGGAAGCCAAATGATGAAAACCTTTAAAATTGCCATTATCGGTGGCGGTAGTAGCTATACCCCGGAGTTGGTTGATGGGCTGATTCAGCGTATTGACCAGTTACCGGTCACTGAACTGGCACTGGCTGATGTCGAATTGGGCCGTCAAAAAGTGGAAATCATTGCTGCATTAACCCGAAGAATGCTGGATCGGCATGGGCTAGAGCATGTAAAAGTCAGCATTCACTTCTCACTGGATGATGCGATTGCCGGAGCCAGTTTTGTCCTGACACAGTTCCGTGTCGGCCAACTCCCGGCACGCGCCGCGGATGAACGTTTAGGGCTGAAATATAACCTGCTTGGGCAGGAAACTACCGGGGTTGGTGGGTTCGCCAAAGCTCTGCGTACCATTCCGGTGATGCTTGATATTGCCGCCAGAGTTGAGCGATTAGCACCGGATGCCTGGATCATTAACTTCACCAATCCAGCCGGTATCGTTACTGAAGCAGTGACACGTTATAGCAAAGCGAAAATCATCGGCTTGTGTAATGTCCCAATCAGCATGCACCATATGATTGCCAACTTGCTCCACGCACCTTATGAAGATATCCAACTGCGCTTTGCCGGGCTAAATCATATGGTGTGGGTGCATGAGGTGTTACAACGTGGCAAAGATGTTACCGCCGAGGTACTGGACATGTTGTGTGACGGGGCCTCACTAACCATGAACAACATTAAGGAAGCACCATGGCCGCCAGAGTTCCTGCGGGCAATGGGGGCGATTCCTTGTCCGTATCATCGCTATTTCTATCAGACTCAGGATATGTTGGCAGAAGAGATGGCCGCAGCAGCCGAGCGTGGCACCCGTGCGGAACAAGTTATGCAGGTAGAAAAAGAGCTGTTCGAGCTGTACGCTGATCCGCATCTGGACAGTAAACCAGAGCAACTCAGCTTCCGTGGCGGATCATTTTATTCTGAAGTTGCACTGGAACTTATTCGTGCCATTCATAATAATTTAGGTACGCAACTTGTTGTCAATACAACAAACCGAGGTGCAATTCGCGGTTTATCTGACGGCTCAGTAGTAGAAACTAACTGTATTGTTGATGCACAAGGTGCACACCCACTCACCTTCGGCCCATTACCTGTTGCTATGCATGGGTTGACCCAGCAAGTAAAGGCCTACGAGCGCCTGACCATTGAAGCTGCGGTTCATGGTGACCGTCGTAGTGCCTTGTTGGCGTTAGTGACTAACCCACTGATTGCTAACGCCAGCATTGCTCAGCCACTATTGGAAGAAGTTCTACAGGTAAATAAACCTTACTTGCCTCAGTTCACAGAACTGTGATGGTAAATTAACTATTGTTGCGGGTTCTGACTTTATACCCAACGCTATAGGCGTTATAGCCAGATAACCCGCATAAACCCCGATGAACTTGTGCAATCAAGCGATTCGGGTGACCAATCGGCAGATTTGAATGCTGATTGCTGCAGTCTGGAGTGAGTCACGAACGCCGCTAACCCCCTGCGGCCTCAATAGCCAAGGGCTACTTTTAGCCTAAACAGGAGCATGAAATGGTTACACTGGAAGACGTCGCGGTATTAGCCGGGGTTTCCCGCGCTACGGTTTCCCGCGTGGTCAACGGTGATACCAATGTCAAAACCCTGACCCGCGAAAAGGTTGAACAAGCGGTCGCGGTATTGGGTTACACCCCAAACCCTGCCGCACGTGCACTGGCTTCCAGCCAAAGTAATACCTTGGGGTTGGTGACAACCTCATATCGCGGTGGCTTTTTTGGCGCGTTGATGGATTTCGTACAAACCGAAACAGAATCACAGGGTAAGCAGTTATTGGTCACCCAAGGGCGGGATAATGCTGATAAAGAGTGGCAAGCAATTCAGCGCCTGTATAACTTACGCTGCGACGGTTTAATCCTCCATGTACGTTTTCTCAGTGACGAGAAACTGCAACAACTTGCAGCGGCAGGCCGGTCATTTGTGTTATTAGACAGGATGGTTCCCGGTCTTGAACCCCGCTGTGTGACCTTTGATCACCGGCGTGCGAGTCAGATGGCGACTCAGGTACTTATCGATGCAGGCCACCGTCATATTGCCTGTATCAGTGGCTCTTCTCAGCGCTATTCCAGTGTGTTACGCCGTCAGGGTTTTTTGGATGCCATGCAACTCGCAGGTTTAGAACCTACCGCCTGTGTGGAAGGCGTTTACGATCTGGAAAGTGGCTATCAACGCGCGGACGAGATCTTAAAGCGGCCTCGCCTACCAACCGCTATCTATTGCTGTAACGAAGAAATGGCAATCGGCGCGCTGTTGGCTATTAATAAACACCATTTGCAGGTGCCACAGGACATTTCATTGATTTGCTATGACAGTGGCGAACGCGCTCCTTTTGTTAGCCCGGCATTAACCAGCCTGCATTTCCCGATTGTTGGAATGGCGCAATTCGCCACCCAGTTGTTGATTAATCCGCAGCTCCCCAGTGCCAGTTTCCCGCCAACAATTATTATGCGCGATTCTGTTATGCCACCGAAACAACTCCGCTAGTCAGCCCCGGTGGCAAGTTATCGCTCTTTCCTGCTTATCTCTCTTTTCGTTCATGAAGATAGCGAATGTTATTGGCATTGCTGGCACAGAATAAACCTTATCAGTGGCTCATCACCCGCATCACTCACATGAGTAAGTGATGCGACTGCGTGCCTAACACCCCTATTGCTTCAAGTACCAAGGGCCGCTCTATTAAAACGTCACATTCAACTTTGCCCAAAGAGTTCGACCCGGCTCATTCAACGACGTATTGGCCGAGTACCCAAATCCACTATTACCGGCCAGATTGAGGTGCTCGCTGTACGCTTTATTCAGTAGATTATCGATACCAGTGCTGACTTTGACTTGTTTTGTAACCTTGTAAGCCACATTGGCAGACAGCACACCGAAGCCCGCACTATCAGCAAAGTCTTTACCTACCACATTCCCTTCGTTAATCGCGACCCGGTGCTGGCTGCTGACTAACCGCCATAATGCCGTGCTGCTCCAATCCCCTGCTTCAAACGTCAATCCTAACCGTGCTTCAAGGGGAGGGATTTGCGGCAACGGACGATGATTACTGGTATTTTCCCCCCAGGCATAAGCCAGGCTGGCGTCAGCTTTCCAATTGTCGTTAAAGGCATAGCCGGCCCCCATCTCACCGCCCATAATAGTTGCGTTGATATTATCTGCCTGACTGATGCGCAGATTGTTCGGGTCATACTTGAACAAAATGAAATCATTGACCCGCCCAAGATAAGCAGAGACCCAACTGTTGAGCTGCTTACCATTGTATTGCGCGCCAATATCAAGTTGAGTGGTCTTTTCACTCTTCACCCCCTCAAAAGCACTGCTGGAGCCAACAGGCCCGAACGTCGGCGAAAATAGCTCCCAATAATCAGGAAAACGCTGCGTATGGCCCAAACCGGCGTACCACATCACGGGTAAGTCAGCCAGATTATGCTCAAAACGCATGAAACCAGCGGGGAGCGTTGCAGAGCGTGTCGGTTGAAAAGCACGGGCATAATTGGTGACTTCATGATGGTCAATGCGGGCACCGGTAATCAGTTTATCCTGATCGCTGGCACTCCAGGTCAGTTCGCTAAACAAGCCGTTGCTGGTAAAGCGAGCATCTTTATCCCAATGGCCTTGTTTATTTTTACGGTGCGTATTGGTTTGCAAATCAGTACCCGCCTCCAATTTCAGATCCCGCCACAACCAAGTGCCCATGACCCGGCCCCCCATCGTGCGCCGGTCTACATTACTGGACATCGCCATCATCGGTGGTGTGCGTAAGGTATTGTTATCCATAATGTGATTGGCATAATTGTAGTAGACTTTGGCTTCAATTTTGTCCAACACTTCACCGATATTTGTTTTTTCAAAGCGTGCGCCCAGACTCTCGCGCAAGAACTGGGAACCGTCCATACCGCGCCCGGCATACCTTGCTTCACCGTCACCTTTACCCGCCGTTAGCTCGAGCAACGTATCGCTGTCTGGTGTCCAGCCCAAGGCAATATCGGCATTCCATTTATCCCATTTCGAGGGCACCCGCGTACCATTGCCATCTTTGTAATCACCAGCCTGAGACTGATTGCCCATCATGCGCAAATAGCCTTGCTCGTTACCTAAACTGGTATCGAGATTTTTATCCCAGCGACCATTAGAGCCCACCAATAGACTGGCATTCCCTTTGATGCCCGCCTGGTCAAAGTGAGGGGGTTGCCGCTCAAACAAAATAGTACCGGCGGAAGCACCAGCTCCCCACAACACTGATTGTGGCCCCTTCACGACGGTCAGCAGGTCAAAACTCTCTGGTGAAATATAGGATGTGGGCGCGTCCATCCTTGATGGGCAGGCCCCCAGTGTTTCCCCACCATCTGTCAGAATTTTTATCCGTGAACCAAACATGCCACGGAACACCACATCCCCATTGGTACCCCCATTACGGATTTGCGAGAAACCGGGGATAGTTTTCAGATAGTCCGCTCCATCACTGGCGGGAACAGGTTGGCGCGGCGCTTTAGGCGAGGTCACGATAACCAGCGGCGAATGAAGAGGCGCGCTAACAGTTATGACATCAGCATCATTGAGTTTTTTCTCACTGCTATCGTTGATGGTGTTATTCGCCACCGGATCATGAGTCATCAGATGATCATGCGTAGCGGCAACGGTATTTAAGGCAAATACCGAAAAAGCAGCGGTTACTGCGCATGCTAATAATGTTTTTTTATAGGTTTTACTCTTGCCAGACATAATTATTCCTTGGGCAATACAAATCACTCCGGTGAGTATTTATCCACACCAGAAAAATGGTTTTTATTTTTTATCGGATTATCAGGAATAAAAGGCAGGTGGTGCGCGTGGTTGGCTCTCTGAATAGGTATCTTGAATAATTAACCAATAGATAAATGACGGCGCAGGGATCTCGGCTAACAGTAGTGCAGAGCGAATATCCGCTTTGAAAGCTGTATTCAGTAGGGGCAAATGAGTCAGTAATACGCAATAGCCACAAGCTGCATGATCCATCATCATGCCATCATGACCGCCTCCGGCCTGCGCGGTATTGCTATGTTGGGCCGTTGTCTGGCTCTGTTGAGGGTCAGTGTGATGCGCCATATCCATAGCACAATTGGCCTTAGCAGCACTCACACTCATCGTTGAGATGGTTTTTTGCTCATACGAAAGCGCCAGTGAGACTGAAACCACCGGAGCGATAAATAGCATCAGGATCGCCGCTATCCCCAACCAGGCAGAAAAGCGCCTTCTTTGATAAAGAATTTGGCTCAACGGCAGCCTATCGCCGTTGGTGTTACATCGGTATTCACGCTTCTTATCACGATAAATTCCTTTATATCGATGAAAAAAAGAAAGTAAGGCGGATTAATTATCTGTTTTATTAATAGTTTTATACCCAAGTTACTTTGAGATGCAGGTAGACGGCAACCGAGCAGATCCCCTGGAGCTTAGATAACTAAGTGACTGGGGTGAACAAGGGCTGCCAACACCCCTGTATCTTGAAGGGCGACCGGTATATGAGTTTTTACTGATCTACAAGCGGGGCAAATCATACCTGAAGCAACCTTAACACGACCCACACTTTAATAGAATTAAGAATCTTTATCATTTGAGGCCGCAGCGTAATCTGTGACGGCTCACTATTATTCGCAATTGCTTTTCAGTCATTACATTAAAAGTTGAATGTAAATCACAAAAACTCACTATGCCTGTGCTAGGATCCGCCGCCTTAGTGCTGAAAACCGGTTTGACCTCCTTTTAGCCCTATGTCCGTTTTTAGCCATTATCTGTCTTTAACTCTTTATTTATTTGATACTGACGCACAGGCCTATTTATGAATAACAGCAATCGCATTCGGCTCACTTGGATCAGTTACTTCTCTTACGCCCTTACTGGTGCGTTAGTTATTGTCACCGGGATGGTGATGGGGAATATCGCAGAGTATTTCAATCTGCCTATTGCCAGTATGAGTAACACATTTACTTTCCTTAACGCGGGTATTTTAATCTCCATCTTCCTCAATGCCTGGTTAATGGAAATCATTCCATTAAAACGCCAGTTGGTGTTTGGCTTTATTCTGATGTTGATTGCTATCGCCGGATTGATGGTTGGCCATAATCTAATGGTCTTCTCAATCAGCATGTTCATCCTCGGGGTGGTCAGCGGGATAACCATGTCGATTGGTACTTTCCTGATAACCCATATGTACGAGGGGCGTCAGCGCGGTTCACGCCTGCTGTTTACCGATTCGTTCTTCAGTATGGCGGGGATGATTTTCCCTGTCGCCGCCGCAATGCTGCTGGCACGCCATATCGAATGGTACTGGGTGTACGCTTGTATCGGCCTGCTGTATGTCGGTATTTTTGTGCTAACACTGTGCTCTGATTTCCCAGTTCTGGGCCACAAAGCCGCTGATCAAAGCAAACCGGTTGCGAAAGAGAAATGGGGAGTTGGCGTGCTGTTCCTGTCGATTGCCGCATTGTGCTATATCCTTGGCCAACTTGGTTTTATCCAGTGGGTACCGGAATACGCCACCAAAACTTTCAATATGGATATCAGTCAGGCTGGCCAACTGGTCAGTAACTTCTGGATCTCTTATATGATTGGGATGTGGGTGTTCAGCTTTATCCTGCGCTTCTTTGACCTACAACGCATCGTAACTGTACTGGCGGCACTGG
Organism: Yersinia sp. 1652 StPb PI; assembly: GCF_041538345.1. Classification (NCBI taxonomy): domain Bacteria; kingdom Pseudomonadati; phylum Pseudomonadota; class Gammaproteobacteria; order Enterobacterales; family Yersiniaceae; genus Yersinia; species Yersinia sp. 1652 StPb PI. The sequence goes on along the minus strand of NZ_JAULSM010000002.1, from coordinate 800,040 downwards.
CAACACTGGCGATGTATCTGTTTGTCAGCACCGATAACCCACAATACCTGAGCTACTACATTCTGGCGTTGGGTTTTGTTTCCAGTGCAATTTACACCACACTGATTACTCTGGGTTCATTGCAAACCAAAGTCTCTTCGCCAAAACTGGTTAACTTCATCCTGACCTGCGGTACTGTCGGTACCATGCTGACCTTCGTGGTGACTGGCCCGATTGTCGCCAACAGTGGTGTTCATGCCGCGCTGGCAACAGCAAACGTCCTGTACCTGGCAGTGTTTGTGATGTGTCTGATTCTGGGCTTCTTCACCAAACACCGCAGCCACGGCCATGTGACTGACTGATTTATCGGTTTTACTGCCCTGCCGCCATCACGGTTGCAGGGCAGCGCCTATTTAAAATTCACTACCTCTTCCTGCCCCAGATATATGCGGCTTTCGGCTGGCTGGGTCTTGGCAATCACCATCCCATGACGAATGGAATAGTGCACTGGCACCTGTCGCCGCACGGCATCGAACCCATTTTCTGCGGGCAGAATAATCAGGTTAGCGCTATTACCTGGCTGCAAGCCATAATCAGATAAATGCATTGTTCTGGCGCTGTGGGTGGTTATCAGATTCAACCCATCGTTAATTTGGCTATACCCCATCAACTGACAAATATGTAGCCCCATATGCAGGACTTGCAGCATATTGGCAGTGCCTAGCGGGTACCACGGGTCGAATACATCGTCATGGCCGAAGCAGACATTAATTTCTGCCGCCAGCATCTCTTTAACCCGCGTAATACCACGCCGTTTCGGATAAGTATCAAAACGCCCTTGCAAATGAATATTCACTAATGGATTGGCGACAAAGTTGATACCGGACATTTTCAACAGACGAAATAGCCGGGAAGCATAAGCCCCATTATAGGAGTGCATTGCTGTGGTGTGGCTGGCGGTAACGCGCGCCCCCATATTTTCCCGGTGCGCCAAGGCCGCCACTGTTTCAACAAAACGTGACTGCTCATCATCAATTTCATCACAATGCACATCTACCAGCCGCTGATATTTCTGTGCCAAGGCGAAGGCGATATGCAGAGATTCAACGCCATATTCGCGAGTGAATTCAAAATGTGGGATGGCCCCAACTACATCAGCTCCCAGTCGCAGCGCCTCTTCTAACAGCGCGGCACCGTCGGGATAAGAGAGAATCCCTTCTTGTGGGAAAGCGACAATCTGCATATCCACCCATGGGCTGACTTCTTCTTTTACCTCTAACATCGCACTGAGTGCCGTCAGACTAGGATCGGAAACATCCACATGGGTACGGACATGCTGAATACCATTGGCGATTTGCCACTTCAACGTCTGCCATGCCCGCTGTTTAACATCCTCGCGCGTGAGCAAGGCTTTGCGCTCTGCCCAGCGCTCAATCCCCTCAAACAGAGTACCTGACTGATTCCAGCTCGGTTGCCCGGCCGTTTGGGTGGTATCCAGATGGATATGTGGCTCAATAAAAGGCGGCAATGCCAACCCACCTTGCGCATCCAGCACCCCGGCGCCAACCGTCTGCTGTTCCGGCTGCGGGCTAATAGCACTGATTTTGCCCTCCGCGATAGTTATCTGCCAAAAGCCCGCTTGCCCGGCAAGCCGCACATTATTGATAGTGGTGAGTAAGTGATTTGGTAAGGATTGCGTTGTCATCGATGCCTCCATGATCCCTTTTATATTCTGGTCATAACTAAAAGCTATTTGCTTTAGCTTACCCGACCAACAGTATGCTGCCCGATTTTCTTTTCAGTCATTTAAAATCTAAAACTGAAACCTTTCAGCTAAAGATGAATGAAATCCGCAACTTATCAAAAATCGTTAAAAATCATTCATCTACCACCTTAGAGGTATATGGAAAGCAAATTGATTTACATCAAGAAGTGCGGTGTGGGGAGGATTACTGTAAGCGTAGAAAATTAAAAATTGAGGCAAAAATGAGCAAAGTCAAACTTGCCATCATCGGCAACGGTATGGTCGGCCACCGCTTTATCGAAGACTTATTAGATAAAGCAGATAAAGACCAATTTGAGATAACCGTATTTTGCGAAGAACCGCGCATCGCTTATGACCGGGTACATCTTTCTTCTTACTTCTCCCACCACACTGCGGAAGAGTTATCACTGGTTCGTGAAGGCTTTTATGAAAAGCACGGTGTAAAAGTGCTGGTTGGCGAACGTGCCATCACTATTAATCGCACCGAGAAAGTGATCCATTCCAACAGTGGCCGTACGCTGTATTACGACAAGCTGATTATGGCGACCGGTTCTTACCCGTGGATCCCGCCGATTAAAGGCAGTGAAGGGCAAGATTGCTTTGTCTATCGCACCATTGAAGATCTGAATGCGATTGAGTCTTGTACTCGCCGTAGCAAACGAGGTGCGGTTATCGGCGGTGGGCTGTTAGGGTTGGAAGCCGCTGGTGCCCTAAAAAGCCTTGGCGTTGAAACCCATGTCATTGAGTTTGCACCGGTATTAATGGCCGAACAGCTTGATCCTATGGGTGGCGACCAGTTGCGCCAGAAGATTGAGCGTATGGGGGTCAGAGTCCATACAGGTAAAAATACCCAAGAAATTATTCATTCAGGCCAAAACAGCCGCAAAACCATGCTGTTTGCCGATGGTAGCCAGTTAGAAGTAGATTTTATCGTCTTCTCCACCGGTATCCGCCCACAAGACAAACTGGCACACCAATGCGGTTTAGCCACCGCGCGCCGTGGCGGTATTGCTATCAATGATTATTGCCAAACCTCCGACCCTGATGTGTACGCCATTGGCGAATGTGCCTCATGGCAAGAGCGCACCTTTGGATTGGTCGCGCCGGGCTATAAAATGGCGCAGGTCACCGCAGACCATCTACTTGGCCGCGAAAACGCCTTCCACGGTGCTGACATGAGCGCCAAACTGAAACTACTGGGCGTGGATGTCGGTGGGATTGGTGATGCTCATGGCCGCACTGAGGGTGCTCGTAGCTACGTTTATCTGGATGAAAATAAAGAAATTTATAAACGTCTGGTGGTTAGCGCAGATAACAAAACCCTGTTAGGGGCGGTGCTGGTGGGTGATACCACCGATTATGGCAACTTGCTGCAACTGGCACTGAACAACATCGAATTACCAGAAAACCCGGACAGTCTGATCCTACCAGCCCATGCGGGCAGCAAACCGGCAATGGGCGTGGACTCGCTACCGGACAGCGCGCAAATCTGTTCCTGTTTTGATGTGACTAAAGGCGACATAATTCAGGCTATCGGCCAGGGTTGCCACACCGTTGCCGCACTGAAATCTGCCACTAAAGCCGGTACCGGTTGTGGCGGTTGCATTCCGCTGGTCACCCAGGTGTTGAATGCCGAACTGAGTAAGCAAGGCATTGAGGTTAACCATCATTTGTGTGAACACTTTGCCTATTCGCGCCAAGAGTTATATCACCTGATTCGGGTTGAAGGGATTAAGTCCTTCGATGCCTTGCTGGAGAAATACGGTAAAGGTTACGGTTGTGAAGTATGTAAGCCAACCGTAGGGTCACTGCTGGCATCGTGCTGGAATGAGTATATCTTAGAGCCGCAACACACGCCGTTGCAGGATACCAATGACAACTTCCTCGGCAATATTCAGAAAGATGGTACCTATTCGGTTATCCCTCGCTCACCGGGCGGGGAAATCACACCGGATGGCCTGTTAGCCATTGGCCGTATCGCCAAACACTATAATTTGTATACCAAACTGACCGGCTCTCAGCGGGTGGGGATGTTTGGCGCGCAAAAAGATGACCTGCCCGCTATCTGGGCGCAACTCATTGAAGCCGGTTTTGAAACCGGACACGCCTATGCCAAAGCCCTACGTATGGCAAAAACCTGCGTTGGCAGTACCTGGTGCCGCTTTGGTGTCGGCGACAGCGTCGGCTTTGGTGTGGCGCTGGAGCATCGTTACAAAGGCATTCGCACACCGCATAAAATGAAGTTTGGGGTCTCCGGCTGTACCCGTGAATGTTCGGAAGCTCAGGGTAAAGATGTCGGAATTATCGCCACCGAAAATGGTTGGAACCTGTATGTCTGTGGTAACGGCGGTATGAAGCCACGTCATGCTGACCTGCTGGCAGCGGATCTGGATGAAGAAACCCTGATGCGCTACCTCGACCGTTTCATGATGTTTTACATCCGCACCGCCGATAAGCTGCAACGCACCTCCGTCTGGCTGGAAAGTCTGGAAGGCGGCATTAATTATCTGCGTGCCGTGATCCTCGACGATAAGTTAGCTATTAACGACCAGTTGGAAGCCGATATTGCCCGCCTACGCGACAAAGTGACCTGTGAATGGAAAGTGACGGTTGAGAACCCTGCGGCACAGGTTCGTTTTGCCCACTTCATTAACAGCCCGCTACGCGACCCGAATGTACAAGTGGTACCTGAACGTGAACAACATCGCCCAGCGCGCCCAGATGAGCGTATCCCAGTCCGGGTGTTGGAATTGGAGGATAACGTATGAGCCAGTGGATTCCACTTTGTCCATTAACCGATATTTTACCCGGTAGCGGCGTATGCGGCCTGATCGGTGAGCAGCATGTCGCGGTTTTCCGCCCTTACGCTGACGAACAACTCTTTGCCATTAGCAATATCGATCCCTTCGCCCAAGCCAGTGTGCTGTCGCGCGGGTTGATTGCTGAACATCAAGGTGATCTATGGGTGGCCAGTCCGCTGAAAAAGCAACACTTCCGCCTGCATGATGGTTTCTGTCTGGAAGATGAAAGTCGCTCAGTTGCCCATTATGACGTGCGAGTTCGCGACGGCATGGTGCAAGTCAAAGCGTGATAAATAACAGTTATCCGGTCAGTGCCAGATAACCATAAAATAACTCTTGATCACAGGTATGAGTATGTATACAGATACGATCAACAAATGCGCCGCCAACGCGGCGCGCATCGTCAAGTTATCAAAAGAAAGTCCGCTGGGTTTCTGGATTGGCTCAGCAATGGCTGGTGCCTACGTCGGCCTTGGCATTATTCTGATTTTCACACTGGGTAACCTGATCGATCCTGCTTACCGCCCACTGGTAATGGGAGCCACCTTCGGCCTGGCACTGACTTTGGTCATTATTGCGGGTTCCGAGTTGTTCACCGGACACACCATGTTCCTGACTTTCGGTGTGAAGGCCGGCACCATCAAATCCAGCCAGATGTGGGCAGTATTGCCACAAACCTGGCTGGGAAATCTACTGGGTTCCGTTTTTGTGGCTCTGCTCTATTACTACGGTGGCGGTAACCTGCTGTCGGTAGATACCAGCCTGGTACACACTGCTGCATTAGCAAAAACCTCTGCGCCAGCTATGACCTTATTCTTCAAAGGTGTATTATGTAACTGGCTGGTTTGTCTGGCGATCTGGATGGCAATCCGTGTGGAGGGTGCCGCCAAATTTATCGCTATCTGGTGGTGTTTACTGGCCTTTATTGCCTCAGGCTATGAGCACTCTGTCGCCAACATGACACTGTTTGCCCTATCTTGGTTTGGCAATCATAGCGAGGCCTACACCTTAAGTGGCATCGGTCACAACCTGTTGTGGGTAACCCTGGGTAATACCTTGTCAGGCGCAGTCTTTATGGGCCTTGGCTACTGGTATGCCACACCACGGGAAAATCGCCCGCAACCTGCGGCAATTAACACGCCGCAAGCTGTGAAACAGTAACCTACTGAGAATATTGATTAAGGGGAAACGTACCGTTGGAACCATTCGGTGTAAACCATCGAAGCGCCACAAGGTATGGTCGCCCCTTCAATCACTGAACTTATCAATAGCCACTTCCGCCCCTAGAATGAAGGATTGCCGATGGACTACTTCCCGATTTTCTGCCAACTGCAACATAAAGCCTGCCTGTTGGTCGGCGGTGGTGAAGTTGCCGAACGCAAGGCTCGCTTGCTGCTGGATGCGGGTGCAGTAATTACCGTCAATGCCTGTGAATTTACGCCACAGTTTCACTACTGGGCGGAACAGGGGCTGCTCACATTAGTCTGCGGCGAATTTGTACCGGATTTGTTGGCAGAGAAATGGCTGGTGATTGCAGCAACTGATCAGGTGGCAGTCAATGCCTTGGTCTATCAGAGTGCCAACCTACAGCGGGTGTTCTGTAATGTGGTGGATGACCCGAAACGCACCAGCTTTATCATGCCGTCCATCATTGACCGCTCGCCGATTATGATAGCGATATCTTCCGGCGGTAAAGCCCCTGTATTGGCGCGCTTGCTGCGCGAAAAACTCGAGGCAATGTTGCCACAACATTTGGGGCAACTGGCACAATTGGCGGGCAATTTACGCCAGCGGGTGAAGCAACATTTTACCGCGATGGCCGATCGCCGCCGCTTTTGGGAAAAACTGCTTACTCACGACCGCCTGGCGCAATCATTGGCTAACGACGATCAGCGACAAATCGAACAACATATTGAGCATCTGTTCAATGCGCCGTTGAGTGATTGCGGTGAGGTGGTTCTGGTGGGTGCCGGGCCGGGAGATGCCGGTTTGCTGACGTTAAAAGGGTTACAGCAGATCCAACAAGCAGACGTGGTGGTGTATGACCGGCTGGTGTCTGATGAGGTGATGAATCTGGTACGGCGCGATGCCGAGCGGATTTTTGTCGGAAAAGAGTCCGGCTACCATTGTGTTCCGCAAGAAAGTATCAATCAGCTCCTATTGCAACAGGCACAGCAGGGTAAACGAGTGGTACGCTTGAAAGGCGGTGACCCGTTTATTTTTGGCCGTGGCGGCGAAGAGTTGGAAACACTGGCAGAAGCGGGGATTCCGTTCTCGGTAGTGCCGGGAATTACCGCAGCTTCCGGCTGCTCCGCCTATAGCGGGATACCCCTGACTCACCGTGACCATGCACAAAGTGTGCGTTTGATTACCGGTCATGCCAAAAAAGACGCTCAATTAGATTGGGCCAATCTGGCGGCAGAGAAACAAACACTGGTGTTCTATATGGGGTTATCCCAGGCGGGAGAAATTCAGCAGCAACTGATTCAACATGGGATGCCGGCTACCACGTCTGTGGCATTGGTGGAAAATGGCACCTCGCGGCATCAACGTGTAGTCAGCGGCGAACTGAGCCAATTGGGATTACTGTCCCAGCAGGTCAACAGCCCTAGCCTGATCATCGTCGGTAGCGTGGTCCGTTTACGTGAAAAACTAAATTGGTTCTCCAGTACTGATCACAGCAAAACAGCGGAACAGGTAGAAAAGGTGGGTTAGAAAGGAGGGATAGCGGACTTTTACTGCCCACCGGAGAGATTGACACATGGTAACGAATTAGTTACCGTGAAGTCATGCAGATAAAATACTACACTACATCAGACGGCGTGATACCACTGCAAAAATGGTTATCTAAAAACCGTTCGGCAATCAGTAAAGTGTTAGCTGTAGAAGAACGTTTAAAGCTCGATAATTTATCCTCAGTAAAATGGTTATCTGGTCGACCTGGTATCGGGGAATATCGGATTAATTGGGGAGCAGGTTTACGAATCTATTTAATGAAAGAAGGCGACGAGATCATCATCTTATTGTGCGCCGGTTTCAAAGATATGCAAAACAGTGACTTAGAAAAGGCGCAACGTTACCGTGCTGATTATTTAAAAAGAAGGGTTTAATTATGCCAGCAACAGACAGTAATAAAATGTGGGCTGATTTGCTCCATGATGACCCAGCAGCAAGTCAGGATATTTTAGCGGAAGTTCGCCAGCGTATTCTTGAGGGCGAAATAGAAGTCGCCAAAGGAATGCTAAGAACGCTGATTAAGGCGACGTGTGGTTATCCGGCAATCTCCGAAGATGTAGGCCGTAATTCCAAATCAATTATGAGAATGTTGTCACCAGACGTTGACCCTGGAATCAAAGCATTTATGAGTGTCGTCAATGCCACAGGGCGACACTCACAAAAACACACATAGATACAACTAAAACAGCGTATTGCATATTATAGCGTTGCTGACTTATTTCTCAGCTCCCACCTTAAGGGTTTGGTGGACAAATAACCCGCCAATAAGAGAAGGGAACGCCTTCTCTTATTGTTGACTCGGCTCACTTACGGATGGGCGACAAAACCGATAGCGTCGTACACTTTAGCTAATGTCTGTTGCGCGCGAGCACGCGCCTTGGCAGCCCCTTCACGCATCACTTCCTGCAAGAAAGCCTCGTCTTCACGATAAGTGTGATAACGCGCCTGTAGCTCTGTCAGCATGCCAGAGACGGCATCCGCCACGGCACCTTTCAAATGACCATACATCTGGCCTTCAAACTGTGCTTCCAGCTCAGGAACTGACTGACCGGTCACACCTGACAAGATATCCAGCAAGTTAGAAACACCGGCTTTCTTTTCTACGTCATAACGGATAACTGCTGGCTCGTCAGAGTCCGTCACCGCGCGCTTAATCTTTTTAACCACCGATTTCGGATCTTCCAGCAGTTCAATGACGTTATTGCGGTTGTCATCAGATTTGGACATCTTTTTGGTCGGGTCTAGCAAAGACATTACCCGCGCTCCGGCTTTCGGAATAAACGGTTCAGGAATTTTGAAAATATCACCGTACAACGCATTGAATCGACCAGCGATATCGCGGCTCAGCTCCAGATGTTGCTTCTGGTCTTCACCGACCGGCACCTGATTAGTTTGATAGAGCAAAATATCCGCCGCCATCAATACAGGATAATCAAACAAACCGGCATTAATGTTTTCAGCATAACGGGCTGACTTATCTTTGAACTGGGTCATACGACTCAGCTCACCAAAATAGGTATAGCAGTTCAACGCCCAGCTTAGCTGAGAGTGCTCAGGCACATGGGACTGAACGAAAATCGTACTCTTTTTCGGATCGATACCGCAAGCCAGATACAGCGCCAACGTATCTAAGGTTCTTTTGCGTAACTGCGCCGGATCTTGACGGGCAGTAATGGCATGCAGGTCAACGATGCAATAAATGCACTCATAATCATCCTGCATCTGTACCCACTGACGCAGCGCACCCATGTAATTGCCAATGGTCAATTCGCCGGACGGTTGCGCACCGCTAAATACGATAGGCTTGATTGGGTTACTGGATACAGTGGTTAATTCAGTGGGTTTACTCATTTTATACTTCCTGATCTTTTAAAGACGACAGCCCGATGGCGGGCAACAGATCGGCAAAATGCTCCAGCACGCAATCGGGGTGACTGGTGGCAATAGCTTCGCCGTAGTTATATCCATAGGTCAGCCCAATACAAGGGCAACCCGCGGCCTGCGCAGCCATAATGTCATTACGCGAATCGCCGACAAACAGCATTTCGCTGGCGCGAAGGCCAAGTTTAGCTAACAGTAAATAGAGCGGGGCCGGATGCGGTTTTTTCACTACCACATCGTCGCCACCAATAATTACTGAGAAATAATCTGCGATACCCAGTGATGCCAGCAAAGGAGCAACAAACGGCGTCGGCTTATTGGTAATCAGCCCCATCGGCAAACCATCGGCTGCCAGTTGAGCCAGCGTAGCTTTCACTTGCGGGAATAGCTGGCTCCCCTGTTCAACCGTTTTGGCATAATAGTGATCAAACAGCTCACGGGTATGTGCCACTGACTGAGCATCCGGCTCATGACCTGCCCAGCGTAGCGCCCGCTCAACCAAAATATCAGCGCCATTGCCAATCCAGGTGGACACCAATGCATTACCGGCAACCGGTAAACCCTGATGCTGTAACGCCATATCAATGGCACTGGCAAGACCCGGCGCACTATCAACCAATGTACCGTCCAGATCGAACGCCACACCACGGATAGCATCGAATTTAGTCATGAGCAGACATCGCCAGCTCACTGCGCATAGCATCAATCACCGCAGCATAATCCGGTTGGCTGAAAATAGCTGAACCCGCTACAAACATATCAGCACCAGCCGCCGCAATCTGGCGAATATTGTCGACTTTCACCCCGCCATCCACTTCCAGGCGAATGTCATAGCCACTGGCATCAATCAATTTACGTACCTGACGTAACTTATTCAGTGTTTCAGGAATAAATGACTGCCCGCCGAAACCGGGGTTAACTGACATCAACAAGATGACATCCAGCTTATCCATTACATAATCAAGGTAACTCAGCGGCGTAGCAGGGTTAAACACCAAGCCCGCCTTGCAGCCATTCTCTTTGATCAGTTGTAAGGTGCGGTCGACGTGTTCAGAGGCTTCGGGATGGAATGAAATATACGTGGCACCCGCTTTGGCAAAATCCGGGACGATACGGTCAACCGGTTTTACCATCAGATGCACATCAATCGGCGCGGTAATACCATAGTCACGCAGTGCCTGACACACCATCGGCCCGATGGTCAGATTAGGAACGTAATGATTGTCCATCACATCAAAATGCACAACATCAGCCCCGGCCGCGAGCACCTTGGCGGTATCTTCACCCAAACGGGCAAAATCGGCTGACAGAATAGATGGGGCAATTAAAAACTTTTTCATCCGCGTCTCCAAACGTATCTCTTTGTTCTATAAAACATCTTCCTGACAGATGGCGCATCTACGTCAGGGGTTCTATTTCATAAACCATTGGGTTTGAATCTTTACCGAGCGCCATTTCCGCTCAGCTATACAGCGCCAAAAGCTCGTTCACTTTACTACGACCAAGAATATTACGGCTGATAGTACGGCGCGCTTTCACCACATGCAGTGACGCCTGATGATACCAATTGCGCGTCAGTTCTGTGTCGTGGTTAGAAATCAGAACTGGAATCTTGTTTTCGGCCGAAAGTTGATAAGCCAGACGAGCCAGATTCTGTTGATCCACAATGCCAAAGTTATTGGTGTGATATGCCGTAAAATTCGCCGTCGCTGACAATGGCGCATACGGAGGATCGCAATAAACTACCGCCCCATGCACTGCTTTTAAGAGAGTTTCCTGATAATGCTCACAAACGAATACCGCATTTTGCGATTTTTCAGCAAACCAATACAGCTCTACCTCAGGGAAATAAGGTTTTTTATAACGACCAAAAGGCACATTGAATTCACCGCTCAAATTATAACGACACAGGCCGTTATAACAATGGCGATTCAGATAGAGAAATAATAATGCGCGGCGATAAGCATCAGTACTGGCGTTAAACTCTTGACGCAGTAAGTAAAACTGCTCGGATTTATTGAAGTCGCCGGTAAACAGAACACGGGCGTCACGCACAAAATCATCAGTGCGTTCCTTCACGATATTGTAGAGGTTGATAAGATCGCTGTTGATATCGGCCAGTATGTAAGACTCATACTCAGTGTTAAGAAACACCGAACCCGCACCGACGAATGGCTCTATCAAGCAGTCTCCCGCTGGAAGATGGCGTCGTATGTCATCAACCAGCGGATATTTCCCACCAGCCCATTTTAAAAAAGCGCGGTTTTTCTTCATGCCGTCAGTTAGCTACTTAATAATTCAGAGCCGCAGATTGTACTCTGTTTCAAACAGCACATCAGCGCACAAATAAGAATGATTTATTTTTTAAGGTCTTGCTGCACTTGTTGTACAGGTTTAACCCACGGTTTTTTCGCCTGAACATCGGCTGGTAGCGTCGTGATGGCCCTTTTTGCATCAGCAGAAGAGGGGTAGTTACCACTTACTAAAATATACCAAGGTTTACCATCACGTTTAGTTTCATAGACATGATAGTCAGTTAATTTTTGCTGTTTAGCATAGGCATTCAATGTGTCTGAGCGTGATGCGCTGCTCAGTTGTAACGTGAAATGGTTACCTGGTGCATTCTTTAAGGTGCTACTGCTGCCAACGGAACCTGATTTGGTCACCGCAGATGCCGCTGGAGAAACCACGGTGGTCGGTTTTTTATGGTTGCTGGTTGGCAGCTTAGCTGCTGTCGTAGCTTGCTTCTGCGACGGGTGGGTAATGGTTTCACCCGTAACCGGTGCCGGTACTTTAGCCCCTTTTGAACCAGAAACCGTTGCAGGTGCCGTCGGCAAGGTCGATGTCTGACCGTCGTTCATATTCTGAGACAAGGTATCAACCTGCCCCTGAGTTTGAGAAAGTGCATCAGACATATTGCCTGGCAATTCAACACGCTGAGTCGGGCTATTCGCCGCAGGCGGCACTGAAGCCTCAGTTGGCGTTGGCGAAATTGGCGGAGCACTAATATCCTGTGGCTGAGCCGAGTTCTTCACGCCATTGGCATCATGACCGTCGCTGGCATTGTTTGTCACACCGGGCTGAGTGTTATTGCCGCTAGTGAGTGAAGATGAATCAGACAGATTAATATTTCTCGCCGCATCAACATTCGGGTTTTGCTGGGATGCTTCATGCTCAGTCGGGGCTTTCAGGGCTGAACCGATGGCGATAATGATCAACAAAAGCACTAAAATGCCGATACCAATCATGATGTGTTGGCGTGAAACAGCAAGCTTAGGTCCGGCCGAGGACTTACGGGCACGTGTAGGACGACGGTCACTGCTATCTGGTTTCAGATCGTCTTCCGGCTTTAAATCATCCATCTAAACCCTCCAACTAGAGGCAAAAGCCCACCGCATTGATAGCTGCGATCTGGCTGATTGATTTTACTGACTGCAAACAGGCTATACCCGTCATACTTCAAGCTGCATGTGCGTTGGCTACGCTCAATCACCCGAATCACTTACTTATGTAAGCTCATAGGGACTCTCTCGCTTGCCACCTTCCTGCAACTCGAATTATTTAGGGTATAAACAGCCCGCAGCAAAGGAATATGATGTTCTTATAGTACAACATCTTAGAACTTATGCGCATACCCTTCGTACTTGAAGCCGCAAAGGTGCTAGCCACCCTCTCTTCCAAATCGCTAACTTGCGTCAGCTCAGCAGAATTATGAGCCTCATCAGGGATTACCCTGCGGGCCAGCACAAGTGTTGTTCAAAATGGTTTACAACCAATTTGCCTTTCCCTTGTTGCCTACAAGCTACTCCAATAACTTTGGGTATCGAACATATAAATATCGGACTTATGCCATTTTTATAACTGGCAATCAGCTATCGATGCCAACACCGTGTCATGTGCAATACCGCTACGGATTTCTGACTTACCGATAGCCGTTGGCAGTACCAGACGAAGCTCGCCTGCCAGCACTTTTTTATCCCGCATCATATGCGGCAGATAAGACTCTGGTGTCATTTCCTGCGGCCCGCAGACCGGCAGACCGGCTCGTAACAGTAGTTGTTTGATACGCCCAACATCACTAGCTGAGAACTGACCCAATCGACGGGAGGTGTGTGCTGCCATCATCATACCCGCGGCAACGGCTTCGCCGTGTAACCAGACGCCATAGCCCATTTCAGCCTCAATAGCATGACCATAAGTATGGCCCAAATTGAGTAATGCGCGCATACCGCTCTCTTCACGTTCATCGGCAGCAACAACATCGGCTTTTAATTCGCAGCAACGGCGGATGCAGTAAGCTAACGCTGACATATCCAGTGCGAGTAATGCATCGATATTATCTTCTAACCAATCAAAGAAAGCCGCATCAAGAATGATGCCATATTTGATAACTTCAGCCAGCCCGGAGGCAAGCTCACGCGAAGGGAGAGTGTTAAGGCAATTAAGGTCAACCACTACCGATGCTGGTTGATAGAACGCACCAATCATGTTCTTACCCAGTGGATGATTTACTGCGGTTTTGCCACCAACAGAGGAATCCACCTGAGACAGTAAGGTAGTAGGAACTTGAATAAAGCGAACGCCGCGCTGATAGCAAGCCGCAGCAAAACCGGTCAGGTCGCCTACTACACCGCCACCTAAGGCAACAAGTGTAGTATCACGACCATGCGGTTTTTCCAGAAGGGCAGAAAATACCTGCTCCAGAACACTCAGAGATTTGTACTGCTCACCGTCAGGTAAAATCACCTGATCAACTTTAATGCCACTTTGTTCCAACACTGCCCGGAGCGAATCCAGATAGAGTGGAGCCAGCGTTTGGTTAGTTACCAGCATTACCTGGTCACCCGCCTTTAGTGGCGCAAAAGAGGCCGAATCATTGAACAATCCGGCAGCAATCGTAATGGGGTAACTACGTTCCCCTAACGTGACAGTAATCTTCTCCATGTCGCGCTCAGTAACCTTCTTAACTTACGCCCGGAGGCATTAGTAAAATGCTAAAATCAGTTACTTTCCAGCATGTTGATAATCTGGTTAGCAACAACTTTCGCGCTTTGATCGTCAGTGCGGATGGTGACATCTGCAATTTCTTCGTACAACGGATTACGTTCTTTTGCCAGTGCTTCTAACACTTCACGTGGAGGCGCATCAACCTGCAACAACGGACGTTTTTTGTCGCGCTGTGTACGGGCCAACTGCTTCTCGATTGTAGTTTCTAAATAAACCACAACGCCACGGGCTGACAAACGGTTACGGGTTTCTCTGGATTTAACAGAGCCACCACCGGTTGCCAGAACAATGCCTTGTTTTTCCGTCAGTTCATTAATAACTTTTTCTTCACGATCGCGGAAACCTTCTTCGCCTTCCACGTCGAATACCCAGCCCACGTCAGCTCCGGTACGTCGCTCAATTTCTTGATCAGAGTCGAAAAACTCCATATTGAGTTGCTGAGCTAACTGACGACCAATAGTGCTTTTGCCGGCACCCATAGGCCCAACCAGAAAGATATTGCGTTTCTCTGCCATGTTTTTGGTATTACTAAGACTATTCGTTAATGATAACCCGCCCCGCCAATCAAATCAGCGGCGGGACCTAAACTGAAACCTCATGAGCGATAGTGCGAGATCAGACGGAAAATTATCTCAGCACTTCTGGTAGTTTGGCAACCGAATAAATCGTTGTACACGTCGTGGGAGGGAAACCATACGTTTTTATCGGCGTATCAACGTTATTAAAACCTCGGAGCTCAATTCGGTAACCCTTGTAAGCTAAATCGGAGGCAGCGTCAAATTTAGAAGCCTCCTATCACACAAAAAGTTGCAGAAAGTCACCAAGATTGGTCTGTTTTCATAAAACACCCCCCCATAAGGCTCAAGCACTGATTAGCCTTGGCGTGATGAAAATCACTAACTCCCGCCGACTTTGTTGTTGGGTGTCTTGTTTGAACAGCGCGCCCAGCCAAGGGATATCGGCCAGTATGGGCACTTTATTAACTCCCTGACTATTTTTTTGCTGGAAAATCCCCCCAAGCACAATAGTTTCCCCATCGTTTACGGTTATTTGGGTTTTTATTTCCTGCTTATCTATTAATAAAGCTTCACTATCTCCGCGTTTAATTGCCATTCCGGGCATATTTTGGCTGATTTTCAAGTTTAGAGTAATCTTGCCATTACGCAGTATTTTCGGTGTCACTTCCATCCCTAATACTGCCTCTTTAAACTCAATAGTAGGCACCCCTTTTTTACCCCGCGAGACCGTATAAGGAATATCAGAACCTTGCTTGATACTGGCAGTTTGCTGATGGGATGTCACCAGCCGAGGGCTGGCAATAATATCAACCTGATTTTCTTGCTCCAGCGCGCTCAATTCCAGTTCCAGCAGACGCCCACCGATACGGGCAACATTGAATCCAGCGCTGAGGGCGCTATTGGGGAGTGGCAAATTCACATTAAAATTATTCACTCTCAGCGCACGGGGCTGCGTTGCTTCATCCATACCCCAACGCACACCAAGTTCATGCAAATTTTCCCGACTCATAGTTACGATGTGTGCCGCTAACTGCACTTGCTGTAAAGGCAAATCCATCTCTGCCAGCCAACTTTTCAATAGTGCTAAAGAGGCGGGAGTATCGCGAATTAATAATGTATTAGTACGTTTATCTACCACTACACTACCCAGTGGCGATAGCAACCCACCTTCAGGAAGAGTCAAACTGTCGGCAACTTGTTCAGCATCAGCATACTGCAAGGCCAGGGAGAAATTATTTAGGGACTCAGATGCATCTTTCTGTTCCGCCCGTTGCTGCCTTTCCTGTATCTCCTGTTCGGTGAAAACCATCATTACCGACCCTTCGCGCTCTACTTTTAGACGGCCCATACGCAAAATAATTGCCAAAGCCTGCTCCCACGGAACATCCGCCAATCTCAGGCTGAGATTACCTTCAACCCCAGCGGCAATGACTAAATTCAGTTGCTGATAATCCGCCAGTGCCTGCAACACTACCGCTATCGGCGCATCTTGAAACTCCACGGTTACCGGCGGCCCACTTTTTGCGCTAAAGGCACGACTTGTGAGTAATACCAGCAGCAGCATCACCCCAGCACTGAGTGTTAGGGTAAGCCCACTCCGGGTTTTCGTAGTAGAAACATTCATCAGACTAATTCCTTTTATGTCCTGTATATTTGAAACGGTAAGAGTGCTTATGCTGCCCGTCCAAGCTCTTTAGTGATGATAATCATTATCTAAAACAACCCGTTAGTTAGCGCATCAGCAGCACCACTGGCTCCGATAACCCAGAGCAAAAGCCAACTAAGCCAGTATTCTGCAGGCTCACCTGCCGTGAGCCAATATGGGTAACTTGCCAATTTGACAACAACCGTGAGCCGACCACCAGCTTCTGCCAGCGGCCCTCTGGCCGCAGTATCCAACCAGAAGAGTAATCTCCTCCCCTGACAACCCCTTGTAAACGCCAATGAGTGAGTTTCTCCCGCTCACCATCACATGGCTGTGCTGATAGGTCCTGAAAAGGATTACGCCCTGTGGCGGTCAATAAGGGGTCGGCATAAGCCACAGGTGCCAGTGATACGATTATCAGAGAGACTATCTTTAGAGGCCCCATACCGTGCTCCCTTTGCCGCTACTCATTGACGCCACCTGCGAGATACTCTTTCAGGCTTAATTTCACCGACAGTACGGAATTATCACTATTAATCTCAACTAGCTGGGTCTGAACAGGGGTGGGGATTTCGGCTAGTTGACGAAATAAATGGAGCAATCCATAGAAATTGACCCGCAGAGTAGCGTGCCACTGTTGGTGCCTTATGGAATCCACTGCGGCCTCGCCAACTGGCCCGGATTGCCGCTGCCAGCGAATGACTTGCCCACCAAACGGGGCAATCAATTCACCGGTCAGATGGGCCATTGAACTATCAAGTGACAACCACGATGCCTCCTTTTCTTTCAATACCATCATTTGCTGACGAACCAGAGAAAGTGAGGGTAACGGTGCCAAAGCCGCCTGATGATGATCAACCTGTTGCTGATGTTGAATAATCTTATCTGCGGTGAGCTTCTGCTGTTGCCATGCAGGGCGTAATAACATGCCATAAGCCATTACACTTAAAAGCCCAACAAAAACCCACTGCCCTATCAAGATTTGCCAACCCGGCCTATCCATCCAATGTTGCAGCCGCTTATTCATCACTACCTCTTTCATCACTATCTCTGTCCTGCCAGTCGGCCCAAACCGCAAAGCGAAAATTACCGTCATCCTGCTGAGCAATTTTTTGTAAATGCACTGTTGTGAAGAGAGGCGAGCGGCCTAAACGCACTAAAAAGAGATTAATTGCGGCATAACTCTGGCTAATTACCTCAAAAACCACCTTATCGCCTTGTGGTATCAGGCTGACCAACCAGCAGCTATCTGGAATTTGCTGCGATAGCTGCTGCAATAATATTGAATATCGCTGGGCAAGTTGGTGGGCCTGACGATAAATCTGAGCGCGCTGTTCCCGATGCCGTAGTTGTGCCATTGCCTGTTGCACCTCTTGATGGTGCTGGCCTAAGGCTATTTGCTGCTGGGATAGCGCTGCCAGACGGATTTGTTGGCTGGAATTTACTACCCGTGATTGCAGTTGTATTACAACCAGTAGGATGGCTAAAAACAGGCATTGGCATAAACCTAGATTGCGCCAAAAACGGTAACGGGATGATTGACGTTCTGCACGCCATAACGAAAAATTAACTTGATACATCAGTCGTCTGCCGGGCGTAATGCCAGCCCTCCGGCCAGAATAAATGCAGCGGGGGATGGTGGCAGTGGCGGTTGATACTGGGCAAAAGCCGTAAAGGGTGACCAGCCGGTGGTATTTTCAACCGGGGCATCATCCGCCACATTACTGTAATACACCGTTATCGGTATTCCACTCTGCTCGGGATAACGCGCCTGAAGTTGTCTCAGCAACGTCGGTAATGGATTGAATGTAGTAGGCGGCAGGCCTGGTGCTACATCCTCTGAGTCGGCGGCTACCACACCAAAGTCAAACGGCATGTCAGCCGATGACACCCACAACCACTCACTCTCCAAACGATGAACCAACCAATATGGTCCCGATAATCCTGCCGCCACCGCCATATAACGAAGAGCGCAGGGGGTAATATCAATCATATCGGAGGGTAAACCCGCTTGATGCAAGCACGCCTGCCATTGCTGAACTTCTGACTGACGGGCGGCGGTGATGATTAACTCACTACTGGCTGTGGTTTCACTACGATAATCGAGGGCTAAAGCCTGACTGCCGAGCGGAAAGACCTTACTTGCTGCGGCTTTGATAAAACCATCACGCTGCGGTTCGCGTAAACGCCGGTCCGGTGTCGCAATAGTGTGTTGCAATATGCGCTGTGCGGGCAATGCGATACGTAATGAAATATGTTTTGGTAATTGTTTGCGCAATAATTTGAGTTTGTCGCTAACCATATCTGGCTGTTGTAAAATACCCTCCCGCAAAACGCCAGAAGGTAAGGTTTGATGCCACCAGTAGCGCAGTTGCCAGCCATAGCGGCGTCTGACAACAGCCAAAGCGCGTATAGCATCTATTTGAATATCTAGCCCAACCTGCCAATATTGTGAGTACATCTTTGTCGACCTCCATGTCGAGAGACAATAAAAGAACGTATCCATGTTACGGGCTTGCCTTTATACTACGGCGCGGTTGTTTATAAACTGCCCAATTGACATTGAATGGGAAATCTCAGGTGAAGTTCGTAAAGTATTTTTTGATCCTTACAGTGTGTTGCATTTTACTGGGAGCAGCCTCGATATTTGGCCTGTACAAATATATTGAGCCACAGCTACCCGATGTTGCCACGCTGAAAGATGTCCGGCTGCAAACACCGATGTTGGTGTATAGCGCTGAAGGCGAATTGATCGCTCAATACGGTGAAAAACGCCGTATCCCGTTGACATTAAAACAAATTCCACCAGAAATGGTGCATGCATTTATTGCTACGGAAGATAGCCGATTCTATGAGCATCACGGTGTGGACCCGGTTGGGATCCTACGTGCTGCCTCAATTGCTATGGTTTCTGGGCGTGCCTCACAAGGGGCAAGTACCATTACCCAGCAATTGGCTCGCAACTTCTTCTTAAGCCCGGAACGGACTTTGATACGTAAAATCAAGGAAGCCTTTCTGGCCATTCGTATCGAACAGTTACTGACCAAAGATGAAATCCTTGAGCTGTACCTGAACAAGATTTATCTCGGCTACCGTGCCTATGGTGTCGGTGCGGCAGCTCAGGTCTATTTCGGCAAAGAAGTCAATGAGTTGACCCTCAGCCAGATGGCGATGATCGCCGGTTTGCCAAAAGCGCCATCCACCTTCAACCCGCTCTATTCACATGACAGAGCAGTGGCACGCCGTAACGTAGTGCTCTCGCGTATGCTGGATGAAAAGTACATCACCCAGGCGCAGTACGATCAGGCGCGCAGTGAAGAGCTGGTTGCCAACTACCATGCTCCGCAAATCGCCTTCTCAGCACCTTATCTGTCAGAAATGGTGCGGCAGGAGATGATTAAGCGTTACGGTGAGAATGCCTATACCGACGGCTATCAGGTCTATACCACCATAACCAGAAAGCTCCAATTGGCGGCAGTCGACTCATTGCGTGCCAATGTGCTGGCTTATGATATGCGCCATGGTTATCGAGGCCCGTCCAATGTGTTGTGGAAAGTGGGCGAAAGCGCATGGGGCCGCGAGCAGATTATCGATTCACTGAAAACCTTGCCGGTCTATGGCCCACTGCTGCCTGCGGTGGTGACCGAAGCTAATACAACGCAAGCAACGGCACTGTTGGCAGATGGCAGCAACGTGACCTTACCAATGTCCGGCATGCGTTGGGCTCGTCCGTTTAAATCGGATAACGCCCAAGGGCCAACACCAAAACAAGTGACCGATGTGGTGCAGCCTGGCCAGCAGATTTGGGTAAGAAAAGTAGAAGATAATTGGTGGCTGGCACAGGTGCCGGACGTCAACTCAGCCTTAGTTTCTATCGATCCAAACAATGGTGCGGTTAAAGCGCTGGTCGGCGGTTTTGACTTTAACCAAAGTAAGTTTAACCGTGCGACACAGGCACTACGCCAGGTCGGTTCGAATATCAAACCCTTCCTGTATACCGCGGCAATGGACAAAGGTCTGACGCTGGCAACCATCCTCAATGACCTGCCAATTACGCGCTGGGATGCAGGTGCAGGTACCGATTGGCGGCCAAAAAACTCACCACCGACTTACGACGGCCCAATTCGTTTACGCCAAGGTTTAGGTCAGTCGAAGAACGTGGTGATGGTGCGGGCAATGCGTGCCATGGGTGTGGATTATGCGGCTGAATACCTGCAACGCTTTGGTTTCCCGGCACAAAATATTGTGCACTCAGAATCCCTGGCATTAGGTTCCGCCTCCTTTACACCATTGCAGTTAGTCCGTGGTTACGCCGTGTTGGCAAACGGCGGCTATCTGGTCGATCCCTATTTCATCACCAAGATAACTGATGATGTGGGCAATGTGCTGTTCGAAGAGAAACCGAAGATTGTCTGTGAAGAGTGTAACTTACCGGTTATTTACGGTGACACTCAGCGCTCAGTTGTTCTGTCTGATGATAACATCGAAAACGTCGCCACCTCGCAGAACAATAACGCCAGTAATGTGCCAATGCCTGAGTTAGAAAAAGTGACGCCTGAACAGGCCAAGCTCAACGGTGACCAGCAATACGCCCCCCATGTGATAAGCACGCCGTTGGCCTTTTTGATTCGTGATGCGTTGAACTCAAATATCTTCGGGGAACCGGGTTGGATGGGTACCGGCTGGCGTGCCGGGCGTGACCTGAAACGCAAGGATATTGGCGGTAAAACCGGTACCACTAACAACTCAAAAGATGCCTGGTTCTCTGGCTACGGCCCGGATACCGTGACCTCCGTCTGGATTGGCTTCGATGACCATCGCCGCGACTTAGGCCGCAGCTCTGCATCAGGGGCCATATCAGATCAGATCTCTGGTGCTGAAGGTGGGGCGAAGAGTGCGCAACCTGCATGGGATGACTTTATGAAAGCGGCTCTTGAAGGTTTGCCAGAAAAACCGGTTTCTCCACCGCCGGGTATTGTCAGCGTAGTGATTGATAAGCAGACGGGTAAGTTATCCAGTGGCGGGCCAGGCAGTCGTTCAGAGTACTTTATCGAGGGGACACAACCCACCGAGTATTCAGTACATGAAGCAGGGACGACTCTAATGGATAACGGGCAGACTCACGAGCTGTTCTGATGGAGTTGTTCTGTAAACGCTGATTGCCTGAGTATCAAGACGGAGCAGCGCCAATATAAAAGCCGGGAGCTCGTAACAGAGTCCCGGTTTTTTTATCTCTGACCATTACTTATTAAGAAATGCCTGAGCCAGAAAAAGGGCACTAACATTACGGGCCTCGCGAAAATCAGGCTCATCCAGCAGTGCCATCATATTGGCGATCGGCCAGCGGACTTGTGGCAAGGGTTCCGGCTCGTCACCCTCCAGACTTTGTGGATAGAGGTTATGGGCAATAACAATATTCATTTTGCTAGAGAAATAGGACGGAGCCATCGTCAGCTTACTGAGATAATCAAAGCTTTTAGCACCAAAGCCAACCTCTTCCATCAGTTCACGATTCGCCGCCTCCAGCACACCTTCGCCCGGATCAATCAACCCTTTGGGGAAGCCAAGCTCATACTCTTCAATACCCACGGCATATTCACGAATCAGCAGGAGATCATCGCCAATAATCGGCACTATCATCACCGCTTCACGGTTTGATGGCCGCATTCGTTCATAAACGCGTTGCACGCCATTACTGAACTCCAGATCCACCGCTTCAACAGTAAACAAGCGGGAGTGGGCAACCGTTTCTATTTTAAGAATTTTAGGTTTTTGCAGGTGTTTCATGATAGCCCCAATTTAAATACTCACCGCCTATCGGACTTGCATCAGGATAACCAGAGCTATTTTATGGTTACTTAGTAAGCCACTTTTTGCCGATAACGATTAACCCAACACTTTATACTGGAATTTATTAGAACTTGATCACATTGTGCGTTAGTGAGAACCTTTATCGCAATCTCAGTTAGATATAATTTACCTGTTTTTAACATGACGTCGAGTTTAGTCAAGATTCAACCGGTTAAATTTCATCCTACCCCCACTCAACACACGTTAAAAAATGTGTTTGAAAATAGGATTATGCTGATATTACCGCTGTTTTAGCCTTGCTATCCTTATCAATCTACGGGCAGTTTAAGAGCACTTGCATTAGGTTTTTTGATGAATAATAGCGTGCAAAATGCTAGTTCACTGAATGACTCTGTTATATGCCTTGGTACTGTTTTTACGCATAATATGCATTCTTTCATAGAGTTGACGTAAGTCAGAGGCGCTCGGATGGGGATGGGATGAGCACAATAGTCTTAATATTGGCCTTACTGTTGACCAGTCTGATCGCGGTAGGTTTGTTATGGTGGTTCCGATTCCGCCACCCCGCCCCCGTAACTGCAATACTGCCGTTCGCTAAACCCATGCACCGTAAACTCACCGCGGAGGAACGGGTTAATATTGAGAATTATCTGCTCGGTCAGCAAGAGAAGCTCGGATTCAAATCTCAGTCAACTTTTGACACCCGCACACTGACGAACACCAATCTTGCGCCAGCAAAGCTGACTCTGACGCCACAAAGCGAAAATGTTTATTCGGTTACCCGCGCCATCACCCGCTACGGCGTGGCGAGTGACGAACCCAATAAATGGCGTTATTACCTTGATTCGATTGAAGTTCACCTACCGGCTTCGTGGGAGCAATATATCGCTCAGGATAATGACGTAGAACTTATCCAAACGCAGACGATTCCTTTGGTGATCTCCCTTAATGGGCATACGCTTAAAAATCACCAGGCTGAGAATAGCTACCAGCCTATTTTGCCTTCTCCAGCGCAAAATGCCTCAATCCGCAAAGCGGACAGCGAACATATAGAGCTGTTGAATATCCGCAAGGAAACCCCCGAAGAATATGCCTTACATGGTGCTAATGGCTTAAAAGAAGCCGCTGCGATCTGTCTGGCATTGTTATTACTGTTTTTCGCACTCACCGGTCCGGTGGTTACACTGCCCTGGCTGATTATTGTGGCGATAACGTTAACCGGTTGGGCATGCTGGAATATGTTCCGCCCGTTATCTGAAAAAGATTTGCGTGAAGTCCATTGCTTGAGCGGTACGCCAAAGCGCTGGGGGCTGTTTGGTGAATCGAACCAAGGGCAGATGAATAACATCTCGCTCGGGATTGTCGACCTGATTTATCCGGCCCATTGGGGGCCCTATTTTGCTCATGACCTGGGCAAGAAAACCAACATTGATATCTATCTCAACCGTCAGGTCGTGCGTCAGGGGCCTTTTTTATCCCTGCATGACGAAATGAAACATTTCCCGTTACAGCGCTGGGGGAAAAACCTGACGCTTATCGCCGGTTCACTGTTAATAATGGTGTTATTGCTAATCTATGTGCCGCTCAGCTTGCCATTGAAATTGAGTATTGCCTGGTTGCAAGGCGCACAAAGCCAGCAAGTTACTAGTGTTGAAGCTCTGGATAAAATGCCTCTGCGCATCGGCGATATGCTGAAAGCTCAGGGTACCGGTATGTGTTATGTCCCGCCGAATACTCAAAATCCGCATAGTTTTGTTTTTACGCCGTTTGATTGTTCTGGGATCTATTGGAATAACGCAGCACCACTGCCACAACCTGAATCTGACACCATTGAAAAAGCCGCCGCACTGGTGGCAACAGTCAATCAGCAGTTGCATCCGCAAGGTACTGATGCCAACGTCAACCCACAGTTGGCAACCGCCATTGAAAAATCTGGCATGATTTTACTGAATGATTTTGCAGATATCGTTTTAAAAACACAGGCATTATGCGGTGGAGATAGCGACTGTGTCCGCCTGAAAAATGCCTTGGTTAACTTAGGTAATGCCAAGAATTGGCCGGGGCTGGTTAAACGAGCACAATCTGGCACATTGAAAGGGATGAATGTGCTGTTGCGCCCAGTCAGTGCCGATACCCTGGAAAGTCTGGTTAAAACTGCTACCTCATCGTTTGTTTATCGTGAAACGCATTTGGCAACTGAAGCATTAAATAGCCCGCCGCCGGGTGGCTTCTTGCTAACCAGTGATGAAGGTAAGCAGTTAGTTAATCACCCTGCCCCTGCCGTCCCCCTGTTTGATTACAGCGCACTGGAGCAGTGGCGGGAATTACAACGGCTCTCCGGGCTGCTACTTAATACTCCATTTAAGGCCGAAGGCATCATTACCAATATCACCATTGATGCCAATGGCACACGGCATATCGCGCTACACAGTGAGCCGGATATCGTCACACTCGGCCGCTATCTGGGTACCAGCCTATTGCTGCTAATACTGATTGCCTGTCTGGCCGTGAATATCACTTTATTAATTCAACGGATACTACGAAACCGTAACCGGATGGATAATATTCAACGCTATTATGATAATTGTTTTAACCAAACCCTCACTCCCGCGCCTTTCCTGCGTTAGCTTTCTTTCAGGCCATATCATTCATCTCTGGCAGGCTCTGTAACTTTGATATGCTAGGCTAACTTTATCTGTGGCTGTTATCGGGACATCACCCTGATGGCGCTGGTATTCGTTGTAACCCGTATTATTTGTTTGCATAAAAATAATGTGATTGTGGAGTCGCTATGCCCCCAGAATTTAATTGGCAAGAGATTGATACCGTGCTGTTGGACATGGATGGCACCCTGTTGGATTTGGAGTTCGATAGCCATTTCTGGCTAAAGCAGGTGCCGGAAACCCTTAGCCAACACCGAGGGATCCCGCTGGAGCAGGCCCACAAAATTATTCATGATGAATACTTGGCAGTGCAACATACCTTAAATTGGTATTGCTTCGATTATTGGAGTGAGCGACTGGATTTGGATATTTACGCCATGACCACAGCCGCTGGCAACCGGGTTCGTCTGCGCCAGGATACTGAGCCGTTTTTGTCCAGTTTACGCCAGCAAGGGTTACAAACCATTTTGCTCACCAACGCCCATCCACACAGTCTGGCAGTCAAAATTGAGCATACTGCACTGGACCAGCACCTTGATTTATTACTTTCCACCCATACATTTGGTTATCCGAAGGAAGATCAACGACTGTGGCAAGCTGTCGCGCAGCATACCGGGCTGAATCCGGCCAGAACCTTATTCGTCGATGACAGTGAAACGATTCTGGATGCCGCGCGCACATTCGGTATCCGCTACTGTCTGGGTATAGAAAACCCGGATTCCAGTTGTGCTGACAAAGCATTTCACAGCCACCCTGCAATCAATGATTACCGTAAGCTATTACCCGCGCTACAGTTACGTGGTGACTAAAAAGATGTTTAGCCCTATAGCCTAAATAATTCGCGTTGCAACAAGGCGACCAACACGCATGCGACGTGAAATATGACGGAGATAACAGGCAGGAGTATTCATGAAGGATAAAGCAGTTTCTGACGAATCGGTTCGGCTGGATAAATGGCTTTGGGCAGCCCGGTTTTATAAAACCAGAGCAATCGCCCGGGAAATGGTGGATGGCGGTAAAGTCCACTACAACGGCCAGCGCGGTAAACCGAGCAAGTTGGTTGAACTCAATGCTGAAATCCGCCTGCGTCAGGGCAATGATGAACGCACGGTGCGGGTATTGGCATTACACGGTCAACGCCGTGGTGCAAGCGAAGCACAGGCATTGTATGAAGAGACTGAAGCCAGTATTGCCAATCGCGATAAGGTGGCACAGGCGCGTAAACTGAATGCCCTGACCATGCCACATCCTGACCGACGGCCGGATAAAAAAGAGCGTCGCAACCTGATTAAATTTAAACAAGGCGAGTCTGAGTAAACCCTATAGATTTCAACATGCAGGACGGCAGCCCACACACCTGCAACTTGAAAGATGACGGCTTTGCTTGCAGCCAGAAAGAGAGAAAACTATGTCTAATCACGA
Source organism: Yersinia sp. 1652 StPb PI (assembly GCF_041538345.1). Lineage (NCBI taxonomy): Bacteria > Pseudomonadati > Pseudomonadota > Gammaproteobacteria > Enterobacterales > Yersiniaceae > Yersinia > Yersinia sp. 1652 StPb PI. The sequence continues at coordinate 773,812 of NZ_JAULSM010000002.1, read as the reverse complement.
CCAATTACACCGCTACCTGTTTGCTAACCATGCTGTGCGCGGTGAGCTGGTTTCAGTCAATGAAACCTACCAGCAAGTATTAGCCAATCATGATTACCCACCAGCGGTACAAAAACTGTTGGGTGAGATGTTAGTCGCAACCAGTTTACTGACCGCCACGCTCAAGTTTGATGGTGATATTACCGTGCAGTTACAAGGAGGGGATGGCCCATTGTCACTGGCAGTGATTAACGGTAATAACCAACAGCAGATGCGGGGTGTCGCCCGCTTTAAAGGTGAAATCAGCGATGAAAGCACGCTGAAAGAGATGGTCGGCAACGGCTATCTGGTTATCACTATCACCCCGGCAAAAGGCGAGCGCTATCAGGGTGTGGTAGCACTGGAAGGGGAGACTATCGCCGCCTGTCTGGAAAATTACTTTATGCAGTCTGAACAATTACCAACACGCCTGTTTATTCGTACCGGCAGTGTGGAAGGTAAAGCCGCTGCGGGCGGGATGCTGCTGCAAGTGTTGCCAGCCGAAGAGCGCAATGAAGATGAGTTTGATCACCTGGCACAGCTTACCACTACCATCAAAGCTGAGGAGCTATTTACGCTGCCAGCGAATGAAGTGCTGTATCGTTTATATCATCAGGAAGAAGTAACGTTATATGAGCCGCAAAACGTCAGTTTCTGCTGCACCTGTTCCCGCGAGCGTTGTGCTGATGCATTAGTCACACTGTCGGAAGATGACATCACCGAAATGCTGGAACAAGATGGCAATATTGATATGCATTGTGAGTATTGCGGCAATCACTACCTGTTTGATGCCGTTGATATCGCCTCATTAAAGAGTGGTAACAGCACTTCCTCAGAACAAATTCATTAATAAGCATAATGATTGGTTGGGTGCTGACTCGTGCCCAGCTATTTCTTCTGGCGTTTCATACTTGCGACAATCCGTGTCCTATCTCTCATAACCTAGCGAAAAATAGGTCATATGTTGAAATATTTGATAGCTATCGCTGTTAATCAGAGATGAGGATTTACAATCGCTGGTAGAAAATTGACGATCCAGGAGTTATGACATGAGTGTTAAAGGAATTACCCCGCAGGAGCTCGCCGCCTATGGCATCCATAACGTCAGCGAGATTGTTTACAACCCAAGCTATGATTTACTGTTCCAGGAAGAGACCAAACCCACGCTTGAAGGATACGAGCGCGGAATCCTCACCACCACAGGAGCAATAGCGGTAGATACCGGGATTTTTACCGGCCGCTCGCCAAAAGATAAATATATTGTCCGCGATGCCATCACTCGAGATACCGTGTGGTGGGCCGATCAGGGCAAAGGCAAAAATGATAACAAGCCACTGAGTCAGGAAACCTGGAGCCACTTGAAAGGGTTGGTAACCGAGCAACTGTCCGGTAAACGTCTGTTTGTTGTTGATACCTTCTGCGGTGCTAACGCCGATACTCGCCTGCAAGTTCGCTTTGTCACTGAAGTCGCGTGGCAGGCTCATTTTGTCAAAAACATGTTTATCCGCCCATCAGACGAAGAACTGGCCCATTTCGAGCCTGATTTTATCGTCATGAATGGCGCTAAATGCACCAACCCGGACTGGAAAGAGCAAGGTCTGAATTCCGAGAACTTTGTTGCCTTTAACCTGACAGAACGTATGCAGCTCATTGGCGGCACATGGTATGGCGGCGAAATGAAGAAAGGTATGTTCTCGATGATGAACTACCTGCTGCCACTGAAAGGCATTGCTTCCATGCACTGCTCGGCCAACGTCGGCGAGAAAGGCGATGTGGCTATCTTCTTCGGCCTGTCTGGTACCGGTAAAACCACGCTGTCGACTGATCCGAAACGTAAGTTGATTGGTGATGACGAACACGGTTGGGATGATGACGGCGTATTTAACTTTGAAGGTGGCTGCTACGCCAAAACCATCAAGTTATCTGAAGAGGCAGAACCGGATATTTATCATGCAATTAAGCGTGATGCCTTGCTGGAGAACGTGGTAGTACTGGCCGACGGTACCGTTGATTTCAATGATGGTTCCAAAACGGAAAACACCCGTGTTTCTTACCCGATCTATCATATTGAAAATATCGTTAAACCGGTTTCTAAAGCGGGTCATGCCACTAAGGTTATCTTCCTGACTGCTGATGCCTTTGGTGTATTGCCACCAGTATCACGCCTGACAGCAAATCAAACCCAATATCACTTCCTGTCTGGCTTCACCGCTAAACTGGCTGGTACTGAGCGCGGTGTAACTGAGCCAACACCGACCTTCTCAGCCTGTTTTGGTGCAGCTTTCTTGTCGCTGCATCCAACACAATATGCAGAAGTGCTGGTTAAACGTATGCAAGCGGTGGGCGCACAAGCCTATCTGGTCAATACTGGCTGGAATGGTACTGGCAAACGTATTTCCATCAAGGATACCCGTGGCATCATTGACGCCATTCTGAATGGTGAGATTGATAAAGCAGAAACCTTCACTCTGCCAATCTTTGATCTGGCGGTGCCAACAGCATTACCGGGCGTGAACCCAGAGATCCTCGATCCTCGTGACACTTACGCTGATGTGGCGCAGTGGCAAGAGAAAGCCGAAGATCTGGCGAAGCGTTTTACCACTAACTTTGATAAGTATACTGATACCCCAGCAGGTGCTGCATTGGTTAGTGCAGGGCCAAAGCTCTAAGTTAGCGTTGATTTTGTAATGATTATGGAAGGGACACATTTGTGTCCCTTTTGTTTTTCGCAAATCAAAAATGGATTAGATCAGGTTTGGTGGATGAGTGATCGGAGTCGAGTGCTCATTATTAATTGTTCAGTTATCCGGTTCGGTTGACATGAGTTCAGTGATTAACTTATCTCCGTAGCCTCAACCGCCAAAGGGGTCACAAGCGCGTGACTCCCTTGGAACCTTGGGACTCACCCCTTCGGGGCCGCTGCTAGCAGCGTTCAAATCTGCTCCCGGCTGATTTGTCCATGGCGACTCACTCGGGCCACCGTCTTGGTCGGTAATATTCCTGATTGCGCTTAACATCAAAAGAGAAAATCAAAATCATGGTTTTAGATTCTGAAGTTTAAAAGCACATTTGAGCAGCCGAGTGAAGAATGGAGCAAGGGAAATCCGCCATGGACGGCGGATTTAGGCGTCATGAGCAGGGATGCGAATAAAGCCGTCCCGCCAGCGAAATGATGAGTGAGGGAACCCACGCAGTGGGCAGGCGATACGTGCGAAGCGCGGGATTCCACAAGGGTGCGCGCCCGCACCCTTTGGCGGTTGAGGCTACGGAGGTTAAGTAAACTCCATTGCTTTAACAACCGAACCTGATCACCATACTAAATAACCAAAATAAAACTCACACTACCGCAGGTGGCTTCGCCTTCATATCTAACGGCAACGGAATATACGCCCGGATCCGTAAACCGCCCCGCTCACTGGTACCGATATCCAACGAACCGGCGTGGGCATCAATAATCCGCTGCACAATCGCCAAGCCCAGCCCAGTACCACTGGTACTCCGCGCGCTATCGCCACGCACAAAAGGCTGGAACAGATGCTTCAAATCTTCAGGCTTGATACCAGGGCCGTCATCCTCAACCTGGAACCACGCACGCTGTAGCTCAGTGCCACTACTGACTTTTATCCAGCCATTACCGTAACGCGCCGCATTCACCACCATATTGGCCAACGCACGCTTAATCGATAACGGATGGATATCTACCAGCACTTCACCTGCACACAAATCAGTCTCGATTACCCGCTCATAACCACTTTCAGCCGCGATCACTTCACCGAGTACGGCATTCAAATCACTCGACTCTGTCGGCATCTCCTGCCCGGTGCGTAGATAATCGATAAATTGCTCAATAATGGCGTTGCACTCTTCGATATCTTTATTGATTGACTCAGAAAGGTATCCATCGGCTTCACTCATCATTTCAGTCGCCAAACGAATACGGGTCAACGGCGTGCGTAAATCATGGCTAACCCCAGCCATCAGCAAGGTCCGGTCATCCGCCAACAACTTCACGCCGGCGGCCATTTGGTTAAATGCCCGGGTAACCGAACGCACCTCTGACGCACCATACTCTCGTAACGGCGGCGGAATAATCCCTTTCCCCACCTGCAAAGCAGCATGTTCCAGCTCAACCAATGGCCGATTCTGAATACGGATAAACAGCCAGGCTCCCCCTACAGCCAATAACATAATTGCCAGGGTATAACGGAACAGTGGCGAGAAATCGCCCTGATGGATCTCAGTTAATGGCACTCGTACCCAAATATCCGGCGATAGCCACGTCTTTAGCCAGACAACAGGGGAGTTTTTATTAACTTCGACCCGAACATCGGTTGGCCCACCCAATTGTTGGGCCATTTGATCACTGAGAAATTTGTAATGCTGTGCCCAACGCAGGCCACTTTCCTCCGCCGCAGCATTGGTATAAAGCGAAATCCCCAATTCACGGTAAATCTCACGCCGAAACGCCGGCGGGACTTCAAGTAGCGTGCCATCTTCCAATTGCAGCCGGTCAGTCATCAGCATACGAACTTCATACGCCAACACTTTGTTAAACTGCTGCAAACTGGGCAAGATGGCGAAATTCAGCACCACCAAATACGTGGTGACCAGACTGACGAACAGCAAGGTCACAATCAGTAATAAGGTTCGGGCAAATGAGCTACGTGGAGAAAAGCGCCATCGCCTCATGCTTTACTGCCGTCCGGTACAAATACGTAGCCCAAGCCCCATACAGTTTGGATATAGCGCGGATGCGCCGGATCTTCCTCGACCATACGGCGCAGACGTGAAATCTGTACGTCGATGGAACGCTCCATCGCACTGTATTCGCGACCTCGGGCCAGATTCATCAGCTTATCGCGTGACAACGGCTCACGTGGATGACTCACCAAGGCTTTCAGCACTGCAAACTCACCGCTAGTCAGTGGCATAGGCTCATCTTCACGGAACATCTCGCGCGTGCCTAAATTGAGTTTGAACTTACCAAATGCAATCACTGCTTCTTCCTGTGAAGGTGCACCCGGTAGCTCGTTAGCCTGACGGCGTAACACCGCACGAATACGGGCCAGTAATTCTCGGGGGTTGAATGGCTTAGGAATATAATCGTCAGCACCAATTTCCAATCCGACGATACGGTCAACTTCCTCACCCTTCGCCGTCACCATAATGATCGGCATCGGGTTACTTTGGCTACGCAGACGGCGGCAGATAGATAGGCCATCTTCACCCGGTAACATCAGATCAAGCACCATCAGGTGGAAAGACTCACGGGTCAGCAAGCGATCCATCTGTTCAGCATTGGCAACGCTGCGCACCTGGAAACCTTGCTCTGTTAGGTAACGTTCCAACAGCGCGCGCAGGCGCATATCGTCATCAACGACCAGAATCTTGTGATTCTCTTGCATTTTATTACTCCCAAAGGCCGTATTGCTCGAACCTGTACATTGTTAAAAAAACTTACTTTATACCCTAAATAATTCGAGTCGCAGGAAGGCGGCAACTGAGCGAGCCCCCGGTCACTTACATGAGTCAGTGACGGAGGGTGAACGAAGGAAGCCAACACACATGCAGCTTGAAGTATGACGTGTATAACAGACAGCTTTTTATGGTATACATTCTAGTCGAAATTGTTACAAAGCTTATTGTTGTGCCTAATTATCAACACTTTCGTCAAATGGGCGGTAGCGGATCTCTAATATCCAGTAGGTTGCTTCACCATTTGGTGTCTGAACCGTCACCTCATCCTCCACCTGCTTGCCAATTAAGGCACGGGCAACCGGTGAATCGATAGAAATCCATTTTTTTGCCGGATCAAACTCATCCGGCCCAACCAGGCGAAAGATGCGCTGCTCTTCTAATTCATTTTCTACCCGCACCCAGGCACCAAAAAAGACTTTTCCTTCCTGACGCGGGTCAGGGTCGACAACTTTCAGCACCTCAAGGCGTTTGGTCAGAAAGCGTACCCGGCGATCAATCTCTCGTAGCCGCTTCTTACCATAGATATATTCAGCATTTTCCGAACGGTCACCCATTGCTGCGGCTTCAGACACCGCCTGTGTTACCACCGGGCGCTCTTCCCGCCACAGATAATGCAATTCACGATCCAGCGCCTGCCAGCCTTCGCGGGTAATGTAATTACTTTTCGCCATATAATTATCCCTTTGGCATTGATGCTTCTACTATACCCTAACTTTTTACCGATAAGTCCACGTTACCTCAAGCTCTGCTGCCGCTCTACTGGCAATTTATCCGGGCAATCCGTATAACTATCTTCTGCCATTTTTCCTACTCACTATCAGACTTGACATCAGACTTATGAATGAACAACTGAGCAGCATTATTGCAAGCGAACTACAGGCGCGGCCGGAGCAAGTTATCTCTGCTATCCGCCTGCTTGATGAAGGTAATACCGTGCCGTTTATTTCGCGGTATCGTAAGGAAGTTACCGGCGGGTTGGATGATACCCAGTTGCGCCAGTTGGAAAGTCGTTTGGGCTATCTGCGTGAACTCGAAGAGCGCCGCCAAACCATTCTTAAATCAATTGAAGATCAGGGCAAGCTCACTGAGCAGTTGGCCGGTGCCATCAATGGCACCATGAGTAAAACTGAGCTTGAAGATTTATATCTCCCTTATAAACCGAAGCGCCGCACCCGTGGTCAGATTGCGATTGAAGCCGGTCTGGAGCCATTGGCGGACAGTTTATGGCATGACCCACAGCAAGAGCCAGAACAGGTTGCTCTCGCTTATGTTGATGCCGATAAAGGTGTTGCAGATACGAAAGCGGCACTGGATGGTGCACGCTATATCCTGATGGAGCGCTTTGCAGAAGATGCAACCCTACTGGCGAAAGTGCGCCAGTACTTGTGGAAAAATGCCCATTTAGTGTCAAAAGTGGTGGAAGGTAAGGAGCTGGAAGGGGCTAAATTCCGCGATTACTTTGGCAGCCACGAACCTATCGCCCATGTCCCTTCTCATCGCGCACTGGCTATGTTCCGTGGCCGCAACGAAGGCGTGTTACAACTGGCACTGAATCCTGATCCGCAGTTTGACGAACCGCCGCGCGAAAGTCAGGGCGAGCAGATAATTATTAACCATCTCGACCTGCGGCTGAATAATGCGCCAGCAGACGGTTGGCGCAAAGCGGTGGTCAACTGGACCTGGCGTATCAAAGTGCTGATGCATCTGGAAACCGAGCTGATGAGCACCCTGCGCGAACGAGCCGAAGATGAAGCAATCAACGTATTCGCCCGTAACATGCAAGATCTGTTGATGGCAGCCCCTGCCGGCATGCGCGCCACCATGGGCCTTGATCCGGGCCTGCGGACTGGGGTGAAAGTGGCGATAGTGGACGCTACCGGCAAGCTGGTTGCCTTTGATACCATCTATCCTCATACCGGGCAGGCTGCTAAAGCCGCCGCCGTGGTGGCCGCCCTGTGCATCAAGCATCAGGTTGAACTGGTGGCTATCGGGAATGGTACCGCATCGCGGGAAACCGAGCGTTTCTTTGTCGAGCTACAGCAACAGTATCCGGCGGTCACCGCGCAAAAAGTGATTGTCAGCGAAGCAGGGGCCTCGGTTTACTCCGCCTCTGAGTTGGCGGCGCTGGAGTTCCCAGATCTGGATGTCTCCATCCGTGGTGCAGTGTCTATTGCCCGGCGGTTACAAGACCCACTGGCTGAACTGGTAAAAATTGACCCAAAATCTATCGGGGTCGGCCAGTATCAACATGATGTTAGCCAAAGCCAACTGGCGAAAAAGCTGGATGCGGTAGTGGAAGACTGCGTAAACGCCGTGGGTGTGGATTTAAACACCGCGTCAGTGCCGTTACTGACCCGGGTTGCGGGTTTAACCCGCATGATGGCGCAAAACATTGTTAGCTGGCGTGATGAGAATGGCCGCTTCCATAACCGTGAGCAATTGCTCAAAGTCAGCCGCCTCGGGCCGAAAGCCTTCGAGCAGTGTGCCGGCTTCCTGCGTATCAATCATGGCAATAACCCGCTGGACGCATCAACCGTGCATCCAGAAGCCTACCCGATTGTTGAGCGCATTTTGGCTGCAACTGAACAGGCCTTGCAGGACCTAATGGGTAATGCTACCGCGCTGCGTAATCTTAATGCGCGTGATTTCACCACCGAGCAATTTGGTGTCCCGACGGTCACCGATATCCTACGCGAGTTAGAAAAGCCAGGCCGTGACCCACGCCCTGAGTTCAAAACCGCAACCTTCGCTGAAGGTGTAGAGACACTCAATGACCTGACTCCAGGCATGATCCTCGAAGGCTCGGTCACTAACGTGACCAACTTTGGTGCCTTTGTTGATATTGGTGTTCATCAGGATGGTTTGGTACATATTTCATCACTGGCAGATAAGTTTGTCGATGACCCACATAAGGTGGTGAAAGCCGGGGATATCGTCAAAGTGAAAGTCATGGAAGTGGATTTGCAACGCAAGCGCATTGCCCTGACCATGCGCCTTGATGAACAGCCTGGTGAAGGCGGCTCGCGTCGTGGTAACAATGGCGCTAATAGTGCGAATAGCAGCGCCAATGGTCGTAATGACAATCGTGGTGCCAGCCAGCCTCGTAACAGCAATGATTCGAACAGTCGCCCAGCAGCCAAGGGCCGGGCAGACAGTAATTCTGGTAGCAACAGTGCCATGAGTGATGCACTGGCGGCGGCATTTAAAAAACGCTGATATCTCTACTTAGGGCCACGTTGGTGGCCCTTTTTTCATTTACGTTTTTGTTTCAAATTATCGCGACATCTTTAATATTTCCTCTCATATCCTTTTCTTCTATAAAGCTGAAGGTTTATCTTTTAAATTAATTAGCACGCGATTCTTTTCTGCTGCGAAATGACGTTTACATCATGATTAAATCGGCGTTAATTTAACAATCTATTTAACATGAGGGTTAATTTCGTCAATTATTCACTCTAATTTATAAATAATTATGAAGACATTCTGCGAGTTAATTAAAATCCGAATGTTATTTTATTAAAATGTGAGTGAATTGATTATGTTAACAATCGGTATTTTACTGCCCTAACAGGACATAATAGAAACATTCAGTTAACTGATTTAACTCATTATTTTCATTTGCGATCATGTTAATTTGATGGTAGAACAAGCATAAATAAAAATCAGACTCATTAATTATACCCTAAATAATTCGAGTTGCAGGAAGGCGGCAAGCGAGATAATCCCGATGAGCTTACATGAGTAAGTGATTCGGGTTAGTGAGCGTAGCCAACACACAGGCAGCTTGAAGTATGACGGGTATATAAAAATGAAATAGTAACGAATACTTACTTTTGAGTATTTCGCCTTAGTTGAATATGAAAACGATTCTTACTATTATTATTTTATCTGTTACCTTTTAGAGTCGTATCACTCTGAATTTTGGTATGCCAATAACGTAATAACAAGAGGCACCTATGCACCTTATCCCGCAGCGTTCCTATAAAATTGTTGGTTTCTCGCCTGAAATCAGCCCGGCTTACCGGCAGAAATTATTGTCACTGGGTATGCTGCCCGGCTCTTCGTTTAATGTTGTCCGCCTCGCGCCATTAGGTGACCCCATTCAGATAGAGACCCGTCGCGTCAGTCTGGTGCTACGGAAAAAAGACTTAGACCTGCTAACGCTGGACTTGCAACCCTAATATTGCGGGTCAACATCCTATTTTGGCTGCCGGGCTGCGTGTCAAAGCCCCCCTGCGTAGTCTGATTTTAATTTACTAATATCACGTTGGATCATGAAAGCACTCACAATCGGCCTGATCGGCAATCCCAATGCAGGTAAAACCACCCTTTTTAATCAGTTAACCGGTGCCCGCCAACGGGTGGGGAACTGGGCCGGGGTTACGGTGGAGCGCAAAGAAGGCCATTTCACTACCGCGCAACATCAAGTGACATTGGTTGACCTGCCGGGAACCTACTCCCTGACCACCATTTCTGAGCAAACCTCGCTGGATGAGCAAATTGCTTGTCACTACATTCTAAGTGGTGAAGCTGACCTGCTGATTAATGTCATTGATGCGGTGAATCTGGAGCGCAATCTCTACCTGACACTGCAACTGGTTGAATTGGGTATTCCCTGTATTGTGGCGCTCAATATGTTGGATATTGCCAAAAGCCAACATATCGATATTGATATCAAGGCATTATCTCAGCAGTTAGGTTGCCCGGTTATTCCGCTGGTTTCCACTCGCGGGCAGGGTATCAATGAATTAAAAAGCAGTATTGATGAACTTCAGCCGATTCCCTTTAAGGCTTTGGTTAACTACCCACCAGTGCTACTCAGTGAAGTAGATAAGTTGGTAGAGGCCATGCCTGAGTCCTGGCCGGTACAGCAGCGCCGTTGGCTGGCACTGCAAATATTGGAAGGTGATATCTATAGTCTGGCACGTGCAGGCATAGCGCCCTCAATCGTGGCGCTAGCGCGTGAAAATCTGCGAGCAAGCCAACACGAAGATCCCGAGCTGGTGATAGCCGATGCCCGCTATCAAAGTATTGCCCGCATCTGTGATGTAGTCGGTAACTCGCAACAAGCGGAACCGAACCGCCTGACACAAGCGCTTGATAAAGTGATCCTTAATCGCTGGTTAGGTGTCCCGATCTTTCTGTTTGTCATGTATTTAATGTTTGTCTTAGCCATCAATATCGGTGGGGCGTTGCAGCCCATATTTGATATCGGCTCTGCGGCTATCTTTATTCAGGGGTTGCAATGGGTGGGTTATACGCTGCATTTCCCACAGTGGTTGACCATCTTCCTCGCTCAAGGCGTGGGGGGCGGGATTAATACCGTGCTGCCGTTGGTGCCACAAATTGGCATGATGTACCTGTTTCTCTCCTTTTTGGAAGACTCCGGTTATATGGCCCGAGCCGCATTTGTTATGGACCGGCTGATGCAGGCGCTGGGGTTACCGGGTAAATCCTTCGTACCGCTGATTGTCGGTTTCGGCTGTAATGTGCCCTCGATCATGGGTGCACGAACACTGGATGCGCAACGCGAACGCCTGATAACCATCATGATGGCACCCTTTATGTCCTGTGGCGCACGGCTGGCGATTTTTGCCGTCTTCGCGGCGGCATTCTTCGGTCAGGACGGGGCCAGTATCGTTTTCTCTCTTTATCTATTGGGTATCGCGGTCGCCATCCTCACTGGGCTGGTGCTGAAATACACCATTATGCGTGGCGAAGCCTCACCCTTTGTGATGGAACTGCCGGTTTATCATGTGCCCCATCTAAAGAGTTTGTTATTGCAAACTTGGCAACGGTTAAAAGGTTTTGTCCTGCGCGCCGGGAAAGTGATTGTCATTGCCAGTATCTTCATCGGCGGCCTGAACAGCTTCTCTTTCAGTGGCAAACCGGTAGATAGCATCAATGACTCAGCGCTGGCCTCAGTCAGTAAAGTGCTGACGCCACTGCTGGCACCCATGGGTGTTCATGGCGATAACTGGCAGGCCACCGTGGGGTTAGTGACCGGCGCCATGGCAAAAGAAGTGGTGGTAGGGACACTTAATACCCTCTATACCGCAGAGCAGATTAAGAATGAACCCTTTGATGCCGAGAGCTTCAACTTACCGGGCGAATTGGTCGGGGCGGTTAAAACCACCTGGCAGGGCTTAAAAGATACTTTTAGCCTTAGCATGTTATCCAATCCCATTGAAGCCAGCAAAGGTGATGGTGAAATGGCGGCCGGTTCAATGGGCATGATGAGCAGTAAATTCGGTTCCAGTATTGCTGCCTATAGCTACCTGATATTTGTGTTGCTCTATGTGCCCTGCGTCTCAGTCATGGGGGCTATCGCTCGGGAAACCAGCCGCGGCTGGATGACCTTCTCAATACTGTGGGGGTTAAATGTGGCCTACTCACTGGCAACCCTGTTCTACCAAGCCGCCACGTTTCACCAGCACCCGCAACAAAGCCTAATGATTATTGCGGTGGTTATGGTGATTAATGCGTTGATCTTGTTTGGATTGCGCCGCGCGCGGAGCCGGGTAACTGTCAGATTGCAAAACAGTAAACCTGCGAGCTGTTGTCAGAGTGCAAGCAATGATTGTCATTAACAAACCGCTTTTGTTACAACAGGAGGCATGATGGCGAGCCTACTCCAATTACGCGATGCTATCGCACTCAGTGGTAGTGTGGCAGCGAGTCAGCTAAGCCAGCAATTGGCAACACCTTTACCCCTGGTTGAGGCCATGCTGGAAAGACTGACGGCAATGGGCAAGGTTGAGCGCATTGAGCAAGATAATAGTGGGTGCCTGACGGGCAGTTGCAAGAGCTGCCCTGAAGGGAAAAATAAATGTAACACTTTGATTTATAAAATAAAAAATCATCATTAAGTCACAAAAAGAGATGCCCGATGGGCATCTCTGCCTTTTTATTACTTATAAACATCGGCATCAGCGTCAAATTTCTTCTTTTCACGCTCGGCGATGATCACATAATACTTACCGCCTTTCTCATCCGCCATTTTCGACAGCTCTTCTTTCACATCCATCGGCGATGTTGCCTGACCCGACGTGGTAATGGTGCCAATCTTCTCGTAATTCTTCGCTTCTTCTTTAGTAATTTCTTTCGCCGCCATCGCGCCAAAAGAAACCCCCGTAACGACCAGAGCTACAGCCAGATTTTTCAATAAATTCATACCGAATACCTCGCAAATGAAGGATTAATGCGTATAAAAACAGTAAGAAAAACAGAGATGAATTGATTTAATTAAAGACAGTTGGCTGATGTGACGCCACGCGCAGTGGCCGCCCACACCTCTAAAGAAAAGGCTCTCCCCATGCCAGTGCGCGGGGATGCGCCAATTTGAACCTTCTTAATTATTAAGCAGATTTAATATTTAGCCATTAAATTACACATTAAATTCCATTCATCTCTATGTGCTAAGGCCTTAAATCTGTGGCAGTTAGCTATTCCAGTGTGATTTTAGCGTCAACATGTGCTGAAAAATCGATAAGTAATTTTGAAAAATCATCAGGATGAGAAACAAAAGGGGCATGAGCTGCTCCCTTCATCACCACCGATTGACTCTGCGGCCAGGCACTATCTAATAACGAAGCCACTTTGCGCGGCACCAGCCCATCCAGATAACCATAAATGCGCAACAAAGGTAGAGTGCATTTGGCCAGTGTGGGTCGTAAATCGGCAGTACGCAGAATGTCTAGCCCGCCGATTAACACCTCCACTTCTGGCATCTGGTGTTGTAGCACCACCGCTTTCAATAAACGGGCATCCTGTCGTGCACTTTCCGTCCCCAAAGTTTGCAATGCCAGAAAACGCTCAACGGTACGCTGAAAATCCTCACTTAACTGTTGCTGGAAACCGGCCAAGACTTCCGGCCGAATCCCCGGCCATTCATCATGCGCAGTAAAACATGGCGAGGAGGAGACAGTTATTAGCCCACGCACGCGCTCTGGCTGAGTCAAGGCTATCTGACTGGCCACCAGCCCGCCCATCGACCAACCGAGCCACAAGGCGCGCGGTGGTGCTTGTTGTAAGACAATTGCCGCCATATCAGACAGTGGCATCGCACCAAAATCTTTGCTGCGCCCATAACCGGGGAGGTCCACCAAATGCAGACGAAAATGCGGCGCGAGTCTATCAATTATGCAATGCCAGACTTCGGCGTTCAGCCCCCATCCGTGCAGCAGCACAAGATCGCAATCACCTTCACCGCAGGTGTTCCAATACAGTTGTTTCATACGTTAATATCCTGTTGCCTTAGCCGCGTCATACATCACTTATCAAGGAAGATAAACATGCTAACAATCGTCAGCCAGTGTTGGCTATGCCGGCAGCGGTTATATCATCCCAGGCATGGCATTTGTTGTTATTGCAACCAGCATTTACCTAAATTACCGCCCTGTTGCCCTCGCTGCGGCTTGCCCTGCACTAACCCGGCGTTACCTTGTGGCCGCTGCCTTAACGCACCACCCCGCTGGGCGAGTATGACCTTTGTCAGTGATTATATTCCGCCCTTGAACGGGCTGATAAAAAAGTTCAAATTTAACGGCGTCACACAGTTGGCTCCGGTACTGGCCCGTTTATTATTGTTACGCTGGCTTGATGCCTACCGTCAGGGTAAGGTTATCAGGCCAGAAAGAATCATTAGTGTGCCTTTACACCGCAGGCGCTGTTGGCGGCGCGGCTATAACCAAACAGACCTGTTAGCACGGCCATTGGCACACTGGCTTGGCTGCCACTACAGTCATATGACGTTACAGCGAGTACGGGCTACACCACCGCAGCAGCGATTGAACGCTACCGCGCGACGTAAAAATATGCGGGGGATATTTCGTTGTACACAGTCTCTTCGCGGCCAACATATTGCTCTGCTGGATGATGTCGTAACAACGGGCAGTACACTGAATGAGATTGCCGATCTACTCTGGTCCGAGGGGATTGCCTCATTACAGGTGTGGTGTATCTGCCGAACCTTGTAGTCACCCCAGCAATGGGCGTATTATAACCGACAAGAATAGTCAACTATTGAGCAGATGCCATGATCACAATAACAGACGCAGCACAATCTCATTTTGCCAAACTGTTGGCAAATCAAGAAGAAGGCACCCAAATCCGGGTATTTGTTATCAACCCCGGAACACCCACCGCTGAATGCGGCGTGTCTTACTGCCCACCGGATGCGGTCGAAGCAACAGATACTGTACTGAAATTTGAGCAGTTATCTGCCTATGTTGATGAAATGAGTAAGCCTTATTTGGACGACGCTGAAATCGACTTCGTCACTGACCAACTAGGCTCTCAACTTACCCTGAAAGCGCCTAATGCCAAAATGCGTAAAGTTGATGATACTGCACCATTGATGGAGCGGGTTGAATATGTTCTGCAATCGCAGATTAACCCGCAACTGGCCGGGCATGGTGGCCGTGTAACATTGATGGAAATCACACCAGATGCATTGGCTATCCTGCAATTCGGCGGTGGCTGTAACGGGTGTTCTATGGTTGATGTCACACTGAAAGAAGGCATCGAAAAAGAGCTGTTGCAGAAATTCCCAGAATTGAAAGGCGTGAGGGATTTGACCGAGCATCAGCGCGGCGAGCATTCCTATTACTAATTATCCTGCGCCCTTGGTGCTACAGCGGTGTTAGCTTCGCTCTCTCGCCCGAATCACTGACTGATGTCAGCTCATCGGGACTTGTTCGCTTGCTGCCTTGCTGTAACACCAATGACTTTGGCTAATAACTTTGGCTAATAATTGAGCATTGCTATTACTCATTGTCCTGCGCCCTTGGTGCTACAGCGGTGTTAGCTTGTTGCCTTGCTGTAACACCAATGACTTTGGCTAATAACTTTAGCTAATAATTGAGCATTGCTATTACTCATTGTCCTGCGCCCTTGGTGCTACAGCGGTGTTAGCTTGCTGCCTTGCTGTAACACCAATGAATAATATTGTTCTTAATGCTGACAAAACCAGATGACTCAATCTGGAGCGGTGAGGATAGGCAGAAGAGTAAAGCGTCCGCGCCAGGGATGGCGCGGCATGAGCCTACATCGACGTATTGACGGCGTCTTTACGATCTGCCTGTTCTCTGCGCCACGAGCACTTTATTGGCAGCCTACTGAGAGATTCCCTCCCCTTATCATCCCGCCGACACATTCTTGCGCCGCTTATCCAAATCCTTCAATAAACGATTAACCTGGCTGTCAGCAAACATCTCTTCCAAGCTCGAGGTCAATTTACGCCGCCAGTTCGGATATTCCTCACTGGTTCCGGGAATATTTACCGGTGTCGCCATATCCAACCAATCTTCCGGTTGCAAACCCAGTAATGCGCTGGCGCTGTCGGCAACATAACGCTGTAATCCTCGGTTAAGGACCGGACTCATCGAGAGGAGTGACGCTTTATGGCCTACCTTCTTTGGCACACAGTCATAGTGATGTAACCCTTCCAATAATCCTTGCTTGGCCCGTTCCCGATCAAGATAAAGCTGCTTCAATATCTGTTGGTCTGGATATAACCCCAGCTTATTCCCCAACGTCAGATCGTCACTTTGCCAATAGCCCCGTAAGGTCGGCAAGTCATGGGTCGTAATGGTAGCCATCGCCTGTGCCGGATAAGATTGTGGCGCACGGAAGGTATTCTCACTGTCATGCTCAAAATAGAGCACCTTGTAGGAATACACCCCGCTGTCACGCAGCTTAGCCACAATTTCTACCGGTACCGTGCCTAAATCCTCGCCAATCACCATGCAGTGATGACGCTGACTTTCCAGCGCCAATATCGCCAATAGATCATCGACCGGATATTTAACATAAGCTCCCTGGGCGGCAGTCTGCCCGTAAGGAATCCACCACAGACGCAATAAGGCCATCACATGATCAATACGCAGAGCGCCACAACTGGTCATATTAGCGCGCAGCAAATCGATAAAAGGCTGGTAGGCACGCGCAACCATGACGTGCGGGTCCATTGGTGGCAACCCCCAGTTCTGGCCCAGCGGCCCTAAAATATCAGGCGGAGCCCCTACCGAGGCTTTCAGACAATATAACTCGCGGTCACACCAGGTTTCAGCGCCACCTTCAGCCACACCAACAGCTAAATCACGGTACAAGCCAATCGGCATTTTTCGTGTCTGGCTGTTGCGAAAACAGTTATCAAACTGAGTGGCGGCCAACCACTGTAACCATAGATAGAAGGTCACATCACTCGCGTATTCGCGGCAAAAATCAGCTACAGCACTGCTGTGCCCATCACGATATTTTGCTGGCCACACCGGCCAGCCCCACATCATTGGGTCTTGCGCACTTAAATGAGCATGTAGCGCATCAAAAGCTGCTTGTTGATGCAGACTACGACCGCCTTGTTCCACAAACTGGTGGAATGCCTGCATCCGCGCATCTTTTGCTTTACGAGCAGTAAACAGCGGGAAGGCCAAACGCAGCGCCATCAATTTCAGTTGCATAACCTGCGGATAATCAACCCACTCATTAGCCCGAATTTCAGCCAGCGTCTGTTGTGTTGCTGGTTGATGCCACCAGAGCTGCGCCGCTTCACTGTGCTGAAACTCATCCACGCGGTTCACGTCGATATAAACCACATTCAGCCAGCGTCTTGAAGAGGGGCTATAGGGGCTAGCACTCTGTGGATTAGCCGGATACAGCGCATGAATCGGATTCAAACCGATAAAGGCACCACCACGCTCGCCCACCTGTTCCAACATCTGGCTGAGATCACCAAAATCACCAATCCCCCAGTTACGTTCGGAACGCAGGGTATAGAGCTGTACACAAGCGCCCCACAACTTTTTCCCTGCCAGCAACGCATCTGGCTCATAACAACGTTTCGGTGCCACAATAATTGAACACTGCCACTGCTGTAACCCTTGTTCGAGAATCAAACGGTGATAACCCTGCGGCAGAGAAGATGGCAATGTCAGCGTCTTTTTTGCACTGATGCGCCCCTGGTGCAACTCACCTTTTTCTGTCTGCAATTGCCAGTGATAATCGCCTGAACCCGCCATTGGTAACTGCATTGGGCTACCAAAAGTAAATACTTTCACCACCGGTAGTGGTGTATTTTCTGTCGAGGTGTCCTGAGGCACCTGGGTGCGCCCCATGGCCGCCAACAACTGCTGCTTGGTTTCCGGCAAAATAGCCTGCGGCTTACCATGAGCATTAATGTAGCTGGCGGCTATCCCTGCCAGTGTCGCTGCTTGATCGAGCGATTTACGATCCATGCAGTCTTCTCCTTAACGTTTGGCTTGCCAAATCCGTGATTGGTAATCACGAATTGAACGGTCAGAACTGAACATCCCTACCCGGGCAGTGTTAAGAATGGTACGGCGGGTCCATTCATCCTTATCGCGGTACAGGGCATCAATTTGCTTCTGTGCCTGACAGTATGAGGCAAAATCAGCCAATACCAGATAAGGGTCACCCCCTTCCAACAGGCTATGCAACATCATGTCAAATGCGTGCTTATCACCTTGGCTGAACGCACCACTGGCCAGCTCATCCAGAATGCTTTTCAGGTGCGCGTCAGCTTTAAGATACTTCTGTGGCTTATAACCTTTCGCCAAAATGGCTTTTACCTGCTCCACGGTGTTACCGAAAATAAAGATATTCTCGTCACCCACCTGCTCGGCAATTTCAACGTTAGCCCCATCAAGGGTACCCACCGTCAATGCACCATTCAGTGCCAGTTTCATGTTGCCAGTGCCAGAGGCTTCTTTACCGGCGGTTGAAATCTGCTCCGATACATCCGCCGCAGGAATCATCAATTCCGCGACTGAAACCCGATAATCGGGGATAAAGACCACTTTTAGGCGATCTTTGACGATCGGATCATTGTTGATCTTATCGGCGGCCTGATTGATCGCATAAATAATATTCTTAGCTAAATAATAACCAGGTGCAGCTTTGGCACCAAACAAGAACACACGCGGCGCAATATCCAGATTCGGGTTGTCACGGATCTGGCGGTAGAGCGACAGAATATGTAACAGATTCAAATGCTGACGCTTATATTCATGCAACCGCTTAATCTGCACATCGAAGATGGCGTCTGGATTAATCACCAACCCCATAGTTCGCTTAACGTATTCAGCTAACTTAACTTTGTTGTCATATTTGATCTGCTGATAACGGCCCCTAAAAGCCTTATCTTCGGCATAAGACTCAAGCCCGGCTAATGCATCCAGATTATTCGCCCATTCCACTTTCAGCGTGTCATCAATCAGGCCAGATAATGCCGGATTACATTGCTTCAACCAACGGCGCGGCGTAATACCATTAGTAACATTATGGAATTTATTTGGCCATAATTGATAGTATTCAGGGAATAAGTCTTTGATAACCAGATCAGAATGCAGTTGCGCTACGCCGTTGACGGCAAAGCCGCTGACCACACACAGATTAGCCATTCTCACCTGCTTATTATGATGAACCGCCAGCTTGGCCCACACCGCTTCATCCCCAGGCCATTGCTTATCCACCACCTTTTTAAACTGCGCATTGATCTGCTTGATGATGACAAAATGGCGTGGCAACAAACTACGCACTAATTTTTCATCCCAACATTCAAGTGCTTCAGGCATCAACGTGTGGTTGGTATAAGCGAAGGTTTTGCTGGTGATCGCCCACGCCGCATCCCAGCTTAGCTGATGCTCATCCAGCAGTACTCGCAGCATTTCAGGAATAGCGATAGTCGGGTGGGTATCATTCAGTTGAATAACTTCATAGTCAGGCAATTCAGCCAGTTTACGACCAGCCAGATGATGCTTACGTAAAATATCCGCCACCGAGCAGGCGCATTGGAAGTATTGCTGCATCAGGCGCAGACGTTTGCCGGCCAGATGGTTATCGTTTGGATACAATACTTTGGTCAGTTTTTCTGCTTCAACGCCATTTTGTTCTGCCAGCAGGAACTTCCCATCATTAAAATTAGTTAAATCAAATGGATGTTGATGAGTCGCCTGCCACAGGCGCAACGGCTGTGTTACACCATTGCGAAAACCCAGCACCGGTAAATCCCAAGCTTCACCGCGTAAGGTGAAGGCCGGACGCCACACCTGGCGGCCATCAGCGAGTTTTTCTAACTTGCCAGCAAAGCCGACATCAACCGCCAACGCCGCATTATGGCGAAACCACGGATAACTCTCGCGCTGCCAGTTGTCCGGGGCTTCCTGTTGTTTACATTCACTGAAAGATTGACGGAACAGACCGTATTGATAATTCAGACCATAACCGGTGGCGGGTTGCTCAACGGTTGCCATCGAATCAAGGAAACAGGCCGCCAAACGCCCAAGACCGCCATTACCCAATGCAGGGTCAGTCTCCTGCTCCAGCAAATCACACAGGTTAATTTGCTGCTCGGCCAGCAATGCCTCCACTTGGTCATACCAACCCAGATTAATCAGGTTGTTTGCCGTTAAACGACCAATCAAAAACTCCATTGAAATGTAGTTAACATGCCGTTGGACTTTTTGGGTTTTACCTGGTGCAGGCTGAGCCGCCAATTGTTCGGCTAACGCCGCGCTGACAGCTTCCCACCATTGGTGTTGAGTCATTTGCTGAGCGGAGGTTAGGCCAAAGCGCTGCCACTGGCGGGTCAGTGCGGCCAGGAAATCGTCCTTTTTAAGCGTAGGCTGTGACATAGGGAGTCTCTATCCTGTGAGTGGGGTAATTTTACCCTTATCCTGCCAATGAGAACTGACAAGGGCATCATCCTGCCGGGGGATTAGCTGGGGATGAGTCGCAGGGCGTAGCTAAAATTGTGATCCGGTGCAACTTACAGCCATATGAAACATTAACTCTATTGCAATAACATGGCCGTTATCAGACCTTAGCAGTGCTGATTAATTACGAGGCTAAAAATAATTACTCTTATGAATGCCTGTAACATTTCATTACAAATGGACATATCACTCGCCAGGACGTCTTCTCACCGGATATTGGTTAAACCGGACACAGCATGCTGATCCCCTCAAAACTGAGCCGCCCGGTACGGCTGCAAAATACCGTGATACGCGACCGTCTATTGGTTAAGTTATCAGGTGTAGCAAACTATCGCCTGACTTTGATCAATTGCCCAGCCGGTTATGGTAAGACCACGTTGATCGCCCAATGGGCTGCCGACCAATCCAATCTCGGGTGGTATTCACTGGATGAAAGTGACAATCAACCAGAGCGTTTCGCCTCTTATCTGATTGCTGCGGTACAGTTGGCGACTGGCGGCCATTGCAGTAAAAGTGAAGCTCTCAGCCAAAAGCATCAATACGCCAGCCTTTCAGCGCTGTTTGCTCAATTATTTATCGAGTTGTCCGATTGGGATGGCCCGCTTTATCTGGTCATCGATGACTATCATCTGATTACCAATGACGCTGTTCATGAAGCGGTGCGCTTCTTTCTGCGTCACCAGCCGGAAAATATGACGCTGATCCTGCTATCCCGCACCTTGCCACCGCTGGGAATTGCTAACCTGCGGGTGCGCGATCAGTTGCTGGAATTAGGCATGCAGCAACTGGCATTTAATCATCAGGAAGCACAGCAATTTTTTGATTGCCGCCTGTCAGTGCCACTGGAACAAGGTGATAGCAGCCGCTTGTGTGATGAAGTTGAAGGCTGGGCCACCGCGCTGCAACTGATAGCACTGTCATCGCGTCAGCCAAACTCATCCGCGCAAAAATCGGCAAAACGCCTGGCAGGGTTAAATGCCAGCCATTTATCAGACTATCTGGTGGATGAAGTATTAGATCAGGTGGATAGCAATTCCCGCGTTTTTCTGCTGCGTTGCTCAGTATTACGTTCCATGAATGATGCCCTGATTGTGCGCCTGACTGGGGAAGATAACGGTCAGCAACGGCTGGAAGAGTTGGAGCGCCAGGGGTTATTTATTCATCGTATGGATGACAGTGGTGAATGGTTCTGCTTCCACCCGCTATTTGCCACCTTCTTGCGCCAGCGCTGCCAGTGGGAATTGGCGTTGGAGTTACCGGAATTGCATCACGCAGCCGCTGAAGGCTGGATGGCGCTGGGCTACCCGGCTGAAGCAATCCACCATGCATTGGCCGCAGGTGATGTTGGCATGTTACGTGATATCTTGCTGCAACATGCCTGGACGCTGTTTAACCACAGTGAGTTGGCGCTGCTGGAACAATGTCTGGTCGCCCTGCCTTACTCTTTATTGGTGCAGAATCCAGAACTGGCACTGCTACAAGCCTGGCTGGCGCAAAGCCAACACCGTTATGGTGAGGTGAATACCTTGCTCGAGCGCGCTGAATCGGCAATGCAAGAGCGCAAAATCCCTGTTGATGAGATTTTACGCGCTGAATTTGATGCCCTGCGTGCTCAGGTAGCTATCAATGACGGTAAGCCAGATGAAGCCGAAAAACTGGCAACTGATGCGCTGAAATATCTGCCGATGGCGAACTTTTATAGCCGTATTGTGGCAACCTCCGTAACTGGTGAGGTTCATCATTGTAAAGGGGAGCTAAGCCGTGCGCTGCCCATGATGCAGCAAACCGAGCAAATGGCACGTCGCCACGAAGCCTATCACTATGCCTTATGGGCATTGCTACAACAGAGTGAAATCCTGATTGCACAAGGTTTCTTGCAAGCCGCTTATGAAACGCAAGATAAAGCCTTTGATTTAATTCATGAACAACATCTTGAGCAGTTGCCGTTGCATGAATTCCTGCTGCGTATTCGCTCCCAAATTTTATGGTCGTGGTCACGGTTGGATGAAGCGGAAGAAGCGGCACGCAAAGGTATTGAGATTCTGGTCAATTACCAACCCCAACAGCAATTGCAGTGTTTGGCGATGCTGGCAAAATGCTCACTGGCGCGTGGCGACCTGGATAACGCCAATATGTATATTCAGCGTTGTGAGGCCCTGCAACACGGCAGCCAATATCATCTCGACTGGATAACCAATGCCGATAAGCCACGGGTTATTCACTGGCAGATGACCGGGGATAAAGTCGCCGCCGCAAGTTGGCTGCGCCAGGCAGAAAAACCGGGGATGGCGGATAATCACTTTTTACAGGGGCAGTGGCGTAATATCGCGCGGATACAGATCATGCTAGGGCGCTTTAATGAAGCCGAAGTAGTATTGGACGAATTGAACGAAAATGCCCGCCGCCTTCGTTTAACCAGTGACCTTAACCGTAATCTGTTGTTAAGTAATATCCTTTACTGGCAAACCGAACGTAAAAGTGAGGCCCAGAAAGCGCTGATTGAATCACTGTCATTGGCTAACCGCACCGGTTTTATCAGCCATTTCGTGATTGAAGGTGAAGCTATGGCACAACAGTTGCGCCAACTGATTCAACTTAACGCGTTACCGGAATTGGAACAGCATCGTGCTCAGCGAATACTGAAGGATATTAACCAGCACCATCGGCATAAATTCGCCCATTTTGATGAGATATTTGTCGATAAACTGCTAACTCACCCGCAAGTACCAGAACTGATCCGTACCAGCCCGCTAACCCAGCGCGAATGGCAGGTATTGGGGCTGATTTACTCCGGCTACAGTAATGAACAGATCGCCGGTGAGCTGGAAGTGGCGGCCACTACGATTAAAACCCATATCCGTAATTTATATCAAAAACTGGGGGTTGCTCACCGCCAGGAAGCCGTACAACAGGCACAGCGTTTATTACAGATGATGGGTTATGTTTGATTATTTTTATTGTTATGGCAATAAGTTACCACTGTACTGCAATTTACATTAAACCAATGTTATTGCAGTCAGTGGTCTTTGGCGATAATATTTTTATATTAATAATATTATCGGCTATAACTGTTAGCTCTTTAATATCTTTGGGGGGATTGAGCAACATCCTACTGATTGAAAAGACAAGTTAAGTACAACTATATAGCCTATATAATTGTTTCATTTCGTTTTTACTGCAAACTCCCCACTTCATTGAAATATTTAATGAATTCCCGCAATGACTTTAATCTCTGATTAGCATTCAAACTGGCATTCCTTTTCTCCGCCTTAATATTATCACTATAAACAGTAGCCTGAGATTGAGATTGTGCACTTGATAAGCGGTTAAGCATAGATAATGCCTTTATTTTAAACCAACCCTGTGCCCTATATTAATAACAATAGATTTAATTTATTAATTCTATAAAAAACAACATATTAAATTGGAGTCAGAGACAAAAATAACATTACAGTTAGTCTGGTATTTATCAGCTAAAAAATGATTATAATCGTGTTTTGGCATTTTCTCTCTAAATGCATTTTTGTAAGGTAGAGCAAGATGGAACAGTTTGAAACAATCAGTGTTGAGCAGGCTCATAGCCGCCTGAAAGAGAATACCGCCGTATTGGTCGATATCCGCGATCCACAGAGTTATGAAGCGGGCCATGCACCCATCGCGTTCCATTTGACCAACAGCAGCCTGCATACCTTTATGCAGCAAACAGATTTTGAACAGCCCGTCATGGTGATGTGCTACCACGGCAATAGCAGCAAAGGGGCGGCGCAGTATTTGCTCCAGCAGGGCTTTGAGGCGGTTTACAGCATTGATGGTGGTTTTGAGGCATGGGCCAAAAGCTATCCACAAGACGTGGTACAGACCAGTTAGCTAATGCTCACCCAATTGTGATATTTTTAAACACTTTGATTAACATCTCGTGATACCCAATAGATTTCAAGAGGCAGGAAGGCGGCAAGGGAGAGAATCCCGATGAGCTGACTCAAGTCAGTGATTCGGGTAAGCGAGAGCAGCCAACACAGCTGCAACTTGAAAGATGAAGGGTATAAATATGATTCGTGTAATAGCAATCTCTAATCCGCGTCTGGCGCAGGCCTTTGTGGATTATATGGCCACTCGCAATGTGGTACTGGAAGTTCGGCCTGATACTCAGGGTGCAGAGATCTGGCTTGCCGATGATGAGCAATTGCCCTTGGTGCAGCAGGAGCTGGAACAGTTTTTGCTCGATCCCCTCAATCCACGCTATCAGGCCGCAAGCTGGCAATCGGGTAATTTACACTCAAATTTATCCTATCAGCGCTTTTCCTACCTGCAGACGCTGCGCAGTCAGGCCGGCCCACTGACATTGAGTGTCATGGTGCTGTGCATCGCCATCTATATTCTGATGCAAATTGTCGGCGATGCGGCCGTTATGTCATGGCTTGCCTGGCCCCGTGACGAGAGCCAATATCTACAACTCTGGCGCTGGGTCAGCCATGGCTTTTTACACTTTTCGCTACTGCATATCTTATTTAACCTGATGTGGTGGTGGTATCTGGCAGGACAAATGGAAAAACGGCTTGGCACCGGTAAATTGCTGGTATTAACTGTGGTATCTGCCCTGTTCAGTGGCTGGGGGCAATCGCTATTTAGCGGTGTGAATTTTGGTGGTCTGTCTGGTGTGGTGTATGCCTTAATGGGTTATGTCTGGCTGACCGGCGAACGCGCACCCGAGCGCGGTATCTCGTTGCCCCGAGGTTTAATGGCTTTTTCTGTCCTCTGGCTGATTGCCGGTTATTTCGATGTTTTAGGTTTGTCGATTGCCAATGCGGCTCACGTTTCAGGTTTGATTATTGGGTTATTAATGGCATTTTGGGATACGCGCAGCAGCGTAAGAACCACACAATAACTGCCTGAGCAACCAGGCGCATTAGGGGATTATAGTGAAGCAAACGCAGCGGCATGATGCGATTATTGAATTGGTACGCCAACAAGGCTACGTCAGCACTGAAGAGTTAGTAGAACATTTTGCCGTTAGCCCGCAAACCATCCGGCGTGATTTGAATGATTTGGCTGACCAAAACAAAATTCATCGTCATCATGGTGGTGCAGCACTCCCTTCCAGCTCAGTTAACGCCGCCTATAACGATCGTAAAGTGATGTGGTCGGAAGAAAAGGCCCGTATTGCACAGCGTGTTGCCAGCCAGATCCCCGATGGTGCAACACTGTTTATCGATATAGGTACCACGCCAGAAGCTGTCGCCCACGCGCTGATGAACCATAAGGGGCTGCGGGTGGTGACCAATAATCTTAACGTTGCTACCTTGCTGACGGCTAAAGAGGATTTCCGGCTGATTCTGGCTGGTGGTGAAGTTCGCACCCGCGATGGTGGGATTATTGGTGAGGCTACACTGGATTTCATTTCTCAGTTCCGTCTTGATTACGGCATCCTTGGTATCAGTGGTATTGATATGGACGGCTCACTATTAGAGTTTGATTACCATGAAGTGCGCACCAAGCGAGCAATTATCGAGAACTCCCGTTGTGTGATGCTGGTAACCGACCACTCAAAGTTTGGTCGTAACGCAATGGTGAATTTGGGGAATATGAATTTGATTGATTATCTGTTTACCGATCAGATGCCTCCTCCCAGTGTGATGAAGATTATTGAGCAGCATCAGGTTCAATTGGAGTTGTGTTAGTCGTTAAATTTTAGTTTTGGTTTTGGTGATCCGGTGCGGTTGTTAAAGCAACTCAAGTGCTCTAACAACCGAATCGGATCACCGAACACCGAACACCGAACAACCGAACAACCGAACCAGATCAACTATCCACTAAGTCCAAATCCAGTCCTTCCTCCCACATTTTGATAACAAAAATGTTACCTCCATCACGGGGAAATGTTTTTTTTTGGTTAACTCTTGGCTTGTTTGTTGGTTTTTGATTACAATCATGAGCGAAAACGAACATTAAAGAGCTGTTTCGAACATCTGGAGAGAGGAAGCATGGAAACCAAAGACTTGATCGTGATCGGTGGCGGCATTAATGGTGCCGGTATCGCTGCGGATGCGACAGGGCGTGGCCTGTCCGTTCTGCTGCTGGAAGCGCAAGACTTGGCCTGTGCTACGTCTTCCGCCAGCTCCAAACTTATCCACGGTGGCCTGCGCTATCTGGAACACTATGAATTCCGTCTGGTAAGTGAAGCACTGGCCGAACGTGAAGTATTATTGAAACTGGCACCGCATATCGCATTCCCAATGCGTTTTCGTCTGCCGCATCAACCCCACCTGCGCCCAGCCTGGATGATCCGCACTGGTTTGTTCCTGTACGATCACTTGGGCAAACGTACCAGTCTGCCTGCCAGTAAAGGGTTGCGTTTTGGGCCAGAGTCGGTATTGAAACCAGAATTGGTGCGCGGTTTCGAATATTCTGACTGCTGGGTCGATGATGCTCGTCTGGTGGTGCTGAATGCACAAGAAGTGGTCGAGCGCGGTGGTGAAGTCCGCACCCGTACCAAAGTGACCCGTGCCTGGCGTGAACAAGGTCTATGGATGGTTGAAGCCATTGATGTGAATACCGGCAAAACCTTTACCTGGCGTGCCAAAGGCTTGGTAAATGCGACCGGACCATGGGTTAAGCAATTCTTCGACGACGGCCTGAAGCTGAAATCGCCTTATGGCATCCGCTTGATTAAAGGCAGCCATATCGTCGTGCCACGGGTTCATAATCAGCCACAAGCCTATATTCTGCAAAACGAAGACCATCGTATTGTTTTCGTCATTCCGTGGTTGGATGAATATTCCATCATCGGCACCACTGACGTGGAGTACCACGGCGATCCGAAAGAGGTGAAGATCGACTCACAAGAGATCGATTACCTGCTGAAAGTGTATAACGATCACTTTAAAAAACAGTTGGGTCGCGACGATATCGTGTGGACCTACTCTGGTGTACGTCCGCTATGTGACGACGAATCAGATTCACCGCAAGCTGTCACCCGCGACTACACGCTGGATGTGGCCGATGAAGGGGGTAAAGCACCACTGCTTTCTGTATTTGGCGGCAAACTGACCACCTATCGCAAACTGGCAGAACACGCGTTGGAAAAACTGTCTGGCTACTATCCGAATGTCGGCCCAGCATGGACCAAGACTGGCGCATTGCCGGGTGGTGATATTGGCGGCAGCCGTGACAACTATACTGTTCAGTTGCGCCATCGCTATAACTGGTTACCTGAAGGGCTGGCCCGCCGCTATACCCGTACTTATGGTAGCCATAGCGAGCTAATTTTGGCAGAAGCTACCAGTATCGAAAGCTTGGGTGAACATTTCGGCCATGGTTTGTACGAAGCAGAATTACGCTATCTGGTTGAAAAAGAATGGGTTGTAGAACTAGATGATGCGATTTGGCGTCGTACCAAGTTAGGTATGGCTCTGGACGATGCGCAGAAACAGCGCGTTGCCGAATGGTTGGCACAGGTGCAGGCCGGGAAACAACAGACATTATCGCTGGTTTCCTGATAGCCAATCCAGTTCGTCGATCTGCTTAAAAAAACCCTCTTCACAGTTGACTGTTGAAGAGGGTTTTTATTATTAGCTCAGTGGATATAACTACAGCCGGATAGGCTTAATATGCCAAATCTCATCGGCATATTCTTCAATGGTACGATCTGAAGAGAAGTAACCCATATTAGCAATATTGAGTAACGTCTTGCGCGTCCATTCGTCCGAATGGCGATATAGCGTATCAACCTGCTCCTGAGTATCCACATAGCTGCGATAATCAGCCAATAGCTGGTAGTGATCACCAAAATTGACCAGTGAATCGAACAGGCTGGTATAACGCTTAGGGTCTTCGGGGCTAAAGGTGCCCGTCGCCATTTGCGTCAATGCCAGATGCAATTCAGGATCTTCATCGTAATATTTCCGTGGGTTATAACCATTGTTACGCAGCACCTCGACCTGTTCGGTGGTATTGCCGAAGATAAAGATATTCTCCTCACCCACATGTTCGCGGATCTCGACGTTAGCCCCATCCAGTGTGCCAATGGTCAGCGCCCCGTTGAGGGCAAACTTCATATTACTGGTACCCGAAGCCTCGGTTCCCGCCAGCGAAATCTGTTCCGATAGGTCAGCCGCCGGAATGATCAACTGCGCCAGACTCACGCTATAGTTCGGAATAAATACTACTTTCAGCAGGTTATTAATCCGAGGGTCATTGTTGATTACCTTCGCCACGTCGTTGATCAATCGAATTATTTGCTTAGCATTGTAATAAGCTGATGCCGCTTTACCGGCAAAAATCACCACGCGCGGCACCCACTTCTCATCCGGTGCTTCGAGAATACGGTTATAGCGGGTGATAACATGCAACACATTCAGCAATTGTCGTTTGTACTCATGAATACGTTTGATTTGCACATCAAACAACGCGCCCGGATTGACCACAATATTCAATTTTTCAGCAATATAAGCCGCCAGCCGTTTTTTGTTCTCCAACTTGGCCTTTTGCAATGCCTGCAAGAAGCTTGGGTAATCGAGGTTTTTTTCCAGCTCACTGAGTTGGCTCAGATCAGTTCGCCAATTGTGACCAATACTGTCATCCAATACCGTAGCCAGTGGTCGGTTAGCCAACCCCAGCCAGCGCCGTGGCGTCACCCCATTGGTTTTATTGCAGAAGCGATTAGGGAAAATGTGAGCGAAATCGGCAAACAGTGACTGCACCATGAGTTCAGAGTGCAAAGCAGACACACCGTTAACTTTATGGCTGGCGATCACCGCAAGCCATGCCATACGGACCTTCCGCCCATGGGTTTCATCAATAATAGAGACTCGTGGCAACAGTTCTGGTTCAGACGGATATTGTTCCTGTACCAGTTTGAGGAAGTGATCATTGATATCAAAAATGATTTGCAGATGGCGCGGTAAGATTTTGCCAATCATGTCAATTGGCCAGGTTTCCAGCGCTTCGGTCATCAACGTGTGATTGGTGTATGAGAACACCTGCTGCACCACGTCCCACGCATCCATCCAATTAAACTTATGTTCATCGATCAACAGACGCATCATTTCAGGAATGGAAAGGACCGGGTGAGTATCATTGAGATGAATAGCAATCTTATCTGCCAGATTATCGAACGTCTGATGCATGGTCCAGTGGCGGCTGAGGATATCCTGTACCGTCGCCGACACTAAAAAGTACTCTTGTCGCAAACGTAATTCACGGCCGGAATAGGTAGAATCATCGGGATATAACACTCGTGATACGTTTTCTGAATGGTTTTTATCTTCAACCGCAGCAAAGTAATCACCCTGATTGAATTTGCCCAGATTGATTTCATTACTGGCCTGCGCAGACCATAAGCGCAGTGTATTAGTTGCATCCGTATCAAAGCCTGGGATGATTTGATCATAAGCACAGGCGAGGATTTCTTCGGTTTCCAGCCAGCGAGTTTTGCTGCCTTCCTGCTGAATTCGGCCACCGAAGCGCACTTTATAGCGGGTATTATGGCGTGGGAATTCCCAGGCATTACCGTATTCCAGCCAGTTATCTGGCGACTCCATCTGTTGGCCATCCACTATTTTCTGGCTGAACATGCCATATTCGTAGCGGATACCGTAGCCACGGCCCGGTAGTGCCAGTGTTGCCAGTGAGTCCAGAAAACACGCCGCCAGACGGCCTAAGCCACCATTGCCAAGCCCAGGGTCGTTTTCTTCTTGCAACAGCTCTGACAGATTGAGGCCCATCTCATCCAGCGCCTGTTCGATATCTTCATAAATACCCATCGATAACAGTGCATTAGAGAGGGTTCGCCCCAATAAAAATTCCATCGACAGATAGTAAACCTGACGAACGTCTTGTGATAATTGTGCGCGGTTAGAACGTAGCCAGCGTTCTACCATCCGATCCCGTACCGCAAATAATGTCGCATTCAGCCAATCGTGCTGAGTCGCAATCGAGGGATCTTTGCCGACAATAAACATCAATTTGTAGGCAATCGAGTGTTTCAGCGCATCCACACTGACAACGGGTGAGGTATAACTGAACGGTGATGTCATAGCGGTTTTCCCAATTCGTGGTTACAACAAATCGACAACTAGAGACGCCGATAAAGTGACAGATATTGACCAGCAGCTACTTGCCAACCAAAGTCCAACCCCATTGCATGACGCTGAACATGACGCCAATGTTTTGGCCGGCTCCACAGAACAAAAGCACGGCGAATTGCCCGCACCAATGCCTGCGCATCGCATTCATCAAACACAAACCCCGAGGCGCTGCCATCCGCCAGATTTTCCAGCGCGCAATCCACCACGGTATCTGCCAACCCGCCCGTATGCCGGACCAGTGGCAAAGTGCCATATTTCAAACCATACAACTGCGTTAACCCACAAGGTTCAAAACGGCTAGGCACCAGAATCACATCCGCACCGGCAATAATTCGGTGAGAAAATGCCTCGTGATAACCAATTTGTACCCCAACCTGGCCGGAATAGTCTGCCGCTGCCGCCAAAAACTCCTCTTGTAGAATGGCATCCCCCGCCCCCAAAACCGCCAGTTGCCCACCTAGTTTCAGTAATTCAGGCAAAGCTTCCAGCACCAAATCCAACCCTTTTTGCTCGGTCAATCTACTGACCACGGCAAAAATAGGTTTCTTATCCGTCACCTCCAACCCCATCGTGGTTTGCAGATGCACTTTGTTCACCGCTTTCTGCTGCAGGTTCTCTATGTCATAGCAGGCATGCAGCAAGGTATCGCTCTGTGGATCCCAAATGGCGCTATCCACCCCATTGAGGATGCCGGTCAAACGCCCCTGACTGGCTCGCTCTTGCAGCAGCCCTTCCATGCCGTAACCAAAAGCAGGTTGGGTAATTTCTTTGGCATAGGTCGGGCTGACAGTAGTGACATGATCAGCAAAGAACAGCCCAGCTTTCAGATAGGAAATTTGACCGTAGAACTCCAGCCCGTACATTTGGAAAAATGCGGCAGGGAGTTGTAACTCAGCCAAATGGTACCCGGCAAATAGCCCCTGATAGGCCAAATTATGGACGGTAAATACTGATCGTGCCGGTCTACCACGTGCCGCCAGATAAGCACAGGCCAGCCCAGCGTGCCAATCATGGGCATGCACCACATCGGGACGCCAGAAGCCATCCAGCCCGCAGGCCAGCTCACACGCCATCCATCCCAGCAAGGCAAAGCGGCGATAGTTATCGGCGTAAGCATGCAACGACTGGTCGTGATAAGGGCTGCCAGCGCGGTCATATAACCCCGGAGCATCAATAAGATAGATACCAATGCCCTGATAATGGCCGTAGCGCAGAGAAACCCGTCCGGCAAAGGTGTCTATCTCCCTAACCAGCACGGTGTCTGGTATTCCACGACGCAAATCAGGGAAGCCCGGTAGCATGATCCGAACATCGGCCCCTTCAGCAATTTGTGCGGCAGGTAAAGCGCCGACAACATCAGCCAATCCCCCTGTTTTCAACAAAGGAAATAGCTCAGAACATACGTGTAAGACCCGCATCGTGACTCCTGACACCTATCGGATAAATAAAATAGCCCTATTTGACGTTGACGGCTAATTTCGCCAGCATCGCACGGGTCACTAGCACCACCCCGCCCTCCGAACGATAAAAACGGGCGCTATCTTCATCGGCGTTTTCCCCGATAACCATCCCTTCAGGTATGTGACAGGCGCGATCAATAATGCAGCGGCGTAAACGGCACGAGCGACCAACATTGACATCAGGCAGCAATACCGTGGAATCAATGGTACAGAACGAGTTCACCCGAACCCGAGGGAACAACACCGAATGCACCACTACCGAGCCAGAAACGATACAGCCACCGGAGACCAGCGAGTTCATGGTCATGCCATGGCTACCGGAGCGATCCTGAACAAACTTAGCCGGCGGCAACGGCTCCATATGGGTACGGATTGGCCAGGCACGGTCATACATATCCAGCTCTGGTGTGACCGATGCCAAATCCAGGTTGGCCCGCCAGTAGGCATCCAATGTCCCAACATCACGCCAATAAGGTGGCAATTCGGCATTGGAGGTCACGCAGGAGAGATCAAACGGATGTGCCCAAGCCGCCTTCTGTTCGGTAAGTTTGGGAATCAAATCTTTACCAAAATCATGGGTAGAGCCAGGGGTATTCATATCTTCTTCTAATAACTTGAACAGATAATTGGCATTAAAAATATAGATCCCCATACTGGCTAACGCCATATCAGGCCGTCCAGGCATTGAAGGCGGGTTCGCAGGTTTTTCAAAGAAAGCCGTTATCTGGTAATCCTCGTCCACCTCCATTACCCCAAATTCATTGGCTTCGTTAATGGGTACCGGGATACAAGCAACGGTGCACTCAGCGCCTTTCTCTACGTGGTCGATGAGCATGCGCGAGTAATCCATCTTGTAGATGTGGTCACCGGCCAGAATGACCACATATTCCGCCTCATAGCGGCGGATAATATCCAGGTTTTGATAAACGGCGTCCGCAGTACCTTTGTACCAATGCTCGGTGCTCAAACGTTGTTGGGCAGGCAATAAATCAACAAACTCGTTCATCTCCTCGTTGAGGAATGACCAGCCACGTTGAATATGCTGCACCAGAGTATGAGACTGGTACTGGGTGATGACACCGATACGGCGGATACCTGAATTCAAGCAGTTAGATAGCGCAAAATCGATGATACGGAACTTGCCGCCAAAATGTACCGCCGGTTTGGCACGGGTGGCGGTCAAATCTTTCAGGCGAGAACCACGACCTCCGGCCAGAATCAGCGCTACAGATTTATTCGGTAATTGTCTGGCTAACATCAATGGGTCTTTATTTTCGAATTTAACCATGGCTGACTCCTTAAGATTTCAGTACGAGCACGCAAATGTCATGCGCGGCTCCGTTCCATACGGTGAATGATTCCATCTGCTCTGACGGCCCAAAAGGAGGGATAACCTCCCATTCCCCCGCAGGTAACTGTATTTCACATTCTTGACCAGTGGCGTTAATCACCACCAGCCAGCGCTGAGACAACAGAATTTGCAGCTGTTTCTGGCAGCCATGTTCCCAAGCCGCATCACTCAGCACTTGCCCCTGACTATCCAGCCATTGCACATTGCCATCCCCCTCCTGCCACCATGCGTCCTTAATCAGGGCCGGAATTTGCTGGCGTAACCGGATAAGATCGGCGGTAAATGTCATTAATGAACGATCCGCACTGCCCCAGTCGAGCCAGGTGAGGATGTTGTTCTGACAATATGCATTGTTATTACCTTGCTGGCTGTGACCATGCTCGTCACCGGCCAGTAACATTGGCGTTCCCTGCGAGAGTAATAAGCTGGCCAACAATGCCCGCTGACAAGACTTACGCCGTTGCCAGATAGCCTCGTCAGCCACCAACCCTTCGCTACCAAAATTATTACTAAGATTGTTATCACTGCCATCACGGTTTTCCTCTCCATTGATTTGATTGTGCTTTTGGTTAAAACACAGCAAATCCTGCAAAGTAAAACCATCATGGGCGGTAATTTGATTGATACTGGCGGAAGGCAAACGCCCCCGCTGTTGGAAAAGATTGCTTGAAGCGGCAAAGTGCTGCGCAAACAGCCCCAGCGGTAAGTCATCCCGTAACCAGAAACGGCGCATCGCATCACGATACTGGTCATTCCATTCACTAAAACCGGTAGGGAAGTTACCCAGTTGATAGCCTCCCAGACCAATATCCCAAGGCTCGGCAATCATTTTGCAGGCACGCAGCCGCTCATCGGCAGCCAGCGCGGCGAATAAAGGGGCATGTTGGTCAAAAGCCGGCGTGCGGCCCAGAACGGTACCCAGATCAAAGCGGAAGCCGTCAACATGGCAGCTATCGAGCCAATGATGCAGGCAGTCGATAACCCACTGCATGACATTAGGATGATTAAGCCGCAGCGTATTGCCGCAGCCAGTCATGTTGTCGTATTCACCGTCAGGAGTGAGCCAGTAATAGCTAGCATTGTCGATACCGCGCTGGCTCAGGGTTGGGCCAAAAATATCCAATTCGGCGCTGTGATTGAACACCACATCGAGAATCACTTCGATACCCGCTTTATGTAACGCTTTGACCGCATCTCGCAGCTCTCGCAGCGGAGATATACCGTCACGGCCCGAGGCATAATCAGGATCAACGGCATAAGGCGCCAGCACGTTATAGCCCCAATAATTACCCAGCCCCATCTTCTGTAAACGAGGTTCATCGACGTGGAATTGCACCGGTAACAACTCCAGTGTGGTAATGCCCATGTCTTGCAAATAGGTAATCATGACGGGATGAGCTAACGCCGCATAGCTACCACGCAGATCAGCCGGAATATCAGGGTGCAGTTTGGTTAAGCCGCGCACATGGGCTTCATAAATCACGGTATTGCCCCAAGGAATAGCCGGTGACTTATCCTCCTGCCAGTCATATTCTTCATGTACCACAATGCACTTAGGTAAGGCGGCAGCACTGTCGCGCTCATCGGGCTGATTAACCCCCCCCTCCAAGCTTGGATCATCCGCCACTTTGCGATCTAATGCATGGGCACCGGGGTCTATCAATAATTTATGTGGGTTAAAACGATGCCCTTGTTGTGGGTCAAATGGCCCGCTGACCCGATAACCATAGCGCTGCCCCGGTTTACCTCCAGGCAGATAGCCATGCCAGATATCACCACTGCGGGCGGGCAAGGCAATCCTCAATTCTTGGTTATTGTCATCAAACAGACACAGTTCGACCTGTTCAGCATGAGCTGAAAACAGCGTGAAATTTATCCCAGCCCCATCAAAATGGGCACCAATCGGTGTCGGGGAACCGCGGGTAAGGCCAGTCATCCTACCCCTCCCGTAACAGGTAAATAGTCGACAGTGGCGGTAGTGTTAACAACAATGAGTGCACGTGGTTATGGCTACCGACATGCTGGCTATGGATCCCCCCCTGATTACCCAGATTGCTGCCACGGTAAAACTCAGAGTCAGAATTAAGTACTTCCCGATAATGCCCTGCCTGCGGAATGCCCACACGGTAGTCATAACGCGGCACCGGTGTGAAATTACTGATGGCAATCAGTTCGCCACCATTCGCATCACGGCGCAAGAAAGCAAACACTGAGTTTTCGTGGTCATCTACCACCAGCCATTCAAAGCCATCGGGCTGGTAATCTAATTCATAGAGTGGCGCATGTTGTTGATAGCAGTGGTTCAGGTCACGAACAAAACGCTGCACGCCACGGTGCCAGCCATTTTCATCATCCAGTAAATGCCAGTCCAGGCTGGTATCGAAATTCCACTCGCGCCCCTGTGCAAACTCGCAGCCCATAAACAGCAGTTTTTTACCGGGATGCGCCCACATAAACGCGTAATAGGCACGCAGGTTGGCGAATTTCTGCCAGGCATCCCCCGGCATACGATCGAGCACCGAGCGCTTACCGTGCACCACTTCATCGTGGGAGATAGGCAAGATAAAATTCTCGGTATAGGCGTACAACATCCCGAAAGTCATCAGATTATGGTGGTACTTGCGATGAATCGGATCACACTGCATGTAATTGAGCGTGTCATGCATCCAACCCATATTCCATTTATAGTTAAACCCTAATCCGCCGGCATCGGGCGGTAATGTCACGCCAGGAAAATCGGTCGATTCTTCCGCCATCGTCACACCGCCTGGGCGCTCAACGCCGATGGTGTGATTGGTGTAACGCAGGAAAGCAATCGCTTCCAGATTTTCACGCCCGCCATAATAGTTAGGCACCCACTGCCCTTCAGCACGGCTATAATCGCGATAAATCATCGAAGCCACGGCATCGATACGCAATGCATCGATACCAAAACGTTCCATCCAGTAAAACGCATTGCCAGCCAAATAATTACGGACCTCATTACGGCCATAGTTATAAATCAGGGTATTCCAATCCTGATGATAGCCTTCGCGCGGATCGGCATATTCATACAACGAGGTGCCATCAAACTGCATGAGCCCGTGTTCATCACTCGGGAAGTGACCGGGAACCCAATCAAGGATGACGTTAATCCCCGCGGTATGGAATGCGGCAACAAAATCTTTGAAATCCTGCGGAGTACCAAAGCGGCGGGTCGGTGCATATAACCCGAGCGGCTGATAACCCCAGCTGCCATCGAATGGATGTTCGTTAATCGGCAGCAGCTCGACATGGGTAAACCCCATGTATTTAACGTATTCAACCAGTTGCTCCGCCAACTCGCCATAACTGAGCCAATAGTTATTATCGGTATGGCGGCGCCATGAACCGAGATGGACTTCATAGATAGAAACCGGTGAGCGCAAATCATTGGCTTTCTGTCTTGCTGGCGTATTTGGCACCACTTCAGGTAACGGGCTGACCAACGAGGCAGTTTCTGGCCGCATCTGAGCTTCAAATGCATAAGGGTCCGCTTTTAAGCGCACCTGATCATTACTGTCTATTATCTCAAATTTGTACAACTGGCCGGCTTGTACGCCAGGCAGGAATAGCTCCCAAATACCATTTTCGCGCCGTAACCGCATCGGGTGGCGGCGACCATCCCAAAAGTTAAACTCCCCCACCACAGACACCCGTTTGGCATTAGGTGCCCAAACGGCAAAACTGACCCCCGCGACCCCATCAAGGCTCATTAAATGCCCACCCAGCCGTTCATAAGGGCGTAGATGGGTGCCTTCGGCCAATAACCAACTGTCAATATCCTGCAATAACGTCCCGAATCGATAAGGATCTTCGATGATTTGGGGACTGTCTTGCCAGGTAACCGCTAATTGATAACGAAACGGGCTTTTACGACGAGGAAGCTTCGCAATGAAAAAACCGCGCGGGTCTTCACTGGTCAACTGAGCAATGTTGCGCCCACTTTCCGTTTCGACCAGCCAGACTTCTTTTGCATCTGGCAGCAAAGCGCATATCTGTAACCCTTGCGCAGTTTGGTGCATACCCAAAATGGAAAAGGGATCGGCATAATGGCCGGAAATAATCTGATTAATCACCTGACGATCGGGAAGTACTGGCATGATTTCTTCCTATGATTAACGGCATGATTTTGAGCCAAATTCTGAACACTGACAGCAGAACCGACCTTTTCATCATGCAATCCATTTAGCGTTTAAAGAGTGACTAAGGTCAATGATTAACCAATTAGTTGATTTAATGCCCTAATACTCATTTTCTGACAGTAAAAGCTCGTCAGTTAACTTTTCTTACCCAAACTATAAGCATAGTCAAAGGCCGCCAAAAAAATCGGCTTACTATTAATGAAATTTTTTCTCATATGAATTAGCAAAAAAAACAGTGTGTAAACGGCGTAAGGCGTGCGTGAATGACGTAAAACCCTAAGTTAAGACGTAAAAACAGTGCGGATAACATCGGCCAGTAGAAATGCCCAAAACAGGGAACTGAGCTGACGTTTGCCCATATAAGGCCCTTTTTGCTTAAAAGGGGTAACGGTTAAAACTTTCTGCGGCTAAATGTGGTTACAATAGCGGCAAGAATTAGCATTTGTGGTTATCAATATGGGCGTAAGCCAAGCCGAACTGATTTTCTCCCTGCTACAACAGATGTGTGTGTATCTGGTGATCGCCTATCTGTTAAGTAAAACACCGCTGTTTATTCCGTTAATGCAGGTTACCATTCGGCTGCCCCACAAACTGGTGTGCTATCTCACGTTTTCCATGTTTTGCATCATGGGCACCTATTTTGGTCTGCATATTGAGGACTCCATCGCCAATACCCGTGCTATCGGTGCCGTGTTGGGCGGTGTTCTGGGGGGGCCATCGGTCGGTTTCCTGGTGGGGCTGACGGGTGGGTTGCACCGCTACTCCATGGGTGGGATGACCGCCACCGCCTGTATGTTGTCTACCGTCGCTGAAGGGCTATTGGGTGGCTTCCTCCACAGCTATCTGATACGTAAAAACCGCCTTGACTTGCTCTTCCAACCGCTGGTGGTTGCAGGCATTACGCTGGTCGCTGAAGTCCTGCAAATGTTAATTATTTTGGCCGTTGCCCGCCCATTCCATGAAGCTGTCGAGTTGGTCGGAAACATTGCCCTGCCGATGATGATCACCAATACCATTGGTGCTGCCATGTTTATGCGTATCTTATTGGACCGGCGGGCTATTTTCGAAAAATATACCACCGCCTTCTCAGCCAAAGCATTACAAATTGCCGCACGGGCGGAGGGGCAACTACGCCATGGTTTTGACCAACAAAACAGTATGCGGGTGGCACGTATTTTGTATGAGGAGCTGGGCGTTGGCGCGGTGGCAATTACCGACCGCGAGAAATTACTGGCATTTATCGGCACCGGCGCCGACCATCACCTTGTGGGGAGTGCTATCACCTCAGACCATACCCACCGGGCGATTGAGTTGAATCAGGTGGTTTATGCCGATGGCAATGCCGTCCCTTATACCTGCTCTATTTCACCCAACTGCAAACTGGGTTCCACGTTAGTTATCCCACTACGCGGTGAAGAGCATCGGGTGATTGGCAGCATCAAGCTGTATGAACCAAAAAGTAAATTGTTCTCCAGTATCAACCGCACATTGGGTGAAGGTATTGCTCACCTGCTGTCCGCCCAGATTCTGGCGGGTGAATTTGAACAACAGAAACAGCTATTGGCACAATCAGAAATCAAGCTACTGCACGCGCAAGTAAATCCTCACTTCCTCTTTAACGCACTGAATACCCTGTCAGTAGTAATCCGCCGTAATCCAGACCATGCCCGCAAGCTGGTGCTTTCTTTGTCGACATTTTTCCGTAAGAACCTCAAGCGCAGCCATGATGTGGTCACGCTGAGCGATGAAATTGAACATGTGAATGCTTATCTGGAAATAGAAAAGGCACGTTTTGCCGACCGCCTCTCCGTTGAGATCTCATTACCTGATGAGTTGATGGAAGCGCGTTTACCGGCTTTTTCCCTGCAACCCGTGGTCGAAAATGCCATCAAACACGGCATAGCGCAGATGTTCAATCACGGGCGCATCACCTTGCACGGTAAGCTCGAGGGCAATACGTTGATACTGGAAGTGGAAGACAATGCTGGTTTGTATCAACCGCAACCAAACGGCGATGGGCTGGGGATGAATCTGGTAGATCGGCGAATTAAAGTCCGCTATGGCAACGAATATGGTGTCACCGTCCTAAGCGAGGCAGATAAATTCACGCGCATTACACTTAAGTTGCCCTTTATCACCGCGAGTGAGGGTTAACAGCGGTTAATTACTTACCCGTGCGAGCAATGATACTCACCATATTAAGTACCGCAGCAGAGCGCTCATGCCGCCGCCATGCCAGTGTAATCTTGGTTTTTAGCAAGCTATCGTCAATCTCATGATAAGTAACATTATTCGCCTGAATAGTTGTCAGCGAGCGAGGCACGATAGTAAAACCAAAGCCTGCCGACACCATCCCTATGGCAGACACCAACTGGGGGGATTGTTGCCCCAGCTCCGGCTTAAACCCGGCACGGTAGCAAGCGCTGATAATGGTATCAAACAATCCTGGAGCCACTTCGCGAGGGAAAGTAATCAGCTTTTCATGCTGTATCGCTTGCAGATTGATTTGTGGGCAGCGATGCAACTGATGGTTATGGGGCAGTACCAGCAACATATCTTCCTCCACCAGCACCTTACAGGTGAATTCATTGCTGGCATCACATGGCTGACGGATAAAAGCCACATCAATGCGTTCGTTATGCAAATCATTCATTAACACCGGCATGGTCTTTTCACTGGGTGACAATATCACCTCAGGATATTTATCCCGATAGGCGTGGAGTAGGCGCAATACCAAGGGCTGGAAGGCTGTCGAGCTGGCAAAACCTACCCGCAACTTACCCGTCTCCCCGCGCGCGATACTTTTAGCTCGCTCTATCGCTTCATCCGTAAGCGTCAATATATGACAGGCATCCACATAGAACGCTTTCCCTGCATCAGTCAGTTCAACACCGCGCGTGAGCCGACGTAGCAGTGGTGTCCCGATCTCCCGCTCTAGCTTTTGAATTTGCTGACTTAGTGGTGGCTGAGAGATACCCAGCTTTTCAGCCGCCCGGGTGAAATGGCGGGCTGAAGCAACCGCAGCAAAATATCGTAGATAACGTAGTTCCATATATTATTGATATCAAAAAAGTGGGATTCCTATATTGGTACTTATGTTCTTTCAGCGTCAACCTTATACGTAAATATAAATATAATTTATGTTACAGGTAAGACGGAGAGAGAGATGACTAAATCAATAACATCGCATTGTTCATGTACTCAAGAGATTGTAAAAAGCTTTATTGCCTATAGAGAAAAGCATTCTGAGTGCATTATTTATCAAACATCACTAATGAGCGCGCTAATTAGTGGGGTTTATGAAGGCCAAATCACCATGGCAGAACTACTGAAACACGGTGATTTTGGATTAGGAACATTTAACAATCTTGATGGTGAATTAGTCGCACTAAACAGTAAAATTTATCAATTACGATCCGATGGCAGCGCCCGTTCAGCACAACCAGAACAGAAGACACCTTTCGCAGTAATGACTTTTTTTCAGCCGACCGAAAAACGCAGTTTCGAACATAAAATAAGCAGAAAGCAGCTCCATAACCTGATTGATGACCTTACCAAAACAGATAATCTGTTTTGTGCTCTGCGTATTGATGGCACCTTCAGCCACGTTGAAACCCGCACCGTTCCCTGCCAACAGCGCCCCTATAAACCCATGCTTGAAGCCATCTCCGAGCAACCGACGTTTGATTTCACCCAGCAAAATGGCGTGATCATCGGTTTTCGCAGCCCGGACTATACCCAAGGAATAAATGTTGCTGGCTACCACGAGCATTTTATTACTGACACCCGCAATGGCGGTGGCCATGTGCTCGACTACCAATTGGAAAAGGGTGTTCTGACCTTCGGCACCGTGGCCAAACTGGTAATCGATCTGCCGCAGGAAGCTGATTTTCTCCAGGCCAATCTCTCCCCGCAAAATCTCAATAACGCCATCCGCGCGGTAGAAAGTTAACCGGCGGTAAAACATCAATTAATAGCGGCTAAATCAACCATAGAGGACAACACATCATGACCAATGAAACGCATACTCAGGCTTGGCAGTGCGGGGCTGATCTGGTGGTTAATCATTTAGAGCAGCAAGGTGTAAAACAGGTGTTCGGTATTCCCGGCGCTAAAATTGATCGAGTATTTAATTCACTGGAAGATTCCAGCATTCAAACGATTGTGGTGCGCCACGAAGCGAATGCGGCTTTCATGGCTGCGGCCATCGGCCGGTTAACCGGTAAAGCAGGCGTTGCATTAGTCACCTCAGGGCCGGGTTGCGCCAACTTAGTTACCGGGCTGGCAACAGCGACCTCTGAAGGGGATCCGGTGGTGGCGCTAGGCGGCGCGGTAAAGCGGGCCGATAGCCTGAAAATAACTCACCAGAGTATGGATACTGTGAGTATTTTTCGCCCGATAACTAAGTTTAGTGCGGAGGTAACTGCCTCTGCGGCGCTGTCAGAAGTCCTGGGTAATGCCTTTAGAACCGCTGAATTTGGTCGGCCGGGCGCGGCCTTTGTTAGCCTGCCGCAAGATATCCTCAACAACCCCGTGACCAGTCAGGCGTTGATTCATCAACCATGCCCACACAGTGGCGGTGCCCCCTTGGATGAGATTACTGCCGTGGCTAAGTTGATTAACAACGCTAAAAATCCCATTTTGCTCCTCGGATTGATGGCCAGCCAGCCGGCAAACGCTCGAGCCATACGGCGTTTACTTCACCATAGCAAAATACCGGTCACCAGCACCTATCAAGCCGCAGGGGTGGTTGATCAGGCACACTTTGATCATTTTGCCGGGCGGGTGGGCTTATTTAATAATCAGGCTGGCGACAAGTTACTACAACAAGCCGATGTGATTATCACCATCGGTTATAGCCCAGTGGAATATGACCCAGCACTGTGGAACAGTGGCCAGGCGACACTGATACATCTGGATATTTTACCCGCCGAAATAGACGCAGCCTATCAACCAGAAAAAGAGTTATTGGGCGATATTGCCACTACAGTGGATGCATTAGCCCCACGGATACATGGCCCGTTAATGTTAACATTGGCAACACAGGCGGTATTGACAGAGCGCTGCCGCCAACGACGAGACTTGGCCAGCCGGGCTGACCATATGAGTGGTTTCGCTATTCATCCGCTGCGTTTGGTCCGGGCAATGCAGGATATTGTTAATAGTGACGTGACCCTATGTGTCGATATGGGGAGCTTTCACATCTGGATTGCCCGCTATCTTTACAGCTTCCGCACCCGCCAAATTTTGATGTCAAACGGTCAACAGACTATGGGCGTTGCACTGCCATGGGCCATTGCCGCCGCACTGGTGAACCCACATCAAAAGGTCGTATCCGTATCGGGTGACGGCGGTTTCATGCAATCAAGTATGGAGCTGGAAACCGCGGTGCGCCTGAAAAGCAATTTACTGCATATTATTTGGGTCGATAACGGTTACAACATGGTGGGAATACAGCAGCAGAAAAAATACCATCGGCCATCGGGAGTTAGCTTTGGCCCGATTGATTTCAAAATGTACGCCGAATCCTTTGGGGCGAAAGGTTTTGCCGTAGAATCTGCTGACGAATTATCCCATAAATTGCATCAAGCTATGGATGTATTAGGCCCGGCAGTCATTGCCATCCCAGTGGATTATTCAGATAACTATCGTTTAATGGAAGAGCTGAATATCAGCCAATTGCTGTAGTGCGAAGCCCGTACCGGGTGACGTGCAACGTAGTTGCTGACACATCGAGGGATACAAAAAAGCCGTGTTAATCATATAAAAAAACCCTGACCATAAGATCAGGGCTTTATCGTTATTACTCTTAATAACCAATCACATCAAGATGCGCAGCATACGGCGCAATGGCTCTGCCGCGCCCCATAGCAACTGGTCACCTACAGTAAAGGCGGAGAGATACTCCGGCCCCATATTCAATTTACGCAGGCGGCCAACCGGGGTATTCAATGTACCGGTTACCGCAGCCGGAGTCAGTTCACGCATGCTCAACTCGCGGTCATTCGGGATAACACGAACCCAGTCATTGTGCGTTGCCAACATTTGCTCAATTTCTGGCAATGGCACGTCTTTTTTCAGTTTCAGCGTAAAAGCTTGGCTATGGCAACGCAGCGCACCAATGCGCACGCACAGACCATCTACTGGAATGACGCTGCTGGTGTTCAGAATTTTGTTAGTTTCAGCCTGGCCTTTCCACTCTTCGCGGCTCTGACCATTATCCAGTTGTTTGTCGATCCACGGGATCAGGCTACCTGCCAGCGGTACGCCAAAGTTATCAGTTGGCAAGGTACCACTACGGGTTGCAGCAGTGACCTTACGTTCAATATCCAAAATGGCAGAGGCCGGGTC
The DNA here is from genome assembly GCF_041538345.1 of Yersinia sp. 1652 StPb PI. Classification (NCBI taxonomy): domain Bacteria; kingdom Pseudomonadati; phylum Pseudomonadota; class Gammaproteobacteria; order Enterobacterales; family Yersiniaceae; genus Yersinia; species Yersinia sp. 1652 StPb PI. The sequence continues at coordinate 730,171 of NZ_JAULSM010000002.1, read as the reverse complement.
TTGCAACTCTTTAGCCACGCCAGCATGTAGCATACCCATCTGAGTCAGCAACTCACGCATATGGCGCGCGCCACCACCGGATGCTGCCTGATAAGTGGCAACTGATGCCCACTCAACCAAATTATTAGCAAACAAACCACCCAAAGACATCAGCATCAGGCTAACCGTACAGTTACCCCCCGCAAAGGTCTTGATACCTTTATCTAAACCCTGTTGAATGACACTATGGTTGACCGGATCCAGAATAATAATTGCGTCATCTTGCATACGAAGAGAAGAAGCGGCGTCGATCCAATAGCCTTTCCAGCCGATTTCTCGCAGCTTTGGATAAACTTCGTTGGTATAATCTCCCCCTTGGCAGGTGATGATAATATCCAATGCACTCAGCGCATCAATATCATAAGCATCTTGCAACGTACCTTGCTGGCCGGTAAATGTCGGCGCGGCCTGGCCATGTTGCGAGGTGGAGAAAAAGACCGGGCGAATACCGTCAAAGTCGCGTTCTTCAATCATGCGTTGCATGAGCACTGAGCCGACCATACCGCGCCAGCCGATAAAACCAACATTTTTCATGTTTACTGTCCTGCCTTGGAAGGTGACACCGATTAATGGATGCCTGTCTTGTATAACTGCGCGCTGTAAGGGTACGGCAGACTGACTAAGATAGACCTGATACCACCTTACAAAATATGGACAAAGTGGCAAGTGAATTTATTCGATACCAGAATGATTCAAAGCAATCTTCCTAATATGTGGCTTTGATTGGCGGGAAACGCCAGTCCCCTAGAGGTAATAATGACTGAGATGATTGCGGCAACAGTGCTGCTGTTTTTGATTATGGACCCACTGGGAAATCTGCCGATTTTTATGTCGGTACTCAAGCATCTGGAACCTAAGCGGCGGCGAGTCGTATTGATTCGCGAATTGCTCATTGCGCTGATATTAATGCTGATTTTCCTGTTCGCTGGCGAGAAGATTCTGGCGTTCCTAAATCTGCGAACTGAAACGGTGTCAATATCTGGCGGTATTATTCTGTTTTTAATCGCAATTAAGATGATTTTCCCCACCCCAGAAAGTAACGTTACCGGGTTATCGGCTGGGGAAGAGCCATTCTTAGTACCACTGGCTATTCCCTTAGTGGCAGGCCCATCGATTCTGGCAACGCTGATGCTACTGTCGCATCAATATCCTAATCAAATTAGCCATTTAGTGTTGGCGTTGATGATTGCGTGGGGGTTGTCTGCGGCGATTTTGCTGATGTCGAATCTGTTCCTGCGCCTGCTGGGTAATAAAGGTGTCAGTGCGCTGGAACGGCTGATGGGGTTAATTTTGGTGATGCTATCTACGCAGATGTTTTTAGATGGTGTGCGGGCATATTTGACCAAATAGGGTTGGCCTCAGTTGCGCAATCCAAGAGGGGCGCGCCCTCTTGGGTATAAACTCACTTTAGTTACGACTTTTCAGTGCTAATACACAACGCTGCACCACGTTATCAATATCCGCATCAATATCGACGCAGAGAACATCTGGCTCATCTGAACCCGGCTCTTCCAACGCGTCAAACTGGCTTTTCAGCAGATCAGTTGGCATAAAATGGCCAGAGCGAGCTTTTAATCGCTCCATGATGACGTCGAAACTGCCTTTTAGATATATAAATACCATCCCCGGATTACCTTCCCGCAGACGATCACGATAACGGCGCTTCAGCGCTGAGCAGACAATAATACCGGTTTCATTTTTATGATTCAGGCTGTAGGCAGCATCACTCAAACGCTCCAGCCACGGCATACGATCTTCATCATTCAGTGGATGCCCGCTGCCCATCTTCTGAATATTGGCGCGAGGGTGTAGATCGTCACCATCAATAAATTTGGCATGGATTTGGCGGGCTACAGCCTCTCCTACCGTGGTTTTGCCGCTACCCGATACACCCATCACGATAATGCTATGTCCTGCCATAATGTTGATCTCTATCTCAGAATGGGAATTTTACTGCTCTCTATGGTTCCGTATTTTACCATGTTACCGGTATCATGATACCGGTAACAAATGAAGATGTGATTTTTATCACAAAGGCCATCTTCCGACCCTACTGACGATAAAAAGAAGCTGACCGCAAATCATAACAAAAAACGAAATACCCAAAGTTATTGGAGAAATACTATGCCATTAGTCATTGTCGCGGTTGGCGTTGCCATGCTGCTGTTACTGATGATCCGTTTCAAACTGAACGGATTTATCTCGCTGATACTGGTCGCGCTGGCGGTAGGTATCATGCAAGGGATGCCAGTCGATAAAGTCGTCGGCTCAATCAAAGCTGGGGTTGGCGGAACGTTAGGCAGTCTGGCGCTGATTATGGGCTTTGGTGCCATGCTCGGTAAATTACTGGCTGATTGTGGCGGCGCTCAACGAATTGCGACCACACTGATTGATAAATTTGGCAAAAAACACATTCAGTGGGCGGTCGTGCTGACCGGTTTTACTGTCGGTTTTGCGCTGTTTTATGAAGTGGGCTTTGTACTGTTGCTGCCACTGGTATTCAGTATCGCCGCATCCGCCCGAATCCCACTGCTGTATGTCGGTGTGCCGATGGCTGCAGCCTTGTCGGTAACCCACGGTTTCCTACCACCTCACCCCGGCCCAACAGCTATTGCGACCATTTTCCATGCGGATATGGGTAAAACGCTGCTGTACGGGACTTTACTGGCAATTCCGACCGTTATTCTGGCCGGCCCGGTGTTTGCGCGCTTCCTAAAAGGAATTGATAAACCGGTACCAGAAGGATTGTATAACCCGAAAACCTTCACCGATGAAGAGATGCCAAGCTTTGGCGTCAGTGTCTGTACAGCGCTGGTTCCGGTGATTTTGATGGCATTGCGGGCAGTGGCAGAGATGATTTTGCCAAAAGGCCACCCAGTGCTCTCTTATGCGGAGTTCTTCGGTGACCCGGTGATCGCCACCTTAATCGCTGTATTGATAGCGATTTTCACCTTTGGCTTAAACCGTGGCCGGTCAATGGAATCAGTGATGGATACCGTGACCGACTCCATCAAAATCATTGCAATGATGCTATTGGTGATCGGCGGCGGTGGTGCTTTCAAACAGGTTTTAGTCGACAGTGGCGTCGATCATTATATTGCCAACATGATGAATAGCAGCGGTTTATCACCAATTCTAATGGCATGGTCAATCGCAGCCGTACTGCGTATTGCGCTAGGTTCTGCGACAGTGGCGGCGATTACGGCTGGCGGTATCGTAGCACCACTCATTGCCACCACCGGTGCCAGCCCTGAATTAATGGTTATTGCCGTCGGCTCCGGTAGCGTGATTTTCTCTCACGTCAACGACCCGGGCTTTTGGTTGTTCAAGGAGTACTTCAACCTGACCATTGTGGAAACCTTTAAGTCATGGTCAGTGCTGGAAACCATTATTTCGGTCTGCGGCCTGGTCGGTTGCCTGTTATTAGCCATGGTGATATAGCATCTGGCAGCAATAGTTATTTAGCTAAACCATTGTGATTTAAATACTGCCGCCGGGGAGGATGGTGAAACCAACATCAACCATCCTCGGCGCTACCGCCTCTCCGCGCAGTTTTGCCAGCAAACGCTCGGCACCAATTTGCCCCATTCTTTCACGCGGGGTTAGCACACTGGCCAGCTTGGGTACCATCGACTGGCCAATATCGTGACCATGGAAACCCGCTATTGCCATATCATAAGGGATAGATAACCCCTGACGCTGACACTCAAATACGGCACCAATTGCCAGGTCATCATTGGTACAAAAAATACTGTCAATCAGTGGATAACTGGCTTGCGCTTCACGCAACAACTCAGCACCTGCCGAATATGATGATGAACGGCTGGTCATCACGCTCATCGGCACCAAACCGGATTCACGCATCGCCTGCTCATAACCTTGCTGCTTAATGACGGTACGCTCATCCTGACGTGCGCCAAAATAGACAACATGGCGATGGCCTTTGGCGATAACTTGCTGCGTCATCTGCCTTGCCGCTTCAAAGTTATTAAAGCCCACTGCCAAATCAATACACGGCGAAATACAATCCATCAGCTCAATGACTGGAATCCCCGCGACCTCAATCATTTTCAATGTACGGGCGGTATGGTGACGTTCGGAGAGGATTAGGCCGTCGATATTATAAGAGAGTAACGAGGTTAACCGCTGCTCCTCACGCTCTTTCTGATAGCCATAGTGCGCTAGCATAGTCTGATAGCCATGCGCATCCGTCACACTCTCAATGCCGCGCAAAACCTCGGCAAAAACCTGGTTGGTCAATGACGGCAACAATACGCCGATGGCATGACTGGTCGCGTTGGACAGGATATCGGGGGCGCGGTTGGGGATATAGCCCAGTTCGTCTAACGCCAGCGCGATTTTTTTCTGCAAAAGCGCGGAAACTTGTTCTGGATTACGCAAATACCGGCTGACGGTCATTTTGGTCACCCCAACCATATCGGCGACGTCTTGGAGCACTGGCCTTTTTTTCTTCATTATCAATGAACTGAGGCTGGGTAAATGGGATACTATTCTAGCAAAGAAAAGGGTATGGCGCGATGCACATACCCTTTTTTACATATACCCGTCATACTTCAAGCTGCATATGCATTGGCTGCTTTCTTTCACCCGAATCACTTACCTGAGTAAGCTCATCGGGATTATGAGCCTCATCAGAGGCTCACCCTGCGGGCCAGCGCAAGCGCCGTTCAAAATGGTTTGCAACCAATTTGTCACTCAATTGCCGCCTGCCTGCAACTCGAATTATTAGGGTATGGGATGGTCAAACTTAAACTGGCGGTAAATCAAACAACAAAATTTCACTGTCTTCGTCAGCATGAATAGAAAGTGCAGCTTCATCCCAGATAGCGAATGCATCGCTGGTCGCGGCATGATGCCCATTGATAGAGACCTTACCACGGACTACCTGTATCCAGATGCGGCGCTCTGCTTGAATCTGATAAATGGACTGCTCCTCACGTTTCAGTGCCCAACGCCAGAGTGTCATGTCCTGGAATACTTTCAGCGAGCCATCGCGGGCATCCGGTGATAACACCAACTGCCGCCCTTGCGGGATATCAAACATCTGCTGTTCATAACGCGGCTCCAAACCTGTCTTATTGGGGATAATCCAAATCTGGTACAAATGCAGCGGTTGGTCGTCACGGCCATTATATTCTGAATGGCGGATACCGGTACCTGCGCTCATAATCTGGAATTCACCGGCATGGATCTGCTCTTTATTACCCATACTGTCTTTGTGCTCTACAGTACCAGACAGCACATAAGTCAGGATTTCCATATCTTTATGCGGATGGGTACCAAACCCCTGACCTGCATCGATCACATCTTCGTTAATCACTCGCAGTGCTGAAAACCCCATAAATTCTGGATCGTAATAATCAGCGAATGAGAAGGTATGCCAACTGTCCAACCAACCGTGATTAGCATGGCCCCGTTCTTCTGCTTTGCGTAAATAGATCATGTTCAGTTCTCCTCAACGTTTTCTTTAGTCTAGATGTCGCGGGAGAATATGAAAGCGTAAAAAACTCACTCCTCTGTTCAAAAAATTCGACTGATTAATAAGTTGAAAGACAAATGATTTGAATTTGAAGTAATTAGCGAAAGAAAACGTTGAGAGAACTTGAGATATGACTGCCTACGAACCAATGATGCAGCGAACAAACAGTGCGAAATAGGCAAAAAAAAGCCAGCACCCGGCTGGCTAAGTAAACACTGGAAGCAATGTGAGCAATGTCGTGCCTTCGTAATGTGAACACCTAAACGCTGATGGCCTCATCTGAAAGCACGACAATGATAATCATTATCACTCTCACTTGTAAAGTGTTTTTTCTAACCACTTGCAATATTATTGACTCAGGTAAATAAAACGCTATTTTATTAGGTAATTCAAACAGTAAGAGTAAGGGTATGTTTATGGAAAATGTGCAGATACGCCATGTGGAGTTCACCGACTATCCCGCTTTGCGGCGGTTATTTTCTCATCCACAGGTTTATCGCGACACGTTACAGCTTCCCCTACCTTCTGAAGAGATGTGGGCCAAAAGAATTAAAGATTTTCCCGCCGGGATGCATAGCCTGGTGGCATGTATTGACGAGGAGATCGTTGGGCAACTGACTGTCGAAGCCAACCAACGGGCACGGCGTAAGCATGTCGCCACTTTTGGTATTGCTGTTGATGCAAATTACTGTGGACAAGGCATCGGCAGTGCATTAATGACTGCTATGATTGAATTATGTGATAACTGGTTGAATATACAACGTATTGAGCTAACAGTGTTTGTCGATAACCTGGCGGCTATCGCGCTTTACCGCAAGTTTGGCTTTGAAATTGAAGGTACCAGCCCACGCTTTGCTTTTCGCGAGGGCCAATATATCGATGCGTATCATATGGGGCGAATCAAGATATCCGCCTAATCCTCAGGGGATAGTGTACCAACCTATCCCCTGCCATAACTGAATATGACTAAATGCTCGCGGTTTCTTTAATATAGTGGCGGGCTTTCACTGCATACTCAAATGGATTAGCGATAGCCGGATCCTGCTCTGCCTCTACTACCATCCAGCCCTGATAACCTTTTTCATCCAGCAATTTAAATACCGGACGGAAATCAATTACCCCATCGCCCGGTACAGTGAACATGCCTTTTTTCACCCCATCGAGGAAACTGAGTTTATTCACTTTCACATCAGCCACTATTTCATCCCGCACATCTTTTAAATGAACATGATTAATACGCGGCAGGTATTTCTCCAAAATAGCCAGCATCGCCGCCTGGCTCCCCTCAGAAACATAGGCATGACCTGTATCAAAGAGCAGATATACATCGTCGTTAACCATACTCATATAACGATCTATTTCTTCGGTAGTTTGGATCCCCGTCCCCATATGGTGGTGCAAACAGACTTGCATACCTTTGGTTGCCGCAATCTTGGCTAATTCGTTATAACCATCAGCAACTCGCTGCCATTGCACATCGGTGAAGTGTGGTTTTTCTTCAAATACTGCCTTCGTCGTCCCTTGAATGCTCTTACTTTGTTCTGAGCAACCAATCACTTTTGCCCCCATTATATGGAGGAAATTCATATGATTAATAAATTCATCAATGGTCTTGGCCCGCTGGTCATCGGCAAAGAAAGTGCTAAACCATGCATTACAAATCTGCATACCGCGCAGCTCAAGCATAGGTTTAAGTACGTTAGGATCTCGCGGGTATTTACTACCAACTTCGCAACCAGTAAATCCTGCAAGAGCCATTTCACTGATACATTGTTGGAAGGTATTTTCTTTGCCTAAGTCAGGCATATCATCATTGGTCCAGCCAATTGGCGCGATTGCTAACTTCACACGTTCTTTATTCATAATAAACCTCTGCGATACATCCAATTTATAGAGATGAATACAATTAAAATGTGATTAATTGCCCGTCTTTAATGCAGGAAAATATACCTTTGGTGCTTGAAGCTGCGGCGTTGTTCACTGCAACGTCAATAACGTTGGGATACGTTTTTATTTAAAATCTTAAAGAGAACTTGCAACTGAGGCCGCCGGGCGACTTTATTTCCCCAACAATTCGCGCTCAATACGTTCGCGAGTAGCCACCGCCTGATGCACCATTTTTTCTGGATAACCAAAAAGAGAAGTCGCAATAATTGACTCACCACCGACTTTAAAGGTGCGATTAGCGAAATCCATATCGCGCAGAGTTTGAAATAAGGCAGAGAAATCGACTTCCCCTTCACCAATACCAACATGTTGATGAATAACCGCATCAACACCCGGTGGATTCACAATATAACGGCAATGCTTGGTGTGATTCATGGTGTCGGCAATCAATACATGAGAAAGGTCAACACCCGCATATTTCAGCATGCTGGCAACGTCCCCTTTGCCTTTATCGTAGAAAAAGGTATGGGGCACGCTATACAGATACTTCACATTATCGCTGCGGAGTGATTTCACTAAATCTGCGGTTTCATTATTTTCTTCACAAAAATCCCACGGATGAGATTGAATCTCTACCCGAATCCCTTCCCGTTCAATAATCGGCAATAACTCTTCCATTGAGCGATACCACATCTCTTCGCAAACTTCTGGCTCATTTGGATCGCCAGAAAGTTCGGTATTAATCACAGAGACACCCATTTCAACTGCAATTTCAATCATTCTCTTCCAGTTGGTCACCGCAGCCTGCCGCCTTGCCTCGAGTGGCCCAGCCCAACGATAAACCACAATAAAGGAAGATATTTGCACCCCGGTTTCTTTTAGTACTTTCTTATATTCAGCAACAACTTCGCGGCCCGCTTTTGGGTGTTTATAAAATGGGTTTAACTGCGGATGCGGTGATTGTTCAATATAGTCATATCCCCATTCTGCCACTTGACGAACCATATTGCTGATACCAAGGTCTTTAATGACATCAACATCAAATGCAATCTTCATCGCTCCCCCGTTTCACGCAAGATACATGCAAGCTTGAGATAAACTCCATTTGCAACAAAAAACCTGACTATGCGGCAGCAGGCTAGCTAGCGCACAGGCAGCAGAGTTTGATGTTATTTATTATAAAAATCAGGTCGTGGCGGCAAACTCACAGGAACAATTTCACCGCTGTTCTGTGCCGCAATACAGGCATCCGCAGTAACGGCGGCAGCAAAACCATCCCAGGCAGAAGGACCGGTGAGTTTTTCAGCTAAAACGTCATTGATAAATGCTTGTAACTCAACATCATAAGCATCAATAAAGCGGTCTTTCCAATCGGTCAGTATTTCATGCGATAGCCGTGCCTGGCTGCGCATCAGCACGGATGAGGGTTCTGGTAATTTTGCAATACCGGTATCACCTACCACTTCACATTGAATATCATAGCCATATTGGCAATTCACAAAGATTTCAACATCAATACGCGTTCCTTTCGCCGTTTCAAATAACACCACCTGCGGGTCTTTCAGATGCGCTTTAGCGTGTTTGGCTTTACGTGGGAAAACAACCTGAACGGAGACATAATCATCATCCAGCAGCCAGCGCAGTACATCAATCTCATGGATCAATGTGTCAGTAATAGCCATATTGGTGGTGTAATTTTCGCCGACTCTCGGGTTACGGTGAGCACAATGCAGCATCAAAGGTTCACCGATTTCCCCACGAGTAATCACATCTTTCAGTGCGCGATAACCCTGATCATAAGGGCGCATAAACCCAACCTGAACCAAGCGCTTACCCTTGGCGGCTTCAGCGTCTACAATTCGCTTACACCCTTCAGCTGTCACCGCCAACGGCTTTTCACAAAATACATATTTACCCGCAGCAATGGCTGCCAGAACAAACTCTTCGTGGCTCGGCCCCCAAGATGTGACTAATACCGCATCCACCTCTTTTGCATTAATCACTTCATGCCCATCGGCATAGATATTCGCCTCAATACCCAGATCACGAATAACTTTAGTGGCATGCTGCTGATTGATATCCGTTACAGCAACCACACGAGCGCCCTGTAAAACTTTACTGCAACGACGAATATGATCCTGGCCGATAGCACCTGTTCCGATGACACCAATATTTAACGACATATTATTTTCCTCATGAAGTTTCGGTTTGCAGGTGATACCTGCTCGTTTTACGACTTCACATCCAGCTCAAGTTGCAGGTGCGTTGGCAGCCCTCATGACTCGGCACATCCCTGTACCGCCATTTTGTGTGTTGAAAGCTATTGGGTATAACGCATTGATTGCTTGCTTAATTAGCCTTAGTAATCACGGGCTTTGGCGATATTTTTTTCCAGTTCACGAACGACTGCATCGGTTCGTTCACTTTCAGAAACTTGAGCAACCCCTACTCGCCACCAACTCAGGTATTTATGTACCATGGTCTTTGGCAGCACTTTTATGTCAATCAAGGTAGAAATTGCCTGCGAATGGGCATCGGTTAATGCATCGATCAGTTGTTGCTCGGTAGAAACACGATATGTTTTACAGCCATAGGCGGCAGCCAGCATGGCAAAATCAACCGGAACAAGACTGCCATCTAATTGGCCTGTGTCCTCATTACGAAAGCGGAATTCTGTGGCATAGCTGTCCATGCCATGTTCCATTTGCAGGTTATTGATGCAGCCATTCGTCATGTTATCGAACAGCACAACGTTAATTTTTTTACGCTCTTGAATAGAGGTAACCAGTTCGGAATGCAGCATCATAAATGCGCCGTCCCCAACCAATGAGTAGACCTCCCTGTCTGGTTCAGCTAGCTTCACACCCAGTGCGGCACCCACCTCATAACCCATGCACGAATAACCGTATTCGACGTGATAGTCGTTACTCCCTTTGGTACGCCACACCCGCTGTAAATCGCCGGGCAAACTACCCGCAGCCGCAACAATGATGGCATCAGGAGGTAATGTGTTATTCAGTACTCCCAGCACTTGGCTTTGCGTCAAGAAAGAGCCGGTTTTATTGATAAATTCAGCAAAAACCTGTTCACGGTCCAAATGGTCATTAATTTCAGGAACGAAATCGTCGGCACGGTATTGCACCTGATAAACCCGCTGCGTTTCAGCTAATTGTTCCGCGCGCATGCGAGCAATTTCCCCCCCCCATCCGGCTTGATAACCGGTAGTGCCAAGCTGTTGATGCAATGCTGATAATGCCTCACGCGCATCAGCCAACAATTGCAAACCATCCAATTTACCGGCATCAAAGGCACTGACATTAATATTCAGGAATGAAACGTCTGGATTCTGGAATAACCATTTAGAAGACGTGGTGAAATCGCTATAGCGAGTGCCAACGCCGATCACCAGATCCGCCTGTTTTGCTAATGTGTTAGCAGCCAGGCAACCGGTTTCACCAATACCACCAAGATTTAATTCATGTTCTGAGCTGATAGTGCCTTTACCGGCTTGCGTTTCTACCCACGGCAAACCAAAACATTCAGCAAATCGTTGCAATGCCTGGCCGGCTTGCGAGTATTTCACCCCTCCCCCACACACCAGAATGGGCTTGCGTTTGGCAGTCAGTAACGCAATGGCATCAGCCAGCATGGCGGCACTGGCAGGGCGTCTGTCAAGGCGATGAACTCGCTTGTGGAAGAAATAGTCAGGATAGTCATAGGCTTCAGCCTGCACATCTTGTGGCAAGCTCAGTGTCACAGCCCCCGTTTCTGCCGGATCAGTCAGAACCCGCATCGCATTAATACAGGCGATCATCAGTTGCTCTGGCCGCGTAATGCGATCCCAGTATTTACTAACCGGTTTGAATGCATCATTAGTGCTGATGCTAAGGTCATGAGATTGTTCTATTTGTTGTAACACCGGGTCCGGTTGGCGGGATGCAAATACGTCGCCTGGGAGCAATAGTAGGGGAATACGATTGGCCGTTGCCGTTGCAGCGGCGGTAATCATATTAGCGCTGCCCGGCCCGACGGATGAGGTGCAGGCATAAATTTGCTGGCGCAGTTTTTGTTTGGCAAAACCGGTAGCGGCATGGGCCATCCCTTGCTCATTCCGCCCCTGATGAACCACTAAATCGCCACAGTTTTGTTCCAACGCCTGCCCCATTCCCAGCACATTACCGTGGCCAAAAATAGCAAAAATCCCTTTGATAAATTTGATTTCCTGACCATCAACTTGCAGGTATTGGTTGTCCAAAAACCGGACTAATGCCTGTGCAGTGGTTAGCCGAATCTTATTCATTTACCCATCCTTTGCTCTGTTGCGCTACATCATGGTGACCAAGTGACGTTCAGCCCCTGAAGATACATATGCCGGAGAGAAGCAGCAGACTTGTTAGCTTTCGCCTGGCTGACGACAGTAAGGAGAAACATAGCAGGGATTATAAACAAATATTTTTTTCATAAAATCAAATTACAGAAGAAACATTTCATTCTGCGATGAAGATCAAATATTCTCAGAAACACTGAAATAACGCGTCCCCGGCTTACCATGCGATTGACCGTTCATTTTCAATCGTCAATAAAATCGCATAACTAATTGATATTAGTATACTATTTTGATTTTAATTCTTCTTTGCTACACCTCGGAAACACTGCCAATAACCGGTCTAAGCTTTTGGTGTAAGTCCCATTTTCAGACCTGATATGAGGCTTTTATCTTCGTCACACAACCGGGGAATAAATTTCATTTAACCTTGAACTTGAAATTTTTATTCCTCATACTGGTTTTAGAAATGTCATTACAGGTTTATTTCATCGGTCACTGTCGGGGCTTGGTTTAATACAGAAGGAAATGGGGATGGGTACACAACACAAAGTACTGGATGTCATATGTATCGGCCGTATTGCCGTCGATTTTTATGGGCAGCAGATTGGTGCCCGGCTGGAAGATACCAGTACATTTGCCAAATATTTAGGCGGGTCATCAGGTAATGTTGCTTATGGCACCGCAATTCAGGGCTTGAAGTCAGGCATGCTGGCACGTGTTGGCGATGAACATATGGGCCGTTTCCTACGCGAGGAATTACAGCGTGTTGGGTCTGATACCCGTTTTCTTATTACTGATAAACAGCGGCTGACAGGTTTGGTTATTCTGGGTATTAAAGATCAAGAGACTTTTCCACTGATCTTTTACCGTGAAAACTGCGCTGATATGGCCCTGACACCAGATGATATTGACGAGACATATATTGCTTCATCACGCGCGCTGGCAATCACGGGTACACATCTTTCGCATCCGAATACCCGAGCAGCAGTGCTAAAAGCATTGGAATATGCCCATAAGTATGGGTTGCGCACAGCGCTCGATATTGATTATCGCCCGGTATTATGGGGCCTGACCTCACTTGGAGACGGTGAAACGCGTTTCATAGAGTCGCAAAAAGTAACGCAGGAATTGCAGGAAGTACTGCATCATTTCAATTTAATCGTTGGTACAGAAGAAGAATTTCACATTGCGGGGGGGAGCACAGATACGCTGACAGCCCTGCAAAATGTGCGTAAAACTACGCCAGCGACACTGGTTTGCAAGCGCGGAGCACAAGGTTGCTCTGTTTTTGAAGGGGATATTCCCACCCGTTGGGAGTCAATCAAACTGCATTCTGGTGTGCGCGTCGAGGTTCTCAACGTATTAGGGGCTGGCGATGCCTTCATGTCTGGCCTGCTGCGCGGTTATCTGAATGATGAAGGCTGGGAGCAAGCCTGCCGCTACGCCAATGCCTGTGGGGCGCTAGTTGTTTCACGTCATGGTTGTGCTCCAGCGATGCCGACAAAAATTGAACTGGATGATTATCTTAGCCGCGAATATTCCGTGCCACGCCCTGACAAGGATAGCCGCCTTAATCATTTACATCGGGTGACTACCCGTAAGCAACAGTGGCCTGAACTTTGTGTTTTTGCCTTTGACCACCGCAAACAATTGGCTGATATGGCCCGTGAAGCCGGTGTTGGTGAAGAGCGCATCCCAAAACTTAAGACATTGTTGCTACAAGCAGCGCAACAAGCCGCTTTGGAGTCTGGATTGGAGCATAAAAGTGGCATTCTGGCTGATACGACATATGGTCAGGAGGCGCTCAATATCATTACCGGCCAGGGATGGTGGATAGGCCGCCCCATAGAATTACCCAGTTCCAGACCATTACGGCTTGAACACGGTAATATTGGTTCCCAGCTAATAGATTGGCCACTGGAACATGTGGTTAAGTGTCTGGTTTTTTATCATCCCCAAGACCGTGCAGAACTGCGCCAACAGCAGGATGAGCTGATTGTGGATGTATATCGTGGATGCTGTAAATCAGGACATGAATTGCTACTGGAAGTGATTTTACCTGAAGATAATAAGGATAAGGATGAGCGCTATTATATTGAAACTATGGCTCATTTCTATCAGCTAGGCATTCAGCCAGATTGGTGGAAGCTGCCGCCGCTAACGGCAGAAAACTGGCAACTGGTTGGCAAACTGATTGAAACTCAAGATCCCTATTGCCGAGGTGTATTAATTCTTGGGCTAGACTCGACAGAGGCCGTATTAAAAGCAGGGTTTGCCGCTGCTGCACACGCCCCGTGGGTTAAAGGTTTTGCTGTCGGCCGGACCATTTTTGGCCAGGCATCGCGCCACTGGTTACAAGGTGAATTGAATGATGCCGAGTTAATGACACAAGTGAAACAAAATTACCAAACCCTGATCGGTTATTGGCGTGACTATCGTCCTACTATTTGAATTAAAAACTGCTCTATCGGCGCTGAAGTGATACTGCCTCAGCGCCACTATTATGCCGCTATCTACGCTGTTTATTCCCCATAAAGCCAAAAAAATCCTGATTTCTATCAAAGTTAATAAAGGAATATCTTTAGATTTCATTCATTTCTATTAATATAGTTTGGTGAATTTATTTAAGTTGCGATGAAATAAAAGCAAATACTGACATCAATAAATGAAATTTTCCAACCACCTGTTAGAATACTGTCAGATAGACTCAAAGAACTTGGGGTTGCAGCCAGCCAAAGCGAACACATCTCAACGAGCTGACACATGTAAGTCATTCGGGTGAATAACCTTAGCTAACAACCTTGCAGCTTTAAGTACGAAGGGAATAACCCCTGAAATTTCCTCTGCCGTGGGCCGAATGGATGAATAACCCTACTCAACTTTCATTGTTACAAGACCAAATTCGTCATCGCTATGAGACGTTAAGCAAGCGCTTAAAACAAGTTGCCCGTTATATATTGGATAACAGTAATAGCATTGCATTTGATACGGTTGCTTCTATTGCGGCTCAAGCCGACGTACCACCTTCAACATTGATCCGATTTGCTAATGCCTTTAATTTCAGTGGCTTCAACGAAATGAAACAGGTATTCCGCCAGCATTTGATGGAAGAAACCGTTAACTATACCGAGCGAGCACGGTTATTCCGCCAAACATCGACAGATGGCAGCACGGCACCAGAAAGTCCGGCAGAAATACTGAATGTATTTACCATGGTAAATGCACAAGCGCTGCAACAACTGGCCGTACAAACCAGCGCAGAACAGTTGGAGAGAGCAGTTGAATTGTTGAAAAATGCTGAAAATATCTATGTGATTGGTCTACGTCGCTCTTTTAGTGTTGCTTCTTATCTCACCTATGCGTTACGCCATCTGGAACGTCGTGCTTTTCTGATCGATGGGTTAGGGGGAATGTTCGCTGAACAACTGAGCATGGTGAAACCCAAAGACGTAGTGATCGCTATTAGTTATTCACCTTATGCGCAAGAGGCGTTAGAACTGGTGGAATTAGGGGCGAAGAGTGGTGCACAACAGATTGCGATTACAGATAGCCAGGTCAGCCCATTAGCGGCTTTTAGCGATGTGTGTTTTGTCGTGCGAGAAGCTCAAGTTGACGGTTTCCGTTCGCAAGTAGCCTCTATGTGTCTGGCACAAACATTGGCAGTTTCACTGGCACTGAATAACGCGAAAGAGTAAACACTCCAATAGGAGGCTCTGTTCGTTTTTCGTCATTTCTGCTCACACCTAGAATGGGTAGGGTTCCTCCTACCCCATTATTATATGCTTTAGCCAGAGTAAGTTAGCTGTTATTAACCGGATAGTTATCGCTGTTGATCCATGCGTGGTCTTTCTCCCAGGTAAATTTCCATAACCGTACCGGCCCTGCCATCACATTCAAATAATAGTTGTCGTAGCCTGCTAACGTTGCCACCGGGTGATAACCTTTGGGGACTTTCACCACATCACGGTTATAAACAGGCATACACTCATCCAATGAACGGTCGTCAGTATAAACACGCTGCATACAGAAGCCCTGTTCAGGGTTCAACCGGTGATAATAGGTTTCTTCAAGATAAGTTTCGTCGGTAGAATTTTCCTGATCGTGTTTATGACTTGGATATGAGCTGGTGTTCCCTTCGTCTGTGTAGACCTCGACCACCAGCAAACTGTCCGCAGGCTCACTGTCAGGCAGAATATTATGCACTAACCGCTGGTTGCGCCCCTTACCGCGCCGTTCGACCCCGACATCAGCCGGCGTAATCAGGCGGGAAGGCAAATGTCCCTGTGCAGGGGCACGGCATACCGCCAATTCCAAGTCAGTTTCTGCCACCACTTTCACATGATCATGATGTGGAACATAAACAGAATAAGGCGGTGTTCGTTCGAACGGACTCATACGTTTACCAATATGTGGGTATTCAGCGTGCAGAGTTGAAACTGAAGCAACACCAGCAACCAATACCAGACAGAGTTCATTGTCACCACTGTCCAGAACTAATGCTTTACCCGCAGTAAGACGATAGACATCAAATCCAACAAAACGCCAACCCGCATTTTGCGGTGAAATGTGTTGAATACGTCCATCCGCATCCGGTAACTGACATTTGGCAAGCAGTGAAGACATAATAACTCTCCTGTTAACACTTGAAATTAACCCAAGGCACACCCACTGATAGCATTAGCCAAGTGTTGGCATACTGTACTCTGAAACCGTTTGCTGGCCGGTAGGCCAACGGGCAGTGGTTGTTTTCATCCGGGTATAAAAACGCACGCCATCGGTACCGTGAACATTTAACGCACCGAATACCGAGCGCTTCCAGCCACCAAAGCTATGGAATGCCATTGGGACAGGTACTGGAACATTGACGCCAACCATTCCGGCCTGAACTTCATGCACAAATAGCCGCGCATAGTGGCCGCTACTGGTAAAAATAGCGCTGCCGTTGCCAAACTCATGGCTATTAACTGTATCAATGGCTGTTTGGTAATCAGGGACTCTGACAATACCCAGTACCGGCCCAAAAATCTCTTCCCGATAGATTTTCATCTCTGGCGTGACATGGTCAAACAGAGTGCCGCCTACATAATATCCCTGCTCATAACCTGCAACTTTATAATTGCGGCCATCGGTGACTAACGTTGCGCCCTCTTTCACACCTTGATCGATATAACCGAGCACTTTTTTCTGATGGGTGGCTGAGATTAGCGGCCCCATCTCATTTTCTTCGCCACCTTGCTGCAAGCCTGGGCCGACTCGCAAGTGAGTGATGAGTGGTTTTAACTTCTCAATTAATTTGTCCGCAGTGTCATCACCCACGACAACCGCAATCGGCAAAGCCATACAACGTTCACCCGCCGAGCCAAATGCACCACCCATCAATGCATTTACTGTGGCATCCAAATCAGCGTCAGGCATGATAATTGCCTGATTTTTAGCAGCACCAAATGCTTGTACGCGCTTACCGTGCGCACTGGCAGTAGTATAAATATGTTCAGCTACGGTAGAAGATCCAACAAAACTTACGGCCTGAATTCGTGGGTCAGTGCAGAGTTGGGCTGCACTCTCATTTGAACAGTGAATAACATTGAATACACCATCCGGTAACCCAGCTTCAGTCAACAATTCCGCCAGACGAACAGAGGCTGACGGGTCTAATGCCGGTGGCTTCAGGATAAAGGTATTGCCGCAAGTTAAGGCGACGGGGAACATCCACATCGGGACCATTGCTGGGAAGTTAAACGGTGTTATACCTGCGACCACACCTAACGGTTGCATCATGGAAAAACAATCCACCCCCGTACCAACATCTGCGGAATATTCACCTTTCAAGAGATGTGGAATGCCACAGGCAAACTCGACGACTTCCAGCCCACGGGTGATCTCACCCAACGCATCGGAATAAACCTTGCCGTGCTCACGGACAATCAACTCAGCCAGCTCATCACGATGTTGCTCAATCAGCGCTTTAAAGTTGAACATAATACGGGCGCGACGCAGTGGGGTAGTCCGTGACCAATCGGCAAATGCTTGATGGGCCACGCCGATAGCCTGATTAACTTCCTCGGCAGTACTTTGCGTAACCTGGCTTTCGACTTTACCGGTGGCTGGATTATGAATCTCGGCAGTCTGATTGCTGGAACTCAGGGAATTCTTCCCGCCAATAAAGTTACTCACGATTTTCATGTCTAACCCTCTTCTCAATAGCTGCTACCGCAAGGTTCGCTCAAAGTGGCTTTAACCTGACACCCATTCCTAACGGACCATACGCTCAATCAGTAAAGGCTATCTTGTGGTGGGACCAAAATAGCCAGCAAGGCGACCAGCCACCCGATAGGCGAAAAACCAGCCGACATGCAGACTCTATTCCATTGAAAAAAAAGTTTCAAATAACTTCTTTTAGAAATTTTGTTTTGTGCGATGTATCGCAAGTTCCTGTAAGGCTTTAACACCGCCATCAAAAAAGCCAGATAGCCCACGCAACGCGCCAAAAAGGCTAAAAAATCTCGTTCTTTTGCGATAAACAAATTGTTAAGGTTAAAAAAACAACGGCAATAACTCGATTTCATTGGTTGTTAATGCAAGCTGAATCGCTTTTTTAGCTTAATTTTTGAACCACATCTAAAAATTAATGTTTCGTTATTTAATTTAAATGAAATAAATGTTCTTATTCTGAGCTATGTATGGCATTTACCACAGCAGGAGCAGAGCACCATGTCCATCGCGCAAGATCGTTTCTGTATTAATCGCAAAATCGCCCCGAATCTCAGTATTGAGAATTTTTTCCGTCTGGTTAAGAAATGTGGCTTAAATAAGGTTGAGCTACGCAATGATATGCCCGGTGGAAAAGTGACTGACGAGCTAAGTACGGCCCAACTCAATGCACTGGCTGATGAACATCAAATTGAGATTGTTACTATCAATGCATTGCAATATTTTAATCTGCCAGAGCAGCGAGGCGAGCTACTACAAGAAGCGGAAAACATGCTCAAATTGGCACGGGATATCAACTGTCACGGAGTCATTCTGTGCCCGAACTGTAGTGCCAGTGACAGACGTTCAGCCGAGCAAAAAGAGCATGACACCCTGGATGCACTGCGGCTACTTGCCCCCCTGTTTAAGAAATATCAAGTCACTGGATTAGTTGAGCCTTTAGGCTTTGGAATCAGTTCATTGCGTTCTCATCTGGTAACACAATCACTGATCCGCACATCGGCCGCCCCCTACCAAATGGTGTTGGATACTTTCCATTACTATCTGAGTGATATCGCTCAGGCCGAGTTTGATGCACATATTGACGTTAATATAATTGGCTTAGTACACCTTTCCGGCGTCGAAGAGAACAGGTTGAAATCCACACTGACTGATGAAGACCGCATTATGCTCAGCAAGCAAGATAAGTTGAACAGTAAGCAACAAGTCGCAAATCTTGAACGTCTGGGTTACCAGGGAATCTATGCTTTTGAACCGTTTTCGTCACAACTAAATATTTGGTCTGAAGCTGATATAGAAAGAGAAATTCGCCAGAGCATGGCTTATTTACAAAGCTAATCAGCCCTACTGATACTGGGGCTGATAACTGACTATTGGGCTTAACATTTTAAAACGGAACTCAAGATATCGGCTCGGGGTGCCTGTTTTCTTAGACATCCCGACATGCTAACTATATTGGCAAAATCACTATCTTCTCTGCTCATTATGAGCAGAATCACGGCTATCTGGCGCTATGATTGCTCCAGCGTACGACCAGGCTAGCTGCACCCGCGAGGGTAATCAGACTAACTACAGCAGTCCATCCCATTTTTTCCAACATCAGGCTGCCTAAAGCTGAACCAACCGCCATCCCAACAAACACACCGGTAAATAACAAGGCATTGAGCCGGCTGCGAGCTGCAGGTTCCAGGCTGTAAATAATGGTTTGGTGTGCTATCAGTGTCGCCTGAACGCCGAAATCAAAACCAATCGCGCTGATGACCATAAGCCCAATCTGGTATTGAAGTGGCAATAGCGGCAGAAGAAATAACGCTGCAAATGAGAGGGTTGCCACACTTGCACCAATCAAAGTAACCCTATGTGGCCCACGGCGATCCGCCAATGCTCCAGCCAGAGGAGCCGCCAAAGCACCTGCGGCACCGGCAAGGCCAAACGCACCGGCAACAGCACTACCAAGATGATAAGTATCTTGTAACATCACTGCTAGTGTTGACCAAAAAGCACTGAATCCGACCGATAACAACCCTTGTGATAGCGCCGCACGGCGCAAGGTTTTAAACTGAAGCCACAAGTGAATCATCGACCTAAGTAGTGCTGGATAACTCAGTGTTGAAGCTGCGGGAACCCGAGGTAAACCGCGCCATATCACCAGCGTTATAAAAATAACTGACAGCGCCGCACCGATATACAGCACCCGCCAACTAAAATATTCGGCGACAAAACCACTCAGCACCCGCGACAATAGAATCCCTAGCAATAAGCCCGTCATTACAGTTCCGACGGTCTTACCCCGTTGTGCTGCTGAAGCCAATGTCGCTGATGCAGGAACAATGTCCTGCGCCATGGTTGCGGCAATCCCGACCACCAAGCTGGTGACTAACAACCCATTGATACCAGAGATAAAACCACTGCACAGCAACGCTGCGGTAAGCAAAAGACCTTTCAATAAAATAACAATCCGACGATCGTGGCGATCACCTAGCGGGGCGAGCAACAAGATACCTAAAGCATAACCAATCTGTGTCAGTGTCGGCACCATACCAACCGTACCTACACTGGCATGCAGGTCGGTACCCATAACACCCAATAATGGCTGACTATAATAAATTGAGGCAACGCTAAGCCCAGCGCCGGTTGCCAACATAAGAACTGTCCGGCCGGAAAGGGTTTTCTCAGGACTATCTAAAGTACTTGGTATGGTTTGAATGGCTGACATGGCGGCTACCTATAATGATATTGAGTCAGTATTTTTGCCTGAGTAGACATGTGTTGGTAGTCGCCTTAAGAGTAAAACTGTTATACGCTTAACGTATGATAGAACCCGGTTTGACTAGCATTGATCGTATAGAGTTAATGCAGACATTTATCCGCATCGTTGAGGCTGGTAGTTTATCGGCAGCAGCAGTACGTCTGGGTACAAGCCAGCCGACGATTAGCCGGCGGTTACAGACACTGGAACGCCTGCTTGGCCTGAAATTATTGCAGCGCACTACGCATGTTATGAAGCTCACCGACGATGGCGAACGCTGCTATTCCCATGCTAAAGCACTGGTTGAAAACTGGCATAGGATGGAGGATGACCTGCGCGGGGCCACGGACGAGCCCAGAGGAGTACTGCGAGTTTTAGTGCCGCACGCGTTCGGGCAAGATCAATTAATCAAACCGCTTAAAGACTATTTAGGCCGTTATCCGAAAATGTCCGTGGAATGGATACTAAATGATCGCCGCCCGGATTTCATCGTGGAAGGTATTGATTGCGCCATTCAAGTTGGAGCCGTCACCGATCCTTCGGTGATTGCGATTCTGCTGGCCGAGGTGCCGCGTATTGTCGTCGCCGCGCCTGAATTGCTCAATGATAAGCCGCTACCGCTACATCCTGACCAATTGCAGGATTTACGCTGGCTGGCGTTAAGCTCATTTTACCGTAATGAAGTCGTCCTAAATCATCAGACGAGTGGTGACATACATCGTTTTTCTATCCAGCCACAATTGAGTACCGACAGTCTGTATGCCTTACGTAATGCCGCACTCGCGGGGGTCGGGGTAGGAATCGCCTCAACGTGGGTGGTAAGCGAAGATCTTGCACAAGGGCGGTTAGTACATCTAACTCCCAATTGGCACGGATTACCTTTGCCCATCTATCTGGTTTATCCCCATGCCAGTTTTTACCCAGCAAGATTACGGGCATTTTTAGATATTATGCGCCACGCCATGCCGAGTCTGGCTGGCACGCAACCCCCAGCGCAGCAACGCAAAAGTACCACCAAGTAATGTCGGTTTATCACTCTCACTATTGTGAAGCACAATTTCTTATTATTGACCCAATTCTGGGGAAATATAGTGGTTTAACTGCCGGTATTGCGGCGTCAATAACGCAGTTGGCGTAGATCCTGTGAATAATCGACAGGTCTTAATAAAATGGGATTGGTCAAAATAATCGTGCGACAAGACGTTATTTAATCCATTCCCAGTCGTGAGGAGTTGACGTAATGTTCGCTGGAACTTTGCTGTACGGCAAAAATAGCGCGCATCAACCCCGGTAAACTGGCGAAATCGCCTTTGTAGTGTACGCTCACTTAGCTCTAACTGCCGGCGTACATCCAAAAGTTCCTCGCCATAATATAGTCTGTCAACAGCCCATACGATTGCTGGGTCGGTAATAACACGTTGATTGAGCAATGTCGTGAGCCACCGTTCAACCAATTCAATACGGGCCTCGTAGAGAATATCCACTAATGCCGATATAGGAAATGTCAGTCCAAGATCGGTTAAAAATATCGGTACATCATCTAACTCATCCAATGGAACACGGAGCAGAGGGAAGCTTGCCGCAGAGCGAAGTCGTATTGATACTACATCGACCGCCCCTGTCGCGATAATTCTTAGTCGTGCTTTGCGCGGGCGCAGTAATACAGCGCCCCCTTTAGGTACCGTAAGTTGATTGCCAGCCCGTTCAGTCGCCAGAGGGATAGTTGAGAAATTCAGCGGTTCACCCAGATTGAACAGAAGTTCGCTTCCTGTTCCCGGAAACAAATCAGGTAATATACGACTGGCAGATACACCCTCTGGGTATACCTTATCGAATGATATTTTCCAGCACCAGTAGTGGGCGACCCAATGAGTAAGTACCAAACTGGGATAGCTACGTTTTTGCATTTAAATCAATGGCCTCATACAGATAACGTTTTACATAAACAGGCTATCACCACTCACATTCCCCAAACCGGGATGGGTATCAAAGCGAACCACGCCGACTTCCATTCGTCCTTTTGCCATTGCGACCATATGCGCCACACCTTGATGACCGAATCCAGCACATAACTCGACGGCTCTAATACCTTCATCATACAGCACGTTAAGTAAATCCCCCGCCTGCTGATAATTACTTACAGCAATTATCTTAACCTGAACTTGAGGTGTTTTTACCCAGCTATTATGTATGTCAGACGCAGCATCGGGGGCGACAAAAATAAAGGCCGCTTTAAAAATATCAGACATTGGATCATTTCCCGTTTTTGTTGTTGAAAACGGTATTTTAATTCCTGGTCAGGGCACAAGATTGTACCAACCCGACAGGATCTAACTTATTCCATGACAATTGGCATAAGAGAATATAAAAAGAGATCCTTCTCCAACACATTGCTCCTATCGATATAATCGATGGCATCAGCAAATTTAGTATTCCACTCACTCAGATTTCATCTCAGATAATAACCACAGAGAAAAATCCCGCATCGCGGCAGTTTCTGTGCGCGATTGTAGCCGGGTTAACCAGTACCCGCCCAGGCTAATCGTGGTGCTAAAGGGCTGGATAATGCGTTCTCTGAGTAACAGATGCGTAAACATGGACGGTGGAGCCAGCGCAATGCCTATCTCTGCCTGCGCCGCTTCCAGCATGCTCACCGACGAATCGAACACTATTATTTGCTGCGAAGGTGAAGGGACACATCCTCCAGCCGCACTAAACCATGCCGACCACTCATCGCGACGATAGGAACGAAGCAGCGTAAATTTTTGCAGGTCATCAGGATGGTGTAAACATCCCGCTAACGAGGGAGCACACAGAGGAGCAAGTGGCGCATCGCATAAAAATTGCGACTCAGTATCATGCCAGGCACCATTGCCATAGCGAATAGCATAATCCAGCCCTTCAGCCACCACATCAACACGGTTGTTATGCGTTGAAAGTGAAACATCCACATGTGGATAACGTTGTTGAAAATCCCTCAGGCGCGGCAGGAGATAGCCGGTTGCAAAGGTCCCAACCACACCTACTCTGACTTTCTCACGCATTACCCCAGCGGAAAAACGGTCTAGCGTGTCAGCGATACGATCAAAGGAATCATTAAGGATCGGTAGGAGATTCTCACCTTCGGTTGTTAACACTAATCCGCGTGAAATACGAATAAACAGACGGCAATTGAGGCGTTGTTCCAGCGCTTTGACCTGCTGGCTTATTGCTGCATGGGTAACGTTTAATTCGATAGCAGCCTTAGTAAAACTTAACTGTCTGGCTGCGGCTTCGAAGGCGCGAAGTGAATTTAGGGGAATATAACTGCGTACCATAGGATTATCTGTTAGATTTTCTATTATCAAACACTAAATATAATCGATTGTTATCCATAGTCAATCATCGCAAAATCAGCGACGCAGAAGGAGACACACTGCTTGTTGTTTATCAATCTAAGGAAGATTTTCTAATGTTGAAAAAGTCTGTAATCAATACCTTGGTCTTTACCGCTATCGCAACTTCGCCATTTTATACCTCAGCACAAACCATACTTACGGAGCAACAGGTTGCGACTATCGTCAATAACACCCTTAAGCCGTTGATCGAACAACAGAATATTCCCGGCATGGCCGTCGCTGTATTTTATGACGGAAAGCCACAGTTTTTTAACTATGGCGTAGCGGATATAAAAGCAGATATCCCAGTCACTGAGAATACGCTGTTTGAACTCGGTTCAGTAAGTAAGACCTTTACCGGAATAGCCGGGGAATATGCCATGCAAACCGGCATTATGAACCTTAATGATCCAGTGACGGAATACGCTCCTGAACTAACGGGTAGTCAGTGGCAAGATGTGAAAATGCTGCATCTGGCAACCTACACTGCGGGGGGGCTACCTCTTCAACTGCCCGATTCGGTTACAGACCAAAAATCATTATGGCAATATTATCAGCAATGGCAGCCACAATGGGCACCTGGAGTGATGCGCAATTACTCCAATGCCAGTATTGGTTTATTCGGGGCGTTGGCGGTGAAAAAAAGCCAATTAACCTTCGAAAACTACATGAAAAAGTATGTATTCCAGCCCTTAAAACTGACACATACTTTTATCACCGTCCCTGAATCGATGCAGTCAAGCTATGCATGGGGATATAAGGATGGTCAGCCAGTACGCGTTACATTGGGCATGCTGGGTGAGGAAGCTTATGGGGTGAAAACCACCACGAAAGATATGGTGAGATATATGCAGGCCAATATGGACCCAGACAGCCTACCTGCCGAAAACGATAAGTTAAAGAAAGCCATCATCGCGGCTCAGTCTCGCTATTTCCAGGCGGGGGAGATGTTCCAGGGGTTGGGATGGGAAATGTATAACTGGCCTATCAACCCACAGGAGGTCATCGCCGACAGTGGCAATGATATCGCGTTGAAACCGCGTAAAGTTGAGGAATTGCTGCCAGCACACCCAGCAACACGGGCATCCTGGGTGCATAAGACCGGTGCTACCAATGGCTTTGGAGCCTATATTGTCTTCATCCCAGAGGAAAATATTGGCATAGTGATGTTAGCTAACAAGAATTACCCTAATCCTGTTCGTGTGCAAGCTGCCTATAATATTCTTCAGGCATTGCGTTGATAGTCATACCGCGCTAACTCAATGATAGATCGGATAAAATAGGACTGACCATAGCTTTCACTATGGTCAGTTTAGTGTTATTACCTTATTTCTTCTCAATCATCGGGCTGTATTCTATCGGCACCCAAGTGTAGCCAACTTTATTTGCCCGGACATGGCCCAAACCAGGGAACGGAAGATGAGCGCCCGCCACCCACAGCTTGTCTTTAGCGGCGGTGGCAAAGATAGCTTTGCGCGTGGCCACAGCCTGTTTGCTATCCGTATCAAATTCTAAAGAGACATTCGGGCGCGCAAATTGGATGGAATGACTGTGTACAATATCGCCCCACACCAGCAAGTTGTCGCCTTTTGAGGTGAAAAGATATGAAGTGTGCCCCGGGGTATGGCCCGGCGTTGGCACCACTTTGACGCCTGGTAATAAGGTGTCACCAGCAGTGTAAATTTTTAATTTATTGTTTGCCGCATAAGGGGCAACCGATTCCATTGATTTTTCAAACATTGGGCGCAGTTCTGGCGTAGCTTTACTGGCGACGTCTTTATTCAGCCAGAAATCGGCATCCCCTTTTGACACATACACCGTAGCATTAGGGAATGCGGCTTTACCCTGATTGTTAATACCACAGGCATGATCGGGATGTAGATGGGTCAGCAATACAGTATCAATTTGCTCAGGCTGATAACCCGCAGCACGAATATTATCGACCACAGCACCCAGTGTCGGCCCGAAACATTGTGCGGTGCCGGCATCAACTAAGACTAGGTTGGTACCGGTATTGATCAAGAAGGCATTTACCGCAGTCTGTACCCCGTTGGTGCTATCAAGAAACATGCTGGACAGCAGCGTCTGAATATCTTTCTCATTGATATCCTTCAGCAGATTGGTACCCAGCTTTACATAACCGTCATAGATGGCTGTGACTTCAAAATCACCTAATGCCATACGATAGTAGCCGGGAACCTGCGTCTGTTGCTGCGTGGGTGCGGCAGCCATACTGATCGTCGGGAAGCCAAGAGGCAGAGCGCAGGCTCCAACAACCATCAGAGCCAGTAATGCTTTACACCGTGGTAACTGTTTCAGTAAAAGCGCCTTCATAAATCTCTCCAGAAGTGAATAACGATTCTTATCATGATGTTATTAATGATACTCATGATAGATAACGCAGAATAATGAGTACCTTAATCAAGGTACTTTCTAAATGTTTTATTGTCTTTTAAAAGATTCGGCCGAGGGAGGATTTAGGCGTTAATCTGTGCCGGGGTAGACCTTTCCGAGTTTTGTTCGGGAATATAGGGGGGAAACAATAAAAAACACCCCCATTGGGCGTAATGCCAATCAGTTAAGGATCACTTGAAGTGATCCTTATTACACCAACTTCCTAACCATAAACCCTAACTACAAACAATTAATATTGTCTTTAATACTGCAATCAGCGTTCTAGCCACGTCAAATTAGCATGGTGGAAAATAAATCCAACTTATTGATATAAAGCTAAGAAACAAATTTTAATGTCATTAAAAGCGAGTCTATTCGAATTTTAGCGTCACTGAACAGACTTTATTGTTTCCGCATAACCGCCAATGCCTGCGCACAGGCCCAGGCAGAGCTCCAGGCCCATTGGAAGTTATAGCCACCCAACCAGCCAGTGACATCAACAACCTCGCCAATAAAGTACATTCCAGGCACTTTATGGGCCTCCATTGTCTTAGAGGAGAGCTCTTGGGTGTCAACACCACCAAGAGTGACCTCAGCAGTACGGTAACCTTCGGTGCCATTAGGCTGCACTCGCCATTGTTGAAGATTGGCGACTAACGCGGCCTGCTGCGGCGCGTTTAATTGCTTCAGGGTAACGTCTGGCAGTTGCTCCAAGGTCTGAAGGCACTCCACCAGCCGCTTAGGTAACCGTTGAGCCAGAGTATTTTTTAGTGTCTGATTAGGGTGGTTTTTTCGCTCACTGTTTAGAAAATCGTCTAAATCAGTATCAGGAAGTAAGTTAATGCTCACATACTCACCAGCCTGCCAATAACTTGAAAGTTGTAAAATTGCTGGACCAGAAAGCCCACGGTGAGTAAACAAAATACTCTCACGGAAGCTAACGCCATTTTCGGCGGTGACCACCGCAGGCACGGAAACCCCAGATAATGTTTGCAGGTGCTCCAGCAGCGGTTTGTGCAAGGTGAACGGGACTAACGCCGCACGGGTAGGGAGGACTTTCAAGCCAAACTGTTCTGCCAGCTTATAGCCGAACGGTGAAGCACCAAGTCCGGGCATAGAGAGTCCGCCAGAGGCGACGACAAGTGAGTTAGTGCTCACTTCCAAATCATTAATTTGTAATACGAACCCGGTGTCGCTTTTTTCAATCGACAAAACATCGCTACGCAACCGAATCGTGACTTGC
Source organism: Yersinia sp. 1652 StPb PI (assembly GCF_041538345.1). Taxonomy (NCBI): domain Bacteria; kingdom Pseudomonadati; phylum Pseudomonadota; class Gammaproteobacteria; order Enterobacterales; family Yersiniaceae; genus Yersinia; species Yersinia sp. 1652 StPb PI. The sequence goes on along the minus strand of NZ_JAULSM010000002.1, from coordinate 702,445 downwards.
CCCAGCTCACACTCTTTCAGTAATAGTTCAACCACCTGCTGGGCAGAGTCATCGCAGAACAACTGCCCTAGCGCTTTCTCATGCCAGGCAATGCCATAGCGATTCATCAGATCGATGAAATCCCATTGGGTATAACGTGCCAAGGCAGATTTACAGAAGTGAGGATTCTGTGACAGATACGCGGCAGGCTCTGCAAAGAGATTGGTAAAATTACAGCGGCCACCACCAGACATCAGTATCTTGCGCCCAGCCTTTTTGCCGTTATCGACCAACAACACCCGACATCCGGCTTGTCCGGCCTGAGCGGCACAAAATAGCCCCGCAGCACCTGCACCTATCACTACCACATCAAACTGTTCCACACTGGGCCTCACTGAGTAAAATCATCATCGCTGCAAAATTGCCCGCTTTTGGCTGATTATTATATTATTTAGCGCATTCAACCGACAAATTGGCGGCGGGAGATTGTAAGTCGCTCGCAGGAATATCGCCATAGTAAGAAAATATCTCATACGGTAAAACTAAGTAACTTGCTGATATAACATGCATATGTTGTTCAATAAGACGAATTCGTCTGCGGTCATGTCAAAAAAAGGTCATATTTTCCTTTTCCCCACCCCCCATTGTCACTGATAATGCGCCGCGTTCATGTCCACAAACTGGCGTAACGCTTATGCTACATCTTTTCGCTGGCCTGGATTTCCATACCGGCCTAATGTTAGTTCTTGCTTTGTTGTTCGTGCTGTTTTACGAAGCCATCAATGGTTTTCATGATACAGCCAATGCGGTCGCGACCGTAATCTATACCCGTGCCATGCGTTCACAGGTTGCTGTTGTGATGGCAGGGGTGTTTAACTTCCTCGGCGTGATGCTGGGCGGTTTGAGCGTGGCTTATGCTATCGTTCACTTATTGCCTACTGATCTGCTGTTAAACGTCAGTTCGGCGCATGGGTTGGCTATGGTCTTCTCTATGCTACTGGCGGCGATTATCTGGAATTTGGGCACTTGGTATTTCGGTATCCCGGCTTCCAGCTCTCATACGCTAATTGGTGCAATCATCGGTATTGGTTTAACCAATGCATTAATGACCAGTACATCTGTTGTAGATGCACTGAACGTTCCTAAGATGATTCAAATCTTCCTGTCATTAATCTTATCCCCGATTGTGGGTCTGGTTATTGCCGGTTTGATGGTGTTCCTGCTACGTCGTTACTGGAACGGGTCCAAGAAACAGCAACGTATTCACCTGACACCTGCTGAACGTGAAAAGAAAGACGGTAAACGTAAACCGCCCTTCTGGACCCGTACTGCGCTGATTCTATCGGCTATCGGTGTGAGTTTCTCTCATGGCGCTAACGATGGTCAGAAAGGGATTGGCTTGATCATGCTGGTATTAATCGGCGTGGCTCCGGCTGGGTTCGTCGTGAATATGAATGCAACCGGTTATGATATTGCCCGCACCCGCGATGCAGTGACCCATCTGCAACAATATTATCAGCAACATGTTGAGGTGTTACCTCATGCTGTCGCGCTGAAACCGCTGGTTCCTGCACCAGAAACATTGCCGAATACACCGGCACAGTTCCATTGTGATAGCTCACGCGCCATGATTGCCATTGATCATGCTCAAACGTTGCTGGCTAATCTGCAAAGCTATGACGACCTGACGGTTGATCAACGCAGCCATATGCGTCGCTTGCTGATGTGTGTTGCCGAAACCGCAGGGACTGTTGCCAAGCTGCCTGAAACCAGTGCTGAAGACCGCCGTTTCCTCAATAATCTGCGTACAGATTTGTTGGAAACTGTGGAATATGCACCGACCTGGATCATCGTTGCCGTCGCTCTGGCCCTCTCTTTGGGTACCATGATTGGCTGGAAACGTGTGGCAGTCACCATCGGTGAGAAAATTGGTAAGAAAGGCATGACTTACGCGCAAGGGGTTTCTGCCCAGATGACTGCGGCGGTTTCCATCGGTATTGCGAGTTATACCGGTATGCCAGTATCGACAACGCAAGTACTCTCTTCAGCAGTTGCCGGGACCATGTTGGTTGATGGCGGTGGTGTTCAGAGTAAAACGGTGAAGAACATTATGTTGGCGTGGGTATTAACCTTACCAATATCTATCCTTCTTTCCGGTGGGTTGTACTGGGTGGCTCTAAGATTCATTTAAACCCAGCGAAACGTATTACTATCATAGTGCGCCTCAACCTGGCACGGTGATAAGACCGGGCAGTAAGCATATTGAACGGTTATGGTAAATAAAAAAGGCGGCCTTATCAGGTCGCCTTTTTAAATGCTTCTCTGCCAATAATTCATACTAATACCACAACATTAAACCCACCAGACTGACCACTACCAATCCACATAATGCACTGGTCAGTATAAATTGCCCACGTAGCCTCTCACAGCGGCGAATAAACTCAGGATCGTGGTGATCAAGATAACGTTGGGCGAAGATGTAACCCACTAATCTAATTTGTTTGCTCGGCTGACCGTGGGAGGTAAAAAAGCCACCACCATCAACATATTGATACAGCAACGGGTCGCAGCCACGTAATACCACTAACAAAGCACGCAGAGATGAATAATAACGTGCCATATTAATCACACATACCACACATAAAGCCCAAAAAAGCGCGACGGTACTGATCATAATTATCCTCCCAGCGATATCTCACACATTGGGTCAATCACCTGAACCTCTGTGCCATCGCTCACTCTAGCCGATACAAACACCCCCAGGGCCTCAAAAAACACCCCCTATCGTCCGCTTTCTGACTATGCTCGATACGTTGTTCGTTCGACACAGTATCCGAACGTGTAGGACTCCCTTTATCAGTGTAGGAAATGAAATGGAAAATAGCCTGATAATCTCTAAATTAAGCCTATTTAGGCATTTGTTAAGTATCGATTAGCATTAACTTATATCGAATATCTGTCACTGATAAATGCTCAGAATCCATACAAATTCAGCTTAAATATTAATCTTTCTTAACTGAATTAGATAAATTTGGCCGCTGTTTTTTGTAAATTATATTTGCATCACAAATATGAAATTCCGTTAATCATGATGATTTATCAGCGCTATACTTAAGATAATGATCTGCTTTAAATTCAAGTATTCTCACCGTGCGCCAAGGCAATTAACCGGCGAATCTCATCACTTATTGGTGCAATTTGGTGCAAAATGACATACGAATGCTTTAGTGATCATCATCAAAACAGTGCGTTGTGATCCGTGAAACACTTCAGTTAGGGGTCATAATGATAGTATGCAGATACCGTGTTAGCACCCGTTCAACAGGTTGAATGTTTGCTTACCCATTAATTAACATTATGGAAGGAGTTTACTTATGGCTTACAAACACATTCTGATTGCGGTTGACCTATCTCCAGAAAGTAAGGTATTGGTGGAAAAGGCGGTCTCCATGGCCAGACCGTACAATGCCAAAGTTTCCCTGATCCATGTTGATGTTAACTACTCAGACCTCTATACCGGTCTGATCGACGTTAATCTTGGCGATATGCAAAAACGTATCTCTGAAGAAACCCATAATGCATTAACTGAGCTTTCGCAAAATGCGGGCTACCCAATTGAGCAAACCCTCAGCGGTAGCGGCGATTTGGGCCAGGTACTGGTTGATGCCATTAAGAAATATGATATGGACTTGGTATTATGCGGCCATCATCAGGATTTCTGGAGCAAATTGATGTCTTCAGCACGCCAACTGATCAATACCGTACATGTCGATATGCTTATCGTGCCACTGCGCGATGACGACGCCGAAGACGAATAAGTTTCGCGAGAGTCATCCTGTTTAGCTTTAACGCCCGCCTTTTGCGGGCGTTTTTAATCAACAACCCCCGCCAAGCCCCGATAGCCACTCATTGATAACCCTGCTAAGTTTTTGTCAAAATCCCTTGCTGTATGAATATAAACCAGTGATATAGTCGAAGATGCACAACATCGTCTCCTCACTATTTGGATAATAATAATAGTTCGCAAAAAGGTGTAGGGAGAGTCTTAATTGGTACAAGGAATTATTAGTGATGAATGGTTTAACCTCTCTGGAGTCGTTTTTAGAATCTTTACAACAACGTGATGCCAACCAACCAGAATATCTCCAAGCAGTACGTGAAGTCTTCACGTCACTTTGGCCCTTTCTGGAGCAAAACCCACATTACCGTGAACAAAGCCTACTGGAGCGCTTAGTCGAGCCAGAACGTGTTATTCAATTCCGCGTTGCCTGGACTGATGACCAAGGTAAAGTTCAGGTTAACCGCGCCTGGCGTGTTCAGTTTAACTCGGCGATTGGTCCTTATAAGGGCGGGATGCGTTTCCACCCATCAGTAAACTTATCGATTCTGAAGTTCCTTGGTTTTGAACAGACCTTTAAAAATGCCCTGACAACCCTGCCTATGGGGGGCGGCAAAGGCGGTTCTGATTTTAATCCTAAAGGAAAAAGTCAGGCTGAAGTGATGCGTTTTTGCCAGGCACTGATGATGGAACTGTATCGTCATCTCGGCCCGGATACCGATGTTCCGGCGGGTGATATTGGTGTTGGTGGCCGTGAAGTGGCGTTTATGTCTGGCATGATGAAAAAACTGTCGAATAACACCGCTTGTGTCTTCACCGGCAAAGGTCTCTCCTTCGGCGGTAGTCTGATTCGCCCGGAAGCCACCGGTTATGGCTTGGTCTATTTCACCGACGCCATGTTAAAACGTCACGGCTTAGGTTTTGAAGGTCGAAAAGTCTCGGTTTCCGGTGCCGGAAACGTCGCACAATACACTATTGAAAAAGCCATGGCGCTGGGTGCCAAAGTGATTACCGCTTCTGACTCAGGTGGTACGGTGGTTGATGAAACAGGCTTTACCCCAGAAAAACTGGCTCATCTGGCTGAGATTAAGAACAATCGTTATGGTCGTATTGAAGATTATGCCCGTGAACGTAATCTGGTCTATTTAGCCGATCAGCAGCCATGGAGTGTACCGGTTGATATCGCGCTGCCATGTGCGACGCAGAACGAACTGGACCTGCCAGCGGCACGTCAACTGATTGCCAACGGGGTTAAAGCCGTTGCCGAAGGCGCTAATATGCCTACGACTATTCAGGCAACTGATGCTTTCCTTGATGCAGGGGTGCTGTTTGCACCGGGTAAAGCCGCCAATGCCGGTGGTGTTGCCACATCAGGTCTGGAAATGGCGCAGAACGCGGCCCGCCTGAGCTGGAAGGCAGAGAAAGTTGATGTCCGTTTGCATCACATCATGCTCGATATTCATCAATCTTGTGTTGAATACGGTGGCGAAGGCAAGCAAACCCACTATGTACACGGCGCGAATATTGCGGCCTTTGTTAAAGTGGCAGACGCAATGCTGGCCCAAGGTGTGTTGTAAGTAAGACGCTATTCCCATATTCTTTGAGGTAATAATACCCGAAGAATATGGGAACTTTATCCTCATAGATTTAAAAATCATATATCCCGCAGAGTAATATATAAAATCCTTAGTTCTTTTTAAGAACGTGCTTATTTTAAATATTATCGATGTCAGTAACATGCTTCCGGTGCATGAGTCGATAGCAAAGTAAATCATTTAAATTATGAGGAATAATAATGCTCAGGGAACAGACTAAAAATAACGTCAGAGCTGTAGATATTAATAATAGTATTGATATTAATAAATCAAAGGCGATTAATCTATTAGCGATAACCAGCAGAAACAAATGGCAAAATAAAGATAAGAATGGAGTAAGTATTATCACTTATTCATTTAGCCAACAAATACCAATAGGTTACCATTATTATAAATCAGTTGAGGGTGCTCCGGCCGATCCCTTTAATGAAGCCCAAATTCACCAGGTAAGAACGGCTATGCTCGCCATTGCTGATGTGGCGAATATTAAATTTAGTGAGGCTAAAGATGATGTTATAGCTAACATCCCCATTACCAATGTGTCACTTGAGGGGGCAATTGGCGGTTATGCCTATTCCCCAAATTCTAGTGGCCTCAGTCCAATATTTATTAATGCGAAGATAGACGAGAATCTAGCCCCCACACCATCAAACTATGGTGGTCGGGTGTTTATGCATGAACTCGGCCATGCACTCGGCTTGGAGCATACTCATGACACCGTAGGCTTAACACAACAAACCAGCGTAATGAGCTATTTATCTGAGTTCAACTCAGGAGCAATCTACGGGGGTAACTTTGCATCAACACCGCAACTCTATGATATTTTAGCACTTCAATACCTTTACGGTGCCAATAGCCGTACCCGAACCGGTGATACGACTTATGGTTTCAATTCCAATAGTAATAGGGATTACTTTACTGCAACCCACGCTAGCGACAAGTTGATATTCTGCGTGTGGGATGCCGGTGGTACCGATACGTTTGATTTCTCAGGTTATCATCAAGACCAAAGAATCACGCTGACTAAGCGTGGTTTCTCTGATATTGGCGGCTTGAGAGGCAATGTCTCAATTGCAGATAAAGTCGTGATTGAAAATGCCATCGGCGGTAGCGGTGATGATGAAATCAACGGTAACCGATCAAATAACACCCTGAAAGGAGGGGGTGGTGATGACAAATTAAGGGGCCGGGTGGGAAATGATAGGCTATTCGGGGGCCGTGGCAATGACCGGTTATCCGGTGGTAAGGGTGATGACTTCTTATCCGGCGGCGCAGGTAATGACCGGCTCAGCGGTGGCAATGGCAATGACCGGCTATTCGGCGGGCGCGGCGCTGACCGGATGAAAGGGGGAGAGGGGTGTGATATTTTCCAATACCGTAATAGCAGAGATTCCACCAAGAAATATACCGATACCATCATCGACTTTACATCTGGTGAAGATAAAATTGATTTATCATTCATTATGGCTGGCAATAATAATATTGTTATGGTCAATCAATTCAGCGCGAATGGTCAAACAGAATTAATGCAGAAATATGATGATGTCGCTAATATTACCTATCTGATGATTGATTTCGATCCAAAAATAAGCAAAGTCGATATGATGATAAGATTTATCGGCAAACATCAATTCACTCACAATGATTTTATTGTCAGCCCACCGCTTATTTCATAACGCTTTATACCCTAAATAATTCGAGTTGCAGGAAGGCGGCAATTGAGTGACAACTTGGTTGTAAACCATGTTGAACAGCGCTTGCGCTGGCCCGTCGGGTGAGCCTCATTAGAGGCTCATAATCCCCAAGCAATATACCCAAAGTCATTGGCGTTACCGCCACAGGGCCAACTGACACTGTAATAGCATCAAGGAAGTGGCATATAGAGGTCAAAACGATGACTTTTAGTGGTTACAGCCGCTGACGCAGCTATTCCTGCCAACGGTTCGGCATAATCTGGCCGCTTCACCACCACCCGTTTGGTAGCTAACGCGCGGGCCGGTGCCAATAAACCATCGGCATCTTCATCCGCACCCACCAGCGATTGGAACACCCGCATCTCCTTTTTAACCAGCGCACTTTTCTGCCGGTGCGGGTACATCGGATCGAGATAAACCACTTCTGGCCGGGGTTCAATATCTGCCAGTGCTATCAGGCTGGAGGCGTGCAACAGCGTCAACCGTTCGCGCAGCCACGGACCAATCTCAGCATCCTGATAACCGCGACACAAACCATCATCAAGCAATGCTGCCACCACTGGATTGCGCTCCAGCATTTGCACCTGGCAACCCAGCGCCGCCAAAACAAACGCATCCCGCCCTAAGCCTGCGGTAGCATCGACCACGCGGGGAAGATAACCCTTTTTGACACCGACGGCTTTAGCTACCGCCTCCCCTCGCCCACCACCGAACTTGCGGCGGTGCGCCAACGTACCGGAGACAAAATCGACATAAATGCCACCGAGCTTCGGCTCATCCCTCTTGCGCAATTCAAGGCGCTCAGGTGTCAACACCAGCGCCATAATGGCCTGCTCGTCAGACACCAAACCCCAACGCTCAGCCAAAATAGACAAGGCGCCGGGGGCGGCGCCTGCTTCAGACAATAAACAGATACTGACTTGTGACACGTTCTAGCCCTTAATACCGTAATGGCGCAGCATAGCATCCAACTGCGGTTCACGGCCACGGAAGCGCTTGAACAGCGTCATCGGCTCTTCAGAGCCACCGCGGGACAGAATATTATCGAGGAAGGACTGCCCGGTGGCAGCATTGAAAATCCCCTCTTCTTCGAAACGCGAGAATGCATCTGCCGAGAGCACTTCTGCCCACAAATAGCTGTAGTAACCCGCGGCATAGCCACCGGCAAAGATATGGCTAAAAGCATGTGGGAAGCGGCCCCATGTCGGTGACGGTACCACTGCCACCTGCTTTTTCACTTCATACAGGATCGGCAGGATCTGTGCACCGGTCAGTGGATCGAACTCATAATGCATGCGGAAATCGAACAGGCCGAACTCTAATTGACGCAGAATAAATAGCGCCGCCTGATAGTTTTTGGCCGCCAGCAGTTTATCCAGCATCTCTTGCGGTAATGGCTCGTGCGTCTGATAATGGCCGGAAATAAACGCTAGCGCCTGTGGCTCCCAGCACCAGTTTTCCATAAACTGGCTCGGCAATTCGACCGCATCCCAAGGGACACCATTGATGCCCGAGACGCCGGCAGTATCAATTTTGGTCAGCATGTGATGCAGGCCATGGCCGAACTCATGGAACAAGGTGGTGACTTCGTTATGGGTGAACAGCGCCGGTTTACCGCCGACTGGCCCGTTAAAGTTACAGGTCAGATAAGCCACCGGTTTTTGTAATTGACCGTTCGCCAGACGCAGGCTACCGACACAATCATCCATCCAGGCACCGCCACGTTTGTGCTCACGGGCATACAAGTCAAGATAGAAGCTGCCGCGCAGTTCACCGCTGGCATCAAAGAGTTCGAAGAAACGCACATCTGGATGCCAGGTATCCACATCTCGGCGCTCTTTGGCGCTAATACCGTAAATACGTTTAACGACTTCGAATAACCCTTCCACCACCCGCTGTTCCGGGAAGTAAGGTCGCAATTGCTCGTCACTGATGGAGAACAGATGCTGCTTCTGCTTCTCTGAATAATAGGTGATATCCCAGGCAGCCAACTCATTGACGCCGTAGTGTTTTTCAGCAAAAGCACGTAATTGTGCCAGCTCTTCTTCAGCCTGCGGACGGGCGCGTTTCGCCAAATCGTTCAGGAAACCAAGCACCTGTTGCGGGCTTTCTGCCATTTTGGTCGCCAGCGATTTATCGGCATAGCTGCCAAAACCTAACAGTTGTGCCAATTCATGGCGCAATGTCAGAATTTCCGCCATGATTTCACTGTTATCCCACTTACCGGCATTTGGCCCCTGATCAGAGGCACGGGTAGCAAAGGCGCGATACATCTCTTCGCGCAATTTAGCGTTATCAGCATAGGTCAGAACCGGCAGATAACTTGGCATATCCAGTGTCAGCAACCAACCATCCTGCTCTTTGGCTTCAGCCATAGCTTTAGCCGCAGCCAGGGCACTTTCTGGCAAGCCTTGCAATTGGTTAACATCAGTAATTAACTTGCTCCAGCCCATGGTGGCATCAAGCACGTTATTGCTGTAAGTGGAGCCTAGCTCAGACAAGCGGGCGACAATTTCGCCATAACGTTTCTGCTGATCGGGTTGCAAACCGATACCGGATAACTGGAAATCGCGCAGCGCATTCTCTACTGCTTTGCGCTGTGGGGCTGTCAATGCATCAAACCCCGGGCCTTCTTTCAGACTGACATAGGCCTGATACAAACCTTTATGTTGACCCACCCAAGTACCGTATTCCGACAGCAATGGCAGGCTTTGTTCATATGCAGTGCGCAGTTCCGGGCTATTTTTGACCGAATTTAAATGCCCGACCGGCGACCAGATACGCGATAAGCGATCGTCAGACTCAGCCAATGGCTGACACAGGTTATCCCAGGTGAAAGGTCCTGGCTGGGCAACTACCCGCTCCACCGCTTGACGACATTCATCCAGTGCGGATTTCACCGCAGGCACGATATCTTCGGGGCGAATCGCAGAAAATGGCGGCAGGGAGAACGGGGTCAACAGCGGATTTGTCATAGGGCAGTCCTGATTATAGTTTTGGATATCAATGATTCTTTTGAATATCAATGATCGTTTTCAATACCGCCGCGATGGTGAATACAACGACGACTTATAAATTATCTATGTATGATTAACATGAGGTCTATCAACATGAAAATCAATGGCTGGCGGCCTGACGACTATTGATTACCCACCGATTTTGGCAATCAAGCTCGCACTGCGGGTGTAGCAAAAACCTCAACCAGCTTAAATTGCTCAAAGACCAATAGCATCTCAGGGGAGAAATCACCCTCCCGTTCAAAGAAGGCCCGATGCCCGGTCTGCCAATAAGCCAAGCTTTTATCTCCCTCCCCCTCTTTGGCCGCCATTTCTGCGGTGACATCACAATAGCGGACCAGCGTTAAGCTCATGGTTCTAATGACGCAAACCGGTGTGCCTCGGCCATCGAGAATGACATTGTAATCACCAACACTGGGCGAAGCTTCTGATTTATAAGCACGATAGGAGCAACAAGTCGCTGTTTTAGCGCCGTTGATGACCAATTGCGCCAATTCATCTGCCATCTCAGAACTGTCGCCAAAGGACCAGAGCAAAGCGTCTGGGTAGTGCTCAGCAATTATCTTGTTAGTCATTATTATATCCATTGAGGTCAGATCAGGTATTCATCACAGATTAATGCAATTCAGTTTTTATCCACCAGACAGTTTATACTAGTTGCCATAATGTGCTGGCTGCGGTTTCTCACCCGGGTGTTTGTCGCATCCACAGATAAAAAGCACTGCCACAATCTACAGCATATATTCTCGCTAAATCCTTGATTTAAATTAGAATATCAATTGGTTAAAATAAAATGTTAAGTTATCGCCATAGTTTTCACGCCGGCAACCATGCCGACGTTCTTAAACATACCGTTCAAAGTCTGATTATTGAGTCTTTGAAGGAAAAAGAAAAACCGTTCCTTTATTTGGATACCCACGCCGGTGCCGGTCGCTACCAGTTAAGCGGTGAGCATGCCGAGCGCACGGGTGAATACCTTGATGGTATCGGCCTACTGTGGCAACGAGATGATTTACCTGCTGATTTAGCGCCATATATGAGTGCTATCAATTACTTTAACCGTAGTGAAAAACTGCGTTACTACCCCGGTTCACCATTAATCGCCCGCCATTTATTGCGTGAAGATGACAAAATTCATCTGACTGAACTGCACCCAAGCGACTACCCGTTGCTGCGCAATGAGTTTGCTAAAGATGAGCGAGCTAAAGTTCAACGTGCCGATGGTTATCAACAACTTAAATCACAATTGCCCCCATCATCACGCCGGGGTTTTGTTCTGATTGATCCGCCGTATGAAATGAAAACGGATTATCAGGATGTGGTGAAAGGTATTCAGGAAGGCTATAAACGCTTTGCAACGGGTACCTATGCATTATGGTATCCAGTGGTTTTACGTCAGCAAATCAAACGTATGTTACGGGATCTGGAAGCCACCGGCATCCGCCGTATCTTGCAAATTGAGCTGGCAGTGCGCCCGGACAGTGACCAACATGGTATGACCGCATCTGGCATGATTGTGATTAACCCGCCGTGGAAGCTAGAACAACAGATGAATACCTTGTTGCCGTGGCTGCACAACGTGCTGGTGCCATCGGGTCATGGTCATACCCTGGTGAAGTGGGTAGTGCCAGAATAAACACAGCCTAAATCAATTGGTCACGCGAATCAGAGCCATTGACGCAACCTTTGCGACAAAACTCGGGTAAGCGTTAAACTGTTAGGCAAATTTTAAACAACGTGGGAACGATTCTGATGACCAAACATTACGACTATCTGGCAATTGGCGGTGGCAGTGGTGGGATCGCGTCGATCAACCGGGCAGCCATGTACGGCAAAAAGTGTGCGCTGATCGAAGCTAAACAACTTGGTGGCACCTGCGTCAACGTTGGTTGTGTGCCGAAAAAAGTAATGTGGCATGCCGCGCAAATTGCAGAAGCGATTCATTTGTATGGCCCAGATTACGGTTTCGATACCACGGTGAACCATTTCGATTGGAAAAAGCTGATCGCTAACCGTACTGCTTACATCGATCGTATCCATCAGTCTTATGAGCGTGGTTTAGGCAATAACAAAGTAGATGTTATTCATGGTTTCGCGCGTTTTGTTGATGCGCATACTGTGGAAGTGAACGGTGAAAAAATCACTGCTGATCACATCCTGATCGCCACCGGTGGCCGCCCAAGTCACCCGAATATCCCTGGCGCAGAATACGGGATTAACTCCGATGGCTTCTTCGAATTAGACGAGATGCCAAAGCGAGTTGCCGTAGTAGGTGCAGGTTATATCGCGGTAGAAATCGCCGGGGTGCTCAATGGGTTAGGCACAGAAACCCATCTGTTTGTGCGCAAACATGCACCATTGCGTACTTTTGATCCGCTGATTGTTGAAACTCTGCTTGAAGTGATGAACACCGAAGGGCCAACACTGCATACCGACGCGGTACCAAAAGCGGTGATTAAAAACGCCGATGGTAGCCTAACGCTGCAACTGGAAAATGGCACTGAAGTCACCGTTGACCACCTGATTTGGGCCATTGGCCGTGAACCGTCAACTGACAACCTCAATCTGTCTGCCAGCGGTGTCAAAACCAATGACAAAGGCTATATCGAAGTTGATAAGTTCCAAAACACTAACGTCAAAGGTATCTACGCCGTCGGGGACAACACTGGTGCGGTTGAACTGACCCCTGTCGCCGTGGCTGCGGGTCGCCGTTTGTCTGAACGCTTGTTCAATAACAAGCCGGATGAGCATCTGGATTACAGTAATATCCCAACCGTGGTATTCAGCCATCCGCCAATCGGCACTATTGGCCTGACTGAGCCGCAAGCACGCGAGAAGTTTGGCGACGATCAGGTGAAAGTATACAAATCTTCATTCACTGCAATGTACAGCGCAGTGACTCAGCACCGCCAGCCATGCCGGATGAAATTAGTCTGCGTAGGGGTGGAAGAGAAGATTGTTGGTATCCATGGTATCGGTTTCGGTATGGATGAAATCTTGCAAGGGTTTGCTGTCGCCGTGAAAATGGGCGCGACCAAGAAAGATTTCGACAACACCGTCGCTATCCACCCGACCGCCGCAGAAGAGTTTGTAACCATGCGTTAAGGTTTGGTAAAAGACCAGAAAGGCTATGGACCGCAGGGTTGATAGCCTTTTTTATTGTTTTAAATTCTATCCTCACGAATATTTCTTACTTTCTCCCGGGTGATCCCTTAGTAGTTTCCAGCCAAAATTCATGCCCGCAGCAGCCAATAGGATGGCGGTTGCTCCAGCTATTTGCACGATACTCAAGCGGTGATCGAATACCAACCAGTCGACAATAATCGCCACAACCGGATAAATAAAAGATAACGTACCAACCAAACTGGTCGGGATTTTCTGAATCGCGCCGTACAACAGTGCGGACATTAGCCCAGTGTGAACCACGCCGATAATGAACAGTAATCCCCATGTGCTGCCTGATAGCGGTAAATCAGACCAACACACAAAGGGTGCCAGCAAAATAGCGCCGACCAACAACTGAATCAGTACAATCAGATGTGGTGGCAAGCCTTTTAGCCGCTTGATAATCGCGGCCGTTACCGCATACATAAATGCCGCCCCCAGCGCCATAATGATGCCGAAGAGGTAGTCAGAACCGGAGGTGATGGCCCCCGGTTGCCCGATAATGATAAACAGCATCCCGCCAAAAGCGACCAGCAACCAACAGAGCGCATTTACTGTTAATTTCTCACCAAAAAACAGCACCCCCAGCCCAACCAGCATAAAGGGTTGAGTATGGTAGGTAACGGTTGCCACCGAAATGGAGGCATAAGAGTAAGCGCCAAACAGTAGAACCCAGTTCAATACCAGCGTAATACCACCGATAACTGCAATCACGATATGCTGTCGCGTGAGCACACCGCGTTTGAGTAAACCCAGCATGGCACAAGCGATAAACATGGCGAATGCACCAAATACACAACGCCAGAACACAACTGTTACCGCAGGTTGCCCTGATGCGATAACCGGCCAGCCCACAGTACCGGAAATAAGCATAGCTGCGACCATTTCCATTGCCCCGCGAGCTTTCATTTTTATCATTCTCTCTCCGTAATCGCTGCCAGGATGCTTTTGTATTTGAGTGCTTGGCACTCAACAGACAATACATTAAAATGAACAAGTGACTATTATGGTGAACGACAATCAACCGTTCGTCAAGATGAACAAATGAATGATATGGTGAACAATGACTCACTTTATGCCCGATAACTCAGACCATGCAGCAACCCCGATTGGCTTGCTTTCTGCCTCTATTCGCCGGGAACGTGAGAAGTTAGGACTGACGGTAACGGAATTAGCAAAGCGTGCAGGTATCGCGAAATCGACGTTATCGCAATTGGAAGGCGGAGCGGGTAATCCCAGTTTGGAAACACTGTGGTCGTTAGCCATGGCACTGGATGTCCCGGTCAGTCGGCTTATCGCCCAGCCGCGCTTGCATGTTCAGGTGATCAGGGCCAATGAAGGGATTGCCGCAGTTTCTGAACAGGCGAACTACACCGCGACGTTGCTGGCTGCCTGCCCCACAGGGGTACAGCGGGATATCTATCGGATTAATGTTCAACCCGGTGAACTCAGGCGCTCCCGAGCACATATGCCCGGTACCATTGAACATGTGATTATCAGTTCAGGAAAAGCCAGAATCGGCCCAGTTGACCAAGCGATTGAGTTAAACGCAGGAGACTACATTAGCTATTCTGCTGATGTGGAACATATTTTTGAAGCACTGGCCGTGGATACCACTGCGGTGATGATGATTGAGCACACATAAGCTATCGAGATATCCGTGGCCATACAGAATTCCGACCGACACCCCAGCATAACTGTTGGTTAGGTTGTGATAGACGTCGACTCTGCTATTATCAACAGGCTGCTGCCATTTTGTATCATATTTTGTAGAATAATCATCTGCATAAGGCATGGATTAAGGCCACTGAGGAGAATTATGCCGAACGCACCGAAAGACAACTCAGCCCCACTGGCGGCGGGGATTGAAACCGGCAAAAAAGCCATTTCCTATATGACCCGGCTGAGTAACCACATCAAAGCTTACCCAGTGGTTGCCCATATTATCCGTGCCACCGATCGCTTTAATGACCGGATGGGCAGCCAGTTTGGTGCAGCTATTACGTATTTTTCTTTTTTGTCACTGATCCCTATTTTGATGGTTTCTTTCGCCGCAGTCGGTTTTGTCCTGGCGTCTAATCCTGACTTATTAGCTGAATTAATTAATAAAATTGTCAATACCATCAGTGATCCAACACTGGCCGCTACACTTAAAAACACGGTAAATACCGCAATCCAGCAGCGCACCACCGTCGGCTTGACTGGCTTAGCGATTGCGCTGTATTCCGGTATCAGTTGGATGGGGAACTTACGCGAGGCGATTCGTGCTCAATCACGAGATGTGTGGGAGCGTAATCCACAGGATCAGGAAAAGTTCTACTACCGTTATGCCCGCGATTTTATCTCGCTGACTGGGTTGGTTATCGCACTGATTATCACCCTGTCACTGACGTCAATTGCCGGTGCTGCACAATCTGCCATTGTTGATGCATTAGGATTGGGGGGGATTGATTGGTTACGGCCCGTTATGACGCTGATTGCGCTGTCGATCTCTATTTCGGCTAACTATTTGTTATTTTTATGGATATTCTGGATTCTGCCGCGCCATAAACCTAAGAAAAAAGCGTTACTGCGCGGTACCCTGATTGCCGCTATCGGCTTTGAGATAATTAAGTTTGTCATGACGATGATGCTACCACGCCTTGCCAGTTCGCCGTCCGGGGCGGCTTTTGGCTCCGTTATTGGTTTAATGGCGTTTTTCTACTTTTTTGCCCGGCTAACGTTATTTTGTGCCGCCTGGATAGCCACAGCCCACTACGCTGAGGATGAAACCTTACCGCAAGGCGGGGGAAACAAGGCCACCCAATAAGCCCAACCAGATAGGGTCAATACCCCATTAATGATAAATAAGCATTATGGGGTTTGCTCACCTCGCTGACTTATCACTACACTGGCCGCCGTTATCAAAAACAGAGGGCAATCCGTGTCGCGTTATATAAAAAAACCGTGGTTTTTACTGATACTACTGGCAGTTGTGCTGCTGGCCGCGGTGTATAAATTGCGTTTTAGTAATGCGGATGCACTGTGGAAAATCGTCAACCAGCAATGTGTTCCCCATATGGTCGCAGAACATAACCCACAACCTTGTGTCGCGGCTGATATACCGGCGGGTTTTGTGGTATATAAAGCGAACATTGGATCATTGCAGTATTTACTGATGCCGACTGCCAAAATCAGCGGCATGGAAAGCCCACAGTTGTTAACCAGCAGCAGCCCAAACTACTTCTTTGATGCCTGGCAAGCCCGTCACTTTATGGCCGATAAATATGGCGCACCAATTAATGATGCTGATATCTCGCTAACCATTAATTCAAGATACGGGCGTAGTCAGGACCATTTACATATCCATATTTCTTGCCTGAAACCACAGGTAAAAGCGGCGCTGGCAGCGCAAGAGGCAAACTTCCATCAGCAGTGGCAGCCCCTGCCAGGTGGTCTGTTAGGTCATGACTATCTGGTACGGCGCACAACGGCTGCTGAATTGCAGCAATCAGGTGCATTCCGCCTGTTAGCTGATGAGGTGGCTGGGGCGAAAGATAGTATGGGCCGCTATGGTTTAGCCATGACCGCATTGCCTGATGGGGAATTTTTACTACTGGCAAGTCAGGCGAGTCTGACGAAACTGCACCGCGCATCAGTGGAAGAATTGCAAGATCACGCTTGTAATTTGCTATCACCACCGCCGCTGGTCTCTCCGTAGAGTTAAAACGGCTGGGCAGTTAGCTACTCGCTCTCACCGCCCAGCCGCTACCCTGTTCAAATTGATTGATTTACCGGCTCCCATTAGCCTGGCGATAGATCTTTTATTGCTCTATTTCTTTTGCTTCATTTTTTGCAGGAAAGGGGTGCACTGGTTTTCATCAGCCTCACTGGGCGAAATCAGTGCCAGTAAGGCCGCAGCAGGTGTGAGTGCGACACCCAATACAGCAGCAATGGCGCCACGGGCGATCAACGGCCCCGCTTTCACTCCAGCATCAGGCTGTTTAAATGTTCCTTTCACATACAGCGGAGAGCGTAGGGTCAGAATACGCAGCCCTTTGCTTTCTGGATTGATCGATAAGTCCAACCGCTCAGTAGCAAAGTTGATATTACCGGTAATGTTGATAATGGCATTCTCGGTATCAATAACAAACAGGCGCGGTGTTGCCAATCCATTGCGCAACTGCACATCGGCCACTGCGCAGTTAATTTTCACTTCATCATCACCAAACAGCTTCGCCACCAGATAGTTACCCACATTCAGCCCCAACAACTCCATCAGGCTACGGCTGATTAGCCCCTGATTCAGTAGCAAGCGCAGGTTACCATTACTGGTTGCCAGCAACGCAGCCACTGAGTTACCGGTAGCGGTAAATGATGCATCGCCATTCAACTGCCCCAAACTGTTGCGCATCGCCTGTACCTGTGGCAATAGCTCTTTCAATTGCAGGCGGCGGGCATGCAAATCAACCTTGCCGGTCATCGGATCTTTGTTGCCATTCAGCCGCAAAGTGGCATTAAGGTTACCGCCCGCCATGCCAAAACGCAGTGGATCGAGTCGTAACTCACCGTCATTTAGTACCACGTGGGTAGACAGATTATTCAAAGGTAATGATTTATCCCGTTCGATACGCTTAGCCGCATACGTGACATCTGCATCCATCACTCCCCAACTTTTGGTATCAAACTTATCTGTTGGCAATACCTTATTTGCAGGCTGCCGGTTTCGCTCACCACGATTGGCCTTTTCCTGATTGGAGTCAGCACCAATCAAGGGGGCTAAATCAGTAAAACGTAATTTTTCTGATGACATTTTGCCCGTTAATTTCGGCCGTGGCTGGCTGGCGGTATAGGTCAGGCTGCCGTGAATATCACTGTCACCAATTTTACCGTTAAAGTTTTCATAGCGATAAACTGCGCCACCAGTTTGCTTTAGGCTGGCAATTAAGCGGCCATCGGTATTGTAAGGCGGGGTCGCGGGCAGCAATACACCGATAAGGGGATAGAGGTTGTCCAGACTGGCACCGGAAAATTTCAATTGCAGATCTAATCCCGCCAGATTGCCAGGGTCGGTTAAGGTACCGGCTACCACCACACGGGTAGAGCCAGAACGCACATCAGCCTGCAACGGGAATGGTACGCTCGCATCACTCATCGACAGCATGCCGCCTATTTTTCCGCTGCCGGTGAGTGGCTGGCTCTGATACTTGCCGTCAATTTTCCAGCCGAAAACATAATCTGGCGTATGGCTCTGCGCCTTATCCGTGACCTGTTTATCCTTTGTCTCATTACGAGTACCGGTCACCTCAGCAAACGGCAATGGCTTACCCAGTGGGTCGATCACGGCGTGCAACTCAGCTTTCAGAATGGCATCACTGAGGGTTATTTCACCGCGATCAAACACAATATCGTTAATATTCACTGACCAAGATGAAGAAGGTGCCTCACCCTGCGTAGGGCTATTGGCCAGATTGAAGGTCCAGTTATTCTTACCGTTAGCCAGACGAAGCAGCTTGGCATTCGGTTGTGTTAGCCAGATACGAGGGATCCACACTTTCTGTGCCAATAAAGCCAACGGCGCAATACTGGCATCAACCCGTTTTAACGTGACCATTTCCCCAGCCGGAAAATCTGTGGCTAGCGTGTTAGTTTTATTATCTGTTTTATCACTGACTAAATCTGATGGGTTGCCCAACACCAAATCTTCAGCATGGATATGTGGCCATGGTACCCAACCGCGCCAACCCGGCTCATCCCCTTTACGTGACCAATCCACCCCCAAGTTGCCACGGATAGCAAACGGCCGCTGCAACTCAGCAGAGACTTTTTCATTGATGGTTGGCTTCAAACGGTTCCAGTCAAAGGTCATCACGAAAATCACCGTCGCCGCCAGTAGCAGCACGATAAGCCCACCAACACCTGTCAGCACTTTTCCGGTTTTTGTCATAACAGCTCCATGCCCGTACTCATAATAGATAAAGCTAAATCCGACACCAGGCGCGTATTTAATGGACGTCAGTTCGCGGTAATTTAATCGAAAAATCAGCCATAAAAATAGTTAACTGATTAATAGTGCGGATTCAGAAGACTACACTAACCATAGTCGATGATGGTTTAGAATCCATTATTTGGGCAGTTGAATCCGGTGATGCGCAGAGGCAACACGGCAGGGAAGTGCTTTTTCTCAGAGAAGGTTAGCCACAAAACAACATAGGCAGCGTCTGTAATCTATCAAATGAAGTTGGCCGGGACAGATAATAACCCTGTGCGGCAGCGGCATCAGAGCGTTGCACCATGGCCCACTCCTGCGAGGTCTCAACCCCTTCAACTATAACCCCTTTGCAGTAGCGCCCCATTAAGGTGACCAAGGTGAAGAACAGTTGGTTTCCAACCTCACTTTCTTGCAACACAATAAATAAATCTCTGGCGACTTTGATGTACTCATAGCGCCAACTGATAAATGAAGTGAAATTGGCCAGCCCGCTGCCAAAATCATCCAACCAGAGTCGGTCAGCTTCAGCAATACGCGCAAAAGGAGTATCAAGGGAGGTATCAACGTGCTCGAGTAATTCAAAGCGAATATAGGGCATAGCATCGATCAGCAATTTGGCTTGCAGATCATCTTGCATCGCCATCAATGCCTGTCCATCAATGTTGATCGAAACCAGTACCGAGTGATGAACAAATATGGCGTGCCACTGCTTAATCATATTCAACTGCTCCAGTACCACATCCAAACGAGCGCGGATACTAATAGCACTGAAGTAATCCTCTGGATTTAAACGTGTATCCGGGGATGAAGGATGAAAAACAGCCGTGAGCAGTTCAATCGCCAGCAACGCACCAGATGTGCGATAGATAGGTTGAAAAGTGTACCGACGCTGACATTGCCGCCAGAAGCTCTGTCCTTTATTTCGATCAATAGCGGCAAAGGATGGCGCAAGTAAACCTGATACTTTATTGGTCATCATCAGTTTAGTCGCCATGTTGCAAGACACCGTACAGTAATGGCAGCGTATATCGCGGCCAGCCTGATTGCATCTTGTGGTAAACGGTTTTCTTTCTGGAGATGTTATCGACTCGAACGACCAGAACTTTATATAGCGGCATGACAGATTATCGCTCCCAAGCAGGCTGGCACGGTACATTAAAGCCATCTACAGTAGTTAACTCAATAATGCCATTAATGTTAATGGAGGTCTGTATGCCTTATGTAAATATTAAAATTACTCGCGAAGGAGCGACGGTGGAGCAGAAAAAACAGCTAATCGCCGGAGTCACCCAACTATTAGTCGATACCTTAGGTAAAAACCCCGCGACTACGGTCGTCGTGATTGATGAAGTGGACACTGATAACTGGGGTATTGGTGGTCAAAGCGTCACCAAACTGCGGAAATCACCATAATTCTGTTCTGAGTGGCGGGAAACTTGTCAGTTTCCCGACCTACATCATAAAAAATTTAAAACGTCGTTTTAATACTATTGACTCCGACTAAGCCAGCAGTGAGACTATAGTCAAAGTCATTGGCGTTGTAGCACGGCTGCAAACAACGCTACAACGTCAAGTTAGCCGGGGATAACCCAATATCATTCCCATCACTGACTCATCATTCAGAAATAGGCCGCTTTCCATGACCAGCAAAAATATTGCCGTTATCGGCGAATGCATGATTGAACTGTCACAAAAAGGTACCGATCTTAGCCGGGGTTTTGGCGGTGATACGCTGAACACAGCGGTGTATGTTGCCCGTCAGGTATCAAAGCAGGCTTTGAATGTACATTACGTGACCGCATTGGGGACTGATAACTTCAGTGAAGAGATGCTGGCTGCCTGGCAGCAAGAACAAATCCACACTGATCTTATTCAGCGTATGGATAATAAGTTGCCGGGTCTGTACTTCATCGAAACCGACAACACCGGTGAGCGAACCTTCTATTACTGGCGCAATGATGCCGCAGCCCGTTTCTGGTTGACCAGTCCGGCAGCCGATGAAATCTGCCAGCGGCTGGAAAAATTTGATTATCTGTACCTCAGTGGGATCAGTTTAGCCATTCTGGACAACGCATCGCGCCAGCGTCTGCTGCAATTGCTGCGCGCCTGTCGTGCCAACGGCGGCAAAGTTATCTTTGATAACAACTACCGCCCACGCCTGTGGCAGAGCAAGCAAGAGACTCAGGAAGCCTACCGTGACATGTTAGCCTGTACGGATATCGCGTTCCTGACACTGGATGATGAAGATATGCTGTGGGGCGAGAAGCCACTGGAACAGGTGATTGCAAGCACTCAGGCTTTGGGCGTGAGCGAGATTATCATCAAGCGTGGTGCGGACTCGTGTATCGTCTGGGTAAAAGACGGTTTTGAAGCCCATCAATATGATGTTCCCGCGGTCAAACTGCCGAAAGAGAAAGTGGTGGATACCACCGCTGCGGGGGATTCCTTCAGTGCGGGCTATCTGGCGGTTCGCTTAACGGGCGGTAGCGCCCACGACGCAGCAGTACGTGGCCATTTAACAGCCAGCACGGTGATTCAATATCGTGGTGCTATCATTCCACTGGCGGCAATGCCAGCAGTTTGATACTCGCCAACAGGTTCTGGCGGCCGGTGACTGACGTCGCTACGGTCCGCCTCTGCTGCTTCATATCGTCATGAATTCATTTCATTAACGACAAGCCCGGCACATACCGCCCGGGCTTTTTTGATTACTGCGCAGTGGTCGGTGTTGGTGGTGCTGCTTCCGCTGCCGCTACTGTTGGCGTGGCATCCTCTGGCACCACCGTATGGGGTGTCATAATTGCGTTGTACGCCGCCTGTAATGCCTTCACATTCACTTCTGGCTCGCCTTTCGGTTGCGTCAGAATCAACGTAGTATCTTGCGATAACTGCTGTTTCAATTCCTGATTAAGCTCAGCCAGCGTCAAACCCGACAAGAATGCCTGGCGCAACTTCTGGTACTGTTCCGGGGCGATATCAACTACGCCACTTTGCTGTGAGCGCAAACGTTGGCTCATCAAAATGTCGGTATCAGTGCGGGCATAGGTTGCAAACAACTTACTTAGCTGATCATTTTTCTGCACCATCAACGCATCAAACTCAGCCTGACTCAGGCCATTAGCGCGCAAGCTAGCCAGTTCACGGGCGACAAAACTCATCCCTGGCGTCAGGTTTTCAGCCGGCGTATTCAAGTGGATAGCACATTGCGCACGCTGATATTGCACCCGGCAATCAAAGCCCAGTTTCAGGTTCTTCTGATCACTTTTATCCAACACTTGCTGGATATGCCAGAACAGCGCCTCGCGCGCCAAATCACTGCGCCAGTAGCGGCTCAATGCGATGGAATCCTGAATAGGATGCCATGGGGTATCCCACATCAGCGATAGCGTATCTTGTGCCGCTTGTTCATTAATAAGGCTTACCGGCTCTGGCGGCAATGGCGCTAACATCGCAATCGGTGCAGGTGTCGCGCGTTTCCCTTTCAGCTCAGAGAACGTTTTGCCAATTTGGGCGGCAATGCTGCGGCTATCCACGTTTCCGACCACGTACAACGTCATCGCATCCGGGGTGTACCACTGTTCATAAAACTGTTTTAGCTTTTCGACATCGACCGGCTTCGCCACAGGTTGGCCCGGATCATGCCCAATCAAAGAAGAACCTTTAAGCCGATAACGCCACCAAGGTTCCTGAATATTTTGCGGGAAAGTGGCAATAGGATCGGTGGCACCATTCAGTGCTGCATTAACGGTTTGTTCATTTACAGCCAGCTTGCCACTGGTATCAGATAACCAGGCCAGCGCTTCCTTCATCAGGTCGGGGCGGTTATTGGGCAAACTTAAGCTGTATAACGTGAAATCATAAGATGTAATGGCCGGTGGCAACGGGCGCTCGTTATCGACCCCTTGTTGCCACAGCGACTGAAGTTGGGCGGGAGTAAAACTCGCGCTACTCATTAATGCCAGGCGTGGTAGCAGATGGGCAAAGCCAACTTGCTGTGCGCTTTCAGATAATGAGCCAGTATTAACAACCAGACGTAACTCGATCCGATCGCTTGGGCGTTGAGGCGTAGCCAGCAACTGCCATGAGAACCCGTTTTCTAACTTCCCCTGCTGCCAGGCAGGATCGGGTTGTAGTGCTTCAGCCTGCACATTACTGCTGGCGGCAGCCAACAATAATCCACCAACTATGAGACGAATTCTGGTGCCCTGCATGTGAACCCCTACTTAATAAACTATCCAATTTTAAAACGATACAAATTTACACCAGCCAGTCGTGTTTTCACCCGAACAGCCCATGTTTAACTTGTCAGCGCCATCGATATGGCAGCCATAAAGACATGCATAAACCAATCCAGCTTTAATAACCCCAGTCCAGCCATCACAAACTGATCGCTCTGCCGTCATTATTAGGCGAAAAATCAACGGTCAACGCCACCGTGAAAACCGGAGGTGGCAGTGTACCATTCTGTTAGACCGCATGCTTTTGCCGATGTCACTCAACAGAGTAAAAAATAGTAGCTAAAGGGTATTTAACACCAGAAAATGGATCGCGGGGCATTATTTTCGCGATTATAGTGCAGAGGTGCTACCGGTGACAGCAAGCCACCGGTAGTGATTTGGTCGTACTCATCGACGGAATTTTGGTTATATCTTGCGCACTTGGTGCTACGAATTCGCACTTGATGCTACGAAGAAGAAAGACCGTTTTTTATCTCACTGTTAGGTGGTGTTTTGTTTGATAACACCGCCTGCAACTGGTCGTTATCCAGTTGTTTACACCATTTGGCAACCACAATAGTTGCCACACCGTTACCTATCAGGTTAGTCAGGGCGCGAGCTTCGGACATAAAGCGATCGATACCCAGAATCAGCGCCAACCCGGCCAGTGGTAAATGCCCAACCGCAGAGATGGTCGCCGCCAACACAATAAAGCCACTGCCTGTCACACCGGCCGCACCTTTTGAGGAGAGCAGCAGTACTACCAGTAATGTGACCTGATGAATAACATCCATATGGGTGTTGGTCGCCTGCGCAATAAACACTGCCGCCATGGTCAGGTAGATAGAGGTGCCGTCCAGATTAAAGGAGTAACCGGTCGGGATAACCAACCCCACCACCGATTTCTTACACCCTGCTTTCTCCATCTTATCGAGCATGCGCGGGAGCACGGACTCAGAAGATGACGTCCCCAATACGATCAGCAGTTCTTCTCTTATATAGCGGATAAATTTGAAGATGTTAAAGCCATTGAATCTCGCAATCGACCCCAGCACCACCACCACAAACAGAATACAGGTCGCGTAGAAGCAAATAATCAACTGCCCCAGTTGCACCAAGCTGCCGACACCATACTTACCAATAGTAAAGGCCATCGCACCGAAAGCACCAATCGGCGCCAGGCGCATAATCATATTGATGATACCGAAGATAACGCGGGAGAAACTCTCGATAACATTAAAGATGAGCTGACCTTTTTCACCCAAACGGTGCAGGGCAAAACCGAACAGAACAGCAAACATCAATACTTGCAGAATATTACCGCTGGCAAACGCGCCCACCACACTGCCTGGGATGATATCCAGCAAGAATGGCACAATCCCTTGTTGCGAGGCTTGTTCGGCATAAAGTGCAACTGCTTTGGCATCCAAAGTTGCCGGGTCGATATTCATACCGGCACCGGGTTGCACCACGTTCACAATCACCAGCCCAATCAATAGCGCAATGGTGCTGACAATCTCAAAATAGAGCAGTGCAATCGCACCGGTACGGCCAACGGCCTTCATACTTTCCATGCCCGCGATACCGGTAACCACGGTACAGAAAATCACGGGTGCGATAATCATTTTAATTAGTTTAACAAATCCATCACCCAGAGGTTTCATCTGAGCGCCAAGGTCAGGGTAAAAGTGCCCTAACAATACGCCCAAGGTAATCGCCGTTAACACCTGAAAATAAAGACTTTTAAATATTGAAACTTTCATGACTATGTCCTTTTGGGTAAATACACGGCAGCCTGTCGCTTAACTCTTTGTGATGATTGAGTGACACTTCTTTTTTATCCGTGCTTGCGCGGAAAATAACACCCTCATAACAATATGGAAATTATTAGTTGCACTGGATTGCACCCTTAACACGAAATTAAGAACTGAAACGCTTCAAGCGGGAGCAACAACGGAAAAACAGACAGATCAACCAGACAATTAACCAAAATGATTAGTCCGCAGAAGGGGTAGAAATGAGATAAATAATCGGGATGGTGTGTCGGGGAAAAGAAGGTTTTTGAACGACGTGAACAGCCGATATATTGCAGCAATAGCCCCCTTTAAGGATGATTAGTCAAGGGGGCGAGTTAGCCATTTCCAGTAAGCTTATTTAATTGCCCGGGTGGGCACGGTGGCAGCACTGTTAATGGCGACTTCGTTAATGGCACTCCACTTATTGATATCTGTGCCAAAAGTGTCCAGCTTGATATATTTGGCTGTCACCGGTGCAAAAGTCAGCTTCTCACCGTTTTTGTCCGCCGTAGAGGTTTCCAGCCCTTGCGCAAGCGGCTGCCAACTCTTCCCATCACTGGAATAGGCGATGGAGAACTTCAGTTTGCGTTCGGTGGGTTTAAATGGAACCACGAGAATATTTTCAATGGATTGCGCTTTATCCAATTCCAGTTGAATCCAGCTATCTCCTGATGCTGCCCATCGCGTTTTTACATCGCCGTCGGCAATATTCGCCGGAACATGGCCTTTCTCACTGTCATAACCCGATGCAGTGACAGCAACAATCTGCGCGGCATAACCCGATGCGCAGAACAACGAACCTAACACCAGAGTGGCTAAAACCTGTTTTTTCATCAACCTATCCTTTTTATCACGACACAGGAACCCGAGAGGAAAGCGCCGGGACAAGCAACCCTGGGAAGCCACTGCCCGGCACTTTACCAACAGCGGCCCCAGCACGGGCCGCTGTCGGGACTATTTACGGCCGTTCGGTTGCAGCTTCTCACCCACATTGAGCAAGAACAGTTCATTATCACGGGTTGAGATCCGGGCTGAACCGTCGTCCATTCGGTAAGCACCTTCAGTAAAACCAGCACCATTCAGGAAAGGGGCTACTGCCTGTGGTTTATTGCGTAGTGAAGCCTCTAGCGCCAATAAAGCGTAAGGCTCAATGGCATCTATATCAGCATATTGACGATCCGGTGAAGCCATAAAGAAACCATCGATATAGCGGGTTTTAACGATGTTATCGCCGATTTTCTCTGCTAATAAACGATACTCCGCCACCTGACTGGCATGGTAGAGATCCAACAAAGCAAACAATGCGTAAGGATCGCTGTTGGTAGTATCCAACTTGATCTTCACCTCTTTACCCGGTGCGGTACCGAGATCACCCAGCCCCTGATCGTTTGCAATACCGCGAGCCACTTTCCACAACAGTGGATCATTATCAATGGCATAAGCACGGGCATATGAAATCAGGAATTCGTTGCCCGCTTTGTACGGCTTGAGTACGGTGCCTTTTTTGCCGTAATAGCCATCACGCGGCAGTGTATAATTGGATAAGTCCTGCCCATCAGCAATCATTGGGCGGAAGGTGTTGTCCTTATCGTTATAAGCATATTGCGCGAATGCTTTTAGGCCATCCACGGTCCATTTCAATAAATCCGGCCCTTGATTGCCCAGATCTTTACCCAGTTGCAGTTGCATCAGCGCATTTTCAGAATAAAGCGTGCTGGTGCGCCCTTTGAGCATCATGTTGCCTTCCAATGCTGCCGGGCCAAACTCTGGACCAAACTGACGCTGGGCGCGGTCACCGAACTTGGAGTGGGTATCTGCGTCATCTGTTGGCTCTTCCCGTTTAAGAGCTTGGGTAAACTGATAAACACCAAGACCGGTTTTCGCATCACGTGGCAATACATACTGCGAGGCCAAACGCTTAGCCCACACTAATGCCTCTGGCTCCTGCTGATGTTTATAAAGCAGAGAAGCGGAATAAATCAGATCATTACCTGCATTGAGGAAGCTAAGCCCTTTGGTTGCAAAGAAGGGGGGCTGTTGCTCGAATTTACTTTCCCACAATTTCCCCATTGGTTTGCCATATTCGCCGTGGCGGCTGGTTTCGAGAATACGCCAGTCATAAACATGGGCGTTCCAGAAACCACGAATGAACCGGGCAGTGGCATCACTATCAACACTGAACATCAGGTCATAGTAGGGATAGGCATTTTTCAGTTCATGCACCATCTCTTTTTCACTCGGCCCTTCTGGTTGCAGCGTTTTCAAATCGACAAAGCGATGGCCGCCCCAATAGAGTAAGCCGCTCGGGTCCTGATAATTTTGGAAATGATAACGAACGATATCTTCAGCGCGTTTTTGGTAACGGGCGTCCTGGGTAAGCTGGCTCAGGCCGCTCATGACACGCATCAGATTTTGTTGTGCGGAGAAGTTTGATAACACAGCCCGACGGCCATCGGGGAATATCCATTCCATTTGTTGGCCAGTACGGGGGTCAACACCATCCGCCAATAACGGGCTGGGCTTATCACCGTGGTAAGTATCTGAAGCTTTGCTTAACACGTTATCGACATACTGTTTCACGACAGTGAGACGATCGGTATCCGCTGCCTGTCCGGCGGGTATATACAGCGTTGCCAGCGCTGCCATACTCAAGAATAACGCTCTTTTTTTCATTACTTGCTACCTGTCAAAAATCGTTATGTGAGGTGTGACCCCCTGAGGTCAGAATCTGATTATTTCAATAATGGATCAGAAGCTGTATTTCACCCCAACGCGATAACGGGTTTGACGTTCGTTGGTATTTTTGCTGCCAGCAACGTTACCAACTGCCATATAAGGAGACCAGTTTTTATCCCACTTGTAAGTCAATTTAAAATCGTGGCTCCAATCGTAGTTCTCGTTATTTGCCAGTATAACCCCAGCTTTATTGGCTTGTTTGTAGTCCAGCTCATAGTCTAATTGGTAATCTTTAAAGAATTTATAGCTAACCACGCTCGTCAGATTATAGCCATTTTCAGATGTATCTTTTGGCGTATTAATATTGGCGCTGGTGCGTTTGTAATAAGGACGATAACGGAAGGAAACAGAGAGATCGTCAACGATATTAGCCTTACCACGCAGGTAAGGACGATAACTATTGGCTGTGGAGCTTGAATCTAATGAGAAACCTGGTTCAATAGAAAATGTATTATCAATTTTGTATACATAGCTGGCAACGACTTCAGTACCATTGCTGACTGTTTCATTAAATGCTTTATCTTTGTCCTGAGCCCCTTTCCACTTGCCTTCCAGTGACAAACCGAAGCCATTTGCAAAGCGATGTGACATTAATAAACGATCTTTGTGGGTGTTACCACTTTGATCTTGCATTTCATGACGATAGTCAATAGTTACCGCCATTGCGCTAGTGCTGATAAGTGATGCCATTGCCAGAGATAGTAATTTAAATTTCATTCCAATTTCCCTTATTTTAATAAAGATAAGTATTATTATGATAAATACAAAAGAAACTTATGGAACGTTATTCTATTTATTTTGATATTAAGTTCCGAGATCCATGACCAATAGTTTGAAATTAATAAAACCAATATCCATTTATGTGACATGGTTCAAAGTAAATAGTTTTAACTACTATCGCGTCTCTGTAAGAATTCTGTTAGATCCCAGATGTAACAAGGGATTGTCGCTATTTTAAAGAGGATAATGTGAGGAATAAATAGTCTTGACGTGGTAGGTAATAATATTGTAGGCACAAGCGAATATAAGGAAAATATATCTCAGCCAAATATTTTCATATGGGTATTATTGATAGTTTTAATCACTTTTACACTACAAATGATCTTTGCTATTTGCTTGTAGGAAAAGGATGACCGATATACATGCCAAACCAAGGCATGACGGATATTTATTATTAAAAATTAAGGTTAATTAATATAAGAAAGGATAATATCTTGATATTACCTGCATAGATGAAAATTCTGATATTTAGCCATATTGCAGTGATTACGCCAGAATAATCTGTAGACCAAAAGGGGCAACCAGCGAATGACCAATACCACCGGTTACCTCAATCCGTTTTTTGGTAAGCACCAAAGGATGATCTCGGGCGAAAAATGTTTCCACTTAAATGTGTTATACATCATATTGGCTCACGAAAACTGATGAAAAATCATGAAGTTTCATCGTACAGCCATTTTTTTGCAGCAAGTCCCAAAACAAACGTTGCAACAGTGCCACTTTATCTTCAGCGGCACTGCTGCCTCCCATAAAGGCCATGTTATTAATTTAATTAATAATAATTGATCAAGAACACGGCTTTACCATTCGCTTTACCCGGTGTGACGTTCGCTTCTGTTTGAATATAGCGGGCAGACAGCGGAACACGGATTGTAGAACTGCCGTCTTTTGGCAGCGTCACTGTTTGTTCTGCCGCAAAGTTAAACAGCGTTGGGGTTTGGCTACTACTTCCCCAACCAATCTGGATACCTACGCCCGATGCTGCACCGGATACCGTCGAGTCGATAGCCATAATCCCATTGGCGGCATCAATTACATTGGTAGCAGGTGTCAGGCGCACGCCAATACCGTTATTGAGCGAGTTGGATGTACTCCCCATTCCGGTATTGTAATTCATCAATATCGTCGTATTGGTACTGTTATAAAAACCGTAGAATCTAGGGCAATTTATGAGGTTAATTGACGCATCAATCCAAGGTGTTGTTGAGTTTATCCCCCTAAAAATTTCATTTTTGTCATAACGTCCCAATGCAACCGTGACATCTGGTGTGGTGCAGGTTTGCGTAGACACCGTCAGGGTTCCCTGAAAATTGATATTGTAAAAAGTAAACGGCAACCCGGTGACGGGAACAGAACCCGCATGAGTATTCACCGCGGGCTCAAGCGTAGTCGTGATACTCGGGAAATTTGCACCGCTAATCGTAAAGCTACCGGGGGTAATAGCCCCCGTTTTAATGAGCGAGACATAACGTGTTGAACCGCCAAAATCCAAGGCGCCGCCTAATTCATTGCCTACCTGCCTTATAGGGTTCTCTGTATCCGTCGTCACCGCAGGCCGGTTAACTATTATCGGATTGCCATCTGGGCTTCGTGAAATGGCCACACCAATCCCCGGAATATTGGTCTGATAAACGGCACCCGCAAACGGACCGGTCATCAAGCCGCTCAGAGGGAGTGGGGCATGGCTAATCAACGTTGAACTGCTGAACCAAAATGATTTACCTACGTCAGCCTGTGCCCACTGGCATCCCATCTTAGTGTTTCTCATCAACCAGCTGCCTTGATACAGCACCGTCCCTACGGGAATATCGACCCCCGCCGAAATCACCGGCGGAGTCAACGGCACGGTTTCCGTTTGAGTGGCGCCAGCATCAAACGAACAATTCGCCACGGCCCAGCTACTGGTGCTGATAACACTTAACAAGAGGCCGCCAAATAGCACACCCACTTTATTCATAGATAGTTTCATACATCATTGCCTCTTTTTCTGGCAGTAAATAGCATTGGGTTAGCGCCTTCCTGCAGCGTTATCGTCTTTTCCGCTGAAAAAATACGTCATATCGAAGCCTTTACTCACGAAGCGATTGCTCCTGAGGCACACAGGTCGAGGTAAACCGCATCATCGCGCTGGCTTTACCGTTGGCTAATTGCGGCGGCAGAATATAGTTCAGGTAACATTGCTGGCCGGTACCTTCACCCCAACTGACTTGCAAACGGCCACGCTCCTCGCTCACCCGCGCATAAATCTGACCACCCTGACCGACAGAACCCACTACCTGACCTTTGGTGTCTAATACTTGCGACCCAAACGGCACCGGCTCGCCATCTGACTGGGTGGCATTGACCAATATCGGATAGCCCTTGGTACTTTTATATTTCACCATCACCACCGCTCCGGCATTCGGCGCCACTTTCTGACTGGTGGATTCCAGCTCCACGTCATAAGAGGTCCCCTTCGGATCGATGGTTATCTCATTCATCTGATAGGCACTCAGGTACGGCACCACGGCATAACCCCGCGAGTCAATTTTCACGCCGGAGTAACCGGACACTTCGGCCCCTTCAGCGCCCTTCGCTTCCACCACCGCAAAGGTCTCACTGCTGTACGGCGTTAATGTCACGCCGCCGGGGTGGGCAATCATGCTGCCTGAAATGCCGACCGAGCCACTCTGATAGTCGCGACCGCCACCGTAAGACGCCATACTGGTGGCTTTAGAACCGCGGTACTGACCATTGACACTGCCACTGGCCCCCGACCCGCCGTTGCTGTTCATGGCGGTCGCCCCATAACTGAACTGGCTTTGCTCGCCGGCACTGCCTGAAACCGATGCCTGTTCGCCCCAGTTGCCCTGACCATTGCGGTTCATTTCCAGTCGCATTTGCGGCACGTTCTGCTGGTCATTACGCCCTAATGGGAAACTCATACTGACCAGATAAGTATTTTGCATCTCGCCAAACCCGGAGCGGCTGCGGTTCACGCTGACACCGTAGGTCATGCTTTTATAGTTGTTGCTGTAACCCACCTGATACTGCTGGTCACTGCCACCTTTATTCCAGTAATCCTGCAAAGAACCACTGATATACATCTGGCCCCAGCCGTCCGGTAATCCCTGATTGGCGGTCACGGTTAAGCGGTTTTTTGCCCGGTAGATACTGTTGGCGTCATAGCCCTGACGTTCAGCATCAAGGGTTTGCATCGCCGTGGCGAAATCGAGATAGCCCTGAGTCGAAAAGCGGTGCGCCGCCACACTCAGGTTACTGTTGGTTTCAGCAATCACCTTGCTGTAACTGACCTGATAGCTCTGGCCACTTTCATTGCCGTTGCGCAGGCGGGTATTGGCCTGGGTCACGTCGACCGCCACCGCCCCAATCGGGGTACTGAACGCAGTCCCGACCTGCACGGCATAATAGTCTTCACTGGCCTGCGCCCCGGTATAACCGGTAATGCTGTTGTTCAGACCACGCTGATAGGTTCCCTGATAAAGACCCGGGGTAAAGGAGAGCGAATCATTGCGCACTTTACCCACCGTCAGGCTGTAGCGCTGCGAACCGGGGCGCAGCAATTGCGCCACTGCCGCAAACGGCACCTGGAAGTTCTGTGTGCTGCCGTCGGCTTCACGCACCGTGACATCCAGATTGCCGCCGTAGCCGGTCGGATAGAGGTCATCAATGATAAATTCGCCCGGCGAAACCGTGGTTTCATACAACACCTGACCACTCTGGCGCACGGTCACCAGCGCATTGGTGCGGGCAATCCCGCGCACTTCCGGCGCATAACCACGCAGGGACTCTGGCAACATGCGGTCATCGGTGCTGAATTGTGCCCCGGTAAAAGGCACGGTATCGAATAACTGCCCGGTGGTATTGGATTGCCCCAGCAACACCCGGCCCAGCGCAGCCGGGACATCCCGCTGCACATAACTGTTAATACTGGTGTATTTGCTGTCACCGTCTTCTTGCCAGTTATACGAGCCGTTATGACGGAAATACCATGAGCCGAGGTTTAGCCCGGTGTTAATCCCGGCAAAAGCCGAGTTAAATGTCTGTCCGTTGGCGGAGGAGCTGTAGCCATTGAGTGAATAGCCCAACATCCCTGACGTCACGCCGCTGTCCCACAAGGCCGGATTGACGGTGCCACGGGCGGTACGGAGTAACAATGCCTGGGGAATAGCGATATCCAGCCGTTGTTCGCCGCTGTCAAAAGTCACCTGGGCATCGGGGATCAGCGACGCCAGATCAACACAGCCCGCGTCTTTTTTCAGCGGAGCCAGTGATTCAGGCGGCAGCGCGTCAGGTTTGAGATTAAGGCTGCCAATGACCGACGAGGATAAGCAGGCATGGACACTTTTATCGTCGCGGGCCTTAAACTCCACATTCTCATTGCCAATCAGGGTATTGTTTAAATAAATGTCAGCCCGGTAAATGCCGGGTAACACGCTGCCCCCTTTCGAGAAGCGGCTTAAATCAATGCCGGAACCACCGTGTTCGGTATTTAAGTAAATACTGTCAAACTCCACAGCCTGAGGTTTATTAGGCTCAAGTGATACAGTACTCTCTGTTTTTCCAATGCTATCAACAGCAAAAACAGTTGGTGACAAAAAAACGGTAATAATCGCCGCCGCAACGGGCGTTAAACCAACATTGCGGGTAGGCTGTTCTGCTGAAAAAGGCATTGCAGGGTGTTTCATTATTCAATTATTCCGTAGTGTACAGACGTATTCCGCCCCCACGAGATAACCAGCGGACGCTGTGTATGACTGCTGTATATAAATTAAATTAAGGTTTAATGGGCTGGCTCAGTTTATTGAGTGCGCCATAATCATTAACAAATTCAAAATCAACGTTATTGCCGGCGGTATTTCCCGGTAACGAAAAGGTCAGCGAATTATTAGGGCTAATCATTTGGCCTTCAACCGGCGCTGTTTTACTGCCCGTTATCCCCACCGTGACCAACGAAACATGAAACGGTGTCGGATTGGTGGCTTTAAGTCCGCCGGGGACTTTGGTCCAGACTAAAGATTGTGCGGCATCATTGGGATTACCGACCAAACCGGTAGGACGGAAGAACAATTTAATACGGGAACGGTAGGCCATCTGTAAATAGTTCTGGCTGCTACCCGCATCCGCTTTAGCCGGTATCTCTAAGACATTTAACCAAAAAACAGATTCTTTATCTTTTGGTAAAGCCGCACCGGTATAACTGATGCGCAGTGTCTGGCTTTTATTCGGCTCAACCCGGTTAATCGGTGGTGTCAGTACAAAAGGCACTTTTAACGTTTCCGGGCGGGCATTCACATCCCCGTTATCAATCCAGCTTTGTAATACCACCGGGCCGGTGCCGGTGTTATTCACCTTTACCGTCACTTCTTTTTGTTTTTCCGGATAAATTACCCGGGTGCCGGTAATAACCACACTGGCCTGAACAGAGCGTCCGACAAATAGAATCAAGAACAAGGCTGAGAAGACAGTTAATAAAAAACGGTTAGTGCTGTTCATAACAACCTCGACACTTAATGAATGTGTGCATGCTTTAATTTTAGTGCTTATCGTCAAAAAGGGCAGATATCTGCCCTTTTATATTTCTGTGTTACTCGTTAATACTTATTTGTATTGAATAGAGTAAACCACGTTGCTGACAACAGTACCGGCAGTGGTTGCGCCATCAGCATAATATTGAACCGCATACGGCAGTGTTGCAGAACCCGTAGCAGCATCAATATAAGTCGTGCTGGTTGTCTGGCTGCTGTTACCGGCTTTAATTGGTGCCATGGCGTTAGACGCGTCCAGCAGTTCCAGGCTAACCTGGCCAGCAGTACCGCTTACGTTTTTCAGGTGACCGGTAACCACATCAACACTTGGGCCTGCTTCAAAGAAAGCCGAAACTGTTTTCAGGGTGCCAGCACAGTTGCTCAGTGCCATGTTAAAGCCGGTGCTGCCTGCAACCTGGTTAGCAGAAGTCAACTGGTTAGTACCGACAGTTGGCAGTACTACTGTTGCGTCTGCACCCTGGCCGTCGACGGACACGTCACAAGTAGATGCTGTCAGTTCACCGTTAAAAGTGATGGTACCGGTAGAAGCGGCTTGAGCAGCGTTAACACCCGCGAATGCAGCAACGATTGAGGCAATAATAGCTAACTTTTTCATTTATATTTCCAATTAATAATAGATGTATGAGTTAAATAACTCAGTACTGTTGTGTTAATTTGGTGGCGGTTATTCCACAAGAATCCATTAGATATCTATTTATCGCTGCTGGGCAATAAGACCAGTAATGAGTTTTTTCAACAATCCAATAAATGTCGAAGCTCAATATATATACTTGGTAGCGAAAACGATATTTTAAATATCTTTTAAGAGCGGGAGTAAAGCGGGTTTCTAATATTCACAATGTCCGTGCTGTATATTAAGCGACTTAGAAACCTGAAACATCCTTGTCGCTGTGCTCACTTGCTATGGATTAAAGTATACATGATCGATTCATCTGGTAAATACAGATATCACAGATCAATGATCTGCAAGCAATATTAATTTGCAGTATATTATACTGAATGTTTCCTTTGTCGAAGATTTTTAGATCGTCTACATATAAAAAAGTAATCGTTAATGTGGATTAAGATCATTTTAGTAGCTTATTATGTTTTTAATTTAAAGAATAAAATAATCCATTTCCATTTAGGGGAGTAACCAATCCCAAACACCCCGTATTTTAGCCTACAGATAAAAAATAAAATTCCTACGACGGTGTGGGAATTTTATTTTTTATTTACCTGTGTTAGTGCATTTATCCTACATTCACCCCACTTAATTCTCGATAAACACAAAGTAACATCATGCTTTTTTTTATAAAAACACAAGGCTCATCTTTTGGTAATTTGCACATAGCCAGTAGTGAGCAACTTACCGCTGGGTTCAACGCAATACCCCTGAAATGGAAAAACGGCCAGGCAGCCAGCAAACGACAAATTGGTCGGGAATCTATTTGGACAGCATTTATGCTAGCCCGTAGGATGAGCTGACTCAAGTCAGTGATTCGGGTGACAAATCTGCCGGGAGCAGATTTGAACGCTGCTTGCAGCGGCCTCAACGAGGCGAGGCCTAAGGATGGGCCGAGTATACGAGTGCCACTAACAACGCTGCGGCGTCAAGGGCGAAGGGAACAGCCAAAGTCATTGTCGTTGCAGCCAGGCAGCCAGCAAACGAATCCCGATGAGCTGACTCAAGTCAGTGATTCGGGTGACAAATCTGCCGGGAGCAGATTTGAACGCTGCTTGCAGCGGCCTCAACGAGGCGAGGCCCAAGGATGGGCCGAGTATACGAGTGCCGCTAACAACGCTGCGGCGTCAAGGACGAAGGATGTAGCGCGCCTCAAACACCTCTCGCGGTAATGGCTCTGAAAACAAAAAACCCTGCCCGCAGTAAATACCGTGGTTTAGCAACCATTGACGTTGCTCATCGGTCTCGACACCTTCGGCCATCACTCGCAACTTTAATACTTCTGAAATAGTGGCGATAATTCGCGCCATTACATCATCTTCTGGCAGGTGCTCCACAAAGCATTTATCGAGCTTAATCATGCTGATTGGTAGGCCTTTCAGGTGATTGAGATATTGAAGACTTGAATATCCCATACCAAAATCATCCAAAGCGATCGACAAACCTAGCCCTTGTAATTCGCGCAGTAGCCCGAGAGCTTCATCCAGATTCTGAATACGGGCAGTTTCGGTTATTTCCAGTAATAATTGGCGCGGGTCGATTTGATACTGATCGATGATGGTTTTCAGATGCGGTAAAAACTGATCACTCTGCACCTGCAAACCCGAAATATTTACTGCCAAAGATAGGGTAATCCCTTGTGCTTTCCAGTCAGCCAGAATGCGGCATGCCTCTTCCAGTACCCAGTTACCCAGTGGCATCATCACGCCCCCCTCTTCCGCTCCGGGGACAAACTCTGAAGGGGAACGATAACTGCCATCCGGTTGGGGCCAGCGTAACAACGCTTCTGCACCGATAACCCGCTGATCTTGCATATTCCATTGGGGTTGTAAAAACAGCCTGAAGTCGTGATTTTCAATTGCCTGTAAAATGTCATGCTCCTGAGTCAGTCGCTTTTGCGTTTTCTCAGTCAAATGCGGCTCAAACACGATAATCTGGTTTCGCCCCTGATGGTGAGCGGCCATCATCGCAGTACTGGCATTGCCCATCAGAGACTCGGCTGTTTCATCTTGGTATTGGTAATCAGTAATCCCAATACTGGCGCTGGGCCGCAGTTGCATATTGCCAAAGACTAAGGGTTGGGTAATTTGCAGCATAATCCGCCGCGCCAACTGCATCGCCGGGAACGGGCGGCTGATCCCTCTGGCAAGTACTGCAAACTCAGTTTTACTCAGTTGCGCCAGCAAGCTGTTTTCATCAATGCATTGTTCAAGTTGCTGTGCCATCGTCAACAAGAGCTGCCGGTGCTGCTCTTCACTCATTACGCCGGACACTTCTTGCAATGTTTCAATGCCAATGACTAACAGGTGGAATTTCTCAGCATGCATACCAGCTGCAATTTCCTGCTCAAGTAGAGCCATAAACAACGGGCGGTTGGGGAGTTCAGTCACCGGGAAACGGGTATTTATACGGGTCATATCCGTATAAGCTTCGGCTAATAGTTGCTGGTTACGGTTGTAATTGTGTACCAGTACGCCTAATTCATCATCCTGATGGTGGGCAGGTAAGGACAGTTGGTGGTTAAGCACACCTTGCTGACCAATCTTTTCCAGCTCTTTGGCCATCGCCCGCAATGGATGAATAATCAGGCGATTAATACACCAGGCGATAGAGACCGAAAGTACCAATGCCAGTAACAAATAGGTCGATAGCATGGCCGACAGTGCACTGAGAATGAACTGATACATACGAAATGAATCGGCTCGCAACACTAAATGTGCCAGTGGCTGCGGATTTGCGGATACCCGCTCCAGTGCATACAGCGGTATTGTTATCTGTACTGGCAGGGAAAAAATACGCTTAGCCCAGCGTGGAACAGGCCGTTCTGTGGGGAAGTTAGCATGTAATACCTGAATCTGATTCGGTAATATCACTTCAGCGCGGCTGAGAATACCAATCGGTAACAAGCTATTGAGGATTTTTTTGGCTTGTGGGACATCGACACTTAGTATGGCTTCTGACAACGGTTGGCGAACCGAATATGCGATGCTCTCCAACTGCTTGGCGTAGTCATCTTTGCGCTGCTGCACAAAGTGGAACAACTGAAGGACGATAAAAATACAGATGGTCACCAGTGCCACAACTGCCACTGCCGCCATTTGTTTAATCGTTAATGAACGCCTTACCTGCAAACTCGCTCTCCGCCAATGCCAACTGAATAATATAAGAGGGTGCCATGGTGATATGGCGACTCGTCGATGCTGTCTGAGTATACCCTTCTTGCTTGAAGTTGCCGCGATGTTAGCGGCTCTCCACTCTCGAAGCACTAACCAGCATCAGCTTATGGCTCGCTCACAGCGAGCCGGTTACTTTGGGTGTATGATACTCGATCGCGTTCAGATTTTATCTGGTGAAACCAAACCGGAGGGGAAGAATACCGTGGGTTTCAGTCTTTTCCTATCAGGATCGCAACGTCAGAGTGCTATTTCTCACTCTAACGTTGTTTTTTCGTGCAAATCATCACGACCCAATGATTACTTAAAATCTGCGTATGGCACCAATGGCTGTGGTGGCATATCCAGTGAGCCTTGCCAGCCAGCCAGAGAGTAACGCAAGTAGATAAGCGCATGGCTTGGGGTATAGTCCTTCGCCTGCTGGATATCAACCCCAGCCCCCAATGTCCAATGCGAACTCAACCGGCGCTCGATCAAGGCGCGCAAGGTATAACCCACCCCATTGCTGCTATCACCATCATCGGGTTCATACCGGTCTGGAATGGTCTGGATACTGTGGTTGAGCAGATTTTGCAGTGGATAACGCGCCCGTGAGCTGGTTGCAGAATGTGAAACAGACACCGACCCACCCAACTCCCACGACCAGTTAGCCGTCCGCTGCCGATAGTTTACCGGAATAGCCAATGACAGATATTTTTGCGGACTGTAATACCCGCCCTGGCCTAGCGTATAACCGCTGAGGTCTTTTTGATAATGCCACCACATCCCGTTCAAACCGACGGTAACACGGCGGTTATCTTCGTTGATTAGCTTGTAATAATAACCCGTCATAAAGCGCAGCCGCTGGTTATCCGCCACATTCTGCCCGGTCAGGTAATGATAACTTAAATCGCTCCACACTCCGTGAGCCTCACCTCGGTCATAACTGGCTCCCAGGCTCACACCGTTGGCACGCACGCCCCCCCAGGTCACATTGGTATTCGGATCTTTGGCTCCGGCAAAGGCCAGCATCGAGCTGGATATTGGCCGACGTGACGCCGTGGCGGTCCAGCCAATATGATTCCAACTATTGCTGTATGCCAGCCCACCGACCACATCAACGACATCAAAACCCATCGGTGTAGTACCGAGATCAGTTTCCCAACTGTCATTTTGCCAGCCCACGGCAACACTGGTACCCGTTGCCTGTTGATGTAGATTAGTCTGACATGGCTTTTCTGTCTGGTAACAGGTACCGGCTTTATATCGAGTATTCTTGTCAAAGGTCCCGGCATCCATCTGCACCGTATCTGTTCGTAAGAAAGCCCGACCATCAGCCAGCGAGGTATCTACCTGCAACATGGTGTTGTGCGCCCGGAGATCAGAAATCCCTTCCGTGCCGCTTGACCGCAGGTAGTCGTGATCAATCGTGATACGGGTATCCTGCTGGCGATAAAGGTCAGCGGCATCAGAACGAATGCCCCGCTTAAGCCAGTCATCGGTGGCCTGATTGCGGGTCAGCAAGGTATAACTGTCGTTATCTGTCGCCAGTGTCGGTGTGATACCACTGGCTACCATGGCATGTTTGAAATCATCTTGTGCCGCAGCGGGTTGCCCCTGCACTTGTGCTAATCGACCTGAATCACGGAATATCAATGCATTATCCTGTGAGGGTCCCCCTTTAGCTGCCGCCGGTTTCAAGCGCTGGAAGATCTCTGCCGCTTTTTGTGGCTCACCCACACCGTACCAGGCATTGGCTATCCGCCGCTGGGCGCTTAAGCTAACCCCGTCACCGGAAAGTGGCTCATGTTGTAAATATTGGTGAGCGTCACTGAGACGGCCTTCAGCAATATAAGCCTCAATCTCACCCAGAATAGCATCGGGGTTTTGTGGCTCGCGCGCCCGAACTCGCTGATACCCCACCAGCGCCGCGTGATAGTCACCACGCTCTAACGCCCAATCGGCAAGCGTCAAGTCAATGGCAGTGTTGGCTGGCTGTTGACGTAATAGGGTTATCGCCCCTACTTCATCACCACTAGCCCGCAGTTGGCGAGCTAATGTCAGTAGCTGAGCAAATTTCAAGCGCTGGTCTAAAGCGCGGATATTATCGTTCCAGTGCAGGGTTAGCAGTGTTGCCAAATGCACCAATGCCTGACTATCACGCCCGGTGTTGGAGAGATACAGCGCATAGGCATATACCTGCTCGGGGTCTTTCGGCTTACGGCTCGCTAATTGGTGGAACTGTGCGTCAGCTTCCACCAAATGCCCCTCTTGCGCTAACGCTTGTGCCAGCCGGTAGGTTATCCAGACATCATCCGGGGCCATCTTCAGCGCCTGGCGATATCTTTCCGCTGCTTGATGCCATTGTTGCTGCGCCGCCAGATTTTCGGCTTGTTGTTTCAGCATATCGACTTGCAGGCTGTCTAATGTGTCACGCATTTTGGCTTGTTGACTGCGTGGCAAACTGCTCAGATAACTCAGTGCTTTTTGCGGCGATTCACGCTGGTAGATATAGGTTAGCCCTCGTACCGCACTGCCGTTTGATGGGTCCAGACGGAGTGCCTGCTGATAATACTGCTCGGCCGTTTTATCATCATGACGGGCCACGGCAACATCAGCCAAACCAATCAATGCATAGCTGTCGCTGCCATCGATATGGCGCGCTTGCTGGTATTTCTGTTGTGCCACCCCGGTATTACCGGCTTTCAGCGCTTTATCCCCCTCGTCATTTAGCAGCCAGTAGCGATTGGTTTTTATCAGGCTGATCCACTTGTCGCTTTTCAGACCATCTTTATCTGATTTTTGCGCCAGTTCAAACAAGCGCAGAGCTTGGGCACGGTCACCACTACGGGCATATGCCAGACCCAGCGCGCCGAGGATCTCGGGGTCATTAGGTGCGGCAGCCAGTGCCTGTTTTAGTGCGGGGATCGCCGCCACCCCGCCACCGCTGTCTACTTTTGCCAATCCACTTAAACGCGCTTGATAAGTCGGTGAAGCCAGCATGGCCTGCTGGCTGGCTAATGCTTGACGGGCGAGATTAGCCTGAGGGCCAGACGAGAAGATGTTGAGGAAATGGGTCAGCGCCGCCACGCTTTGTGGACTGACAGTCATGGTTTTGACCGTCTCCATCCACAAGTCTGCGGCATCTGAAGCTCCCACTGGGTCTGCGGCCACTTTCTCCAATATGGCATAACCTTGCGTGGCATTTTGCTGATTGAAATACAGGCGCGCCAAGGCCATTCGCAGCGCGACATTACCGGGGTATTGTTGGTCAAGCGCGGCTAATTTCTGGGTGGCGAGGGCTTCCTGCCCCGGTACACGTGCGACCAACCGCCAGTATTCCACAGCAAGATCCAGTGTTGGTGGTTTGCCTTGCAACAGTTGATCATATTGAACTTTGGCCTCAGTCACCCGCCCGGCGGTCGCTAACAGACGCGCTTGTTGTAATTGTTGGCGTACCTCCGGCTTAGTCAGCGCCAACAGCAGTTTAGCCCGCTGATAAGCCTCTGAGTCGGGTGCCAATTGTTGCAGCTTATCCAACTGTTTTTGTGCTTCAGCCAAATTACCCTGTCTCAGAGCCTGGCGCATTCCTGCCGCCACCACTTCCGGGTTATTCGAGTCCATCATATTCAAGCGATACAGTGATTGCTTAACCAACTCGTCTCTATTGGTTGCTTCTCCTAGCCGTACCTGCTCCAGTAAAAACTGGGTCGGTGAGATAGGTTCAGCGCCCTGCGCCGGAGTGGTAAAGGCTTGGGACAACAGCGCTAAGCTTAAGAGCCAGTATATTTTAATGTTGCGCATTGACTGTTCCATGAGGGCTGAAGCTCACCCTGACGATTGAAACTATAACGATGCTGCGCCCATCCCTGACCAAACAATGTCAGCACCGCACTGTAATAGGCATCTGCGGGCGGTGGCGAATCTTGCACACGTTGTTGTTGCACGCTCAAGGTTTGCTGATTATAGGGTTCAGGGCTACTGGCTAAAAATGGCAGTAATGCTGCCGAGAACCCTTCCGATCCCTTACCACTGGTTTTACCGTTACTGGTATCCGTATTTTCTGGTGGTACCCCACGTTGTTGGGTTACCGCCGCCATCGGCTGGAAGCGCTGGATTAATATAGTCTTTTCTGGGCTGTTATTGGACAACATACCAACCCACAAATAGCTGCGTATCGCATCGTAGCTACCGACATCGGGCCGTGTCTCATCAGGTTGCCAGCCTTTGCCCTCTTGCCAAACCACCCAATCAGGGGAGAAACCATAGGGTGCCGTTTCAAGCAATAAGCGCTGATTGACTTTAACCATCGCTTTCCACGGCCCCGTCAAAGAGGCAAAGCGGGCCAACAGTTGTGGCGGCAGATAACTCGGGTTGAGCCGCCAACGGTCATCATCATTAAAACCAATTTTCCCCGGCAATAGCATTTCGCCAAGGCCTGGAATATTCACCACTTCCTCTTGAGCGATACGTTGCAGCAACAAAGTACCCATCGTCTGGTAACGGCGGCTATCCCATAGCCGCCCCGCTTCCAGCAAG
Source organism: Yersinia sp. 1652 StPb PI (assembly GCF_041538345.1). NCBI lineage: Bacteria > Pseudomonadati > Pseudomonadota > Gammaproteobacteria > Enterobacterales > Yersiniaceae > Yersinia > Yersinia sp. 1652 StPb PI. Next base: position 659,753 of record NZ_JAULSM010000002.1, on the reverse strand, counting down.
CTGTATGCAATCCATAGATCCGCGTCAGAGGCCGAATTGGGGTCCAGAACATCCCAATTATTATCCTTGCGTTGTCCCCATAGCCATACCGGCAGACGTGCGGTTAAATCCCCGGCGGCCAGGTTGTTTTCCGTCCAGGATAATAATTGGTCAAAGGTTTCCCGATCATTGGCAACCAGAGCAAAAAACAACCCATAACTCTGTCCTTCCGACGTGGTGACTTTCCTCGGGCTGCTGGGATCAATAACGCGCCCGCCATCGCTGACATAGTCATGTTTGAACTGCTGCCATGCTGGCCAATCACATGTTGCTGCGCTACCAAAACTGACGAGCAGCAGGGCACAGATCTGTCGCTTAAACATCACGACCTTCAACATCAATCTCGCTCATCAGGTGATAACCGGCGGCGACTGATCAGACGTAATACACGCCAGACCATCATTGCAGCCATAACCACGACCAATACGGCCACCCCTGCCAACAGTACCGGATGGGTAAATAAGGTATGCCAGATACGTTCCCACCACGGCAAATGACCGACATCATAGGTCTCACCAACTCGCAGGCTGTTGACGCCCGACTCGCGAATAACCGCGACCGAGCCAAATATCGCTTCGCGTTTGCCAGTATCGAGCATGGCATTGTTCAGCAAGGTATAACCACGCGAACTGTCGGCCAATAACGCCACAATACTGCGCTGAGGGAAGTGAGGTGACTGTAGACCGATAATCGCCGACATCGCCCCTTCAGAGCTTATCGTCGCCTGGCTGTCTGCTACCCAATCTGATTGCGGTACCATCATGGTTGGTAGGCCGGTTTGCCGGTTTGGCATTTTTACCCAACTCAGGGTCTGTTCCACCAGCACGTTAATCTTTCGATCATTGCGCAGTTCTGGCGGAATGGTGCCAATAATCAACACATCTGCATCTTTCTTCGCCGCCTGTGACCAATCATCGGTAATGTTAATACCGACCGCGGGATAACCCACCTGCGCCCCGATATTTCCCACCGCATTGAGTAGGGTGGTTATCTGTGCTGGTGCCGGGTTTGGTGGTACCAGAACTAGCGTTTCGGAGAGATCAGCCATACGGCTGAAGGGGAATCCAGCATTGGCAAATGCCCGCAGATCAGGCATTTCCATAAAGTGACGGTAGCCGGAGAAATCAATCGTAGAGTTACCGTCAATTACCGCGTGATTCGGCGCGGTAGAATAGGTTTCACATCGCCCCTCGGCACCGCTTGCCAGCAAGGTGCTGTAATCAAAATCAAAACGTAGTTGATTAGTCGCGCCCAGTTTCAAGGACGGAATGCTTAGCCTTTTGGCGGCATCCTGTAAGCCTTGTAGCAGTGGCAGACGCAGGATCTTACTGTCTTCGGGCATATTCGGTGACAGTGGGTAATCCTGCACAAACTGATTATTCAAGCTGATACTTAAGCGGGAACCATCCATCAAACGTGTTGAGGTGTAACGATATATCAAGCGCATATCGATACCAGCACTGCGAGTCAAGAACAAATCCGGTGGCAGATTCATCGCTAATGAAATCGGCGGCGGCAGTAATCCCGATGTTTGCAGTTGCTCAGGATATTGCTGCAACTCAGCAAATGTCATCGGGCGGTCGGTACGCACCCAATTTGGTGCATCATAAGGCAGGCGAGGTGCTAATGGCTCAACCTTATCCACCGTTACATTCTGACCACGAAACAGAATATTGCCTTGCGCGATCCCCTGTGCCGCAGTAATCAGGTCATTATCATCGCGCCCCAGAATCAGCAATAACTTCACATACGGGTTATTCGGATGACTGATGATTTCCACCGTTGGAGCTTTCACCGGCGGGTAATCTTTTAGGAAATCAGGGCGTTGAGCGTTAGTCGCGAATACTACGCCATGCTGAGTAGGCAGTTGGTTATACAATACCGGGAAGTTCTGCCCATGCCATTGCGCCTTATCACCAAACCATGAGGCCAGAATAGCCGCGGCCCGCTGCTGCGACACATCAGGTGCAGCAGCAAATATCACGGGTAGAATCAGCGGGCGATTATCTCTGGCATCAAAAAATGGCTCAGGAAAGTGGGATAAATCATTTTTAACCAGCAGCGATTGATAGCGCAAATCCAGTGAGCTGGACTTACTGACATCCAACCACAGGGTATTGCTCGCTGGGTTCTCACAGATATTTTGATAATGGCCGACAAAAACTAACCGCAAGCGGTTGAAATCAGTGATGTAACGCGGATCGATCGGTAATTGAAGGTGGGTGGGTTTACCAAGCTGATCTTTGGTGATCGCCATGACGCCCATCAGTTCATCATTCAGCAAGATTTTCACCTGCGACTCCACCGGGATCAGCGAAGGTGATGGCGTAAACTCAAGATTCAAGGTCGCATGAGTCACCACCTCATCACTGCGCACGCCGAACTCAAGCTGGCCTTCAGGGTTAGTGCCACGCAAGGAGAAGGTCCCCGGCGGCGGCGCGATTTTGGCAAACAAATATTCTACGTCGCGCACCGGTATATCACCCGATATTGCGGGTATCTGCGCCGCGTCAGTGGCCATGACCGCCGATTGAGCTGACGGTACCGTTGGAGTTTCAGCATGGGTGAATGACGTCAATCCCAAAGCCAATGCGGTAAACCACGTTATTTTTCTCATCACCATACCATCATCAATGTTGAGCCACTGTCTGGCCTTGGCTACTCGGAGCCTGATTTTTACCGACGCCATGGGGTACAAATGACGCTATCCAGGCAATCAGGGAAGTAAATCCTACTAATACATTTCGCATTACCGGTGGTGCATAGCTGGCCATACGGACATATCCTTTAAAGCCCAGCGCCAACACATCGCGCAGGCTTTCAATTGGCTTATCTTCAGGAAAACCATCCTGCCACAGCGCCCAGGTATCGGCACGGGCAAAGGTACACTGTATAAAATCAATATGTTGTGCCACGCTCAGTTGATGCATTCGCATCCCGGCTTTAGTGCCGAAGGCACGGGTCACCTCACAGGGGAAGGTGTACTCCTGCGCCCCACGTTTGAGCAGTAAATGAACCGCCTCACCCTCTTGCAGTAATCCGGCTTCGCGCATTTCAATCCCCACGCCACCATCGGAATAGTCGCGCAATGTACAGGAGAACAAGTGACCATCAGCACGAGCTACTGCGGCTGGCATGGCTATCTCGACCCGGTGTGACTGGCGCACTTGTTTAGCTTCAACTGCCACCGCGACGGCACCGCCTAAAATCGTCATGTTATAAATCACCCACACCAAGCTGATAACCACCGTCATAATTTCATTCGACGGGCCATGACCCAAACGCCACAAACCCGCAATCAGGCCGGCAACATTGAGAAGAACCAGCGCGATATACGGGCGGGTGATCACCCAATCCACATGCTGCTCTTCAACCAACCCCCCTTTCGACGTCACGTTAAACGTCCCTTTGTGTGGGCTGAGAAGTGCCATGGTGGTCGGACGGGCGATATACCATGCCAACACCGTTTCATAGATTTCACTCCAGAAGGAATGGCGGTATTTCCCTTGCAGACGGGAGTTGGTCAGACTGGCATGGATCATATGCGGCAGCACATAGAGTGCAATCGCCAGTGCCGGAGCAAAAATGATGTAAGCATGCAGCAACAAGAAAGCCAGCGGAGCGGTTAGAAAGATTAAGCGTGGAATACCGGATAAAAAGTGCAGCATGGCATTGGCATAACATAAGCGCTGGACTAACTTCAGCCCCTTACCCAGTAGCGGATTATCCAGCCGGAAGATCTGAACCATGCCCCGCGCCCAGCGGATACGCTGCCCGATATGCGCCGATAAACTCTCGGTTGCCAAGCCTGCGGCCTGCGGAATGCGGATATAGGCGGAGGAGTATCCTTTACGGTGCATACGCAACGAGGTATGGGCATCTTCAGTCACTGTTTCTACCGCAATACCGCCAATAGCATCTAACGCACTGCGGCGCAGCACAGCGCAAGAGCCACAGAAGAAGGTGGCATCCCACATATCGTTACCGTCTTGCACCAAGCCATAAAACAGTGTGCCTTCATTCGGCGTCTGACGAAAACGCCCCAGGTTTCGCTCAAAGGGGTCGGGAGAGAAAAAGTGATGCGGCGTCTGGAGTATGCCCAGCTTGGTATCTTTAAAGAACCAACCCAACGTCAGTTGCAGGAAAGAACGGGTCGGCACGTGGTCGCAGTCAAAAATAGCGACAAACTCACCGTTAGCCTGTTTCAATGCATGGTTAATGTTACCGGCTTTAGCATGCTCGTGGGTGGGTCGGGCAATGTAGTGCACCCCGACCTCAGCAGCGAATGCTTTAAACGCGGGTCGGTTACCATCATCCAAAATATAGATATTGATTTTGTCTTTTGGCCAATCAATACCAAGAGCGGCATAAATAGTTGGTTTAACCACGCCAAGGTCTTCGTTATAGGTCGGCACCATCAAATCAATGGTCGGCCAACTATTGATATCATCCGGCATTGCCACCGGCTGGCGATTAAGCGGCCAAATGGTCTGGAAGTAACCCAGCACCAGCACCACCCAGGCGTATGTTTCAGCGAACAGCAACAATAAGCCGCATACCAGACTGACGGGGTCATCCCAGTTCAGCGTTTCGGTATAGCGCCACCACAGATAGCGGCAGGAGACGGTTAAAGACAGCACGATAAGCATTAAGGTTGGTAAGCGGCCCGGCACCCGTCGCACCACCATCGCCAACGCCCAAAGCAGCAGCACAAAAACGAACTGCGCCATCATGCCAAACGGCTGAGAAATACACAGCAGCGCTAATATGCCGGTGAAAATACCCAAAATAATAAACAGGACCCGGCGGGTGCGCTTTGATGACGGGGTTAATCGGGTGATAAGCGATTGTTCCAGTCGCTGGAGTTCAAAACGTTCGGGCATGTTCCCCAGCCAACGGATATAGCCTTGTCTTGTATGTTTTACCCACTTTTTGCCGACTGCGGCAGGCTGGAGCCTCTTTTCATTGCGCGATTCAGGATAGGTCAGTAGCAGCCACAACCCTTGCAAGAGATACCGTAGGCCATCGCCAAGCCGTGGGCGAATAGGTGAAATCTGTGGGAACCAGTAAGTGCGGTTTTGTATTACACGTTGCCAACTGGGCGACTCAAAACGCAAAAAAATCCAGCACAACGGCAGCGCCAACGTGGTCAGAAAAGCGGTAAGCACGGTGCAACCTTGCTGCATATACAGATGATAACGACGGCGCATCCCCTGATAAACCGGGGTCAGAAATAACATCCGCATCAAGTAGTTCATAGCCTGTTGTTCGCCACAGTAATCAAACACCAATTTGCCAGTGTGGTGACCTCTTCAGCAGCCAAACTTTGCCCACTGTATTCACCCAATGGTTGTTTGGCCGCCAACGCTTCAGCCATTGCTTCATCGCGATGAATAAATGTAGGTAATAAGTTATCCAGGTTTTGTAGCCAAAGCTGATGTAAATCCTGTTGTAGATGGCTACTGGCAGAAAATTGGTTCAGCAGGAAATGGCAGTCGACAGGCAGATTTTGCTGATGTAGGCGAATATGACAACTGGCATCGGCATGGATCAATACCAGCACCAGATCAGCCAGCGCTAAAATCTGGCGCGTGAATATACTATCACCCGCAGGGATATCCAATAGAATCCAGCAATCGGGCGCGCTGGCTTGCAACGCAGACAGGTTTTCTCGCCATTGAACGGGGTGCTGTTGTAAGGACGCGTTCAGTTGCTCAGTTTCAATGAGAGTTAGTTGGCCAAATGGCAGAAAATCTAACCCTTCGGTATAGCGCATCGCCCCTTGCTGCCAACCTTGGCCCTCAATTTCAGCTTTGGCCCAACCACGGGGTTGATCAAACGGCATATTGAAATGCAACCGCAGTAAATTATCCGGTGAAAAATCGATCACCAGAACTGATTCCTTCAGTTGTTGCAATGCCCAGGCAAGCGCGGCGGTTACCGATGTGGTACCAATCCCCCCTCTTATCCCTTGTAACGCCAGTACCGGCATAAACTATTCACTCCCTGTGGATTGTGCCAGTTCAGCCAACAATGGCCAGCGAGCCATCATCTGAGTTAATCGTTCCTGACGGACGATATCGATATAACTTAACGTTGGTAATGAGAAAGCCTGAGTTAATGCTAGTAGATCATCCTGAGATTCGAGCGATGTTTTGGCGTGAAATCGATTTATTATGGTTTTCATTTATCCGCCTTTAGAAAATAGGCTATGGTAAGTAATTATAACAATAATTTGAGTATACTTTCTCCCAATAAGATGAGTCTTAGATTATTATCACGGTAAAGACATTGGTTAATAATTATTGCAATGTTACAATTGTTAACTGAATTTATCCAGTAATTGGCCCAATCGCATTTTAACCAAGCAGATAAAGAATCTATGCCACGATCTTTCACATTAGGTATTCGAAAAATCTGGGATGAATTAGCCGTGATGCAGGCGCCTGGGTTTTATTGGGTCAATATTGAACGTCAAATTGATGCTAATTTATTCTGTCAGCAACTTATTCGTAACCAATCTGAAAATACTCGAGCCGCATTGATTTGTTGCGGGCTAAAACCTGAGAAATTACTGGCAAACATTGTGGGTTATGGCCCCTATAAATTGCCACTTTTTACCTTACCGGCACAAAGAAAAGCATTACTACATTTAACTCAAGATTTAATGCGTTCATTACGGCCGCAACAGCGACTGTTCATTCTGTTAGCACCGGCCAGTTTATGGCAAACATTCACTGGCGAAGAGATGCAGCAGTGGCTACAGCATATTCAGCAATGGCTGGAGGCGCAAAACTGTACGTTAATCGTAATTTGCCACAGTTCTGGTATTAATAAAATTAAGAATCAATTAGTTAGCCAGCACCGTTATTTACAAGGATTGGCTAGCCTGCAATGGCAGCAAGATAATGCCCAGTATGTTGCCTCTTGGTGGAGCACTGAAAAAGGGGTTACCGCCAATCAGTTAGTCCGATTGGAAGCAGATGAACAAGGCTGGAGCATGGCGGATGAAGTTCAACAGGCACTGCCGCCTTCACGTAATGATGAGCATCTGTATTTGGCGGAACGCACTATTTTGGAAGGCGCTCCGCCACTCTCCACCAACTGGCAACTACTTGATAATAATGCAGTATTGTCGCAGCGGGCAATAAGTGCTCATGCCGCCACATTGATTTTTGCTCTTAATCAAAGTGAGCAAATCGACGATTTAGCACATCAGATCCATAACATACGCCGCCAACGGGGTGATGCTATCAAAATTGTGGTGCGTGAAATGAACGCCAGCCTGCGTTACAGCGATGAACGTTTATTGCTGGCCTGCGGCGCGAATCTGATCGTGCCTCACATCGCACCGCTGTCACGCTTTCTTACCATGTTGGAAGGTATTCAGGGCCAACATTCCTCTCGGCATGTTCCTCAAGATATCAATGCGTTATTGGAGGCGTTACGCCCACTTCAGCTTAAAGGTTATTTACCTCCCGCGGAGTTCTGCCACTCTGTTTTGCAACTGATGAACAACACGCTACTGCCAGAAAACGGCAAAGGTGTCATGGTTGCTCTGCGGACAGTCCCTGGGTTACAGGCCAGACAAGCACTAACACTGTGCTATCTACGCCGCTATGGTGATGTGGTAACGGTAGCTGATAACCATGTGGTATTATTCCTTTCCACCTGCCGTATCAATGACTTAGATACTGCTCTGAAGTATATATTCCGTTTGCCGGTGGCTGAAATTTTCAGTAACCAACGGGTGTGGTATCAGGATCAGGCAATTATCGCTGAGATTCATCGGATGAATACCCCCGATGCATGGCAAATGACCGGTGACAAAAAATCCTATACGCAACAAATTGATACAGCTGAGCAAGCCGAAGTTAGCCGACGAGTCCCCGTGCCTCTGGCACTGAATGTCGGACCGAACAAGGAGCGAACCCAATGAATCTCAACGATATCTGGCAAATCCTGCTGTGTGCTGCGGTTATCTTTTTCCCTCTGGGTTATGTGGCACACCGTTGGTTTCCACGCTGGTGGGAGAAAAGACAACATCTGTTCTTATCTGCGCGATATTTAAAATCAGAAGGGGTTTGGTTGCGTAATGGCTCCTCTTCACTGACGAAGAAACAACCATGAATGCAAAGAATAAACTGCAAGAATCACCGAGCCCGTGGCGCTATTGGCGTGGTCTTGGCGCATGGAACTACTATTTCCTGCTAAAGTTTGCCTTGCTGTGGTTTGGTTACCTGAACTTCCATCCGTTGGCCAACTTGGTGTTTATTGCTTTCCTGCTATTTCCGATCCCGGCCTATAGGGTCCACCGCTGGCGTCACTGGATTGCGATCCCAATAGGTATTGGTTTGCTGTATCACGACACCTGGCTACCGGGGCTCAACAGTATCCTGAGCCAAGGCTCGCAGATTACCGGCTTTAGCTTCAGTTATCTAATTGAATTAATTAGCCGTTTTATTAACTGGGCCATGATAGGAACCGCCTTTGTTATCCTGGTGGGCTACCTGTTTATTTCACAGTGGATTCGGGTGACGGTTTTTGTTGTTGCAGCCATGATTTGGCTGAATGTTGCCAGCATCGCCGGACCGGCATTTTCTCTGGCACCTGCCGCTGAAACGTCGGTAGCATCATCTCCAGTAACACTGGGGGCTGAGCCGCCAACGCCTAATAGTCATCAGGTGGCGGCCAGTGGCCCACCAACCGATGCCAATCTGACGGCTTATCTGAATGCATTTTATGAGCAGGAGAAAACCCGCCATACGGCATTCCCTACATCGCTGCCAACAGATGCGCAACCTTTTGATTTGTTAGTTATTAATATCTGCTCGCTGTCTTGGTCAGACATTGAAGCTATCCAACTGGATAAGCACCCGCTGTGGAATAAGTTTGATATTCTGTTCAAGAACTTCAACTCTGCCACCGCCTACAGTGGCCCAGCCTCTATTCGACTACTGCGCGCCAGTTGTGGCCAGTCATCGCACAAAGACCTCTATCTGCCACAAGAGCAGCAGTGTTATCTATTTGATAATCTTGCGAAACTTGGCTTCGCATCTCAGTTGATGATGGACCACTCAGGTGTATTTGGTAATTATCTGCAAAACATTCAAGATGACGGCAATATGCGCGCGCCGCTGATGTCACAAAAAGGCATCAGTAATCAATTGGCGTCCTTCGATGGTGAGCCAATTTACAATGATCTGGAACTGCTCAACCGCTGGCTGGAACAGCAGCAGAAAGGGGGGGATAGCCGCAGCGCAACCTTCATGAATATCATACCGTTACATGATGGTAACCGTTTCGTTGGTACCAATAAAACGGCTGATTACCACGCTCGCGCCCAAACGCTATTTGACCAATTGAATACGTTTTTGGCGGCGTTGGAAAAATCAGGCCGCAAAGTTATGGTGGTGGTGGTACCAGAGCATGGAGCCGCGCTGGTTGGCGATAAAATGCAGATGTCCGGCCTGAGGGATATCCCCAGCCCAAGTATCACGCATATCCCTGTTGGGATTACGTTAATGGGAATCAAAGCGCCACAGCCCGCCAGCCCGGTGATTATCAATACGCCAAGCAGCTATCTGGCGCTTTCTGAATTAGTATCACGTATGGTCGATGGCAAAGTATTTACTGCGCCGACTATCGATTGGCAGGCCCTGACACAAGGATTGCCGCAAACGGCGGTAATATCGGAAAACGATAATGCCATTGTGATTCAATATCAGGGAAAACCTTATATTCGATTAAATGGCGGTGACTGGGTGCCTTACCCACAATAAAAACCGAATAGTATTGTCTTCGGCTATTTGATAAAGGGTGCATTAATTGCACCCTTTATTATTCACATCTCAACAGAATGATGTTTACAGCGATAGGGGCTGCATTTACTAGATAGAACTAAAAATGTGATCTATATCATTTTAAGTGAATGTTAACCTCGACCTAAATAACAGGAGCACTCGGTTATTAACTCATATTCAGCAATATGAAATTGTTCCGTAACTATTTATTTACAAGATTACGTTCACATTTACAGTAATTATTTTTAAAATGAAGTTATAAATAGTCAATGGAAGGCTATTTTCAGTTATAAAAAAACGCCGAATTATCGGCGTTGTTGTAATTGATATCACACTCGTCGATTGGACCCCAACCAACAGCGCTGGGGCCTTAACCCGTGTTAGCTGGCTTTTTCTGCTTCATCCTGATCAACCGCAAAGCAGGCGACCATTTGATCACCATATTGCTTCAGTTGCGGCTGTAGCTGGGTGCAAGTCCCAAACGCCCGACGACAACGGGCATTAAATGCGCACCCCGGTGGCGGGCTCATGGGGCTAGGTAGCTCCCCCGTCAATTTAATTCGCTCACGGCGCATATCAGGGTTCAGCCGGGGGGTAGCAGAGAGCAATGCCTGTGTATAAGGGTGGCGTGGGTTATTAAAAATGGCTTCTTTACTGCCTTTCTCAACACAGCGCCCCAGATACATCACCATCACTTCATCAGCAATGTGCTCAACCACTGATAAATCATGGGAAATAAAGACATACGACAGACCCAGTTCCTGCTGCAAATCCATCATCAGGTTCAATACCTGAGCCCGCACCGAAACATCCAGTGCAGAAACCGGCTCATCGGCAATCACCACATCGGGATTCAACATCAGCCCACGGGCAATGGCGATACGCTGGCGCTGACCGCCGGAAAACATATGGGGATAACGGTCATAATGCTCGGTTTTTAGGCCGACCTTTGCCATCATTGCCAATGTTTTTTCACGCCGCTCTTTGCTGTTGAGATTAGTATTGATTTGCAGTGGCTCTTCCAGAATCTGCCCCACTTTCTTACGTGGGTTCAGCGAGCCATAAGGGTTCTGGAACACAATCTGGATCTTCTGACGCCGCAGCTTTTCCGCACTTTCATCCGGCTTAAGCAAATCCTGACCCTGGTAGTAAAGCTCACCGCCAGTTGGGATCTCTATCATAGTCAGCAAGCGGCCCAGTGTGGATTTACCACAACCGGACTCGCCAACCACGGCCAATGTTTTACCGCGCTCCAAGGTGAAAGAAACCCCATCCAGTGCTTTAACCAGACGCTCTGGTGCAAAGAATCCTTTTTTGACCGGATAGTATTTTTTCAGGTCGATAGCCTGTAATAGCGGCTTGGATACCTGTAATTCTTTTTTCATATCAGTTGGTTGGCTCATAAGGTCGGCCTCCCCGCATCATCGAGCGGTGTATGACATTTAACCTGACGCCCCGCTGGCCCCAGCAGTTCTGGCTCTTCACGGCGGCAACGATCATTGGCATACGGGCAACGTGGGTTCAGCAAGCACCCGTCAGGACGGTCATATTTACCCGGTACCACACCCGGTAACGACGCCAGACGCGCTTTATCCTGAGCAAACTCCGGTAAGGCTCGTAACAATGCCTGAGTGTACGGGTGCCGTGGCGCGCGGAAGATTTCCGAGGCTTTACCGGTTTCCACTACCTGACCGGCATACATCACAATAATATGATGAGCCGCCTCAGCCACCAGTGCCAGATCATGGGTTATCAACAGCAGCGCCATATTTTCACGCTGCTGTAGCTCCAGCAGCAATTCAATAATCTGGGCCTGAATGGTCACGTCCAGCGCAGTCGTTGGCTCATCAGCAATCAACAATTTCGGCCGACAAGCAATCGCCATCGCAATCATCACGCGCTGGCTCATCCCGCCGGAAAGCTGATGCGGATACACATCCAGACGTGACGCGGGATCAGGAATGCCCACCAGCGTCAGCAAATCCACCGCCCGCTGACGGCGGGTTTTACGGTTGCCACCCTGATGCACCTTCAGCGCTTCCATAATCTGAAAACCGACGGTGTAGCACGGGTTCAAACTGGTCATCGGGTCCTGGAAGATCATGGCCACTTCCGAACCCACTAACTGACGCCGCTCTTTCTCGGAAATCTTGGTCAGGTCACGGCCATTAAACTCCAGCTTGTCAGCCATCACTTTGCCGGGGTAATCAATCAGCCCCATAATCGCCAGTGAACTGACCGATTTACCGGAACCGGATTCACCCACAATCCCTACCACCTGCCCTTGCTCAATGCTGTAGCTAATACGGTCTACGGCCTTGAACGGCGCACCTTCGTCACCGAAGTGCACCGACAATTTATCTACATTTAAAAGTGCCATCTCTCTCTACCTCTGTTACTGCTTGAGTTTGGGGTCGAGAGCATCACGCAGGCCGTCCCCCATCAGGTTAAACGCCAGAACCGTCAGCAGGATCGCCACACCGGGGAAGGTCACGACCCACCAGGCGCTTTGGGCGAACTGCAACACGTCAGAGAGCATGGTGCCCCATTCCGGTGTTGGCGGTTGCGCACCCATGCCGAGAAAGCCGAGAGCCGCCATATCCAGAATGGCGTTAGAGAAGCCGAGAGAAGCCTGCACGATTAACGGCGCAAGGCAGTTGGGCAGGATATTGATAAACATCTGGCGCATCGCACCCGCCCCAGCCACTCTTGAGGCCGTTACGTAGTCGCGGTTCACCTCAACCAGCACCGCGGCACGGGTTAAACGGACATAATGCGGCAAGGCAACAAAGGTCAATGCGAGCGAGGCATTAACGATGGAGGGGCCAAATACCGCCACCAGCACTAATGCCAGCAACAGGCTTGGCAGTGCCAGCATGATATCGACAACACGCATGATGATGGCATCAACGATACCGCCAAAATAACCGGCCAATAAACCGAAAATCACGCCCATCACCAGTGATAGCACCACCACCAGACAACCCACCAGCAGCGAGAGGCGAGCACCGTACATCAGGCGAGATAACACATCACGGCCCACATCATCGGTACCCAGCAGGAATTTCCAACTGCCACCCTCTTCCCAAACCGGCGGTTTCAGTAACGCATCACGAAATTGCTCTGCCGGCCCGTGCGGGGCAAGCCAGGTAGCACCAGCGGCAATCAATAGCATAATAATAATGTAGAACAGGCCGATAACAGCCCCTTTATTGCGCTTGAAATAGTGCCAAAACTCCTGCAATGGAGTCATCGGCTTCGGCGCACTTTTTACTGTAGACTCAGTAAGTTGAGACATTCTGCGCCCCTTATTTCTTGTGACGAATACGCGGGTTAACTACGCCATAGAGCACATCTACCAGCAAGTTAACTAAAATAATCATGATTGCGACCAGCAACACACCACCCTGAACCACTGGGTAATCACGGCGTTGCAAGGCATCCATCAGCCAGCGCCCTAACCCCGGCCAGGAGAAGATGGTTTCCGTCAGAATAGCGCCAGCCAGCATGGTACCAACCTGCAAGCCAATCACGGTAACCACCGGCAGCAAAGCATTACGCAGTGCATGGACCACAATCACCCGCATCCGGCTCAGGCCTTTCGCCCGCGCAGTACGGATATAATCTTCACCCAAGACTTCCAGCATCGAGGAGCGCGTCATACGTACGATGACGGCAAGAGGGATAGTCCCTAAAACGATGGCAGGCAAAATCATATGCATCACCGCGTCTTTGAAATCACCCGGCTCACCCCAAACAAAGGTGTCAATCAGCATAAAACCAGTCAAAGGCAGGCTGTCATCAAGGAACACCGTATCACTGACGCGCCCGGAAACCGGGGTCAGGTTCCATTGGACCGAGACCAACATAATCAGCATGATGCCCCACCAGAAGATAGGCATCGAATAGCCGGTAAGGGAGATCCCAACAGCGGTGTGATCGAATATTGAACCGCGTTTAACTGCCGCCAACACCCCCACCGGAATACCCACCGCGATAGCAAACAGCATCGCGCAGATCCCCAGTTCCAGTGTCGCTTTAAAGCGTGGGACGAACTCTTCCCAGACAGCAATACGGCTTTTCAGCGAGATGCCGAGGTCGCCATGTAATACGCCATTCACATAATGGAAGTATTGTTGATAGAGAGGCTTGTCTAGCCCCATTTCTGCCATGATTTGAGCATGACGCTCGGTGGAGATACCGCGTTCCCCAGCCATGATGGTCACCGGGTCACCCGGGATCATATGGACAAAAGCAAAGGTCAGCAAAGTAATGCCGATAAACGTTGGGATAACTAACCCCAAACGTCGGAGTATGAACTGCAACATATCCCGAACTCTCTGTGTAGAATGCCGGGCTGCTCGTGGGCAACCCAGCTTATTAAACCTCCCCAATAAGCTATTTTACTTGCCATTTTGACCTAGGGCAGTGCTCACCACCGTCACGTAGCCATGATTTACAAGGTCATGGTGTCCGCTCCGGTGCTTGCGCGCTGTCCATGCCCAAAATTTCTGCGACAATAACACTTATTGGGAGAGGTTATATGGCTCACATCTGTATCTGTCTTAACCTATACCCTTCATACTTCAAACTGCATGTGCGTTGGCTACACTCGTTACTCGGCCCGTCCATGGGCCTCGCCTCTGCGAGGCCGCTGCAAACAGCGTTCAAATCGGTTCCCGATCGATTTGTCACCCGAATCACTTACTTCAGTAAGCTCATCGGGACTCATTCGCTTGCCGCCTTCCTGCAATTGGAATTATTTTGGGTATCAACAAGAAACCGGCGAATATGCGTATTCCACACATTCACCGGTTTATCTAAGGTTAAAATTAATCCAGGGACACGTTCTCGAAATGGTGTTTACCCAACGGATCTACAACATAACCCTTCACTTCTTTACGCACTGGCTCATACACAGTTGAGTGAGCAACAATCAGCGCCGGAGCTTGATCATGCATAACAACCTGAGCTTGTTTGTAAAGTGCGACACGTTTGTCATGATCAGACTCAGCACGAGCAGGCTGAATCACGTCTTCAAACGGCTTATAACACCATTTGGAGTAGTTGGAACCTTGCTTGGCCGCATCACAGCTAAACAGGGTGGCGAAGAAGTTGTCTGGGTCCCCATTGTCCCCGGTCCAACCCATCATCACTGTTTCATGCTCGCCGTCTTTAGCACGCTTGAGGTATTCGCCCCACTCGTAAGTCACTATCTTGGCTTTCACACCAATTTTCGCCCAGTCAGACTGGATCATTTCAGCCATACGACGGGCATTCGGGTTGTACGGGCGCTGAACTGGCATTGCCCACAGATCGATAGCGAATCCATCTGGTAGGCCCGCTTCTTTCAACAGCTCTTTCGCTTTAGCCGGATCGTAAGCGTAATCTTTCACGTCATCGTTGTAGCCCCACATAGTCGGTGGGATCAGGTTCTTGGCTGCTTGACCAGCACCCTGATAAACCGCATCAATAATCGCTTCTTTGTTAACAGCCATGGTCAACGCCTGACGAACCTTCACGTTATCCAATGGTTTTTTCTCAACGTTGAAGGAGAGGTAACCGACGTTCAAGCCAGGTTGCTCCATCAGGTTGATGGTTTTGTCTTCTTTCATGCGAGCAATGTCAGCCGGGTTAGGGTATGGCATAACCTGACATTCATTTTTCTGCAATTTAGCGTAACGGACTGACGCATCTGGTGTAATAGAGAACACCAAACGATCAATTTTCGGCTTGGTACCCCAGAAACCCTCAAAGGCTTTGTACAGGATACGGGAGTCTTTTTGGTATTGTTGCAACTGGAATGGGCCGGTACCGATTGGGTTCAAATCGACTTTTTCCGGGGTGCCCGCTTTCAGCATCTTGTCGGCATATTCAGCAGACAGGATAGAGGCAAAGTCCATCGCCAGATCGGCAAGGAATGGCGACTCAGGACGCGCCAATTCAAAACGCACGGTGTTGTCGTCAACTTTAACCACATTGGTGATCAAATCACCCATACCCATGCCCTGGAAGTATTCATAGCTGCCGCCAGACACTTTATGGTACGGATGTTTATCATCTTTCTGACGCATGAAAGAGTAGATCACATCGTCAGCATTGAAATCACGGGTCGGTTTGAAGTCTTTATTATCTTGCCACTTCACGCCTTTACGCAGATGGAAAGTATAGCTTTTGCCATCTGGGCTAATTTCCCACTTTTCAGCCAGACCAGGTTCAATTTCGGTAGTACCGAGTTTGAATTCAACCAGACGGTTGTAGATGGGTACCGAGCTGGCGTCATACGTTGTGCCAGAGGTAAAGAGCTGCGGGTTGAAACCCTCAGGTGAACCTTCAGAACAATAGACTAATGTTTTTGCTTGTACACTGGCCGCCACGGTCAGTGCAATCAGCCCAATACCGAATTTCAGTATCCCTGTTTTTCCCAAGGAAATCGTCATCGCTTGTGCTCCATTATGGTGATGTGTGTTGTGTGTACGGCCAGACCCTATAATTTTTTCGTCCGTGGACTGTACCGTTTTGGCTCATTAGCCACAGGGATGCGGGATTGAGATGTCGGATAAAAGCTATCACGACAGCAATTTTGAATGCATTGAATCACCCAAACTGCTCTCTATGACTCCCCCTGAGGGTACCAATTTGGCAACAGTTGGTGGCAACGTCAATACGGTCTGAAAGGTTTTATCAAGACAATGAGAAACAGCATGCAAACATAAAAAAAACTTCTCGTTAACATTATTAGCATGAAAAATTATGCTAGCGGTAATATGCCAGCGATATTGACTGGCTAATTAGAATAAAGCAGTCGCAACATCCAGTGACAAACGAAAAAACTTTGTTGCTAAATGATGCATATCGGGTAGGTTTTTTTTGTAATCTCGACAGAAAACAGGAGGAAATGCTGTCGTGACAGCCGATAAGTGACGTGATCGTTGTCACATCCAGCCAGAATTTCACACATCTTGCGTGCCGTTAAAAAAGCAAAGTCAGCTTGCCCTCCCCCTCACCGTCCAAGAGATAGCAAGGCTTCATACGAAAGCGCACCCTAATGGTGCCCCTTATGAGTGCATGACAGCGCAACAGATATTATCGGTGACCAAATCATGTCAGTGGGGGCGATTTAGCTTAAGGAAATAGCGGGATGGATAGGCAAATTTGGCAGAAAAAACACCAAAAAAAACCCTGACTTAAAAGTCAGGGTTCTTAAATTTGGTCGGCGAGAGAGGATTCGAACCTCCGACCCACTGGTCCCAAACCAGTTGCGCTACCAAGCTGCGCTACTCGCCGAATCGGGGCGCATCTTACTGCTACGATTTTTGGCCGTCAATCACTTTTTAACAAACGCTGAGTGACTGTTGTTAAAAACATCACCAACGGCTAAAACTGACGCATTTGCACGTAAATCAGGCTTCCGCTTGCTTTAATTCTGGCGATTGCGCCCGTAGGAATGGCAGCAAGAAGAATGCAGATAAACAGGCCGCAATGGAAATAACCACAAAGAAACCATTCCAGTGCCAAACCTCCATCACGCGGGCAATGGGGTAGCCAGATAAGGCCGCACCCAAGTAGGCAAACAACCCAACAAAACCGGTAGCAGCTCCCGCAGCATCCTTATGTGAGCATTCAGCGGCAGCCATACCAATTAACATCTGCGGGCCAAAAATGAAGAAGCCAATGGCAAAGAAGCAACTCGCCTGCAAGATGTAACTGACACCCGGCATAATCCACAACGACGCCACCGAGAGGAAAATTCCAATAGCAAATATCAAGTTCATTGGCCCACGGTTGCCACGGAACCACTTATCAGAACCCCAACCTGCCACCAACGAGCCAATAAAGCCCCCCACCTCGAACAGTGAAATCGCCGAGTTGGCCGTCATCAATGAATAACCTTTCTCTTGTGTCAAATAAAGGTTACCCCAGTCATTGATAGCAGTACGAACGATATAAACCAGCACGTAAGATACCGCCAGCAACCAGATATATTTGTTGGTTAATACATAGCGCTTCACAATCTCTTTATTTGATAGCCCCTGGCCTTCAGATTCCTGGACCAATTCCATCGCATCATTGCGCCACTTACCCACACTCGGCAACCCCATCGTGCTCGGCTTATCACGCAAGCGCCAACACATCAGTAAACCGATCACCACACCGATAATACCAGGGATAATCATGCCGTAACGCCAGCTAAAATGCAGAGAAATAAAGCCGACCAACAGGGGAATCAGCGCACCACCAAAGTTATGCGAAGTATTCCACATCGCCCACCAACCCCCGCGTTCTGAGCGCGAATACCAACTGGTCAGGATTTTGGAGCAAGGCGGCCAACCCCAACCTTGGAAGAAGGCATTAAGGATCCACAAAGAACCAAACACGAGCAGTGACGAGCTCATGCCGAACAGGATATTGATAACCCCGGTCATAACCAACCCAATGCCCATAAAGTAGCGCGGATTTGAGCGGTCACTTATCATGCCGGAGATAAATTTAGAGCAACCATAAGTGATATAAAAGAGTGTGCCTAAAATCCCGACATCCGACATGGTCAGCCCTAAATCACTCAGCATTGCAGGCATGATGAAGTTAAAGCTTTTACGGGTGAAATAGAACGCAGCGTAGCCGATATACATCGTCCACATTAGTTGAATACGCCAATATTTATAAGACGAATCAATTTGCGCTTGATCCGTGACGGGCGGCACGTTATCGCGGCTTTTGAGGAAAGACCACATGTGAACCTCAGAAATTTTTTCAAGTAGAGTCATCATGTTCCTCGTGCGTACAAAACCAATGAGAAAAAACCCTGCAAAAACCGAGAATATTTCTTAGTTTTCATTAGCTGACAGAGAAACTGTGGGCAAGGTCACATTTAAACAGGTGCCGTTATCGACACTCAGCGTAAAATCCCCCCCTAAAGCACTCACCCGTGACTGCATACCTCTTAGCCCATAACCTGGGGTTAATGTCGCCAAATCAACACCTTTTCCATTGTCGTGAATCGTCAGTGTTATCTGTTTATCATTCTGTTGTGCATTAATTTCAATCCGGCTGGCAGCACCATGGCGATAGGCATTGGTTACTCCCTCCTGACAGATACGGTATAGGGTGATTTTCAGTGTTTCATCTATATCAGCGTCACTGAGTTGCCAGTTAAGCACGCCGGTCACTGATTGATCCTGCGGAATAAGTTCACGCATTAGTGCAGCAATAGCCGCCGATAAGGGCAGATTATTCAATGCCGCAGGCCACAGTTTCGCCAAAACATCATGGACACCATCGTAAACCCGCAACGCCAGCGTCTCGACCATTTCGGCACTGGTCAATACCTGTGGTTGGGTAGTTAACCGTTTGATAATACTGGCTTGGGTTCGGATAACCGTCACTGTCTGCCCAACCTCATCATGCAGTTCACGTGCAACATCACGCCGGGCATGTTCTTCGGCCACCACCAATGCTTTAGCCAACTCACGATTTTCATTCAGCCGTAGCTGTAATTGGTAATTTAACTCGCGCTGACGCTGGATCCCCGCGCCTAATAATAAGCCGGTCAAACTCTGCGCCAATAACGACAACAACAAATCACGGTGTGAATCTAATTCTGCGGGGGTATTGATCAATAACACCATGCCATTGAGCAATGTGGCCACCACCGCCCCTTGCCAACCATAGCGATAAGACATAAATACAATCGGGATTGCCAAACAGAACGGTGCAAACAAATACAAATCTGACTCGGTGACATGATGTTGTAGCCAAATGCTCAAGGCGAATAGCAGCAGATACCACAGGATATGGCGCAAACGTAGATTAATGGGTTTATGAATCAGCCCCGGTTCCAGCGGAGACCAGATTTGACGCGCCAGATAGTGCCACAACAACAGACAAATCGGCGCGATGGTAAATCCACCCACCAACCCCAATAGCAGCGCCATAGCACCCTGACCACTGTTAATCTGCCATCCTAATGCTTGTATCAATGCAGCACCAAAAATCACCACACCTTGCATCAAGGGCCACTTCCATTCACTGCCGCTGCTCTGATTGCGCAACAGCCAAGGAGAAGCGATAACCGCCAATAACGTGGTCGCCAGCAGTAAGGGAATCGCAGCCCACAGCAAGCTATAAGGATAGCCAAACTGATCGGTCAGCAGCCACCATAGCAGTGCATCACCCAACAGAATGCCCGGCCAATATTGTCGTGGGCTTTGCAATAAAATGCCCATCCGCAGGCCAAACGGGAACAGCAGTAGTGCCTGTAACGGCCGATCAACTAATTGGGTGCCAACGGACCATAAACAGAAAGCTGCAGTGATATAAATAAATAACAATGCCAGCAGCATAATAAAACGCTGCATCATAGATTCAATACCTGCTTAGCTAACTCAACGTTATTACTGACACCGAGCTTGGAAAATAAGTTAGCGCGATGGACATGCACGGTTTTCGGTGACAGGCCAAGTGACTCGGCTATCTCGCGCACTTCCATTCCTTGCGCTAATAACAAGGCAACTTCCCGCTCACGTCGGGTTAAGGGGTCAACAGCAATACGAGTCAATTGTTGGGCGATTTCAGGCATCAGATAGACGCCGCCACTGCCAACGGTACGGACAGCCGAAACCAGATCTTCTGGCTTACAACGCTTGGATAGAAACCCCCGCGCACCGCGCTCTAACGCCATTTCCACTAGCGCCGGGCTGTCGTGCATCGAGAGCATAATGACCCCCATCCCTGAAGGGAGGTCTTTCAGTAAATCTAAACCACTCTCATCAGGCATCGAGATATCACAAATACAGATATTCGCCTGTAGGCTAGGTAATCCGAGGCGTGCCTGTTTTGCTGAACTAAACTCCCCCACCACTTGAATATCGTCTTCCAGAGAAAGTAGCTGGGCAAAACCTGAGCGCACAATGTCATGATCATCAATAAAGGCAACACGGTAAGTCATGGAAGACTCCAGCCAGTAGGGATTGGAACTGGAGTATACCGTAACCTAAAAGTGACAATGGGATTGGAATCAAAAATCATTTCATATCGGATTATACTTGTGCTAAATGTTTATTTTGCAGGCCGCCCCGGTGCCTGGCACCAGTTATTCTGGGCATTAATGCCACCATCTGGCGAGGTATAACCTAAACAACCCAAAATAGAATCAAACAATTCAACCTGACGATGGGTCTTACCCACCCGCTGCTCAGCCTGTAGTTGCTCAAAAGCCGCGAGATGATCCGGTTGCGCCAGGAATTTGTCCGAGGCCCAAACCATCAATGGCACACGGAATTGCTCCGGGGGCGCCATTTCACGTGGTGTTCCGTGGAAGTGGGAGTTCTCGTCAATAGACTCACCATGATCCGATGCATAAAACACTAATGCTTTTTTATCCCGCATTTGGTCAATCACATTTGCGATAAACGAATCGGTATACAGCACACTGTTATCAAAAGCGTTCACCAATTGCTGCTTACTGCAAAAATCATCGACCCCCATACATTCAGGCTGATAGCGGGCATAACTGCGGGGATAGCGTTGGGAATAGAGGTAATGTGAGCCTTTGGTGTGCAATACCACCAAATGCTTGCCTACAGGATAACGCCCCAGAGACTCCTTCAATTCATCAACCAGCAGCATGTCATCTACCGGCTTATCATCGTTGCGCTTCTCTGAAGCAATCAATTCACGGAACGAGTAATTATCAGTATTCGCATTGTTGTAGAACCAAATTTCGCTCTGCATGGCAAACAGTTCAGAGGTAAAACCCAATGATTTCATCACCGTAAACACATTTTGCTCTTTCAATGTGCGCTGTGGATTATTCTCAGTGCCGCCTTCGCGCACAAACATGCAGCGCAGTGAAAGTTTGGTTGAGGTATCACAAGATGTGCCACGGAAAGCGACTAAATTCTTCTCTTTACTCAGGCGAGGAGTGGTATCACGTGGGTATCCCAACAACCCCATATGATCCCAACGCGTTGTTTCGCCAATGATAAACACAACATAGGTGTCATCAATACCGGCCGGCGCGATATAAGTATGGTGTTCGGTCGGGTTATACAATGTTACCGCATCATAACGCTCGTTATATTGGGTATAAGCATATAAACCCAATGCAGCCAACCAGTTAGAGGGTAAATATGAGTGAGCAACCACACCGCCATAACTCGGTAAATCCACCGTTTTCAGCTGCTCATTAGCATCTTGTACATTATCCAGATAGCGTAACGGCAACCAAACCAGCGCCACAGCAACTGCCATCAACAAAACAGGCTTAATACGCTGCCCTGGCGTCAAAAATTGCTCAAGCAGGGTTAGCCGCAGAGTGTTTTTCCAGATAAGTAGTAGCGGTAGTGTGCTGACCAGCACCATCCAAATGACAAAATGTAACCCGATGACTTCTTTCGATAAATCTGTATCGGTGGTCAGCACCGAAATAACGATGCCGTAGCCAATGACAACATTGAAAAAAGTCATGTAATAGCTGGCAGCGACAGAAATTAGGACCAGCAGGGTGGCAATAACACGATAAAACCACCGGCCACCGAGGGAGATCACCCTCATAACAAAAAAGGTAAACAGAATAATGGCCATCACTTCGATGATAGCAGACACGACTTTTATGCCTTGGATACCTTGGCTAAAGGAGTCAAAACGACGATAAAAGACAGATATATTCAGGAAAATACCAATATAAACAGCCAACAACAAAGAAATGCTTTGCTGTGATAAAGATTTAACTCTGTCCATATAACGCCAGGTCTCCAGAGACACTATTTGCGGCTTGAATCAGTCAGACAGTGAACCCCCCCTCAGGTTCAGTGCGAGATCAATAAGCATGCTATTGATTTTAGTTACAAGAATTATCTTAACAATTCTTAGTTCGTCAATCCACGAACTAGCGCATAGTCTCTAGAGGATATATTGGCTTATTTATTTGAAGTTAGAGCAGAAAATTCGGGGGTGCAGCATATAGCCCACAAGATAATTCTTATGGGCTGCTGAGATGAGAAATTGGCTTATTTGATATTCAATGTCACATCAATATTGCCACGCGTGGCATTGGAATATGGGCAGACAACATGCGCCTTTTTCACCAAATCTTCTGCTACGCTACGCTCGATACCCGGCAAGCTGATATCCAGTTGCACTTCAATACCAAAACCGGTTGGAATGGCACCAATGCCCACGGTACCTTCAATGCTGGCATCATCCGGCACTTTCACCTTTTCTTTTGATGCCACAAATTTCAGCGCACCAAGGAAACAAGCTGAATAGCCCGCAGCAAAGAGCTGTTCTGGATTAGTCACAGCACCTCCCGCCCCACCCATCTCTTTTGGGACGCCCAATTTCACATCCAATACACCATCTGAGGATGTTGCCCGACCATCACGCCCGCCAGTGGCTTTAGCTTTGGCACGGTATACGACTTTTTCAATAGACATTTTGCTTTCCTTTCTGGGTCAGTAAATATGAACAACAGCTACGACTTGAAAGTATGGCACTCATTATGAAAAAGCCCCCGATTCGGAGGCTTTAACACCATCTTATTTCGCTGGTGCGTCTATCTTGTCATCTATCCGCTGCAACATGTACGAATAGAATGGATTTGATGAGATACGCATCAGGGAGTCTAACCCGACAACCAGTACCGCCCGCTCACCACGAGCGGCAAAAGTCCCCAAGCTGATACCGTATTGGTCACGCGGTTCTGGATAGCGGCCATACAGCGAATCACTCATTGGGAATGGCAATGCCACGTGGGATAACGAGAAAATGTCCGGTGGGTAAATCAAGCCGGTAGGTACTGAAACCTCGTTAGTCTCACCCGCCAAGGTAGTCAGCGCCACTGTTTCATTACTTTGCGGTGAAACGTTGGTAATCACCGTTACGCTATAATTACGTGGCGGTGGAGGCAACAAACGCGCCAGAGCAGTATAAGAAGAAGTTCTCAATAGCGGGCCGAAACTGGCGGCACGGTTCAAATCGAACAGCACCACTTCGCTACCATTCTTCGGCAAGTGGTTATAAAGAGCAGTAACGACCGCACGAGTACTGACCGTTGAATCCATTAACGACTGGAAGGTCAGAATCGGGGGTAACTCCTCCATCTTATTGTTTCTGGCATCACGCGCAATTTGCTGTTGCAGCACAGACGTCAGTAAATAAGACTGACGGGCAGCATTCACTGGGAACGAGTTATATTTGAAAGGATTAAACTCCGGCACAATCCCCAACCAGGCTGCTTTAGCAAAGGCCGGGAAGATAGCGGGCCAACCGGCAATACCGGCAAAACGCGCAAAACTGGTGACACCGATCATCGGGGATATCAAGATAACCCGCACCGGTTTCGCCAGTGTCGGGTCATCCATTGAATCCAACGTATATTTCATTGCCAACGCGCCGCCATTGGAGAAGCCGACCACGTGTAGCGGTAAATCAGGGCCACTCAGTGCTTTGGCTTCACGAACAGCTAAGCGCGTTGCCGCCAGCCAGTCCTGCCATTCAACATCGGTCAGAGCCGCAGGCACTGTTCCGTGAGCGGGCAAACGAATACCAATGGCAACATATCCACGCTGACGATAATTTTCAGCAATATGACGCAGGCTATAAGGGGTGTCAGTTAAACCATGCAGTAAGACCACCGCACCTTTAGGTTTACCTTCTGGCTCAAGAATATATGAACGATTCCAGTCATTTTTGAAATGTGGAGGGTAAATCGAGCTACCAGAGTAATAACGATTTAATGGAATTTCATTCCTTGGTTCCAGTTTCTCGGTAACATTAATCCGCACTTCATCGAAAAGGTTATTTTCAGCTTTGATGTAATCCGCCCAACTGGCTTTATCAATCTCAGCCGCGCGCATATCATGAGGAACAAACGTATGCCAAAGCTCGAGCTTTGGGCCACGTTGTGTATCGTAAATTCGTATCGCCAGTATGGTAACTGACATTACCACCAAGACCAGTACAATCCGTTTAATCCACCGCTTAATGGCTATGGCAGGCATGGGCCGCTACTCCGTATGTATATAATTTTTCACAATTGAGGTCAGTTTATCACCATCTGGCCACGCCGCTACTTTAAACGCAAAACATTATCTTGGTATATAGTGCGATAACAATAAAATGAATATGTGATTATTCCATCAACTCAACATCTTTAGACGGGGTAATTATCCATTGCTCATCGGACCCCACTCTATAATTAAATAGTCTGAAGCATTAAGTAACCTGATTTAATTTTGTCGTGAGCTGACCTCAACAGAATCCTTCATCTACCGGGGTAACATCCTATGAAAAAAACTGAACCCGTGACTGAGCAGCCGCCACTACAGCCACGTAAAGTCGATTATCTCCGCTACCATCGTGCTCATGAACACTTATCAACCCCTTTCGGCAACAGTTGGTTTGCCCAGAAAGCAGAAGCTTTTGCCCGTTTTTTCGGCACGCCAGTCTTCCTTGGCGCACAAACACTCATTGTGGTGATCTGGATTGGTCTGAATGTGATGGGTATTGTCAAATTTGATATTTACCCGTTTATTTTGCTAAATCTGGCTTTTAGCTTACAGGCGGCCTACGCAGCACCCCTTATTTTATTGGCACAAACCCGCCAGGCAGAACGTGATAAGGCTAATGCACAAGCCGATGCACAACATCGCGAGGCACTAGCCATTGCGAATGAAGAGCGGCAAAGAATGGCAGCGCAAAATGCGGAGCAAATGCTGGAGTTACTGCGGCAGAATACAGAACTCACCACCCTGACCAATCAATTAACCACCCGCCTTGAAACCATGGCGTTAGAATTACACCAAAAATTGGTGATCAATGTGCCGGCTCGCCCCTCACAGAGCTAAAAAGCAACAGTATGGCCGCTGAATCGATCATCAGCGGCCAGTCGTGGCTAAACCTCGCGACTTTCTATCTGTTTTTGCAAACTCTCTATCGGTTCTTGAAGGGACCGTGGTGGAGCTTTGCGTAACCAGACCCACCAGGCGAGAGTCATTAATACTACCCACGCCACCCCAACATACATGGCGATACGGGTATCAGGGAAGTAACCTAAAACCGCGATAATAAATGCCATAAAGATGATGGTCAGAATCGGTGCCACTGGCCAGAACGGTACCGGGAATGTCAGCCGGGCAATATTCTCTTTGCTCATAGAGCGGCGCATCGCCACTTGCGAGATAAGGATCATCAGCCATACCCAGACCGTCGCAAAGGTGGCAATCGAGGCAATAATCAGGAATACATTTTTCGGGATCAGATAGTTCAGCACCACACCACATAACAGTGCGATTGCCATCACCAAAATAGTCATCCATGGCACACCATTACGGGTCAGACGGCTAAAACACTTCGGTGCCAGCCCTTCTTGCGCCATGCCGTACATCATGCGACCCGCACCGTAAATATCACTGTTAATGGCGGAAATAGCCGCGGTAATAACCACCAGATTCAAAATATTAGCGGCAGAACTGATACCTAAGCTACTGAAAATTTCCACAAAAGGACTGCCATTTTGCCCAATGCTATTCCATGGATAAATAGCCATCAGCACAAACAAGGTCAAAACATAGAACAGCAGAATGCGTATCGGTACGGTATTAATGGCACGTGGTAGCACTTTTTCTGGGTTCTTCGCCTCACTGGCCGTGACACCGATAATTTCGATCCCCCCAAAAGCAAACATCACCACGGCAAATGATGCAATCACCCCCGTCAAGCCATTCGGCATAAATCCTTGATGAGACCAGAGATTACTGACACCGGTGCTCTCATGACCTGCACCAAAGCCAAACATCATGATGCCCAAGCCGGCAGCAATCATGGCAATAATCGCCGTCACTTTTAGCAACGATAGCCAAAACTCCATTTCACCAAACACTTTGACTGAGCAGAGATTCAGCGCACCAATAAAGAAAATAATACTCAGCACCCAAACCCACTGTGGCGCATCAGGGAACCATAACCCCATATAGATACCGAATGCGGTGACATCAGCCAACGCCACAATAATCATCTCGAAGGTATAGGTCCAGCCAGTGAGAAAACCGGCCAGCGGCCCAAGATAACGGCTGGCATAGTGACCGAAAGAGCCTGCTACCGGGTCATGCACTGCCATCTCACCCAGTGCGCGCATCACCATAAACACGGCCGCGCCGCCGATGAGGTAAGCAAGTAAAACTGCTGGTCCCGCCAGACGAATCGCCTCGGCAGAACCATAAAACAGACCGGTCCCAATGGCGGAACCTAACGCCATAAACCGGATATGCCGGGCACTGAGGCCTCGTTTGAGCGTGGATGAATCATTCTTCATGGTACATTCTCGCAAAATTTGTGCCTTTTCAGGCAGGGGTTCAGAGAGGGTGATCCCGGTAATAGGGACCACCCATAGGTTGATGTAATAACTGGTGACCGTTGTTATTAGTAGATTAATTGTTATTAGTTGATGAACGGTTATTAGTGGACAAATCGTTATTAAAGGCTGGGTAGTAGGTGCGCAGGCATCAGTTCATTCATATGACGCTGCGCAATGAGTTGGCTTGCCGCTTCAATATCGGGGGCAAAGAAACGATCTTTCTCGTAGTAGGCTACATGTTGGCGCAATAGCTGGCGGGCAGGCTCCAATGCATCCGAGGTTTTCAAACCTTTGCGCAAATCCAACCCCTGACATGCCGCTAACCACTCAACAGCCAGAATGTCGCGCACGTTTTCAGCCATTTCCCACAAGCGTTTACCCGCACGTGGTGCCATAGAAACATGGTCTTCCTGATTGGCGGATGTAGGAATACTGTCAACACTGGAAGGGTATGCCAGCCCTTTATTTTCGCTGGTTAATGCAGCAGCAGTCACCTGTGCAATCATAAAACCAGAGTTTACGCCGCCATTTTCCACCAGGAATGGTGGTAACTGCGACATATGTTTATCCATTAATAGTGAAATACGACGCTCGGCTAATGAACCTATTTCAGCCAGTGCCAATGCCAGATTATCCGCTGCCATAGCCACCGGCTCAGCATGGAAATTACCGCCTGACAGCACATCGCCTTGTTCGGCAAACACCAGCGGATTATCTGATACTGCATTCGACTCGATAGCCAGCACCTCTGCTGCCTGACGCATTTGAGTCAGGCAGGCACCCATCACCTGCGGCTGACAACGCAGAGAGTAAGGATCCTGTACTTTGTCACAATTCTTATGAGATTCAGAGACTTCACTGCGATCGCCCAACAGGTGGCGATAAGTATTGGCCGCGTCAATCTGACCATGCTGGCCTCGCACCGCATGAATACGTGCGTCAAACGGGCTACGGGAGCCTAAAGCCGCTTCCACGGTGAGGCTGCCAAAGACAGACGCCGCAGCATAGAGATCTTCGGCTTCAAACAAACCACGTAGTGCATAAGCTGTTGAAACCTGAGTGCCATTGAGTAATGCCAATCCTTCTTTGGCCGCTAAGGTGAGCGGTTCCAGGCCCGCTTTCGTCAGAGCCGTGCGAGCATCAAGCCATTCGCCCTGATAGCGCGCTTTACCTTCTCCCAACAGCAGCAAGCTCATGTGCGCCAGCGGTGCTAAATCACCGGAAGCACCCACGGATCCTTTTAGCGGAATATGCGGATAGACCTCTGCGTTAACTAACGTAATCAACGCATCAATGACTTCCCGACGGATACCTGAAAATCCACGCGCCAGGCTATTGATTTTCAGCACCATAATCAGCCGCACAATGGCGTCGTCATTTGGCTCTCCGACGCCGGCCGCGTGGGAAAGGACTATCGAACGTTGCAGGTTCTCCAGATCTTCGGTAGCGATGCGAGTCGATGCTAACAGGCCAAAACCAGTATTAATGCCATAGGCAGTACGCTTTTCTGCCAATATTGCCTGTACGCACTTCACACTCTGCTGGATAGGCGCATCAGCACTTTCATCCAGCGATATATTGACTGGATGTTGGTATATATGTCGCAAATCCGCCAACGTCATCAACCCAGGGTGCAGTACCATTGTTTTATTGACTGTTTTATTGACTGTTTTCATGATTTTTTACCTTGAGTTGCAGCAACCATCGGCAGGTTCAACCCCTGCTCTTGTGCACAGTTAATGGCAATGTCATAACCTGCATCAGCATGGCGCATAACACCAGTAGCCGGATCGTTATGTAATACCCGAGCGATACGCTCAGCAGCATCATCAGTGCCATCACAGACCACCACCATGCCAGAGTGCTGGGAGAAGCCCATCCCGACACCACCACCGTGGTGCAGAGAAACCCACGTTGCGCCACTGGCCGTATTGAGCAATGCATTGAGTAGCGGCCAGTCAGATACGGCATCAGAGCCGTCCTGCATCGCTTCGGTTTCTCGGTTAGGGCTGGCAACTGAACCGGAGTCCAGATGGTCGCGGCCAATGACAATCGGGGCCGACAGTTCACCACTACGAACCATCTCGTTAAAAGCCAAACCTAATTTAGCGCGCTGCCCCAAGCCTACCCAGCAAATACGGGCCGGTAGCCCTTGGAAACTGATACGTTCGCGGGCCATATCCAACCAGTGATGCAAATGCTCATCATCAGGGATAAGTTCCTTAACCTTGGCATCGGTTTTATAAATATCGTCGGCGTTACCAGAGAGCGCAGCCCAGCGGAACGGGCCAATACCACGACAGAATAGCGGGCGAATATACGCAGGGACAAAACCAGGAAAATCAAAAGCATGAGTGACCCCCATATCTTGTGCCATCTGGCGAATATTATTGCCGTAATCAAAGGTTGGGATACCCATATTGTGGAAGGCCAGCATCGCTTCAACATGTTCCGCCATGGAAGTTTTAGCGGCATTAACCACCAGTGCCGGTTCGCTTTGGGCGCGCTGACGATACTCTTCCCAGCTCCAACCTTTTGGTAGATAACCGTTTAGCGGGTCATGTGCGCTGGTTTGGTCGGTCACCATATCTGGGCGAACCCCACGACGAACCAGCTCAGGTAAAATTTCAGCCGCATTGCCACACAGTGCAATAGAAACAGCTTCACCCGCCGCAGTATATTTTTCGATTCGCGCTAACGCATCATCCAGATCGGTGGCTTGTTGATCGACATAACGGGTTTTAAGACGGAAATCGATGCGGCTCTGCTGGCACTCAATATTCAGAGAACATGCACCCGCCAAGGTTGCCGCCAGTGGCTGTGCCCCGCCCATGCCACCCAGACCTGCCGTTAATACCCAGCGCCCTTTCAGGCTGCCACCAAAGTGCTGCCGACCGGCTTCGACGAAGGTTTCATAGGTACCCTGCACAATGCCTTGGCTACCGATATAAATCCAACTGCCTGCGGTCATCTGGCCGTACATCGCCAACCCCTTGGCATCCAGTTCGTTAAAATGCTCCCAGTTGGCCCAATGAGGCACCAGATTCGAGTTGGCAATCAATACTCTAGGGGCGTTACTGTGGGTTTTGAAGACACCGACGGGCTTACCCGACTGAATCAGTAGCGTCTCGTCGTCATTCAGATGGGTCAGGCTTTCAACAATTTTGTCATAGCATTCCCAATTGCGGGCTGCGCGGCCGATACCGCCGTAAACCACTAACTCTTTTGGATTCTCAGCCACGTCTGGATCAAGATTGTTCATTAGCATACGTAACGGGGCTTCGGTCAGCCAACTTTTGGCCGTAAGTTGCGTACCACGCGGGGCACGAATCTCAGTATCACGGAATCTATTTTGGGCAGTCACGGCAATTTCCTTCAACCAGTTTTTCAGGTATCAACGACATTACTTAGCTTGAGTATTTATTAACATATACTCGTATAGACAAGTACAATCAAGCTCTGGAAAAAAGGTAATATTCTGCCGCACCCAAAAAAAATAATATTATGAATAGTGTTTTAAATTAATTAGTTACAATTAATTTCGTTCTGCGTTAAGGCAGAGTAGAAGGATTTTCAACGTGGTTTTACTGATGAAATCAGCATAAAATTGGTGTGTTTTTGCGCACGAAGTCACATATACGTCACATGAATTTTACATTGTGACACACTAAATCGGCGATATCGTCTCAACTACAGTATACGGTTCCGCGGTTGACCATTAGGGGGCCACCAAACACAAAATGTATCCGTCGTTACCTATAACTCATTGTTTATGATGAACCTGGCTATCAACAGGCGCTTGCTCTCGCTCAGTTAAGCCGTAGTCCCGTACCACCGCCGCTACCCGCAGGCGGTAACCGGCGAACACACTCGCACGCCCCGCGGCTTGTGCGCCACGATGCTGTTCAATATTCCGCCACTGCTTAACGGCCGCCTCATCGCGCCAAAATGATAGCGATAACAACTTCTGCGGGTTACTTAAACTCTGAAAACGTTCTACTGAAATAAAACCGTCCATTTGTTCCAATAAAGGTTTCAGTGCCACGGCATAATCCAGATATGCGTGGTACTCACCCTCTGCCGGTTCAACTTCAAAGATAACTGCAATCATCGGTGACCCCATCGGATAAAATGAAAGAAAACAATATTAAACGAAGCCATCAATGTATTTAAGACATTTACGTCTTTTCTGGGGTTAGTTGGCGATTATATAGGATGTACGTCACTTACTATGCCGGTAGGGGAGCATGTGCTGGCGCGGGTTAAAAGCTTCAGTCATGGGCGCCCTCATGGCGGTTATTTTGTTCTTATCGGGATAACAGCATTGGATCGCCCCGATAAAACGCAGTAATACAAAACCTTATAAAGCCACAATGATAAAAGCCCCGACTACAGTAGTCAGGGCTTTTAAGGTACTACAGATTTAAAATTAAACATTAATCAACTTAATAACGTGACACTTATCTTAGTACTATTTACAAAGATGTACCTATTTCTACAGGAATATTTGGTGCTTACAACTAACTCTATCCTCCAATATATTAACTGAATGATAACATTTCCCGTTCGTTACATTTAGCCATGCTTATGATAACACTGACTAAATTAGTACATCACCCTCGCGATATATACTCTTGCTACATGGCTTTACTTTCTTCGCGATATCCTCGACTTCATACTTACGTACACAAATCGCGAACATTACTATTAACAACAAAGCCTTAACTCATCGCGTTTTGGTCCACATATGCGATCGTAAAGATTTATTACGTGGCCTGAAATCATCATCGCACGGGTCCATTATTAAAAACCCATCGCGAATCTCACATAAAAAAATATTTCGTGACCTTTATCGCATTATTTTAAATCAACTACATAGACACCGGCTAAATAAAGAGTTCGTTACTAATTGCACCGGTGTTGAATTCCAATCTACGTGTTCTGTACCAGATGTCAATACTGTTTTTAAGAACATGTTTTTATTATCAGTACTACTGAAAATAACTTGGTATTTTATTGGTTTAGAATCATACAAAATCATCCGTATCGAATCACAGGAGTCGGTATTACAAGATAATCTTTTGTATTTACTACATTTTAAAATCCCGCGCCTGAGATGTGCCCCCAATTATGCCCCCAAATACTTTTGCTTGATGGCTAGGGCGCTGAATTGAAACGGGCCGCTGCTGCTGGTGGCCCGTAAGAGGATAACTTTCAGGTACATTTTTAAGGTATTTTTCGACACGCGATTACTTTATGTTGATACCATAACCATATGGCTGATGAATGTTTTTCTGAGTGTATTTCCAATTAATTCGTCTGATAGCCGCCTAGTGAACATCTATATATTCACTTTTCAGCTAAGGCCCGGAGTAAGTGGTTAGCTACCTCGACAAAACTTGCCAACGCCTCTTCATAGGAGTGTGGTTCCTGCGAATAAACCAGTGGGCTAAGCCTCGTTATGTATAAATGGTTCAACCATTTACCCTGCCCATCTTTAGTATTTTTTATGACATCAAGACTTTTACTCAGGACACTATACGGGTCATCAACGAATGCCTGAAATTGCTGTGAATATTCTTCCATATCAGTTTTTACTGAGTGCCCGAACATACTAGCAGCAGCATTAATCGCTTTGGGTTTTATTGTGTATATGCGTCATACATCATAAATATGCCGTACTAGCGCCTCATCAAATTCGGCTTGCTTCACGCCAGCACAATACATTGCAAATCGTCTTAGAAGAGATAAGACCTTTTCGGCCAGAGTCTCGGATATGTTGATACATTCGATATCAAAATCAGGGTAGCTTTTACCATTTACTAATTGTTGATAAAGATAATTAATCTTTAACTTCTCAGTAGGTAAATTGATGGGGCGATTTATTAATTCTACTTTTATACAGCTACGCTGAGGGTTAGAAACACCGCTACTGAAATTCCCTTGATAGCTTAAATCGACATTATAATGACGGTGTTTATCATTGATTTCAGGGTTTTCACCTTCTTTATCAGTAAGGTAGAAACCTAGTTCTGCTAGCTTTGTTGTCAGTTTTTGATGAATATCTTTCAGTCTTGCTTTATCAGATGAGCATTCATTTTTTAATTTATAGGTGTTCGGAACCTCTGGAAGAATGACTTTTATATCAATATCTTCTGACATCCGACTAATCAAATTATAAGCTTTCGATAAGCAAGTACCGCCAGCAAACACTAATCGGACAGGAAGCTCTATATTTACTGGCTCAACAGGTACTTTTTTACTTCTAGGGTCAAATCCTTTTAACTGTGCCTCATGCACTACATTCAAGTTAGCTAATATACGTAATGCATCTGTTACATGCACATCTTTTTCAGCGACGAATGCTGGCAGGCCATTTAGCAGGCCCGCAGCTTCCGCATCCTGAATATCAGCAATTTGCTCATCCGTAAGTTTTTTCATATTTTACATTTTTACCCGAAACAGTGATGTTTCTGGATATTTTCCTTCCTGGAGTTCTGACTTGAAGCTGCATTGGGATCTGTGTCGTTCTTCCCGCGTTATAATCCTCTAAGGCCTTGCCCTGAGTGACTTTCACGTTGAGTTTTTTGAACGTTTCTTCCACAACAGTTTCAAATGGTGCGGCCACCGTCCTTTTCCCCGCAAATCGGTTAAATCGAGTTTTTGCATACACGCCAAGGCTAACCCGAATTAATACGCCCTCTTTAACGAGTTCAGACAATGCTTTGCTAACTTGCGATTTGCTACCCAGGTGTTCCAGCTCCGAACGCAGTACAACAATACCTTTCCGGTTGGCGACGGAGCGCAACAGTTTTTGCTTCAAAATCATGATTGCCTCCTTTAAGCACTCATAGGTAACCTAATTATTATTATAGATTGTTTTTAATTTAAAACAATGAGTTACTTTAAAAAAGCAAGATTATAAATGAGCACCTATATCCGGTTAACTATCAAGAGATTAGTACGTTAAGTGCTCAAATGAAGTGAGATGGAGTGATTTTTAAAGGCATCTCACGATGCCTTTTTGCATTTAGGGTTAACCGCCCTTTATAACCCAGCAGTTCAATCACCTGATTGATGCTCTCTTTACTGATGGGTTTGCGGTGGTCATTACGGCCAATAAATACCAGCGGATAATGATGGGTCAGCGGGTGGAGTTGCTTAAACGCGGTAATGACTTGAATAGAAAGGGGTACAACGTGGGGGCGTTTCATTTTCATGTGCTCAGGGGGGATATGCCATAAGCCTTTATCGAGATCGAGATCCTGCCAGCGGGCAAAACGTAGTTCTTGGGTGCGAACACCGGTCAACATAATAATCCGAGTGGCAGTTTTAGTAATTATGCTGCCGGTATAGCCCGCTAAGTCTCGTAAAAAATAAGGTAACTCTGGAGCGGTGAGGAAAGGTAAATGCTGTTTCTTATGGGTTTGCAAAGCACCGGCTAAATCCGGTGCCGGATTATATTCCGCGCGTCCGGTAATAATGGCATAGCGAAATACTTCCCCGCAGCGCTGGCGTACTTTACGCATTTTCTCCAATGCGCCACGCTTTTCCATGCGTTTGAGAGTTTCCAGCAATTCCATTGGTTTAATATCAGCTATTGGGCGACGGCCAATAAAGGGGAAAATATCTTTTTCAAAGGTATCGATAATTTCTTCGCGATAACGCAATGACCAGCGATCGGCTTTATTTTTATGCCATTCTCGTGCTATTGATTCAAAGCTATTTTCCATAGCCATTTTTTGTGCCAATTTCTCTGCTTTTTTAGTCTCTCCGGGATCTCTTCCGGATGCTAAAAGCTTCTTCGCCACTTCACGTTTTTGACGTGCATCGGCCAGCGATACATGGGGATAAACCCCAAAAGCAATGCGCTTCTCTTTACCGCCATAGCGGTATTTCATGCGCCAGTATTTTTATGCCCCCAATTATGCCCCCTGCATAGGGTAGAAACCAGTAGGCCACGGTAGATTCAGACAGACTATTCTCGTTGTAAACATTGGATTATAAAAGGATTTATTTCCAGAGAGAGAAAGCGGGAGATAGGCTTTGGCGGAAGATCACAGGAGTCGAACCTGCCAGGGACCGCTGGCGGCCCCATCTGGATTTGAAGTCCAGCCGCCCCACCGGGGACGATGATCTTCCATTTGGAAGAATGGTGTAAGGCGGTGATTATAGCTTGTTTATTGTATGGTGCTAGCCATTCAATAAACATGATGAATAATCCCCTCAAGTAAGAGTGGGATGAGACATTATTGAGAGTACCGAATCAGTTAATAGCTCACTTCGCCATATTTATCGCGGTGTTCTTTCGGGGTAATGGAATAGCCTTTTTTGAATACCGAATAGAAGTATTGTAGCGATGGATAGCCGCACATTTGCGATATTTCATTGATAGGCAAGGAAGTGGCAGCCAATAAGTTACGCGCCCGATCAAGCTTTTCTTCATGAATTACGCCATGAATGGTCTGCCCAATGTCATCCTTAAAGCGCTTTTCCAGATTTGAGCGCGACATTCCTACCGCATCTAATACCTGCTCGACCTTAATCCCCTTACAAGCATGATGGCGAATATAATGCATCGCCTGAATCACTGCCGGATCACGTAGCGAGCGGAAATCGGTTGAGCGGCGGGCCATGACTTTAACCGGTGGCACCAGAATGCGCTGTAATGGCGCTGTCTCTTGTTGTTTCTGACGCTGATTAAGGCGTTGATGCAACAACTTAGCTGCCCGATAGCCCATCTGCCGGGTTCCCTGCACCACCGAAGAGAGTGCCACCCTCGATAAATAGCGGGTTAACTCTTCATTATCAATACCAATAACACTCAGCTTCTCGGGTACCGCAATATCCAGATGCTCGCACACTTGGAGCAAATGTCGCGCTCGCGCATCCGTCACAGCAATAATCCCGGTCTGGTGTGGTAAGGTCTGCACCCAGTCCGCCAGGCGGTTCTGGGTGTATTGCCAGTTAGCCGGCGCGGTAGCCATTCCTTGATAAACCACCCCTTGGTATTGCTCCGCCGCCACTAACTGTCGGAAAGCATATTCTCGCTCCTGCGCCCAGCGCTTATCACTGCTGGCAGGCAGTCCGTAGAAAGCAAAACGATTTAAACCCTTTTCTTTCAAGTGCATAAAAGCAGCCTCAACCAGCGCTGCATTATCCGTCGCAATATAATCGACCGGCGGATAATCTGCCGGTTGATGATAAGAACCCCCCACGCCAATAATCGGAACATCTACATTCGCCAGTAATTGCTCTATCTGCCGATCATCAAAATCGGCAATAACACCGTCACCCAGCCAATCTCGAATGTTATCGATACGGCAACGAAAATCCTCTTCAATAAAAATATCCCAATCACATTGTGAAGCTTGCAAATACTCACCGACCCCTTCCACCACTTGCCGGTCGTATACTTTGTTAGCGTTAAACAGCAAGGTTATCCGGTAGCGTTTCTCAAACATGGGAATGGCTCCTGAAATAGGTGGGATATCAAGACTCAATAAGCAGAGAGATCAACGCAGTATGGCATTGATCTCTCTGCAAAAAGATAGGGTTAAACCCGGCGTTTGGTCGCGGAATCCATCCATACAGCCAGCAACAAAATCGCACCTTTGACAATGTACTGCCAGAAAGTCGGCACATCCAGCATGCTCATCCCATTGTCGAGAGAAGCCATAATAAATGCGCCCATCACGGCACCAGCAACACTGCCGATACCCCCTGCAAGGCTGGTACCACCAATCACACAAGCTGCGATGGCATCCAATTCGGCAATATTACCCGCAGAAGGTGAACCCGCCCCCAGGCGGGAGCTAAGAATCAGACCGGCTATTGCCACCATCAATCCATTGATAGCAAATACCGCCAGTTTGGTGCGTTCTACGTTGACCCCAGATAAACGGGCTGCATCGATATTGCCGCCAATGGCGTAGATCCGGCGACCAAAAGCAGTCCGGGTAGCCATAAATATACCGGCCAGCATCAGCGCCGTAAGAATTAATACCGGGGTAGGGACACCACGATAATCATTCAATAAATATATAGCCCCAAGAACTATTACAGCAGTAATTGATTGGCGAGTAACATCTCCCTGGGGTGCCGCAACCGGCAAACCCAGCCGAATACGGTGACTACGCCGACGCCATTGCCAGGCCACAAACAACATCAGGCCAATCGCCCCGATACCAAAACCGAATCCATTAGGCAGGTAGCTTTGACCGATTTGTGACATCGCATTACTGGTTGGCGATACCGTGGTGCCGTTGGTGATACCGATTAAGATGCCACGGAAAGCCAGCATTCCGGCAAGGGTGACAATAAATGAAGGAACTTTGCGATAGGCAACCCACCAACCGTTCCATGCCCCCAGCACCAGCCCCAAGCCTAGCGTAACCACAATGGTTAACGGCAACGGCCAGCCAAGCCACACATCAAAAATCGCGGCCACACCGCCCAGCAACCCCATCATCGAACCGACCGACAGATCAATTTCCGCTGAGATAATGACAAACACCATCCCCACCGCCAAGATGCCAGTGATCGCCGTTTGGCGCAGAAGATTCGAGATATTTCTGGCGCTGAGATAGGCCCCTTCAGTGGTAAAAGTGAAAAACAGCATAATAATGGCAATAGCGGCCAACATGACAAAAACTTGCAAATTAACTGATTTTAGCCGAAATAGTGGCTTTTTAACGCCATTTTCTGGTGTATTCAGCTCAGACTGATTAGCTTGCGACATGGGTTTCACTCCTGAGTGCGGCTTCCATGACCTTTTCTTGGGTCAGGTTATGGTTAATGAGATCAGCTTTGATGCGCCCCTGATGCATGACCAACACCCGATCACTTAATCCCAAAACCTCCGGCAATTCAGAGGAAATCACAATGACCGCAATTCCCTGCTGGACCAATTGATTGATAAGTTTATAGATTTCATATTTTGCGCCGATGTCTATACCACGAGTTGGCTCATCGAGAATCAAAATTTTCGGGTTCAGTAACAGGCATTTAGCCAGAATCGCTTTTTGCTGATTACCACCGCTAAGGCGGGCAATCGCCAGCTCTGATGAAGAGGTTTTGACCTTTAACCGCGCCAGAGACTGCGCAATGGTGGATTGTTCTTTGGCATCATCCAGCATGCTAAAAGCACCGGTAAAATCATCCAAGGCCGCCAGTGTGATATTCGCGCCCACCCCCATCACCGGTACGATGCCGTCTTTTTTGCGATCTTCTGGCACCATCGCAATGCCCAGTTTCATTGCCTGCTGACACGTGTTGATGACCACCGGTTTACCATCAATAAAAATATCTCCCTGCCAACGGCCCGGATAGACGCCGAACAGACATTGCACTGTTTCAGTTCGACCTGAGCCTACCAGCCCGGCAACACCTAGAATCTCGCCACGTTTCAACACGAAAGAGACCTCATCGACCCGGCGAATATGGCGGTTGACCGGATGCCAGGCGCAGAGATTTTCCACCCGTAGAATTTCTTTGCCAATATGGTGGGCTTCATGGGGGTAAAGCTCTTTCAGTTCGCGGCCTACCATCATAGCGATAATGTCATCTTCGCTCATGGTCGCCGCCGGGCGGGTACCAATATGACGACCATCGCGGATCACACAGATATGATCGGATATCGCTTTGACTTCATTCAATTTATGCGAGATATAGATACAGGCAATACCGTGGTTTCGCAGGTCACGGATAATATCCAGCAAAATAGCGGTTTCACTTTCAGTCAGTGAGGCGGTCGGTTCATCTAATACCAGTAGCCGCACTTGTTTATTCAGCGCTTTCGCAATTTCAACGAGCTGTTGCTGCCCAAGGCCCAACTCACCGACGGGGGTGTGAGGATCGACGACCAGTTTGACCTGTGCCAACATCCGCTGGCAGCGTAAATACATGGCATCGTAATCCATAATGCCGAAGCGCCCCCATTCGGAACCGAGGAACATGTTTTCCAGCACCGACATCTGTTTCACTAACGCCAGTTCCTGATGAATTATCGCAATGCCCTTTTGCTCTGTTTCACGAATATTTTTGGCCTGTAATATTTCGCCTGAAAAAAATATTTCTCCCTGATAAGAACCGGTGGAATAAATACCACATAACACTTTCATTAGTGTGGATTTTCCCGAGCCGTTTTCACCGCATAACGATAATACTTGTCCGGCCTCTAATGTCAGGCTGATATTATCTACGGCTTTAACCACACCGAATTGCTTAGTAATATTTTTCATTTCTAGCAGGTAGGGCATAACCCCTCCTTAATACTGCTGATTTTATAGCATTGCGGCTACATTAAATAACGGCCATGTTAATAAATTAAATAACTGGCCGTTTATTACAAAGTCTAATCAGCAATATGCCAATCAATAAATATCTGCTTTTTTGTGGAATCCGTCGGCTATGATAGTGCTATCAATATTGCTTTTATCAACTTGAATCGGTGTTAATAAATAAGCAGGAACATCTTTTATACCATTATTTAATTTACTGTTGGCTTTTGGTTCCTCACCTTTACCCAGGGTGACTGCAATTTCTGCCGCATCATTGGCTAATTTACTGATTGGTTTATATACGGTCATGGTTTGCGTACCCGCAACAATTCGTTTTATTGCAGCCAAATCAGCATCCTGACCGGAAATAGCTACCTTCCCTGCCAACCCTTGTGCGGCTAACGCCTGAATTGCCCCGCCAGCAGTTGCATCATTGGATGCCACCACAGCATCAATCTTGTTATTGTTGGCAGTGAGTGCATTCTCCATAATTTTCAAGGCATTTTCTGGTAACCAGGCATCAACCCACTGATCACCGACAATTTTTATTTTCCCCTCTTTTATCAGTGGATTAAGCACTGTCATTTGCCCTTGGCGGAACAACTTGGCATTGTTGTCGACGGGTGACCCCCCCATCAGGAAGTAATTGCCTTGCGGCACCCGCTCAACCAGGCTTTTCGCCTGCAACTCACCCACTTTTTCATTATCAAATGAGATATAAAAATCAATATCAGCGTTATTTATCATACGATCATACGCTAATACCTTTATCCCTTCCCGTTTAGCCTCGGCGATAACGTTACTTAATACTTGACCGTTATAGGGAATAATAACTAACACATCAACGCCGCGATTAATCATATTTTCTATTTGCGACATCTGTGTTTCTTCATTGCCATTTGCAGATTGCACAAATACTTTAGCGCCAAGTGATTCAGCTTTGTTAACAAAAATGTCGCGGTCTTTCTGCCAACGTTCCAGGCGGAGATCATCTATCGCCATACCGATTTTAATTTCTTTACTAAATCCGGGCTGGCTAATCATCACCAGAGCGGCACATGCGGAGAGTAAAATGTTCTTAAATTTCATCTTTCGGTACCTTTCTTATTGTGCAAGCAGGGTAAGAGAAACGGTAAACATCGACTGCAATAGGGATTGTTGACGCTTATTTGCACATCGGCAATTACAGATTTTCATCCGCCAATTATGTTTTTTGGTTTAATGTTAATTTTATGATAACGATCATGTTTTCTTCCTCATAAAATGCATAATTCCATTACGGGATGTTATCCGTGTAATGAATATCTAAGCATTTTTTATAATTAAGCGGTTATTTATGAGATCTACACCACAATTAATAATTCTCTGAATTTAAGTGTGAAATAACGTAATTGAGAGAATCGCTAACAACTCTGAAGATAAAAGCTCATTAGCCCGGCAAAAGCGGGGCCAGCTTCCAAGGAGTATTGCATGCAATCTTATTTTGATGAATTAGAACAAGTGCGTTACGAAGGCAGCCAGAGCGCTAACCCGCTGGCATTTCATCACTACAACCCGGATGAAATTATTCTTGGCAAGCGAATGGCCGACCACCTCCGGTTTGCGGCCTGTTATTGGCATACCTTCTGCTGGAGCGGGGCCGATATGTTTGGCAGCAATGCCTTTGATCGCCCGTGGCAGCATCCGGGGGATGCACTGGCTCTGGCAAAACGCAAAGCCGATGTCGCATTTGAATTCTTTCATAAACTGAATGTGCCTTATTACTGCTTCCATGATATCGATGTCTCGCCAGAAGGCGCGTCAATGAAAGAGTATCTTAATAATTTTGCCGTAATGACCGAGGTATTGGCCGAGAAACAAGAGAGCAGCGGCGTAAAATTATTATGGGGTACAGCTAACTGCTTTACCCATCCACGCTATGGCGCAGGGGCAGCCACTAACCCTGATCCAGAAGTCTTTAGTTGGGCTGCAACTCAAGTCTTTACTGCCATGAATGCCACCAAAAAACTCGGCGGTGAAAACTATGTGTTATGGGGCGGGCGTGAGGGCTACGAAACACTGTTAAACACCGATTTGCGCCAGGAACGCGAGCAGATTGGCCGCTTTATGCAGATGGTGGTGGAGCACAAACATAAAACCGGTTTCCAGGGCACGCTATTAATTGAACCTAAGCCACAGGAGCCCACCAAGCATCAGTACGACTATGACGTGGCTACCGTTTATGGCTTCCTCAAGCAGTTTGGGCTGGAAAAAGAGATTAAAGTGAATATTGAGGCCAACCATGCCACATTGGCGGGCCACTCGTTCCATCACGAAATCGCCAGTGCTATTGCCTTAGGTATTTTCGGTTCAGTAGATGCTAACCGTGGTGATCCACAGTTGGGCTGGGATACCGATCAGTTTCCAAACAGTGTAGAAGAGAATGCATTGGTGATGTTTGAGATCCTCAAAGCGGGTGGTTTTACTACCGGTGGGCTGAACTTTGATGCAAAAGTACGCCGCCAAAGTACCGATAAATATGACCTGTTCTATGGCCATATTGGGGCGATGGATACCATGGCGCTGGCACTGAAAGTTGCCGCCAAAATGATTGAAGATGGTCAGTTGGATCAACGCGTTGCCAAGCGCTATGCCGGTTGGAATACTGAGATGGGTCAGCAAATTCTGCAAGGTAAACTGTCGCTGGAAGAGCTGGCACGCTATGCCGAACAGCATAACCTGAACCCGCAACATCAGAGTGGTCATCAGGAGCAGTTAGAAAATCTGGTTAACCGCTATTTATTCGGCTGATGTTTAAGATGGGGCACCCGCTGCCCCAATCTCACCTATAAGGAAGGTATATGTACCTTGGCATCGACTTGGGCACCTCCGGCGTCAAAGCAATTCTACTGGCCGAAAACGGGCAAGTAGTTGCGAGCCAAAGTGCCGCTTTATCCGTCTCGCGCCCACGCCCGTTGTGGTCGGAACAAAACCCGGCTGACTGGTGGCAGGCAACCGATCAGGCCATGCAGGCTCTGGCCGCAGCACATGATTTGCAGCAGGTAAAAGCCCTTGGGTTAACCGGGCAAATGCACGGCGCAACCTTACTGGATAAACAACATCAGGTGCTGCGCCCAGCCATTCTATGGAATGATGGCCGCAGTTTCGCCCAATGTCAGGCACTGGAGCAAGCAGTACCCGAGTCGCGCCAGATTACAGGTAATCTGATGATGCCCGGGTTTACCGCACCAAAACTGAAATGGCTGGCTGAGCATGAGCCAGATATTTTTAGTCGTATTGATAAGGTACTGTTACCAAAAGATTATCTTCGCTTTCTGATCAGTGGTGATTTCGCCAGCGATATGTCCGATGCCGCCGGTACTATGTGGCTGGATGTCGCGCAGCGTGACTGGAGTGATGAGATGCTGGCCGCCTGCGGTTTACACCGCCAGCACATGCCAGCACTGTTTGAAGGCAGCCAGATTACCGGCCATGTCAGTACAGCTATTGCCCATCGCTGGGGTATCAACACCATACCGGTAGTGGCCGGAGGTGGTGATAATGCTGCCGGTGCTATTGGTGTTGGTCTGTATCAGACCGGACAGGCGATGTTGTCGCTGGGTACCTCCGGCGTCTATTTTGCCGTCAGTGACGGCTTTCTCAGCAACCCCGCCAGCGCAGTTCATAGTTTTTGCCATGCATTACCAAATACCTGGCACCTGATGTCAGTGATGCTAAGTGCCGCATCCTGTCTTGACTGGGCTTGCCAACTCACCGGCGTCGATAATGTTCCTGCACTGATAGCAGAAGTGGAGAAAGCACCGCCAGCGGCTACCCCGGTATGGTTCTTGCCCTACCTTTCTGGCGAACGGACGCCCCATAATAACCCCAATGCTAAAGGGGCATTCTGGGGCTTTACCCACCAACATGGCAGGGCAGATTTAGCCCGTGCGGTGTTAGAAGGGGTGGGATTTGCTTTAGCTGATGGGATGGACGCGGTGCATGCCAGCGGATTGCAGCCGACATCAGTCACATTGATTGGCGGGGGGGCTCGCAGTGCCTATTGGCGGCAAATGTTGGCTGATATCAGTGGCCAAACGCTGGAATATCGTACCGGGGGGGATATCGGCCCAGCGTTGGGCGCAGCCCGGTTGGCTCAAATTGCACTGAACCCAGAAACGCCATTAGCAGACTTATTACCTGAACTGATATTGGAACAAACCCATTTACCTGATACCGATCGCCATCACTATTACACTGCTCAACGGACAATCTTCAAAAAGCTCTATCAGCAATTACTGCCGTTATGTGAGTAAATAATACCTCAGGGCTGGCGAGTAATATCCCTCAGCCCTGAGCGTATTAGTAATAGTTGATTTTCACGATGGCTGTGGCATCAAATTGACCTAATTTCACTGATTGCCCGGCAATAGCATTCAGGCTGGCAGTATAATTTTTTGTCACCTGAGTCACATCGTTCAACTGCGCGAACTCGTTATAACGGTTATATACAATCGCCTGACTGGCATCATTATAAATCGTCAATTTTGTGCCGTTTTGCATATCAATGGCATTATCACCCACTAACGGATTCGTGGTTGAGAACTGCGCCTGAATAGAAAAATTGGACAAGCAACCTTGTTTGACTGCGGTAATGGAAAACGGCTGACTAATATTATTGCCGCTATTTTGTAGTAGCGCTTTATTGAATACGCCAAAATTCACGATTTGTGATTCTGGATATACCACCAAGTCCGCACCGCAGGCAATAAACCGTACTCCCGTTAACCCTGATAGGGCATAACGCAAGTTCTTTGCCCCAGGGGTCAGATTCAGCCCAGTTGAACCATCAAGTTGGAATACCGTGAAGTTATCTGCACCCACATAATAACCGCTCGAAGGTGGGTTACCGGTCACTTTAATATATAGCCGGAAAGTCACCGTAACGGTAACATTTTGCCCTTTAGCTATCGGAGAGGAATTGGTATTTAAACGGGCCGCGTTAGTTTCTAAATCCTGCCCATTATAACTGACACCTAATTGCAACCCCTGCCCCAACGATTGATGTAGCGGGTTAAAATAGAACCACACTTGGTCAATCGTCGAGCCTAATACGTTATCGCAATAGGCTGTAACAGTAATATCGTTCGATTCCCAGACTTTCGTCCCTGCCGCAACGTTCGATGGTATCGCTAATTGCCCGATAGGTATTGCAGGTTTAATCACAATACCGGTTCCCTTTTCAACACAATCAAGGGCATAGGCCGCCTGCGATAACAGCAGCGTCACCAATAAAATAACTACCGAGCCACCCATCCGGCCCATTTTATTTAACATAGCATGAGTCATTGTCATTCCTTTACCGGTACCGGAAGGCTGCGCGCATTACTTTTTCTTTTCCGCAGGTTG
Source organism: Yersinia sp. 1652 StPb PI (assembly GCF_041538345.1). Taxonomy (NCBI): domain Bacteria; kingdom Pseudomonadati; phylum Pseudomonadota; class Gammaproteobacteria; order Enterobacterales; family Yersiniaceae; genus Yersinia; species Yersinia sp. 1652 StPb PI. The sequence goes on along the minus strand of NZ_JAULSM010000002.1, from coordinate 614,886 downwards.
AATTTGGCAATCAACAGCCGAGCAGTTAAAAATACGGATGACCATGCCACCAAAATCATCCATATAACCAATGCTATAACGACTGCCACTATAACCTGGCGTCTTGGCAATCTCAGTACCAAAAGGCGCGATCATTAGGCTATCGAAACCGGGGAAATTACCGCGATTATCCTGGCTTAAATACCCTAACGTGATGTAATACGGTGTCGGGTTATGAATTTTCAGGCTTTCACCTTGCTTACTAATCTGTAATTTTTCCTGCCAGATCTCGTTATAATCTGCTTTTATCGCCGTAGGGCGGTAAAATAGCTTCACTCTATTTTGAATCGCAATTTGTACCACGTTGGTCATTTCACTTTTTGGTGGCACTTCCCGCACGTTGAAATAGAATAGCGTCTCGCGATCTGTAGCTAATTTATCAGCATCAGGCAGTTTCATAATGCGCACCTGACTTTTTTGGCCGGCATTAATCCGCTGCATTGGCGGCAAAGCAACCAATGGGTTATCTACTTTCTGGCCAGCGGCATTTTCTAACCATGATTGTGCTAAATAAGGTGATGTTTTACTCTGATTTTGCAAAATAACACTGGCTGATTTATCGCTGCTGTTGAAGATAATCCGTGTCCGGTCAAGATTAATCGCCGCCTCACTGACCATAGTGGTAAGCAATAAGGCAATCCCTACTATGGCATTATTTATCTGCTGGTTCTTCCTAACCAGTATCATGTTATTAAGGTCTTTCATTTTCTGTTCCGCTCTAAATTAGATCGTTATGCTGTGAATAACTACTTTAAGTAAGCAACAGTTTTGGGTAAAAAATAATTTACGGTCAATAATAGTTTTCGGTCAATAAACTATTTTAATTAATATTTTTCCATATTGCTGCCTAACCTACTGACAAGGAAGTAGAATTTTCCCTGAACTCATGCCGTTATTTTCCGGCAATACTATCTTGCACTGCTTTTTGCCCCACTGAACCGTCAGTTTCCCGGCATCTTCTAAGCCAGCCAAATAGGCCAAGCCACTTTCGCCTAAAATACCTACCTCAGCTCCGGTTTTATCAGCAATAACCGATGACCCAAGTGGTGGGAAACTACCGTCATTGAGGCGGATTATGGCCATAATTTGCTGACCTTTTACTGCCCTAATTTCACGGTAACCAATAGCACCTTCGGTGAGGGTTTTTTGAATAACAGTACTATAGACTTCAATATCTTCCGGCAGGCTTTGCACATCAACCCGAACGTCTGACTGCTGATAACTGGTAACGCCATTTACCACTGCCACACCAAACCGATTGGTAATCGCCGAATTATTATTCAATGACACACCTGAAACATCGCCGGTATCAATCATTATTCTTGGCTCATTACCCGATTTATTCTGGTGAGCTGAAACACCCTTCGCAGTCGCGGTTATCGAGCCATACCAGTTGGTATTCAACGAGTTATATTCATTATTTTTATGGCTGGCATCAACACCAAACTCACCATAAGGGGAGCTATGCTGATAGCCGCCACGGAACACGCCATTGCCTTGCTGTATTTCAGGGCTGGCGCCCCCGGCGCTGACACGCCAGATATTCCTCGGGTCCTGGCTGTTGAAATAGGAGATATTCTGCGAGTAGCCGTTGTTCTTATCACGTTGCGCGTCATAACTGACCTGCTGCCCAACACCAATCGGGACGCTGAATGAGAAGAACACCTGATTTTCGCTTTCATACTGGTATTTCACTTTATTGGCAGAGATTGTCGTCGAAATGCCTTTAAAAGAGCCAATATCAAAAATTTTGCTGACAGAAACACCGTAATTATTACTGGATACATCATTCCAGTAAGTTTTATGGGTAGCAGATAAGTACATAGTGATATCCGGCCAGGCCAAATATTGGTTCGCGGTCACGGTGTATGTTTGCTTATCATTTTGTAGATAATTATTGCCATTTAGCCGATCCAAATACTGGCTCATGCTCATAAAGTTCTTTTCGGAAAAACGGTATCCGGCAAAGGTAATCTGGCTATTAGTCTGGTCAAAACGCTTGGAATAGTTAACCCGGTAGCTTTCACCACTCTGCTTCCCTTCATGCGGTAACTGAGAGCGGGAATGTGTAACATCGACAGACAGCGCGCCGAAATCATGTAAGTTTTGCCCAGCACCCATGGCTATCGCGGTGTAGTCCTGTGACGTCGCAATCACTCCGCCATACAAGGAAACATCATTAAATGCCCCCCATGAAAACTCACCATTAAAGAAAGTCGGATCACTCACCGCGTTATTGCTGCCCTGCATCGGACGGCCCAAAGCCGTTTTATAGCGGATGGCGCCTTTGCGGGTTAAAAATGGTACGGTTGCGGCGCTAACCTGGAAAGTGGTTACACGACCATCTTCCTCTTCCACGCGGACATCAATATTGCCCTGTACCGCCTCACTAATATCCTGAATAACAAACGGCCCCGGAGCAACGTTGGTTTGGTAAAGGGTACGGCCATTCTGGCTCAGAATGACTCTGGCATTGGTGCGAGCAATGCCGATCACTTGCGGTGCATAGCCACGCAGTGTCGGTGGCAACATCCGCTCATCACTGGAAAGTGATGCCCCCAGAAAACGAAATGAATCGAAAATACTGGAGCTGAGATAGGTTTGACCACCAATAAATTTAGCCCCTATCGCTGGGATAGCCCGAAATGCATACACTTGTGACCAGTCAAAATTACTGTAGTGCGAGCCTTCTGTTTCATTATTGATATATTGGTAATCAGCACGGATACGCCATGGCCCCATATTGGCGCCCGCAGTTCCGTAGCTGCTAAAATTAGTGCTACTACTACCACTTTTCGGCGCATAGCGATTACCAAACAGGTTGTAATCCAATATAGCGCCAGGAATACCATCATCCCATTGAGAAGGCGGCACCCAATTAGGATCACTGTAAGCTAACCATGCTTGTGGAATAGAGATAATTAAATATTGTTTTTCTTTATCGTAATTTGCCGTAATCTCTTCTTTTTGATCAATAGAGACACACTTGCCATCATTCCATAATGTCAGCGACTCACGCACAGCCGGAGCTAACCCCAGCAGATCAACTAAATCTGGTGACAGGCATAATTTAGTTAATTTCCCATCATCGACAGGTAAATAGGGTACCAGGTAGCGCTCAGGTAACAGCCGGCCATTAATCAGGACATCAAGCAGATAATCACCCGGAGGGGTATAATCATCAACCTCAAAACGAGACAGATCGATATTACTGCGATCTTTTGCATCGATAATATTGGTATTAAACTCTACTGCTGCAGCCATTCCAGGCAATAATAAACTTAAACCTGCCAATGTTAATATTTGCACCATTCGAAAGATCATTTCTTTTCTTCTAGATTTATATTGCATAAATAAATCACTGTCTTATGGCAAAGTATTAATAAAGGGGAGTCTCCTCCCCTTAAATTGAAGCTACATACGCCGCTGTAACGTCAAATAAGCAGGGTATGACCCAAAGTAATTGGTGTTTCAGCAAAGCAGCAAACAAGTGCCGCTAATGCTGCTGCAACGCCAAGTACGAAGGATAATTTTATTTATAGTTCAGCGCGTAAGTAGCCTGGGACACGATAGTACCGGTTGTTACAGGTGCGCCAGTTGCTTCAACGCGAGCTGCGAATACTATCTGATTCGGGCCAGTTACCAGATTAACATCAGCACCGGTATCACCCACTTTCAGCAATGCGCCGTTAGTGTCGATCAGACGAATACCTGCACCACCTGCGCTACCGGTGTTTGCCAGCAATGCTGGAGAGGTTGCATCAGAAACGCCGCCGAAAGTTACGGTAACTTTAGACATTGCAGGGTAAGTTACTGAACCTGCTGTTTGTTCAGTCAGATCACAATCTTGCAGGTCAATGTTGTACTGAACGTTCTGAGAATATTTATTACCGGTTTCCAGTAATTTATTCGCTACCTGACCCATATCTACGCTGATATCAGTAGAGTTCGGCGCGATAGAGCATGGTGCATTAATAACAGTACCGGTAAAATGAATACGGCCATTACCTTCATCTGCAGCAAATGCTTGGGAAATGAAAGCAGAAGATGCCAACGCAATAATCAATGCACTTTTCTTAAAATTAGACATATTAAAAAACCTTTATTTAGACACCATATTTAAAGAATACGCTGATGGAATACCATCAACGGCTCACGTCATTACCGATGGCTATAACCACGATAAAATAAATAAAAACATGAAAGTAAAAATGCAATAAGATGAAATCACAAAATGACACTAAAATTCAATTGTAGAAATGCATTCCAGAATAAAAATCCCAGAATTAATCTTCAACATTTAAATTATAATCATCAAAGTGTAATTTATATTAAATAGTAACCGATACTTTATAAACTCCCATGTATTTATATTATCTGGCTGTTCTCGCCCCGACTGGACATGGATAGAACTATAAGCGATCTTTTTATCTAGTAAATACGAATTTATCGGCCAAATCGATCGTTATATATAATTTATTTGGTGTTTTATGCCATGTTTATGATCAAAAGCCAGTTATTTATGCCAAATAGGCTTAACTAAGCAAGGTTATACTTCAAATATTTTTATAATATCAGCAATAAATCTTATCTGTGTTTATTCGACAAATCAGAGATATCAACAATGTTGAAGGAAAAATCCTACAAAATATAGGAATATATTCATACGCCATCAATAGAACTATTCTTTTAATTAATTCAAATTGTATATAATAAGCAATGAATACATTTTTAATGTCAATTTTTGTCGATAAAAAAGATGTTGGAAACCAAATGATACATATCCCGAGATTTCAAAATGCAGGCTAGCACAACGAATACACCAGCAAGTTGCAGCATAAGGGGTATAAACAAATGGTTAACTGGTCCCTTTTACACCCTATGATGGCCGGATTTGGCATTCCGCTCTAGTGAAAACCCGCCCATGATTGAGCTACACCCATACGGCGGAGGGCCGGAAATGACTAACAGCGCATTACTGATTATTGATGTTCAACAATCTTTCGAACATAAATCTTTTTGGCAGCAGCAAGATTTACCCGCCTTCTCGGCGGCGCTGAATCAATTAATTACCGGCTGTAAACTGCGAGGAGTGGCACTGGTCGATGTTTTTCATGTCGCCCCAGAAGGGCCTTTCTCACTGGCTTCAGGCTATGTTAAACCAATGTCGCTGGTTTCCCATCAGGCAGATGTTACCGTACAAAAGCGGGTACATAACGCGCTGACTGATTCAGGTCTGGATCAGTGGCTAAAGGAAAGGCAGATAGATCATCTAATTATTGCCGGTATGCGTACTGAACAATGCTGTGAAACCACCGCCCGTGTGGCATCGGATTTAGGTTATCAAGTGACCTTCGTGACTGAAGCTACGCTAACCTTCCCAATGACGCAGCCAAATGGTGTGGTATTGAGTAGCGAAGAATTAAAGCTGCGCACAGAAACCGTGTTAGTCGATCGGTTTGCCACCATCCGTACCGTTGCGGAAACACTGGGTGCTCTGGATACTCGGCCGTCAGAGGTGGTTGCAGAAAAAACAGTAAACTGGCAGCCACAGCCTTATTTGCCACGAGATATCACCCCTGCTGGCGTTAAATATCTTAAGCAGTGGCAGTTAAAGCGCTATGTTATTCGTTACTCGCAGGCCCAAGGTGACACACCATATTACGCCCCCGCTTATCAGTTAGTTGGGCAGTGGTTACCAGAAGAAGCAGAAACGGTGAACCGCCCAGGCATTGGTTTTGTGATTGAGCATCAGGGGAAAACACTGAATTACCTGATTGTCGGATGGTGGGACAATGAGAATGAATTGCGCGTGAAAGTCTGGGTACAAGAGCAGGGAGTGTGGCGTGCGGCACGGGATGAATCGTTCTGTGTGTGGGATTTGCAGGTTATGGCCTTTGAACGCGATGCTTTTGTTGCTACTTTGCTACAGCACACCCCGGATATTCCGGCTTATCTGAACCGTTATCTGACGGTAACTGTGGATTAACCATGCAACGAAATGTCTATTTCCTATTGCTTCCCGGCGTGCTGTCGCTGGATTTAACTGGCCCGGCCGAAACCTTACGGCTGGCAGGGTCATTTAATCTCTTCTATATCAGTCCATTGCCGCAAGTGACGGCTTCCACCGACATGGTGCTCGGCCAGTTACAACCACTACCTGACAGCTTGCCGGAGGGCAGTTTACTGGTCGTGCCTGGGGTGAGCGACTCACGCCACTACTTTGCAACCGAAACGGCCGCAGTGGCCCGTCACTGGTTACAACAGCAAAAAATAGCCATTACACAGCAAAAAACAATCTTGGTTTGTGTCTGCTCCGGTGCATTACTGGCGGCACAAGCGGGGCTACTGGACGGCTACCAATGCACCACTCATCACAATGTACTTGAGCGATTACGCCAGCAGGCACCCGCCGCACAAACCAAAGAAAACCGTATCTTTGTTGAAGACCGTGGCGTGTATACCAGCGCCGGAATTACGGCGGGTATTGATCTCTCTTTGCATCTGATTAGCCGCTATTGCAGCCCACAAACTGCATTAGAAGTCGCACGGGAAATGGTGGTTTATTTTCGACGGTCTGGCGATGACCCGCAGCTTTCCCCCTGGTTACGTTACCGCAATCACCTGCATCCCGCCGTACACCGTGCGCAGGATGTGATGTCGGCAGAACCGGAAGCCGAATGGTCACTGCTTCAGGTCGCGCAGAAAGCACATGTCAGTAGCCGCCATTTAACACGGTTATTCCGCGAACATGTCGGGATCAGTGTGCGTGAATTTCACGAACAATTGCGAGTCGCAGTGGCCGAAGTTCGCCTGCAAGAAGGGTTTAATCTGGAGAAAGCCGCACTGGCTGCCGGGTTCTCCTCCGGCCGCCAGCTTCGGCGCGCACAACAGCGTGGGCAGGTCGTGGTTAACTGACCAGACGCCGCCGGTCAATGCGCTGTAATCCCATGGATAGCAAAGTGCTCAGGGCGAGAGCCAGTGCGAAAACATAGAAAATATCCAGTATCGGATAACCCGTAAAATCGTAATGATGGGTGCGAATAAAGTGAATAATGAGCGCGTGGAAGCCGTAAATCGCCAATGAATGCCCGGCGAGCCAGCTTAGCCAGCCAATTTGCTGGTTCATGCAGTTTTTAAACCACACCAGCAGTGATACCGCCGCAACGAACACCAGCGGGCCACAATACATATAGAAAGTATCCGCAAAACTGCCATTAATCCGCGTCTGCTTTTCAGTTGAGATGGCAATAAATATTACGCTGGTGATAAACAGTAATGCCGCCCCCCAACTGATCACCCTGCCTTTGGTTTCCAACATACCAATTGCCCGCCCCAACAGCGCGTACAGCAAGTAATAGAAAGTATCACCGTAGATATAGAGGTTGATTGGCAATAAATGGAAACCGCCAATCGAATACTTGCTGGCTTGGGGATTGGCTAGCACTGCCAGCAGTAAAATCACCACCGCCAGATAGCGGCCTGACACCGGTTTGACATTAATCAGTGGTGATACCAGATAAACCACGATAATGGCGTAGAAAAACCACAGATGATAAAACACCGGTTTTTGCAGGATATTCTGTAGTGAGGCCCAACCGTTGATCGGCGTCAGGATCGAAATATAAATCAGGGCAATCACACTGTAGAACAGCAGGCATAGCCCGATTCGGGTGAAGTGCTTTTGCTGTGCACTTTTTTCACCAAAAAACAGATAACCAGAGATCATAAAGAACAGGGGCACGCAGGCACGAGAAGCAGAATTGAGCAGATTGGCAATATCCCAGTTAGCCTCACCCACCTGAGCACCACTGGTGACGTAATAGGTTGTGGCATGGATCATGACCACCATAATGCAGGCCACCGCCCGCAAATTATCAATCCAGCCAATCTTATTGGTCATGCATACTCTCTATCACCTGTCAGCATACTAAAAGCGTTGATCTATTTACGGCATCAATAATCAGGTTGCAAACAATAACGTAAATTCGATTTATACCCAAAGTAAATGAAACGGCATCAAGGATAAGATTCATTAATCCCAATGAGCTTACACAGTCAAGTGATTCGGGTGAATGAACGCCGCTAACAATGCTGTAGCGTCTAGGACGAAGGGTATTACCCAAAGTCATTGGCGTTACAGCGAGGCAGCAAGCGAATGAACCCCGATGAGCTTACACAAGGTAAGTGATTCGGGTGAATGAGCGCCGCTAACAATGCTGTAGCGTCTAGGACGAAGGGTAATTGTTGCTATAACGTTATATTGACGGCAAAATAACCGACCTGACGCGCTTTGAATGCACACCCTGCCTGAGCCGTATCCTTTTTTACGTTTATTATTAATAGCTTAATTTATGCAAACTTCATTTTCACCCGCGACACGTTTAGGTCGACGGGCGCTTTTATTCCCTCTTTGTTTAGTATTGTTCGAATTTGCCGCTTATATCGCTAACGATATGATCCAGCCAGGTATGCTCGCCGTAGTGGCTGATTTTAATGCCAGTATTGAGTGGGTTCCGACCTCTATGACTGCCTATCTGGCTGGCGGGATGTTCTTGCAATGGTTGCTTGGGCCGTTGTCAGACCGCCGTGGGCGCCGCCCGGTAATGTTGTTCGGTGTCGCATTCTTTGTGGTGACATGCCTTGCCATCTTGCTGGTCAATAGTATCGAACAGTTCATCGCCATGCGCTTCCTGCAAGGGATCGGCTTATGCTTTATTGGTGCCGTCGGTTACGCCACTATTCAGGAATCATTTGAAGAAGCGGTTTGTATTAAAATTACCGCGTTAATGGCCAATGTCGCCTTGATTGCCCCATTACTCGGCCCTCTGGCGGGGGCCGCCTTGATCCATGTCGCTCCGTGGCAGGCAATGTTTGTGCTGTTTGCCGTGCTGGGGGCCATTTCATTTGTGGGCTTATGGCGCGCCATGCCGGAAACCGCCGCTCTGAAAGGGGAGAAACTGTCAGTGGCGGCGATGTGGCATGACTATAAGCTGGTGCTCGCCAACCGCCGTTTCATGTGTGGTTCCCTGGCGTTAGGCTTTGCCAGCCTGCCATTGCTGGCGTGGATTGCGCAATCACCCGTCATTTTGATCAGCGGTGAGCAGCTATCCACTGTTGAATATGGTGTTTTGCAGGTGCCAATTTTCGGCGCACTGATTATTGGTAATCTGACACTGGCGAGATTGAGCGGCAAAACCAGTATTCCACGTCTTATCCGCTACGGTGCCGGTCCGATGATTATTGGCTTGCTGATTGCCGCAGGCTCAACGCTCTATTCATCCCATGCTTATCTGTGGATGACGGCAGGACTGAGCCTGTATGCCTTTGGTATTGGCTTGGCTAATGCCGGTTTGGTGCGGTTGACACTGTTCGCCAGTGATATCAGTAAAGGTACGGTATCTGCCGCCATGGGGATGATCAGTATGATGGTCTTCACCTTCGGCATTGAGTTTGCCAAAGTCGCTTACTTGTGGGGCAACAGCGGTATCTTTAACCTGTTCAATCTGATCAGTGGCTTGCTGTGGCTGGGCTTGGTGATGATATTTATTCGCCGTCAGCCGGAGGCGGTTACTGCGGAGTAGTTTATTAAGCGCTGGGGGAATAGACCCTCCAGCGAATTTATAGCCTAAAATCAGTGTGTAATTGCGCCCAATGATTTCGTAATACTTGCTTATGAGCCTCATTCATGGGCAAAGAGGCCAACATTTCAGGCCATGTTTGACGTGCAATAATAATCGCATCGTCTAAATGGGCCTTAATAGCCGGGTAAGGTGCACTTATCCGCTCACACCATTTTTTGAACGTAGCAAAATTAGCGACATACCCGCGTTTTTCTTTTGCCATTCTTAAGGCAAGCTCAGTCTCGTCCTCCATATAAACTTTAGTACAAACAATATCATAGGCTGGCGAAAGTCTTGCGTGCCGGCCATCAGAATAAATGACAGTCCAGTTTTTCAGATGTGCATCACCATTAGCCAACATAATATTAGCCAGTAACCGACGCGCCATCTGTTGTAGGTCCGCTAAACCACCAGCATTGTTATATAAAACAGCCGCTATTTGCTCGTAATTCTTATCTTCGTATTTTTTGCTGGGATATAGGTTAAAAACCTGTGCGAAATCTTCGGTATGTATCCGCGCCCGCCCTTGCACGGTACGATCAAAACGACGGATAAGATAAACATGTTCACCGGGTGGTAATTGAATATCGGGCAAATTCTCGATTTTATCTAATGAGACTAAATCAATGTCGGGTATATCCACACCAATAGCTTGAGCTAATCGCATCACAGAATATTCATTCTCAGGGACATTTTTATGCACAGTAGAAGGTGTTTTAACAATCCAGTTATCCTCACCCACTGCGGAGGTTATTAGGAACCGCCCATCCTGGTGACTAGATGAGAATTTCATCTGTACGCCAGCCAACGAAAACTTATCAGCAATGTTATTCGTATCTATTTGTATTGATTCTATTTTATCATATGCGGAAAGCGCCCATATGGGGATCTCTCCCTTCATCAATGGGCGGGTTATCAATGCACCAGCGAGATTACCGCCAGCTCGCGCCAACAACGGAAATTCATTATCCTCATGAATTTTTAATTGCCCAACCATCATCTGCCGCAACGCCCCTTCAGGTAATAAGTTCGACAGTACCGGAGGTAGCTTTTGTTTATTAATCTGCGTCCTTTGCAGGTAACCGTGATCAATCTGCTGAGTTAAGGTAAAGGTCGGTCGCTGTGTATCCGGCATCGCGATATAATCAGGATCGAACGATAGAGCATTCCGACCGCCGGTATAGTGCACCACAACACCCACACGGATTTCCCCCAGATAAAGCGCCAGCCCTTCGACACTCTCAAGCTGTTGCGACATCGGCTAGTCCTCCAGATCTTTATATTTCTGTGTCCAGGGATCATCATTGAGCGTGATATCTTCCTTATTGACCACGCGTTCTGTCCCCATAGTCAAACGTATATCCTGCGCCTGTTCCCGGGTGAGCAGCAGCATTTCCAGATCGAAACCGGCCAATATCCGCAGAAAAGTAGAAAGGTGAATATCCCCCCCTTTCTCAAACTTGGAAACTTGCTGTTGCGTCATGCCATTGATAAGACGCATATCAGACTGTGTAAATTGTTTCTGTTGGCGAATTTCTTTTATCTGCTCGGCCACATCTAACAGCGATTTCATATCATCCCCCAGTTACATGTCTTTTGATGTATCTATAGCCTAGCACATCTTAAACAATGTATTTTATGGATTAAACATCGGATATGATGTAAAAAATCAAAATACACCTTATGAGATGTAATTTGACCACGTTACATCACTTTAGATGTATTTTAACCGAATTACACATTAGGAGGTGTATTAAGAAATAGCCCACTGTCACGCAACAAATGGTCGTTACCTCGGCGGCGAGTAAACCCACTGCGGTCAAAGAATTCAAGGATTTGAATCGCCAGTTTGCGGCCAACACCCAGTCTATCGCGGAAATCTGAGGCACAGGCGCTGCCCTGGCTGGCATCCAGCTCACGTACCAAATCAGCGAATTGCTCAATACGCTGGCTGCGATAGTAGCGATCAGGAACAATTGCTGTGATATAGCCCAGTTGTGCCGCTTTGCGCAATAGTGTGCGCATCTCACTTTCTTCAATCTGCATCGGTGCCGCCAAATCGCGCACCCACCAAGGGTCATCGGCAAAATAGGATGCGACCTGCTGCCACTGAACCTGCTCCTCGGCAGTAAATGCCAGGCCATGAGCTGGCAGATGTAGCCAGCCACGGGTATTCTTTAGCGCCCCTTCAGCCAGCAGATCATCAATCAAACGGAATACCAGCCCTTCATCCAGCGTTGGCAACGCCATACGCCGCAACCGCGCCCGCCCTAATCCTAACTGATCACCATGCTGTTGGTGATACAGGCACAGGACATGTAATAAGGTTTGTTGCGCTTGCTGAGCATGAGGGCGCGAGAGTGCAATATCACCGGCGACAACACTATCAGTCTGTGCCAGTAAGTCCGCCATATCGCGTTCAGTTAGCTGGCGCGCCCAACTGAAGTCATCTAAAGAAACCGGCCCTTGAGCCAGATGTAAATCCAGCACTTCACGGTCGGAGGTTGCCTGGGCCAGCGCAGTTAACCAAGATAAATACGCCGGTTGCCGTTTGCCGCGTTTAGGGGCGGTGAGATGAATCACCCGTGCACCGCCCAAGGTCTTTTTCGCCGCAATGTCACGCAAAATAAGACGATCGTTTTCAGCCAGAGATAGCGGATTATCCAACAACAGTTCAGCAAGTATCGGCTGGGGGTTCTCGTCGGTAGGTTGTGGATTGGTCAGCAGCGAAAAACGCCCGGTAATATGGCTGGCGGCATGATGCAAATGTAAAGGTTGCCAATGTTGGATCGGTGTATCAACATCCACAATGACAAGTACCCGCTCCGTGGCCTGCGGCGGCTGTTGCGTTAATAGCCAGTCACCGCGTTTGATCTGTTGTTTGCTGATATCGCCACTGATATTCAGAGCGATACGCTGGCCAGCTTGCGCCTGTGATGTATTTTGATTTTGGGCATGGATACCACGCACCCGCACCGGACAGTCGCCGCCGGTGAGCCATAAGGTATCACCGAGTTCCACCTGACCTGCCAACGCCGTGCCCGTTACCACCAAGCCAGCCCCTTTCACACTGAATGCGCGATCGATAGCCAGACGAAAGCGCCGCTGTAACCGGCGGTGCTGTGCATTTTGTTGGTGGTATTGCGCCAGATGTTCACGTAATTCGTTAATGCCACGCTCGGTCGCCGCCGCCGTCACGAACAAAGTGACTTGCTCTGCTTGCCAGCCCTGAGCCACCAGCTCTGCCAGTACCTGCTGGCGAGCCTGTTCGATACGCTCATCATCAACCCGATCAGCTTTGGTCAGTGCCACGGTCAACGTGGGGCGACCACTGAGGCGCAAAATCGCCAGATGCTCGCGGGTTTGTGCCATGACACCATCATCACAGGCTACCACCAGCAAAGCATGGTCAATGCCGCCCACGCCCGCCAACATATTGGCTAAAAACTTCTCATGGCCGGGAACATCGATAAACCCCATAACGCTGCCATCGGACTGGGGCCAATAGGCATAACCCAGATCAATGGTCATGCCGCGCTGTTTTTCTTCCGGCAGGCGATCCGCATTCACCCCGGTGATGGCCTGTAAGAGTGTCGTTTTGCCATGATCGACATGGCCTGCTGTTGCAATAATCATCGAGCCAATTCCCTGAGCAACGCCGCCTCATCCTCCAGGCAACGCAAATCGAGCCACAAACGCCCATCAGCCACGCGGCCAATAACCGGCTTAGCCAAACCGCGCCAACGCGCTGTTAGGGCTTCCAGAGCACTTCCGCGCCCCTCTTTTGGTGCGAACGTTACCGCCCAACTGGCCAGACGGTCTACCGGTAGCGAACCGCTACCGATCTGCGACCAGCAAGGTTCTGCCGCCAGCGTGAAATCGGTGCCATAACGAGCGGTTAGGGCACCCAATACCCGTTGTGCACTCTCGGCGATAACCTGTGTTGGGCGGGTGAGTAACCTCATGGTTGGCAGCAACTCAGTCAACCGGTCTGGCTGCTGATAGAGACGCAAGGTGGCGTCCAGTGCGGCCAGCGTCATTTTATCGGCGCGTAGCACCCGCTTAAGTGGGTGCTGCTGTAGCTGCTCAATCCACTGTTTTTTGCCAAGAATAATCCCGGCCTGTGGGCCACCCAGCAGTTTATCGCCCGAAAAGGTAACTAAATCGATACCCGCTGCAATCAATTGCTGTGGCATTGGTTCTGCTGGCAGACCATAACGGGTCATATCCACCAACGAACCGCTGCCCAGATCGGTGGCGGTCGGGATGGAGAATTCATGGCCTAATGTTGCGAGTTGCGCTTCGGCAACCGAGGCGGTGAAACCTTCAATACTGTAATTGCTGGTATGCACTTTCATCAGCAGGCCAGTGTGTTCATTTATGGCTTGGCGGTAATCTTTAAGGTGCGTGCGATTAGTGGTACCGACTTCGACCAATTCACACCCCGCCTGTCGCATCACATCCGGGATACGAAAAGCACCACCAATCTCCACCAGCTCACCGCGAGAAACCACTACCTGTTTCCCCGCCGCCATTACCGTCAGCATGAGAAACACCGCAGCAGCATTGTTATTCACGATACAAGCATCTTCCGCACCGGTCAGCTCGCACAGCAAATCGGCGATAGCCCGGTCACGATGGCCACGCCCGGCACCACTCAGAGAGTATTCCAGTGTTACCGCGCCACGCATCGCATCATTCACCGCAGCAATAGCTGATTCAGCCAATGGGGCACGGCCCAAGTTGGTATGCAATACGGTACCGGAAAGGTTAAAGACGGGTTTTAACGCGGATTGGCGGCTATGTAAACGCTGCTTTAATGCTGTTGGCCAGTCACTGCACCAATCAGCCAGTGAATGAAATTGGCGGATATATTCACGAGCCTCAACCTGCATTTGACGCAAAATATCGGTCAATAAAACAGGGCCATATTCAGCCACTAAAGGGGCAACATCTGGCTCGCGTAGCAGGCGATCTATTGCGGGTAACTGACTGTATAACTGATGGGGTTCTACGCTCATACTCACTCAGGTAATAAGGTCGAAAGAGCGCCATAATAATGGTACGGCGCTCGGTCTGAGTAATTAGTGTAGCGCGATAGAATCAACCACGCCATTCACTAACGTTTGGTGTTGCTTGGTTTTTTCAGCGGCAGAGACCATCTGAATAAATACCACTTTCTTATCTAACACAGTAAAGATTGTAGTCGCTACCATCGGCGAATTTTGTATTTTTTGCTTGGTATCAAACAGGCGGAACTTATGGCCATCAACGGTGATGTCTTTTTGTCCGGTTTGTTTAATATTCTGGTACTGAGCACTGAACCCCTGCAATAACCCTTTGTTTAACGCATCAAGGGACAAATCACTGGTATCAAGCAATTCGACGCCCGGCGGGTTAGTCACCGCAGTGACGGCCATTTGTTTACCGGCAGCATCAATCAATAACAACGTTTGATTTTGCTCATTGTTCACGTCACCCGCCAATTTAGTTTGGTCAACAAATGATGTTGGTAATACAAAGGTAACCTTACCATCAAATAGACTAACCTGCTGCTGGTCAGCGGAAAGTTTAGCGGCTGGCGTGGTTGCTGCTGGCGGAGTTACTGCGGGTGTAGAGGCTACTGGAGCGGGAGCGGGTGTTGTAGCAGGGGTCGATGCAGGGGCGGCATTGTTGGTGCTTTCCTTGCTCTCCTTACTGTTATCACACGCGGCCAGACCACCTACCAACACCATCACTACCGTCAGTTTTGCGACTATCTTCAACATACAATAAATATCCTTATTTAAGTTAGCGTATCGCTCGGATGATGGAGTAGCGCCTGCCGATAAAACCAACAGTAGTTACAATGGCCATCACATGTGAGCGCGACCATTGTATAATAACCATACAAACTATACTTCTATTTTGTGGCCCGGAAACCTATTCCCCTGGAAACAAGAATGGATTGATACTGCTGCGGGCGAATCCTTCACCTTCCATTTTGGCATCAAGGATAAGCGAGGCCAGATCATCAGCGACCGCTTCAACTTGTGGGTCTTTTTCCTGATAGAGAATTTTCAGGTAAGTGCCGCAATCACCACAACTTTCCGCTTTTACTGCCGCCAGTTCACTGTCCAGTGACCAGTAATTCAAATCACGGGTCTGTTCGCAGTTACTGCATTTGATTCGGACCACATGCCACTCGCTTTCACACAAGTTGCAGTGCAGATAACGTAAACCGTTTTGCGTACCGATATGCACCACGCTGGAGACCGGAATACTGCCGCAGACTGGGCAGAACTGGCGATGTTCACCATATTCAGCTCGCGCCTTACCGGGGATCTGGCTGGCCATCTGCGCCCAATACAATGATAAAGCCGCCCAGATGAATGGCGCTTTTTCACTGCCGATTTGGGCAAACTCGCGGTTTAACAGCGCATCAGCATACAGTTCCAGCTCATGTACCGACGCCTTATCCAGATTATCCAATACTGCCACAATATGATCAGGGGCATCAGGGCGTAGTTCAGCAATCAGTGCTGACAGGAGCTTGCGCCAATGTTCAGTGCGAGGAAAAACACTCAGATCCAGAGGCGGTTTACCGCTGGCAGCGGATTGCTCCAACTCAGCCTGCATATCCAACACCAGCGGATGGTCATGCAGCGCTTTTTGCTGCGCTTGGGTAATTTTAGCCGCAAAATCCAGATAATCGGACAACGGGTTATCCAGCGCAAGTTGCTGTAAACGTTCAGTCCGCCGGGTATACAGGCTTTTTAAATTCGCGAAAAGTAACGGCGGGATATTCCCCGCCGTGGTGCCTTTTTCGCTTTGTTTTCCTAGTTGATCTTTAGGGACAATGCGAATACTCATCAGGGTTTCTCTTCCTGTTTTTTCTGACGCTGACTTTTGGCGTTAACCTCACGGTACCAGCGCGGATGGTGCTTTTTCGCCCATGCCGCCGGTACCCAGCCTTCTACCATCGCGGTAATGGTGCCCTTCACCCACAGGGCAGCATAAACGTGCACCATAATCACGATAATTAACCCGACCGCCGCCAGCGAATGCACCAGCAGTGCCAGGCGAATCAGCGGGATCGGGAAGGAAGGCGCAAAGTAAGGCCGCCAGATAACAACACCACTGGCCAACAACAACACCAGACTGATAATAGCAGCCCAGAATACGCACTTCTGACCGAAATTATAGCGCCCCGTGTCGCCGACTTCCTCATTCATGGCGATTTTATGGATATTTTTAGCCCATTCCAGGTCTTCCTTATTGATCAGGTTATGTTTCCAGTAACGGAAAAACATGATCAGGAAGGCGGCGAACATAATCACCCCGGCAAAGGGGTGAAGGATGCGTGCCAACTGCGGCGTACCAAAAATATTCATCAGCCAGTTAAATGACGGGAAGAAGAACCCCAAACCACTGATAGCGGCCAGTATAAAGCAGAAGGCCACTATCCAGTGGTTGATGCGCTCCGGCGCGCTGTAGCGCTGGATGCGTTTTTCTTTTTTCATTTGGGCGTCTCCCCGTCGTCTGAGTGCTCAGCGGTGGTCTGCTCCGGTGGCGGCAATGACGTGTCAGCAGGTGTTGAATCCGGCTTATCGTCTTCGTCCTCCTCTTCTTCAACCCGGTTCGGGCCGACACCCACATAATGGAAGATACTGGCCGCAAAGGTTGCAGCGAAGCCCACCGCTGCCAGTGGTTTCCAGATCCCCTTCCAGAAGGTGACTGTCGGACTGATGGTCGGGTTCTCCGGCAGACCATGATAGAGCTGCGGTTTATCCGCATGATGCAGTACATACATCACATGGGTGCCCCCCACGCCAGCGGGGTCATATAACCCTGCGTTATCAAAGCCACGAGTTTTCAACTCAGCAACCCGGCCCGCAGCGACTTCTTTCATCGACTCTTTGGTGCCAAAGTGAATCGCTCCGGTCGGGCAGGTTTTCACACAGGCAGGTTCCTGGCCAACACCAACGCGATCGACGCACAGGGTACATTTATACACCCGGTTGTCATCTTTGTTCATGCGCGGCACATCGAACGGGCAACCGGCAATGCAGTAACCACAGCCGATACAGTGTTCTGACTGGAAATCGACGATACCATTGGCATACTGAATGATTGCCCCTTCCGACGGACATGCCTTCAGGCAGCCGGGGTCAGCACAATGCATGCAGCCATCCTTACGGATCAGCCACTCCAGCTTGCCGCTCTCTTCGTCTTCAACTTCAGAAAAACGCATCACCGTCCATGATTTGGCGGTCAGATCTGCGGGGTTATCGTACACCCCGACGTTATGACCGACTTCATCACGGATATCATTCCACTCCGAACACGCCACCTGACAGGCTTTACAACCGATACAGGTGGTGACGTCGATAAGCTTGGCCACCTCTTGCTGGTAGTTACGATCCTGTGGCGGCGGCGTAAGGGAGTTGGTGCCGGAGCGCCGGATAATGTCTTGGGTTTGCAGTGACATAGGTTCTCTCCGTTACACCTTTTCCACGTTGACCAGAAACGCCTTGAACTCTGGCGTTTGCGTATTGGCATCACCGACAAACGGTGTCAGGGTATTGGCCAGGAAGCCTTTTTTCGCCACCCCTTCGTATCCCCAGTGGATCGGGATACCAATAGTGTCAACTTCCTGCCCATGAACATTCAGCGTACGAATACGTTTGGTCACCACAGCCTTGGCTTTGATATAGCCACGGTTGGAGCTGACTTTCACGGTATCGCCCTGCTTAATGCCCTTTTTCGCTGCCAGTTTTTCGCCAATTTCCACAAACTGTTCCGGCTGTGCGATAGCATTGAGCAGCACATGCTTGGTCCAGTAGTGGAAATGCTCGGTCAGACGATAAGTGGTACCGACATACGGGAACTGCTCATGAGAACCCATTGCGGCCAAATCGTCTTTAAAGACACGAGCGGCCGGGTTGGATATCACATTCGGGTGCAGCGGGTTGGTGCCCAGCGGCGTTTCAAATGGCTCATAATGTTCCGGGAACGGTCCTTCTGCCATTTTGTCGATGGCAAACAGGCGGCCCATACCCTCTGGCTGCATGATAAACGGCCCGACATCGCTACCCGGTGCCGCGGCACTGTAATCTGGGATATCAACGCCACCCCATTTGGTGCCATCCCACTCCAGCAATTGGCGTTTCGGATCCCAGGGTTTACCTTGTGGGTCAGCAGAGGCACGGTTGTATAGAATGCGGCGGTTAAGCGGCCATGCCCACGCCCAGCCCAGTGTATTGCCAAGGCCGGATGGGTCAGCGTTATCACGGCGTGCCATCTGGTTACCGGCCGGTGTCCAACTACCGGCAAAGATCCAGCATCCACTGGCGGTAGTACCATCATCACGCAGATGAGCAAAGGTACTGAGCTGCTCGCCTTTTTTGACCAGCACTTTGCCGTCAGCATCGGTGATATCAGCCAGTGCTTTACCATTGCTTTCCTGTGCCACTTCTTCTGGCTCTGGATTGTCTGGCGTCAGATAATCCCAGGTCATATTGAGTACCTGTTCTGGCACTGCACCACCGTCCCGATGGTACATGTCACGCAGACGACTAAAGATACCCGCCAAAATGGCACCATCGTTCAATGCTTCGCCCGGTGAATCAGCACCTTTCCAGTGCCATTGCAGCCAGCGGCTGGAGTTAACAATTGAACCGTTTTCTTCAGCAAAACAACTGGATGGCAAGCGGAACACCTCGGTTTGAATTTTCGATGGACTGACATCGTTAAATTCACCGTGGTTTTGCCAGAAATTCGCGGTTTCAGTATTGAGCGGGTCAATAGTTACCAGGAATTTCAGTTTCGACAGTGATGCTACTACTTTGTTTTTGTTCGGGAACGACGCGACCGGGTTAAAGCCCTGGCAAATATAGCCATTCACTTTACCCTGCGACATCATCTCGAAATACTGTAATACGTCGTAGCCTTTATCCCACTTCGGCAACCAGTCGTAGCCCCAGCCGTTCTCTTTCTGGGCTTTATCACCGTAGAAACTTTTCATCAAACTGACGAAGAATTTCGGGTAATTGCTCCAGTAGTTAACCTGGCCCGGCAACAGGGTTTTCGGCGTATTGGCCTTCAGATAAGTGTCAATATCCGGCTGTTTTTCTGACGGCAGATTCAGGTAGCCCGGCAAGCTTTGCGACAGCAAACCCAGGTCAGTTAAACCCTGAATATTAGAGTGACCGCGCAAGGCGTTAATACCGCCCCCCGCCATGCCCATATTGCCCAGTAACAACTGGATCATCGCCATGGTACGGATGTTCTGCGCGCCAACCGAGTGTTGTGTCCAACCCAGCGCATAGAGGAATGTGGCGGTTTTATTGGACACACTGGTTTCGGCGAGATATTCGCAAACCTGCAAGAAATCTTCTTTTGGCGTACCGCAAATGTTAGAGACCACCTCTGGCGTGTAACGGCTGACGTGTTCTTTCAGCAAGTTCCACACACAGCGCGGGTCTTGCAGCGTGACATCGCGTTTGGCAAAGCCGTTTTCATCCAACTGGTAATTCCAGGTGGTTTTGTCGTATTTGCGATTTTCGGCGTCATAGCCACTGAACAGGCCGTCATCAAAGGTAAAGTCTTCCCGCACCAGCAAGCTGGCGTTGGTATAAGCTTCGACGTATTCGCGGTTAATTTTGTTGTTGGTCATCAGATACAACAACACGCCGGACAGGAACGCGATATCGCTACCGGAGC
Source organism: Yersinia sp. 1652 StPb PI (assembly GCF_041538345.1). NCBI lineage: Bacteria > Pseudomonadati > Pseudomonadota > Gammaproteobacteria > Enterobacterales > Yersiniaceae > Yersinia > Yersinia sp. 1652 StPb PI. The sequence continues at coordinate 594,520 of NZ_JAULSM010000002.1, read as the reverse complement.
GGATTGGCGTATAGAAGTCCGCCACCGATGCAGTACGAGTAAAGCGTGGGTCTATCACCAGCAACTTGGCATTGTTGTGGATTTTGGCTTCCATCGCCCAGCGGAACCCCACCGGATGCGCTTCTGCCGCATTACCGCCCATGACGATAATTAAGTCTGCGTTCTTGATGTCAACCCAGTGGTTGGTCATCGCACCGCGACCAAATGTTGGAGCAAGACTTGCTACCGTTGGTCCGTGTCAGACACGTGCTTGGTTGTCTACGGCAAGCATGCCGAGAGCGCGACTAAATTTCTGGGTCAGATAACCCGTTTCGTTACTGGATGCCGAGGCACACAGCATACCGGTACTCAGCCAACGGTTGACGGTAACACCGGCGTCGTTGGTCTTAATGAAGTTAGCGTCCCGGTCTTCTTTCATCAGCTTGGCAATGCGGTCAAATGCATCATTCCAAGTGATTCGCTGCCATTTATCTGAACCCGGAGCACGGTATTCAGGATATTTCAGGCGGCTTTCGCTATGGATAAAATCCACCAGCCCTGCACCTTTCGGGCACAGCGCGCCACGGTTTACCGGATGGTCCGGGTCCCCTTCGATATGGAAAATACTCTCTTTGGCGTTTTTTGCGCCGTCACCGAGGCTATACATCAAAAGCCCGCAACCAACGGAGCAATATGTGCAGGTATTCCGCGTCTCACGGGCGCGCAGCAATTTGTAATTGCGCGTCTCCGCCAGCGCCACTGACGGCGTAAAGCCGAGTGCCGCGACCGTGGTTCCTGCCATACCGCCAGCGCAGATCTTAAAGAACTGCCTTCTGCTGACCTGCATGGGTCTCTCCTTCGTTCATTGTCACATTATTTCAGTTCACACTTCCCTCAACGAAACCGGAAGCGCTAAAATCGCTTACGCGATATCACCTTTATCGGTGTGGGATACATTCTTCTGGAAATAGAATTATACCCATACCATTCTTAATGTGAATGTTACCACATTGTGATTATGGGTTATAACTTTCAGGGCCGCATAGTGAGCCAGATCAAACCTTCAACAATTGACCTCTCCACCGGAATCTGCGGTGCAAAACAACTTAACGTGCTACAGCGCCATAAAATGGCCGAGCCGCAATTGGATTGGCTAGCGGAGGAAGTGCCGGTGGCGCTGGTCTACAATGGCATTTCCCATGTGGTGATGATGGCAACCCCGAAAGATCTGGCAGCATTCGCGCTGGGGTTTTCGTTGTCAGAGGGCATTATTAGCGCCCCACAAGATATCTACGCCATTGATGTGACACCAGGCTGTAATGGCATAGAAGTTAACATTGAGTTATCCAGCCGTCGCTTTGCCAGTTTAAAAGAGCGCCGCCGAGCTATGGCCGGCCGCACCGGATGTGGGGTCTGTGGTATTGAACAGCTTGATGATATTTTTCGCCCCATCACCCCGCTGCCTTTCACTCAGACCTTTAATTTGAAACAACTCGATAATGCACTGGCACAACTCAAGCAGGTACAAACTGTGGGTCAGTTGACGGGTTGCACTCATGCTGCGGCCTGGATTAATCCGAAAGGTGAATTGTTGGGCGGTTGTGAAGATGTGGGCCGCCATGTCGCACTGGATAAGCTGCTGGGGATACGGGCCAAACAACCGTGGCAGCAAGGTGCTGTGCTGGTTTCCAGCCGTGCTAGCTATGAGATGGTGCAGAAAACCGCAATGTGCGGTGCAGAGATTTTATTTGCTGTTTCTGCTGCAACAACCTTAGCGGTTGAAGTTGCCGAGCGCTGTAATCTGACGCTGGTTGGCTTCAGTAAACCCGGTAGAGCAACGGTTTACACCCATCCGCAGCGGATTAGTGAATAGAAAGACCACACAATTAGTACGGCATTGATAATCATTTTCAATATCATTTAATTAACTATAATGATCCGAATGCTTACGCGGCGCTTACTTTTTTTGCGCCGCCCTACACTACGGAGACGATGATTATGAGTTACTCACTGCCATCCCTGCCTTATGCTTATGACGCCCTGGAACCCCACTTCGATAAGCAGACGATGGAAATCCATCACACCAAACACCACCAGACCTATGTTAACAATGCAAACACGGTGTTGGAGAGCTTCCCTGAGCTGGCTAAATTCAGCGTTGAAGACCTGATCAAAGATCTGGACAAAGTTCCTGCTGAAAAACGCACTTTTATGCGTAACAACGCCGGCGGCCACGCTAACCACAGCCTGTTCTGGAAAGGGCTGAAACTGGACACAACCCTGAAGGGTGATCTGAAAGCCGCTATTGAGCGCGATTTCGGCAGCGTAGATAGCTTCAAAGAGAAATTTGAAGCTGCTGCGGCAACCCGTTTCGGTTCTGGTTGGGCTTGGCTGGTTCTGAAAGACGACGGCAAGCTGGCGGTTGTATCTACTGCTAACCAAGATAGCCCACTGATGGGCGAAGCAGTTTCTGGCGCATCAGGCTTCCCAATTATTGGCCTGGATGTGTGGGAACACGCTTACTATCTGAAATTCCAAAACCGCCGCCCAGACTACATCAAAGCATTCTGGAACGTGGTTAACTGGGACGAAGCAGCAGCGCGTTTCACTCAAGCCAAATAAGCCGCATAAACCGTATGTTGCATATCCAAACAACGTGGAGTTGCAGCTAACAACCCTGTAGCTTCAAGTCCGAAGGATACATGCCAGCAAGGTCATCTTGCTGGCATTTTTATTGCTAAAGTTTAGCCAATTTCTGCCGATAGATTGTTCAAGAAGGGCGTTGGTATTCATGGATATAAAGCTCATGAACTATACCCTAAATAATTCGAGTTGCAGGAAGGCAGTCAACGCACATGCAACTTGAAGTATGACGGGTATATCGTTTGGGAAAAGTACTCTTGCCAAGGCTACCCCACATACCACCAACTCCCCAAAATCTTCTAATAACTAGACCTCCCCAAACTCACCTACGCTGATTGATTTGCATCAGAGACACCGCATAACGGAGAAGAACATGGCAGTATTTAGCAACGTTTTTGGCAGCTTTGAAAATATGAAAGTCGGTAAAAAGCTGGGATTAAGCTTTTTCCTGATGTTGTTGCTGGTCGGGATCATCGCCGGTACCACCGCTTATCATTTCTCCGTGATTGAAGATCATGCTTATAAAGTTGACCTGAGTTACAAAGTTAACGATGAATCCAATCAGGCAAAGTATAATCGTGCATTATATGAACGTACCTACTCCCTGCAATACATCAAAGAAAATTCTCAACATATCAATAATATAAAAAATCTTCTGACCCAGAGCGAAAGTCTTAGCTGGTCGGCAGATAACCGCAAAACCATTAGCAGTATTTCCGATGTGGTAGAGGAGTATCTGCAGCAGCAGAGTAACTTCGTCAATGCCGTGGCCCATAAAGATGATGTGCGCAAAAGCTGGAATATTTCTGAAACCCAGAAGAACCTCAACGAGCTGCAACAAAGCCTACTTAATGAAGGGGCAGATACCCATACCCAAATCCTGCTAGCAGAGATGAACCAGAAGTTGATGACCGTACGCTACAACGCACGCGGCTTATTGCTGGATCGCAACCAGGATGCAGAGTCCTCGCTGATTACCTCAATCAATATCGCCAATAGTGCCGCAAATGCTTTTATGCCGGTGCTATCGGCCGAACAGCAAAAGCTGCTGGCTCCGGTTATCTCCAGCCTGAGTACCTATAAAGATAACGTACTGGCCTATTTACCGGCTTATCAGCAAGAGCTGGAGGCCGGTAAAGTGATGGAATCTAATGCCAACGAATTGAATAAACTGGCCACCCATCTGTTCACCCAAGAGCTGCAAGGAACCCACGCAGAAATCAATAATGCGCAATTGCAGTTAACTATTGCTGCCATTGCCGCACTGCTGTTTGGTCTATTGATTTCATGGCGCATGACCCGCCAGATCACGGTACCACTGCGCACCACCCTGGCGATGGCAGAGCGCATTGCTACCGGTGATTTAACTGCGGCGACAACATCAAACCGTACCGATGAGTTGGGCCTGTTGATGAATGCCGTCGCCCGAATGAATGAAAACCTGCGCGCCATGATTGATGAGATCCGCATTGGTGTCAGTCAGGTGTCTCATGCCTCCGGCGAAATTGCTGTCGGTAATACCGATTTATCTTCCCGCACCGAACAGCAGGCTGCGGCTGTAGAGGAAACCGCTGCCAGCATGGAGCAGTTGAATGCCACAGTTAAGCAGAATGCCGATAACGCCCACCATGCTAATCAACTGGCAACCGAGGCATCACAAACCGCACAGCAGGGCGGTAAGCTGGTTAACGATGTGGTGCGCACCATGAACGATATCTCCGGTAGCTCCAAACGTATCTCTGAGATTACTTCAGTCATTAACAGTATTGCTTTCCAGACCAATATCTTGGCCTTGAATGCTGCGGTTGAAGCCGCCCGCGCCGGCGAGCAAGGCCGTGGTTTTGCCGTGGTCGCCAGCGAAGTTCGCAATTTGGCACAACGCAGTGCACAAGCGGCGAAAGAAATTGAAGGCTTGATTGGCGAGTCAGTGACTCAGGTAAATGCCGGAACCACGTTGGTGCAAAATGCCGGGCAAACGATGGAGAATATTGTCCGCTCAGTGACCCATGTGCGCGATATTATGGCGGAAATTGCCTCAGCATCCGATGAGCAGAGCCGTGGCATCACACAGGTTAGCCAAGCCATCTCTGAAATGGACAGCACCACTCAGCAGAATGCTGCCTTAGTGGAAGAGTCTGCCGCCGCCGCTGACTCACTGGCTGAACAGGCCATTTTACTGGCACAGGCCGTTGCCGTGTTCCGCCTATCCGATGCAGAGGCAGAATCGGCACAGAAAAACGTCGGTGCATCCGTGGCATCTAAAAGTACCCCAACACCTCGCTCTGGCACAGAAAGCAGTCGCACCACTCAGCACGATAATTGGGAAACCTTCTGATTATCCGCTAAACCGCGATACCCGGCAGGAGTAGCCAATGCGGTTACTCCTGCCTATCTCATCGTTTCGCTCAATCCTATCGATAACCTCTTTTACCTTGGAACCCTGCGGTCAGGCAGGGTATTCTGATTCTCCCTTCCAAACGCAGACAAGGAGAGCAGATGAAGTATCCTCAGGTTTATATCGGTAAAATCGAGCCTTATAACGGCAGTTCCCCGAGCGCGATTGGTAAACGCCAGGTTCAGGGTGGCATCATGCTCACGACGCTGGGATTGGAAGGGGATGAACAAGCCGAAACCCGCTTTCACGGCGGGCCGGACCGCGCCTTATGCCATTATCCACGAGAACACTACTCCCACTGGATAGAGCGATTCCCTGCACAGGAAGATATTTTCTCTGCTCCGGCCTATGGCGAAAATATCTCAACCCTCGGCATGACGGAACAAAATGTCTATATGGGGGATATCTACCGCTGGGGAGGGGCAATCATTCAGGTGACTCAACCGCGTTCACCTTGTTACAAGCTCAACTTCCATTTCGCTATCGAGGAGATGTCGGCACTGATGCAGCAGACCGGCTATTGCGGCTGGCTGTATCGCGTAATTTCCACCGGTATTGTTAGTGAGGGCCATGCATTAGAGCTGTTGGCGCGTACCAGTGATATCTCGGTGGCAGAAGCGATTGCCATCGCCTGGCATATGCCTTTCGATAAAGAACAGTATCACCGCTTGTTGGCTGTATCAGGATTATCCACCAGTTGGAGTAAAACTATGCTAACGCGTCTTTCGCAAGGAAAGATCGAGGATTTTAACCGGCGGTTATTAGGGAATACCTAATGATAGAGGTTATTGAATAGCAAAATATGCCGATCTTTATTGATAAACTTGACTGTATCTCACTTGAGATACAAACTCAGTTTATTGATGAGGAGGCAAAAATGGCTACACACACCACAATGTTGCATGTCCGTATTGATGATGACGTCAAAAAACAGGCAACAGCAGCACTCAATGCAATGGGCCTTTCGGTTTCCGACGCCGTGCGTTTATTTTTAAATCGCGTCGTCGCTGATCAGGCATTTCCATTCGAATTGAAAGTACCGAACCCCCAGACTCGTGCGGCGATGCAGGAAGCAGAAGAGATAGTTCAAGCCCATAGCGCACGTTTTACTACTTCGGATGAGTTATTTATTGAACTTGAAAAAGACAACAGTAAGTAAACGAACGACAATGCCAATGCCAAGGACGGCAGATTATACCAAAGACTTCCTTAAAGACTGGGAAAAGCTGTCCCGCAGTGGTCGTTATGATATGTATCGACTCAAACATGCCATGTTACTGCTTATTGCAAATGATACGCCGTTAGGTGCCGAATGGTTAGACCATCCGCTTAAAGGAGACTGGGGAAATTTCCGAGAATGCCATATCGGAGGAGATTTTTTACTGATCTATAAATTAAGTAACAGCAGTAAAATAAGCCAGATTATCTTTGTTCGCGCGGGAACTCACTCAGAACTGTTTGATTGATCATATTTACAACAACAAACCGGGTAGCAGCCATGCCACACACCCGGTTATTTCGAAAGTCGCAATTAGAACGCTTTTTTCGCGTAGCCGGTCACTTCTTTCAAGCCCATCTCACGGCCTAATGCAGTCATTGGGTGTACCACCACAATACCGCGTACTGCTTTCTTCAGCGTGCCCATATCCGCCTGCTCTTTTTTAGTAATAGCGCGGCTGAACGGCAGTTGAGCTAGCTTTTGTGCCTCAGCACTCAGGTTTTTAACCCGCACTTCTTTCAGGCGCTGAATTTCAGCCGCCAGTTTCTCTTTTTCTTTCATATGCTGCGCGATCAAATCCATATTACCCTGTTGGATCACGGTAGGGTCTTTGTGGTTCAACGCATCCAGCATATCGCTTAGACGTTTGATTTCTGCATGTTCTTTCATAGTATTGGCCCGTACATGCCACTGATGGGCACGATATTTCGCTAAAGTTGGGGATAGGATAGCACTGATTGTGCATCAAGATAGAGAGTGTATCAGGATGCGTGCTTTTCAGCAGCAGCCTCCTGTATTGGTTGCCACTGCATGCCGGCCGGTAGGCTGCTAATTTCACAAGCAACCTCCCCGAGCCTGACCAAAGCTTGGGTATAGTGGTGGTTGAACGGATAACAGCACGAGAGGCGAAAAGCATTACGATAGCGGCCACTCGGCGAGTAAAGCGTACCGGGGGTCAGGCATATCTGTTCTTGTAGCAATTGATGAAATAGCGCCACGGTATCGACACTGGCAGGGAACTCGACCCAGAAAACAAAACCCCCTGCTGGTTGGGTCACTTTGGTCCCACGAGGGAAGTACTGTGCAATGAGTTGCTGCGCCTGTTGTACCTGTTGTGCATAACGGCGGCGTAGCCCGCGCAGGTGGTGGTCATAACCGCCAGACTCCAGAAACAGTGCCAGTGTTTCTGATAATAACGCCGGTTCCGCCATCGACGACACCGCTTTGAGCTTATGTAATGCCTCAGCGAAGCGGCCACCATCAATCCAGCCGATACGGAAGTCCGGGGCCAGTGTTTTGGTGAAGCTGGAACAGAACAGCACCCAACCGTCGCGGTCAAAGGCTTTTACCGCTGGGGACAAGGTAGAACCGAATTGTATTTCTGCATATAAGCCATCTTCTATCAGTGGCACCTGATGATCGTTCATCAACAGTGTCAGGCGCTTTTTCGCCGCCAGTGGCATCGTAAAACCTAACGGGTTCTGCACCGTTGGCATGGCGATCAATGCATTCAACCGCCCCTCCTGAAGCAGTAACTCCAACACATCCAACGATAAACCTTGCTGTGGATCGGTTGGAATCTCCACGGCTTTCAGGCCAAGACTGGCAAGTAATGGCATCAGATAGAAATAGGTTGGCGATTCCAGCCCGACACAATCACCCGGCTTGGTGGTGACCCGCAACGCTAGCTGCAACGCCTCCATACAACCATGCGTAATAGTGATATCTGCCGGATTAGCCAGCATCCCGAGGGTCATGGCGCGGCGGGCGATTTGCTGACGCAGGCGCTGGCATCCTGGTGGCAACGCGTACTGGCTGATTAACTGCGGCTCGCGACGCAACAGTGATGCCATGATGCGGCCCAACTTGGCGCTGGGGTAAAAATCCGCCGTTTGTGGACAGGCGAGCGAGATATTGGTAAAGCGAGGGTTTTGTTGTGCGGCAAATACCGTATCAATTAAATCCAGCACCTCATTTACCGGTTTGCCGACTGTCGCTGTTGGCACCACCGCCGTTGACGGACTACAGACATAAAACCCTGACTGCGGACGCGCCTCAATCAAGCCTCGATCCTCCAGCGTACGGTAAGCCGCCACCACCGTATTGATACTCACCTGATGGTTTTTGGCGTAACCGCGCACTGATGGCAGGCGGCTACCCGCCAGCAAACTGCCTTTCTTAATGGCCTGTGCCAGATTGTCAGCCACTTGCAAGTAGCGAATTTCATTCATAACAACGGGCATGGTGACAGTTCTCCGCAGGTTCAATGGGTACAGTTAAATCTTATACAAACTGTACCCACAACAATAGATAACTTCTGCTTCTGACGCCATAGCGGATTGCTGTTTATACTCGTCATACTTCAAATTGCATGTGTGTTGGCTGCGCTCGATCACCCAAATCATTGACTCGCGTCAACTCATCGGGACTCACTCACTTGCCGCCTTCCTGCAACTCGAATTATTTAGAGTACATGCTAAATCTCTTGATAACATCATTAGGACCTACCGCCCATGTTGGACAGTGCCTTTATCAGTTACGTTACCGTTATGTCGATCACTCCAGGCCCAAATAACCTGTTATTAGCCGCATCTGGTGTCAATTTTGGCTTACGTCGCACCTTCCCAATGATGTTGGGGATTACCTTTGGTTGCGCGTTGCAATGCGCATTAATGACCACATTGTTGGCATTAATTCTCAGTTGGCTAGGGGTAATTCGCTTACCACTGGTGACGCTGGGATGTGCATATTTATTCTGGTTATCGTGGAAGATTTTTAATTCCGGTAGCCCGAAGTCAAGAGATGACCAGCAGCCAATGGGGTTTATCCAGGGGGCTTTATTTCAGGCCATTAATCCAAAGGCTTGGCTGATGGCTATGAATGTCGCCATCTTATTTACACCACGTGAAGGTGCTACGCTGAGCCATACCCTGCTGATTGTTAGTGGTTTTGCTCTGTTAAATCTGCCTTGTGTGGCCGTTTGGGCGGTGATGGGGGATCAGTTACGCCATGCGTTACGGGTTAACTGGAAACTACGATTATTCAATGGAGTGATGGGGGGCTTGATGGCAATAACAGCATTGTGGCTGTTAGTTGACGAATGGCTCAGTGTGTTGCAGTAACTCAGGCATGGCCGAGTGGTGACAGCTTGGAAACCTGTTTTAAGCTGATGCGGGAGAGCAATTCTGTAATCGAGAGCACCATGGTGGAACGCACCATTTGCTGATAACGCTGGCGTTGCATGGCAATCAGCGACGCGTCTGCTTCATCCGGGCGCAGGAAAGTGGGCACTGGCGGCAATTCAGCCACACAATGTAATTCACCAAATGGCCCGAGGATTTCGTCATCAGTAAAGCGATACTCGGTGCCATCATGGTTTAACTCCTCACGAAGCGCCATCAATAGCTCAGCATCTTCGTATTCATGACGGGTGATCACACCCAAGGCATAAACCAACTTTAGTCGCACGGATAGCTCACCAAGCGGCCCATCGCCAACCAGCAATGGTTCCACAGCATATTTCACCGCATAGTCATCTTTACGAAAAACCTGCACCACGAGAATATTCAGCGCTTCTGCCAATAATTCGACAGCAGCCATCAGGAAACTCCGAACGGTCTTGCCTGCGTTCAGATGCTCAAGTACCCGATTCTCAAATGCCTGTGTTTTTTCAATCATCGCTTGTCACTGAGGTGGTTTCAGAATATCGGGCTACGAAAAGATAAATACCGCGCAATCTGACACGGTATTTATCCCCGTCATACTTCAAGCCGCATGTGCGTTGGCTGCCCTCGCTCACCCCAGTCACTTACTTGAGTAAGCTCCTGGGGATTTACTCAGTTGCCGCCTTCCCGCAACTCGAATTATTTAGGGTACATCACCTAACGCAAACTCATTTTGTTCATAACAAAATCAGTGCGCCAGCTTGTCCTGCATGGCGTTATACACACTCACCGCCTGTTCGACAACCTCGCCATCAGCGGGTAAGCCTGAAATTTGCGCCAAAGCAGCTTTCGGCCCCAATTTCGCCAGTAATTCAACCAACTCCTGAGCTTGTGGGTCTTGCTCACTGCGATAATTCATGGCCGCCGCAATACCGGTTACCAGATTGGTGTGTGGCAGTTGATACTCAAGTGTACCCAATAGCGGTTTGATCAATCGATCACCGGCACTCAGTTTACGCAGTGGCTGACGGCCAACACGTTCAACATCGTCATGCAGGTAAGGGTTCTCAAAACGGGAGATGATTTTATTGATATAAGCGGCATGTTTTTGTGGATCAAAAGCATAGCGTTTAATCAGCACCGCACCGCTCTCTTCCATCGCGCCTTTCACTGTCTGGCGTACTGCCGGGTCCAAGATAGCATCACGAATGGTTTGATGGCCTGCCAGTTGCCCCAGATAGGCTGTTATTGCATGTCCGGTGTTCAGGGTGAAGAGTTTACGCTCCACAAACGCCATCAGGTTGTCGGTCAACTCCATACCTGCGATTTCCGGTGGCTGCCCTTTGAACTGGGTACCATCAACAATCCACTCACTGAAGGTCTCTACCGTCACTGCCAGAATATCTGTACTGCCCGCTTCTGATGGCGGCACAATACGGTCTACCGCAGAATCGACGAAACCGACATGTTGCTCAACCCACGCTTGTTCACTTTCCGGTAACGCAGCGAAGACATGCTGTTTTAACTGGCTGGTACCGCGCACCATATTCTCACAGGCGATAATATTCAGCGGGCGAGTATTATCTTGTTGATGACGAGCGACTAAGCCTTGTGCCACGGTGCCGGCAATACGTGCCAGAATCTGCGGTCCAACAGCGGTGGTGACAATATCGGCATCAGCAATCAGCGCCACCACGTCTGGGCTACTGCTGTTTACTGCACTCACGTTTTTGACTTCTTCAACCCGCGCCTGCTCACCGACCACATTGACCTGATAACTTTTACGTTTATTCAGTTCGTCCAGCAGCGGTTGGTTAACATCTGCGAAGGTCAGTTGCGCACCGGCATCAGCAAGAAGTTTACCAATGAAGCCCCGGCCAATGTTACCTGCGCCAAAATGTAATGCTTTCATATTCGTTACCTTTTGCTGTAAAAGGGCCGTTTTCTCCCAACGGCCCTATTCAGTTATTGCTGGGTTACTTTTTGCCACCCAATAAGTCCAATACTTCCTGCACGCTGGTAGTTTTACTTAAGCGCTCAATCACCGACTCATCATCCAGCGCATTCGTCAGGCTGGTAATAACATGAATGTGCTCATTATTACGGGCCGCGATACCAATCACCAAACGCGCCACTTCATCTTCTTCGTCACCAAAGCGCACGCCGTCAGGGTATTGGCAGAATACTACACCGGTTTTCAACACACGGTCTTTCGCTTCAATGGTACCGTGTGGTACCGCGATAGATTCGCCCAGATAGGTGGAGGTCAGTTTTTCACGTTCCAACATCGCTTCAACATATTCCGGCTCAACATAACCCCCCTTCACCAACTGCTCACCAGCGAAGCGAATAGCTTGCTCTTTGGTGGCTGCGTGTTGATTGAGGAAGATATTCTCCGCGCCCAGCTTGAATAAGTTGGCTTCAGAGGCTTCAAAGCTATCGTCCAGCGTTTCAATCACTTTCTGAGTGCTTGCTGTCGTGTTAGCCGCCTCCACCAAACGTGCTGTCAGGTTGGTGTACAACTGGCTATCAAGGAAGTTGGTCAGCGAGATATGTTGTGCCTGTGGCGCATGGCGCATGGCTCGCTCAGTCAAATCACGGTGGGTGATAACCAAGTCCACATCTTCTGGTAAGTTGTTGATAGCACAGTTAGTCACCGAGATATGTCTCAAGCCCGCATCTTGTACTTTCTTACGCAGCACACCGGCCCCCATCGCACTAGAACCCATACCAGCATCACAAGCTACGATGATTTTACGTACTGTGGTCAGGTCGCCTGCGGCAGCGGCAGCATTTGCCGCTTGTGCGCCTTTAGATTGCGCTTTCATATCTTGTATACGGCGAGTTGCATCTTCCAGACTGTCTTCCTCGTCGTCTTTGACTTTAGAGGTTTTCAGCAAGATAGCGGATACCACGAAGGAGACGGCAAACGCAGCAGCAACTGCAGCAATGTTGGCAAAATAAGCACCTTTAGGTGTCATCGCCAATACTGCCAGGATAGAACCAGGAGACGCAGGTGATACCAGGCCGCCGTTCAGCACAGTCAGAGTGAACACACCAGTCATACCGCCCAGAATAACCGCCAGCAATAAGCGCGGGTTCATCAGCACGTATGGGAAATAGATTTCGTGGATACCACCGAAGAAGTGGATGATAGCCGCGCCGCCAGCAGATTGCTTAGCGTTACCTCTACCGAAGAACATGTAAGCCATCAACACACCCATACCTGGGCCTGGGTTCGCTTCAATCAAGAAGAAGATAGACTTACCGGTTTCAGTCGCCTGCTGGATACCCAGAGGTGAGAAGATACCGTGGTTAATCGCGTTATTCAGGAACAGGATTTTGGCTGGTTCGACGAAGATAGACGTTAATGGCAGCAGGTTAAGCTGCACCATGATATGCACGCCTTTAGCCAACACGTGGGACAACACTTCTACCAGTGGACCAATCGCCATAAAGGCGAGAATCGCCAACAACATCCCGATGATACCGGCTGAGAAGTTGTTAACCAGCATCTCAAAGCCGCTTTTGATTTTACCTTCAACCCAACGGTCAAAGTGTTTGATTGCCCAGCCACCCAGCGGACCCACAATCATCGCACCGAGGAACATTGGCATATCCGCACCAACGATAACCCCCATGGTGGTGATAGCACCCACCACACCACCGCGATCACCACCCACCAAACGGCCACCGGTAAAACCGATCAGCAGTGGTAACAGGTAGGTGATCATTGGGCCAACCAGTTTGGCTAGCGTTTCATTTGGCAGCCAGCCGGTTGGAATAAACAGTGCGGTGATAATACCCCAGGCAATAAATGCCCCGATATTGGGCATAACCATGTTACTGAGGAATCGGCCAAAATTTTGAATTCTGACCTTTGCGTCTGGTGAAAACATAAAACACCCCTATTGGTACGCGCTAACAATAAGAGCGCGATATAATTGTTTTGTTGAGGCAGTTCTGCAAAACCCGCCGGTGTTATCGAATACAAACACGCTGTATGCAAAACAAACTCTAGCATGCTCCTTTATTCACGCGTAGCTCACTGCATTTATGTGACGGAAGTCACATCAACCCCCCTATTACAGGGGTGCATTTGTTGACGCAGATCACACTAAATGACTGTAAGAAAACCACGACGACGAATTTTTAAGCTACAAAGCCTGATTATAGTGATATAAATCACATTTTGTGTGGGTTAGTTTGTTTTGAAAATGTGATGTTAATCACAAGTTATTTTTGCTCGTAGAGAGGAGATGAGACATTCACCCTGCTAATAACCTCTCAGACTCAACTCTTGGTAGAAATGTGTAATAAAATAACGGGGGGAAGGGGGCATACTATTGGAGCGGGTTTTGGTTGATATGAGTTCATCATTGCTCACGATCGGAGCGGGTTTTGGTTGAGATGGGTTCATCATTGCTCACGATTGGAGCGGGTTTCGGTTGATATGAGTTTATCATTGCTCACGATCGGAGCGGGTTTCGGTTGATATGAGTTCATCATTGCTCACGGTCGGAGCGGGTTTTGGTTGATGAGTTCATCATTGCTCACGGTCGGAGCGGGTTTTGGTTGAGATGGGTTCATCATTGCTCACGATCGGAGCGGGTTTCGGTTGAGATGGGTTCATCATTGCTCACGATCGGAGCGGGTTTCGGTTGAGATGGGTTCATCATTGCTCACGATCGGAGCGGGTTTCGGTTGAGATGGGTTCATCATTGCTCACGATCGGAGCGGGTTTCGGTTGAGATGGGTTCATCATTGCTCACGATCGGAGCGGGTTTCGGTTGAGATGGGTTCATCATTGCTCACGATCGGAGCGGGTTTCGGTTGATATTCGATTTGTTTTCATTGCTGGCTTTGCCGCCTCAACCGAGCAGGAGGGCAAGCCGGCCCTCCTGCACCTGCGGCTTGCGCGAAATATTGCCCTACGGGTAAACCGTCTACGTCTTTCGGGCTGACGAGCCAGCGCGATTCGCTCCTGCTCAAGCGCGCTTTTCGCGGCCGTCCATGGCCGCTCACTCGGCCCTCCATCCTTGTCGGCAATATTTCTGATTGCGCTCAAGGTCAAAAGAGAAAATCAAAACCATAGTCTTTAGGTTTTGAAGTTTAAAAGCACATTTGAGCCGCCGAGTGAAGAATGTAGCAAGGGAAATCCGGCATGGACGCCGGATTTAGGCGTCACGCGGAAGGACCCGCGTAAAGCCGTCCCGCCAGCGTAATGATGAATCGAGGGCACCCACGCAGTGGGCAGGCGATTCGTGCGTAAGCGCGGGGGTTCCAAGGGGGTCACGCGCTTGTGACCCCCTTGGCGGTTGAGGCTACGGAGATAAGTTAATCACTGAACTCATGTCAACCGAACCGATCACCAAATCAAATCAAATCAAATCAAATCAAATCAACCTAAATCAACCAAAACCATCACTGCATGACACTCGCAACACTCTTCTGTGCCGTCATCATCGCCGGATACTTGGCGACTAAATTAGCCATCATCGTGTTATATAGCGCTGCTTGCTGTGGGGTCTGGAATTGAACGCCGCCATTATTGAAAGTGACCTGCGTTCCCTGTTGCTGCAAGAAATCACCAACTTGTGCCAGATCCTGCACAAAAGCAGAAATCACCGGCACTGCTGGGATCAACACATTGGCTGGCTGAGTCACAATATTATCGAAAGCTTTATTAAATACCACTTTCAAATCATCAGGCTGTTTCAATGCAGCAACCGCACTATCGGCTTGTGTTTTTGCCGTACGAATCTGTTGCACTAACAAGTTCAATGCACCTGCGGACTGCTGTAATGCATCACGCTTGGCGAGATAATCCTGCGCCACGCGGATCTCATTGATTTGAGCAATCGCCGGGCTCAAGCTGGCATCAACAGATTTGGTAAGCTGCTGTGAAAAAGTGACTAAAATCGCATAATCACTGACATAAGGGCCAAATTTCTGCTTTTGATCTTCGCTCAGTGTTGGCAGTTTCATCCCACTACGCATCACTGTATTTTGCAGATAATCAATAAAAGCCTTACGTTGTTCTGGCTCTTTATCCCCGCAGGCGGTCAATTGGAACACCACCAGTAACGCCAGTAATGGCGCTAACCAACGTGAATATCGGGCTGTATTCAGTGCAAAAGTCATGTGAAACTGCTCCTGTAGTAAGTACTTATTTTCACAAATTCTATTCTTATCACCCAACTCCAGTATTAAGAATAGCTAAGGGGAGCGATATACCCTTCTTACTTGAGGTTGCAGGGGTGTTCGCTGCTCTCACTTACCCGAATCACTTACTTGAATAAGCTCATCGGGATTCGCTCGTTTGCAGCCTACCTGCAACACCAAATTCTTTGGGTAACTACGCTCCCCTGTGACCAGCCAAGTACAGAATTACTGTAATAACGAAATATCAGCAACCTGCAAGAATAGCTCGCGTAATTTACTCAGCAATGTCAGACGGTTGATCCGCACTGCGTCGTCCTCTGCCATAACCATAACACTGTCGAAAAACTCATCGACCGTTTCCCGCAGAGCCGCCAGTTCCACCAGCGCTTCCTGATAGTGACCCGCAGCAAAGACAGGCTCCAGCTTGTCACGCAACACCACTAAATGTGTGGCCAGTTTCAGCTCTGCCGGCTCTTTTAACACCGAGGCATGCACATGGTCATTCAGGGTATCAGTGGATTTCGCCAGAATATTCGATACACGCTTGTTAGCAGCAGCCAATGTCGCTGCGGCATCCAGGGTACGGAAATAGGTCACGGCCTTCACCCGTGCATCAAAATCAGCCGGTTTGGTTGGACGACGAGCCAGTACCGCCTGAATAGTGTCAACGCTGTGACCTTCATCCTGATACCAGGCACGGAAACGGCCCAGCATGAACTCAATCACTTCATCGACCACGTTGCCATTGGTCAGCTTGCTGCCATACAGGCGCACCGCCTCTTCAGTCAGCGTTTGCAGATCAAGTGGCAAGTTCTTCTCGACGATAATGCGCAGTACTCCCAACGCCGCACGGCGTAGCGCAAACGGGTCTTTATCACCTTTCGGATGTTGACCAATGCCGAAAATACCGGCCAATGTGTCCATCTTATCGGCAATCGCTAATGCACAAGCAACTGGGTTCGATGGCAAATCATCACCGGCAAACCGTGGCTGGTATTGCTCATTCAGCGCTACAGCAACATCTTCAGCTTCACCATCGTGACGGGCATAGTGCATCCCCATCACACCTTGAGTATCGGTGAATTCAAACACCATGTTGGTCATCAGGTCACATTTGGACAGCAGACCTGCACGGGTAGCATGGTTAACGTCCGCGCCAATCTGTGCGGCAACCCAGCCCGCCAATGCTTGAATACGGTCGGTCTTGTCACGCAACGTCCCCAATTGCTGTTGGAACAGCACGGTTTCCAGACGCGGCAAATTATCTTCCAGACGTTTTTTACGGTCAGTCTTAAAGAAAAACTCCGCATCAGCCAAGCGCGGACGAACCACTTTCTCGTTACCGGAAATAATCTGTTGAGGATCTTTAGATTCGATATTGGCAACAAAAATGAAGTTTGGCAGTAGGCTACCGGCAGCATCGTAAACCGGGAAGTACTTCTGGTCACCTTTCATGGTGTAGACCAGTGCTTCCGCAGGTACTGCCAGGAATTTCTCTTCAAACTTGGCGGTTAGCACCACCGGCCATTCAACCAGTGACGTCACTTCTTCCAGCAGGCTTTCACTCAGATCAGCAATACCGCCAATCTTCTGCGCTGCCAGTTCTGCATCACGCTTGATTATAGCTTTACGTGATTCATAATCAGCGATGACTTTACCGCGCTCCAGCAAAATCTGCGGGTATTGGTCAGCGTTATCAATAGTGAATTCAGCCTCACCCATAAAGCGGTGACCACGAATAATGCGGTCTGAATCAATACCTAACACAGTGCCTGGAATCAATTCGCTGCCTAACAGCAGGGTTACAGTATGAACCGGACGAACGAATTGGGTTTCTTTATCACCCCAGCGCATCAGTTTTGGAATAGGCAGCTTGCTCAGCGCGCTATTCACCATATCTGCCAGCAGTAATTGTGCTGATTGGCCTTTGACATGGGCGCGATACAGCAGCCATTCGCCTTTGTCAGTAACCAGACGTTCAGCCTGATCGACAGTAATACCACAACCCCGTGCCCAGCCTTCGGCGGCTTTGCTCGGTTTACCTTCAGCATCAAAAGCTTGCGCAATGGCAGGGCCGCGTTTTTCAACTTCACGATCCGCCTGAGCCGCGCTTAAATCGGTCACTTTTACCGCCAGACGGCGCGGCGCAGCATACCAAACCACCTCACCATGAGGCAGGTTGGCGTTATCCAGTTCAGCAGTAAAGTTGGCAGCAAAAGATTCGGCCAGAGAACGAAGAGCCTTCGGCGGCAGCTCTTCCGTGCCGATTTCCACCAGGAAAGTCTGTTGAGTCATGACAGCCTCTTAGTTCTGATTCTTTTTGCACATAGGGAAGCCCAACGCCTCGCGGGAAGCATAATAAGCCTCGGCGACAGCTTTGGTCAGCGTACGAATGCGCAGAATATAGCGTTGGCGCTCGGTCACCGAGATGGCTTTACGGGCGTCCAGCAAGTTAAACGTATGGCCAGCTTTCAGAATGCGCTCATAAGCGGGCAGCGGCAGCGGGTTCTCCAATGCCAGCAGCGACTGAGCTTCTTTCTCATACTGCTCAAAGCAGGAGAACAGGAAATCCACATCGGCGTATTCGAAGTTATAGGTGGATTGCTCCACTTCATTCTGATGATAAATATCGCCATAAGTGGTTTTGCCCAGCGGGCCGTCGCACCAAATCAGGTCATAAACGCTGTCTACGCCCTGAATGTACATCGCTAAACGTTCCAGACCATAGGTTATCTCGCCAGTGACCGGTTTACATTCCAAACCGCCCACTTGCTGGAAGTAAGTGAACTGCGTCACTTCCATTCCGTTCAACCACACTTCCCAGCCCAGACCCCAGGCACCCAAGGTCGGGTTCTCCCAGTTGTCTTCAACAAAGCGGATATCGTGGATAGTCGGGTCCAGACCCAGTTCTCTCAGCGAGCCTAAATACAGCTCCTGGATGTTGTCTGGTGAAGGCTTAATGATCACCTGGAACTGATAATAGTGTTGCAGGCGATTTGGGTTCTCACCGTAGCGACCATCGGTCGGGCGGCGTGAAGGTTGTACATAAGCGGCAGCGATTGGCTCTGGGCCAAGTGCACGCAGGCAGGTCATTGGGTGGGAGGTACCCGCGCCGACTTCCATGTCCAGTGGTTGAACAATGGTGCAGCCTTGGCGCGCCCAATAGTCCTGTAACGTCAGGATCAGGCCCTGAAAGGTCTTGGTATCAAACTTTTGCATGTTGGATTCGCACGCGATACAAGTGGATTAAAATGGAATGGGTCAGTATACCCGTTGACCGTAAGATATACAGCCAGAATCCGGCAAGATGCAACAATCAAGATGGATTTGTCGATAAAATGAGCCTTTCACTGTATTCCAACTGATTATTCTGCTTTGCGCCAACAAAGGTAAAGAGTCCGTCGATAGGTTGCTAATCAGCTAATGAACAGCGATCATCCTCTGCTAAGTCAGATAATAAAAAGGAAGACGAGTTATGAGTCTACAACGCTGCGGTTGGGTCACCTCTGATCCTCTCTATCTCGCTTATCACGACACTGAATGGGGTATCCCACGTACCGACAGTCAGGCGCTGTTCGAAATGCTCTGCCTCGAAGGGCAACAAGCCGGACTTTCATGGATAACCGTGCTGAAAAAACGTGAACACTATCGCAAGTGCTTCCATAATTTTGATCCGGTGCGTGTGGCGAAAATGGGGCCGGACGATGTAGAAAAACTGGTGCTGGACAGCGGTATTATCCGTCATCGCGGTAAGATTCAGGCCATTATCACCAATGCACAGGCTTATCTGGCCATGGAGGCCGACGGTGAGGATTTTTCGCACTTTATCTGGAGTTTTGTTGGTGGCGAGCCAAAAATTAACCATTGGTGGTGTCTGGCGGAGTCACCCGCAACCACACCCGTATCAGATGCAATGTCAAAAGCATTGAAAAAAAAAGGTTTTAAATTTATCGGCTCCACCATTTGCTATGCCTTTATGCAGGCCAGTGGCCTGGTGAACGATCATCTGGCGAGTTGTTTTTGCCATCCGGATAACGCGGTAAAATGATAAGAACTTACCAACCGGACGATATCGATGCCGTGATGCAATTGTGGCTAACCAGCACGATTGCGGCGCATCCTTTTATTACCGAACAATATTGGCATGAGAGCGCCCCGTTGGTACGAAACACTTACCTGCCAGCAGCCCGCACTTGGGTCTATTTACACTCAAAAACCATCCATGATGAGAATCCGATTGCAGGATTTATCAGTATTCTGGAAGAACAACTGGTGGGGGCATTGTTTGTCGCCCAACCTTTTCACGGGCAGGGTATCGGTAAGGTATTGATGGAATATGTTCAGCGGCATTACCGCGCCCTGACGTTGGAGGTCTATCAGCAAAACCAGCGCGCCTACCACTTCTACCGTAAACAGGGTTTTACCCAGATAGGAAAAGCGTATAACGCCGAGACCAAAAACACTATTTTAACTCTGCACTGGCAACACCTATTTAATTAGCTCCTTATTTTACCCCCAGCATCTGACAAATTTTAATAACCGGTTCAACCCCATAACTGTATTACTCTATTCCTGAGCCTATTTTCCTGTGGGAATTACGTGAGGGGTTTAATATGATAGGTACATTGCTAAGCATCCAATTACCCTTAATTTTGTTAATAACATTATCTCCATTAGCCATTGCCGATAATATTAAAATCAGAGAAGTTTGTTTATATTCTGAAGATAAATATCAAGTTGAAGCAACGAATGATAATGAATATAGCGGATGTTATAGAAAAAAACGGGATGTCGCCGGAACGCTAGGCTGCACCTTTATCCCCGCATTGGCGATTTATAATTATGTTACCCATAGCCATTGTGATCAGGCAGATAAATTATGGCGTCAGATATCACATTGGTTTTCCGATGATAATCAAGACAAGGTAGTCTTGATTGCCAGTAATTCCCCTTTGCTTGAGCCACACCCTGCTCTTCCCCAAAATAACGATGACCAAGCCAATTCTCTTATATTGACCTTAACCAAAATTGATACTCAATTACATAATCAGGCACTGACATTACCGGCCACTGCTCGATTTTGTAAAACCTCAATAGATAATATCCTCGCGGCTCGCTATCCCCGTAGCCCGGATGAAAACTGCCCTCAGTGGGTATCTCGTATATTAGCTGATTTCACCCTGTTATTCGGTGATACTGTGCGGGACTGGACACCCCAGCAACTGCAGAATGTCGTCACACGGATTGATAGACAACAGTCTACTGGCTATGCAGGTAACGATGAGACGACTGAGGATCATCTGGTCACTGGCGTCAGTGCCATTATCCAACAATTGGGATTGGCTGAAACCCTCCAGCAAATCACCCGTGCATTTCGCTATGCCCAATTAAATTATGCTAATTATATTGGACAGAACCCCAGCGCCACGGAATCACCTGGCGCCACACAAAGTCTTCCATTAGGGGAATATTCACTTTCGCTAGCGTCTTATCGCTATCCCGCCGAGCCGCACGTAGTCCGTATTCGCCACAATAATGAATGGGTGACCAGACCCGACTTACATTTTGAAGTGGAGATCATTGATGCCAGCACAACTGACCGGTCGGGTATTATTCTCGCGCACACCGTGATGGACCAATGGTTTACTACTTACCTTTTCGCCCCATTAAAAACTGACCAGCAAGACAATCCTCTGACTGATCTTGATCGCACTACCAGCGCAGCACGCACCACCAGTACCTCACTGTTACTCGAATTGGAAAACACCACCAGTGACTATCTGTTCGTGGTGGTACGGCTTGAGGGAGAGATTGTCAGCATGTTGGGAGCCTCTAGCGGGAACGCGACAGATGAGTTCTATATCGATGTTTCGGTGAGCGCTCCCCGTAACGTTCTGACCCCCAATGCTGAAGGCAATGTGCGCGGAGCAGGCAGCGTAGCAGTACATGAATTGGCCCGTTACCTGAAAGAAAATGGGGTGAAAATATTACGGTCTAGCGTTATTTCACAGCCCTCCGCCCGCGTAAAAATGAAGCTCGGTTTTCATCATGATGAACTTTGATATTGACTCAAATATTTGATGAAAATATTTATTATTAAATAGTGCCACCATTCTTATTAAAACTCTCACCTCATAAAAAAGGAGTTAATTATGAAGTTAAATTTTATCAGTAAATATTTGATATTATTATTTTTTATAACAACCGCCACCACTGCAACTGCCAATGATATGAGAGATTACACCGCCGCCCCACCAGAGGTATGTTTATATTCAGAGGATAAATTTCAAGGAAAATCAAAATGTTTTTCCAACAAAAAGAAAGCTGATCTTTTTAACGAAGACGATACCATGATAGGAAATGACAATGCTTCATCAATTTATATTCCCGACGGGATGTTAGCGACCATATATAAAAATGACGATTATAGCCCACCTTATTTTAACTTAACTGAATCCATCGGGCAGCGCGCTTTAGCTGATTTGTATATGGATAATGAAATAACCAGCATCCGGGTCGCTAACTCTCCTATTGAAGGTTGCAGCGAACGTTGTGTTATTCTAAAACGAATGCAACTGCCTTTATCCGATATATTTTCTCATCAATGGAGTGATCCTAACCATCCCAATAAACAAGTGTTATTGAGTTTTGATATTAATGATCAGAGTGTTTTTATGACCGAATTATCTTTAGGGCCAGTAATATGGTTTTCTAACCGAGATCTATTCATCTTTAATAATCCGCAGAGTAAAGAACCGCTGATATTTCGCATCCACCCCGAGACGGACAGATTCTCCCTGTTATTTCATATCAACAGCAACAGTATTGCCATAGATTATATGGAAAGCCGGAGCACTGAACAGATAGCCTTATCCCCCACCATAACACTTGGCAATGCGCCCTTTGCTCGCCCAGTAGAAACCTCAACCATCATCGTTAATAACACCAGTAAGCAACCACTGATCATCGACCAAATAGTGATGGTTGCCAGCACTGAAGATATTCAGCCTGTGCACCACAGAAGCGAACGGGATACCGCCGGAACATTGGGTTGCACCTTTATTCCCGCGCTGGCGATTTATAATTACGTCACTCGCAGCCGCTGCACTCAGGGCGATACGCTGTGGAGTAAAGTAAAACATTGGTTTTCTGATGATAACAAAGATAAATCAGTTGTGATTACCACCAAGCCACCCTTACTGGAGCCACAGCCACAATCCCCAGAAAATAGTGGCAGCGCGATACTGAGATTAACCAAGCTCGACACCCAACTACATAATCAGGCTCTTACACTCCCCGCCGCGGCGCAATTTTGTAAAACCTCGATAGATAATATCCTCGCTGAGCGCTATCCCCGTGATATAGATGTAAGCTGCCGTCTGTGGGCATCAAGAATATTGGCCGATTTCACCGTATTATTCGGTGATTCACTGCGTGACTGGACGTTAGATGTTTTGCGCCGGGTATTAATGCAAATCCATACTCATGATACCACGGGCTTTGCAAGCAGCAACCCGGCAGCAGAAAGCAGCCTGGTGAATGAGGTTCAGTTAATTATTCAGCAACTTGGAATAGATGAAACCATTCATCAAGTATCTCAAGTATTTGAATATACAAGATTAAATTACGCACGTTATTTGCTACATAACCCTGGCGCGACTGAATCTCCCTCTGGTGCACAGCGCTTGCCATTAGGCACATATTCACTCTCTTTGGCCTCTTATCATTACCCCACCGACCTGCCTG
The DNA here is from genome assembly GCF_041538345.1 of Yersinia sp. 1652 StPb PI. Lineage (NCBI taxonomy): Bacteria > Pseudomonadati > Pseudomonadota > Gammaproteobacteria > Enterobacterales > Yersiniaceae > Yersinia > Yersinia sp. 1652 StPb PI. Next base: position 571,209 of record NZ_JAULSM010000002.1, on the reverse strand, counting down.
CCGTACGAGTACTTGAGAATGATCAATGGGTCACCCAACCCAATTTATATTTTGATGTCGATATCCTTGATACCACCATCCCGACTCGGCCAGATATCGATGCCGCCTTTATGGATGATGCCTTAGTGGCAGTGGGTGCATGGTCAGACATTTATAACGAGGTACCCATCTATTACCACATAACTAGCGAACCCTGGTCGGAACATGACCGCACTATCGAAGCCGGGCGGATAAACAACTTCGCCCTGTATAGTGAATTGCTCTCTTCCGAAAATAACTATGTTTACGTTGCGGTAAGGCTACAAGGAGAGATCGTCAGCATTCTGGCAGCCCGCAGAGATGAGACTTTTGAAAATAGTCACGAGAACTACTACGTCGAATTTTTTGTGACTGATCCCAACTATGTGCTGCTGCCTGATGATGAAGGGAGCATTCGCGGGGCCGGGAGCGCCGCACTACACGGGCTGGCACGTTATCTACAACAACACGGAGTGAAAGTTTTACGTTTTCGCGCCCCGAGTCAACCCGCAGCACGAGTGAGCACAAAACTCGGCTTCCAACATGATGAATTTTGATAGTGAGGTTTCTGGTGATATTCGGCAGTCGTAAAGCGCTTTTCTGTGCTTTTTCTGCCGATAAACGCAACATTTAGACCAACGCCACAGCACTATGAGAGTTTTCTCAATGGTATTCCCTCCTTTTTTACCGGATAACGATGGCAGATAAAAACCAGCAACTGTACTTCACGTTGGTGAGTAATTTTTTAATCTGCTATTGGGCGACATTATCTATCTTTTCGCCGAAATAGAGTGCCATTCAAGGGAAATTCAATGAAAAAACACATTCTGGCCACGGTGGCCGCCGTTTCTGTGGCGCTGACACTTTCCGCTTGTACTACCAATCCTTATACTGGCGAGTCTCAAGCCGGAAAATCCGGTTACGGTGCTGGTATTGGTGCGGCATTAGGGGCCGGCATTGGTATGTTGTCATCATCGAAACATGATCGGGGCAAAGGGGCATTAATTGGCGCAGCAGCAGGTGCTGCGTTGGGTGGTGGTGCCGGTTATTACATGGATGTGCAGGAAGCCAAACTGCGTGAAAAAATGAACGGTACCGGTGTTAGTGTTACCCGTCAGGGCGACAATATCGTATTGAATATGCCAAATAATGTCACATTTGATACGGATAGCAGCAACCTGAAACCGGCCGGGGCCAACACCTTAACCGGCGTGGCGATGGTATTGAAAGAATATGATAAAACCGCCGTCAATGTGACCGGTTATACTGACAGCACCGGTACCAGAGCACATAACATGACGCTTTCACAACAACGCGCCGACAGCGTGGGTAGCGCACTCATCGTGCAGGGCGTGGCCGCTAATCGTATTCGCACCAGTGGTGCAGGCCCAGACAATCCGGTCGCAAGCAACAGCACCGCCGCCGGTAAAGCACAAAACCGCCGGGTTGAAATTACCTTAAGCCCGCTGTGATTCTTAATACTTTCTCTGCGGATAGTGCCTCAGGCTTTATCCGCATTTTCATTACAGCCGCAGCCAATCGGTCATCATAATGACTCGCGCCTGATACGATAAGTACAACGACGAGAGCCGGATAGAATATGCTCAACACGCTCAACCGCTACCCCTAACACCTGCTGAAATACCGCTAACTCCGCCCGACAAAAGCCCTGACAACTGGTCGCCGCGGCACAGATTGGGCAGTGATTTTCGATTAACAAGAGTGACCCATCAGCCTCCTGCTGCATTTGTGCCATATAACCTTCACGGCTGCGGATGGCCACCAGCCGCTCAACCCGCTCGATCACACTATTTGCCCCCACCATCGCCTGACAATATTGAGTGCGGGTTTCCTGTTCGCGGCTATCAATCAGCAACTCAAGGGCGCTGTCACCCAATTGAGAACGGATTAAACCTAATAGTTGTACCGTCAGTTCGCTGTGCGTATCAGGGAACTGCGCGTTACCCACCTCGGTTAGCTGCCATAATTGAATCGGCCGACCCACACCGCGCGTTTGCGCCTCGGAGACCACCAACCCCTCCTTAGCCAATTTGACGAATTGCTGCCGGGCCGCTTCACCTGTCGTGCCTAAAATCATCCCGGCATCACTCGCTTGCATCGGACCACGAGTTTTAAGCAGCATCAGTAGGCGTTTCGCCACCGATTGTGGCTGACTGGTGGTATGGTCGATATTCATATCTTCCCCGGTATCATTGCTAGGTTTTTTATTTTTGATCAATCAATGCCAGCATAACATTTTCCAAGCGCATGCTTGACTTATTATTAGTAACTGCCCTAAGTTATTCCAAGAATTTACTTGTTTAATTTTATCGTAACCACAAAATCAACTCAACAACCAGATTTCTGGCAGGATAGAAACGTGATAATAAATGATGCAAGCCGTTGGAGTGACTTGTTCTCCGGTAAAAATGCGGCCTTTGCCATAGCCCTGTCAGGTGGTGTGGTGTTACATGCCATCAATATCTACATCGCCACCACCATTTTACCGTCGGTGGTGCTGGATATTGACGGCCTGAGCTTGTACGCCTGGAATACCACGCTATTCGTTACCGCCTCGATCCTCGGCTCGGCCCTTTCTGCGCGCTTACTCAGTGGCTACGGGCCACGTAGCGCATACCTGTTTGCCTCGCTAATCTTTATGCTCGGCAGTGCGTTATGTGCCATGGCACCGAATATGCCACTGATGCTGCTGGGCCGCACTGTGCAAGGCTTAGGGGGTGGTTTCCTGTTTGCCCTTTCTTACGCCATGATTAATCTGGTATTTGCACAATCGTTATGGCCGCGGGCAATGGCGCTGATTTCAGGTATGTGGGGCGTTGCTACCCTGATTGGCCCTGCGATTGGCGGCATATTTGCTGAAATGAATGCCTGGCGTTTTGCATTTTGGACGCTACTCCCCATCACCCTGATTTATGCCATCTTTACCTGGCGAATCCTGCCAGCGGGCCGCTCCAGTACCACGACAGCGTCGGCATTGCCTGTCACGCAATTGGTGTTATTAACCGCGATTGTTTTGACTATTTCTGCCAGCAGTATCGCCAGCAGCGGTCTGATAAATATGGTGGGTATGGTGTTTGCCATCTTACTGTTGCTGTTGTTACTGCGCATCGAGTCACGCGCCACCTCTCGGCTACTGCCAAAAGAGGCATTGCGCCTTAACTCACCGCTGGCAGCACTCTATATCACCATCTCTCTGCTGGCGATCGGCATTACCTGTGAGATATTCGTCCCTTACTTCCTGCAAATCCTCCATGGTCAGTCACCGTTGATTTCAGGTTATATTGCAGCCACCATGGCGGCGGGCTGGACCCTTTCTGAAGTAATGAGCGCGGGTTGGAAAAAATCAGGCGTCCGCTGGGCGATTATCAGCGGTCCAATCATTGTGCTAGTGGGATTAGTGGCGCTGTCTATCTTGATGCCAGCCGGCTCACTTGGTGGCTGGCAACAGATGGTGCCGATCGCTATCGCATTAACACTGGTCGGTTTTGGCATCGGCTTTGGCTGGCCACATTTGTTGACCCGTATTCTGCAAGTGGCTGCTGAAGAAGATAAAGACATTGCCGGAGCCTCGATTACCACAGTTCAGATGTTTGCCACCGCACTCGGTGCGGCGATGGCTGGCATGGTAGCCAACCTCTCTGGCCTTAATTCCCCAGGGGGAGTCGCGGGGGCAGAAAATACCGCCCATTGGCTGTTTATTTTGTTTGCCATCGCACCCGCATTGGCGATTATTACCGCACTACGTTGCGCTGCCATCAGCTCGCATACCCTGACGGCTAAAAATACCGCCCGCAGCGAAGCACAATAATTCGACGTCACCGACCTGCTAACGCAGGTCGGTTTTCATGCGTTGTAACATGACGAAGGTGATTAGCGCTTGATCCCACAATAGTGATCACTGGTATGCTGGCTTTAAATTTCACCCACCCAAAGTAATTGAGGTTGCGGGCAGGCATCGAGTGATGCAAACCCCGATGAACTTACACAGTCAAGTGATTCGGATTAGTGAATGAAGCTAACACCCCTGCGACTTCAAGTATGAAGGGTAACGTCATTGGAGTTTGCGATGAAGCCTTCTATTGTGCTGTACAAAAGTATTCCCAGCGATCTGCATCAGCGTTTAGCCCAACATTTTACCGTAAACAGTTTTGATGGCTTAGCGCCTGATAATCAGCCAGAGCTATTGTCTGCATTGCAACAGGCACAGGGGCTTATCGGTTCCGGCGGTAAAATCGATCAGGACTTTCTACAATTAGCACCACGTTTGCGCGCTGCCTCAACCATTTCTGTCGGTTATGACAACTTTGATGTTGATGCCCTAAGCCAGCGTGGTGTGGCCTTGATGCACACACCAACGGTGCTGACAGAAACCGTCGCCGACACCATGATGGCCTTGGTGCTGTCTTGCGCGCGTCGAGTGGTTGAATTAGCTGAACGGGTGAAAGCCGGTGAATGGCAAGATAGCATTGGTGATGACTGGTATGGTGTTGATATCCATCACAAAACTATCGGCATTCTCGGTATGGGTCGCATCGGGATGGCACTGGCCCAGCGGGCACATTTCGGTTTCAGTATGCCGGTGTTGTATACCAGCCGCCGCCCACATGAAGAAGCCGAAAAACGCTTTAATGCCCGTCGCTGTTCTCTCGATACCTTATTGGCTGAAGTTGATTTTCTCTGTATTACGCTGCCGATGACCGAGCAGACCTACCATATGATTGGCCGTGACCAACTGGCTAAAATGAAATCCAGCGCAATTCTGATTAATGCGGGCCGTGGGCCGGTTGTCGATGAACCAGCGCTGATTGCCGCGCTACAAGATGGCACGATTCATGGCGCTGGGTTGGATGTGTTTGAACAAGAGCCGCTACCGATAGATTCGCCCTTACTCTCACTGCGCAATGTGGTTGCCGTGCCACATATTGGTTCCGCCACCACCGAGACCCGTTACAACATGGCTGCCTGTGCAGTGGATAACCTGATCGCCGCGCTAACCGGTACCGTGACGGAAAACTGCGTGAATCCGCAGGTTTTGCAGAAATAAAAAAATTATCCGTTAAGCTCATAGGCCTGTGATGCGCGGGCCTATGATAACCATCCTCTGAGATAACTATATTCTAAAATAACTACCATCTGACTTTTGGTGGTTCTCGATAGGTATGAAACACGCGAAGTATTTGAATCTCAGCGTTTTTAACCCGATAAGGTAGCAAGTAAGGGAAGTTATACAATACCAACTCTCGTGTTCCCATCACTCTTCCTGCTCGCCCCATCGAGGGTTGAGTGGCTAATAATGAGGTTAACTCATAGACTTCATTGGCAAAATTTTGAGCCGCGGTAGGGTTTTTCTCATATAACCACTGATACTCATGTTCTAAGTTTACAGCGGCTTTCCTTAGCCATATTACGTTCATTATTCATCCTTACCCTGAATCGCCACACCCATTCTTTTAAAACGTGTAGTCATCTCATTTTCAGAGATAAAATCTTGTTGTTCAGCCTCAATAATAGCTTGTTTTATCTCGTTAATTTGCCATGCCTCTCGCGCCAGGAAATCCTGGATTGCCTGCCCGGCCAGATAAGATTTGGTACGCCCAGTCGCTTCGGCCAATAACGACAGTTGGTGAGCGAGTTCATCAGGCATTCTTACAGATATAACACTCATTTTTCTCTCCACGCCCCATAACTTACAATGTATACATTGTAGTTTAGGCTAAAAAACGGCCAATTAAAAGTGCCCCACTCCTCCGCACGTCTCCTCCCCATAAAATCCACTCAAGGATGAGGCTATTTCCTCACCAAACGGCACACTAAACCAGCCTCAATCCGCATAAACCTCTCGCACCCAAAATAGGAAGATGTGCCATGAAACATCTCAAAATATCCTTGCTGCTACTACTCTCACCGGCAGCGATGGCTAACTGGTCACTCCAGCATTTCCCAGTGTTCACCGAGCAGGACAGTGGTATTTTTGTCAGTAACAGCACTCTGACTAAAGGGGAATATTCGCTCAAGTTTTATCAGAATAAACAGTGCTGGCAACCCACCGGGCCGGTGAAGTTGAACCAGACGTTTTCGCTGCAACCCTGTCAGAATCAAGCCGATATTCAGTGGCGATTGTTCCGTGATGGCCAGTATCAGGCGCGCATTGATATCCGCAGCGGTACGCCGACACTCACTTTAAGCCTCACAGAATCTGTGGTGGAAGTGGCAAAAGTCGTGACTCACAGTTGCCAGCGCTGGAATGGCTTGCCTGTCACTGTAGATGTGAGCAAAACCTTTGCTGAAGGCGAAACGATACGGGATTTCTATTCCGGCCAAACGGCAACAGTCTCGCTGGGGAAAATCACGCTACAACCGGCCCCAGAGAGTGGTGGTTTATTGCTATTGGAATCAGCCCAAACCCAGCAAGCCGCGCCATTTAGCTGGCAAAATGCGACTGTTTATTTTGTCCTGACGGATCGTTTTAAAAATGGCAATCCCGCCAATGACCACAGCTACGGCCGTCACGGCGATGGTATGCAGGAAATTGGTACATTCCACGGCGGCGACCTGGCAGGCTTAACCGAGAAACTTGATTATCTGCAACAGCTTGGCGTTAATGCCCTGTGGATAAGTTCGCCACTGGAGCAAATTCACGGTTGGGTCGGTGGCGGTACTAAAGGCGACTTCCCGCATTATGCCTATCATGGCTATTACGGGCTGGATTGGACCCGCCTGGATGCCAATATGGGGACCGAACAGGATTTACATAAGCTGGTTGAACAGGCCCATAAACGTGGTATTCGTGTTCTATTTGATGTGGTGATGAATCATGTGGGATACGCCACTTTAGCGGATATGCAAAGTTACCAGTTCGGTGCACTCTATTTGCCAGGCGACCAACTGGAAAAAACACTGGGTAAAAAATGGACCGACTGGACGCCCGGCAAAGGGCAAACCTGGCATAGTTTTAATGATTACATCAACTTCGGTGATAAAGCCAGTTGGGACAACTGGTGGGGCAAGCAGTGGATCCGTACCGATATTGGCGATTACGACTCACCGGGTTATGACGACCTAACCATGTCATTAGCTTTCTTGCCGGACATCAAAACAGAATCGACTCACCCCAGCGGCTTACCGGTGTTTTATCGGCATAAACCTGATACCGCAGCGCGGGAAATTGCTGGAGCCACACCGCGTGATTACCTAACTCATTGGTTAAGCCAATGGGTGCGCGATTACGGTATCGACGGTTTTCGGGTTGATACTGCCAAGCATGTGGAGAAGCCGGCATGGCAACAGCTTAAACAACAAACCACTGCCGCATTGGCTGAATGGAAAGCGGCCCATCCCTCTCAAGCACTGGATAACTTACCGTTCTGGATGGCCGGAGAAGCATGGGGCCATGGTGTGATGAAGAGCGATTACTACCAAAACGGCTTCGATGCCATGATTAACTTTGATTTTCAGGATCAAGCAAAACAAGCGCTAGCGTGCTTCTCTTCTATTGACAGCACCTATCAGCAAATGGCTGAAAAACTGCAAGCTTTTAATGTATTGAGTTACCTGTCATCACACGATACCCGATTATTCTTCAAAGATGATGCCCGGCAGTCATTGCTGAAACAACAACAGGCTGGCTCACTGCTGCTGCTGGCCCCAGGTGCAGTGCAAATCTTCTATGGCGATGAAAGTGGGCGGCAATTCGGCCCAACTGGTTCAGATCCGTTGCAGGGCACCCGATCAGATATGAACTGGAATGAACTCACCGGTGCCAAAGGTGCGCTGCTGGCACACTGGCAAAAAGTCAGTCAGTTCCGCGCTCGCCATCCGGCGATTGGTGCCGGAGTACAACAATCTCAACAAACTGATGATTATTATGCTTTTAGTCGCCAGTATCAGGGGGATAATGTGCTGGTGGTTTGGGTCGGAGACAAGAAAGAGTAAATAAGAATATTATCCCGCAAAAACACTCCCTGCCGACACTTTCCATCGGCAGGAAGAAATCTTTCCGCATTGCACCCACTTTTATCTACGCGTATGGTACTTGTTCACTTACGGATAACAATAAATTTTCATTTATGAAGTTTTCACTTTTCGGCGATAAATTTACCCGCTACGCGGGTATTACCAGACTGATGGATGACCTCAACGACGGCCTTAGAACCCCAGGTTCTATCATGCTTGGCGGGGGTAATCCGGCACATATTCCAGAGATGGATGCCTACTTCCAACAACTGTGTCAGGAGATGCTGGAGCGCGGGCAATTGACTGAAGCGCTGTGTAATTACGACGGGCCACAAGGCAAAGACTTGCTGCTGAAAGCGCTGGCAAAAATGCTGCGCGACGAGTTGGGCTGGCAAATTGAGCCACAGAATATTGCACTGACAAATGGCAGTCAGAGCGCATTTTTCTACTTATTTAATTTATTCGCTGGTCGCTATGCTGATGGCAGCCGCCGTCGGGTGCTGTTCCCGCTGGCACCGGAGTATCTAGGCTATGCCGATGCAGGTTTGGATGAAGACCTGTTCGTTTCTGCCAAGCCGAATATTGAGCTGCTGCCAGAAGGCCAATTCAAATATCACGTCGATTTCGATCACCTCAATATTACCGATGATATTGGCCTGATATGTGTATCGCGGCCGACCAATCCTACCGGTAATGTGATTACCGATGAAGAGCTGATTCGCCTTGATGCAATAGCTCAGCAACGTGATATTCCGTTATTGATTGATAACGCCTATGGTGTGCCCTTCCCCGGTATCATCTTTACTGATGCGACCCCACTGTGGAATCCGAATATCATCCTGTGCATGAGCCTGTCGAAGCTGGGTTTACCCGGTTCTCGTTGCGGCATTGTCATTGCCGATGAGAAAGTGATTTCGGCCATCACCAATATGAATGGCATTATCAGCTTATCGCCCGGCAGTATGGGGCCTGCGATCGCCGCCGAAATGATTGAGCGTGGTGATTTGTTGCGCTTATCCAATGAGGTGATCCGGCCGTTTTACTTTGAGCGGGTGCAGCAAACTATCGCTATCCTGCGCAAATACCTGCCGCCTGAACGCTGCCTGATCCACAAACCCGAAGGTGCCATTTTCCTCTGGTTATGGTTTAAAGAGTTGCCGATCAGCACCGAACTACTTTATCAGCGCCTGAAAAAACGTGGCGTGCTGATGGTACCGGGCCACTATTTCTTCCCGGGTCTGGAACATGACTGGCCGCACACCCATCAATGCATGCGGATGAACTATGTGCCCGCGCCTGAGCAGATCGAAAAGGGGGTCGCAATTCTGGCCGAAGAGATTGAGCTGGCATTTCAAGAAGCGAAGTGATTATTAAGCAGCAAATTGCGTAACTTCCTATTCCTTTGGAAAATATCACCTTAGTCTTTATACGGTGAGGATAGGCAGAAGAGTAAAGCGTCCGCGCCAGGGATGGCGCGGCTCGAGCCTCCAGGGATGGATTGACGGCGTCTTTACGATCTGCCTGTTCTCACTGTATTAACACCCTATACGCAGGATAATCGGCTATCCATTACAATGTCCAGAACAGCACGGCGAGTATCTGCGGCGACATTATTCGTAAGAACATCGCCAGTGGGTAAACCGTGGCATAAGAGAGCGCCGCCGCACCGCTGGTGGGGTGCAGGCCATTAGCAAATGCCAACGCCGGAGGATCGGTCATTGACCCGGCTAACATGCCACACAGCGTCAGATAGTTCATCTTAACTAACATGCGTGCCAGAATTCCCACTGTCAGCAACGGGATGCCGGTAATCATCGCGCCATAACCAATCCATGCCAGCCCATCACCATTAACCAGCGTATTGATAAAATCACCGCCGGACTTCAGCCCGACCACTGACAGGAACAGCACAATACCCAACTCACGCAAGGCCAGGTTGGCACTCGGTGGCATAAACCAATACAACTTGCCGATGCTACCGATACGCCCGAGAATCAACGCCACCACCAGTGGCCCACCCGCCAGCCCGAGCCGTAATGCCGCCGGGAACCCTGGAATGAATAGTGGTATCGACCCCAGCAATACCCCCAGACCAACACCGATAAATACCGGTAACATCTGCACTTGTTGCAGCTTCTGCTGCGCGTTACCCACGACCGCGGATACCGCCTCAATTGCTTCCGGGCGGCCTACCAAATTAAGAATGTCACCGAATTGCAGACTGGCACTGTTACTGGCCACCAGTTCGATACCCGCACGATTAAGGCGAGTGATGGCCACGTCATACTTCTGCTTCAGATTCAGGTCACGGATTTTCTTACCCAATACCGCTTCATTGGTTACTACCACCCGAGCGGTTTGCAACGCCGTCCCCGCAGTGGAAAGCGTAACGTCCACCTCTTCCCCCACGACCAGCCGCACTTTTTCCAGAGCTTCACGCTGGCCAACCAAATGCAAATAGTCCCCCAGTTCAATCACCGTGGCGGGCAACGGTACCATCAGCAAATCACCACGTTTCAGCCGGGAACAGACCACCTCATCACTATTGAGCAACGGCACATCCTGTACTGACAAACCATGCAGATTGGGGTTGCGCACCGCAACGTTCATGGTTTGTAGCAACTCACGATTCTGCCCGTGGCTACTATCAAACTCTTTGGCCTCACGATCGACGTTGATTTTAAAGAATAAACGAATCAGCCACATCACCAGCAAAATGCCACAAATCCCAAATGGGTATGCCATGGCATAACCCATCCCCATTTGGCTAACCAATTGAGGTGGTGACCCCAAATCAGTAAGGATCTGCTGTGCCGCCCCGAGTGCCGGTGTATTGGTCACCGCCCCCGAAAACACACCCAAAATAATCGGCAGCGGCACGGCAAACAGTTTGTGAATAATGGCAGTCACCAACCCACCGACAATCACCATCAGAATGGCAAAGCAGTTAAGTCGTAACCCCGATACTCGCAGTGAAGAGAAGAATCCCGGTCCGACTTGAATACCGATAGTGTATACAAACAGAATCAGGCCAAACTCCTGAATAAAGTGCAGCATGTCCCCATTAAGAACAACGTCATAGGTTTGTGCAAAATGGCCCACAATAATGCCGCCAAACAGCACCCCGCCAATACCTAATCCAACACCATAGACCTTCCAATTACCGATCCATAACCCCAATACAGCGACCAGCGCCAACATACTGACGGTAAGGGCGATAGCACTCATAAATCACTTCCTTGCCTAAGTTTAAAAACCGGTCGGCCATGTGAAATATCACCAATGTCAGACATAGCCTTAAATTCTTATAATTAGTAGGGATTCTGTCAGAAGGGAGAACGGTTGAATGTGTGATACACCACAAAATGCACCGGAGAGCGGGGAAACTCTCCGGTAAGAAAACGCCGCTAACAAAGCTGCGGCGTTAAGTAAGAAGGGTATCCCGGCACCTCAAGCAAAGGTGCCGGTCATCATAATTACTGCTGTTCAGTTTGCTCGGTTGCCGCCGGGCTATCTAATACTTGACGCTCCGCAGGTGCAGCATTACCAATAGTAATACGCTGAGGTTGCAGTGCTTCCGGCACTTGGCGCAACAGATCAATATGCAGCAGGCCATTTTCAAACTGAGCATTATCTACATTTAGATGCTCAGCCAGAGTAAAGGTCAATGAGAACTCTTTACGTATCAAGCCTTGATGCAGGTATTCAACCTGTTTTTCTACCGGCGCGGGCTTACCGCGTACTGTCAGGCGTGGGCCTTCTACTTCGATATCCAGTTCGCTCTGCTTAAATCCGGCTAATGCCAGTGAGATGCGATAGTGGTTATCATCAGTTTTCTCAATGTTATATGGCGGGAACCCTTGGGCATCCTGACTGCCTTGCATTGAGCTGGCCAGTTTATCAAAACCAATCCACTGACGAAGTAAAGGTGACAAATCATAATTACGCATAAATATAACTCCTTCTAAGAAGCGAGATAATAGAAAGCCGGTCAGTCCCCGATTACGGCAGACTTAGCTCAGTTATTAATAATGTGACTTAGCCATATTATTGAAAAAACATATTAAGCTGATTGCTTAATTTCAATACGGCGTGGTTTTAAACTTTCTGGTACCAATCGCTCAAGATCGATATACAGTAAGCCATTCACTAAGTTGGCACCTTTAATTTTAATATGCTCAGCCAACTGGAATTTCCGCTCGAAGTTACGCTCAGCGATACCTTGATATAAATAGGTGCGAGCTTCAGGCTCACCAGCATGAGACCCTCTAACAATCAATATGTTATCTTGAGTAACAATTTCCAACTCCTGCTCTGCAAAGCCTGCCACAGCAATAGCAATGCGGTAGTTGTTTTCATCTACCAACTCGACGTTATAGGGAGGGTAACCGCCATTACTTTGGTTCTGGCCGGATTCTAATAGATTAAATAACCGGTCGAAACCGATAGCTGAACGATACAATGGAGCAAGCTCGGAATTACGCATAAAAACTGCCTCCTAAATATATTAGCAAGGGTGTTATCCTATTTTTAATTAAGCCTTCCACTATGGACAGGCTAATGGTCTGAATACCCTATCGGCGTATTCTCTCTGACCTGATAATAAGATGGTATCGGTCTTGTTTTTTTCAAGAGTAAAATCAAAAAAAATTTACGCGAAAAATCTCAATAGGATGTTTATTAAACTAATATTCGATAAATCAGCTGTTATAACTTACACTTAAGTTAAATCAGTCCACAAGATTGAATCTTTGACCATCGGAAGTGTCTGTAAATGGGTGTAACAATTTACGACAAAACCTGACATAGTGTCGTGTCAGTTAATCACGGTATCATGAGAGCTGAGTACAACAATGAGAAATACAGTTATCCCTTTTGTTACCGGTTGTTCTCTGCTGTTCGTTAGTGGCTGCTCAAGCATTATGACCCACACCAGCAGCAGTCAGGGCTACTACTCCGGCACTGAAGCCAATGTGGCGATGCTTAAAGATGACAATACCGGCTGGGCGCTACGGCCCCTGTTGGCAGTAGATCTGCCCTTCTCTGCGGTGATGGATACCCTGCTCCTACCCTACGATTATCTGCGCTCAGACAATGAAGACAAAATGGCCAGCTCCCCGCGCGAGCGTGTCCGCCAATCGGAAATACAAAATCAGCAACCGACACAAACTGTCAGTGCACCGATACAGTAATCACAGCTCGTGCCCTCTCCAGCCCCTGACCGTATTAGCTAAGGGGCCTAGCTTACATTCACAGTAAAGATTTGCACCCACCCATCTATTTCCCGCATAAATGCCACCTTATTACCGTCTGGTGCAAAAACCACCGCATCCGCCAGTGGCGCAACCGCACTGCGAGCCGTCAAACGGCGCAGTTGACCGGTGGTGCTATCACAGAGCATCACACTGTTATCACAGACAAAAGCCAAACTACCGCCCTGTGGATGCCAGCTAAATGCTGATTGAATCCCTCCCTCGCTGAATGTCAGTTGCCGTAGTGAGTCACCATTGGGAGAAACCAGCCATAATTGTACGATACCGCTATCATCTTTCATCAAACAGGCAATGGCACTGCCATCCGGCGATGAACGCAACCAATGACGCGGGCTGGTAGCAAGACCAGGGAAAGGCCGCTCGCTGGTGTAAGTTAGCCGCCGCTGAATCACTCCGGCGGGTGGCGCAGGCAGGGTAGTTTGCGTCCCCTCAAGTGGCTCCGCCCCAGCGCGGGCATACTCTCGGTCATGTTCGGGCAAATCCGCAATAAAGATTTCTGGGATTTTTTCACCCTGCGCTGAGAGGGTGTCGCCGATAAAGGCCAATGCCCAACGCTGACGGGTACCGTCCGTTTTAATATATCCCCGCGCGCCAATCCACCCCTCCTCGTATGCCCGATTTATCTGGTCGCTGCCCGCTTGTGGTATGGGCGTGGTGCGACTGACCAAAACACAGAAATGGCTGCCATCGTATTCGCGAGGATGCTGTTTAGGTGGATTCACGCCATGCAGCGGCAGTGCAATACCCACATTGCGACAATCCAATAACGGGTCTACTTCATGTAGTACATGGTCGTTATAGGTGAAGCTAAGGCGGCTGCCGTCAGGGCTGAAAACGTGGACATGGCTACCACCACGCAATGCTCCTGGGGTATAGGGCGGGGTGATATCCATCGCATCCAGTGTTACCGCCAGCTCTCTATCCGGTTCGGACACAATCACACCGCGCCGATGATGAAAATCATAGTGCCAGTGGCTATCCGGGTGCTCTGGCCCGTGGATAAACACATAACGCGCGGGTGAATCTGGGCTGACCGTCACCACACCAACATGCGCCCCCTGCTGAGCGCGATAAATCACCTCAATATCACCAGTAATACAATTAACCCGCTCAATCGTTAAGCCACTAAAAGTGCTACCATTGGGCCGCACATCATAGGCCAGCCATTGGCTATCAGGGGTCCAGACATTGATATTAGTGAGTTGATGACCGCGAGGATCAAAGGTGAGTTGCTGTTCTTGTGAAGGGGCATCTTGCTGACAGGTCATCTTGGCTCCGGTGATACGGAAGGCTAAATCATTTATACGGATTATATCACCACCCGGTGCTCTGTCTCTGGTCAAATGCTCTGCATATCACCACTATCAGCGACATGCAGAGTCAGGGTTTATCCCACCCGTTCTACATCTCCGACCAGGAAGATATAAGAGAGTGCGCCCATAAATGCCACTGCTGCGATATAAATCAGGGAAGGAGCAAAACCATAATCCTGTGCCAGATAACCGACCACCAGTGGAACCGTGATCCCCCCCAGCCCACCGACAAAGTTAAAGACGCCACCCGTCAGGCCAATCAACCGCACTGGTGCCAATGATGAAACCAGTGACCAGGTAATAGAAGCGAAGCCGTTACCGAAGAAAGCCAGCCCCATTAACACCATAATCCAGAACGGATCGTTGGTATAGTTAGCCCCCATAATGCAGGTAGAAAGCAATAAACCGCAGATAATTGGTGTTTTACGGGCAAAGCCAATGGACTTGCCTTTGCGCACCATGCGATCGGCCACTAGCCCAGAGAGCAATACACCAAAGAAAGCCGCCAAAAACGGTACGGTGGTCATAAAGCCGGCTGTCAACGCACTGATATGTTTCTCTTGGGTCAGATAGTTAGGGAACCAGGTCAGGAAGAACCACAGCGTCGAGGTTATGGCAAACTGCCCAATATAGACGCCAACCAGTTTGCGGTTAAATACCAGTTTCCACTCAGCAGCGGTGATGGGGGTTCGGGCTTTTTTCTCGCTCGCAGCATCACCATCAACAATACCGCCACCCGATTGAATGTAATCCAGTTCGGCCTGATTAATACCTTTGGATTTACGTGGTGGCTGATAAACAAAGTGCCATATCAATGCCCATATAACGCCGATCCCCCCAGTGATAATAAATACCCAGTGCCAACTGAGGACTTCCTGTACCCAAATAAGTAATGGAGTCAGAAATGCCAGGCCGACAAACTGACCTGAGGTATAAAAACCAACTGCCGAGGCTCGCTCCTGCTCTGGGAACCAACTGGTGACAATGCGGTTATTGGTTGGGAAAGCAGGCGCTTCAAATAAACCGGTAATCGCACGTAAACCAATTAGGGTGCCCAGCCCGTTCGCAAACCCCTGTAATAAGGTCGCGACTGACCACCCCAAAATAGCAATGAAATACGTCATTTTGGAGCCAACGCGATCGAGGAACCAGCCTCCGGGGATCTGACATAAGGTATAGGTCCAGGCAAAAGCGGAGAAAATATAACCCATCTGGGTTTTGGTGATACCAAATTCTTCCTGAATATGGGCTGAAGCAACAGCAAGGTTGGCTCTATCAACATAACAAATGACAACCGTGACAAATATCATAAATAGTGTCAGATAGCGCCTTTTGCTTGGGGCAGTAGCTAAGGTCATTTCCATGGTAATGATCCCAATTATAATCGGATTAATATACGCCGAAGCTCCCTGCCCGAATTGCTGATAACACTGTCGCATTACCGTATTTTGGGCGCAAGGGAACTCCTGCGTGTAGGGTCGCAATAAATTGTTATTTAATAATATTTCTATTTTCCCACCCGCATTATTAACCGGAAGAAAATAGTTTTTTAACGGCTGATATACGCTTTATCTTTGTTAGGATTATTTCCCTGATAATGGTATTAGATAATTTATTAATTAATCGAACGAGGGCAACTTACCATTCGGCGACGGCACCATCAGGATAGCGCCAAACCGGATTTCTCCAATCAGGGGCATTCTTGCTGCGTTCAATCACTAATTCCTCATTGATTTCTACCCCTAAGCCGGGTTTCGTCGGTGGATAGAAATGACCATCGGTCATTTTGAAATCGTCTTTATTAATCACATAATCCAGCAACTCAGCACCTTGGTTGTAATGAATCCCCATGCTTTGCTCCTGCAAGACTGCATTGCGGGCGACAAAATCAAGGTGCAAACAAGACGCCAGTGCAATTGGCCCAAGTGGGCAATGTGGTGCTAATGCCACATCATAAGACTCTGCCATAGCGGCAATTTTAAAGCACTCAGTCAGGCCACCAGCATGAGATAAGTCAGGTTGAATAATTGCCAGCCCGCCATCGGCCAATACCCGTTTAAATTCAAAACGGGAGAACATCCGCTCGCCTGCTGCGATAGGAATATGGGTTTGGGCCGCCAGACGGGGATAATATTCTGCCTGTTCAGCTAATACGGGTTCTTCAATAAACAATGGCCGATAAGGTTCTAATTCTTTAATCAGGATTTTTGCCATTGGCGCATTAACCCGACCATGAAAATCTAAACCAAATTCAATACGGTTACCAAAGGCTTCACGAATTTGTGCCACGACCGCTACTGCGGCATCAACTTTACGGGCATTATCGATCAGGCCCATTTCCTCACATCCATTGAGTTTAAACGTATCAAAACCAATCTCAGTGAGTTTATTAATTCCGCTAATCACATCAGACGGACGATCACCGCCAACCCAACTGTAAGCTTTAATTTTATCGCGAACCAATCCACCCAATAATTGGTAAACCGGAACTCCCAACGCTTTACCTTTAATATCCCATAGCGCCTGATCGATGCCGGCAATAGCACTCATCAGAATAGGACCACCGCGATAGAAACTGCCGCGATATAATGTCTGCCAAATATCGTTGATACGTGCCGGGTCTTGCCCAATAACATATTCCGATAACTCGTGTACCGCAGCTTCAACGCTACGAGCACGCCCTTCAATTACCGGTTCACCCCAACCAATAATGCCTTCATCGGTTTCGATTTTCAGAAACATCCAGCGTGGGGGTAAACGGTAAGTGGTTAGCTTGGTAATTTTCATTTGGTGGCATCCTTAAAGGCTTTAATAAACGCAGCCGCTTGTTGTGCGGTCTGAGATACCGATTGGCCTGCGCGGTAAAGGTCACCGCCCAAACCAGCACCAGCACAACCCGCAGCCAAATAAATAGACAAATTCTCAGGAGTAATCCCACCAACGGCAAACACCGGCACCTCAGGGGGCAATACGGCTTTTAATGCTTTGATATAGTCGGGACCAAAAGAGACCGAGGGGAAAATTTTCAGGGCTTGCGCGCCTGCATCCAGCGCCGTGAAAGCTTCAGATGCGGTGGCACACCCAGCGCAAACCGTCATGCCTAACTCCACAGCCCGACGGATCACCGCCGGTTGGGTGTTCGGCGTGACCACCAGCTTGCTGCCCATGCTATGCAACACATCCAGTTGCTCGGGTTTCAGTACCGTGCCCGCACCAATTAATGCACGATGACCAAATTCCGCGACCGTTTGCGCGATACTCACTTCCCATTGTGGGGAATTCAGCGGGATTTCAACCGCATCAAAGCCTGCATCAAGCAAAGCGGCCACATGGTCATGAACTTGCGCGGGTGTGATGCCGCGCAAAATGCCAATCAATGGCATGTTAGTGTTCCATTTCATTTACGATACTCCTGATTCCAGCTTGAAAAGCCTGATCGCCATCCAACACCTGATAAAGCATCCCAGCCATCTCTAGCCCCTGGGTATAGCGCTCAACCAGTTTAGGATTGCCAATCACCGTAATACATTCACCAGCAGCAAGCGGATATTGCTGCTGCATCTGCACGATTTCATTGCCAATCAGCAGGCCAGAAAGCCAGTCGCCGACCGATGTTCGCTTCAATCGACCCAATACATGGGCAGCACGCGTCTCAAACAGACAACGCATGATATTGCTGTCATTAAAGCTTTGCGTCAGGCCATCGATAAACGCAGTATTGTCCGGTAATTGAGCCTCCAGCCCTGCCCCCACCAATGAATTATTCAGCAGCAAATAGTGCAATTCACCTGTCATCAGAGTGCGGAAATCCATGACCTGGTCACCCTGCATTTGCACCCATTTACTGTGAGTTCCCGGCATTAAATAGACCGATGAAGGCCGTTCGCTATACGCACCGATCAGTTGGGTTTCTTCACCACGCATCACGTTGCGGTTATCTGGCTTATCAACACATAAACCGGGGATAATCCATGCCCGAATTGGCTCAGCCTCCGCCACATAGGTTAATTGACGCGATACCTGCGTAAGACGGGTTGGACAAGCAAGATAAGGCACTGAAATCCAACCCGCATTGCTGCCAATCATGCCCGCCATCAGCACTGGCAAGTCATACTGTTGCTGCTGCTCACGCCATGGCGCGATAACCTGCTGAAATATCTGCTGCGCACTTTGCCCATTAAAGCGAGTGACCCCGGCTTCGGATCGCAACATATCTACACATTCACCACGTAAATAAAGCCAGGCACGCAGGTTGGTCGATCCCCAATCAATGGCGATATAGCTTTTATCCATAACTCTGCTCACTCATGTAATATCCTTTAGCCGTTTAGCGGAGCTGGCTATCATGGTTAACGCAGCCCGTTCTGCCGCATCAGCATCTTGATGGCGAATAGCGTCATAAAGATCCTGATGCTCTTGTAATGTGCGCGGCATGTTTTCTTCATCAGGCATGTAGGTTCGTTCAAACACCGCCCGTTGCAGAGAGCTGATTGCCACACTGAGTTGCTGTAATACCGGATTGTGTACCGAAGCCAATACCGCCTCGTGATAGCGGATATCCGCTTCGTTAAATGCGTCTCTATCTTGATGATTGGCGATCATTTCATTGAGTGCCGTTTCAATCACCGCCAGCTCTTTCGAGGTTGCCCGTTCGGCAGCCCAGCGGGCGATAGTTGGCTCTACCAGATTACGCACTTCGCTCATCGCACTGATTAAACGTGGGTCATAATCACTGGCCAGCGCCCATTGCAGTACATCGGTATCGAGATAATTCCACTGATTACGGGGCCGGACAAACGCCCCACGAAAACGTTTCACTTCAATCAATCGCTTTGCCATCAGCGCCCGAAAAACCTCACGAATCATGTTACGAGAGGTTTGAAATTCCTCACAAATTTCCGCTTCGGCAGGCAACGGTGAGCCCGGTGGATATTTGCCTTCAACAATCTGCTGACCAATAACCAAAATAATGCGGTCTGTTTTACTGAGTTGTTCTTTTGTCATGTTCGCTCCGGTTATTTCAGGTTAACCAATAATGATTCCCTTACTTTACGCATCTCTTGATTAACCGTCCCCACAACGCCGCACAATTTTCAAATTTTGTCATTCAACACAAAACAGATTGTAGAGCTATATTTTATTTTTGTACTACAATTTGGATCGCAAAATAAGCAATCCATCACAAAATGAATGAAAAAAACGGCATAACCCCTGTGCATTTAGAAATAAAAGTCTAATATGGATTTTTAATTCCAAATAAAATGACCTATGCTTAATCGATATCAGCCCATTGCCGATGCAATCGCCACCCTTTTCTCTCCCTATGCAGAAGTCGTCATTCATGACTTAACCAGCCAAAAATTGGTTTATATCGCCAACAACTATTCACAGCGGGAATTAGGGGAAGACTCCAATCTCAGTGAGTTGCGATTTGATCAGCACTCACAGGTGATCGGGCCTTACCAAAAGCGTAATTGGGATGGCCGCCAACTGCGTTCCATCAGCACGGTATTACGTGATGACAATAGGCAGCCGATTGGATTGTTATGTATCAATCTGGATATCACTGTATTTGAAAGTGCCAAAGCAGCACTGGAGCTATTCCTGTCAGGGCAGCAACTACAGCCACAACCGGATGTGCTGTTTCAGGATGATTGGCAGGAACGCATCAACACTTATATCCATCATTGGTTACAGCAGCAGCAGCTGACGCTAGCAGCTTTGAATAATGCCAGCCGCCGGATGCTCATTGAGACCCTCTATCAACAGGGCGCATTCAACGGTAAGAATGCAGCCGGTTACGTGGCAAAAATCCTCGGCATTGGTCGGGCGACTGTTTATAACCATTTGAAAAATATAAAAACCAGCTAAAGGATTTTAAGGAACCGTCATGAATACATTATTCGATGCCATTAAAGAAGCTCATCAGGTATTACGCCCACAAGTGAGAGTGACGCCGCTGGAATATAGCCCATTGCTATCGCAGCACAGTGGCTGCGAAATCTATCTTAAGTGCGAACATCTGCAACATACCGGTTCTTTTAAATTTCGTGGTGCCAGTAACAAGTTGCGTTTGTTGACCGATGAACAGCGCCAGAACGGTGTTATTACTGCCTCGACCGGTAACCACGGGCAGGCGATGGCGCTAGCGGGGAAACTGGCAGGAGTGAAAGCCACCATATATGCGCCAGAGCAAGCGGCAGCTATCAAGCTGGAAGTTATTCGCGCACTGGGCGGCCAGATTGAACTGGTAGCGGGTGATGCTTTAAATGCCGAACTGGCTGCGAGTATCGCCGCAGAGCAGCAGGGCAAAGTCTATATCTCTCCTTATAACGACCCGCAAGTGATTGCCGGGCAAGGTACCTGTGGCATGGAGATGGTGGAACAGCAACCAGACCTTGATGCGGTGTTTGTGGCCGTTGGCGGTGGTGGCCTGATTTCTGGTATTGCGACAGTTTTAAAGAAATTATCGGATAAAACACAGGTGATTGGTTGCTGGCCGGCGAATGCCACCAGCATGTATACCTGCCTGCAAAATGGCCAAATTCAGGAAGTGGCAGAGCAGGAAACCCTGTCTGACGGTACTGCCGGAGGTGTTGAACCCGGAGCCATCACCTTCGCACTTTGCCAACAGTTGATCGATCAGAAAGTCCTGGTGAGTGAGCAGGAAATCAAAGATGCCATGCGGTTGATTGCCCACACAGACCGTTGGATGATTGAAGGTGCCGCTGGTGTGGCATTAGCGGCAGCGTTGAAACTGGCACCACGTTGGCAAGGTAAGAAAGTGGCAGTGGTACTGTGCGGTAAAAATATCGTACTGGAAAAATATCTGGGAGCCATCGCCGAATGCTAATTTTGAGTAAGCAACAGATCCTTGACAAGTTCGATGCAGATGCCATCACCTTGCTGCTCAAAGAGGGCTTTATTGCCTATAGCCAGCAGCAAGTGCAAATGCCCCCAGTGCAACATTTGCTGTTTGGGCAAGCCAACGGTGATTGCTGTATTAAAAGTGGGTATTTGCAGGGTGACAGTCAGTTCGTGGTAAAGGTTTCCGGCGGTTTCTATGATAATCCCGCGCAAGGATTGGCCAGTAATCAAGGGCTGATGATGGCCTTTTCCGCCCTTACTGGCGAGCCACAAGCTATCTTGCTCGATGAGGGGTGGTTAACTGCGCTGCGTACTGCGCTGGCCGGGCGAATTGCCGCCGAGCTTTGCGCACCAAAACATATCAGTGCTATTGGTATCATCGGTACCGGTATGCAGGCACGGCTACATCTGATGTACCTAAAAAGTGTGGTGGCATGCCGTGCGCTATGGGTTTGGGGTCGCAGTGAAACGGCATTAGAGGAGTATCGGCAGTATGCTGAAGATGAAGGTTTCGAGGTTAATACCACACTGAATGCCGCAGAGTTAGCCCGTCACTGCCAGTTGATTATCACCACCACACCGAGCAGAGAACCTATCTTGCAAGCGGCGGATATTCAGCCAGGAACCCATATTACGGCGGTCGGTGCAGATAGTGCAGGTAAACATGAGCTATCCCCTGAACTGGTAGCTAAAGCCGATAAAATCTTGCTGGACTCATGGGCGCAATGCTCAGAATTTGGTGAGATTTCGCAGGCATTCCAGCAAGGGCTATTAGCAACTCACACCTTAACTGAGGTGGGTTCAGTTTTAGCGCAAGGTATCTCTTTTAGAGATAATGACCAACAGATTACTCTGGCGGATTTAACCGGATTAGGGATTCAGGATGTGCAAATAGTGAAAGGGATTCTAGGGTGATAAAAGAGAGGGTAGGCTTTTAGATTCTCTCTGTTGACCTTGAGCGCAATCAGGAATATTGCCGACAAAGTTTACAGGCCGAATGAGCCGCATGGACGCGGCGAAAGGTGCTGTCGAGCTGGGAGCGAGTTAGCACCGGTTCGATTAGCCGGTAAGCTGCCGGAGGGTATGGCGAAGCCACAATATTTCGCGCAAGCCGCAGGTGCAGGAGGGCCGGCCAGCCCTCTTGCTCGGTTGAGGCATAACGGTCGGCAATAGCAACAAATCGAATATCAACCGAAACCTGATCCGAGCAGCAAATTAATGAGCTACTGCATCAGTTAAATATCAAAGTACAAATTTCTCTATCGCTACCGCCACACCGTCTTCACTGTTGGTACATGTGACAAACTGCGCTATCTCTTTCAATTCAGGGATAGCATTCCCCATTGCAACACCGACACCAGCATAGTTAACCATCGCAATATCATTACCCTGATCACCCAAAGCCATCACATTTTCCTGCGCAATGCCTAAGTGATCTGCCAGCATTTTCACCCCAGTCCCCTTATCCACTCGCTTACTCAGGATTTCCAGATAAAACGGTGCACTCTTCATGATAGTGAAACGCTCAAAAGCTTCGGCTGGCATCATCGCTAAGGCACGATCCAGTTTTTCTGGCTCGTCAATCATCATCACTTTAGGAAAGCGTAATGTTGGGTCCATCTCTTCGATTGCACGATATTTCAATGGAATACCGGTCAATAACACTTCATGTAGGGTATATTTGCTGATGTCTTTGTTCGCGGTATATAAGGTATCAAAATCAAAAGCCTGGAAGCTAACATCCATTTTGCGCGATAAAGCCTCGAAATAGAGGTAGTCCTCAAAACTGATAGTTTCCTGCAAAATACACTCACCCGTGGCAGCTTTTTGCACTAACGCACCGTTATTGCTGATGCAATAATCACCACTGTTTTGCATATTTAATTCACGTAAATAACGTTGGACCCCAATATAGGGCCGACCCGTGGCCAATACCACACAGACCCCTTTCGCCCGGGCAGCATCAATAGCCTGCTTTACCCGTGGAGTGATTTCGTGCTGCGGATTCAGTAACGTGCCGTCCATATCGATAGCGATTAATTCAATAGCCATAGGCCCTCACATTTATATAGCGAATGCCTCATGCTAACGCGATTCAGCATAAAAATGCGAGAAAATGATGTTAGTTCAGACTATGCATTACTACCAAAGAAATTGGTTGGAATACAAAATAGGCATAAGATAATGAACAGGTAAATGATAAAAGCGAAAGTACAAAGGTAATTTTCTGAGAATTGGCTGATAATGCCTAACAAAGTATGTACCGTGAACATGCTCCAACCCGGTAATCCAATGTCCCGAAACCGCTTTGCCTCAATATTTGCTGAGGCAAACACCAGAAAAAAAGCCATCACTACAATCATGCAGCCTAAAATAGCAATTATAAAATTTGATACATTAGCGTTTTCATAGGCTAAAAAGAAAGGCACGCCAGCAAATAAACCTATCAATAATGGCAAGATAAACGTAGCAATATAACAAACCAAAAATCTTACTCTGCCCAATCTGCCATCACGAACCTCACAAAATAATTCTGCTGCTAATCCCATGCACATACCTCTCCTACGTGAATATTAAAAAAATTATTAACGCAAGACTAGCGACAAGAGACGATGAAGTCCTTATTGAGAAAAGAGAGTTTCCTTTTATTTTTACATTAAGAGCCTTGTTTCCTGCATTAAAGATATTTAGGGTTTTGGCAAAAAAAAACCCAGTAGCAGTTTCCCGCTCTGGGCTTTCTATCCGATCAATCGCTTATCAGATTAAATATCGATATTGGCTGCGCGTAACGCATTCTCTTCGATAAAGGCACGACGAGGCTCAACCGCATCACCCATCAGGGTGGTGAATAATTGATCCGCTGCAACGGCATCTTTCACCATCACTCGCAGCATACGGCGGCTGGTTGGGTCCATGGTGGTTTCCCACAACTGTTCTGGGTTCATTTCACCCAAGCCTTTATAGCGCTGAATTGCCAAGCCACGGCGAGACTCTTTCACTAACCAGTCCAGCGCATCTTCAAAGCTTGAAACCGGCACTCGGCGTTCGCCACGTTCAACAAATGCGCCTTCTTCAATTAAGCCACGCAGTTTTTCGCCCAGTAGGCAGATCTTGCGATACTCACCGCCGTGGACAAAATCAAAGTCCAGATCATAATCGGTATCTACACCGTGGGTACGGATACGCAATATTGGCTCGAACAATTGACGCTCACGGTTTTCGCGCACCACAGAACTGTAGCTGCTGCCGTGCTGCTCTTTTTCATTCAGTAACACCACCAGCGAATCAATCCACTGTGTCACCACTTCTTTATCGCTCAAATCCTCTTCTTTCAAGGTTGGCTGATAAATCAGGTTATTCAGCAAAGCACGCGGATAACGGCGCTCCATACGAGCAATGGTCTTCTGAACGCTATAATGCTCAGCAACCAGTTTCTCAAAATGCTCGCCCACTAGCGGTGGTGCCTCAGGATTGACGTGCAATGCAGCGCCATCCAGTGCCAGTGTCATCTGATACTGTTCCATAGCATCATCATCTTTGATGTATTGCTCTTGTTTGCCTTTTTTCACTTTATACAGTGGCGGCTGAGCGATAAACACATGGCCACGCTCAATAATTTCCGGCATCTGACGGTAGAAGAAGGTCAATAGCAACGTGCGGATGTGAGAACCATCCACGTCGGCATCGGTCATGATAATGATATTGTGGTAGCGCAGTTTGTCAGGGTTATATTCATCCCGGCCAATACCACAACCCAATGCAGTAATCAGCGTTGCGACTTCCTGTGAAGAAAGCATTTTGTCAAAGCGCGCTTTCTCAACGTTCAGGATTTTACCTTTCAACGGCAAAATGGCCTGGTTCTTACGGTTACGGCCTTGTTTCGCAGAGCCGCCCGCAGAGTCCCCTTCCACTAAGTAGAGTTCGGACAACGCCGGATCTCGTTCCTGACAATCTGCCAGTTTGCCTGGCAAACCTGCCAGGTCCAGCGCGCCTTTACGGCGTGTCATTTCACGCGCTTTACGTGCAGCTTCACGTGCACGGGCAGCATCGATAATTTTGCCAACCACGATTTTGGCGTCGCTTGGGTTTTCCAGCAAATACTCAACCAACTTCTCGTTCATCAGCGTTTCGACCGCTGTTTTCACTTCAGAAGAAACCAATTTATCTTTGGTCTGTGAGGAGAATTTAGGGTCCGGCACTTTAACAGAAACAACAGCAATCAGGCCTTCACGGGCATCATCACCAGTGGCACTGATTTTCGCTTTCTTGCTGTAGCCTTCTTTGTCCATATAGCTGTTCAGCGTACGGGTCATCGCCGTGCGGAAGCCCACCAAGTGAGTACCACCATCGCGCTGCGGAATGTTATTGGTGAAGCAGTAGATATTTTCTTGGAAACCATCGTTCCACTGCAATGCCACTTCCACACCGATATCATCTTTCATGGTGGAGAAATAGAACACTTTCGGGTGGATCGGGGTTTTGTTTTTATTCAGATACTCAACAAACGCCCGAATACCCCCTTCATAATGGAAGTGGTCTTCTCTGTCGTTACGCTTGTCTTTCAGTTTGATTGATACACCGGAGTTCAGGAATGACAGCTCGCGCAGACGCTTAGCCAGAATTTCATACTGGAATTCGATGTTATTGGTAAAGGTCTGGAAACTCGGCCAGAAACGCACGGTCGTTCCGGTCTGATCGGTTTCACCCACCACTTTCAGTGGTGCCTGAGGCACGCCCATTTTGTAGGTTTGCTCGTGAACTTTTCCTTCACGACGAATAACCAATTCCAGCTTTTCAGACAGGGCGTTAACAACGGACACACCCACGCCGTGCAAACCGCCGGAAACTTTGTAAGAGTTATCGTCAAATTTACCACCAGCATGCAACACGGTCATGATGACCTCTGCGGCTGATACCCCTTCCTCTTCGTGCATACCGGTTGGGATACCACGGCCATCATCCTGCACAGAAACAGAGTTATCCGAATGGATGGTGACTATAATTTCTTTACAGTGGCCAGCGAGGGCTTCGTCGATAGCGTTGTCCACAACCTCGAATACCATGTGGTGCAGACCGGTACCGTCATCAGTATCACCGATATACATGCCCGGACGCTTACGAACCGCATCCAGCCCTTTTAATACCTTGATACTTGAGGAGTCATAAGTATTCGACATCAACGTTTCTCGCTCATTTTTAATCCTGTGGTTGAACCTCTATTTTGCCATGTTCCACGCGGAACATCTTGCCCTTTTCGCCTACCATGTCGGCAACTTGCTCAGCACTCACTGCGCTGACAAAAACCTGTGCCTGGGTAGCCTTGAGACGCTCGGCCAATAATCGACGACGGCCGGTGTCCAATTCGGAAGCAAAATCGTCAAGCAGATACAGGCAACGCCGCCCGCTCTGTCGGGTGAGAAACTCACCCTGCGCTAACCGCAGTGCGCACATCAGCAACTTCAACTGACCACGCGATAGCAAATCTTCTACCGGCGTACCCTCGGCCCGAATGCGGAAATCCGCTTTATGTGGCCCGATGGCGGTATAAGTTAGCGCGCGGTCACGCTCAAACTGGCGTTCCAGCAACTCACCATAGTCACTCTCTTTATCCCAACCGCGCTGGAAAGAGAAACTCAAGGCGAACTCTGGCAGGAACAGGGCGCATGTGGCTGAAATATCTGCCGCAATTGCATCACTGTATGCCGCCCGCCACTCACTAATGCGTTCAGCCAGTGGGATAATTTCCTGATCCCAAGGCCGGATTTGCGCATAGCGACTAACCTGGCGCAGCGCGGCGTTGCGCTGCTTAAGTAATCTTTTTAGATTGCTCCAGGCCGTAAAAAAACCGGGTTCATTATGAAAGCAACCCCAGTCTAAAAAAGCGCGCCGGAATTTTGGCCCGCCATTCAATAAGGTGAACCCCTCAGGGGTGATCAATTGCATGGGCAGCATTTGCGCCAATTCGGCCACTTTGTGGCCGTCAGTGCCATCGATCCGCACCTTGCTATCACCCTGGCGGCTTTTACTTAGCCCAATAGATGATTCACGTTCATTCACATCAACCCGGCCATGTAACACAAACTCGGCACAGTCATGACGGATCACTCTGCCAGCTTGTAAACTACGAAAGGCCCTACCATGGCCAAGGGTATAAATCGCCTCTAACACACTGGTTTTACCGCTACCGTTGGGGCCAACTAAAAAATTAAACCCCGCCGCCAGCGCCAAGTCTGCCGATTCGATATTACGAAAATCTTTAATTAACAACCGTGTCAGAGCCATGCTGCAAATGTCTTCATTATTGAACATCAAACCATCAAGGGCGTTCGCATTACCTCTGAAAGAGGGCGTAATTGTCGCAGACAGATTGGGTGCGGACAGCGCACAACCACCGGAGCGTACTTAATGTACGTGAGGATGGTGAGCACTGCCCAATCCCAAGCTGGCAAGTAAGATAGCCCGCTATAGTTCAAAGACGCATTGGCATGACAACGTAGGCCGCAGCCTGACTGGCACCGTCTTCAATCTGCACACTGGAGACCGAATCGGTCAATAACAGGCGCACATCTTCGCATTTCAGTGCATTCAGCACATCAAGTACATAGCTGACGTTGAAACCGATCTCCATTTCTGTTCCCTCGTAGCTAACATCGAGGATTTCTTCCGCTTCTTCCTGTTCAGGGTTATTGGCGGTGATTTTGAGCTGATTGTGACTGACATAGAGCCGAACGCCGCGGAACTTCTCATTTGACAAAATTGCTGCTCGGGCAAAAGCCTGTTTCAGCAAGTCACAACCCGCTTCTAGCGTTTTGTCAGGGTTCTTCGGCAATACCCGGCGATAATCAGGGAAACGGCCATCAACCAGCTTAGAGGTGAAAATAAAATCCCCCACATGCGCGCGGATGTTGTTGCTGCCGATTTGCAGGCGCAGTGGTGTATCACCTCCATCCAATAACCTGACCAGCTCCATCACACCTTTACGCGGCACGATCACCGAATGTGAAGGTAATGTCTGCCCGATTGGCATGGAACATACCGCCAAACGGTGGCCATCGGTCGCCACAGTGCGCAGCTCTTCACCTTCAGTCTCAAACAGCATACCGTTCAAGTAATAGCGCACATCCTGATGAGCCATCGAGAACTGAGTGGACTCAATCAGACGTTTCAGTGTGGCTTGCGGTAAGGTGAACTCTACCTCACTCTGCCAATCATCCAGATTAGGGAAGTCCGCCGCGGGCAGGGTAGACAGCGAGAAGCGGCTACGGCCAGAGCGCACCAGTAGACGATCACCATCCAGTGCCACCGTGATTTCTGCCCCTTCTGGCAAACCGCGCCAGATATCAAAAAACTTCCGGGCCGGTACGGTGGTTGCTCCCTGGGTATGGGGATTTGACAACGCAACACGCGCGACCATCTCCATTTCCAGATCGGTCCCCGTCAGCAACAAAGAGCCTTCGGTCACTTGCAACAACAAGTTACCTAAAATTGGCAACGTAGGACGTCCACCCAGCGGGCTACTGACCTGTTGCAGCGGTTTTAGCAGATGCTCACGTTCAATGATAAATTTCATAGCGCTAGGAGGATAATGTTCTGATTAAGTTAGAGAAATCTTCTTTGATGTCGTGGCTTTCTTCACGCAATTGCTCAATCTTGCGGCAAGCATGCAACACCGTGGTATGGTCGCGGCCACCAAACGCATCGCCGATTTCAGGCAGGCTGTGGTTGGTTAACTCTTTTGCCAGCGCCATCGCCATTTGGCGCGGGCGGGCCACCGAACGAGAACGCCGTTTGGAGAGCAGGTCAGCGACCTTAATTTTATAATATTCTGCGACAGTCTTTTGAATATTATCGATGGTAACCAGCTTTTCCTGCAATGCCAGCAAGTCACGCAGAGCTTCGCGAACAAAATCAATGGTGATTGCCCGACCGGTAAAGTTGGCATTAGCTATCACACGGTTCAATGCCCCTTCCAGCTCACGCACATTGGAACGCAGACGCTTGGCAATAAAGAACGCAACCTCACCGGGCAAGCGAATATCATTTTCATCCGCTTTCTTCATCAGGATCGCGACTCGGGTTTCCAGTTCCGGCGGCTCAATAGCAACCGTTAAACCCCAGCCAAAACGCGATTTCAAACGATCTTCGACGCCATTGATCTCTTTTGGATAGCGATCTGAGGTCAAAATGATCTGCTGATTACCTTCCAATAAGGCATTAAAGGTGTGGAAAAACTCTTCCTGGGAACGCTCTTTATTGGCAAAGAACTGAATATCATCGATTAATAATGCATCAACGGAACGATAATAGCGTTTAAATTCTTCTATCGCGTTGTTCTGCAAGGCCTTAACCATGTCCTGTACAAAACGCTCCGAATGCATGTAAACCACTTTGGCATTGGCTTTACGCGCCATGATGCCATTCCCTACTGCATGTAACAGGTGAGTCTTACCCAAACCTGTACCGCCATAGAGGAATAACGGGTTATATGCGCCACCCGGATTATCAGCAACCTGACGTGCCGCAGCACGAGCCAGTTGGTTGGATTTACCTTCAACGAAGTTATCAAATGTGTGCTTCGGGTTCACATTCGAACGGTAAGAATGTTCAGGTTGAGCGGGCGAACTGTCCCAACTCGGGCGTACAGGGGCGCTGCGGGTAACCGGAGCGACAGGTGCACTAACACTGGCGGTTACTGGATGGCTGTGTGTTCTTACCGCCGGTTTACTCCCTACTTCAAAACGCAGTAAAGGAACCTCGGAACCACAAAAGTCATTAAGTAAGCCATTGATATTGTTTAAGTACTTATCACGGACCCAGTCCAGTACAAAACGATTAGGGGCGTAAAGCGCCAGAGTATTGTCACTCAGTTCCGCCTGTAGGGGGCGTATCCACATACTAAATTCTGTGGCAGGTAACTCATCCTGCAATCGGGCAAGACACTGCTGCCAAAGCGAAAGTGACACGGCGGACTCCACTCGAACAAGATCAATAAAAGAAAGAAATCAGGATTTTTTGTAACTCATCGTTTTTGACACACGCCAATATGGCCTGTAGCAAGCCAAAGTGACATGCGAACCGTTTTTCGGTTGTTTTTACGACTAACATCCCCCTGCGATCCCGGAGTAGTGATCCAGAGTAGCGGATGCGATCGGAATGGCGGATCATAGCGCAAAAGGAGCAATAGATCCTCCCCTTCCTCACAGATTAGATCCTTTTTATCCACAGGACATAACTTCTGTTAGGAGTGTAACCCAGTGCACAGCTTTTCGTGTCCCTCATCAGCAATGATCGCAAAATATTTCAGAATATACTGGTATCACCTTCCCCTTTTCTAACAACTGATCCTCATTAATCCACAAAGGATCTCACGGTGATCCTTGCGATTTGTCTGGGAGTCCGTATAATCCTCAGCCCTACGTGTGATGCCTGTGTCCTTGATGGCTTTGGCCAAAAAGAAACCAGCGGTGAACACGGGCAGGCTCTTGGTAAACTCCCGATACAGAAAACTTCTGTGCGGGCGGGCGCAATGTCAATTGACTCAGGACTGTACAATTATTACAATCCCGCTTCTTTATATGTTGCGATTGAGGCGTCGGTGTCTTCACTCCGAGCAGCCAAACGCGTTTACTGAATCAGTAATTATTTTAAGTTTAGGTAGAAATCGCTATGAAACGCACTTTCCAACCGTCCGTATTGAAGCGCAACCGTAGCCACGGTTTCCGTGCTCGTATGGCCACCAAAAATGGTCGTCAAGTTCTGGCTCGCCGTCGTGCGAAAAGCCGTACTCGTCTGACTGTTTCTAAGTAATAAAAGCTAACCATCTCAGTGGTTAAGCTAGCATTTCCTAGGGAGTTACGTTTGTTAACTCCCAGTCATTTCACTTTTGTCTTCCAGCAGCCACAACGGGCTGGCACGCCGCAAATCACCATCCTCGGCCGCCTGAACGAGCTGGGGCATCCCCGCATCGGTCTTACCGTCGCCAAAAAACATGTCAAACGTGCTCACGAACGTAACCGGATAAAGCGCCTCACACGCGAAAGCTTCCGTTTGCATCAGCATACGTTACCGTCTATGGATTTTGTCGTTTTGGTGAAAAAGGGTGTGGCTGACCTCGATAACCGTGCGTTGACGGAAGCTTTGGAAAAATTATGGCGTCGCCACTGTCGCCAGGCTCCCGCATCCTGATCGGGCTAATCAGGGGCTATCAGCTCGTGATTAGTCCGCTGCTGGGGCCGCGTTGTCGTTTCCATCCGACATGCTCTCATTATGGAATTGAGGCATTGCGCCGGTTTGGGATGATAAAAGGCAGTTGGTTAACACTGAAACGCGTATTAAAATGCCACCCTTTGAACCCAGGTGGCGATGATCCCGTGCCGCCGAAACCCGACGATAACAGAGAACACTAACGATGGATTCGCAACGCAATCTTCTACTCATCGCTCTGCTGTTCGTGTCTTTCATGATCTGGCAAGCCTGGCAAGTGGATAACAGTCCACAACCAGCCGCTCAGACCACGCAACAGACTGCGAATACTGCTACCGGTGATAAAGCAAGCCAGGCTGTGCCCGGCAGTGGTCAGGGTCAACTGATTACTGTAAAAACTGATGTGCTGTCTCTGACCATTAATACCCGTGGTGGTGACATCGAGCAGGCTAACCTGCTGGCTTACCCGGATGCTCTGGGTTCAGATAAAACTTTCGAATTACTGGAAACCACTCCAGCTTTCGTCTATCAGGCGCAAAGCGGCCTGACAGGCAAAAGCGGCCCGGATAATCCAGCTAACGGTGAGCGCCCACTGTTTGAAGCGCCTCAAACCAGCTTTGTATTGGCTGACGGTCAGGATGAACTGCGTATTCCATTGACCTTTACCGGCAAAGATGGCTCCGTTTTCACCAAGACTTTTGTGCTAAAACGTAACGATTACGCCATTGGCGTGGATTATCACGTTAAAAACGCCTCTGCTGCCCCGCTGGAGCTGACGCTGTTTGGCCAGTTGAAGCAAAGCATCAATTTGCCTAAACACCGTGATACCGGCAGCAATAACTTTGCGCTGCACACCTATCGTGGCGCGGCTTACTCTTCTGATGACACTAAATATAAAAAATACAGCTTTAGTGATATCGAAGACAAAAATATGGACATCACCACCAAAGGTGGCTGGGTAGCCATGTTGCAACAGTATTTTGCAACCGCCTGGATCCCGGCAGCTAATGAAACCAACACTTTCTACTCTTCTGATTTGGGTAATGGTCTGGCGGCTATCGGCTTTAAAGGTGCGCCAGTTATTATTCAACCGGGTGAGCAGAAACAACTGGGTGCTACCTTATGGGTTGGCCCAGAAATTCAGGACAAAATGGCGGCCATTGCGCCACATCTGGACCTGACTGTTGATTATGGTTGGTTATGGTTTATTTCTCAGCCACTGTTCAAACTGTTGAAATTCATTCACAGCTTTGTCGGTAACTGGGGCTTCTCCATCATCGTGATTACCTTTATCGTGCGCGGTATCATGTACCCGCTGACAAAAGCGCAATACACCTCGATGGCGAAAATGCGTTTGCTACAGCCTAAACTGGCTGCCATGCGTGAGCGTATCGGTGACGATAAGCAGCGTATGAGTCAGGAGATGATGGCGCTGTACAAAGCTGAGAAGGTTAACCCGCTGGGTGGCTGCTTACCGCTGGTCATTCAGATGCCTATCTTCCTGGCGTTGTACTACATGTTGATGAGTTCCGTTGAGTTGCGTCATGCGCCATTCATCCTGTGGATTCATGACCTGTCAGCACAAGACCCGTACTACATTCTGCCGATTCTGATGGGTATCACCATGTACTTCATTCAGAAGATGTCACCAACTACCGTGACGGACCCAATGCAGCAGAAGATAATGACCTTTATGCCAGTTATCTTCACTGTGTTCTTCCTGTGGTTCCCGGCTGGTCTGGTACTGTACTATATCGTCAGTAACCTGGTGACCATCCTGCAACAGCAGTTGATTTATCGTGGTCTGGAAAAACGTGGTTTACATAGCCGCGATAAGAAGAAACAGTCTTAACATGATAGATACCCCAGTCACTGGCATACGTCAGTAACTGGGGAGAGCAGCTAACAAACGCTGCGACTGCAATTAAGAAGGGTATATGAGGCGGTCATAGCTATATGACCGCCTTATTCTTTTAAAGAGAGAAATAACCATGAGCACCACTGATACTATCGTGGCACAAGCAACCCCGCCAGGCCGTGGTGGTGTTGGTATTTTACGTGTTTCAGGTCGTGCTGCCACAGACGTGGCGCAGGCGGTTTTGGGCAAATTGCCCAAGCCTCGCTATGCCGATTATCTGCCGTTTAAAGATACTGATGGCAGTA
The DNA here is from genome assembly GCF_041538345.1 of Yersinia sp. 1652 StPb PI. NCBI lineage: Bacteria > Pseudomonadati > Pseudomonadota > Gammaproteobacteria > Enterobacterales > Yersiniaceae > Yersinia > Yersinia sp. 1652 StPb PI. The sequence goes on along the minus strand of NZ_JAULSM010000002.1, from coordinate 537,398 downwards.
CATTAGACCAAGGTATCGCTCTCTACTTCCCCGGCCCCAATTCCTTTACTGGCGAGGACGTGCTGGAACTGCAAGGTCACGGTGGTCCGGTTATACTGGATTTACTGTTAAAACGCATTCTGGCGCTGCCAGGGCTGCGCATTGCCCGTCCGGGTGAGTTTTCTGAACGCGCGTTTTTAAATGACAAGCTGGATTTGGCTCAAGCAGAAGCGATTGCCGACCTGATTGATGCCAGCTCGGAGCAAGCCGCCCGCTCAGCAGTAAATTCATTGCAGGGTGCATTTTCAGTTAAAATCCATCAATTGGTGGAAGCACTTACTCACTTGCGAATCTACGTCGAAGCTGCCATTGACTTCCCAGATGAGGAAATTGACTTCCTTTCTGATGGCAAGATTGAAGGCCAGTTGAACGGTGTGATGGCCGATCTTGAGCAGGTGCGCACTGAAGCACGGCAAGGCAGCTTATTGCGTGAAGGGATGAAAGTGGTCATTGCCGGCCGCCCAAATGCCGGTAAATCAAGCCTGCTCAATGCGTTAGCGGGCCGTGAAGCGGCAATCGTAACCGATATCGCAGGCACAACTCGTGATGTTTTACGGGAACATATTCATATCGATGGGATGCCATTGCATATCATCGATACTGCTGGCTTACGTGAAGCCAGTGACGAAGTTGAGCGCATTGGTATCGAACGGGCGTGGAATGAGATAGAACAAGCAGATCGCGTACTGTTTATGGTTGATGGTACGACGACTGATGCCACCGAACCGGCCGCTATCTGGCCTGAGTTTATGGCCCGCCTACCATCGACTCTGCCCATCACCGTGGTGCGCAATAAAGCGGATGTCACAGGTGAATCGCTGGGGTTAACCGAAGTGAATGGTCACTCACTTATTCGCTTATCGGCCCGTACCGGCGAAGGTATTGATCTGCTGCGTAGCCATCTTAAGCAGAGTATGGGCTTTACCAGTAACACCGAAGGTGGCTTCCTGGCTCGCCGACGCCATTTGCAAGCGTTGGAAACCGCTGCCCAGCATTTGGTGCAAGGCCACGAACAGTTAGTAAGCGCTTACGCCGGTGAGTTACTGGCGGAAGAGCTACGTTTAGCACAACAGTCATTGAGTGAAATTACCGGCGAATTCAGCTCAGATGACTTACTGGGGCGCATTTTCTCCAGTTTTTGTATCGGAAAATGAGTGTGATGTTATAGAGCTGGAGCAGATTATCGCTAATTTTGATAATCTGACTCTATGAGTCCGAACTGTTAGAGTCTCGACCGACGGTAGCTCGAACACTTAACTTTATTCATAAACTGAGGTATCCATGATTATAAAACCACGTGTACGCGGCTTTATCTGTGTGACTGCTCATCCGGCGGGCTGTGAAGCTAACGTCAAAAAGCAAATCAACTATGTCACAGCAGAAGGCCCAATTGCTAACGGCCCAAAACGAGTATTAGTGATTGGTGCGTCAACTGGATACGGGCTGGCAGCTCGAATCACAGCAGCATTTGGTTGTGGTGCCGATACGCTGGGTATTTTCTTTGAACGCCCAGGAGAAGAAGGTAAACCGGCGACCTCCGGCTGGTACAACAGCGCAGCTTTCCACAAGTTTGCTGAGCAGAAAGGTCTGTATGCGAAAAGCATCAATGGCGATGCTTTCTCCGATGAGATCAAACGACTGACCATCGAGGCTATTAAGCAAGATCTGGGTCAGGTTGATCAAGTTATCTATAGCCTGGCCTCGCCGCGCCGCACTCATCCAAAAACCGGCGAAGTGTTTAACTCCACACTGAAGCCAATCGGCCATGAAGTTAAATTCCGTGGCCTGGATACCGATAAAGAAGTTATCAAAGAAGTTGTGCTACAACCCGCAACTCAAACCGAGATAGACAACACGGTAGCAGTGATGGGGGGCGAAGACTGGCAGATGTGGATTGATGCGCTACTGGAAGCTGGCGTGCTGGCTGAAGGGGCACAAACTACCGCCTTTACTTACCTGGGTGAAAAAATCACTCATGATATCTATTGGAACGGTTCTATTGGCGCAGCCAAAAAGGATCTGGACCAAAAAGTTCTGACTATCCGCAATAGCTTGGCTGCCCATGGTGGCGGTGATGCCCGGGTATCCGTGTTGAAAGCGGTAGTGACTCAGGCAAGCTCCGCTATCCCAATGATGCCACTGTATTTGTCATTACTATTCAAGGTGATGAAAGAAAAAGGCACTCATGAAGGCTGCATCGAGCAAGTTTATTCGCTGTATAAAGACAGCTTGTGTGGTGAGGCACCGCATCTGGACGCCGATGGCCGTTTACGTGCTGACTACAAAGAACTGGCACCAGCAATTCAAAACCAGGTACAAGCATTGTGGGATCAAGTCACCAATGACAATATCTACCAATTGACTGACTTTACCGGTTATAAGACTGAGTTCTTAAACCTGTTTGGGTTTGCCGTCGACGGTGTGGATTATGACGCTGACGTAAATCCTGATGTAAAAATCCCTAATCTGATTCAGGGCTAAACTCCGGTTATAGCGATAGAACCCGCTGCGCAATTTGTACGCAGCGGGTTGATAATCCGCCTTTCGTTCCAATCGCCTAATAAAAAACACTAAATCCATTATCTCTATAATAGATAAGCTAAGATCATTTTCTTCGTTTACGCTTCATCCCCGCAATGTTTGAATGATTTCATTCTTAGTTATCCCGCTTTTAGCTAAAAGAATAACCGGCAACATAATAAATAAAGCCTCTGGTAGAGACTAAATTAACACTATTCCACAGGGAAATTATGATGAGAATGCGTTCACTAACGATACCTTTATTTAGTTTAATTATTGTTACTTCACTAAATGCCCATAGTGAAGAAAATAAAGTTATCAAATTGGGATTTAATCCTGGCCCTTATAAAGAACAATTTGAAAAAGGTGTAGCCCCTTATCTGATCAACAAAGGCTATCGCATCGAATATAAAGATTTTAATGATGGTATCCAGGTTAATAATGCCGTTAGCACTGGCGAGATTGATGGCAATATCATGCAACACCCTATTTATCTGCAAGCGATAAATGAGCGTCTGCGGATTGATAATACCGGTATTGTTCAGGTCCCAACGCCACCGATGGGACTGTATTCTGATAAATATCAGCAAAGCCAAAAAGACCAAAAACCCAAAGAAGGTGCTTTGATTTCAGTCCCTAACCAGCCCTCAAATGAGTACCGCGCAGCACTGTTATTGCAATCTATCGGCTGGATAAAGCTAAAGGAAAAAATTGATCCAGCGACCTTCTCGCAAAAAGACATAGCAGAAAATCCGTACCATCTGGTGATCAAAGAGATGGATAATGCCCAGCAAGTCAGAGCATTACCCGATGTCGACTTTGGTGCTATTCAGGGTAATTTTGCTGTATCTAACGGTATAAAACTCAGCTCAGCACTGCAACTTGAAAAACCAACCACACAGTTTGTGAATGTGGTAACTGTCGCCGGTAAAAATAAAGATGCAGAATTTGCCAAGGATATTATTGCGGGATACCACTCGGCGGAGTTCAAAAAATACATTCTGGGAAATGAGAAATACACCGGTTATATGCTGCCTGATTATCTTAAGTAATGGAATAATCTGATGATTGAACTTCAGCATATTTCTAAAACCTTTGAGCGTAAAGGTGTAAAGCTACAAGCGCTTAATAATGTTAGTTTAACCATCGAAGATGGCGATATATTTGGCATTATCGGTTATAGCGGTGCAGGGAAAAGCACCTTATTACGAATGGTAAACTCATTGGAAAGTCCAACATCCGGTGATGTGATTATTGATGGTAATAATCTACATGATTTTAGTCATGAGCAACTCAGGCTACTTAAAAAAAACATCGGAATGATATTCCAGAATTTTAACTTACTGGAGTCAAAAACTGTTTTTAAGAATGTCGCTATGCCGCTCATCTTATTAGGTAAAAATAAAAAATTCATTCAGGAGCGCGTCGCTGAATTGCTGGATTTTGTTGGGTTAGGTGATAAGAGCCATAGTTTTCCTAATGAATTATCGGGGGGGCAGAAGCAGCGGGTAGGTATTGCTCGTGCGCTGGCAACCAATCCATCAATTCTGCTGTGTGATGAGGCCACATCGTCACTGGATCCACAAACCACCGCCCAGATTTTATTATTACTGAAGAAAATTAATCAGCAATACAATATTACAGTGTTGCTGATTACCCATGAAATGTCCGTCATTCAAAAAATCTGTAATAAGGTCGCGGTTATGGAAAACGGCCAAATAATTGAGCAGGGTTCGGTATTAACGGTTTTTGGCCACCCCACTCACCCCACAACCCTTAATTTCGTCCGCACCGTAATCAAGGATAGCCTGCCCGATAGTGTGAGAAAACTGTTAGATAGCAGTCATGCTGGCCGCCAATTTCGTTTAGCCTTTATGGGGGCGATTGCGACGCAACCGGTGATAAATCAACTTATCAGGCAATATGATGTGGGCGTGAATATTCTATTTGCCAACATGTCGGAGATACAAGACACCACATTGGGTCATATGGTGCTGCTGTTAAGCGGTGACAACAACCTCATTGATAGTGCCGTCACGCATCTGGCTGGAACAGGAATTGATATACAGGAAATACATTAATGATCGAAACCGCAATTACGTTGGACCAATTTGTCCAGGCGCTACACGACACACTGGTTATGGTCAGTATTTCATTGGTGATCGGTTCTCTTATTGGTATCCCACTGGGAATCTTATTGGTGGTAACCCGGCCCGGAGGGCTAATTAACAATCGCACTTTTTATAATATTCTTAACCCGGTGATTAATATCATCCGATCACTGCCCTTTATTATTTTGATGGTAGCGATTATCCCACTCACCCGCTTGATCGTGAATACCACTATCGGAACACCAGGGGCCATCGTGCCATTGATTATTTTTATCGCACCTTATATTGGCCGATTAGTAGAAAATTCATTATTAGATGTTAACCCCGGAATTCTCGAGGCAGCAAAATCGATGGGTGCCACGCCCCTTCAGGCGATTTGGTATTTTCTATTACCCGAAGCACTGTCATCTTTGATATTGGCACTGACCACAGCCACCATTGGCTTGATTGGTGCTACCGCCATGGCAGGTACTGTCGGCGGCGGTGGGATTGGTGATCTGGCTATAACCTATGGCTATCAGCGCTTTGATACGTTCGTCACTGTGACCACGGCCATTGTATTGATTATCACCGTGCAGTTAATCCAATCACTGGGAAATTTATTTGCCAGTAAAATTCGCCGTGAGTGATAAATAATCCCCCCTTTCAGCTAGACAGAGGGGATTCAGATAACTAACAAGTCAAATGAAGGGGAAACGTGCCGTTGGGGTCGCTCTTAGTTTCAAATACAAGTGCGTAAGCCACCGAAGCGCCCTTAGGTACGGTCACCCCTTTACACTCCATTGATTAAACCTTAAAGCCGCTAATCACACTCTCCAACTGTAAAGTTTGATCCTGCATCGCCTGAGCCGCAGCAGCAACTTGTTGCACTAGCGCCGCATTTTGCTGGGTTGAATTATCCAACTGATTGATTGCCAGATTAACCTGTTCGATACCCAAACTTTGTTCCTGACTGGATGACATGATTTCATTCATTAATGCCGCCACATTGGACACCCCGCTCATTAAATCATCCATAGTGGTGCCCGCGTCAGCCACCAAGCCAGTACCAATGGCAATATCAGCCACCGAGTCCTCGATCAGTTTTTTAATCTCACGAGCAGATGTCGCTGAACGCTGCGCCAGATTACGCACTTCTGATGCCACCACCGCAAAACCACGGCCTTGTTCACCCGCTCTTGCTGCTTCTACCGCCGCATTAAGTGCCAATATATTGGTTTGGAAGGCGATACTGTCAATCACACTAATGATATCGACTATTTTCTTCGATGAATGATTGATTGAACCCATGGTATCCACCACCTGTTTCACCACCTTGCCACCTTTCACCGCAACAGTAGAAGCATCTCTCGCCAATTGGTTGGCGTGACTGGCGTTATCCGCATTTTGTTTCACCGTGCTGGTAAGTTCATCCATTGAGGCTGCGGTTTGTTCAATTGAACTGGCCTGATCTTCAGTACGGGCGGATAAATCCAGATTACCGCTAGCTATCTGGCGCGATGCTGAGGCAATAGCCAGGCTACTTTCACCGACTTGCCGCATCATTTGCTGTAAATAGTCGATAAAATTGTTGAAACTTTGGTTAATTGCATTGAATTCCGGGCTATTACTTTCCGGTAAGCGCTGAGTCAAATCAGCCCCTCCCGCCGATAATGCAGTGATATTCTCTTTCAAAGCCGCTAAGCGTTTCATAAAGACGCGGATAGAAAACACCAGTAACAAAAGCAATAACAGCATAATTGGAATCTGTACTAACCCCAGATGCAACAGGATGGCGTGGCTCTGTTTCACCAATAAACTGGTTGGTAAGTCAGTAACCAAATACCATGGGCTATTGGCGATCGGGCGAATAAACAGGGTGTGAGAGGTTCCATCGACATCAAATTCACTCTCCAGTGCTTTTTGATCTTTTAACTGCGGCAGTAACCGCTGGGTTTCAGCCGCCATCGGCGAGTTGGCCGCAAAGTCAGACAGATTTTTTAATTCGGCTTTGCCATCCGCCAGAGCACTGCTGCCGACAATCTTGCCATCAGCTTCGACAATCAGAATAGTGCCATTCACTTTCTGTTCCATTTCTTTAACCAAACGGTTAAAGAAACCTAAGGTAACGTCAATGGTTGAAACACCGTATGCCTCATCACCTTTATAAATTGCCATCGCGCAGTTGGTTCTTGGCTGTGGGCTGGCATCATCCTGGTAGGCCTTAGCCCACGCGCAGAAGCCTTTAGGCGCATTTAAGCCATCTTTGTACCATGGTTGCTCAAAATAATTTTGTGATTCTGGCGAATTCCAATGGGTGTTGACCGTTAACTTATTTTCTCCATTACGGGCAAAGAAAGTGCTGAACTTAGTCACCCCTTGCTCACGTTTATTAGGTAATGGCCAAATGCCACCACCAAACACATTACTGTCGCCGTACTGATCCACCAGCCCCGGTAATAGTTGATCAATGCTATTGCTGTCCATAATGGCAACAGCCTGTGTAATGCTGCGGGCTTGCGCTTCCACTTTGTTCATTTGCGCCGTGATTGCCGTCGCAATTTGGTCAACGCTATTACCAACAATGGTACTTTCAGATTGTTTGAGTTGTGGTGTCACAAAAAGCTGAATAACCACCACGGTGATTATCAGTAATAAAATAAAAAACGCACTGACGAGTAAAGTAAAGCGGGCTTGAGTGGTTTTTAGCATTATCGTGTCGCTCAATTAAGAGAGCTGGATAGCTCCAGATCTATTAACGGCATTTTGCGCACAGACTTGATGACTGATAAAAACGATTTTTCCGTTCCTCTCCTGCGGTCACAGTTTCAGCGTAATAATTCCCCCCCTAACACAAATTTAAGTGATGTTTAAATGTCGTCATACGCGAGATAGTCATTGTTTTATCGCATAAGTTTGGCCTACTCTGGTAACAAATAGCCAATAGATTTCAAAATGCAGGTGAGAGGCCAACACACCTGCAATAAGAAAGATGACGGGTATAAAGCCTCATCCATTTACTGAACGGGAGTATGTCATGCCACAGCAATCCCTTAAAATTGTTACCCTACTGGGTAGCCTGCGTAATGGTTCTTACAATGCGATGGTAGCCCGCGCACTGCCTAAATTAGCCCCTTCAGGCGTCACCATTGAAGCACTGCCTTCTATTCGTGATATTCCGCTTTATGATGCTGATGTTCAGCAGGAAGACGGCTTCCCGGCTACAGTTCAAGCTATTGCTGAGCAGATTCGTCAAGCTGATGGGGTTATCATCGTCACACCGGAATATAACTATTCGGTGCCAGGTGGATTGAAGAATGCGATCGACTGGTTGTCTCGCTTGCCAAACCAACCACTGGCAGGCAAGCCAGTTGCTATTCAAACCAGCTCAATGGGGCCGGTGGGTGGAGCACGTTGCCAGTATCACTTACGTCAGATCCTGGTTTTCCTTGATGCGATGGTGATGAATAAGCCTGAATTTATGGGTGGCGTGATTCAAAGCAAAGTGGATGAGCAAGCCAAGGCGTTGATTGATCAAGGAACGTTGGATTTCCTTACCAGCCAACTGGCAGCCTTTGTGACCTATATTGATCGTGTCCGCGTAAAATAACCCATGATTCAAACCCCCACTGGCCGCTGGTGATTGGGGGTTACTCTCTTGACCCACACATGTTGGATGCTGCTAAATGGCCGTTAAAATCACTGTCTGGCTTATCCTGACCCTGATATCCACTCTCTGGCTGGGTTGGTATGGCTTAAATGAGCAGCAAGCTGAGCGTGAGGCCGAATTTCGTATTACCCACCGTGAATTGAGCCAGCAATTGGCCCAGCAACAGGCTATTTTGTTTCTGACTCTTGAACCGAACCAACTGTCGCAACTACAGCGCCATTTCCCGCAATTAGTCGCAATTAGCCAAACTAAAGCCGACAAATCAAAAGCAGGCCAGTTAACGCTGCAAGTTCACGGCGGTGATTATCAGCTATCGAACTCATACAATGGCAGTGGCTTGCAGATTAATGGGTTAAAACTGTTGCAGGTAGTGGGTTTACCGGAAAATTTCGACAGCGTGACATTACGCTATCAGCAACATCCGTTAGCTGTGCTGGGCAAGCCAAATCCAGACAGCTTTTGGCAATGGCAAAAACCATTGGGAGAGGGCGCTCAATCCTTTGCGTTAACTGGCTATGCAACTCCTCTTTGGCGTGACCTGCCTTGGTTAACTGCCCTCCTGCTTTCACTCATATGGGGAGCTACCCTCTATGGTTGGCACCGTTGGCAGCAGTTGGCGCAATACCGCAATCGCGCCGAACAACGGGCTAAATTTGCTGATCAAGCCAGACTCAATGCCATGGGGGAAATTGCCACAGGTATTGCCCATGAGTTGAACCAGCCACTCACTGCCACCCTGACGTATAACCAAACCGCTCTGCGGTTATTACCCGCACAGGACGACAAAATCACCCCACTGCTACGGGCGTCGGTTGAGCAAATCAAACGGATTTCGGCGCTACTGGAGCGGCTACGCACATTACTCAGCCGTGGGCAGGTGAATTTACAACCGGTGGTGGTAGCGGATATCTGGTTACGCGTGAATGCTTTATTAAGTAATGAGATAGCCGCCAGCAAAGTAACGGTTGTGAATAGTATTCCAGCGAATTTACCGCCACTCTCGGCCGATCCTTTATGGCTGGAGCAAATTCTGCATAATTTACTCAGTAATGCTATCCATGCCGTACAACATACTGCGACCCCGTTAATTTATTTCACTACCCGCCTGCAACCACAGCAATGGCTAATTCAGATAGAAGATAATGGGCCGGGGTTAAGCCACCAGCAGTTAGACCACCTGTTCACACCTTTTTATACCACTCGCGAGAGTGGCCTGGGATTAGGGCTAACCCTGAGTGAGACATTGGTACAGCGAATGGGAGGTGACATAAAAGCCGCAAACAGTGAACATGGCGGGGCTTGTTTTATCCTAACCTTTCCCCTGATTGGCGAGAATACGCATGACAAAACACATTTATCTGATTGATGACGATGACGGTGTTCGCGCCGCGCTAACCGCATTACTCGCCACCCTGGGCTGGGAAGTAAAAGCATTCAGTGACGGCCAGTATTTCCTCGATACATTGGCAATAACCCAGCCAAGTTGCGTACTGCTGGATATCAGAATGCCGGGTAAGAGTGGGATGGCAGTATTAGAAGCCATTCAATGCCGTGATAGCACTCTTCCGGTCATCATAATGACTGGACACGGTAATATTGAATTGTGCCGCCGGGCATTTAAAGGTGGAGCGCTGGAGTTTTTGACCAAACCTATCGACGCCGATGTACTGATCGAGGCGGTCGGCATGGCACTGGAGCAACATGAGCAAGCGCTGGCAGTGAAAAAGCAGCAAGTGAGCTATCAACAGTTACTTAGCCAACTCTCACCCCGCGAGCGGGAAGTCGCCGCGTTGATTATCCAAGGGGAAACCAGCAAGCAAATCGCCCATATGTTGTCACTTTCACCGCGAACCGTTGAAGCGCACCGCGCGAATATATTCTCCAAGCTGGAGGTCAACTCACTGGCATCACTTATTCATCACTATCACTTATCCTCCCAATAATCCCCAAGGCAATTGGCGTTACAGGTAGGCTGCCAATATACTCTAAATAATTCGAGTTGCAGGAAGGCGGCAATTGAGCGAATCCCCTGGAGCTTACTCAAGTAAGTGACTGGGGTGAACGAATGCAGCCAACGCACATGCGGCTTGAAGTATGACGAGTATAGGTAGAAGTACGGAGTAAAACGGGTAGTTAGCCGAATGTTTTTTCACCACTTATCGCCGTAACATAGCGGCACAGTGATTAAATCACTTCGCTAACAATAAGGATTTTATATGATCAAGCCTATTGCCCTGACCTCCGCCTTATTCATTGGCCTGATAGCTCAAGCCTCTGCTGCGGGTCTGAACACTGAACGTAATATCTCTCAGGCGCTGGCCACCGATTTGGCCAGCCGCACCCTCGCTGTTTGCCAGGCGGATGGTTACAACGTGGCGGTAACCGTCGTTGATCGCGCGGGCATCATCAAAACCGTGTTACGTGCTGATAATGCCGGCCCGCACACCGTTAAAGCCAGCGAGCAAAAAGCCTTTACGGCACTATCGACTAAAACCCCAAGCGGGCAAGTGATGGAAAACAGCCAAAAGACACCTGCGGCCAATAACCTGAAAGACATTCCAGGGTTCTTGCTGTTAGGGGGTGGCGTACCAGTGAAAGCAGGGGACGAGGTGGTCGGTGCAGTGGGTGTTGCCGGAGCACCCGGTGGGCATTTGGACGCACAATGTGCGACAAAGGCACTGGAGCAAATCAGCGCTCAGTTAAAAGCATAAGATTATAACGACAACGCCCCCACCCTCGGTGTCGAAAGGGGGGCGTTTTTATGATCGGCTATCAGTGATCAACAAAGGCAATTTTCAGCACAAACAGCAGCGCAACAACCACTACGCATGGGCTGATTTCACGCCAACGACCCGTACCCAGCTTCATCAGGCAATAAGAGATAAAGCCCAGCGCGATCCCTTCAGTGATAGAGAAACTAAACGGCATCATCACCGCGGTAACAAACGCAGGAACGGCTTCAGTCAAATCATCCCACTTCACCCGTGACAGGCTAGATGTCATCAGCACGCCAACATAAATCAACGCACCGGCAGCGGCATAAGCAGGCACCATACCGGCCAGGGGTGACACAAACATCACCAGCAGGAACAAGATACCAACCACAACGGCCGTTAAACCAGTACGACCCCCGACAGACACCCCTGAGGAGCTTTCAATATACGCGGTCACCGATGAGGTACCGATAAAAGCACCGGCTACCGAGCTGATGCTATCCACGTACAGCGCTTGCTTCATGCGCGGGAACTTGCCTTTATGGTCGGTTAAGCCCGCTTTATCCGTGACGCCGATTAATGTGCCGGATGAATCGAACAGGTTAACCAGCATGAAGGAGAAAATGATCCCCGCCATACTTATATTCAGCGCTCCGGCTAAATCCACCTGCCCGACCACAGAAGTCACACTTGGCGGCATGGAGAAAATGCCAGAGTAATGTACATCACCCAGCGCCCAGCCAATCAGCGTGGTGACCACAATCGACACCAGCACCGCAGCATGAATATTGCGAGAGGCCAGAACCGCAATAATAAAGAAGCCCAGCGCACCTAACAGCACACTGTGAGAAGTCAAATTACCTACCGCGACTAAGGTATCCGGGTTTGCCACCACGATACCGGCATTTTTCAGCCCCATCATGGCAATAAACAGGCCAATACCACTGGTAATCCCCACCCGTAGGCTCAGTGGGATGTTAGCAATCATCCAATACCGGATGCGGAAAATGGTCAGCAAAAGGAAACCGATTGCGCCCCAGAAAATAGCACCCATGCCGACTTGCCATGAAATACCCATCGCGCCAACCACCACAAAAGCGAAGAAAGCGTTAAGCCCCATCGCCGGAGCCAGTGCTACCGGTAAGTTAGCCAATAAGCCCATAAAGATGCTACCAAAGGCGGCAATCAGGCAGGTTGTCACGAAAACAGCCCGCACATCCATACCCGCAACCCCTAAAATCTGTGGGTTTACGAACACGATATAGACCATGGTCAAAAAGGTAGTGATACCGGCAATCAGCTCAGTACGTGCCGTGGTACCGTGCTGTTTCAGTTTAAATACACGTTCGAGCAGCCCCTGCTCAGTATCAAGGTTTGGTTTACTCATTCGAAGAGTTCCACAGAAGGGAGTGATAGTCGGGGGATATCCTATAACAAAAAACTATTGTTTAGAGCGGGATCACACTCTTTTTTGGCTATTTTTTATCTTCACTGTTGCGCAACAACGCCTTCATTATGACTACGTATTATTCAACCCGTTGTATTTTATTAACTTGTCATTAGTTTTTCTGCTAGTAGGGTCAATAAACATCGCATTCTTACTCAGGATGATTAAAGTGAAGTGAACGTAGATCTGCACAATTTAAGGATAAGTAGAGTGAATAACATTGAATGCGTCATGTTCGATTGCGATGGCACCTTGGTTGACAGTGAAGTCCTGTGTTGTCGTGCATACGTCGTGATGTTTGCCCATTACGGTATCCACCTGTCGCTGGAAGAGGTGATTAAGCGTTTTAAAGGGGTAAAACTGAATGAAATAGTCGCGCTGGTGAGTAAAGAAAACGGTCTGGATGAATCAATAGCAACGCTGGAAAAACTCTACCGCGCTGAGGTTGCACGCCTGTTTGATGCCGAATTACAGCCTATTGCTGGGGTAAAAGCGCTATTGGAGCAAATCACCCTGCCCGTCTGCGTGGTCTCCAACGGGCCAGTGAGCAAAATGCAGCACTCCCTTGGCCTGACTGGCCTGCTGTCTTTCTTTGATACACGCCTCTATAGCGGTTACGACATTCAGCGTTGGAAGCCTGATCCCGCGCTGATTTATCACGCGGCAAAAGAGATGCAGGTGGCCGCCGAGCACTGCATTTTGGTGGAGGACTCCGCGGCCGGCACCCACGCTGGGATTGCCGCAGGGATACCGGTATTTTACTACTGCGCCGATCCACACAACCAGCCGATACACCACCCGCTAGTCACCATGTTTGATGATATTCAGCAACTGCCTGACTTGTGGCGCGAAAGAGGCTGGCAGATTACTCATCATTAGTGTGCCGACGGCGCTGGTTTATGACTCAACCAGCGCCATGAACGTTTAATGGCACTTTGTTTCTTAATCGCATGCTGTGGGCTAAAACGGCGGTTGAGGCCATTTGCCAATAAATCCAAAGCCAGGCATAAAACGAAGTAGACCAACGCGACAAATAGAAACACTTCCATGGGATAAACCATGCTGCGGTTATTGACCTGAGTTGCCAGAAAAGTCAGTTCATTCACCCCAACTATATAAGCCAGCGATGTGTCCTTAATCAATGAAATCCATTGATTGATAAATGATGGCACCATCATGCGCAATGCTTGCGGCAAGACCACAAACCATAAAACCTGCCAGCGGTTAAAACCTAGCGACAGCCCAGCCTGCCACTGCCCTGCACCAATCGCCACAATCCCCGCTTTTACTGCGTGCGCCAGATAGGCGGAAGCAATCAATGCCAGTGCACACACCACCGTGGTGATTTCGGGGATATCCACACCAAATACAATTGGCAGCAGGAAGTAGGTCCAAAAAATCAGCATTATCACCGGGATGGCGCGGAAAAAGCCCAAAAAAGCCGCCAATACGCCCGCCCAAACACCACGAGACATTGCCAGCAATACCCCCAGCACGGTCCCTAAGATTGCGGAGGCCACTCCAGCCATGATACTGATCAGCAGGGTTAATGCCGCCCCACCCAGAGGGCCATCGGGGAAAGTACCCCACAGTAGATAAGTCCAGTTATCAGCAATAATTGTAAAATCCATCTCAATGCCCCCTGATGGTGGTTCGCTGTTGACGCCACATGCCCCAGGCTTCAATCAACGCGATAATGGCGATATACAATACTGTTGCCACACCAAAGGCTTGAAATGTCCGCAATGTTTCGGTTTCAACCTGACGAGAAGCATAGGAAAGCTCAGCCACCCCGATAGCCATCGCTAAAGAGGAGTTTTTAATAATATTCATGTACTGGCCCAGCAATGGCGGCATGGCAATTTTCAACGCCTGCGGCAACACCACATGGCGCATCGATTGCCAGCCCGTTAACCCCAGCGCATGTGCCGCGTATTTTTGCCCTTTAGCGACACCGCTGATCCCAGAACGTAATTCTTCAGCAATAAACGCCGTGGAATAGAGGGTTAGCCCGATAAACCCGGCTAAAAATTCAAAAGAAGGCCAACTTAACGTGAGTCCGATAAAGGTGATTTCATGGGGTGTATTGAGCCATGGAACCCAGGAAGCAGGCAGAAACTGACTGGCAGCAAAATACCAAAAGAACAGTTGGATCAGCAACGGCGTATTGCGAAATAGCGTGCTGTAGCCAACAGCAAACCACCGCAGCGCTTTGAGTTCGCTATCTCTGGCGGCAGCGAGCAAAAAGCCTAATAACGTGGCAGCAACCACCGTGCAGGCAGAAATCCACAACGTAAGCAGAAACCCCTGCCACAGCCAGTTAAGATATTGCGGGGCCAACAACCAATCAGTGAGATGATGTAGATTCATAGGTCTTGATACCCATATCGCGCTAAAAGCATCTCAATAGCTATTATTAGCTGTGCTGTAAAATCCATCTTACCTATCCCCCATGGTGTTAATCACTAACGGATTACAATGCAAGCAGCCCCACATCGTGACAATGCAGGGCTTTAATGTTCTCACTTCAAGGACGAAGGATTTATTAGGCTTTAGGTTGCTGATCCAGTGGCGCAAACTTAAACTCACCGCGCGGCTGGGCTGCATTGGTTGCTGGGCCAAACCAACGATCATAAATCTTCGCCGCTTCGCCATCTTTTTCCAATTTCACCAGTGTTTCGTTAATACTTGCCGTTAAGCGCTCTTCACCCTTAGGAATACCAACCCCTTGGTACTCTTTGGTAATACTGAACGGTGAGATCTCAAAATCAGCTTTTTGTGCCGCCGGTAAGTTACCGAGCAGACCGACAAGTTTCGCATCATCCTGGGTGATAGCTTGAACGTTACCATTACGCAAAGCAGTAAATGCCAGCGGTGTATCATCGTAAGAAATCACTTTTGCGGTTGGATAATGCTCCCGCAGGGTAATTTCCTGAACCGTACCTTTATCCGCACCAATACGTAATTTGCCGATATCTTCAGGTGTCTTTAGCACCCCTTTATGCGCGATAAATTTCTGACCCGTAGCGAAATAGGGCAGGCTGAAGTTAACTTCCTTAGCGCGCTCATCAGTAATAGTGAAGTTTGCCGCAATCAGATCAACTTTCTTCGATGTCAGTAATGGAATACGGTTGGCCGGGTTAGTGGCGCGTAGTTCTACTTTTACACCGAGATCTTTCGCGATAGCATTCGCCACGTCCACGTCATATCCCACCAGCTTTTTAGTCTGTGGATCGATATAACCAAATGGAGGGTTACTATCAAAAACAGCAATCCGCACCACACCCGCTTGCTTGATATCATCCAGTTTATCAGCGTGGGCTGCGCCAGACAGCGTCGCCAGACCAGCTAACAGCGTTAATGCCAGTGCGCTTTTTTTTGTGGACAGAGATTGCTTCATTGAAAGCTCCTAAGGTGATTGAGATGTTGCGATGTGGATAAGCTATCAATTCGGCGTTAGGTCAGGAAATAATATAAAACGATATATTTATAACTAATTAATCTCAGTCAATTAGTCTGATTATATTGGCAAAGAAAGTGGGATCGGTGGCAAAGGAAAATGAGGAAAATAGGGAGCCTTAGCGTGCGTCCCAAAGCCTGTTTCTGAAGTTGTAGGTTGAAAAATGCTGTGTATTCAGCAAATAAAAAAACAATCGATGAAAAAACATCCAAAAAAGTGAGCAAGTAACACGATCGTAGCCCTAAAATTTGGCTCAATCGTGTTATTAGCATGTATTAGAAAAAAGTGAACTGGCAGAATTATTTGCTACTGGAACTAGCATCAGATCGGACTTCTTCTGTATTAGCCTTTTCCTGAGGCACTATTACAGCAGGTTTTACTTTACCCTTACTTTGGCTGTCAGATTCCTCTGTTATCTCAGACTGGCCGATAAAGACGCCACCTTTCTTGATTGAGAAATTACTGCCTTTCACAATGCCGTTTAAACGACCATTTTCCAGAATTTCCAGATGATCAGAAACACAGATCCCTTCAATCCGTCCATCCACCGTAATGTGTGGTGCGGTTAAATTCCCCTCAATCTTGCCACTGCGCATCAGCCTTATGGTGCCATCACTAACGATAATATCGCCAACCACTACACCATAAATTTGAATGTCGCCATCAAGCCTAACATCACCTGTTAATTGCGTACCTGCGGCGATAACGGTATTTGTTTTAGTTGTATCTGGTGACAAATCAGTTAATGGTGAATGGGCCTTATGGGGAATATTCGTCACAGGAAACACCTCATTATTACTGTTAGTTTTCTTTTTAAACATAATTTTTATCAAGATAAAGATAAGGAATAGAGTAGGAGCAAGCAGTAGATAAAAAAATAAATTGTAGACTATATAGCTCACTAAACATGCTATCCATAGCACCCAAAATAGGCTAAGCGTTACATTTTTGTGTGTATACAGGCCCATATTCACTTATCCCGCTCCCGCGTAAAAACATACCAAAATAATCATGTTAAGCTGAAATTTAAATATCACCTAAAACAATTCCGACATGGGAAATACACCTTCCGTCAAAAGGAAAATATATTTCCCACCAATAACAAAATTATCAGTAATATATAAAAACAGAGAAGCACAATGCTATTTTATTATGTCAATCAATTAGGATTTAGAATATAAACAAACATGAAACAATATAGAATTACTTTATATTGTTCAAAAAAGGAGGGCAAATACAAAAAACAATCCCCAACCTGCCTAATTCGCCAGGATGATTGGGGAAATCGTTATTTTTCAGTCTTACTGGAAAGCAGTTTCTCTAAATCATCGCCACCAAGGTGGCGGAAATCCTGCCCTTTGACGAAATAGAAGATAAACTCACAAATATTCTGACAGCGGTCGCCAATACGTTCAATAGAGCGAGCGCAAAACAGGGCAGTCAGTACACTTGGGATAGTTCGCGGATCTTCCATCATATAAGTCATCAATTGCCGCACGATGCCCTCATATTCCTGATCAACCTTTTTATCTTCGCGATAGATCCGAATAGCCTCGTCCAAATCCATACGTGCGAAAGCATCCAGCACATCATGCAACATTTGCACCGTATGGCGGCCCAAAGACTCCAGACTAACCAACAAAGGCTGATGCTGATGAGAGAATTTTTCCAGCGCGGTACGGCAGATTTTATCTGCTACGTCACCGATGCGCTCCAGCTCAGAGATAGTTTTAATAATCGCCATCACCAAGCGTAAATCACTGGCCGTAGGTTGACGTTTGGCAATGATGCGCACACAGGCTTCATCAATCGCCACTTCCATCATATTGACCTTTCTATCGCCTGCAATTACTTGCTTCGCCAGTTCACCGTCCTGATTATGCATTGCGGTGATCGCGTCAGATAATTGTTGTTCCACCAGTCCACCCATAGTCAATACTTGGGTGCGGATATGTTCAAGTTCTGCATTGAACTGGCCGGAAATATGTTTATTCAGATTCAAGTTATCCATAATACTTCCCGTACGTGTAAGTAGGCGAAATTGATGTATACCCTAAATAATTCGAGTTGCAGGAAGGCGGCAATTGAGCGAATCCCCAGGAGCTTACTCAAGTAAGTGACTGGGGTGAACGAAAGCAGCCAACGCACATGCAGCTTGAAGTATGACGGGGATAGGCCGATCAGCCATAGCGACCAGTAATATAATCTTCCGTCTGTTTTTGCTGTGGCGCAGTAAACAGGGTATCGGTATCACTGAATTCGATTAGCTCGCCCAGATACATAAATGCAGTGTGGTCTGAGCAACGGGCAGCTTGCTGCATGTTATGCGTCACAATAACTACCGTGTAATCGGACTTCAATTCACTGATCAACTCTTCAATTCTACCAGTGGATATAGGGTCCAGCGCTGAGCAAGGCTCATCCAACAGCAATACATCAGGGCGGATAGCAATACCACGGGCAATACACAAACGCTGCTGCTGCCCGCCTGACAAGCTATAACCACTCTGGTGTAATTTATCTTTGGTTTCATTCCATAATGCCGCTTTGGTCAGCGCCCATTGCACCCGTTCATCCATATCGGCACGGGACAAGTTTTCGAACAGTTTCACACCAAAGGCGATGTTATCGTAAATCGACATCGGGAATGGGGTCGGTTTTTGGAAAACCATGCCAACTTTAGCCCGCAACAACGCAATATCTTGTTTGTCAGTCAGGATATTCTGACCATCCAATAAAATATCGCCTTCAGCACGTTGATCAGGATACAACTGATACATTTTATTGAATGTACGCAGCAGAGTAGATTTACCACAACCTGATGGCCCGATGAATGCTGTGACCTGGTTCTTAGCAATATCCAGCGAGATATTCTTCAGCGCATGGAATTTGCCATAGTAGAAGTTCAGATCGCGAACCTGGATTTTGCTGTTATTGATGTCAGTAGCCATACTCATCAAGACTTCTCTCTTTTAGCCAATGCCGCCGTAGCCGCATTTTGAAATTTATTGGCGATTCGGTATTTTCATTACTCAATGCTGATACTTACGCAGCCGATTAATACTTTTTCTTCGCGAAAATAACCCGAGCCAGAATATTCAGTAACAATACACACAGGGTAATTAGCAGTACCCCTGCCCAAGCCAGTTGTTGCCATTCGGCAAATGGGCTCATGGCAAATTTAAAGATAGTAACCGGCAAGTTAGCGATAGGCTGGCTCAGATCAGTGCTCCAGAACTGGTTGGAGAGCGATGTGAACAGCAAGGGTGCTGTTTCACCGGCAATACGTGCTACCGCGAGCAAGATACCTGTCAAAATACCGGAGATAGACGCTTTCAGCGTAATAGCCGATATCATGCGCCATTTCGGTGTTCCCAGGGCATAGGCAGCTTCACGCAGGCTATCTGGTACCAACTTGAGCATGTTCTCAGTAGTACGGATAACAATCGGCACTTGTAACAGCGCCAATGCAATCACCCCAGCCCAACCGGAGAAGTGCTCCATCTTGGCAACCACGATGGTGTAGACAAACAGACCGACCACGATGGAAGGTGCTGATAGCAAAATATCATTTATAAAGCGGGTAATTTCCGCCAACCAGGATTTACGACCATATTCAGCCAGGTAAATCCCGGCCATGATACCCAGAGGGGTGCCAATGACGGTGGCCCATAAAATCAATAAACCACTGCCGGCAATGGCGTTAGCCAAACCACCACCCGCGGTATTGGGTGGTGGAGTCATCTCGGTAAACAGCGCCAAAGACATGCCGTCAATTCCTTTGGTCACGGTGGAGAACAAAATCCACACCAACCAAAACAAACCAAACGCCATGGTAGCCATTGAAAGCAGTAAGGCTATACGGTTCTTTTGGCGACGCCAGGCCTGCTTTTTACGGCGGGTTTCCAGTAGCGTCGCATCACTTTGCATATCCATTGTCGCCATCTTAGCGCCCCTCTTTCTTAGCCAGACGCAAAATCATTAACTTAGATAACGCCAGCACGATAAAGGTAATCACGAACAATATCAGGCCCAACTCCATCAGCGCGGCAGTATGTAAACCGGATTCCGCTTCAGCAAACTCATTCGCTAACGCAGAGGTGATACTGTTCCCTGGCATGAAGAGTGAGAAACTGTCGAGTTGGTAGGTGTTACCGATAATAAAGGTCACTGCCATGGTTTCACCCAAAGCGCGCCCCAGGCCTAGCATCACACCGCCAATCACACCGTTTTTGGTGTAAGGCAGCACAATGCGCCAGATAACTTCCCAGGTGGTACAGCCAATACCATAGGCTGACTCTTTCATCATCACCGGGGTTTGCTCAAACACATCGCGCATAACCGCTGCAATGTAAGGAATAATCATGATGGCCAGGATGACACCTGCGGCCAGAATACCAATACCGAATGCCGGGCCTGAGAACAACACACCCACAATCGGGATGCCAGACATCACGTTGCCGACGGGTTCTTGGAAATAGCGGGCAAATAAGGGAGCGAAAACAAACAAACCCCACATCCCGTAAACAATACTAGGGATAGCCGCTAATAGTTCGATAGCCACACCCAGTGGGCGTTTTAGCCAGTTAGGGGCCAGCTCAGTCAGGAACAAGGCAATCCCAAAACTGACCGGGACGGCAATAAGTAAGGCGATAACAGAGGTGACAACTGTGCCATAAATCGGCACTAAGGCACCAAACTGCTCAGCCGGGGCATCCCATTCTTTGGTCCACAGGAAAGCCCAACCAAATTTTTGAATACTTGGCCAAGAAGCAACAATCAATGAAATGATAATGCCGCCCAGCAGAAATAGCGTAATCAGCGCAGCCAGTTTAACCAGCGCGCTGAAAATGATGTCACCGTATTTGCTCGGTGCTTTGGTAGTCGGCTTATAATCAGCCATAGACTCTCTTCTCATCCGGGTGTTAATTCCCTTCGTACTTGAAGCCGCAGGGTTGTTGGTTATGATCGCTCACCCGAATCACTGACCTGAGTCAGCTCATCGGGGTTCGTTCACTTGCCGCCTACCTGCAACTTCAATTACTTTGGGTATATTAAATCAATATCTTATAAATAAATTATTACAGGCAAAACTAACTTCAATCAGAAGATTGGCTTACCGTTGCTGTCTTTAACATTGGTTTTCCAAGCTGCACGAACCTGTTCAACCACTTCTTTTGGTAATGTGGCGTAATCCAGCGCATTAGCTTGTTCAGCACCGTTTTTGTATGCCCAATCAAAGAACTTCAGTACTTCAGTGCCTTTAGCCGCATTTTTCTGCTCTTTGTGCACCAAAATGAAAGTAGTAGAGGTAATTGGCCAAACATCATCACCTTTCTGATTGGTTAAGTCTTGAGCAAACGTTTTGCTCCAGTCTACACCTTTGGCCGCAGCGCTAAAGCTTTGCTCTGTTGGGCTGACTGGTTTGCCATCGGCTGAAACCAGTTTGGTGTAAGCCAGGTTATTTTGTTTGGCATAAGCGTATTCCACATAACCAATGGCACCTGGCAAGCGCTGAACAAATGCCGCAATACCGTCGTTACCTTTACCACCTAAACCGGTCGGCCAGTTAACCGTTGAGCCTGCACCCACTTTCTCTTTCCACTGCGCATTCACTTTAGCCAGATAGCTGGTGAATACGAATGAAGTGCCAGAACCATCAGCACGGCGCACCACTGCAATATTTTGATCTGGCAATTTAACGCCCGGATTCAGCTTCACAATCGCCGGGTCATTCCACTTCTTCACATTACCCAGATAAATATCACCCAGTGTTTTACCGTCTAAAGTCAGTTCACCAGATTTGATGCCAGGGATATTAACGGCCAGCACCACACCACCAATCACAGTTGGGAATTGGAACAAACCTTCAGCCGCCAGCTTATCGTCTGCTAATGGCGCATCAGAAGCACCGAAATCAACAGTATTGGCAATGATTTGTTTTACGCCACCTGAAGAGCCGATCCCTTGATAGTTAACTTTGTTACCTGTTTCTTTCTGATAAGAATCTGCCCACTTGGCATACACCGGCGCGGGGAATGTCGCACCTGCACCTGTCAGGCTTGCAGCAGCGAACGCGGACACAGTGGTCATAGATAAAGTCGCTGCCACAATGCTGGCTACGGTGGTACGCATCAGTTTCATAATCCCTCCTAATGGGATATTAGAATTAACTCTATACCAAAGAACCTGGTATTGCAGGATGGGCTGAGTAATGAACCAAGCTAACAACGCTGCAACTCAAGTACCAAGTGTATAAATTGTTTTCATCAGATTAAGTATGGTGCAGGAGGGAAAATAGGACAGTTTAATGACAGAAAAATGTATGAAATATTACAGTTATATGACAAACCACCGGAGTTAAAATAAAATCATTATTTATCATTAGATTAGCCTGTTTTTTATCTTGTTATTTGTGATGATTTCAGTTGTGGTCGTGGTTGGTCACTGTTTTCCCGTAGCGTTGCGCTGTGGGTTCGATACGACGAAATCGTTTCTGATAAAATAACGTCGTTTTTTATCACGTTTAATCCATTATATTAACGAATGAATTCAATTGAATGATGTTGTATTTATTCTCAGCGCTGAGCATATTCAACAAATTGGATGAGTAAACGTAAGATAACGGAATAAGGAGAGGAAACTCAATAAAAATACGAATATATTGCCTATCTTTTCATTCTCATCACCATCCTGCTGTGCACATTTTCCCAGACGGCTTCCCTCTATTCTCTATTTCCTCAGTGGTTTTTTTTTGCATTGCTGCTAACATTATTTTCTAGGGTTACGATACTGAGTAACACTGAATTAATTTACTCTATTGAACATCTTCACCATTTTAATAAATTTTCAATATTACACACAGAAAAATCATCGCCTCAGGAGAAAATATTTCTTTCTTAACAACATATTGGCTCTTTCCGAGCCAGTCTCGCGGATAGGACAAGTAACCAACGCGGCTACCTACATGAAACTGGCAGCATGCGAAAGATAGAAAATATAAATTTTCAGTCAATGCTTTTGATTTACTAAGCCAATACCTTGTTTTATTACGCTGAATATTTGTCTCTATATTCTATTGAACGCCCTATGCTTTAGAGAATTTTCGTATAGATAATTACAGCAAACTCATTGGGAAATGATATTATGCAATCTGCAACTATGCCCTCAGGAAAAAATAGTTTTTCTGAAAATAATATTATTAGCAGTGTAATTAATAAATATGCAAACACCGGTGTATTTATAATTAATACCAACGATCCGCTGCTGGTGAAATTCTATGATATTCAACTGGGACTGGCAGGTATCAGCCTCGTTCGTTGTCCTAATTTCAGTCAGCTCTGGGCAAACCATAAACTGGCTAAATATGCCGTCAGCTCACTGGCGATGGGGGATAGCGATAGCGCACAGCAGGTACACAGCATCGTTAGCCTGGATTCTACTGATGGGCAAACGTTCTCAGCAAATGCCATTGGTTCGTTGCCGGTGTCAGCCATAAACATCACGCAAACCTTAGGTATTTTTGACGAATCAGGCAGCCCTGCGGGAACAGTACAATGTAAAAAGAACTATATTTATACTGCCAATTGCCCCATCCAGGCTAATGGCACCTTCCCGGCCAGTTTAAAACAAACCCGCTATCCGGTTAATATCATCTATACCTTCGCCCAAACGGTGAATAACCAGACAGTTTACGGGGCCGAAATTGTTACCACACAAAGTTACCCAAAATTAATTCAAAATGATTCACCTGCTGATTTAAATAAAAATAATCTGATAAAAATCTGTCTGGCTCGTCAAGAAAGCGACTGTGACTACTTTAATAATTTTGACGGCAATGTCACCGTACCGATAAAAGGCAGCGTAACCTACTTCGGCAATATTGATTTAAATAATGGCAAGCCTATAAACGCGTATAACTCAATTTATCTGGTCCGCGAACGTCAGGGCGGCGATCCGATCACCCCTGCCAATGACTTTAATTTCTTTGACGACGCTAAAACCCGAATTAACGGCAACGTTTTATCTTGGGATCTCGACTGGCTTAAATTCAAACGTCCCGATTTTGATTCCGGTGAGCGGGTTTATTATATCTTTAAAGTGACATTACAAATTGAAGGAGCGAGTGTAGCCAGTTTTATTACCAATGCTCCCGGTCCGTTCGATCCTGAACAGCGCTTTTTAAATACCAACACGCTAAAACCCATGCAGATTACCTATGGTTGTTTAGGTAAAGGCACCCCCATTTTGATGCAGGATGGTAAAGAAAAAGCCATTGATGACATCCTTATTGGTGAATGGGTGCAATCGCAGGATGGGCGAGCGTTAAGAGTCGAAGATGTGATTACCGGCACGGAGCAAAACTATCTTGAGATTGAAGTCAGGGATAGTAGCGGCCAGCTCAAAACCCTTATCACCAGTCTGGGCCACCCTTTTTGCACTACCACCGGTGTGAAACTGGCGAGTGAATTGACTCTGACCAGTCGACTGCTAACCCCAGAGTGTGACTGTGCTATCAGCCGTATCAACAAACAACACGGCGAGATTGAGGTGTACAACCTGCACCTTTCCACTGACGACCCCATCAAAGATCTGACAGAAAGTAGCAGCACCATGTATGCCGCAGGCGTGCTAGTTGGTGATAGCACGATGCAGTATCACTACGAAGAGGCCTACCACCATCGCTCGGTGAATATCCTAAACCAGCTACCGGAAGAATGGCGTCAGGATTATCAAAACCATATTAAAACCATAAGGTAATTGATTGATATGTTTATTGGTTATCCTGATTTTCAGCAAATTATCATCGATGACAAGCTGCGCGTCGTTGCCGTCTGTCAGCAGTCTGATGTCTATTATTTGTATCCAGAACCCTTCGCCCTGATTGCTGGTGATCCGCTGGCCTTTGCACTGGATGTGATCCTCAGCCTAAGCAGCAACATTATCTACGGCGACCTTGATTTTACCGCCGAGCTACAATTTGCCAGTGGCGGCGCACTTGAGGTATTCAATCGCCAACACCCAGGGAAGGCTATCCAAGGTTTGCCGGTTATCCCCTATAAGCTAAGTTTCCGCTCACCACCTGACCATGATTCAGCATTAACCCATCAGGATTACGACCCGACCTGGTATTCAGCGCAGTCGATTCAATTTTTGATCTCGCTCGATGCAGATACCACGCAACTGATGAAAAAAACGTTGCTGGATAATATTGTTGGCTTTAATGCCCGTATCGATGGCTTTGTCGAGGGTGTATCGCCACGGCTGAACTACACACTAGATTGCGATCCCGGCCAGTTAATTGCCGAACTGGCGGCCAATGTTAAAGACGCCCAACCGGTGTCCAACAACCGGATAGCGTTTCCCTACATGTTGCTTACTCAGTACATGTACGAAAATCTGTCCCGGCTACCGCTGCTGATCTCGCCAGCCTTCTCCTCAACCAACCCGGCAGAAGCACTATTATTCGCGCAGGCTTTGCTCGATCGTCTGTTCAACACGTTAGGATCGCCCTATATCGGTAACGCCAACACCAATACTACTTATATTTGTCTGTTGCTCCCCCAGAAACAGCGTCGCCTGATAATTGATTTAAAACGCGTTGAGCTAACCCGGCGCCCCATCTGCTTTTTATTGGATCCCTTTGCCACCGCACAACAAATTGCCAAAGAGGCTCCCGAACAGGTTATCCACCAGATAACCGCACCTGCACTGCCAGACGGTAACCTGCGGATTAACATTCTTTACGCTTTCCCACAGGGTCTTAAAGACGGGGCGTTTATTGATATACAAATCATTTTACCACCGGGCGAGCTTTATCCTTCTGAACAACAGCAAACCCTGCTATTGATACCCAGTCAGAGTTATTTGGCCTTCACATTTATTAATAATACGTTCAGCTTGAATAGTGAATATCAGTACCATATTCGCGTTAGCTACCCCACCGCCAATGGATATATCTCTCTCGTCACCGAGCAACGAACCAGTAATAACAAAATACTGACGCTGGATTATTCCAGCCTTCCTTGTCAGTTCCTGACCCTCAATATCGATCCGACATTCGCACAACACAGTATGCTCACAGGCCACTACTCCTCCGCTAACCTGTCAGAACCCTTTGAACTCACACTGGCTTCGCCCTGTTTCAGTTATCCGATAACGGGACGTGATGCCTATGCCAAGCTGACCGCCTGGGATAACGATAGCGCCGCCTCAGTGGTGCTCGATATGCCAATCATCCAGTCAGCCACCATCGGTGTTTATAGTTTTCCTCAGTTTGGTGCGCAGCACGCCACCATTATCGCCCGGTTTGCTACTGGCATCCGCTATGTCACGTTACGATTTCAAGCTCAGGGTGAAACGCAAACGCGCGATCATACGTTTACTCAGCAGGATAATTGCTATGAATATCAATGGAATGTCACATCAATTTACGCGGCAGGGTTTCGTTATAAAACCAGTAACGGTCAATGGTCGGACTATGTGACGGGCAATCAAACCATTACACTTGAGGTTGAAAATGAAGATTGAATCATTAAATCCTGAAAAAAATCTGGCGTCCTTTTTTTTGCTTGATCGAGCTTTCGTCTTTCACGATCAGCGAAGCCCGCCCAATGACTATACCTATGGCTGCTTCACGCCTGAAATAGTTCATGACGATCGGGGAAATAAAACCAGTGGTTTTCACCTTACCACCAGTCCGGCAGGCGGCCTCGTCATCCTGATTACACCGTTAGTTCCCCTCAATACCCAAGCTATACAACAGTATATTCAGACACATATCTCCCACTCAGGCGGTAACATCACCCTTAAGCAGTGTACTGCGAAGACGGCGATCTTCTTGCGCTTTCATGAGCCGTTGGGTGACGCCACCTATCTGGTTGAGTTTGAAGGAAACTCTATGTCGACCACCCATTCGGAAGGGATAGAGTTGACTGAGGCCATACAGGGTAACGCGAAGCGGGTTTTTCTTACCACCCATACACAATTCACAGTAAGTACCACGGTTAACGCCCATCTCACCAGCGACTGGCGGCAGTTTCTAATACTGGCGTTTAACACCAAAACCCGCACACCAGAGGCTATTGCGCAGCTACTCGACAAGCAAATTACTGCTGGTATCGTCGTGTTGGACGAGGAGTTTAAAAATACCCCGTCGCCGCAGACCAAAGAGACCGTGAGAAAAAATCTGGTCGACCTCGCTGCCAGCATCCTCAGTAATACGCTCGCCAACATCTCGCATATTGATGAGATACCCACCAGAATTGACTATGATTTTTCTTACGAAAACAGCCTGCCCCAATCTTATGAACTGATCGACGAACAGGATATCGCGACGCTATTCAGCGGCTTTATCGCCAATAAACTGATTTCCTATGACCCTTCGCCGCTGCCTGAGCCTCAACGAAAACAACCTGACGATCCGGGAAAACAGCATACCTGCAAAGTCAGCCTGGATTTCAATGCCAGCAAATTTATGATTATGTCGATTGAACTGACGTGGGCGGATAAAAAAATACCCATGCAGTGGCCAAACTTTCCTCCTCTCACCGTCACCGCCGATAGTCGCGTGAATGAGATAAATATCAAGGTCACTTTTTCCGACTATTCATTCATTAATATCACACGCCAGTGGCAGGCAGACATCAATCTGACCGTTCAGGATATCGGGTTTCATAATGTGACCTTTGATGCCCGCCACTTACAATCTGATTTTAAAACGATTTCAGGCAGCGCCAATTACTTCCCAGAGGGTCAGGCCAAACGCGCTACCTTTAATTTTTCATTTTCCGATCAGCAGTGGCAAACCACTTGGTTACTCAATACCCAGTCAAATATCTTGAATGGCCGTATTGAATACCACTGGCAGGGAAAAACGTCGTCATTTATAACCAGAAATTACGATTCAGGTGTACAGCAATCGACCTCACTCCGTATTGAACTTCAATACAAAAAATAACCATGAGTTAAGAGGAATAAGCTATGTTAACCACAGCCATCCAGCATTCGATTAAAATAGATACCAATGAACACTTAGGCGTCAAGGTATATACCTATACCTGCTATGGCGATAGCGAAGATAAAAATATTTTTTATGTTATTCCTGAAACTCCAGTATTTTCTGGTCAGGAAAATAAGCCTGACTTCTTATTCTATAAATATCGTAAAGAAGAGCAACAAGGCGGATACGCACAGTTTACCGTCAAACTTCCCGTGCCAACAGAAAGCGAAGCCGACAAAATAAAAGTACAGCTTTATAGTGGGATATCACCGCAACTTGTGGCGAAATCAAAACTTATCGTCCAGTATATTAAAGCTGAAGAATTATTTAATTCCGATCCGACCAATAAAGCCAATCAAGATGCCAAAATTAAAGCTTTTCAAAATGCTGGATTAACCGAAGAGCAAGCAAAAAAATATATACTCGCTTATAACCCTGACGCGGGTGACGATCAATTTCTCGGTCAACTGATGCCCGATGACGTGCGTAAAATAGAATTGCGCCAACCCCGCTATACCTCAGCGCAGGCCTCATTGATCATCAATGAGAACAAAGTATTTTACTGTCAGATGCCCACACCACTGAGTCCCTCTGGTTTGGGGAATAACGATACTGTATTTAGCATGTCGCTAACGGGGCTGGGAGCAACCCTGTTTGAGAATGTATTAAAAGGAACGCCGAATAATGCCAGCGTCGGGATTCGTTATAACTTCACGCTGGATGCCTCTCTGCCGGCAGTAAAAGTTATTGTCACCTACAACAGTGAGAAAATGAAAGAAGTGACGCAGACCATTACCCGTCATACCTGGTCTGCGGATGAAAAAGAAATCACCCGTGAGTTTTCCGAGAAAGGTGCTGCCAAAGTTTCTGTTATTACCAGCCTCAGCGCGCAAGAAATGGGCATGAAAGATGACCAATATAGTGCTTGGATAAAAACCTTCGAGGACTGGGGACAAACACAGCTTCAACAAATATTGTCTAGCCAGACAGGGCTCGATATGAGTATGGATTTGCTGAACGATGCAGGTAATTTTGATAAATTTAAAGAAAGTCTGAAAAACACGCAGGATTTCACCCGAATATTTGAAGAAAATCGTGTTGTTCCTTTTTCCATCGCGCCGCAGACTCAGTTGCCGTCCATCCTTTCTATTGTCGGTGCTGAGAAGGTCGATGACTATTTCAAAGAATACGATCTTAATGATCCCTTCTTTCAGTTTATTCAACCCGAATTTTATGTCAGTCAGGATCTGGATAAATATGATATTGAAAATATTATTATTATCGCAAAATATGATGATAACCATGTCAGCACACTCCGCTTCGACAGAAAAAACACCGCATCGCAAAAAACCGAGAAATGGTATATTGATAAAAAACTGGGACGCACCTACAGCTATTCATATACGGTGAATTTCTCAGGATTACATTCAAAACCCTATCATTCAGGTAAAATAGATGTAATTGATAGTCTGGTTCAATATATCAACATGGCACAATGCGGTATTGTCTACGCACAAATTGATTCGTTACTTGATGCACATGCATGGGAAACATTCAGCCAGGTGCTATTGAAAGCCCAATATTCCGATCCAGCGCATGGTGTAGAATTAAAAAGCGATACCCAGGTATTGAATATTTCCACGCAGCCAAAACCCTTTATTTATCCAATAGGCATGAAGCCAGAGAATCCCATTTATTTCACTACCAATTATTATACCCGGGATGGTGGTAATTTCACTTACATCGAACCAGGTATTGAGCCATCCCCACAGTTACCCGGATATGGCAGCACCCGCGCGAATCAGATTCAAATAATGGATGCCTTACCGAGGAAAACGACCTACTCCATATTTTTCATCGCGTCGAAGAAAGATGTACTAATTATCATCTTCGACATGATGGTGAACTATAAGACCTACAAGTTTAAACAGACTCAATCGATTAGTCTGGAAGAAAAAGATCTCGTGGACACCACCACCCGCCGCGACCTTACCTTCGAATTTTTACCCGATGGCACAGATGACATTCCTGAAATCACCTACAGCGGCACCATTATTTACAATGACGAGCGCGATCCCAAGCCAATTGAGGGCAAGGTAACCGGTTCATCGGTCGCGGTGGTGGTGAAGTGTTAATGGCCCGTCATTCTTCTGGCGTAGCGGCGGTCAAACGTGCTGCCTCTGAACCGGCCCTCCCGTTGAGGCGGTGATGAACAGTGTTCATTACTATTGGATAGGCAGAGCATCGGTCATTGCATTGATGACTGATGCTCGGTTGATTGTTTTTTATTCAACATGGACACCCCCATGGATAACAGAATAACGGAACAAACTATCGGTTTTATTAATGTAATGCCAGGTAGCCAAGTTTATTATTATAGCGCGTTGGCACCCAGTATTCTGGTGAATGAGCAGACTATTCCCGAAGTGCGTTACCAAATATTCAGGAATAGCGCCACCGCGCAACCGATGACTTACTACGCAATACTCTCATTGCAGACGCAACTGAACAGCAGTATGGCTGCAGCACAGGCAGCGGCTCGGGATAATCCCGATATTCCGCCGGACGCTATCCTGCTCCCCCTACAAATTATTGCCAGCACTGCCACGCTCAGTATTCCACAAGCTATGCCTCAACTGCTGAATCACACCTCGCTGGGGAATAATCAGTTTTGCTATATCATGGCCGCACTGACTGATGCGAATGATATTGAGCGAATCGTCGCGCTGCTTCAGCAACCGGAATCAGCACCGATTGCTGTCAGTTATAAAATCGACTACCTGCAACAGTTACCCCCCTCAACCTTTGAACTTGATGCCCAATGGGATCAGGTATATGAATATCTGAAAATCTCATTCGGTTTTAATGCGCTGATTTTTTCTTTTAATATTGATGATATTTCCGAAACCTTAATCAGTAATAAGCTGGTTACTATCAAGGTAAGAAATACCAATCCCGACCATTATATGAGACAAGCCACGGCTGAATTGAGCACGATTCTGACTTGCGAATTTTTCACCCCAGTATTTGGTCAAATAAAAACGGCTCCCGAGCCCAAATTTGGTTTTCAATTACAAAACATCTCAGTTAAAGATATTGATAAACGGACACTCAGTGCCCGAATCACCGAAACTACGGTAGTGCGGCGATCTCTCTATCCTCAAGCGCTTTTTGCCACATTGGTTAGCCAGAGCCATTATGATGCCATCGACGTCGTAAGCTATCACGAGCTTCAGGATAATTTTTTCTCTTACCGCACCATAAAAGCTCAACTGCTGACATCTGAGTTAGACGAGAATATTCAATTGGTGGCGCTCAATTTGACTTATGGCACCACGCGGTCCCCATTAGTTTTCTCCAGAAATAATATGGCGGCTAAAACGTTCCGTTTTTCAGCCATTATCGACCCTGTAACAAAAAAAATGTCCTGGCCGGTGGAGTATCAGTTCACATTATATTTTAACCATCCGGTCGGTGGTGTGATGTTTGTCAGTTCAGCCATCATGAGCACATCCTTAACCGAAATTTTTTTAGACATTGAATTGTTATATAGCCGTTATCATTTTGTTATTGCCACAGAAAAAAAATTCAACTGGGCATGGTATACATCAATATTGGTAAATATCACCTGTACCCATATTGAAAACAAAGAAAACAATACGTCAAAAAATTTCCACATCACCGAGAAAAAACCGTCAGAAGAATACAGCATCATGCTACCAGATCCTGAATGCTATACTTTTTCGGTAATCAAAGAATATAGCATTAGCGCTAACACTCCCCATATACCAGTAAGGTTAGACCAGCCCACCAGCCAGGATGTCAGCATATCTTCACGACTCTATAAACAAAGAACGCTGAAAATCACCCCAGCTTTTGACTGGGAAAGAATCACACAGGTTCTAGTCAATGTGACTTACTGCTATAACCAATTCGCCATGAACACGTTAAAGGAAGCATTTTATTTCTCTGAAGACCAGTCAGAACCTGCATTATTTAGCGCAGATCAACCCGACCCGACATTACTGTTTATTAATCTCGAAATCATGATTATTGATAATTACGGCGATATTGAAAATAAAGAATTCATTACCGATGAAGATCAGATCGATATTACCAACTGACCATAAGGATGTATCATGTTATTATTGAGAGAGAAAACCGCTACGATTAAAAATATCACGTTTTTTTCTGATGATTCAGATGAAAACCAATTTTGGTATTTGCCCGGTGATATTCATATTGCCGTACGTGATGGAAAACCGGTATTTTCATTAATTAAATACACCGGTGATGACACCAACCAACAGGGAGGATACATCAACTTTGAGGTCAATACTGCCGTCGATGAAGGCGAACTCAATACTGCGTTTACCGATTACCTGAATAAACTGAAGATCAAGCCGCAAAATGCCCGTAAAGCGCCAGTACCGTTTAACAACGGTACCGTGAACTTTTTTGTTCTGGATGCACAAAATGCCAATGGCCAGTTGATCAGCGCACAAAGCCCTAGCCTGTTTGGGAATAACACCGCCATTTTAAGTACCAAACTGACGCCACAACAGGCAGTTATTCTGGAGGCCGCATTTAATCAAGCGCAGGCACCTGCCGCTGTGGCTTACAACCTCACTTATACCGGTATCACCCCGGCATTGAAAGTGGATGTCACCGCAGAATTTGACAGCGTATATAAGGAATTTGGTGCTAAGTTTGGCATTAATATTCCTATTCCGGTCGAGACACCGGCAAGTTTTTGGCTCGGCTTTGACAGCGTGATTAAGAAACTGGAGCAAGATCAAAAACTCGTGATTAAAGTGACCGAAAGTATGCCCGGCGATCAGGCGACCAAAGAAAAAGAGTGGGCATTACAGTTTGTCAAAGAAGAACTACTAAAGATATTTTTCAACGCAACCATTAAACCAAACGCAGAAAGTAATGAGCAGGCAAAATCAGCCAGCGCTTCCATTCTGGAATCATTGATTGGCAGTAAAGATGAAACAGGAAAAGGCGGTCTTTTTCCCTGCGCATCATTGGAATTAAAAGTGGTCAACATTACCGAGCATAAAACCTTATCCTTTAACTACACTTCATCAAAAGCGATTACTCAGGCCGCCGTACCACAAAACTTTATCGGCACCGACACGTTAAAAGCCCAAAAAGATAAACCTTATTTTATTGAAGTAAACGTCAATGATCCGTTCTTTCAGAAAATCGAACTGCAAATCTTCGGCCCTGATGGCTTTGAAGAGTTCGGTATCAAAGCGGCAGCATTTCAAGCCAGCTACAATAACAATGTCTATACCAGTGATGCCTTTACCGAGGATGGTAAAGAATGGCGGAAAAATATTGCCAGAAGCAAAGACAAAAATGAATTACTCGATATTCAAGGCGAGTTTATCTTTAAATCAGCGAGCAGCTCCGGCTGGGAAGGTAACAGCAGCTATCAGTCAAAATTCAAAACCGCTTCTACCACCATCGGTCTCGATCCGAGTAATTTACTCACTTTCAATGAAATTGATATTTTCCTCGACAGCCAGTTCTCCTGGGATAAATACAATCAGGTGCTGGTTGAACTCACTTATCTTGATGACAAAGAACAAAAGAAAACCAAGAAGTTCTCCTTTAATCCCGATAAAACCAAGGCGCAAACCTTCAAGTATCGCTGCCTGACAGAGAAACCCTGGACGGTTCATTATACGATTACCTATCTTGAGGTCGGTGGGCATACCCGGTTGGTCGACGGTACAGATAATCCGCCTGCCATCGTTATTCCGACATGAGCTACGGTAAATAATCATGGTTGAACGCGTTGCGGTGTTACCAGCGGCATTGGACGCCCTGGTAACCACTTTATGCCATCATGTGCCGGATTTAACAGGTACGCTATTACCCGACATTCACCGTTTTAGCCAGAAACGGATGGCGTCGGGGCTGCTGTCTGCGACATTTAATACCAGTCTATTGGCTTATAACGGTTGTCCACTGGAGTTCACGACATCCAGCATAAAACCGCAAGCTGTGGCTTGCACGTTTGATACTTTTCTCCCGCTATCCACCCAGGCTCGTGATATTGGGGCCTTCAGTGCGGAAAATTACCCATACGCCTCGTCAGACTCATCTGCATCCTGCTTCGCACACATTGCCCGGATACAACGGCCGGATACACCTACCCAAGCGCTAAAATTTGGCTCATGGTTGGGGCGGAAATATACCGCTGACGGCGTTAAAACCAAGGTTTACTCCGAAGTTCCGCCAAATAATCAAGCATTAATCGCTCTGTATGCCTCCCCGCTAAATCACGCCAATAGCGATTATCCCCTGCATCAGTTAACCGCAGCCGGACTATCGCTGTTGATGATTGGCTATTACCCAGATAACCCTGACACACCAACTGAATATTATTATCAGTGGCACAGCGCAGAAATAACGCTGGCGGACATTGCCAACGTTATGCGGTTATTTGGTACTGAACGTGGATTTCCTCCGCTGGCCGCGCTGCTCAGGCAGGTATTAGCTAACATGCCTAATCCAGATGAATTCCCCGCCACCACCTATGGTTTCAGCCTGGTCTATAACCATCAACGCCAGTTGGAAAGTTTTAGCCTGTTTACTATGGCGCCGCGCTTTTTAGGCGGCAACGCGCAAGCTGCCCTCAAGATTGGTGAGCTATTGCAGCACGTGGCACAGCCCATGCCGCTGCTACAAGCGTTGCTCAAGGAGAATGTGCCTCTTCAGTTTAATGTCATCGGCTTTACGGTTGACGCACAGGCAAGGTGCGGCGTCAGTTGTACCTTCAGCCCGCAGAACGACCTTTGGCGCGAGGTTGCCCTACCAGACCGTAGCCCGCCGCCGCCGCGCGGCATGTCGCCAGATGCAATCCTCCGACAACAGCAGTCAGAAAACGGGGCATTCCTGTCCAGCGTCAGAACACCCGACGGCCAGTGGCATCTGGATGCCAATGCTTTTGTCACGGCTCAGGTATTAAGGACGCTCGACTACACCGAGCAAACGGCTCCCTATATTGATCGCGCGCTGGATTTTCTCGCTAGTTGTGAAACCCGCCCCGGTCATTTCAGTTTCTGGCCTCGTCACGCTCATCCCTGTTGGATGAACGGCCAGATGATTGACGCCGATATTGATGACACGGCGATAATTACCGAAATGTTATACAAATTTGGCCGTATTTCTCCTGACGCCGTTCGCCTGACGCTGATTGAGATGAATGGCTATCAGCTACAGAAGGTTGATGCCCGACTTACCGAACCGCAGCATCAATGGGCTGAATGTCAAACCTTCCACACTTGGATGAAACAAAATAATGAGATTAGCCAGCTCGACTGCTGTGTTAATACCAATGCGCTCATTTTACTGTATCGTTTTTATGGCGAACAATGCGCAACCCTACCGGCTTATTATCGTATTATCACCATGCTTAATAAAGCCGTCGTCTGGAGCCAAAACGAATATCAGAGAATAACCCAATTAACCCCCTACTACGCTCATCCCGCCGAATGGTTGTCCACACTTGAATATGCCCAAAATATCGGTATCGATACACTATCTGACATTATTACGCCGTTAAAAAAATGGCAGTTTGCCAATGGTGCTGGGGAAATACCACTCTATCGTCGTCACGATGGGCAGTATCTGTGGACCTCATCCTATTTATCAGCGCTGAGGCGTTGTTCTGTTCTCTATGATACGAAGGATACCTATGAACATCTTTCTCAATGATCTGGTCACGCTAAACAAAATTATTCTGGAAAACGCGCAGCAGCAGTTTACCGAAAATGTTAATCTGACCAGAAAATTACGGGCAACTCTAACGCCATTATCCGATGAATTGATAGCACAGGTCAGTACCGAGAATGTCTCTGGCGAAATACGCTATCAGATTGAAACCATAACAGATGGCATTAGTTGGACGATGGTACTGAGTTTTTTTCTCAACAAAAACATTCAGGAAATGCCTTATGTAGTGCTCAATTTCAATCAGTTTGGCAAATTCAATGAAATGATATTTCAGGACGTGGCACTCAAAGCTGAACGGCAATATCAGGCTCAATTAAAACTAACCCAACTTGAGCAGCGAGATGCGTTATTAAGAGCCTTATCCAACTACGATGCGCAAACCACGCTGGTGATCGCCATCAAATCTGATACCGGCCTGCTGAATACTATTACTGATCCTAAAATATTTTATTTTGCGGAAAATTATTATCCTTATATCTACCGCGGCATTGCGCCACCGAATCCACGTCTTGAATTAATTCTCACACCAATAGAATATCATCAATACTGGTATAACTATTATCAGGATAATATTCGTAAAGATTATCTTTATTATTTACCCGATACGTTTCAACTGGCCAGTAACAGCAATGACAATAATAAACCCATGTTGTCGATCTCCTTTTCTGCACCAGAAGGGGCAACAGAGGTGGCTCAGTTTAATGTGACCTTTGACTATTTCTTGCTACCCAAGGTGGACAGACAACGCATTAGCGACGCCGAAACTACCTTTATCCAATCCCAGCCACAAGGTAAGTTGATCCCTTTTTCCAGTGCGCATAGCCTTAAACTACGGTTGTCATTACCGGCGGGGAAAACCGAAGAAACCAACGCAATAGTAAACCTGCAAAGCGGTATTATTGATTCGTTCACGCTGCCATCGGCGCAGTTTGCAAAAATTTGGGATGCGCTGTTTGATACCACGGCACAGCATCTGTTGCTCAATGGCGAGCTGGAAGTTAAACAGGAAGGCTTTAGCCCTGACAATATCCCGGTACAGCTCAGGATGCCGGTTGCATATAAAAATAATCCCCAGCTGTTTATCGATAATTCCACCCCAGTTGAAATTGTCAAAACGCTGAAGTTTATCAGCAGCCAGGGTGCTTATGATCCCACCGGCCCGAAACCCATAGAACAGATACTAATCAGTATCAACCACCAGACGATAGCACTGAATAGCGAGCAGCCTACCAAAACCTTAGAAGTGAAAGTATCGGCCTTGCAACTCATTCTTAATCCGCAAGAAAAGCTGATCTACCATTATGATGTGCAGATTCATTACCAGGATGGGGCAAGGAAAGAGCTTAGAGATTTAACCTCGACCTTCGAAATTATTTATGTCCCTTGACACTCTCCCAACGACGCTGTGGCATTAAAGTGTCGTTGGGTAATATATTGTGTTTTTATATATAAACTGATGATAGCGGCAGCTATCTAAAAAACCGGCAACGTAACTTTTGCCAATTTCTGACAATGACTGTTTTAATTTGGTCATAAAAAAATCCGGTATGCTGTTAAACAGCATAACCGGACTTTTCGAGTTAACGGCTATTTCATCCGCCCACAATATTTTGTGCTATATCTATCGCAGCTTATTCAACCGTGACTGATTTTGCCAAGTTACGTGGCTGATCCACGTCGGTGCCTTTAATTAGCGCGACATGGTAAGAGAGTAACTGTAGTGGCACGGTATAGAAGATAGGCGCGATAATCTCTTCTACATGTGGTAACTGAATGATTTTCATCCCTTCACTGTCAGTGAAACCGGCATCTTGATCAGCAAACACATACAGCAAACCGCCACGGGCACGCACTTCTTCAATGTTGGATTTCAGTTTTTCCAACAATTCATTATTTGGCGCAACCACGATGACCGGCATATCAGCATCAATCAATGCCAATGGGCCGTGCTTCAACTCACCCGCAGCATAAGCTTCAGCGTGAATATAAGAGATCTCTTTAAGTTTCAGCGCGCCTTCCATCGCAATCGGGTATTGATCACCGCGACCAAGGAACAAGGCATTGTGTTTATCAGAGAAACCTTCAGCCAGCGCTTCAATGGTTTTATCCAGAGACAACATCTGTTCAATACGAGCAGGTAGAGCCTGTAACGCATGAACAATATTCTGCTCCAGACTGGCATCAGCGCCCTTCAGCTTGCCAATACGCCCCACCAGCATCAGTAATACTGTCAACTGAGTGGTAAAGGCTTTCGTTGATGCTACGCCAATCTCAGTACCGGCTTTGGTCATTAACGCTAAATCTGATTCACGCACCAGCGATGAGCCAGCGACGTTACAAATAGCCAGCGACCCCAAATACCCCAACTCTTTTGATAAGCGCAGAGCAGCTAAGGTATCGGCAGTTTCACCTGATTGTGACAAGGTGATCAACAGGCTGTTTGGGCGCACAGCGGATTTGCGGTAACGGAACTCAGACGCAATCTCTACGTCACAAGGCACACCGGCTAATGATTCAAACCAATAACGCGAAACCATGCCTGAGTTATAAGAGGTACCACAGGCAATAATTTGAATATGTTGAACATTTGCCAATAATGCATCCGCTTTAGGGCCAAGTTCAGACAAATCAATTACACCATGATTTAAACGGCCTTCCAGCGTATTTTTAATCGCCATTGGCTGTTCATAAATCTCTTTCTGCATGTAATGGCGGTAAACACCTTTATCACCGGCATCGTACTGCACCTGAGATTCAATTTCAGGGCGCTCAATAGCATTACCCTGTTTATCAAAAATTGCGATGCTACGGCGAGTTACTTCAACCACATCACCTTCTTCCAGGAAGATGAAGCGGCGAGTCACGGGTAATAACGCCAGTTGGTCAGAGGCAATAAAGTTTTCACCTACACCACAACCAATCACTAATGGGCTACCGGAACGCGCAGCCACCAAACGACTTGGGTCACGACTATCCATAACGACAGTGCCGTAAGCGCCACGTAATTGCGGGATAACACGCTTAACCACTTCCAGCAAAGATCCACCTTGCTGTAGCTCCCAGTGCACCAAGTGAGCAATAACTTCAGTATCTGTTTCAGAACTGAAACGGTAGCCACGACCAATCAGTAATTCACGTAAAGGTTCGTGATTCTCAATAATGCCGTTGTGTACCACAGAGATATAGTCAGAAACATGAGGGTGCGCATTGGCTTCCGATGGCTCACCATGGGTAGCCCAACGGGTATGTGCAATCCCGGTGCCACCATGTAAAGCCTGATTTTCGGCAGCATCAGACAGCGCCTGTACTTTACCCACCCGACGTAAACGCGTCATATTACCTTCAGCGTCAACCACTGCTAAACCAGCAGAGTCATAGCCACGGTATTCAAGACGACGTAAACCTTCGATCAGAATCTCAGCGATATCACGTTGCGCTACTGCGCCAACAATTCCACACATCTATTTTATTCCTATGTAAGGTTCTTTTAGAACCTTGTCGATGTCAGTGACCTGATTTTCCGGATTTTCCGGGTTCCCCGAGCCTGTAGAGTTGGGGATTATTATGTTTTGCTCTGTGTTTTCAGCATCAATAGATAAACCAAAAACACAGGGCAAAACATCCCTTCAAAGAATAAACGATATTGAAGGGGCTGTTTTAATATAACCTAAATAATTCGAGTTGCAGGAAGGCAGCAATTGAGCAACAAATTGGTTGTAAACCAATTTGAACAGCGCCTACGCTGGCCCGTAGGGTGAACCTCTAATGAGGCTCATAATCCCCAGAAGCTTACTTATTTTAAGGTCAACGACCAGTAAGTAACTGGGGTGATTGAACGCAGCCAACGCACATGCAGCTTGAAATATAACGGGTATAGCTTATTTTTTCTTCACCGGACGCTGCCAGCCCTGAACATGGACTTGTTTAACACGGCTAAGCACTAACTCATTTTCCGCAATATCGCGAGTTACGGTAGTTCCCGCAGCGATAGTGGCACCCTTTGCAACAGTGACCGGCGCGACCAATTGAGTATCGGACCCAACAAACACATCATCGCCAATAATAGTTTTAAACTTATTAGCTCCATCATAGTTGCAAGTTATGGTTCCTGCGCCAATATTTACGCCCGAACCAATCTCGGCATCGCCCAAATAGGAAAGATGACCCGCTTTCGAGCCTTTACCCAAGCGGGTATTTTTGATTTCAACGAAGTTACCAACATGTGCGCCTTCAGCTAATTCAGCACCTGGGCGCAGGCGGGCAAATGGCCCAACAGAGCAGCCAGCATCCAGGCGTGAGTTTTCTAATACGCTGTATGGGCTAATGTCAGAATCATCACCGATCACACAATTTTTCAGTACGCATCCGCTACCAATACGAACCCGATCACCTAAAGTCACATGACCTTCAATGATGACATTGGTATCGATAGTAATATCACGACCATGTGTTAATTCTCCGCGCAAATCAAAGCGCGCGGGATCCAGTAACATTACACCGGCCAATAACAGTTTCTCAGCCTGCTCAGACTGGTATACACGCTCTAGAGCAGCGAGTTGCAGGCGGTTATTAACCCCTTCAACCTCACTCAACCGAGCGGGGTGAACCGCAGCAACCTTCTTACCATCAGCATGTGCCAATGCAATAATATCGGTGATATAAAACTCACCTTGAGCATTATTGTTATCCAGCAGTGATAGCCAGCGCTTTAGATCACGCCCATTAGCAACCAGTATTCCGGTGTTGATTTCATTAATTTCGCGCTGTACATCACTGGCATCTTTATGCTCAACAATCCCCACCACGTCGCCATTCTCACGCACGATACGGCCATAACCACTTGGGTTATCCAGCTTCACGGTCAACAAGCCAATGCCGCCTTGTGGCTTCGCCGCCAGCAGTCGCTGTAAGGTATCCACAGAGATCAACGGCACATCGCCGTATAGCATCAGCACATCTTCATCGTCAGCAAAGTGCGGTGCGGCTTGTTGCATCGCGTGCCCGGTACCCAACTGTTCTGCTTGTAATACCCAGTTCAAAGAGGGATCTGATAGCGTCTTTTTCAGCAGATCGCCGCCGTGCCCATAAACCAGATGAACGTTTTTTGCACCCAGCTTCATGGCCGCATCAATAACATGCTGAACCATCGGCTTACCTGCCAATGGGTGTAACACCTTAGGAAGGTCGGAATACATGCGTGTTCCCTTACCTGCGGCAAGGATGACTACACTCATTGAGCTGTTAGACATAAGCAACCTGATAACTCCAATTTAATAGACGGAAGTAAACCTGTTTAGCGAAATAATTACTACATATTTCTCAACGAAAAACGTACTCAACCCGCATGGTTAAAGGGTTGTTGCTACTCGTCATGTAACGAAAAAATGGGGCGAAAAGTGTCTGCGATCAGCGACGCTTCCCGTGCTGTTTTTGTCAAAACACATGTACATATTCACGCTATTAACCACTTATTTTACGACAAGAAACAAGAGTTTTCAGAAAGAAACGCTTTGAGTTTAGCTGAGGCTTAACTAAATAGTAGGAAAGCGGATTAAGGGATATAAACAAAAGGCGAGTATCGGTGTTATCTGGTGTATAGGTAAAAAAAATGCCAATCAGATTTACTGACTGGCATTCTATTTTTTATTTATACCTTCGTACTGGAAGTTGCAGTGGCGTTAGCTTGCTACCTACCTGCAACCCCAATGACCTGAGTATATATAGTAATTTTATAAATCAACGAGTCAACGCAACCCATCACTATAAAATTACATCGCCTTCCTGGTCAGTTCGATTACGCGTAATTTCGCAATCGCCTTCGCCAATTCAGCGGATGCCTGAGCATAGTCGACGTCGCCGTGGGAGTTGTTGATATGATCTTCGGCTTTACGCTTAGATTCCAGCGCCTTAGCTTCGTCCAGATCAGTTCCGCGAATAGCTGTGTCAGCCAATACGATCACAACGCTCGGTTGCACCTCAAGGATGCCGCCAGAAAGATAAATAAACTCTTCCTCACCGAACTGCTTCACGATACGTATCATGCCAGGCTTAATGGCAGTGAGCAGTGGGGCGTGACCCGGGAAAATCCCAAGTTCGCCTTCACTACCCGTCACCTGAATTTTTTGTACCACGCCAGAAAACATCTTCTTCTCTGCGCTCACAACATCCAGATGGTAAGTCATTGCAGCCATGTCACCCTCCAGTCAACAGCGTTACAGTTTCTTGGCTTTTTCCACTGCTTCTTCAATGGTGCCAACCATGTAGAACGCCTGCTCCGGCAAGTGGTCATAGTCGCCGTTCATGATGCCTTTGAAACCACGAATGGTATCTTTCAGCGAAACGAACTTGCCCGGTGAACCGGTAAAGACTTCTGCCACGAAGAACGGTTGAGACAGGAAGCGCTGAATTTTACGCGCACGGGATACAACCAGTTTGTCATCTTCTGACAACTCGTCCATACCCAAGATTGCGATGATGTCTTTCAGCTCCTGGTAACGTTGCAGAATAGACTGCACGCCACGCGCTACATCGTAGTGCTCCTGACCAACAACCAGCGGATCAAGCTGACGGCTGGTGGAGTCAAGTGGGTCAACCGCAGGGTAAATACCCAAAGAGGCGATTTGACGACTCAAAACGACGGTTGCATCCAAGTGAGCAAAGGTGGTTGCTGGTGATGGGTCAGTCAAGTCATCGGCAGGCACGTAAACGGCCTGAACAGAAGTGATTGAACCCGTCTTGGTGGACGTAATACGTTCCTGCAACACACCCATCTCTTCTGCCAGCGTTGGCTGGTAGCCTACCGCAGATGGCATACGACCCAGCAGTGCGGATACTTCCGTACCGGCCAAGGTATAGCGATAGATGTTATCGATGAACAACAGTACGTCACGACCTTCATCACGGAATTTCTCCGCCATGGTCAGGCCGGTCAGAGCAACGCGCAGACGGTTACCTGGTGGCTCATTCATCTGGCCATACACCAAGGATACTTTGTCCAGAACGTTGGAGTCCGTCATCTCGTGGTAAAAGTCGTTACCCTCACGAGTACGCTCACCCACACCGGCAAATACAGAATAACCTGAGTGCTCGATCGCGATGTTACGAATAAGCTCCATCATGTTTACTGTTTTACCAACACCCGCACCACCAAACAGACCCACTTTACCGCCCTTAGCGAACGGGCAAATCAAGTCCATTACTTTGATACCGGTTTCTAACAAATCTTGTGAGCTGGCAAGCTCTTCGTAAGAAGGCGCTTCACGGTGGATTGCCCAACGCTCTTCTTCACCGATCGGACCTTTCATGTCGATTGGGTCACCCAATACGTTCATGATACGGCCCAGAGTTGATTTACCAACCGGCACTTCAATTGGGTGTTCCAGGTTGATGACTTTCAACCCGCGGCTCAGACCATCGGAAGAGCCCATTGCGATACAACGAACAACACCACCGCCTAGCTGTTGCTGAACTTCCAGCACCAGCTTCTCAGCAGTGCCTTCAACCTCAAGGGCGTTGTACACTTTTGGTACAGCGTCTTGGGGGAATTCGACGTCCACTACGGCGCCGATTACCTGGATAATCTTTCCAGTAGCCATCTTGAATCCTCTACGTAATACGTTTACCCGTCATATTTCAAATTGCTGGGGCGTTGGCTGCTTTTTCTCACCCCAGTTGCTTACTTTATTAGCAAGCGCCAGGGGATTTGCTCAGTTGCCGCCGTTTCGCAATCTGAACTATTTAGGGTAATAACCTGGTTAAACCGCGGAGGCTCCCCCGACGATCTCGGTGAGTTCCTGAGTGATGCTGGCCTGACGAGCCTTGTTGTAAACCAACTGCAGCTCTTTGATCAGACTACCGCCGTTATCGGTGGCGGCTTTCATCGCTACCATTCGCGCGGCCTGCTCGCTGGCCAGGTTTTCAACGACGCCCTGATAAACTTGCGATTCCACATAGCGACGCAGGAGGGTATCCAGCAATGCTTTAGGATCGGGTTCATACAGGTAATCCCAGGATTTCTTCTTCAGCTCACCATCTTCCGCAGGCGGAAGCGGTAGTAGCTGCATGATCCGTGGTTCCTGAGACATCGTATTGATAAACTTGTTATTAACGATATACAGCTTATCCAGACGACCTTCATCATAGGCTTGCAACATCACTTTGACTGGCCCGATAAGCTCTGACAAGGAAGGGTTATCCCCCATGCCAGTAACCTGAGCGACAATCTTGCCACCCACGGAACCAAAGAAAGAAGCTGCTTTTGATCCAATCAGCGCTAAATCACATTCAACGCCTTTTTCAGACCAACCTTTCATCTCAGCCAACAGTCTTTTGAACAGGTTAATGTTCAAACCACCGCACAAGCCACGGTCTGTAGAAACCACCAGATACCCAACGCGCTTAACGTCACGCTCTTCCAGGTACGGATGTTTATATTCCAGATTACCTAACGCAAGGTGACCAATCACACTACGCATAGTTTCTGCATAAGGACGGCTGGCCGCCATGCGTTCCTGCGATTTACGCATTTTGGAGGCGGCAACCATCTCCATGGCTTTGGTGATCTTTTGCGTGTTTTGCACGCTGGCGATCTTGGAACGTATCTCTTTTGCGCCGGCCATTTCTGCTTCTCCTCATTACCAGACGGCCTGCTTTTCTAATGAAAAGCAAGGCCGCATAGCGTTACCAGGACTGGGTTGCCTTAAATGTATCAAGGATGCCTTTCAGCTTGCCCTCGATCTCATCGTTATACGCGCCAGTTTGGTTGATTTGTTGCAGAAGCTCGGCATGCTCACGGTCAGCAAACGCTAACAGCGCAGCTTCAAAGCTACCTACCTTCGCCAACTCAACATCACCCAGATAACCACGTTCAGCTGCGAACAGAACCAGAGATTGCTGCGCAACAGACATCGGTGCGTATTGTTTCTGTTTCAGAAGCTCGGTCACTTTCTGACCGTGGCTCAGCTGTTTACGTGTTGCATCATCCAAATCGGATGCGAACTGGGAGAACGCAGCAAGTTCACGATACTGTGCCAGAGCAGTACGAATACCACCGGACAGTTTTTTCATGATCTTGGTTTGCGCTGCACCACCCACACGAGATACGGAGATACCTGGGTTAACCGCAGGACGAATACCGGCGTTAAACAGGCTGGATTCCAGGAAGATCTGACCATCGGTAATCGAAATTACGTTAGTCGGAACGAACGCGG
The DNA here is from genome assembly GCF_041538345.1 of Yersinia sp. 1652 StPb PI. Taxonomy (NCBI): domain Bacteria; kingdom Pseudomonadati; phylum Pseudomonadota; class Gammaproteobacteria; order Enterobacterales; family Yersiniaceae; genus Yersinia; species Yersinia sp. 1652 StPb PI. The sequence continues at coordinate 492,496 of NZ_JAULSM010000002.1, read as the reverse complement.
AAACGTCCCCTGCTTGAGTTTCAATGATTGGCAATGCGGTCAAAGAACCGGTTTTACCTTTCACTTCACCCTTGGTAAAGGCTTCAACGTAGTCGGCGTTAACACGCGCAGCACGCTCCAGCAAACGGGAGTGGAGGTAGAATACGTCGCCAGGGTAAGCTTCACGACCTGGTGGACGACGGAGCAGCAAGGAGATTTGACGATATGCAACAGCCTGTTTAGACAGGTCATCATAAATAATCAGCGCATCTTCACCGCGGTCGCGGAAATATTCACCCATAGCACAACCGGAGTAAGGTGCCAGGTACTGCAATGCTGCAGATTCTGAGGCGGTAGCTACAACCACAATGGTATTAGCCAAAGCGCCATGCTCTTCCAGTTTACGCACTACGTTAGCAACAGTAGAGGCTTTCTGGCCGATAGCAACATACACACATTTGATGCCGGAATCGCGTTGGTTGATGATCGCATCAATCGCCAAAGCAGTTTTACCTGTCTGACGGTCACCGATGATCAATTCACGCTGGCCACGACCAATTGGGATCATGGCATCCACTGACTTATAGCCCGTCTGAACAGGCTCATCAACGGATTGACGTTCGATAACGCCAGGTGCGATAGCTTCAACAGCTGAGAAGCCGTCGTTTTCTACCGGACCTTTACCATCAATAGGTTCACCCAGAGTATTGACGACGCGACCCAACAGGCCACGACCGACGGGAACTTCCAGGATACGGCCAGTACATTTAACCTTCATGCCTTCGGCAAGATCGGCGTACGGACCCATAACTACAGCACCTACGGAGTCGCGCTCCAGGTTCAGTGCGATTGCGTAACGGTTGCCTGGCAGTGCGATCATCTCGCCCTGCATAACATCGGCTAAGCCGTGTACGCGAATGATCCCGTCACTAACGGAAACAATAGTACCTTCATTGTGAGCTTCGCTCACCACATTGAACTGAGCAATGCGCTGCTTGATCAGTTCGCTGATTTCGGTGGAATTCAGTTGCATATGCTCCAGTCCCCTTAAGACTGCAAGACGTCCGCCAGGCGTTCTAGACGACCGCGAACGCTGCCATCTATCACCATATCGCCTGCACGTATTACTACGCCGGCCATTACGGACTTATCGATTTTGCAATTCAGCTTAACTTTGCGTGATAGACGTTTTTCCATCGCAGCAGCAATTTTAGCTAGCTGTTCGTCTTTCAGTGGGCTCGCAGAGCTCACTTCGACGTCGACGGTCGACTCCAGCGAGGCACGCAGTTGAATAAACTGCTGTAGCACCTCAGGAAGAACCAGTAAACGGCCATTCTCCGCCATAACTCGAATGAAGTTCTGTGCGGGTTCATCGAGCTGATCACCACAGACTGCAATAAACGTCTTAGACATTGTTTCAGGTGCTACAGCACCGGAAAGCAATTCAGCGATCTGTTCATTGCGCGTCACTTGGGCAGTAAACGCTAGCATATCCTGCCAACGATCAACCGCCTGGTGCTCAACAGCAAAGTCAAAAGCTGCTTTGGCGTAGGGGCGAGCTACAGTTACAAATTCAGACATCAGCCCCTCCCTCCTTACAGTTCAGCGACCAGTTTATCAACGATGTCGCTGTTAGCAGCTTCATCCACGGAACGTTCGATGATCTTCTCGGCGCCAGCTATAGCCAACATCGCGACTTGCTTACGCAACTCTTCACGAGCACGCTTACGTTCGGCGTCGATCTCTGCCTGCGCTTGCGCCACGATTTTGTTACGTTCCTGTTCGGCTTCAGTTTTAGCTTCATCAAGGATCTGAGCTTTGCGTTTACTTGCCTGCTCAATGATCACCTGTGCTTCTGCTTTAGCCTTCTTCAGTTGGTCGGTCGCATTGGCTTGCGCTAAGTCCAAATCTTTTTTGGCACGCTCTGCAGAAGAGAGACCGTCAGCAATTTCTTTTTGACGCTTCTCGATGGCAGCCATAATTGGCGGCCATATATACTTCATACAAAACAGGACAAACAGGACAAACGCGATGGCCTGGCCGAGGATTGTTGCGTTAAGATTCACAGCACAATGCCTCTTTAAAAGTTAATAGTTTGGTGTAGTTCACGGTAGAGAAAACTCTACTTACGCGACAGCAAACATCACGTACAGACCCAGACCAACAGCGATCATAGGGATGGCGTCAACCAGACCCATGACGATAAAGAACTGTGTACGCAGCAGAGGAATCAGGTCAGGCTGACGTGCAGCGCCTTCCAAAAATTTACCACCCAGGATGCCGATACCGATCGCAGCACCGATTGCCGCTAAACCCATCATTATAGCGGCAGCCATGTACAGCAGATCCATATTCAGGTTTTCCATGACAGTCTCCAGTTATTTCAGTTAAACGTAGTAATGTTATAAGAAAATCAGTGCTCTTCGGACGCCATCGACAGATAGACAATCGTTAGAACCATGAAGATAAAGGCTTGTAACGTAATAATCAGTATGTGGAAGATAGCCCAAGGTAAACTGAGCATCCACTGTGACCACCACGGCAACAGACCCGCAATAAGGATGAAGATCAACTCACCCGCATACATGTTGCCGAACAGTCGCAAACCGAGTGAAACGGGTTTGGACAGCAGGCTGACACCTTCCAGAATTAAGTTAACTGGAATAAATATCGGGTGATTGAACGGCTGCATCGTGAGTTCTTTTACGAAGCCGCCTACACCTTTCATTTTGATGCTATAGAACAGAATCAGGATGAAGACACCCAATGCCATGGACAAGGTAATACTCACGTCCGCAGTAGGTACCACGCGCAATGCAGGTAACCCAAAGACATGTTCACCGATGTAAGGCAGTAAATCGATTGGCAGTAAGTCCATCATGTTCATCAATAAAACCCAAACAAACACGGTCAGGGCTAATGGTGCTATGACTTTACTTTTGCCGTGGTACATATCCCGCACGCTGTTATCGACAAAACCGATAATTAACTCAACAGCAGTCTGCAATTTGCCAGGCACGCCACTGGTGGCACCTGCCGCAACTTTGCGGAACACAAACAGAAAAGCTAACCCCAGCACGACAGAGAAGAACAAAGAGTCAATGTTCAACGTCCAGAACGTTGCAGGGCCAGGTGAGTGGGGATTGACCAACTCAAAGGTACGCAGGTCCAACTGAAGGTTATTCAGGTGGTGACCTATGTAGTCCCTTGGAGTAGAGATTTCTCCTGATGCAGACATGATGCCTCTTACCCTTTTTGTAGTTAAATACGATAACGGTTAAGTACGGTAGCCGCTAATCACAGCCGGTGCCAATATCTGCACAATCAGCACCGCCAAATAGGTTAAACCGAGTGGCGCAAACGCTGCTTTAAACAGCCCCAAAGCCACAATCAGCAAAATTATCGTTACGATAACTTTTAACCCTTCGCCAATGGCAAACGACCACGCAACACGACCTGGAGCTGCTGTTTTTGCCTGATGGCGGCAAGCAAACAACATAAACATGGCGCTGGGCAACCAAGCCGCCAATCCTCCTGCCAGAGCAGAAGCACTCCATTCCAGGCTTTTAAAGCCAAAAGCAGCACTGAGAACAACAAAAGTCATTAACTGCAAAAACAGCAGCTTTCGTGCGATTTTCCCACTGTAAAGGGATACAGGCATGACGTTTGTTCTCTCCGAACCACACTAAGGGTATGCTGAGTGAGGTATAAAACTGCCTTTTACCCCATTGAGTCAAGCAGCAAAAAACGAGCAAATTATACGGGCCACTCAAACGAATTCAATCGATAAGTAGCGAAAAGGTGAACAATTATTTAAATTTTCTTCTTTCGGACTATTTTCACAAGAAAAGCCTCGGAATAAAGCCCCCATTTAATTGTCTGACGATTCCAACCATTATCAATAAAGCGTGCAACTGATCACAAAACTTAAAACAAACTGATTTATATCCCATAAAGCTTCTGTTTGTCTTTAACGAAAAGAGCCATTAAAAAGTTTTATAAATCATAATGTTAAAATTAAACTATTATCGAACAACTTATCTACTTAGTAAAAACTTCCCGTTGACATTTCAGATAATAATCAAGCAACACTTCGTCTACATAAAAAGAGTGATGGCACAGCTAAAGTAATGACTAAAGTGACTATTTGCCAGCTTTCAATATAGTTATGCCATCTGTTATCGCTGTTTTTGTAAACAACACGTAAAATATAATCTGCCGGTACGATAGTAAGCGAAGAAATACTTATCGATATTAAAAATAATAAATACGATAATTTTCCTACCATCCACCAAGGATTTATTACATTTTTTTGATAAATAGCAAAGTTAGTTTGACTTAAGAATGACCAGATGGCGTTCACCTTCCAACTCTGGCACCTGCAATCGCACGACCGATTCAAGGCTAATACCCTCCGGCAGTACGGCTAACTCATCGTCCGGCCTCACCCCTTTAAGCGCATAAAAGCGCCCTTCAGGCTTAGCTGGCAAATGATGACACCAAGACAGCATATCTTGTAGAGATGCAAATGCACGGCTTATTACACCATCAAATGGCGGTTTTGCGGCAAAGTCCTCAACTCGGCTTTGCACTGGCTCAATATTATTTAAGCCCAGTTCGTGCTGTACCTGACGCAAGAAGCGTACACGTTTACCCAAGCTATCTAGCAACGTAAAGTGCGCAGTAGGCCGTACAATTGCCAGCGGTATCCCAGGAAGCCCAGGGCCGGTGCCCACATCAATAAACCGGTCACCCTGCAAATGTGGGTTAACCACAATACTATCCAGAATATGTCGCACTAGCATTTGCTGTGGGTCACGAACAGAAGTCAGATTGTAAGCTTTGTTCCACTTATGCAGCAGTTCTACATAGCCTATCAACTGTAATTTTTGCTGTTCAGGTAACACAATAGCTGCGGCATTTAGCAGGGAATCTAATTTTTTTAACACAACAATATCCTCTGACTAAGCTCGTTCAGTCAGCATGAAAAGGGCCGGGATGAGGAATGATAATCTAGCTTGGCAGTGGTTTGAACCGTTAGTTGTGGCCTGAAGCAAAGAAGAACTTACCTGCACTGCTTATCCCTTAGCAATGCAGGCAAACGTCGGTTGTTAGGCACTACGGCGTAACAACCCCTGTTTTTTCAGCCAAACCAATAAAATAGAGATTGCTGCTGGGGTAATGCCAGAAATACGCGAGGCTTGTCCGATTGAGTTAGGTTTGTGATCGTTCAGTTTAGCGATGACTTCGTTCGATAAACCAGACACCTGACGATAATCCAGATCAGCCGGCAGTAGAGTATTCTCATTGCGCAGTTGTTTTTCAATTTCTTCCTGCTGACGCGCGATATACCCTTCATATTTAACCTGAATTTCAACCTGATCCGCAGCTTGTGGATCTGTTAATGCTGGGCCAAAAGAGGTTAGGGTTGTCAGCAAACGATAATCAATTTCAGGCCGACGCAGTAATTCTTCACCATTGGCTTCTTTAGACAACGGCGATTTCAGTAATGCATTGATCTCAGAAACATTTTCTGAGTGTGGATGTACCCAGATATCACGCAGACGTTGGCGTTCTTTTTCAATTTGTTCAATTTTCTTGCTGAAATGTGCCCAACGAGCATCGTCAACCAGCCCTAATTTACGGCCCATCTCAGTCAGGCGCAGGTCCGCGTTATCTTCGCGCAGCATCAAGCGATATTCTGCGCGTGAGGTAAACATGCGATACGGTTCTTTGGTGCCAAGGGTGCTTAAATCGTCCACCAGCACGCCAAGGTAAGCTTCATCGCGGCGAGGTGACCATCCATCGTCATCGTTAGCGAAGCGGCCCGCATTAAGCCCTGCAAGCAGCCCTTGAGCCGCTGCTTCTTCATAGCCGGTAGTGCCATTGATTTGCCCAGCAAAGAACAGACCGTGGATATATTTGCTTTCCAAGGTAGGTTTCAAATCACGTGGATCAAAGAAATCATATTCGATGGCATAACCTGGTCGAATGATCCGGGCATTTTCCAGCCCTTTCATTGAACGGACGATTTGCATCTGTACATCGAAAGGCAGGCTGGTTGAAATACCGTTCGGATAGATCTCATTACTGGTCAGACCTTCTGGTTCAAGGAAGATCTGGTGTGAATTACGATCAGCGAAACGCATGACTTTGTCTTCGATCGACGGACAGTAGCGTGGCCCGATCCCTTCAATGATCCCGGCATACATTGGGCTACGATCCAAGTTATTGCGGATCACTTCATGCGTTTTTTCATTGGTATACGTAATGTGGCACGCCATCTGCTCAGGGTGTTGATCGGCATGACCCAGGAAAGAGAATACTGGAATAGGCGTATCACCGAACTGAGGGGCCAATTGGCTAAAATCAATGGTCCGCGCATCAATACGTGGTGGAGTACCGGTCTTAAGGCGATTAACGCGCAGTGGTAATTCACGCAAACGCTGTGACAATGAGATGGATGGCGGATCACCAGCACGGCCACCACTGTAGTTCTGAAGACCGATATGAATTTTTCCGTCGAGGAAAGTACCAACGGTTAATACCACTGCTTTCGCCCGGAATTTAAGACCCATTTGGGTGACTGCACCCACAACGCGATCATTTTCAACAATCAGATCTTCAACTGGCTGTTGAAAGAGAGTCAGGTTTGGCTGGTTTTCCAATGCAGTACGTATTGCCTGCCGATACAGAACACGGTCAGCCTGAGCTCGGGTCGCTCTTACCGCTGGCCCTTTGCTGGCGTTTAGTATCCTAAACTGAATACCCGCCCGGTCAGTCGCCATGGCCATCAGGCCACCCAGAGCATCGATCTCTTTTACCAAATGTCCCTTACCGATACCGCCAATCGCTGGGTTACAAGACATTTGTCCCAGTGTGTCGATGTTGTGCGTCAGCAATAAGGTCTGACGTCCCATGCGTGCCGCTGCCATTGCAGCTTCCGTGCCGGCATGGCCACCACCAATGATGATGACGTCAAATTGATCTGGATAAAACATGGTACTGCACCTCGCCGTTATGCGAATTTCTGTGTTTGCCCTGGGGTGGGGGATTCTACTCAAGTTTAGACTTTCGACCAAGCGGCTTAGGATCCCCCTTAATTAAAAGAAGATCTTTTTATTTAAAGATCTCTTTATTAGATCTCTTATTAGGATCATGATCCTCTGTGGATAAGTGATTATTCACATGTAAGATCATAGTATTAAGGAAGATCGTTTGCTGTGAATGATCGGTGATCCTATTGCGTATAAGCTGGGATCTAAATGGCATGTTATGCACAGGCACTTTGGAGTACCAAGGTTGTTATGTGGATATGTACCGGTTTTACCCTGCTTTTAAGCATACTTATCCACATTCGTTCGCGTGATCTTTAATCAAATTAGAGCAAATTAATCCAATTTTTGACCCAAACCTCTGCCGGATCCTCGGGAATTTCATGTTGGATGACGTCAATTTCTAAAATATCACCCAAACGTTTGGCGCCTTGTGCGATCAATTGTTGATCCAATGCTCTCACTGCACCGCAGAAAGTGTCATATTCTGAACTGCCCAAACCAACAGCACCAAAGTGCACTTGAGAAAGATCAGGCTTCTGTTGTTCGATTTGTTCTAATAATGGTTGAAGGTTATCTGGGAGATCACCCGCACCGTGGGTTGATGTGACTATTAGCCACGTACCCTCAAGCGTAAGCTCGTCTAATTCAGGGCCATGCAGCGTCTCTGTAGAAAAACCTGCTTCTTCTAATTTCTCAGCTAAATGTTCAGCAACATATTCAGCGCTGCCGAGTGTACTGCCACTGATCAAGGTAATGTCAGCCATAAAGAACCCAACCGAAGTAAAGAGCCGGTATTGTACGCTGTGAATCAGCTGGGATCTACCTGTGGATAATGTGGGTATAGTTATTTAGTGCTCAAGGCACAATGGTACGCATGATGGGGTTTTGCAGGGAGATAAGTGTCTCCGTTGACTGGATCTCATCGATAGTCTGGATCTTGTTGATAAGTACCTGCTGGAGCGCATCTATTGACTTACACATCACTTTAATAAAAATGCTGTAGTGGCCGGTGGTGTAATAGGCTTCTACAACTTCTTCTAAACCTTCCAGTTTTTTTAGTGCCGACGGGTAGTCTTTGGCACTTTTCAAAATAATACCGATAAAGCAACACACGTCATACCCGAGTTTTTTTGGATTAACGTGAACACAAGCCGCGGTAATGATCCCTGCCTGGCGCATTTTCTCCACTCGCACATGGATAGTTCCTGGACTCACGCCAAAATTTTTTGCCAATTCAGCATAAGGTGTGCGCGCATTTTCCATTAATGCGTTCAGGATGCCGCGATCGAGATTATCGATTTGATAAATTTCACCCATATTTGCCTACTTTTTTTAACGATTAGTTAATTTAAGACCCATAAAAATGAATGATTAAAAGTGAAAAGGCAATATTGTTTGTTGGATATTGAATTTAACCCTCATTCTGTTGCTTAATCGATGTCAAGCCAGGTGGCATAACCTAATTAGCATAATCAGTAATAACGAATCGAGAAAACGGCAATGAAAAAACAATTTATCCAAAAACAACAACAAATCAGCTTCGTAAAATCATTCTTTTCCCGTCAATTAGAACAACAACTGGGTCTGATTGAAGTACAGGCACCAATCCTGAGTCGTGTGGGTGATGGTACTCAAGATAACCTTTCAGGTTCAGAGAAAGCCGTTCAGGTAAAAGTGAAGACATTGCCGGATGCAACTTTTGAAGTCGTTCATTCATTAGCTAAATGGAAACGCAAAACCTTGGGTCGCTTTGATTTTGGTGCTGACCAAGGGATATATACTCATATGAAAGCATTGCGCCCTGATGAAGATCGCCTAAGTGCTATTCATTCTGTGTATGTTGATCAGTGGGATTGGGAACGCGTGATGGGCGATGGTGAACGCAACCTGGCTTATCTGAAATCCACTGTTAACAAGATTTATACCGCTATTAAAGAAACTGAAGTGGCGATCAGTGCTGAATTTGGTGTGAAACCATTCCTGCCAGAGAATATTCAGTTTATCCACAGCGAAAGCCTGCGCGCTCGCTTCCCTGACCTGGATGCTAAAGGCCGCGAACGTGCGATAGCTAAAGAGCTGGGAGCTGTATTCCTGATTGGTATCGGTGGTAAATTGGCTGACGGTAAATCTCATGATGTGCGAGCGCCAGATTATGATGACTGGACGTCGCCGAGTGCTGAAGGTTTTGCGGGCTTGAACGGTGACATTATTGTCTGGAACCCTGTTCTTGAAGACGCGTTTGAAATCTCATCCATGGGGATACGTGTTGATGCTGAGGCACTTAAACGCCAATTGGCACTGACTTCTGATGAAGATCGTCTGAAACTGGAATGGCACCAATCACTGCTGAGTGGTGAAATGCCGCAAACTATCGGTGGCGGTATCGGCCAGTCTCGTTTAGTGATGTTATTGCTGCAACAGCAACATATCGGTCAGGTTCAATGTGGTGTATGGGGGCCAGAAATTAGCGAGAAGGTTGCAGGCCTGCTGTAAATCCCCTTCATACTTGATGTTGTAGGGTTGTTAGCGGCGCGCACTCACCTGAATCACTTACTTGAGTAAGCTCATCGGGGTTTGTTCGCTTGCTGCCTACCTACAACACCAATTATATTGGGTATTGATTCCCAATATAATTGCGGGTTTTTAATCTATGCTGTAGTGATATATAAATATTTTAAATATCACTATATGCAAGGTTGTTGATGTTATGGCCCTTTTTCATCCTATAAAGCACTATTTACACGCTCGGCCACGATTGTTGTTTTCGCTTGGCGCGGGTGTTGTCACTTATTTCCTGCTGCCAACACATTACTCGGTATTGCTGCGCCTAATGGTGAGTTGGAATGTTTCCGCCTGGCTTTATTTACTGTTTTTATGGTTGCAATTATTACGCACTGATTCGACGAAAATCAGCAAAATAGCCCGGGTGCAGGATGAAAGTGCCAGCATGGTGTTGAGTATTGTCAGCATGGCGTGTCTGGCCAGTATTCTGGTTATTTTATTTGAATTGAGCACGGCGAATCAGCTCTCTGGCTCTGCCAAGGCGTTCCATTTGGTCCTGACAGGGCTGACGTTATTGGTTTCATGGTTATTATTATCCACCGCTTTTACTATGCATTACGCACATTTGTTTTATATGCGCCGCGATAAATCAGAAACGGTTCTACCGTTACTTTTCCCCAAAGAGATAACCACGCCTTCCTATTGGGATTTCCTTTATTTCTCATTTACCATTGGTGTGGCTTGCCAAACTGCCGATGTCTCTACCGGCACGTCAGATATCCGCCGCGTAGTGCTCTTGCAGTCAGTGTTATCATTTATCTTTAATATGACGATATTGGGGTTGTCGATAAACGTTGGTGCCGGCCTGCTTAACTAGCGCTTCCAGCGGCGCATCAAGCGGCTTTTTAGCCCAGTATCAAAACGCCAGATATGATCGAAAATTCGCATGATACCGGGCTTACCATACGCAGACATGGCAACAGCATGAAAACGGTGCTGGTGGGCTTGTTGCTGGATTTTAATCTTTCTGACTAATTCGTCTGGTAAACGTTGGGCGATAAAATCTGAAATGATCACTGCATCTGCGTCATACCATTCTCTATCTTCCATTTTATTTAATGTGCTGGCTAAGCAAGCAGCCAGATCGGTACCTCCGCGAAAATGTTGGCCAAGAAAACGAATCGCCTGCTCAATACCACTGGCAGCAGATAGCTCGTAGTGAATTATTTCAGTGGCAAATAGCATGATGTAACAGCGGCGATTATCTGCCAGTGCAATTCGAAGCAGAGCCAGACAAAATGCTTTGGCACATTGTTCGTTAAATCCGCCCATGGAGCCTGAGGTATCGACACAGACGATAAAAGGGCCGCGAGGGTGTTCATCATTGCTTTTAAGACTGACCGGGCGCTGTAAGGTTTTCTCCTGCCAGTTGTCACCCTGCAAACGGTAAGTGAGTAAGCGGCGCTCCAGTAAACGGCGATAAAACTCAAATTCCAGCTCGCTCATCCCTAACATCACCAGTTCAGTCGGGAGCAATCGCAAAATATCATTGCTTTGATGAATGCCACTGACCTCCTCTGGCACCGTATCGGGCTGGCGGACCATGACAGTATAAGGTTCGTAGCGAGCCTCTGGTGTCGGTTGTGCCTTTGCTGAACGGCTACGACCCAATTGCTCGGCCAGTTGTTGTAATTCGGGTTGTTGTTGTAGAAAGTCACCGTATTGCAGTAGCAATTGATAATCGCCACGCTGTAAGTGGCCCTGACTCATATCCCAAAGCCGCCCTGCCGCCCCATCATTGGTTGCCAGTACAGGTTCTAATGCCCCACTGAGCGCCAATCTCTGCTGGAGTTCAGCCAGAAGTTGTTCCCGCTCTTGCTCAAGTAACTGGTGATGAATGGTGATGGTTTGTAGCGTTAGGCTGACACGCCAACGCTGTAAAAATAAGGCTTGTAAACTATCGCCGGGTTGAGGGTTTCTGGCTAAATCAGCGGTTTGTAGCAATGTATTGGCTTGTGAAGCAAAGGGCGATTGCCATTGCTGTAACTGAGCCACAATATCTGGCAGATGCGCATAAAATAGTGGGCTACTTTCCAACAGGCTTTGTTGGTATAGGGAAAACTCATTTGCCAGAGCATCTGGGGCTTTAGCCTCGCGGATACGCTGCTGTAAGTTTTGCTTCCAACCAGGAATATCTTTCATTAGCGCCCGTTTAATTCGCGGGAATTTTTCGAAAAATAGTGCTAATTGAGGTGACGCCAATAGCCCGATCACCATCTCTTCGATAAGCTCACCCTCACTTATCGATAGCAGCATATCCAATGTTGCCAGGCTGAGCATCTGTCAGTGTCCGCGCATTTTTTGCTGTTGCTGTTTAAGTTGTTCTGCCACCTGCAACAAGCTGGCCTCGACTTTGGCAAGCCATGAGGAGGGAGTGAATAAACACGGCTGGTGTTGGCTGAATAGCCGCCGCTGTTCGGCAAGACTATGTTCTACTGTGGTTAATTCCACCAGCAATTCCGGGGGAACACTGGCAGTTGCCGTACCCGGTTGGGAAAGTGTGGAGGGTTGGCGGCTGATATCTAGTATCGTTATATGCAATTGATCATCAATTTCTGCATCAATGGATTGGGCATAACCGACACCATTTAATTTAGCGCGCAAGCTCCCTCCTTTGTTCAACCATTGAGCGAGGGCATCTTTTTCTATTTGCAAATGGGTAACTTGAATATCATGCAGGCTGAGCGGTTTTTGCAGCAAAAGCGTCAAAGTGCTGTCTGTCAGGTCGTCTGGTAGAGCATATTGGGGTTTGCGGCTGAACATACCGCTTTGTTTGACGATGGTTAACGCTTGATGGTCACTTTGCTGTTGTTGGTGCTGTAACCACTGACCCTGAACATGTTGTAGTTTCATTAACAGGTTTTGCTGTTGATATCCCTGCTCGGTTAATAACTGTTCAAGCTGCTGTTGCAGCAGCTTAAGCGAACTGAGGTCATGCCACAGGCAATCTTTCAGCAAGATTAAGTCGATGGGTGTCACTTCACTGCGGCCACTAAAGAAAGCACTGGCTTGTAACAGGCGTAGCGCTTTTTTCCAACGTCTATCTGAGACATAGGGCGCTTGTTCTTGCGCACTGAGCCGTTGACGTAACTGAAAAATAAGCTCAAAACAGTGATCCGGTAAGGTGATTTTGTCGATCAACGGTTGCCACTGATAGAACTCTTCATCGCTGATACTGAGATTTTCTGCCACCGGATTATGATTTTCATTCTGTCGGCTGAGCAGTAGTGAGCGGAAGTTCTGCTTCTCTTGTACGCGATCCAGCCATAGGCGGATCAACATGCGGTCATAAAGTGCTTCCAGGCTACTATCAGCGTCAGGCAGCTCGTTAGAGGCAGTAACGAGTAATCGCATAGGGATGCTGTCTTCCCGATCACCATTTCTAAAGCGCCGTTCATTAATCGCTGTCAGTAAGGTGTTCAGAATTGCCGGGCCGGCTTTCCAAATCTCATCCAAAAAGACGATTTCAGCCTCCGGCAGGTAACCGCCTGTCATCCGTTGATAGCGTCCCTCCTCTTTCAATGCCTGAATCGAGAGGGGGCCAAACACCTCTTCCGGTGTTGAGAAACGGGTCATCAGATATTCAAATGCACGGGCATTACGGAAGGCAAATTTCAGGCGGCGGGCAATCAGGCTTTTGGCAATTCCCGGTGGGCCGAGCAAAAAAACACTCTCGCCACTGAGGGCGGCCAGCAAACATAAGCGGATAGCTTCCTGTCTTTCATACAGACCACTTTCAAGGGCGCTGCTTAAGCGGGAGATTCTTTCTGCTAATTGTGATGATTGCGCCATAATTGTTCTACATGTTCCGTTAGTTGATTGATTTTTACCTGATAAAAAGGAATAAACCATCTTTTCTTCATGGGATCGCTGGTTTTATTAATAAGATAGTTCGTTGATTCGTAGAATTTTTATATCATCAGTTATTTGTAGTTGATGAATTTTCGCTCTGTTAGGTGCCTATTTAAGAGTAGGCAATCCATTGAAATCGTGCATACTGTGCGCCTTTTGGTGGGCGTATAAACAATACAGAACCGAGGATTAAGGTTCTTAAACGCACGCATCAGCTTATGGATGTTCTAGCAAAAAGAAATCAATTATGAGCACAGAACATAAACAGTCTTTATCGGCGGTAACCCTGGCAGCAATAGGGGTAGTTTACGGTGATATTGGTACCAGCCCGCTCTATACCTTGAGAGAGTGCTTTTCTGGTCATTATGGTTTTGATGTCCGCCCGGACGTGGTGTTTGGCTTTTTATCGCTGATTTTCTGGATGCTTATCCTGATAGTCTCGATTAAATATCTTACCTATGTCATGCGGGCCGATAACGCCGGCGAAGGGGGGATTTTAACGTTAATGTCTTTGGCTGGGCGTAATACCTCTTCCAGAGCCACCTCAATACTGGTGATTCTCGGGTTAATTGGCGGCAGTTTCTTTTATGGTGAGGTGGTCATCACCCCGGCAATATCCGTTATGTCGGCCATTGAAGGGCTAGAAATAGCAGCCCCAGCATTAGACCCTTATATTGTTCCCTGCTCCATTGCGGTACTCACTCTGTTGTTTGTGATTCAAAAGCACGGTACCGGCAGTGTCGGTAAATTATTCGCTCCCGTGATGCTGGTCTGGTTTCTGACGATCGCACTACTTGGTTTACGCAGTATTATTGCGAATCCAGAAGTATTGGTTGCGCTGAATCCTAAATGGGCGATAGGTTTCTTTGCTGAATATAAAACCGTGTCGTTTTATGCGCTTGGTGCCGTCGTATTGGCGATAACCGGGGTGGAAGCCTTATATGCAGATATGGGCCATTTTGGTAAATTCCCTATTCGTTTAGCTTGGTTTACCGTGGTTTTGCCCTCATTAGTACTGAACTATTTTGGTCAGGGTGCGTTATTGCTGAAAAACCCTGAAGCCATCAAAAACCCCTTCTTCTTATTAGCCCCTGATTGGGCATTGATTCCGCTGTTAATTCTGGCGACGCTGGCGACCGTTATTGCCTCGCAGGCGGTTATTTCCGGTGTCTTCTCGCTCACCCGACAGGCGGTTCGCTTAGGCTATTTACCGCCAATGCGGATTATTCATACCTCCGAAATGGAATCTGGCCAGATATATATCCCGGTCATTAACTGGACTCTCTATCTGGCGGTGGTATTGGTTATTGTGGGCTTCGAACGTTCCAGTAACCTGGCGGCCGCGTACGGTATCGCCGTAACCGGTACCATGGTGATAACCAGTATTCTGTTCTGCATCGTGGCATTGAAAAACTGGCACTGGAATCGGGTATTTGTCGGCATCTTACTGGTGATTTTGCTGATTATCGATGTCCCTATGTTCTCTGCCAATGCGTTGAAATTGTTCTCAGGTGGTTGGTTGCCAGTGTCTCTGGGGCTGGTGATGTTTATCATCATGACTACCTGGAAAAGTGAACGTTTCGGTTTGCTGCGTCGAATGCATGAACACGGTAATTCACTGGAAGCGATGATTGCTTCATTGGAAAAATCCCCCCCGGTGCGGGTTACGGGTACTGCTGTGTATATGTCGCGTGCAATGAATGTTATTCCCTTCGCGCTGTTGCATAACCTTAAACATAATAAGGTGTTGCATGAACGGGTTGTGCTACTGACATTGCGGACTGAAGATGCGCCGTATGTGCACAATGTGAACCGGGTAACCATCGAACAACTCTCCCCGACGTTTTGGCGAGTGGTGGCCAGTTATGGTTGGCGTGAAACACCGAATGTGGAAGAAATCTTCCATCGCTGCGGCCTGGAGGGGTTGCCATGCCAGATGATGGAAACCTCATTCTTTATGTCCCATGAGTCGCTAATCCTTACCAAGCGGCCGTGGTACCTGTTCCTGCGCGGTAAGTTATTTATCGCACTCAGTCGGAATGCGCTGCGTGCTGCTGACCAGTTTGAGATCCCACCGAATAGGGTGATTGAGCTTGGGACGCAGGTAGAGATTTAATCTGAAAGGCCGTTATGATTAACGGCCTTTTTTGTACCTATTCTTCTTCTTTTTCCACTGTTCAGCGAAACGTTTCGATGGCGATCACAATTTCATCAAATTGGGTTTGCCTTCTGCGGCTATTTTTCTAAACTCAGTATCAGCGAAACGTTTCGCTGTTGGAGTAGAAAATGAAAAAAGGCGCATTACTTAATTCTGATATTTCCGCTGTTATCTCCCGCCTGGGCCATACCGATCAGGTTGTGATAGGTGATGCGGGGCTGCCGATACCGGCAACCACCACACGTATCGATCTGGCACTGACACGAGGCGTCCCTGGATTTCTTCAGGTTCTTGAGGTGGTAACACAAGAAATGCAGGTTGAAAGTGCAGTCTTGGCGGAGGAGATCGTTAAAAATAATCCGCAACTCCATGAAGCGTTACTCGCGCAACTATCACAACTTGAGCAGCACCAGGGAAACCAAATTGTTTTGCGCTATATCAGCCATGAGGCTTTTAAAGAGCAAACCAAACAAAGCCGGGCAGTGATCCGTAGCGGGGAATGTTCCCCCTTTGCTAATGTCATTCTCTGTTCCGGCGTAACCTTCTGAGGCATTTATGCAACCTTTGCTGCAACTTAAAGGGATTGATAAAGCCTTTCCCGGCGTTAAAGCACTCTCCGGTGCCGCACTGAGTGTCTATCCCGGCAGGGTGATGGCACTGGTAGGCGAAAATGGCGCTGGAAAATCGACCATGATGAAAGTGCTGACCGGCATCTACAGTAAAGATGCTGGCAGTCAGTATTTTATGGGTAAGGAAGTGGCGTTTAATGGCCCAAAAGACTCGCAGGAAGCGGGCATTGGCATTATTCATCAGGAACTTAACCTGATTCCTCAATTAACTATCGCAGAAAACATCTTCTTAGGGCGTGAGTTTGTTAATCGTTTTGGCAGCATCGATTGGAAAAAGATGTATGCCGAAGCCGATTTACTGCTGGCGCGCCTTAATATCAGTTACAGCAGCCATCGGCTGGTGGGTGAGCTTTCCATTGGTGATCAGCAAATGGTGGAGATAGCCAAAGTGCTGAGCTTTGAATCCAAAGTGATCATTATGGATGAGCCAACTGATGCGCTTACCGATACTGAAACCGCCTCTCTGTTTAATGTGATTAAAGAGCTAAAGGCGGAAGGTCGCGGAATTGTTTATATCTCTCACCGGTTAAAAGAGATTTTTGAGATTTGCGACGACGTCACGGTATTTCGTGATGGGCAATTTATTGCCGAAAAACCGGTTGATAGTCTGACTGAAAACTCACTGATTGAGATGATGGTGGGCCGTAAGCTGGAAGAACAGTACCCGCGCTTGAATATACCCCGTGGTGAAAAGCGTTTGCAGGTCAAACAGCTCTGTGGCCCGGGCGTGAAAAATGTCAGTTTCACTTTATACAGTGGCGAAATTTTGGGGGTTGCCGGTCTGATGGGGGCTGGTCGCACCGAGCTGATGAAAATCATCTATGGCGCGCTACCGCGTAAATCAGGTTTTGTGATGTTGGATGGCCGCGAAGTTGTCACCCATTCACCACAAGATGGTCTGGCAAATGGCATTGTCTATATTTCTGAAGACCGCAAACGGGATGGTTTGGTACTTGGAATGTCAGTTAAAGAGAATATGTCTTTGACTGCATTGCGTTATTTTAGCCGTTCAGGTGGTTCGCTCAAGCATGCTGAAGAGCAGCAGGCGGTATCGGATTTCATTCGTTTATTTAATATTAAAACCCCGTCCATGGAACAACCTATTGGTTTGTTATCCGGTGGTAACCAGCAGAAAGTGGCTATTGCACGCGGTTTAATGACCCGCCCTAAAGTGCTGATCCTTGATGAACCTACCCGTGGTGTTGACGTCGGGGCTAAAAAAGAAATTTACCAATTAATCAACCAATTCAAACAAGAAGGGTTGAGCATCATTCTGGTTTCCTCAGAAATGCCGGAAGTGCTGGGCATGAGTGACCGCATTCTTGTGATGCATGAAGGCCAGCTAAGCGGCGAGTTCTCTATTGAACAGGCTACCCAGGAAGTGTTGATGGCAGCAGCCGTTGGCAAGCGTGATTTATTGAAAAATAATTTATTTACACTCTAAATAATTCGAGTTGCAGGAAGCCAACGCAAATGCGGCTTGAAATATGACGAGTAGAGCAGGAGTAATCAGATATGAGTTCCCAAGCTATCCAGACAAAACGCTGGTTCAGTAAAGAATGGTTATTAGAACAAAAATCACTGATTGCGCTGCTGGTGCTGATTGCTGTGGTTTCGTCACTAAGTCCGAACTTCTTTACCCTAAATAACATGTTTAACATTCTCCAGCAGACTTCTGTCAATGCCATTATGGCGGTGGGTATGACGCTGGTTATCCTGACATCCGGTATTGATTTGTCTGTCGGGTCATTATTGGCACTGACTGGCGCAGTAGCGGCATCTATTGTTGGATTGGAAGTGAATGCTTTGGTTGCCGTCGCCGCTGCATTGGCGCTAGGGGCATTTATTGGTGCCATAACCGGGGTCATTGTCGCTAAAGGTAAGGTACAAGCATTTATTGCCACTCTGGTCATGATGCTACTATTACGTGGCGTTACTATGGTTTACACCAATGGTAGCCCAGTAAATACCGGTTTTACTGATGTGGCTGATACTTTTGGCTGGTTCGGTATCGGGCGCCCATTGGGTATACCAACACCAATCTGGTTGATGGCTATCGTCTTTATTGCTGTGTGGTACATGTTGCACCACACTCGCCTGGGCCGCTATATCTACGCATTGGGTGGCAATGAGTCAGCAACACGGCTCTCTGGTATCAGCGTAGATAAAGTTAAGATTATTGTTTATTCATTATGTGGATTGTTAGCGGCACTGGCTGGGATTATCGAAGTGGCCCGCCTGTCGTCAGCACAACCTACAGCCGGTACCGGCTATGAACTGGATGCAATCGCAGCCGTGGTTCTTGGGGGTACCAGCCTTGCTGGGGGTAAGGGGCGGATCGTCGGCACCCTGATTGGCGCGTTAATCCTCGGCTTTTTAAATAACGGTTTGAATTTATTGGGTGTCTCCTCTTACTACCAAATGATCGTAAAGGCAGTGGTTATCCTGCTGGCGGTATTGGTAGACAATAAAAGCAGCAAATAACCTCCTAACTCCCTACAGGAATTGCGACCATGAAAATGAAGAAACTGGCTACCTTGATCTCTGTTGTTGCCCTGAGCGCCACCGTAAGTGCTAACGCACTGGCAAAAGACACCATCGCACTGGTAGTTTCCACCTTGAATAATCCGTTCTTTGTTTCAATGAAAGACGGCGCGCAAAAAGAAGCGGATAAACTCGGCTACAACCTGGTGGTATTGGATTCTCAAAACAATCCGGCGAAAGAACTGGCTAACGTGCAGGATCTGACAGTTCGCGGCACCAAACTATTGCTGATTAACCCAACGGATTCTGATGCAGTCGGTAACGCAGTTAAAATGGCGAATAAGGCCAATATCCCGGTTATCACGCTCGACCGTTTGGCAAACTCTGGCACTGTGGTGAGTCACGTTGCATCCGATAACCGTTTTGGTGGCAAAATGGCCGGTGATTTCATTGCCAAAAAACTGGGTAATGATGCCAAAGTGATTCAGTTGGAAGGGATTGCGGGTGCTTCTGCGGCCCGTGAACGTGGTGAAGGCTTCAAGCAGTCAATGGATCAACATAAATTCCAACTGTTAGCCAGCCAACCTGCTGATTTTGACCGTACTAAAGGTTTGAATGTGATGCAGAACCTGCTGACCGCTCACCCGAATGTTCAGGCTGTATTCGCACAGAATGACGAGATGGCATTGGGCGCACTGCGTGCCTTGCAAACAGCCGGTAAAACCGATGTGCTAGTGGTTGGTTTTGATGGCACCGACGACGGCCTTAAAGCAGTCCAAGGCGGCAAACTGGGCGCAACTATCGCTCAACGCCCTGATCAGATTGGTGTTATTGGTGTACAAACCGCTGATAAAGTATTGAAAGGCGAGAAAGTGCAGGCCGTTATCCCGGTAGATTTGAAATT
Source organism: Yersinia sp. 1652 StPb PI (assembly GCF_041538345.1). Taxonomy (NCBI): domain Bacteria; kingdom Pseudomonadati; phylum Pseudomonadota; class Gammaproteobacteria; order Enterobacterales; family Yersiniaceae; genus Yersinia; species Yersinia sp. 1652 StPb PI. The sequence continues at coordinate 472,870 of NZ_JAULSM010000002.1, read as the reverse complement.
AGTGACTAAATAATATCGAAAAGCAGGGCATATAACGCCGCTGCCCTAAAACGGAAAACAAAACGTTACGGGTGGCGGTGTCATTCACAAAGGAATAAATACGATGAAAACAGGCAAACTGGTGGTCTTGGGCAGCATCAATGCCGATCATATTCTGAATATTGAGCAGTTTCCGCGCCCAGGTGAAACGGTGATCGGGAAGCAGTATAAAGTCGCGTTTGGTGGCAAAGGTGCTAACCAGGCGGTTGCTGCTGGCCGTAGCGGAGCAAACATCGCGTTTATTGCCTGTGTGGGTGAAGATGATATTGGTGACCGGGTGCGTCAGCAATTAGCCAGCGATAATATTGATACCGCGCCAATCGAGGCTGTAGCTGATACCACAACCGGTGTTGCTTTGATTTTCGTGAATGGTGAAGGCGAAAACGTTATTGGTATCAATGCCGGTGCTAACTCGGCAGTTACACCTGAATATCTTGGTCGTTACCAGCAACAAGTTATCGATGCAGATGCATTATTGATGCAACTGGAATCACCACTTGAGACAGTTATTGCTGCCGCTAAATTGGCGAAGCTGCATCAAACACAGGTTATTCTTAATCCGGCGCCAGCTCGTGAATTACCGGACGAGCTATTAACGCTGGTGGATATGATTACTCCGAATGAAACAGAAGCCGAGCGTTTAACGGGGATTCATATTGATCAGGATGATGACGCAGCGCAAGCAGCGCAAATTCTGCATGATAAAGGCATCGCTACCGTAATCATTACATTGGGTAGCCGTGGTGTATGGCTTAGTGAACAAGGTAAAGGGAAATTGGTTGCCGGGTTCAAGGTTAACGCTGTAGATACTATTGCTGCTGGTGATACATTCAATGGCGCATTATTAACTGCGTTATTGGAAGGTCAGGTAATGGACTCAGCAGTACGTTTTGCTCACGCAGCGGCCGCTATCGCGGTGACTCGCCCCGGCGCGCAGCCCTCTATTCCGTGGCGTGCAGAGATCGACAGTTTCCTACAAGGCCAGGTATAACTTTGGCCACCATGAAAGACGTCGCCCGCCTGGCGGGCGTATCTACGTCAACAGTCTCACATGTTATTAATAAAAACCGCTTTGTCAGTGACCCTATTCGCGACAAAGTGCTGGCTGCTATCAAACAGCTCAACTATGCCCCTTCAGCACTGGCTCGTAGTTTGAAACTCAATCAAACCCGTACCATTGGTATGTTGGTTACCGCCAGTAGCAACCCGTTTTATGCTGAAGTAGTCCGTGGCGTGGAGCGCAGTTGCTATGAGCGTGGTTACAGTTTGATTCTATGCAATACCGAAGGCGATATCGATCGCATGAGCCATAGCATTGAAACTCTGATGCAAAAGCGCGTCGATGGTCTGCTACTGATGTGCACCGAAAACCACCGCCCTTCTCAAGATATTCTGCGTTGCTACCCGTCATTACCGATAATCATGATGGACTGGGCACCCTTTGAGGGCGTCAATGACGTGATTCAGGATAATTCATTATTGGGTGGCGAAATGGCAACCTCATATTTGATTGCTAGAGGCTATACCCGAATCGCTTGTATTGCTGGCCCACAAGATAAAACCCCTGCCAAAGAACGTTTGGAAGGGTACCGTCAGGCTATGGATCGCGCAGGTTTACCTATTCCATCCGGTTATGAAGTTGCCAGTGATTTTGAATTTGGTGGCGGTTTAGTCGCTATGAAACAGTTGCTTGCGCTACCGGAACCCCCAGAAGCGGTGTTTACCAGTAATGATGCGATGGCTGTTGGGGTTTATCAGGCTTTGCATCAGGCGGGGTTATCGATACCACAAGATATGGCGGTTATTGGTTACGATGATATTGAAATCGCACAATATATGACACCGCCATTGACCACTATCCATCAACCAAAAGACTCCCTTGGTGAACTGGCTATTGATACACTGATTCATCGATTGAATAACCCGGAAGCGGAACCACAAGTTCTGATTCTCACTCCCGAGCTAATAGAGCGGGGATCGGTGGTCAGTTGTTAAACTTCACTCTCCGCAGGTTGTGTGGCTTTTTTGCTATTACGGCCTTGAATTAGATTGTCGCCATCATTTGGTTTCAGTAATAAGAACACCATGGATGAAAGTAATGTCACTATTCCCATTGTAATAAAGGTGTAGTGGAAGTGATCGACATTGCCACCAAACGATAACCCATCATAAAACCGCAATACCACCGCACTAATGGCAACGCCAAAGCTAATGGCCAGTTGTTGGGTTACCGCCAAAACACTGTTACCTGAGCTGGCATTGTTATCGGTTAAGTCAGCCAGTGTGATGGTATTCATCGCAGTGAACTGTGTCGACATTGCCATCCCCAAGACAAACAGCGGCAATATCATCATCCACGGCGACATGCCCGGTGATTGCAGCGCAAATAGCGCAATCAGCACTCCGATAATAACCGTAATTCCTACCAATACAGTCCTATAACCCAGTGAACGTAATACTTGAGTAACGGCAGATTTTGCCATCATCGAACCAATGGCGGTTGGGGCCATCATACAACCGGCAATAATGGCTGAGTATCCGAACCCGACTTGTAACATCAGTGGCATCAGAAAAGGCACACACCCGGTACCTAAACGGGAGGCCACGTTACCGGCAATCCCAACCGAGAATGTTCGGTTTTTAAATAGCGGCAAACCAATCAATGGATTTGGATGACCTTTGGCGTGGAATATATAGAAGAGCAACATCAATAAACCACTCAGTAACACCGTGACTGGCAGATAGCTGGCGATATCCGGTCGGCCCATTATCTCCAGACTTACGGATATCAGGACCAAACTGCTACCAAATAGCAGGAAACCGATAATATCAAAGGCACGTTTAGGCATGGTGAAGTCCGGCATATATTTACGGGCATAAAAGATGCCCAGTAAGCCGATAGGAATATTAAGGATAAAGATCCAATGCCAAGTGGTATAGGTCACCAGTAATCCACCTAATAGTGGCCCCATCACCGGGCCGACTAACCCTGGGATAGTGACAAAATTCAGAACCGGCAATAACTCACTGCGTGGGTAAGCCCTGATCAGCGCAAGCCGGGCCACAGGCATCATCATTGCGCCACCCACCCCTTGAATAACCCGGGAGGCCACCAGAAAAGCCAATGAATCTGAAAGTGCGCACAGTAATGACCCTAGCGTAAATAGAGATACAGCCAGAATGAATACCCGTCGGGTACCAAAACGGTCCGCCAGCCAGCCACTCACTGGAATCAACATCGCGACCGTCAGGGTATAGCTGATAATTGCTGACTGCATGGTCAGTGGTGAGCGGTTAAGGCTTTCAGCAATTGATGGGAGTGCCGTATTCAGTATAGTGGCATCCAAAGCCTGCATAAAGAAAGCCATGGCAGCTAGCCAAGGAAGGCCCGCCATACTGCGTGCAGATTTTATCATTGTTCGTCCTGATTATAGGGGTGAGTGTGAGCACCTTCTTTATATATAGAGAGATAGAACAGCTAGCCGTTAATTTTTATCTGTTAATAATACCTGACATGCCAGCAAGGCTCCCTGACTGTCACCTGCCAAAATTGTATCAACAATATCCTGATGGTATTGCAGCTTAATCACTTCATCGCCGGTAATGGCGCGGAAATAGCTGTGATAAACCGAACTGAACAAATTGGCGAAAGAGGTCAAAAACGGGTTACCACTGGCTTCATATATTAACTGATGAAATTGAGCATCCACTTGAATCCATTTTTCACGATTAAAGTGAGTATCTAACGCACGCATCTCTGCAATCAGTGATGCTAACAATGCTCGCTGTTGCTCATTGGCATTAATGGCTGCCAATGAACAGGCTTGAGGCTCAAGTGAGGTTCTTAATATAAGGAAGTGTTGCATCACTTGATCGAAATTCTCTCTGTTCAGCCACCAAGTGAGTAACTCCTGATCGAGGTAGTTCCAATTTGTTTGTGGCATCACTCGGGTACCAATGCGTGGGCGGGGTAATAACATCCCTTTTGCTGCCAGCATCTTTACTGCTTCACGAACGGCAGTACGACTAACACCAAATTGCTCCCCCAACTCTATCTCACCAGGCAGTATGCTGCCGGCTGCATATTCTCCGGCGAGAATTCGCTGGCCAATCTTCTCAGCCAACAGGTAAGAGAGATTTCGCTGGGCGGCCTGTTGTTGGGTATTTAGTTGCATGGTGATTTGTCCTATCTGTCTTCTTATATATCTATTTTACTCTACTGTTTAACACTGGTAGTGAATGTTTAGCTTAATAATTGTTTAAACATTGGTCTTTTAGCCTATTTTTGCTGAAATAAAACGCGGTTGAAAAGTTTTTTCAAATTAGGGGTTGCAGGCTGTCAGGAACTCCCTATAATGCGCCTCCACTGACCGGGAACAACGAAACATACTTCGCCGGGTCAGGAAGCGAAAAGAATGATTTTGACTTCGAAAGAAACCAAATAAACTCTTGACTCTTCAGCGGGAAAGCGTATTATCTGCCTCCCGCGTTACCGTAAGATTCGCCGAAAGGCAAACGGGTAACGAACGCTCTTTAACAATTTATCAGACAATCTGTGTGGGCACTCGCAAGACGATATCGAAGCCTATTTCGACAGGCAGAAGAAATATCAAAGTCTTGAAGAGTGACCAAAGCAGTACACATTTGAACTTCGGTTCGAATGCTTATTTGCAGAAAGTAATCTTTGAGCATCGCTGCTTACTTATTTTTCATTAAATAATAGACAGCAAATCAAACAAATCTTAAATTGAAGAGTTTGATCATGGCTCAGATTGAACGCTGGCGGCAGGCCTAACACATGCAAGTCGAGCGGCAGCGGGAAGTAGTTTACTACTTTGCCGGCGAGCGGCGGACGGGTGAGTAATGTCTGGGAAACTGCCTGATGGAGGGGGATAACTACTGGAAACGGTAGCTAATACCGCATGACCTCGCAAGAGCAAAGTGGGGGACCTTCGGGCCTCACGCCATCGGATGTGCCCAGATGGGATTAGCTAGTAGGTGGGGTAATGGCTCACCTAGGCGACGATCCCTAGCTGGTCTGAGAGGATGACCAGCCACACTGGAACTGAGACACGGTCCAGACTCCTACGGGAGGCAGCAGTGGGGAATATTGCACAATGGGCGCAAGCCTGATGCAGCCATGCCGCGTGTGTGAAGAAGGCCTTCGGGTTGTAAAGCACTTTCAGCGAGGAGGAAGGCAATCGTGTTAATAGCACGGTTGATTGACGTTACTCGCAGAAGAAGCACCGGCTAACTCCGTGCCAGCAGCCGCGGTAATACGGAGGGTGCAAGCGTTAATCGGAATTACTGGGCGTAAAGCGCACGCAGGCGGTTTGTTAAGTCAGATGTGAAATCCCCGCGCTTAACGTGGGAACTGCATTTGAAACTGGCAAGCTAGAGTCTTGTAGAGGGGGTAGAATTCCAGGTGTAGCGGTGAAATGCGTAGAGATCTGGAGGAATACCGGTGGCGAAGGCGGCCCCCTGGACAAAGACTGACGCTCAGGTGCGAAAGCGTGGGGAGCAAACAGGATTAGATACCCTGGTAGTCCACGCTGTAAACGATGTCGACTTGGAGGTTGTGCCCTTGAGGCGTGGCTTCCGGAGCTAACGCGTTAAGTCGACCGCCTGGGGAGTACGGCCGCAAGGTTAAAACTCAAATGAATTGACGGGGGCCCGCACAAGCGGTGGAGCATGTGGTTTAATTCGATGCAACGCGAAGAACCTTACCTACTCTTGACATCCACAGAACTTAGCAGAGATGCTTCGGTGCCTTCGGGAACTGTGAGACAGGTGCTGCATGGCTGTCGTCAGCTCGTGTTGTGAAATGTTGGGTTAAGTCCCGCAACGAGCGCAACCCTTATCCTTTGTTGCCAGCACGTAATGGTGGGAACTCAAGGGAGACTGCCCGGTGATAAACCGGAGGAAGGTGGGGATGACGTCAAGTCATCATGGCCCTTACGAGTAGGGCTACACACGTGCTACAATGGCAGATACAAAGTGAAGCGAACTCGCGAGAGCAAGCGGACCACATAAAGTCTGTCGTAGTCCGGATTGGAGTCTGCAACTCGACTCCATGAAGTCGGAATCGCTAGTAATCGTAGATCAGAATGCTACGGTGAATACGTTCCCGGGCCTTGTACACACCGCCCGTCACACCATGGGAGTGGGTTGCAAAAGAAGTAGGTAGCTTAACCTTCGGGAGGGCGCTTACCACTTTGTGATTCATGACTGGGGTGAAGTCGTAACAAGGTAACCGTAGGGGAACCTGCGGTTGGATCACCTCCTTACCTAAACGATACGCATTGCGTAGTGTCCACACAGATTGTCTGATGAATGTAAATGAGCAAGAGCACCTGTTGATGAGGGTGATGATTGTGCAATAAGACCTCGGTATCGAGTTTTTACTGCATCAGTCGTTCGAATGTGTCACCACATTCTCACCTTTACAAAAAATACCGAATCAGTGATTCAGTAGAAATTTTTGTGTCCCCATCGTCTAGAGGCCTAGGACACTGCCCTTTCACGGCTGTAACAGGGGTTCGAATCCCCTTGGGGACGCCACTCCGATAATGTGTGAAAGACATTATCAACTGAATATCTTAAAGATGACTTTAACGAGTCGTGTTTAAGATATTGCTCTTTAACAATCTGGAACAAGCTGAAAATTGAAACATTACAGCTGAAATTTATCTCTCCGTAGATGTACTGAGATAAAGAGTAACCTGTAATAGAGTCTCTCAAATAATCGCAATGCCAATGTGTATTCTGATGAAGAGAGTCGCGTGAGCTAAGTGAAGGCAAGGCGTACGGCACGGAGGAAGCGGAGTGAACTTAACGTTCATGAGCATTCCGAGTACCGCACAACGCTGTATTCACGACGCGCAACCGACTTGAACATAAGAAACACCTTTGGGTTGTGAGGTTAAGCGACTAAGCGTACACGGGGTGGATGCCTAGGCAGTCAGAGGCGATGAAGGGCGTGCTAATCTGCGAAAAGCGTCGGTAAGCTGATATGAAGCGTTACAACCGACGATACCCGAATGGGGAAACCCAGTGCAATTCGTTGCACTATTGCATGGTGAATACATAGCCATGCAAGGCGAACCGGGGGAACTGAAACATCTAAGTACCCCGAGGAAAAGAAATCAACCGAGATTCCCCCAGTAGCGGCGAGCGAACGGGGAAGAGCCCAGAGTCTGAATCAGTTTGTGTGTTAGTGGAAGCGTCTGGAAAGTCGCACGGTACAGGGTGATAGTCCCGTACACCAAAACACACTTGCTGTGAACTCGATGAGTAGGGCGGGACACGTGACATCCTGTCTGAATATGGGGGGACCATCCTCCAAGGCTAAATACTCCTGACTGACCGATAGTGAACCAGTACCGTGAGGGAAAGGCGAAAAGAACCCCGGCGAGGGGAGTGAAATAGAACCTGAAACCGTGTACGTACAAGCAGTGGGAGCACCTTCGTGGTGTGACTGCGTACCTTTTGTATAATGGGTCAGCGACTTATATTTTGTAGCAAGGTTAACCGAATAGGGGAGCCGTAGGGAAACCGAGTCTTAACTGGGCGTCTAGTTGCAAGGTATAGACCCGAAACCCGGTGATCTAGCCATGGGCAGGTTGAAGGTTGGGTAACACTAACTGGAGGACCGAACCGACTAATGTTGAAAAATTAGCGGATGACTTGTGGCTGGGGGTGAAAGGCCAATCAAACCGGGAGATAGCTGGTTCTCCCCGAAAGCTATTTAGGTAGCGCCTCGTGAACTCATCTTCGGGGGTAGAGCACTGTTTCGGCTAGGGGGTCATCCCGACTTACCAAACCGATGCAAACTCCGAATACCGAAGAATGTTATCACGGGAGACACACGGCGGGTGCTAACGTCCGTCGTGAAGAGGGAAACAACCCAGACCGCCAGCTAAGGTCCCAAAGTCATGGTTAAGTGGGAAACGATGTGGGAAGGCACAGACAGCCAGGATGTTGGCTTAGAAGCAGCCATCATTTAAAGAAAGCGTAATAGCTCACTGGTCGAGTCGGCCTGCGCGGAAGATGTAACGGGGCTAAACCATGCACCGAAGCTGCGGCAGCGACACTTAGGTGTTGTTGGGTAGGGGAGCGTTCTGTAAGCCGTTGAAGGTGACCTGTGAGGGTTGCTGGAGGTATCAGAAGTGCGAATGCTGACATAAGTAACGATAATGCGGGTGAAAAACCCGCACGCCGGAAGACCAAGGGTTCCTGTCCAACGTTAATCGGGGCAGGGTGAGTCGACCCCTAAGGCGAGGCTGAAAAGCGTAGTCGATGGGAAACAGGTTAATATTCCTGTACTTGGTGTTACTGCGAAGGGGGACGGAGAAGGCTAGGCTAGCCGGGCGACGGTTGTCCCGGTTTAAGCATGTAGGCGGAGCGACTTGGTAAATCCGGTTGCTTATCAACGCTGAGGTGTGATGACGAGCCACTACGGTGGTGAAGTAGTTGATGCCAAGCTTCCAGGAAAAGCCTCTAAGCATCAGGTAACATTAAATCGTACCCCAAACCGACACAGGTGGTCAGGTAGAGAATACTCAGGCGCTTGAGAGAACTCGGGTGAAGGAACTAGGCAAAATGGTGCCGTAACTTCGGGAGAAGGCACGCTGGCATTAGGTAATGGGACTTGCTCCCGGCGCCGAAGCCAGTCGCAGATACCAGCTGGCTGCAACTGTTTAATAAAAACACAGCACTGTGCAAACACGAAAGTGGACGTATACGGTGTGACGCCTGCCCGGTGCTGGAAGGTTAATTGATGGGGTCAGCCGCAAGGCGAAGCTCTTGATCGAAGCCCCAGTAAACGGCGGCCGTAACTATAACGGTCCTAAGGTAGCGAAATTCCTTGTCGGGTAAGTTCCGACCTGCACGAATGGCGTAATGATGGCCAGGCTGTCTCCACCCGAGACTCAGTGAAATTGAACTCGCTGTGAAGATGCAGTGTACCCGCGGCAAGACGGAAAGACCCCGTGAACCTTTACTATAGCTTGACACTGAACATTGAGCCTTGATGTGTAGGATAGGTGGGAGGCATTGAAGTGTGGACGCCAGTCTGCATGGAGCCAACCTTGAAATACCACCCTTTAATGTTTGATGTTCTAACTCGGCCCCATAATCTGGGGTGAGGACAGTGTCTGGTGGGTAGTTTGACTGGGGCGGTCTCCTCCCAAAGAGTAACGGAGGAGCACGAAGGTTAGCTAATCACGGTCGGACATCGTGAGGTTAGTGCAAAGGCATAAGCTAGCTTGACTGCGAGAGTGACGGCTCGAGCAGGTACGAAAGTAGGTCTTAGTGATCCGGTGGTTCTGAATGGAAGGGCCATCGCTCAACGGATAAAAGGTACTCCGGGGATAACAGGCTGATACCGCCCAAGAGTTCATATCGACGGCGGTGTTTGGCACCTCGATGTCGGCTCATCACATCCTGGGGCTGAAGTAGGTCCCAAGGGTATGGCTGTTCGCCATTTAAAGTGGTACGCGAGCTGGGTTTAGAACGTCGTGAGACAGTTCGGTCCCTATCTGCCGTGGGCGTTGGAAGATTGAGAGGGGCTGCTCCTAGTACGAGAGGACCGGAGTGGACGAATCACTGGTGTTCGGGTTGTCATGCCAATGGCATTGCCCGGTAGCTAAATTCGGAAGAGATAACCGCTGAAAGCATCTAAGCGGGAAACTTGCCTCGAGATGAGTCTTCCCTGGGGCTTTAAGCCCCCTGAAGGAACGTTAAAGACTATGACGTTGATAGGCTGGGTGTGTAAGTGCAGCGATGCATTGAGCTAACCAGTACTAATGATCCGTGAGGCTTAACCTTACAACACCAAAGGTGTTTTGGTTGAGAGATTGATATTTTCAGCGAAGTTCCGAGATTGGGCTGGCTGGCTGTGTGGAAACATATAGCGGGTTTAGTTTAGACAGAATTTGCCTGGCGGCCATAGCGCGGTGGTCCCACCTGATCCCATGCCGAACTCAGAAGTGAAACGCCGTAGCGCCGATGGTAGTGTGGGGTCTCCCCATGCGAGAGTAGGACACTGCCAGGCATCAAATAAAGCCGAGACCCCATGCCAAAAGCGTGGGGTTTTTGCTATGGGCAGAATAGTGAAATATGTATAAATAGTGACCTTAGAGTGGTTGCGTCGCAGGGTTCATAGTGAGATGAGTCAAATATTGCAGGGGCAGGTGAGTCAAATCCGGCCGTCACAGCGATGATGAGAACAGAAGGCTACCTTGATAGGTGGCTTTTTTTTGTTTTTATAGCTCTGACTGATCCATCTTGAGCCAGTTATAAATAAACTCTGCGATCTGATCTGGTTGATTAATATCTAATTGCTTTACTACAGTATCTATCGGCTCGTCACTTGCCAAAGCGATAACGTATTCATCAATCAAACCAGCGAAAGGCTTACCTACAGCTGCTCTATAAAGAGCAATTTTGCTGATCGGCTCGTGCTTAAAACCCTCAACCAAAATCAAATCGATAGTTGATGTATCTAATCGACTAGCCAGATAGTGAAGATCCATCGGCGGCTGTTCTGGCGTTTCTGTCATTAATGCCCAGCGGCAATCACTGGCAACCAACGTTTGATGGGCTCCAGCTTTACGCAATTCATAACTGTCTTTGCCCGGTGTATCAATTTCCATATTGTGATGAGTATGTTTGATTAAGCCAACGCGGATTTGGCGCTGTTGAAGTAAGGGGATCAGGTGTTTTAGTAAGGTTGTTTTTCCTGTACCACTGTACGCGGCTATACCGAGTAACGGGGGCGTCTTGCTGCTCATAATGGCTCTCTTTTAGCTTGTTCCCATAACTCGCAATCTGCGGGAGTATTTAGGTTACTGAATTGATTGAGTTGCCCATTGAATACCACTCTTTGCGCATTGATACTCGTCATAAATATCATTAACTTACGATCCCCTTTTGCCAGATACCTTGCTAGCGTTGGCTTAAGACTAACATGCATTAAAGCTAATGTTGGATGCTCACGCTTGCTATCACTAACATAAGCAGCAAGAGCCTGCCCTTTTGACTGCCAGAGTTGAGAAACCAGATTAAGTGGAAGCATAGGAACGTCACAGGGAGCAAAGACAACCCATTCGGTAGTTGAATGGCTTAATCCAGCATGCATGCCAGCCAATGGGCCTACAAAGCCAGTAATGATATCGTTAATGACGGGAACGCCACTTTGTTGATAGAGGGCTTGGTTACGATTAGCATTAATCAGTAAGTTCTCAACCTGCGGTCTTAATCTATCAATCACATGTCGATACAGTGGCTTTCCATTTAGGGAGATTAATCCTTTATCATTCCCGCCCATTCTGGACGAAAGGCCTCCAGCAAGAATAACGCCTGTAATATTAGGTCGCATTTCCATCACTCCACGGTATTAAACTGACTATGGGATTGTATCTTCAAATAGGTGAACAGGTCAGGATTTACTTTTATTGACAATAGGCTCTCTTTCCCTGTGTGAATATCCCTGCTACTTTGTCAGCATATTTTTGAATAGGATAACTTCGCTATGAAATGTCATCGTGTTAATGAACTGATTGAGCTTTTACATCCGGCCTGGCAGCAAGAACCTGATTTAAATCTGGTGCAGTTTTTACAAAAATTGTCAGAGGAAGCTGGTTTTGAAGGTAATTTCGCAGATTTGACAGACGATATTCTTATTTATCATCTGAAAATGCGTGGCTCGGCATCAACGGAAGTGATTCCAGGACTGAAAAAGGATTATGAAGAGGATTTTAAAACAGCATTATTGAGAGCTCGTGGCATCATTAAAGATTAGTCACACTCCTGTCTGCGTAGGGAGGAGGCTTTAATGATACTATTTCTTATTCTCAGCGCGCCGCTGTTACTTATACAGACTGAATGTTGTTATGAACAATTCTGCTTTTAATTTTCAGACTTTGTCTCCAGACCTGATTATGGACGCCCTTGAGGCTGTAGGGTTACGGGTGGATTCAGGGTTAACCGCGCTTAATAGTTATGAGAACCGCGTCTATCAGTTTATGGATGAAGATCGTAAACGGTATGTGGTGAAGTTTTATCGCCCCGAGCGTTGGAGCAGTGAACAAATTATCGAGGAACATCGGTTCTCGCTTGATTTGGCAGAATCGGAGATTCCGGTTATCGCCCCATTAGCACTAAACGGCGAAACTTTGCATACTCATGGCGGCTTTTTCTTTGCTGTGTTCCCAAGTGTCGGTGGGCGGCAATATGAAATAGACAATCTTGATCAACTGGAGTGGGTGGGCCGTTTTCTCGGCAGAATTCATCAGGTGGGTAGCGATGGACTTTTTGTTGCCCGGCCAACGATGGATATTGAGGAATATCTGACCGAGCCACGTCAGTTACTGGCCAGCAGTGTGTTAGTGCCGGCAAAACAGAAAGACAAGTTTCTGGCGGCAACCGATCTGTTGATCGCCACCATTAAGCAGTATTGGCACACCGATTGGCAGCCGTTGCGGCTACATGGTGATTGCCATCCTGGTAATATTTTGTGGCGTGATGGGCCAATGTTCGTCGATTTGGATGATGCCAGAAATGGTCCGGCGGTTCAGGATTTGTGGATGTTATTACACGGCGAGCGCAGAGAGCAATTGATCCAGTTGGATATCTTGCTGGAAGCTTATGGTGAGTTTGCTGATTTTGATCAGCGTGAACTTGCATTGATTGAACCTTTACGCGCAATGCGCATGGTTTATTACCTTGCATGGGTCGCCAGACGTTGGCAGGACCCTGCATTTCCGAAAAGTTTTCCGTGGATGGCGGAGTCTGATTTTTGGTTACAGCAGACTGCATCATTTACAGAACAGGTTAAGCTGTTGCAGGTACCCCCTTTGCAGCTGATGCCAATGTACTAAAGCTAAGATAATGGAGATTGTTATAGTATGAAAAATGTATGGTTAGCTCTCGTTGGCATGGTGATGGCATTCAGTGCATCTGCCGCACAGTTTACGGATGGAACCCAGTACCAGACGTTAAATAAACCAGTAACGGGTGAGCCTCAGGTTTTAGAGTTTTTCTCTTTCTATTGCCCGCACTGCTTTCAGTTTGAAGAAGTTTATCATATCCCTCAGGCAGTAAAAAAAGCACTGCCAGAAGGGACAAAAATGACTCGATACCATGTTGAGTTCCTTGGGCCATTAGGTAAGCAATTGACTCAGGCATGGGCTGTTGCCATGGCATTGGGCGTTGAGGAAAAAATCACCCCACTGATGTTTGAAGGTGTACAGAAAACACAAACTGTTCAAACCCCTGATGATATTCGTAATGTCTTTATTAAAGCGGGTGTGAGTGGCGAAGATTATGATGCAGCATTAAATAGTTTTGTCGTTAAATCACTGGTTGCTCAACAACAAAAAGCGGCTGAAGATTTACAATTACGTGGTGTGCCAGCCATGTTTGTTAATGGCAAATATATGATTAAGAATGATGGCATGGATACCAGCTCAATGGATACCTATGTTAAACAGTATGCGGATGTCGTTAAGTTCCTACTGACCCAAAAGTAATTGTACAAAAGGAGGCGCTGGCTTTTGTTAGCTCCTCTTTCACTTATCCAATACCCTACATTGTCATCAGCATTTCAATTCTGTATCTATCTCTGCCACGGAATCATCATATTTACTAATGTGACAGTAATACGACTAAATACTGATTTTATATTTTTTTCCATGTTGTTTTCGATAGATTCATTTATTTCAGTGATGGATAAATATGGATATTAGCGATGCTAAAAAGAGAAAACGACTTGATGGTGAGTAATAAAAAAGAGAGAACACTAAATTATCCACCCGTGGAATTTATTTACCTTAAGACTGTAACTGAATAAGTAATATCCACAATTTAGATAAAGAAAAAATGACAGTAAAATAAAAAAACAATGAATGTAACTATATGATTATTATAATTTTAAATATTACCTCTAAAAAATAAGCAGAGCAGATATAATCTGCACATGCTTTTACTCACAAAGTTATCCACAGATTGGATCTTCAGGATCACTACGTAAAAATGCTCTCTTTCGCACAACAATGGACGCTAAAATTCGTCTCTTGTCGCCAGCTATGGCATTCTTAGCGTTAGACCTTGCTGAATAAAGATGAAGAAACCCTATGGCCCAGATTGCAGAAAACCCATTGATCCTCGTTGACGGTTCCTCTTACCTCTATCGTGCTTACCATGCGTTCCCACCACTGACCAACGGCAGCGGTGAACCAACGGGGGCGATGTACGGCGTGTTGAACATGTTGCGCAGTCTATTGCTGCAATATCGTCCTAGCCATGTAGCGGTAGTATTCGATGCTAAAGGTAAAACATTCCGTGATGAGCTTTTCGCTGACTATAAATCCCACCGGCCACCGATGCCAGATGATTTGCGAGCTCAAATTGAGCCGTTGCACCAAATGGTTAAGGCAATGGGGCTACCTTTATTGGTTGTCTCCGGTGTTGAGGCCGACGATGTTATTGGTACTTTAGCGCAGGAAGCTGAAAAAGCAGGTCATGCTGTATTAATCAGTACCGGTGATAAGGATATGGCGCAATTAGTTACGCCAAATATCACTTTAATCAATACAATGAATAACGCTATTTTGGGGCCACAGGAAGTCTGTGAAAAATATGGTGTTCCTCCTGAATTGATTATTGATTTTCTAGCACTAATGGGGGATTCCTCAGACAATATTCCAGGGGTTCCAGGTGTTGGCGAAAAGACCGCACAAGCTTTATTGCAAGGTTTGGGTGGGCTGGATGCGCTGTTCAGTAATTTGGATAAAATATCCACACTGACATTCCGTGGTGCCAAAACCATGTCAGCCAAGTTAGAGCAGAATAAAGATGTTGCTTATCTCTCCTATAAATTAGCCACCATTAAAACAGATGTTGAATTGGATGTGACTTGTGATGAGCTAAAAGTTTCCCCCCCAGATGATGATCAATTACATCAGTTATTCAGCCGTTATGAATTTAAGCGCTGGTTAGTGGATGTAGAAGCGGGCAAATGGCTGGACGGTAAAAAAGATCGGCCAACGGCACAAACAAGTAATAAAGCTTTTGTGGCAGTAGAGCCAGCTGATGCGGTTGAGGTCACCGCAGTACTATCACAAGAAAATTATCAGACCATTTTGGATGAGAAATCCTTAGTAGAGTGGATTGAGCGCCTCAAAAAAGCAGAGGTTTTCGCGTTTGATACTGAGACTGACGGCCTGGATACGCTTAGCAGCAATTTAATTGGTATCTCTTTTGCCGTTGCACCAGGCGAAGCCGCTTATTTACCCTTGGCGCATGATTATTTGGACTCTCCTGCACAGCTCGACCGGGATTGGGTTTTGGCCACGCTAAAACCACTACTGGAAGACGATAAAGCCTTTAAAGTTGGCCAGAATCTCAAGTTTGACCAAAGCATGCTGGCACGTTATGGCATTGAGCTGCGCGGTATCGCTTTCGATACTATGCTGGAATCTTACGTTTTAGACAGTGTTGCTGGTCGCCATGATATGGATAGTCTGGCAGAACGTTATCTCAACCACAAAACTATTACCTTTGAAGAGATCGCCGGTAAGGGTAAAAACCAACTAACCTTTAATCAAATTGCGTTGGAACAAGCAGGCCCTTATGCCGCAGAAGATGCCGACGTTACGCTACAGTTGCATCTGGTGCTGTGGCCAAAACTGCAACAAAGTGAAGGGTTAAAGCGGGTATTCCAGGAAATTGAGATGCCGCTATTGCCAATTCTGTCTCGCATCGAGCGCACTGGTGTCTTGATTGACCAGAATATCTTGGCCGCACATTCAAAAGAGCTGACTATCCGCCTTGATGAGTTAGAAAAACAGGCTCATGAATTGGCTGAAGAGCCGTTCAACCTGGCATCACCTAAGCAGCTTCAGACCATTTTGTACGAAAAACAAAAACTGCCTATCTTGAAGAAAACCCCTGGCGGGGCCGCGTCAACTAATGAAGAAGTGTTGGCTGAGCTGGCATTAGATTACCCGTTGCCGAAGGTGATCCTTGAATATCGTGGTCTGGCTAAGCTGAAAAGTAC
Organism: Yersinia sp. 1652 StPb PI; assembly: GCF_041538345.1. NCBI lineage: Bacteria > Pseudomonadati > Pseudomonadota > Gammaproteobacteria > Enterobacterales > Yersiniaceae > Yersinia > Yersinia sp. 1652 StPb PI. The sequence continues at coordinate 456,771 of NZ_JAULSM010000002.1, read as the reverse complement.
CTATACCGACAAGCTGCCGTTGATGATTAACCCAGTTTCGGGCCGGGTCCATACCTCTTATCACCAGGCGGTGACAGCGACAGGGCGTTTGTCCTCACGTGATCCTAACCTGCAAAACATTCCAGTGCGGAATGAAGAAGGGCGTCGTATACGGCAGGCTTTTATTGCGCCCCAAGGCTATCGCATTATGGCGGCTGACTACTCACAGATTGAGCTGCGTATTATGGCGCACTTGTCGCAGGATAAAGGGCTATTAGCTGCATTTGCTGCGGGAAAAGATATCCACCGTGCGACAGCGGCGGAAGTCTTTGGTATGCCACTGGAAAAGGTCACAACTGAACAACGCCGCAGTGCCAAGGCCATTAACTTTGGTCTTATTTATGGTATGAGCGCTTTTGGTCTGGCGCGACAGCTAAGCATTCCCCGTGGAGAGGCGCAGCGCTATATGGATCTCTATTTTGAGCGCTATCCCGGTGTGTTGGAATACATGGAGCGCACACGTAAGCAAGCCGCCGATCAAGGTTATGTCACCACGCTGGATGGCCGTCGCCTCTATTTGCCAGATATTCATTCTCGTAATGCAACTCGCCGTAAAGCTGCTGAACGTGAAGCTATCAATGCGCCAATGCAAGGTACCGCCGCTGATATTATCAAACGGGCAATGATTGCAGTGGATGCCTGGTTACAACAGGAACCAGAACCATTGGTGCGAGTAATCATGCAGGTACACGATGAATTAGTGTTTGAAGTGCATGAAAGTGTATTGGAAAGCGCGGAACAAAAGATTCGTGAACTGATGGAGCAGAGTATGCAACTGGCGGTACCACTGAAGGTGGATGTCGGTGTTGGTGATAACTGGGACCAGGCTCACTAGCTTTGTGGGTAAGTGGCGATAAATAAAGCATTTTATGTAATTAAGCTACATTTATCCGCCATTATGCGGGGAAGATGTGCGCTGAATCGTGCCAATTTGTGTAACTATACAACAAAAAATTCTTTTGCCCCGCGAAAAAATGATGTAGAGTTACAGACGTAGGGTACAGAGGTAAGATGTTCTATCTTTCAGACCTTTTACTTCACGTAATCGGATTTGGCTATATATTAGCCGCCCCAGTCATTTATTGACTGGGGCGTTTTTTATTGGGATTTGTGAGCACTTTTCGCGAACCGATAGAGAAACAGCCCGGCATTACCCGTGAAAATACGGTTTGATGATTTTTACTCTAGGGGGGAAGTATTATTGCCAGGTATTAACTCAGGGCGATATAAAACACCACCCTTGGGGATAACAGCCCTTGCGGGCTGCTGTTAGCGCTTACTCACCTTCATCGTCATAATCATCAATCATAACTTCTGGTGGTATCTCGTTAAACCAGGTATCCAGTTTTTCCCGGAGTTTTTCGACGCCAATCTTCTTCAAAGAAGAGAAAGCTTCAACCTGAATATCACCCATAAATGGAATAATCGCTTCTCGTACCATGTTCAATTGAGCCTTACGGGCGCCAGAAGCCAGCTTATCCGCTTTGGTCAGCAATAATAGAACCGGGGTGCCAACCGCAACCGCCCAGGTAATCATTTGCTGATCTAAATCTTTCAGTGGATGGCGAATATCCATCAACACAACTAATCCTTTCAGACAGTTACGCTTTTGCAAATACTCACCCAGCGCGCGTTGCCATTTGAGTTTCATCTCTTCCGGGACTTCAGCATAGCCATAGCCCGGTAAGTCAACCAGACGAATACCGTCAACGACTTCAAATAGGTTAATTAGCTGAGTACGGCCGGGTGTTTTACTGGTTCTGGCCAGACCTTTCTGGTTAGTTAACGTATTAAGTGCACTCGATTTACCGGCATTTGAACGGCCAGCAAATGCCACCTCAATACCTTCATCACGTGGCAGATGGCGGATATCCGGAGCACTGATGACGAAGTGGGTCATGTGATAGTTATAGTTTCTAATAGTCAAAATTTGTCGTCTCCGTGAGAGATAGCTTACATGCAGCGATTATAACTGCATCAGGCAAAAAAAAGGGGGTTTATCTTTTATACCCTTCAAGTAAGAGGGTTCAGGTATACTGGCAGGCGCGCTGGTTAAGTTGCCTTGAGGGCCGCAGATATGGCAAGGATGGCGCATTGCAGGAGGGAGATATCCGGTTGTTATGTCAGTGCAGGGAGTGTGCTGTAAGGATATCCTGCCGCAGAAGATGCGAAAAAGGGCGACAGGTTAATCTGGCGCCTTTTTTCTTTCTCTTCTTTCTGCTAGATTCCGGCCCAATCCTATACTAAATCCGATCCCATACTTATTTACCCATTTAAGAGCACAGGTTATGAAGCAGCCAAATAAAGCACCACGCGCGAATATTGCGGCCCCGAAAGGCACCGCGACGCCTAAGCGTATTAGAAAGACCCGTGTAGAGCTTGATATCGAAGCTCGCGAGCGTAAACGTCAGAAGAAACACAGTGGCAATCGCTCAGGGGCGAGAACCAATGTAGAAGGTAGCAATAAGAAGGGCCAGTCCGAGACTCAAGAGAAAGATCCACGCATCGGCAGTAAAGTACCTGTGCCGCTGGTGGTTGAGAGTAAGGTTAAAGCTAAGCCAACCACTAAGCCGGTGGCTAAAGTTGAAGCTAAGCCACGTCTGACGCCGGAAGAAGAGCTGTCTAAGCTGGAAAACGATGAGCGTCTGGATGCATTGCTGGATCGTCTGGATAATGATGAAGTATTGAGCAAAGAAGATCAGGCTTATGTTGATCTGACGTTGGATCGTATTGATGCCCTAATGGAACAATTGGGTATTGAATTGGGCGACGATGAAGATGACGAAGCGCCAGAAGAAAAGCAGGAAGACATTTTGCAATTGCTGAAACGCGGTAACCCAAAAGATACATTTTAAACCATGAATTGGGTGATCCCGATAATAGCCCTACTGCTTACATGTTATCTAGTGTGGTTATTGGGTAAACTATGGCTACTGTCGCAACGAAGAAAGCGGTTGCGCAGTGCTACTGCGGCCAGACAACGAAAACATCTACCCTCTAACCGGCCCGGTAGGCGCAAATATCGGAAGGAATGAACATGTCTGAGCAGGCTATAGTTTGGGATTTATCCCTGATTCAAAAATATAATTATTCAGGGCCGCGCTATACGTCGTACCCCACTGCGCTCGAATTCAGTGAAGATTATAATGAATCTGCTTTTCAGCAGGCAGTGAAGCGTTACCCACAACGGCCTTTGTCGCTGTATGTGCATATCCCGTTTTGCCATAAGCTGTGTTATTTCTGCGGCTGCAATAAGCTGGTGACGCGGCAACAGCATAAAGCTGATGAGTATCTGGCGGTCTTGGAAAAAGAGATCCGCCAGCGTGCGGCGTTATTTGTTGGGCGTCAGGTTAGCCAGATGCACTGGGGCGGTGGTACGCCCACTTACCTGAATAAAATACAAATTACCCACCTGATGAACCTGTTGCGTGAAAACTTTGATTTCCTGCCCGGTGCTGAGCAATCAATAGAAGTGGACCCACGTGAAATTGAACTGGATGTCCTTGATCACCTGCGTGCTGAGGGGTTTAACCGCCTAAGCATGGGGGTGCAAGATTTTAATAAAGAGGTTCAACGGCTGGTTAATCGTGAGCAGGATGAGGATTTTATCTTTGCCCTGATTGCCCGCGCTAAAGCCCTTGGTTTTAACTCAACCAATATCGATTTGATTTATGGTTTGCCAAAACAGACACCAGAGAGTTTTGCTTTTACCCTCAAACGGGTGGCAGAGCTGAATCCTGATCGTCTGAGTGTGTTCAATTACGCACATTTACCGAGTCTGTTTGCTGCTCAACGTAAAATTAAAGATGCCGATCTGCCGAGCGCCGAACAGCGGCTAGATATTTTGCAGCACACCATCAGTTTCTTAACTGAGTCTGGCTATCAATTTATTGGTATGGATCATTTTGCCCGGCCAGATGATGAATTAGCCATTGCGCAGCGTGAAGGTGAATTACACCGTAATTTTCAAGGTTATACCACCCAAGGCGACAGTGATTTACTTGGTTTGGGGGTTTCTGCTATCAGCATGTTGGGTGACAGCTATGCGCAGAATGAAAAAGATTTGAAGACTTACTATTCCTGCGTGGAGCAGCGTGGCAATGCGCTGTGGCGTGGTTTGGCGATGACTGAAGATGATTGCTTGCGCCGTGATGTGATTAAAACGCTGATTTGTAATTTCCAAATCAGCTATCAGCCGATTGAGCAGCAGTATGGTATTCGTTTTGCAGATTATTTTGCTGAAGATTTTGAGCTACTAGCACCTTTCGAACAAGATGGGCTGGTGGAGCGGGATGATAAAGGCATTCGGGTAACACCGCGCGGGCGCTTACTGATTCGTAATATTTGTATGTGTTTCGATATCTATTTACGGAAACAGGCGCGCAAGCAGCAGTTTTCACGCGTGATCTGATGATGTTCCCCCTCAATGGTCAACATTACCTTGAGGGGGAATTTAGGCAGGAATTACTCTCTTTCTCCCAACTACTCCATTCCCAGCTCTTTTAACTTACGCGTTAAGGTGTTGCGGCCCCAACCCAGCAGACGTGCCGCTTCTTGCTTATGACCTTGAGTATGGCGTAATGCCGTGGTTAACAGCGTGCGTTCCATTTCCGGCTGTGCCTCAGATAACAGGTCCTGATGACCAGAACGTAGGGCGCGTTCAGCCCATTGTGCCAATAGAGTTGCCCAGTTGTCCGGCGTCCGCTGACCTGAAGCATCTGGCGTGCTGGTTTCAAACAGTTCAGAAGGTAAATCCTGAGTCAGTACTTCCTGCCCGGCAGCCATCACCGTCAGCCAGCGACAGGTGTTTTCCAGTTGGCGCACGTTACCCTGCCAAGGCAGGCGGGTTAGCGCCACTTCGGTCTCAGGGTGCAGATTTTTGGCTTCCACACCTAACTCTTTAGCTGCCACTTGCAAGAAGTAACGAGCCAAACGCGGAATGTCTTCACGACGTTCACGCAGCGGTGGCAGATGTACCCGAATCACATTCAGACGATGGAATAAATCCTCACGGAATTTACCTTCCTGAACACGCAGCTCCAGATTTTGGTGGGTAGCGGCAATAATACGAACATCTACTTTGACCGGTGCGTAACCCCCGACGCGATAAAACTGACCATCAGCCAGCACGCGTAACAGGCGGGTTTGTACATCCAATGGCATATCACCGATTTCATCTAAAAACAGTGTGCCGCCATCGGCTTGTTCAAAACGACCCTGGCGCACTTGATTCGCGCCGGTAAAGGCACCTTTCTCGTGGCCGAATAATTCAGATTCAATTAAATCTTTCGGGATCGCCGCCATATTCAGCGCGATAAACGGCGCTTTAGCCCGTGGGCTGTGGCGATGTAACGCATGGGCCACTAACTCTTTACCGGTACCCGACTCACCGTTAATCAGCACACTAATAGAAGAACGAGATAAGCGGCCGATGATGCGGAAAACGTCTTGCATCGCCGGTGCTTCGCCAATGATATCAGCGGTTGGACCGCTGGCGGGTTGGCTGCGTGCCGGTTGCTGCTGCTCCTGATAATGGCTGATAGCCCGCTCAACCAGAGCTACGGCTTCATCAATATCAAAAGGTTTAGGCAGGTAATCAAAAGCCCCTTGCTGATAGGCACTGACCGCAGCATCCAAATCAGAATGTGCCGTCATTATGATGACCGGGAGCATCGGGTGGCGCTGCTTAATCTGTTTCAGCAGGGCTAACCCGTCCATGCCAGGCATGCGAATATCCGATAACAACACATCCGGGGTTTGTGTCGCGAGTGCATCCAACACCTGGTTACCGGTATCGAAGGTTGCACAGTTCAGACCTGCTCCAGTCAGTGCACGTTCAAGCACCCAGCGGATGGAGCTATCGTCATCGACGATCCAGACTATCCCTCGTTGCATAGAAACCTCACTGGCGAATAGGCAGGTAAACCGAGAATTCGGTATGTCCCGGCCAACTGTTGAATTCAATTTTACCCGAATGTTGATCGATAAGATTACGGGCGATAGACAAGCCAAGGCCAGTCCCCCCCTCGCGACCACTTACCATCGGATAGAACACGGTATCTTGTAATTGCGTTGGAACGCCCGGACCGTCATCTTCAATATCAATGCGAGCGCTCAAACGATAGCGCATACCATGCAGTGTTATCTGAAAAGCAGTACGGGTGCGTAGCGTAATAGTGCCGCCAGCTCCCCCCAAAGCCTGTAATGCATTACGAGTGATATTCAGCAACACTTGTTCAATTTGGTCTGGATCATGGGCCAGTTCAGGCAAACTTGGGTCATAGTCACGGATTAACGTCACATTATCCGGTTTTTCCAGCGAGACTAACTGACAAACCCGTTCAGCAACCTGATGGATACTTTGTGTGATGTGTTGACCGGGCCGTTGTGGGCCTAATAAGCGATCAACCAAGTTACGTAAGCGGTCTGCCTGCTCAATGATCACTTTGGTATATTCCAACAATGCTGGATCAGGCAATGCTTTAGACAATAATTGTGCTGCCCCCCGTAAGCCACCTAACGGGTTCTTAATCTCATGAGCCAGCCCACGAACCAGATCACGGGCTGCGACTTGCTGTGCATGTTGTAATTGTTCTTGGCTTAACCGACGCTGATTATCCATCGGCGCCATTTCCAGCAATATAAAACCTTCTGGCAGTGATTGTGCTGTCAGCGACAAAATATGCGCGCGGCCATCAACAACTACGGTCACCTCGTTATCGGTAAAACCTTGACCGGCGATCAGACTTTCCCGCATCAGGTCGATATTAAGAGAAAAATAGCCTAATAAATCGGGCAGGGGTGTACCAAAAAGTTTACGAGAGCTTTGCGCCAGAAGTTGCTGCGCAGCGGGATTGGCATAATGGATAGCCAAATCATCATCTAATAGCAGAATACTATTAATGAGAGAATTAAGGATCTGCCCAGCATCGGGCAGCGTGCCTGTTGCCATTACGCAGACTCCTGCACTCTTTTGGTGAATACATCCTAATCGGTTCAGTCGTGACTGAGCCAGAGGAAATATGACGAAAACGAAAAGTGGAGAAAAAAGCCCATCCGAAGATGGGCCAAAAGTTTCCACGGCAACAAAAAAAACGGCTAACTAAAATTAAACGCTGTAATACAGTTCGAACTCAACTGGGTGCGGAGTCATACGAACGCGGTCCATTTCTTCTTTACGCAGTTCGATATAAGCATCGATAGCGTCGTCAGTGAACACGCCACCACGGGTCAGGAACTCGCGGTCTTCGTTCAATGCAGCCATCGCTTCGTCCAGTGAACCTGCAACTTTTGGAATTTCTGCTTCTTCTTCCGGTGGCAAGTCATACAGGTTTTTGTCCATCGCATCACCTGGGTGAATTTTGTTGATGATGCCATCAAGGCCAGCCATCAGCAGTGCTGCGAAGCACAAGTATGGGTTAGCGGCTGGATCCGGGAAGCGTGCTTCAATACGACGCGCTTTCGGGCTGGCAACCACTGGGATACGGATAGAAGCTGAACGGTTACGGGCAGAGTATGCCAACATGACCGGAGCTTCGTAGCCTGGGACCAAACGCTTGTAGGAGTTAGTCGTTGGGTTAGCCAAGGCGTTAATTGCTTTTGCGTGCTTGATGATACCGCCGATGTAGAACAGCGCCATTTCAGACAGGCCAGCATATTTGTCACCGGCGAACAGGTTAGTACCGTTCTTGGACAAAGACATATGGCAGTGCATGCCTGAACCATTATCACCAAACATTGGTTTTGGCATAAAGGTCGCAGTTTTGCCGAATGCGTGTGCCACGTTGTGCACCACATATTTGTAGATCTGAATTTCATCGGCTTTCTTGGTCATGGTATTGAAGCGAGTAGCCACTTCGTTCTGACCTGCGGTAGCCACTTCATGGTGATGCGCTTCTACTACCAGGCCCATTTCTTCCATGGTCAGACACATGGTAGAACGCAGGTCCTGTGAAGAATCAACCGGAGGAACTGGGAAGTAACCGCCTTTCACTGCCGGACGGTGGCCTTTGTTGCCGCCTTCGTATTTGGTGCTGGAGTTCCATGCGCCTTCGATGTCATCGATAGCGACATGAGAGCCACGGATACTGCTACCAAAACGAACATCGTCAAACAGGAAGAATTCTGGTTCTGGCCCAAACAGCACGGTATCTGCGATACCTGAAGATTTCAGGAACTCTTCTGCGCGTTTTGAGATTGAACGTGGGTCGCGATCATAGCCTTGCAGGGTACCTGGCTCAAGAATGTCACAACGGATAATCAGTGTGGAATCTTCGAAGAACGGATCCATAACAGCGGTGCTGGCGTCTGGCATCAGTACCATGTCGGATTCGTTAATGCCTTTCCAGCCACCAATCGAGGAGCCATCAAACATTTTGCCTTCTTCGAAGAAGTCAGCGTTGACCTGATGAGCCGGAATAGTGATGTGCTGCTCTTTCCCTTTGGTATCGGTGAAGCGCAAATCAACAAATTTCACTTCGTGCTCATTCAGCATCGTCAAAACATGTTCAGCGGACATACTTATATCTCCTGGATTTGTCATAGTCGTCGTGGAACGATTATCGTTTGGGTGTTCAGTTATCTTTTTATTCAGGCTAACGCTCATGCTGATTTTTCATGACCGTTATTCATGCTAAACTGCGTCATAAAGTCTATTGCGAAATCTATGCCAACTTTCCAAACGCCCCGTTTATGCCATATCATAGGGGTCTGCTGATATTCAGTATGCACCAGGATAGTTATATTGCACTATTTTGGTGCTTCATTTGCGTCGTTGGGCACTGTATTGGTGCAAAGGTGGGCCGAGAGGCTATTTTTGCACCGTGAAAGGGATCACAAACTAACCGCCGTCAGGTTGTTTATAAGAGAAGTTTGTGATCTTGTTTAGTCCCTCGCTTAATACGTGTACAATAGCGCGCTATTTCTAAATGCCTGAGGCAAAAAAGCTGTGATCGAGAATCTGCGTAACATCGCCATTATTGCGCACGTTGACCATGGGAAAACTACCCTGGTTGATAAGTTGCTACAACAATCTGGTACGTTCGGTGAACGTGCTGAAGCAACTGAACGTGTAATGGACTCCAACGATTTGGAGAAAGAGCGTGGGATAACCATCCTCGCGAAAAATACCGCCATTAACTGGAAAGACTACCGCATCAACATCGTGGATACCCCAGGACACGCCGATTTCGGTGGTGAGGTTGAGCGTGTAATGTCTATGGTTGACTCTGTGCTGCTGGTCGTCGACGCAATGGATGGCCCGATGCCGCAGACCCGTTTCGTGACCAAAAAAGCCTTTGCTCATGGTCTGAAACCAATCGTGGTTATCAACAAAGTTGACCGTCCTGGCGCGCGTCCTGATTGGGTTGTCGATCAGGTGTTCGACCTGTTCGTAAACCTGGATGCCACTGACGAACAACTGGACTTCCCTATCATTTACGCATCAGCATTGATGGGTATTGCGGGCGAAGACCACAATGATATGTCGGCAGACATGACTCCGCTGTATCAGGCAATCATCGACCATGTGCCTGCACCAGACGTAGACAGCACCGGTCCATTGCAGATGCAAATCTCCCAGTTGGACTACAACAACTACGTAGGTGTTATCGGCATCGGCCGTATCAAACGTGGTGTTGTTAAGCCTAACCAGCAAGTTACTGTTATCGATAGCGAAGGTAAGACCCGCAACGGTAAAATCGCTAAAGTACTGGGCCATATGGGTCTGGAACGTATCGAAGCAACTATGGCTGAAGCTGGCGATATCGTTGCTATCACCGGTTTGGGCGAGTTGAACATCTCTGACACTATCTGTGATGTGAATGCTGTTGAAGCATTGCCAGCACTGTCTGTTGATGAACCAACTGTTACCATGTATTTCTGCGTTAACACCTCTCCGTTCTGTGGTAAAGAAGGCAAGTACGTGACTTCACGTCAGATCCTTGACCGTTTGAACAAAGAGCTGATTCATAACGTAGCACTGCGTGTTGAAGAAACTGAAGATGCTGACGCATTCCGCGTATCAGGCCGTGGTGAACTTCACCTGTCGGTTCTGATCGAAAACATGCGCCGCGAAGGTTTCGAGCTGGCTGTTTCTCGTCCTAAAGTTATCAACCGTGTTATCGACGGCCGTAATCAAGAACCATTTGAAAGCGTAACTCTGGATATCGAAGAACAGCACCAGGGCGCAGTAATGCAAGCCATGGGTGAGCGTAAGGGTGACGTGAAGGACATGGTTCCAGACGGCAAAGGTCGCATTCGTCTGGATTATATGATCCCAAGCCGTGGCCTGATTGGCTTCCGTACTGAATTCATGACTATGACTTCTGGTACTGGTCTGCTGTACTCCACATTCAGTCACTACGATGATGTGCGTCCAGGCGAGATCGGCCAACGTCAAAACGGCGTACTGATCTCTAACGGTCAGGGTAAAGCTGTGGCATTCGCACTGTACAAACTGCAAGACCGCGGCAAGCTGTTTATTGGTCACGCGACTGAAGTGTATGAAGGCCAGATCATCGGTATTCACTCACGTTCTAACGACCTGACTGTAAACTGCCTGACCGGTAAGCAACTGACCAACATGCGTGCATCCGGTACTGACGAAGCAACCACTCTGGTTCCTTTCTTGAAGAAAACTCTTGAACAGGCACTGGAATTCATCGATGACGATGAATTGGTAGAAGTTACCCCGCAATCAATTCGTATCCGTAAGCGTCACCTGACGGAAAACGATCGTAAGCGTGCAGGTCGTGGTCCTAAAGAAGGTTAATTCTTCTTGGTACTGCTGATACTTAGGGCGCGAAAAGCGCCCTGAGTTCTATCCTCTGCTTCCTTGAAGCTGCAACTGTGTTAGCTTCGCTCACTCACCCGAATCACTTACCTGTGTAAGCTCATCGGGATGAATTCACTTGCCGCCTTGTTGCAACTCCAATGCCTTTGGGGATACTTTTTATTTTTTTCCGCTGCGGTAAAATATTATTTTTCCTGACTGACCCCTCCTTTTTCTTCCTCTCTCTGTTCAGTTTTCCCTTTTCCCGTTACAGTGAAACTCACCATCTAATTGGGAGAGCGCCATGCTGTATATCTTTGATCTAGGTAATGTGATTGTCGATATCGACTTCAAACGCGTATTGGGCGTTTGGAGCAAATTAAGCAGTGTCCCGCTGGCGACGTTGAGTGAGCGGTTTACCATGGGCGAGGTCTTCCAGCAGCATGAGCGCGGTGAAATTAGCGATGAAGAGTTTGCTCACCAGCTCAGTGATGAGATGGGGCTATCTCTAAGTTTTGAACAGTTTGCCGAAGGCTGGCAGGCGGTATTTGTCGCTTTGCGCCCGGAAGTGATCGCCATTATGCAAAAGTTGCGTCAGGAAGGGCATCGGGTGGTGGTGTTATCCAATACTAACCGGCTGCATTGTAATTACTGGCCCCAACATTACCCTGAAGTGGCTGCCGCCGCTGACCATATGTATCTGTCCCAGGATTTGGGCATGCGCAAGCCGGAAGCGAGAATTTATCAGCATGTGCTGAGTGCGGAAAACATCCCGGCGGAGCAGGCGGTATTCTTTGATGATGTTGAAGCAAATGTTGTTGCAGCCAGAATTGTAGGTATCACCGCAATTCATGTCATAGACCGAAAGGTTATTCCTGCTTATTTTCCCTGATAAGTTCTTACTCCAGACGTTAATGGGTTAGCCTTAAATATCACGCTAACCCATAACCGAGCCTAAACACCGGTATTGACTGAGAGATAAACATGGCGAGTTTTCTGCGTTTTCGCTTATCTGCATCTTTAAAACCCTACATTACGTTCGGGCGAATGCTTTACACCCGAATAGATAAAGATGGGTTAACCATGCTGGCTGGGCATTTGGCGTATGTGTCATTACTTTCTCTAGTGCCATTGGTCACTGTGATTTTTGCTCTGTTCGCGGCTTTTCCCATGTTTGCTGATATCAGCATAAAATTGAAAGCCTTCATATTTGCCAATTTTATGCCTGCCACTGGCGATATTATCCAAAACTACCTTGAGCAGTTTGTTGCCAACTCAAATCGTATGACGGTGGTGGGCACCTGCGGCTTGATTGTGACAGCACTGCTGCTGATTTACTCCGTCGACAGTGTGCTTAACATTATTTGGCGCAGTAAGGTTCACCGGTCACTGGTGTTTTCATTTGCCGTTTATTGGATGGTACTGACATTAGGGCCAATTCTCGTCGGGGCCAGTATGGTGATCAGCTCATACCTGCTTTCATTGCAATGGCTGGCAAATGCCCAGGTAGACAGCATGATTGATGAGACATTACGGCTATTTCCGCTCTTGATTTCCTGGGTTTCTTTTTGGTTATTGTACAGTGTGGTTCCGACAGTACGGGTGCCCGCCCGGGATGCACTTATTGGTGCGCTGGTGGCTGCATTGCTCTTCGAATTGGGTAAGAAAGGATTCACGATGTATATCACGCTGTTTCCGTCTTATCAGTTGATTTACGGGGTGCTGGCGGTTATCCCCATCTTATTCCTTTGGGTTTACTGGAGTTGGTGCATCGTGTTACTGGGGGCAGAAATCACCGTGACCTTGGGTGAGTATCGAGCACAGCGGTCTAAAGTGGTCATCGAGGAAAACCAGAGTCAGGAGATGTAAGGCATTATGATTGCGTTGATTCAACGGGCGCTTAGCGCCAGTGTTGTCGTAGATGGGAATGTTGTTGGTGAGATTGGGCCTGGATTATTGATATTGCTGGGGGTCGAACAAGAGGACACCGAGCAAAAAGCACAGCGTCTATGTGAAAAGGTTTTGGGGTACCGGATTTTTGGCGATGAGAACGACAAAATGAATCTCAACGTCCTGCAAGCTGGTGGCAGTGTGCTAGTCGTCTCGCAATTTACACTAGTGGCAGATACGCAAAAAGGCATGAGACCAAGCTTTTCCCGTGGTGCAGTTCCGGCAGAAGCTGATCGGCTTTATCAGTATTTTGTTGCCCAGTGTCGTGAGCGTGGTGTAAAAACGGAAACGGGATTATTTGCCGCAGATATGAAAGTCAGTTTGGTAAACGATGGCCCAGTGACTTTCTGGTTACAGGTCTAGAGGCAGAATAGTGCCCAAAACTGAGGGTTATTTTATTGATAATTTTAAAAAGAGAATGCTTCTATGTATCACTTGCGTGTGCCCATAACAGAACAAGAACTCAAAGATTATTATCAATTCCGCTGGGAAATGTTACGCAAGCCGTTGCACCAACCGGTTGGCTCAGAGAAAGATGCTTATGATGCGATGGCCCATCATCAAATGGTGGTGGATGAGCAGGGTAAACCTGTCGCTATTGGGCGGTTATATATCAATGCAGATAATGAGGCTGCGATTCGTTTTTTGGCCGTTGACCCATCAGTGCGCGCCAAAGGTTTGGGAACGCTGGTGGCAATGACCTTAGAGTCAGTTGCGCGGCAGGAAGGGGTGAAGCGAGTTGTGTGTAGCGCGCGTGAAGATGCGGTAGATTTCTTCGCCAAGCTGGGCTTTGTCAGTCAGGGGGAAATAACCGCCCCGCAAACCACACCTGTGCGCCACTTTTTAATGATAAAACCGGTTGTGACCATGGACGATATTCTGCATCGCCCTGATTGGTGCGGTCAGTTGCAGCAAGCCTGGTACGACCATATTCCGCTTAGTGAAAAAATGGGGGTGCGCATCAGCCAATATACCGGCCAGCGTTTTGTCACTACCATGCCAGAGGCGGGTAATCAAAATCCTCACCATACCTTATTTGCTGGCAGCCTTTTTTCGTTGGCGACCCTGACGGGCTGGGGCTTGATTTGGCTATTATTGCGTGAGCGCCATTTGGGCGGCACGATTATTCTCGCTGATGCCCACATTCGTTACAGTGCGCCGGTTACTGGTCGGCCCCGGGCTGTGGCTGAGCTAAGTTCCCTGAGTGGTGATCTGGATAGATTGGCCCGTGGCCGTCGTGCCAGAGTGCAGTTAGACGTGAATCTATTTGGTGATGAAGATGCTGGTGCTGTTTTCTCAGGAACTTACATGGTGTTGCCAGTTGCTGCTGGAGAGGATGCCGTGAGTTAATTCACGCCCTCCGCTATGCCCGCTTTACTGATAACAGATGAGCGGGTGTACATTTATAACTTTCTTTTATCCTCCCGCTTTCTATCTATACATTCTTTTCCTGTGACCCCTCGCACTAATTTATCGAATTCTTTGCTGTGGTATGTGCAATATTCAATAGATAACTTACAGTTATATATTCATGTTTCTGATTGATCATTTTTTGGAGGCGAATCAAAAAGTAATTTTCTCAGTGTTACCCACTGACCAATATACTAAATATGATTGATATAATTAAATAAAATCATGCATAGATACTTGTCTTATTTCTTTTTGAATCACAGCAATCACCTCCAGATGGTTCGATTTTGATTCCCCATCCTTGGTGTCAAGGAGGGAGTTATGATGGTATGTAATGAGAAAACATCAATTAATGTTATTGGTTCATCCGCAGCATTTAAGCAACTTTTACGTTTAGTTGACCGGGTTGCGCCATCACAACAAACTTTACTGATTTGTGGCCCTACTGGGTGTGGAAAAGAAGTTATTGCCCAACTGATACACCAACGTAGCAAAAATCCTTCAGCTCCATTTATTGATCTCAACTGTGGCGCAATCCCTGAGCATTTGGTTGAAGCTGAGCTATTTGGTCATGTTAAAGGTGCGTTTACGGGTGCCTCTGGCGATCGGCGTGGTCATCTGGAAATGGTCGGTAATGGCACGCTATTTTTAGATGAAATAGGTGAAATGCCTTTGTCAGTGCAGCCTAAGCTATTGCGTGCATTGGAAACCCGTACTTTCCGGCCTATCGGCAGCAGCGATATTCGCCACTTTAATGGGCGAGTGGTCGCTGCCACTCACCGAAATTTACTTGCTCAGGTAAAAAGTGGTGTTTTTAGGGAAGACCTCTATTACCGCTTAGGTGTCATTACTCTGGATATTCCTGCTCTCAGCCAGCGAAGGGAGGATATCCCCGCATTAATTGACTATTTCTCAGGGTTACAAACTCACCCGTTAGTTTTCAATTCTCATGCTATGTCTTACTTACAGCAGTATCCCTGGCCGGGTAATGTGCGGGAATTGCGCAATCTGGTCGACAGGCTTGCGGCATTATCTGATAGCCATTTAATTACGCGTGAGGTGTTGGATACCTTTATGCCAACCTCACAACTCGAAGTGAAAGTGTCATCTGACCTGCTTGCTGATGCCATGCTGGCATTGCCGGGGGCTGATAAGCTCGTTGCGGTGGAGCAGTTATTGATAGACCGAGCGTTGCAGCGTACTACCGGTAATAAAACCGCAGCGGCACAACTATTAGGGATTAGTCGTAAGTCAGTGGAACGGCGAATTCATGGCCGGATGGATAAACGGCCAATAGCATTACAACACTTGCAGGAAGGTATGCGGTTAATGAATTGCTCCGCCTACCATGAAGCCATCGTTGATTTACAGAAAGGGTTACAACTACTGCTGGGAATCACCTTGGATGAAGAGGTTCGACAGCTTCATTACAAGCTCTATCGCCAACTCAGTATCAGCTATCAAATACTTTATGGTTGGTTAAGCCATGATGCGCTTAAATATCATAATGATGCCATCGCGCTAGGTAAAAAAGCAGGTGATGAGTCTGAGCTGGCAGGATTACTCTTTTGGCGTTGGTCGGCCCAGTTGGTGACCCTTGATTTACCGCATGTCCGCACTCTGGCTCAGGAATTACTGCAATGGGGCCTGACTGAAAAAACCGCGTCAATATGGAGTGAAGCACATATCGCTCTTGCCAGTACCCTATTTTGGTTGGGGGATAATCAAGAAGTCTTAACATGTTTAGCTCGCAGTAAGTTACTGACTACCCCTTGCGAGTATGCCGATCAACAAGGATTGGATTTGATTGGCATGGCGCTGACCCTGAAAGGGCTGGCTTTATTTCAACTCGGTGAATTTAAAAAATCCAGAGAGGTAGCCCAAAAACTGGCCTCACGTGCTATGGGTGAAGACATTATTGCTTTTCATCGGGTTATCTCCTTACGGGGCGCGGCGTGGCTTGCTTGCTTGTTCGAAGACCGTGACAGTTTAGGTCGCTTGACCCACGAATTAGCAGTGCAGGCGCAGCAATATGGATTTACTTTTTATCAGGGGTTAGGGAAGGTACTGAAGGGGTGTTATTTGCTCATGCAGCATGACTATGTTCAGGCTGAACAGCATATGATTGAGGGTTATGATAGCCATCTGTTGTGCCAGGGAGGAAAGCTTTTTCACTCCTTCCAGGCATGGAAACGTGGCGAGTTATTGCTGCAATCAGGTGAGCCGCAACAATGTGATGTGCTGATGTCACAGGCATTGGACTTGGCATTTAAGTATCAAGAACGCGCCTATCTTAGTGAGTTGATGGTCGTCAAAGCCCGTGCCAGACTGGCATTAAATGACATTGTTGGCGCTGAACAAGGCTTTCGCTGCGCCATCGCGAGTGCGCAAACATTGGGTATTATTCCCGCACAAATTATTGCTACCAGTGAACTGGCTCGTTTATTAGGGCAATCGCTACGAAAAGCTGAAGCGGTTGCCTTGCTGTCTTCCATTCTGAAAAGCATCGACACTCACCATGTTCCACCTTTTGTCAGCCGGGCAATTCAGTTGCTGGCTGAACTGGATAAGCCGGAGTGAAGCGGCATTCTGGGGCATGGACGTTTTCGACCAATCACCCTCTCTCACTTGGACAGTATCGTCCATTCCAGGTGTTTTTAAACCCCTTAGAATTTAATTAATTATTAAAAATCAATTGATTATCTAGTTGGCACACAGGTTGCAATTTGTACTGTGGGTAGAGCGAATATCGGATGTACTACCTAATGATGTCTCCCTCTTATTTATAAGGAACACACTATGAGTACTCTATATACAATTAACGTAATCAATAACAGCCCGACAGCGCAGGATTTCTTTTTCTTCCAAAAACCGGCGATTTATACCGGTGGCGCTAAAGTTTACTCCAACAGTATTTATCAGGAAGTGTTATCACCTTTTGCCAGCTCGGGTTCTGTACTGACCTTTGAATGCTTAATGCAATTTTATGCTGGAGCACAATCTCAACTACCAAGCTTGTTGGTTGGGCAAGATTCAGGATATATCACCTCAAGCCAGCCTGTCGATTTGACCTCTATTACCGCTGGAGTACAAACAGCAAACACCACGGTAATGTCGGTTGACCCTTCTCTTGGTCTGTCTCCTGCGACTTATACCGAAGGGGTGCAACCTGGTGCTTATCGTATTGTCACTCCTGCATTTAACCCCGTCACAGATGTATTTAACGCGGGGTTGGCGGTGCAAAGTGCCAGTGGCAGTAGCGTACTGTCGAGTTTCATCAATGCAGAACCAAGCAAAAATATCGATTGTCAGCCAGTGCTGAGTTTTTATGTCCAAACGGGTACCTATCAGGCGGGGACGGTTATTAACTTCTCTACGTCTTCGGTTGGGTCCGCGATATGTGATACCACCCAAGGTGTGACCGCATTCAATGTTATTTATAACCCTCAGGGCACCTGGACGGTTAGCGCTGCTTGATAAAAACACGCGTGTACGGCCTGCCTGATCAACAGTGCCGTACCTGTACTCCCCTATTTATTATTTCTATGAGGAGGCTATATGCCTAATCTAACAACCAGTATTTCGCTAAATCTATTATTGGGCCAATTTCCGAATCCTGTTAGTCAACTGACTCAGCCACCGCTCAGTAATGAGTGTGGTGCTTATGCATTAACTGCCACATTGGCTGCATTTGCACTGTGGCCGGAAAGTACCATTATCACTTATGGAGAAAATAATAATGTCATTCAACAAGACGATGATTTTATTAACGCTAAGGATAAGATCTATGGTCTGACTGGGATACTTAACCCCGATGGTGGGGCAAACGTTGCGGGTGGCGGATATAACTCACCTGCGGCAATGGCGGCTGTGGCGATAGATTTCGCACGGGTGGTATCGGTGAATATCACCGCTGCTGGCTTATATGCCTTGGGGGCGCTGTATCCAGCTGAGCAAGCTGCCTGTGTGGCGGTGGTAGGGGAGCCAAATGTACATACGGATGCTGTTTATGTAGAGCCGGCTCATGGGCAAGTACAATTGATTTGTGTGGCTTCCGGCCCGCAAGCTCTTCACATGTTAGCCCGTGGTTCCGACGGACTTTATTACGATCCCGCCACCGGAGTTCGTGATAATGATTGGGGTAATCCAACAGCTGAACTCTTTGAACAACTCAGTGGCTATGAATTTGTTGGTTTATGGCTAGTTATTAGTTAATTAATGAGTAATTTGAAATAGTAAACCGATAAACGGTGCTATCGAGTTGTTTATCGGTTTACTTCAATATTTTTTAGTGTAGTTTTATAAACCTCCTTTCTTAACTTTTTCTTTAATTTATCATCGTTAAATTATCTATAATCTATGTTTAGCTAAATAATGCAGGGTTGTTTTATTTGGTTTTTTTAAAAAAAGAGTAACTAATGCACTGGATCATACAGCGTAATCGTTATTTAATAAATTAACATCTGCTGTTTGCTATTTATAAATGTAAATTAACCCTTAATATTATTTTATTAAATAACTAACTATAGATAAATCTAAACTAGTCTGAGTTATTTAATTAAGGAATTTATCATAAATTTTTTAATGGGAGTGAATTAAAATGGATAGAGATTGGCATAGACAAGATATTTTAGCTGCAATACGGAAAGCGAAAGGCTCACTAGCAGCATTATCAAGAGAGAGTGGGCTTTCGCCAAGTACATTAGCTAACGCGCTAACACGCCCGTGGCCCAAGGGAGAAGTAATTATTGCAGACGCTATCGGTGTTTCCCCTCGAGAGATATGGCCCAGTAGGTTCATCGATTATCGAGGGCGGATGATTATTCGAAGAGTAAGGCAAAACTAACGTTAAGAGGGTGGTTTAAATGGATAAGACACTACTAAACTCGCTTAAAATGTTAATACCATTTTGGGAAAATAGTTCGGAAGCTTGGGAGGTGAAAGATAACAAGTCAGTATTTATTTATGCAAATAATAGGTTTGGTAAATTATTAGGGTTACCTGATAAATTTAGTGTGGAAGGGCGATTGGATGGTGAGCTTCCAGCACCAACGGCAGAGTTTCAGACTGAATTTCAGGAACATGATCGTCAGGCGATATTATCGAAAGAACGAGCGACAACGATTGAAATACATGCATTTGAGCGACGTTCCTATTTTCAACCTTACTTTTGTGATAAGTACCCATTAATAGATGAACTCGGCATTTCACAGGGGCTTATTTTTCATGCAAGACCAGTAGAAGATATAATATTAACGCATTTAAATAAAATAAAAGTTCCCACCTCACTTATCTTTACTCCCCCATCAGGGTCATTTACCAAAAGAGAGTGGGAGGTGTTATTTTATATTTTACATGCTTTTTCAAGCCCCGAGATTGCTAAAAAAATCCATTTATCAACCCGGTCAGTGTGCAATATAATTCAAAATATCTATAGAAAGGCGGGTGTGACCAGTAAAAAACAGGTTATAGAATATTGTTATGAGCAGAAGATAAATAATTATGTGCCACAAAGTTTCTTTGAATACTCAGGCTCTTTCCCACTCGCGGGGAAAGAGAATGTAAATTTAAGGAGAAAGTAATGATGGATAAGACACTACTAAAATCGCTTGAAGTACTAATACGATTTTGGGAGCACAGTTCTGAACCTTGGGTAGTAAGAGATAATCAATCAAGATTCGTCTATTCAAATCCTAGAAATCATAAATTATTAGGTTTGCCGGATAAGTATAGTCTGGAAGGGCGATTAGATGGAGAAATGCCTACACCAATGGCGGAATTTCAGGATGAGTGGCAAGAGCATGACCGAAAGGTGGAATCATTACAAGACCGCATAACAACAGTTGAAGTACATGTATGGGATGGGCGTTCTCACCTTCAGCCTTATTTATGTGATAAATATCCATTAATAGATGGAAATGGTGTGTCTCAAGGTGTTATTTGTCATGTTCGACCAGTGCAAGACATCATTTTAACTCGTTTAAATAAGATAAAAGTTCCTACATCACTTATCTTTACCCCACCATCAGATTTTTTTACTAAAAGGGAGTGGGAGGTGTTGTTTTATATCTTACATGCTTTCTCAAGTAAAGAAATTGCTAAAAAGATCCATTTATCAACCCGGTCAGTGTGCAATATAACCCAAAGCATCTATCGAAAAACCGGTGTAGCCAGTAAACGGCAAGTTATAGAATATTGTTATGAGCAGAAGATAAATAATTATGTGCCGCAGAGTTTCTTTGAATATTCGGGTTCTTTTCCACTCGCAGGGTAAGGACAAACTAAATATAATAGGGAGGTTGAGATGGAAGAAAATATGAAGAAATCACTTGAGGTATTAATACGGTTTTGGGAGCATAGTTCAGAACCTTGGGGGGTTAAAGATAATCAATCTATATATATATATGGAAATCCGCGATTACATAAATTGTTAGCCTTACCCGCTAATTTTAGTATGGATGGAAGATTAGATGGTGAGCTTCCGTCACCAATATCAGATTTTCAGGCTGAATTTCAGCAGCATGATCGAAAGGTTGAATTATTGCAGGATCGTATAACTGCGGTTGAAATTCATGAGTGGGATGGACATTCATATTTCCAACCTTATTTCGTTGATAAATACCCATTAATAGATGAAAACGGTGTATCCAGGGGGGTTATTTGTCATGGGCGGCCCGTACAAGATATAATGTTAACTCGGCTAAATAAAATAAAAGTCCCCACCTCACTTATCTTTACCCCACCATCAGATCTTTTTACTAAAAGGGAGTGGGAGGTATTGTTTTATATTTTACATGACTTCTCAAGTAAAGAAATTGCTAAAAAAATCTATTTATCAACCCGGTCAGTGTGCAATATAATCCAAAGCATCTATCGGAAAACCGGTGTAGCCAATAAACGGCAGGTTATAGAGTATTGTTATGAGCAGAAGATAAATAATTATGTGCCGCAGAGTTTCTTTGAATACTCGGGTTCTTTTCCACTCGCAGGGTAAGGACAAACCAAATATAATAGGGAGGTTGAGATGGAAGAAAATCTGAAGAAATCACTTGAGGTATTAATACGGTTTTGGGAGCATAGTTCAGAACCTTGGGCGGTAAAAGATGATCAATCAAGATTTATTTATGCAAATAGGAGAGTTTATAAATTATTTAATTTACCTGAAAAATACAGCCTTGAAGGTCGGTTAGATGGTGAGATTCCTACACCATCAGCAGATTTTCAGGTTGAATTTCAACAGCAGGATCGTCAGGTGGAATTATCACAGGACCGTGTAGCATCAGTCGATATTCAGCTATATGATGGGTGCTCATATTTCACACCTTATTTTAGTGACAAATATCCATTAATAGATGAAAACGGTGTATCCAGGGGGGTTATTTGTCATGCCAGACCAGTACAAGACATCATTTTAACTCGTTTAAATAAGATAAAAGTTCCTACATCACTTATCTTTACACCTCCATCTGCATTATTCACCAAAAGAGAATGGGAGGTATTGTTTTATATTTTACATGCTTTCTCAAGTAAAGAAATTGCTAAAAAGATCCATTTATCAACCAGGTCAGTGTGCAATATAACCCAAAATATCTATCGGAAAACCGGTGTAGCCAGTAAACGGCAAGTTATAGAATATTGTTATGAGCAGAAGATAAATAATTATGTGCCGCAGAGTTTCTTTGAATACTCGGGTTCTTTTCCACTTATGTAGAGTGAGAAGGAGTTAAACTTAAGGAGAATATGGTAATGGATAAAAAACTACTAAACTCGCTTGAGGTATTAATACGATTTTGGGAACACAGTTCAGAGCCTTGGGGAGTTAAAGATAATCAATCGAAATTTATTTATGCCAATATGAGATATCATAAATTATTAGCCTTACCTAATAAATATAGTATGGAGGGGCGGCTAGATGGTGAGATTCCTTCGCCAACAGCAGAGTTTCAGGATGATTTTCAGAGGCAAGATCGTAGGGTTGAATTATTGCAAGATCGTGCAACATCGGTTGAAATACATTTGCTTGATGGGCTTTCTTATTTTACACCTTATTTCTTTGATAAATTTCCATTAATAGATGAAGTTGGAGTGTCACGGGGGGTTATCTTACATGCCAGGCCTGTAACTGATATAATGTTAACTCGCCTAAATAAAATAAAAGTCCCCACCTCACTTGTATTCACCCCGCCATCAGATCTTTTTACTAAAAGAGAATGGGAGGTATTATTTTATATTTTACATGCTTTCTCAAGTAAAGAGATTGCTAAAAAAATCCATTTATCAACCCGGTCAGTGTGCAATATAACCCAAAATATCTATCGGAAAACCGGTGTAGCCAGTAAACGCCAAGTTATAGAGTATTGTTATGAAAATAAGATTAATAATTATGTCCCGCAGAGTTTCTTTGAATATTCGGGTTCGTTCCCTCTTATGTAGGATAAATTTCTGTGCCGATTACATGAAAAATATCATGTAATCGGCGTTGTCGCCCAGCAGCAATCTGGTAGGGCAGTGTAAAACGCCCTTATTGCCCCGCTACGCTATGCACTTCACCATGCTGCATAGTTTGATTGACTTGTTGCCCATTGCTGTCAGTAGCTTGTAGAGAGCCGCTAACAGTAGGTTTCAATGGTGTATCGGCAGCCAGACTTCCTTTTATCTGTAATTTTAGGTTGCCCAGGCCTTGTAACGGTAATGCTGGCCAGCCCCAGTTTTGTAAGATATCCAGATTGACAGAACGGCCGGTCAGCGCCAGTGATAAGGCTCGGGCAGGCGTTTGGTCAATACTGGCGGTGGACTCCAGTAAGCCCTCTTTGGTGAATGCGCTTAACTCACTAAATGTAATCTGTTGTTCATTGGCATTAAGGGCCAGTGACGGACGGCGAATATCATTTTTATTAAATGTCGCATTACCTGCATTCAACATTAATGAGCCAGACCATACACCCCACTGATGGTTTTTTGCCAACAGTAAGTTAGTGCCTGCGGCGTCCAGCGATGTAATCTGGAAGGGGAAGTCAGGGCTGATATCAATCAACAAGTTACGATTAGCACTAAGCTTGCCGACGTACACCTCGGATAGCCAGTTTGGCAATGTTTGTTGCCATTGTTGCTTCCAATCGGCAGGCAGAGTGTAAACCAGCGCGACCAGTGTCAGTTCATCCAATTGCAGGCGATGAGTATCGCGCGCCCAATTCCCCTGAGTTCTTAATAGACCATCCTGCCAGCGGGTTGAGAACTGATTAATTGCGACGCCAGCCGGAGATAAAGCAAATGTTGCTATTGGGTCAATCAGATGAATATTACCCTTGATAATATCACCGGCATTGAAGGACAGTTCGCCATCCTCAGTTTGCCAATCACCTTGTTTAAACGTGATATTTTTTAGCGTCAAATCCAGGTCATTAAATGCCCAGCTTTTCCCTTCTACTCGCGCATCAATTAAATCAAAGCGTTTTAGCGTAATCGGCGGGAGTTGTAAGAATGTATTCCAAACATCATCTATCGATGCTGGTGTTTGCAGGCGGATATTGCTGAGCCGCAGGCGATCGACCAGCCAACTGCCATCAGCCGCTTGGCTGGCGTTACCTGTCAATTCACCCTGCGCGATATCTGCGCCGAAATTGGTTAGGGTCAGGGCATTTTTCTGTATCGAGCCTTGCAGATAAAGTTGTTGCGCGGTAATACCGTTAATAGTTAAAGAACCGGCACTAAACTGAAATTGAGCATTTTCGCCAAGGCTATTACCCGGTTGTGGCTGCCAAGGCACCAAACCGCCAGTCACTTGTTGACCCGCAATCTTCCACTGAGCGGCTGAGTTTTTCGCCTCAAGAGTGGTATCGAGGGCCATATTAGTCAACTGCAAGGTATCAGCCTGTAATGGCAGCGGTGATGGGCTATTACTGAGGATTAAACGACCATTTTGCAGATTGAGACTGAGAAGGTGTCGAGGCTCGGTCAGTTGCCGCCAACTCAGGCCAAACAGCGCTTGTTGGGCAACAAGAAACGGAGGCTGATTGGCCCGGCCCAGAGTGATATCACTGAAACTGATTTGTCCCGGTTGGGACCATGAGTGGTCTATTTTACCCAGAGAGAGGCGATATTCACTATTATCACTAACCCAACGGCTCAGCCAACCGGCAGCCCAACTGGTTTGGAGCAATACGTAACACAGCACTACGGACAGCACCAGTAGTAGTAATAACGTTAGCAGCACTTTCCCGAGAAATTTCATCCGGTCTTTCCACGCCTGTCGGTGATACGGAACCCTGTTTATGCCGTAATTTGTCCATGAGCTCAATAGACAATCAGTTATCCGGCGATAAAAAAATGGCCGGGATCGTTTACGACCGGCCATTTCATTGACGTGTTGATGTAAAG
The DNA here is from genome assembly GCF_041538345.1 of Yersinia sp. 1652 StPb PI. NCBI lineage: Bacteria > Pseudomonadati > Pseudomonadota > Gammaproteobacteria > Enterobacterales > Yersiniaceae > Yersinia > Yersinia sp. 1652 StPb PI. The sequence continues at coordinate 432,224 of NZ_JAULSM010000002.1, read as the reverse complement.
ATTATTTTTCTTGTGGGAAGAGTAAGTTAAGCACAATGGCAGTAATACCACCGGCAGCAATCCCGGAAGAAAGCAGTGTTTTTACCCAATCTGGCGCGAATTGTAGAATCAATGGCTGTTGTGCCACACCCATACCAACTGCCAATGACAGAGCCATAATCATAATAGCGCGGCGATTGAGTGTTTCACGAGAGACAATACGCACGCCGGAAGCGGCAATGGTACCGAACATCACCAGCGTGGCGCCCCCCAGCACGGGTTCAGGAATATGTTGCACGAAACCTGCAACCGCCGGGAACAAGCCCAGTACAATCAGCATCAGTGCGACAACGAAACCGACATAACGACTGGCGACACCGGTCAACTGGATCACGCCATTGTTCTGGCCGAAGCAGGAGTTAGGGAAGGTGTTGAACACCGCCGACAGCATGGAGTTCAAACCATTCGCCAGCACACCACCTTTCAGGCGTTTCATATACAACGGGCCATGAACCGGTTGCTCAGAGACATCCGAGGTCGCGGTGATATCACCAATGGTCTCCAGTGAGGTCACCATGAAGATTAACATCAGTGGTACCAGCAGATTCCAATCAAAGGAGAGGCCATAATAGAGTGGTGTTGGGATAGTGATCAGCGCGGTATCTACCACTGGGCGGCTCTCTGGCAACATACCCAACGACCAGGCCAGCAAGTAACCCACGGCCATCGCAATGACTAAAGAGGCCACACGCAAATACGGGTTGCGCTGGCGGTTCAGTAGAATAATCACCACTAATACGGCACCCGCTAATAGCAGGTTTTTCGGTGCGCCAAAGGTATGGTCACTCATTGCACCATAACCGCCGCCAATTGATGTCAGCCCAACCTGAATCAATGACAAACCGATGATCATCACCACGATACCAGATACCAGTGGGGTGATAATGCGGCGCGCCAGATGCAGGAAGCGGGAAAGTATAATTTCGGTGCAGGACGCCACCATTAGCGTACCAAACAGTGCCGCCATCATGGTTGGGATATCTGCGCCGCCGTTTTTTAGCGCCAGGCCACCCATAATCAATGGCGAAACAAAGTTAAAACTGGTGCCCTGAATCGATAATAGGCCAGAGCCAACTGGCCCCCAGGTTTTAATTTGCAGTAACGATGCCAAGCCGGAGGCAAACAGCGACATGCTAATAATGCGTTGGGTATCTTCCGCTGGTAGTCCCAGCGCCTGACAAATCAATAAGCCAGGGGTTATCACTGCGACAAACATCGCCAATAAATGCTGGCAAGCAGCGAACAATGTTTGGGCGAGTGGGGGGCGGTCTTCTAAACGGTAAATCAATTCGCTGGGGCGAGTGGCTGCTTGCTGTGGTGTATCAAGCTCGGCGGATTGCGTAGACATGGAGTGGCATTCCCGGATCGGCAAAGAGGGCATTTTAATGATCCGGCTCACAAAAGCAATCGGTTGCGCTGCGTTTTTAAAAATAATTCTATTCGGTGCTCACCTGCATTTTTCTATTACTAAACTTGTAATGGGCGGCGTTTTTTCTTCTAATCCCTTCCTTAACTGTTTTGGCGTTTTTAAGGAACTGTCTAACGTCATATTTTTAATCGATATTTTAATCGCATGGAGTACCAAGATGTTTCATCTCGATACCTATGGCACGCTAGTCGCGGCCTGCTTGGTTTTATTATTAGGCCGAAAACTCGTACAAACTGTCCCATTCCTGAAAAAATACACTATTCCTGAACCGGTAGCCGGCGGTTTGTTGGTTGCCTTCTTGATGTTGCTGATGCAAAAGACTCTTGGCTGGGAAATCAGTTTTGATATGTCGCTCAAAGATCCCTTGATGCTGGCATTTTTTGCAACTATTGGTTTGAATGCCAATCTGGCTAGCTTACGTGCTGGTGGCAAAGCCTTGAGCGTATTTGTGTTTGTGGTCATTGGTTTGTTGCTCATGCAAAACGCAATTGGTATTGCGCTTGCTAAATTGATGGGGCTAGACCCGCTGATGGGGTTACTCGCTGGCTCAATTACCTTATCAGGTGGGCACGGTACTGGTGCTGCGTGGAGTAAACTCTTTTCTGAACGCTATGGCTTTGAAAATGCGACAGAAGTTGCTATGGCTTGTGCAACATTTGGTTTGGTGCTGGGGGGATTGATTGGTGGCCCGGTAGCCCGCTACCTGGTGAAGCGATCTTCCACACCCGATGGTACGCCGGAGGACAGCGAAGTCCCTTCCGCATTTGAAAAGCCTTCGGCCGGGCGCATGATCACCTCGTTGGTGTTAGTTGAAACCATCGCCATGATAGCTATCTGCCTGATGGCAGGCAATGTGATTGCGGGTTGGTTGCAGGGCACGATGTTTGAACTGCCAATCTTTGTTTGTGTGCTGTTTGTCGGGGTTATCCTCAGTAACACGTTGTCGGCAATCGGCTTCTATAAAGTCTTTGATCGTGCGGTATCAGTGCTGGGCAATGTCAGTCTGTCACTGTTTTTGGCAATGGCACTGATGAGTTTGAAGCTCTGGGAGCTGGCTTCACTGGCATTACCGATGCTGGTAATTTTGTCAGTTCAGGCACTGGCGATGGCGTTGTACGCTATCTTTGTCACTTATCGCATCATGGGAAAAAACTATGATGCAGCGGTACTGGCGGCGGGGCACTGTGGTTTTGGTCTGGGTGCAACACCGACTGCAATCGCCAATATGCAAGCGATTACTGACCGTTTTGGCCCATCTCATCTGGCGTTCTTAGTGGTGCCAATGGTAGGTGCATTCTTTATTGATATCGCTAATGCGATCGTGATTAAGCTTTATCTTTTACTGCCAATATTCCCGGCGGTGGTAGGGTAGCTGTACTCTGGGGCGAGTTTACTTGCCCCTTATTCATTAAGCGTTAGTGTAACGCGCTCGCTCTGGTAGCCAGCGCTCAATCAATGCGCGTGCATGTTCAGGATATTGCTGGTGCAGATGGCGAGCTACCCGTTGGACTTCGGGAATCATCGCCTGATCGCGCAGTAAATCAGCCACTTTGAACTCCGCGCTTCCAGTTTGCCGTGTCCCCAACAATTCGCCCGGTCCACGGATTTCTAAATCCCGCTGGGCAATGACAAAGCCATCATTACTATCACGCAACACTTGTAAACGCATTTGGGCGGTTTTACTCAACGGCGTTTTATAGAGTAATACACAATGAGAGGCGACAGCACCACGGCCGACACGGCCTCGTAACTGATGTAATTGCGCTAACCCCAAGCGTTCCGGGTTATCGATTATCATCAGGCTGGCGTTAGGCACATCGACCCCAACCTCGATCACTGTGGTTGCCACCAATAGCTGCAACTCACCCTGTTTAAATGCCTGCATAACTGCCTGTTTTTCTGGTCCTTTCATGCGCCCATGAACTAAACCGACTTTAATTTCCGGCAAAGCAATTTTCAGTTCTTCACAAGTTACTTCGGCGGCCTGCGCTTCCAGGACTTCAGATTCCTCAATCAGTGTGCAGACCCAATAAGCTTGCCGACCCTCTTCCAGACAGGCATTCTTAACTCGCTGGATAACATCACTGCGGCGGGTATCAGGGATTGCCACTGTAGTCACCGGTGTTCTACCTGGGGGAAGCTCATCAATCACTGAGGTATCAAGATCTGCATAGGCAGTCATGGCCAGCGTTCTTGGAATTGGGGTCGCGGTCATAATAAGTTGATGTGGATGGAAACCTTGCTCCTCACCCTTTTCCCATAAAGCGAGCCGTTGATGAACACCAAAACGATGTTGTTCATCAATAATAACCAGCGCCAGTCCAGAGAACTGCACCTGTTCTTGAAACATCGCATGGGTGCCAACAACCATTGCAACCTGACCGCTGGCGACCGCTTCTTGCTGCGCTATACGGGCTTTACCTTTTTGCTTGCCAGCCAGCCAGCCCACTTGCAGCCCCAACGGTTCTAGCCATTGGCGGAAAGTGGAGGCATGTTGTTCTGCCAGTAATTCGGTGGGTGCCATCAAAGCAACCTGCTTGCCGTGAGCAATTGCCCGTAGCGCGGCCAGGGCTGCAACCAATGTTTTTCCTGAGCCAACGTCCCCTTGAATCAATCGCATCATCGGGAAGTTATGGGTCATATCCTGCTCAATCTCCGCCACTACTCGTTGCTGGGCATGCGTGGGGGTGAAAGGTAGCGCGGCCAGAAAACGTTGTTTGAGTTGTTGCTCTGCCAATAGCGGTAATGCCCGATAGCTTTGCGCGCCGGCCCGGACAGCCAACATACTGAGGTTATGAGCGACTAGCTCTTCCATGATCAGCCGCTGCTGTGCAGGATGCTTGCCTTGATCTAAATCAGCCAACTGAATATTTGCTGGTGGGCGATGCAGGGTATGAATAGCTTCTGGCAAGCTAATGAGTGAGCGGCTTAACTCAATCGGCAATAATTCGGCAATAACACAAGTATCCAGCATCGCCAGCGCTTGATCGATAAGTTTGCGCAAGGTCGCCTGACGAATCCCTTCGGTGGTGGGATAAACGGGTGTCAGGGACTCTTGTAATTCAACGCCAATGTTCTCGCCATGCACCCGATATTCAGGGTGAATGATTTCCGCCCCGGTATTGCCCCGTTTGACTTCGCCGTAGGCGATAACATGCTTGCCCGGAGACAAACTGTTTTTCATCGCAGCGTTGAAGTTAAAGAAACGCAGAGTGAGAACACCACTACCGTCGCTGATTTGGCAGGTCATCATGCGGCGGCGGCCAAAGGTGATATCAGAACGTAGAACCTCGCCCTCAACATTAACCGAGAGACCAGGCATTAAATCGCCAATACGATACAGGCGAGTACGATCTTCATAACGCAGTGGGAGATGAAGCAGTAGGTCTTGGATGGTTTCCAACCCCATTTTAGCCAGTTTCCCAGCCTGACTTGCACCAACACCGGAAAGTGTACTGAGGGGTACTGCATCCAGCAGGCGGCCTTTCATTTAAGACTCCGTGGCTTGCATGGCAGACCACCATTGTGCATCGGCAATAACCTGACCCTGCTCATCAATATGCGGTTGAGGTAGCCCTTTCCGTTTGGCGACTTGTGCCAATACCGGATAGCCCCCCTCAAACAGTAACCGTTGCTGCTCATCTTCGGGCAAGACACTTTTTGCTCGCTGATACATACCTGCATTTTGCCGCTGCCGTTGGGCTTCATATAAAATCAACGCAGACGCGACAGAAACATTGAGTGATTGCACCATGCCGATCATCGGAATAATGATGTCTTGGTCCGCGAGTGCTAACGCTTCCTCAGATATACCAGTCTTCTCCTGTCCCATCAAAATACAGGTTGGGCGGGTATAGTCTATTTCACGAAAATCGACAGCATTATCAGACAGATGCGTTGCCAGAACTTGCATGTTCTGTGATTTCAGATGAGCAATGGCATCGCTAATATGGGTGTGTGTTTTGACTTGTACCCAACTGTTGCTGCCGGCCGCGGAAGAGAGTCGTGTATACATCTGAGTCGTTGGCCAAATTGCATGTACTTGATGGATACCGACAGCATCAGCTGTACGAATGATAGCGGATACATTATGAGGTTTATGTACTTGCTCCAGGCAAACCGTTAGGTCCGGCTGCCTGGTAGCCAGCATTTCACAAATCCGCGCATAGCGTTGAGGATTCATAGGCGTTAGTTACGATTACGGCTGACTTTAACCACATCTGGCATGATACGAATCTTACGCATTATGTTAGCCAGATGGACCCTGTCACGGGTAGTCAGGCGAATAAAGGCACTGTATACCCGGCCATCTTTCTCTTCAGTATTCAGGCTCTGAATATTAGATTCGGCTGCATTGATTGCCGCAGTCAGATTTGCCAAAGCACCTTGCTGATTGAACATATCGACTTTAATTTCAGCAATGAACTCTTGTTCAGTCTCTTGATCCCACTCAACCGCCATAAATTTCTCAGGCTCTTTCTGGTAGCCACGGATATTACGGCAAGACTCATGATGGATAACCAAACCTTTGCCTGGGCTGATATGAGCAATAATCGGGTCACCGGGGATAGGACGGCAGCACTTGGCAAAGGTAATTAGGACGCCATCGGCACCCTTGATTGCCAGATTACGGGTGCCAGAGGTCGCCAGCGTTGATAGGTCACCCAACAGGTTTTTGGCCACTACCACACTCATCGCATTACCCAAGCCAATTTCTGCTAGCAAATCATCTAGCGTCGCCAGTTTCATACGGTCCAGTTCATGCTTGATATTATCTTCAGAAATATCAGACAGTTTTCGACCATTTCCTAACGCATGATTCAGTAACCGGCGGCCAAGGCTCACCGATTCATCACGTTTCAGGTTTTTCAGCAACTGGCGAATTTTGGCTCGCGCTTTCGAGCTGACAACAAAGTTCAGCCAGGCCGCATTTGGCCGAGCACCCGGAGCGGTAATAATCTCAACGGTCTGGCCACTGTTCAGTGACTGAGAAAGCGGGTAGGGCTGACGGTCAACACGCGCACCTACACAGGCATGGCCAATATCGGTATGCACAGCATAGGCAAAGTCGACAGGTGTCGCACCGGCAGGTAATTCAACGATGCGCCCTTCTGGGGTGAAAACGTAAATCTCATCAGGGAATAAATCAGATTTTACGCTTTCAATAAATTCAAATGAGCTGCCTGCACTTTGCTGTAACTCCAGCAAGCTTTGCATCCAGCGCTGAGCGCGAATTTGTGCGGTGGTGCCAGACTCACCCTGCTCTTTATAAGCCCAGTGTGCAGCAACCCCCATTTCGGCCATCTGATCCATATCTTCAGTACGAATCTGTACCTCGACCGGAACCCCATGAGGGCCGATTAATGAGGTATGTAACGATTGATAGCCGTTAGCCTTAGGGATGGCAATATAGTCTTTCACTCTACCGGGGCGTGGCTTATACAGGCTGTGAGCCTGACCCAACACGCGGTAGCAAGTATCGACTTCTTTGACGATAACCCGAAAAGCATAGATATCCATGATGGAGTGAAAGCGCTGCTCTTTCAGGTTCATTTTGCAATAAATGGAATAGAGATGCTTTTCACGACCACTGACTCGGCAAGGAATACCGGCCTCAGTCAGACGCCCTTCAATCTCCGCCAAGATTTTCTGAATCATCTCTTTGCGGTTACCACGTGCGGCTTTCACCACTTCTTTAATTACGCGATAGCGATTGGGGTAGAGCGCTTCAAAACCCAGCTCTTCCAACTCGGTTTTTAAATGATGGATACCCAGCCGATGGGCCAGTGGGCTATATATTTCAAGGGTTTCACGTGCAATGCGGCGACGTTTATCTGGGCGTAAGGAACCCAGCGTTCGCATGTTATGTGTGCGGTCAGCCAGTTTGATCAAAATAACGCGGATATCCTGCACCATCGCCATGATCATTTTGCGGAAGTTTTCCGCCTGAGCTTCTTTCTTGTCACGAAAATTCAGTTTATCGAGTTTAGAAACACCCTCGACCAACTCGGCTACGCTTTTCCCAAACAACTGCTCCATATCTTGATATGTAGCAGGAGTATCTTCAATGACGTCATGTAATAACGCCGCCATTAAGGTTTCGTAATCGAGCCGCATCTCCGCGAGAATACAGGCCACAGCAACAGGATGAGTGATATAAGGCTCACCACTGGAGCGTGTCTGACCCTCGTGAGCATCACGTGCAACAAGATATGCCTGTTTGAGGCGCTTAATCTGCTCCTCTGGCAGGTAACGTTGAATCAGCAGATTCAGGCTTTCAAACAGGTACAAGGCAGACTCGCTGTCTAATTAACGACGACCTTCAGCAATCGCGGTTACCGCTTGGATCTCTGCGGCTTCCTGCTCTTGCTGTTCTTGGCGTTCACGAACATCGAGAATCTGATTAGTAATCAGGCCTTCTTCAATCTCGCGTAGCGCAATCACAGTAACTTTATCGTTTTCTTCTGGAACCAGTGCGTCTTTACCGCCGGACTGGATTTGACGTGCCCGACGAGCAGCGACCAACACCAGGTCAAAACGGTTACCAATTTTCTCTACAGCGTCTTGAACAGTTACGCGTGCCATAATTCTGCTACTCCACAGGTGACGAAATGACGGGGCATGATACTGAAACTCGGTTCAGTCTGCCAATAATTTGGTGATTAAAGCGTCATGCCGCTGTTTCTGGCGGCCTAAACGCAGTCGTTCTGCGCGAATAATGGTTTTCAGATCAGATAAAGCCAGATTGAAATCATCATTTACGATTAAATAATCATATTCAGCGTAATGGGTCATCTCGGCGACAGCTTGCGCCATTCGCTTAGCGATAACCTCTTCGCTATCTTGCCCACGGCCTCGCAAGCGGCGATCCAATTCTTCCTTGGAAGGCGGCAAAATAAAAATACTGCGTGCAGTGGGCATTTTTGCGCGAATTTGCTGCGCACCTTGCCAGTCGATATCTAAAAATACATCGACACCGGTTGCAAGAACCTGCTCAATCGCCAAACGTGAGGTGCCATAGTAATTTTCAAATACTTTGGCATGCTCAAGGAAAGCATCGTCATCAATCATCTGGCAAAACTCTTCTTTAGAAATGAAGAAGTAATGTTCACCGTGATTCTCACCCGGACGTATTGCACGCGTGGTATGGGAAATAGAAACCTGCGTGTCGTACAGCGGTTGTGTTTTTAACAAAGCCTGAATCAGGCTTGATTTCCCTGCCCCACTGGGCGCGGAAACGATGTATAGCGTGCCTTGGACCATGATGACGTTTCAGTTGATTAGGTTGATATACCCTTCTTACTTGACGTTGCAACGGCGCTAGCAGCCCTCTATCCAAAATCACTGACTTTAGTCAGCACATCAGGATTTGCTCGCTTGCTACCTATCCGCAACACCAATTACTTTGGGTGTATATAGAAAGCAGAAGTGTGAATCTCCGCACAGTATACACGGCTGCTACGCGTCATGCAGCGTTACAACACATTTCACCTGAATGTTTCGTCTGTAAACAGCTCGATTTTCTGATTTTGCGGCGAAGATTGCGTAATTTTCATTTGTTGCTGTAAGCAGAAAACTATTTTTCGGTAGCGCCCGCATTTAATTTTTTTGGTCTTCGACGGATAAGACATTTCAGGTTTTACTTCCGGCCACCAAGGAAAGGGACTGATGAGCATGCTGAATTTAAAAATATTTGTTCTGTTGATAGTCAGTTTTATACATTGGTCCTCCAGAGCGGAAGCTATCTGCCCTGAATGGCCGCCAGAAAGAATGTCGGTTGAAATTAACTCACTCAAGAAACAACTGGATAAGTGGAATGTGGCTTACCATCAGCAAGGTATTAGCGTGCTTGCCGATGATGTTTACGATCAATTGCAGGAAAAATTGCAGTTATGGCAGTCATGCCATTTATTGCCGGACAAACAGGAAAACCGACTTACTCCTGGTAATGGGAAGTTTCTTCATCCGGTTGCGCATACCGGACTAAAAAAACTTAAAAATGAAGCTGCACTGGCTGATTGGATGGTGGGGCGGAAAAATCTCTGGGTGCAGCCCAAAATAGATGGTGTTGCAGTAACACTGGTGTATCAGGATGGAAAACTGATGCAACTTCTCAGTCGAGGAAATGGTTTGAAAGGCCAGAACTGGACTGACAAAGCACCATTTATTACTGCTATTCCTCAATATATTGCTACCGCGCCTCCCTGGTTAACGCTGCAAGGGGAGCTATTCCTACAAATGGACGACCATCAACAAGCATCGTCTGGTAGTGTCAATGCCAGGGCGACAGTTGCTGGTGCACTTATGCGTAAGTCTCCAGCGGCATTACTACCCCAATTGGGCATTTTTATATGGGCATGGCCTGATGGACCAAGCAGCATGGTGGAGAAAGGGACACTATTGCAAGCGATGGGCTTCCCCTTGACCGCTAAATACAGCAAACCAATAGTATCAAGTCGCGATGTTGCACACTTTCGCAAACACTGGTTGCAAACACCGCTGCCTTTTGTAACTGATGGCGTTGTTATCCGACAGGAACAGGAGCCAGCCGGACGCTACTGGCAGGCCGTTCCGGGGCACTGGGTTGTGGCGTGGAAATACCCACCACAACAGCAAGTTGCTGAAATTAAAGATATACATTTCACGATAGGCCGCACTGGTAGAGTGACAGTCGTTTTACAGGTTTCACCGGTAAAAATTGATGACAAATGGATTAGGCGAGTGAATGTTGGCTCGGTCGCGCGTTGGCGGCAGTGGGATATTACATCTGGCGATCAAATCGTTATTGCACTGGCCGGGCATGGTATTCCACGGTTGGATAGTGTTGTTTGGCGGGTAAGCCAACGGCAGACGTTCACTCCTCCAGCAGAGGATCAATTTCATCAATTGAGCTGTTTTCGCCTTATCCCTCCTGAATGTGAGCCGCAACTTCTCTCTCGTTTGACATGGCTTAGTGGCCCAAAAGGACTAGATATACAAAGTGTTAGTAGTGGATATTGGCGAGAGCTGATCCATCATGGGCTGATCAATGATTTGGTGGGGTGGCTATCCCTCACTAAAGACCAAATAGCGGGTGTTCCTGGTATAGGGATAGCCCGTGCTGAAAATATTTATCAGCAATTTCAAAGCACAAGGGAAAAACCCTTTTCCCAATGGCTACTGGCATTGGGTTTTGCGCGGGGTACACTTGTCAATTCTCAATGGCGGTCACTACAACAACGCAGTATCGCCGAGTGGAGTTTAATACCGGGTATTGGGCCAATTCGAGCAAAACAGATTACTCATTTCTTACACCACCCAGAGGTGCAAGCTATGGCTGACTTTTTATCGCAACAGAACATTAGCGGGTTCCAACTTGAGGAGTAAACCTTCACGTACCTGACTTAATGCTCTGAATGCTCATATTTGAAGATTGGCAGGCCCAGCCGGAATCGTAATGCTAACAGTCGTGCACTTAGCCCGGTGACGAGTGTAATGATAACAACCCAATTATGTGACAGTTGTGTGTATTGCAGAGCAATGTAGATCCAGGCGGCAGCGAATGAGATACCAGCATAGATTTCTTTCTGGAATACCAAGGGGATACTGTTACAGAACATATCGCGCAGGACGCCGCCAAAAACGCCGGTAATGACGGCCGCAATGGCGGCAATTATCGTACTGTGGCCCATATCAAGAGCGATTTGTGCCCCAATAATAGAGAAAACGATCAGCCCAATTGCATCAAGCACCAAAAACAAATGGCGTAAATGCTTCATTAGTGGCGCCATCCAAGTTGTGACGATTGCAGCAACGGCCACAATAACAATGTATTCCGGGTGTTTAACCCAACCCAGCGGATAATGGCCCAGCAGCATATCTCGGACTGAACCACCACCAATTGCCGTTGCAGATGCAATAATAATGACACCAAACATATCCATTTGACGGCGGCCTGCAGCCAGTGCCCCGGTCATGGCTTCAGCTGTAATACCAATAATATAAAGAACACTGAGTAGCATAATGAATCAAATTTCTTAAGGGCAGTAAAGGCCGCAGAGTAGTGACTAAGGCTGGTTGTCGCGACTGAGATTTTCTAAGTCATATATTTAAGATTACTTTAACTAATCAATTTATTAATTATATATCTAATAAATATAAATAAAAAAAGAATTTGTTAATAATTAAGCATGAATAATTGTAGGGTAAAAATGGCAGGTTAAAACTCTGAGAGAGTACATCAGTACGCTTGTATGATCCTCTTGCGTGATTGCAGAGTCATTCAGGGGATGGTAGTTTTTATCTTTTATTTCAGTGAGATTTGTTCATGGACAATCGTGTTAATCCGTTGCGTTATCGTGGGGCATTGTTTGCCGGTATGGTTGCTATCGGGGTATTACTGAGCGGTTGTGTTGATAGCGCTGGTCATGCAAACACAGTAGCGGTGAAAGTTGTACCTCCGGCCTGTATTAAAGGTGAGTCAATGACACAAACCACACTCTACTTCGGTTTGAATCGGCCTCATGGCCCCGCTATTTCTATCACTGAATGGCAGTCTTTTGTCGATAATGATGTGACTAGCCGCTTCAATGAAGGCTTGACCGTAATCGATGCCAAGGGGCAATGGTTAGGAAATAATGGGAAAGTTGCCAAAGAAAGCAGTAAGGCATTAGTCCTTATTCATAAAGATGGCAAAGAAGACGCCATTGAAGCTCTGCGCTCCCGCTATAAACAGCAGTTTTCACAAGAATCTGTCATGCGAGTTGATACTACTGTGTGCGTAGATTTCTAACATTCATTTCAAGCCTTTTATCTCCAATTTACGAGAGATAAAAGGCTGATAGTCCTATTTTTGGCTTAGAATGAAAGCTTACCTTATTACAAAATAAGTCCTGCAACGGCGGCAGAAAGTAAACTGACCAAGGTTGAACCATAGACTAATTTTAATCCGAATCGTGAAACGATATTCCCTTGTTGCTCATTCAGCCCTTTGATGGCACCAGCAACAATACCAATTGAGGCAAAGTTAGCAAAAGATACTAAAAAGACAGAAAGAATGCCTAAGCCACGTGGAGACATTTCGGCTGCTACTTTCTTTAATTCAATCATGGCAACGAACTCATTTGCCACCAGTTTGGTAGCCATAATACTCCCCGCCTGTAACGCATCCTGAGTAGGAATGCCAATCAGCAGAGCAAGTGGATAAAATAGATATCCCAGCACTTCCTGGAAACTGATGTTGAATAAGCTACTAAATAAAGCATTAATAGCAGAAATTATGGCAATAAACCCGATTAACATCGCGGCTATAATCATAGCGATTTTAAAACCAGCCAGAATATATTCCCCCAACATCTCAAAAAAACTTTGGTCTTCATGAAGTTTGTTTAGCTTTAATTCGGGTTCTTCAGTAACAGGGTAAGGATTAATAATAGAAAGAACAATAAAAGTACTAAACATATTCAATATTAATGCAGTTACTACAAATTTTGGCTCAAGCATAGTCATATAAGCGCTTACAATCGACATGGACACTGTTGACATCGCCGTTGCTGCCATGGTGTACATTCTACGTGGTGATATATCAGCAATAATCCCTTTGTAAGCAATAAAATTCTCTGATTGTCCCAAAATCAATGTACTTACGGCATTGAAAGACTCCAGTTTCCCCATGCCATTTACTTTGGATAACAACGTGCCCACCACCCGTATGATGAGTGGCAATATGCGAAAGTGCTGTAAAATCCCAATCAGTGCAGAAACGAAAATGATCGGGCAAAGAACGTTCATGAATATAAATGCTAAGCCTTGTTCGTTCATTCCGCCAAAAACAAAACTAGTACCGACTGAGGCAAATTTCATCAGTGTTTCGAATAATCCAGCAAAATACTTTATCGCACCCAGGCCATTTTCTGAGTGTAAAAAGAAATAAGCCAGTGCAATTTCTAAAACCAATAACTGAAAAATATAGCGCAGTCTAATATTTTTTCGGTCACGACTGGCTAACAACGCCAGTATTGCAATAGTCATCAATGCTAAAAGAAAGTGCAGAATTTGCAGCATAAAAAATCCGTCAGGGATAAAGTTCAGCCAGTATTTTATCCATAATGGCAGGCTTTTTTCATCTGAAATTCTATCGCCTTGGCAATATATATTCTATTTAGCGCCTTAACACAGCTCTAAACATGCGTATTGTTAAAATTTTTACTGCTTTTCTCATCATTTATCCATTGGGTGACTCACTATTTATCTGCCAGCTTAAGTTGCCATCACTCCGGCAAGTTTAGCGCTTCCTCAAGGAGGATACGGCAGAAATAGCACTATTTGTGTTTAACTAACTCATTGGATGGAATATGAATATGATTAATCTTCCTAGCTGCCGCCCTTTTACTGAGGCTGGCCACTTATCTCAAATATCGGCCTATTACGAAGAAGAGCGTAATACCATGTGGATGTTGTTGCGCGCTCATCCGCGCCCTTGTTTTAATCTGGAATTAATTGAAAATATTATGACACTCGCGCAAGCCGCTAAAGAATCAAAGTTACCTTTTGATTTTTGGGTGACAGGTTCGGTGGTGCCCAATATGTTTAATGTAGGGGGGGACTTAAACTTTTTCGCGCATATGATCAAAAACCGCAAACGAGAAGCGTTAATGGCATATGCGCGTGCATGCGTAGATTGTGTTCATGCGGCTTCCCGTGGCTTTGATACTGGTGCTATCTCTATTGCGATGATTGAGGGCAGCGCGTTAGGTGGCGGCTTTGAGGCAGCATTAGCCCATCATTTTGTTCTGGCACAAACTACAGCCAGAATGGGATTCCCAGAAATTGCATTTAATCTATTTCCTGGTATGGGGGGGTATTCGCTTGTTGCCAGAAAAGCAGGAATGAGGGTAGCTGAACAATTGATTTGGACGGGTGAGTCTCATGCAGCGGAATGGTATGAGAGTCGTGGCTTAGTTGATAAGTTATTTCAGCCGGGAGATGCTTATCTTGCTACTCGCACCTTTATAGATACGATCAGGCCGAAGTTAAATGGTATGAGAGCGATGATTAGGGTCCGGCAACGTGTTTTACAATTAACGCGTTCAGAACTGATGGATATCACTGAGGATTGGGTTGATTCTGCATTTTCTATTGAGCCGAAAGATATTGCCTATATCGAACGGTTGGTTACGTTACAAGACCGGCATACTTCGGCAATGCCAAAAGCAATATAACGTTATGCACCTAATCCAATGAAAGGTGAGGGTGTTGTGTTACCAGCCAATGCTCCAGTTCATCTGCGGGCATTGGTTTGGCGTAAAGAAATCCCTGCTTTTCATCAATGCCAATAGAATCCAGGAATTCTTCTTCCCCTTTAGTTTCCACACCTTCGGCAATCACCCGCATTTTAAGTGCCTCAGCGACAACGATAATGGCTTTAACCAGAGATTGTGAAATAGGATTATTATCAATATCACGAACAAAACTTTGATCCAATTTAATGGCATCAATAGGGATACGGGCCAATTGAGAAAGTGAAGAATAGCCAGTGCCGAAGTCATCCAAATGAACCTGAGCACCCAAGTGACGTAGTTGTTTCATGATATTGATGGCTGCATCTTCATCATCAATTAAGCAACTTTCGGTTAATTCAACATCAACCAAACTTGATTCTAATTCGCTGGATTCAAGAGACTCAATAAAACTGGTTACGATAGCTTCATCAATTAATTGCCTGGCGGACACATTGACCGCCACCCGCAAGTTAATTCCACGTTTTTTCCAATCTACCGCTTGTTGCATTGAGGTTTGCAGTACCCATTTTCCCAATGGTCCGATCAACCCGGATTCTTCGGCATAGGAGATAAATTCAAGTGGGGCGATTAAACCACGCTCAGGTGATAACCATCGGACTAATGCTTCGACACTATGAACTTTACCCGTTTTGGCAGATATCTTGGGTTGGTAAAAAACTTGTAATTGATGTTGTTCTAAACCCTTACGTAAATTGGTATCTAGCCAGACGTATTCAGATACTTTCTTATTCATCTCTTGTGAAAAAATCGAATAGGTCTGTTTTCCATGTTCTTTTGCGGTGTACATGGCAGTATCTGCGCTACGGATAATATTCTCTAGTGTATCGCCATGTTCAGGGCACAGTGCTATCCCGATAGAGCACCCGGTATATACTTCAATCAATCCTACCCGGAAGGGCAATTTCATGCGGTTGAGAATACGCTGTGTAGTTGCCTCCAGTAAGCTCATCGAGGCATTCTCGACCAGAACAATAAACTCATCACCGCCTAACCGGGCAAGCATTTCACTTTCACCCAAACAACTTAAAATGGCGAGTGAGACATCTTTCAGTAAGCGATCACCAAACATATGACCGTAATGGTCGTTCACTTTTTTAAAATTATCGAGATCGAGGTAAATAATCCCCACCGAAGAATCACCACGAGTTAGGATCGCGCTATTAATGCGTTCATGAATAGCGTGGCGATTAGGCAGGCCAGTAATCATGTCGGTATTAGCCAAAATCCGCAAACGCTCTTGAGCACGCCTTTCTTTAGTAATATCGGTACCAGAACAGATAAGGTAACGCTCGTTTTTGCCACTGCCACTGTGAACAAACTTATTGCGGAATAAAAAGAGACGTTTTCCTTTTACGGTATTAACCCAACGCTCAACTTCGTAAGATGCACCGCGCTGGAAGAAGCCCTCAATATTTTTACGTGATGAGGCTCCCTCTTTGGCTGTCATAAACAAGTCGTAAACATTTTTACCAATGACATCTTGTTCTTTTTTACCAGTATATTCTTCGCTAAGGTGATTGAAACGCTGTACATAACCATCTTTATCGAGAATCACAATGACTGAGTTAGCCTCAGAAACCACTTGTTCTGCAAAGGAAAGCCCCATTACTAAATCGCGCGCTACTGATTCAGTATCCGCGTACGCAGAAGCAGTTCCGCCCCATTCTTTGTCATTAACTTTACGGCCCACCAGATGTAAATGAAGTGGGTTACCATAAATCTCGATTTCAATATCTAAACTGGCAGTAATGCCGGTTAAGCCCCGAATTTTCATTGTTTGAACTGAATTAAGGGGAATAGCAATATTTGTAGTCCCTTTAATCGCTGACAACTCTAAAGCTTGACTATCAAAAGCCAGTCGCCAAAAAGGACTATGGGTACCAAAATAGGTATCAAGGATCGATGTGTTTTGGTCTTCGAACATACGCGATCCCCTAAAAGTGTATATGTGTCTTTTACTTACCTAAGCCAGAAAATTTAAGCAACGCTATTTCTGGCTTACCCTGTGATGGTGGTAATTCTGGCCCTTATAAAACGACCCTGTCTAGCCCGACCAACCAATAAAGTATATGTGTAATTTCTTCATACCTGATATTAGATAGTAGTCATAAACATATTAAATGCCCTTTCTGCTCTCAAATTGTGGCATAAGAAGAAAGGTAAGCATGGAAAAAATAAAAAAACATCATATTTTTTATATTGTTACATTGATTTATACAAAAGATTTTAATTGATAAAATAATGAAGAAGAGCCGCTTGTTCGAGAGAGAGAAGTGTGACTTTGGGCGGGTTAACATCACTACAACAGCAAAATGGTGAGCAATTAGGGTATTCCATTTCAAATGAAGTAAGAATACCCAAATCCTAATTATGGTTTTTCTGCGATTCTTTTCAGATATTCATTGTTTTTGAATGCGATCATGATCATTTCAAAACAGATTCGAGAAGTAAGGCCACCAGCAAGGATGCTAAAAAAGCCGCCGATGACGCTGGTATTTATCATTACAAATACGCCGGAAATAATGATGAGCACCAGTAAAAGCCAATATAAACCAGTAAGAATTTTTGGTGTTAGCAAAGCATCGAAAAAAAGTACATTCTTAAGCATTACGAAATCCTTCTTATTTGAGCGTTAAAATTCCAGCAGGGATTATGCATTAGCTTTAAACCTCTTGCCATACACAAACACTTACAAATATTATGGAATTATAATAATCAGATGATTCTCGTTATTACTGCTCAAATTGGGCACTTTAATTACTAAAAGTTCAGTATCATGCCAACGCCGACCTCTTCAATATTAACTGCATTAGCTAGGGCTATTTTGGCTTTAAGATCAGTACAGTGGCAGGGATAAACTGCTTTAGCATTGAGTTGTTTAAAATAGTCAGATGTTCTGGATAGAATATCACTACTGGCATTTAATAAATGAAAGCCGCCAATAACTGCACGCACACGTTTATCGCTGGTAACTTTAATAGCATAATCGATAATATTGCAGATGCCAGAGTGAGAGCAGCCCGTGATTATTACGATACCTTCAGGGCTGGTATAAACCATTGCACTATCATCGGTAACAAAATCTTCAACTTTATGGCCGCAGCAATCGACAGTTTCGCCAATAGGCTCTAGCCCTTCGAAATCGTTGTTACGCGCAATCTCCCCTAAAAAGAGTAAATTATCGGTAAGGTAATATACCCCAGGCTGTTCGACCCGTTCGAAAAGCGTCGGATAACCATCCGCCGGTAAATTAGCCCCTATAGATTTATCTTCATAGTATTTCGGCAGAAAAGCATTGGGATGAGCAACAATCTTTATTTTCTTGGCATATTGATGGTTTACCCGATCAAGATGCTGTGCCAGGTGGTTTAGCCCCCAGCTATGGTCGTTATGTCCATGAGAAAGGACAATACTGTCTATCTCTGTCAGGTTAATGCCTAAAATAGCCGCATTACTCAGAAAAACGTCGGAGTAACCGGTATCAAAAAGAAATGATTTTTCGTCAATTCGTAAGTGGTAGCAGACACCAGGTTCGGCGGTAAGGTACTTATCTATCAAGGTATTATTATCAACTAATATGGTTAACTGCATCTTCCCTTCCTTCTGCTATTTTATCCCCCGATTTTTCACCAATGCCAATACCATGGTTTTTTCTTCTGGTGATAATGCCATAAACGCTAACATCATGTCTGCTAATACATCGTCGGCGGTATAGAAGTACGCTAGCGGTATTTGCAACACATCTGCGAGTTGTTGGGCTACCTCCATGCTGGCTTCATGTACACCTTTCTCGTAACGATTTATACGTGTACTTGCTACAAATTCATGGTCTCCAGCAGACAAAAATAAAAGCTACGTTATCCGTAGTATCGAACTCAAAATAAATTCACGAGTATATCTGCTCTTTTTACGACCAAGAGTTAGGTGGATACATGAGAAAAGACTGGCATCATGCGGATATTATTGCCGCTTTACATAAGTAGAATACTTCATTGGCTAAACTTTCACGCGTTGCGGGGTTAGCTTCATCGACATTAGCAAATGCGCTGAGCCGCCCTTGGCCGAAAGGTGAGTGGTTGATTGCGAAAGCATTGAATATTCATCCGGCTGAGATCTGGCCGAGACGCTATTATGATGGAAATGGTGACTTAATTGACCGTAAAGCCAGAATCCGGGAAAAACAAGCTAAGCAATACCCAGCCCTTTCTGGGACAACCCTCGAAGTATACTGGCATCCTTAAGACGTTGGCTGAAAATATCACGTTGTTGTCGAGGAGAGTTCATCGCTACGATAGTCGTAGGTATGAATCACCTTAGATACTACGAATAACGTAATTATAGAAATGGCAGCAGATTAAATAGAAAATAGCCCGTGATCTCACGGGCTTTAAAGACATTTTTTGTGATGTATTAAAACTTACTCGATATTCTGGATCTGCTCGCGCATTTGCTCGATAAGCACTTTCAGTTCGATAGCGGAGTTGGTCACGTCGGCATTGATAGACTTTGATGCCAGCGTATTCGACTCGCGGTTAAATTCTTGCATCATAAAATCAAGGCGACGGCCTACCGCTTCTTTCTTCTTCAGAATATTGTGCGTTTCTTTAACGTGCGCTTCCAGGCGATCTAGCTCTTCGGCAACATCGACACGTTGCGCCATCAGCACCAATTCCTGCTCCAGACGGGTATTTTCCAGTTGGACTTGCGCTTCTTCCAGCTTATTGAGCAAGCGTTCACGTTGCCACTGTAAGATATTTGGCATATGCGCACGGACTTTAATCACTTCCGCACTAACACCATCAAGGCGCTGTTCGATAAGGGTTTTCAGTGCCGCACCTTCTGTTTCGCGGGAAACGATAAAGTCATCCAGCACGATATCCAATGCTTGCATTAGCTCGGTACTGATTGCGTCCAGATCCTGCTCTTCAGCGGCCATGACACCCGGCCAGCGCAGAATATCCACCGGATTTATCTCGCCTTCATCACTTTGCATTTTGACCCAGTTACCGGCTTCAACTAACTGCTTTGCCAGTTTTTCGTTAAGGATCAGAGAGCTTTGTGCGTTGGCATCCAGTTCAAAACGCAGGTTGCACTCGATTTTGCCGCGCGTTAAGCGGCCACGGATGCGTTCGCGGATAACTGGTTCCAGACTGCGAAATTGTTCAGGTAAGCGAATATAGGTTTCTAAATAGCGTTGGTTAACGGAACGCAGCTCCCAGGCTGCGCTACCCCATTCACCCTTAATGTCACGCCGAGCGTAAGCGGTCATGCTGCGGATCATTGTTGCGTACCCGTTTTAAAGAAAAGATGCAGCGATTATAGCCTCCGAGGCGCAGGCAGGATAGGCATTACATCACTAAGGCCGTATAATGCGCGACCAATATCGATTTAAAGCCGGAGAAAGCCCATGCGTCCAGCAGACCGAGCAGCACAACAAGTCCGCCCACTCACCCTGACCCGTAATTACACGAAACACGCTGAAGGTTCAGTATTGGTTGAGTTTGGCGATACCAAAGTATTGTGTACCGCCACGGTCGAAGAGGGTGTTCCGCGCTTTCTCAAAGGCCAAGGGCAGGGCTGGATAACTGCTGAATATGGCATGTTGCCGCGTGCTACTCATAGCCGTAATGCCCGTGAAGCCGCGAAAGGTAAACAAGGTGGCCGTACTTTAGAGATTCAGCGCCTGATTGCCCGTTCTTTACGTGCTGCGGTTGATTTGAAGAAATTAGGTGAGTTCACTATCACCTTAGACTGCGATGTGTTGCAGGCTGATGGTGGTACCCGTACTGCTTCAATCAGTGGTGCTTGTGTGGCTCTGGCCGATGCACTGAATAAACTGGTCGCGGCGGGTAAATTGAAAGCGAACCCGATGAAAGGTCTGGTTGCTGCGGTTTCTGTCGGTATCGTTAAAGGCGAGGCCCTTTGCGATCTGGAATATGTAGAAGATTCTGCCGCAGAAACGGATATGAATGTGGTGATGATGGAAGATGGCCGGATGATTGAGGTGCAGGGCACCGCAGAAGGCGAACCATTCAGTCACGAAGAACTCTTGTCGTTGCTGGCTCTGGCCCGTGGGGGAATAGAGACTATTTTCCAGGCACAGAAAGCAGTGTTAGCACAATAATTGATTAAGGCGACTTGCTAGTCGCCTTTTTTTTGCCTGCAATTTAGGTATCGAGTCAGTTAATAAAGCAGTTAACAAGAACAGTCACAATCTGGAGAGGAGAAGTACCCATGAAAGCCTATCAGCGCGATTTTATCGAGTTTGCGCTTAACAAGCAGGTGTTGAAGTTTGGCGAATTTACCCTGAAGTCTGGGCGGATTAGCCCCTATTTCTTTAATGCCGGATTGTTTAATACCGGGCTGGATCTGGCAAAACTCGGGCGTTTTTATGCCGCTGCCTTAGTAGATTGTGGTGTGGAGTTCGATCTGTTGTTCGGGCCAGCATACAAAGGTATCCCAATTGCGACGACGACGGCTGTTGCATTGGCAGAGCATCATGAGCGCGATGTGCCTTACTGTTTTAACCGTAAAGAAGCAAAAAATCACGGGGAAGGCGGCAGTCTGGTAGGTAGCCCGTTACAAGGCCGAGTCATGCTGGTGGATGATGTAATAACCGCTGGTACTGCTATTCGTGAATCAATGGAGATTATCAATGCACAGGGCGCGACCCTGGCTGGCGTAATGATTTCATTGGACCGTCAGGAACGTGGCCGTGGTGAGATTTCAGCGATTCAGGAAGTTGAACGTGATTATCACTGCAAAGTGATTGCGATTGTGACGTTGAGTGATGTGATAAGTTATCTGGAAGAAAAACCAGAAATGGCTGATCATCTGGCAGCAGTGCGTGAATATCGCAAAGAATACGGTATCTAGCCACGGTATTGCTAAGCCAGCAAAAAGGGCCATCAGGCCCTTTTTTTATAGGTTTTTTGACTGCCGCGACTGAGTTTATTGCAACTGCGCCACAATCAGTGGCCAGCGGGCGTCAAACTCTTGTGTTGGCCGGTAGCGGAATTCTGAACGGACAAAGCGCGAAAGCATCCCTTCACAAAATGCCAGTAGTTGAGTCGCCAATAGCGCTTCATCATGTATAAAACCTTGCCCATCACGCAGTTTTTTCTCGCGCAAAACTTGACGCAATTGCACTTCAATACGTTCAAACAGTTGATTAATCCGCCCTTGCAGACGATCTTGCTCAAACATCAGTGCATGCCCGGTCATGATTCGGGTCAGGCCGGGGTTGCGTTCTGCAAACCCTAATACCAGTAGCAGGATTAGCCGGAGGCGATTAAACGTCTCTTTTTCATCTTGCAGAATCAAATTAATGCGGGACATCAGACTATCTTCAATAAACTCGATCAGGCTATCGAACATCCGCGTTTTACTGGGGAAATGTCGATAAAGCGCTGCTTCAGAAACCCCCACATTGGCGGCAAGTTTAGCGGTAGTAATGCGTTGGCTGCCATCACTGGATTCCAGCATCTGCGCTAAAGCCTGCAAAATCTCCTCGCGCCTGTTCCTTTTCGTATTCTGTTTTTCTGCCATGTCCGAGTAGACCCTTGCTAAAAATGACTTAATAACAAAAACCCAAATATCGGCCGCACTGGGTACCAAGCCCCGGCGGCTTATGTGATAGCTTTTTTACGATATTGAGGTCTAGGGTAGGTTATTGGCGCCCAGAATGACCAAAACCACCGGTACCACGTTCACTTTGGTCAAAATCCTCAACCAAATTGAATTCTGCTTGTACTACGGGAACAAACACCATCTGAGCGATGCGTTCGCCGGGTTCGATGGTAAAAGCCTGTTGACCACGGTTCCAGACTGACACCATCAATTGCCCTTGATAATCGGAATCAATCAGCCCCACCAGATTACCTAATACCACGCCATGCTTATGCCCCAAACCGGAGCGCGGCAGAATGACGGCGGCTAAAGCACTATCACCGATGTGTATGGCTAAGCCGGTAGGTAACAATGTGGTTTGCCCCGGCAGTAAATCAACTGCCTCGTCCAGACAGGCACGTAAATCCAGCCCGGCAGAACCTTCTGTAGCATAGGTTGGTAAAGGAAATTCATTGCCAACACGTGGGTCCAGAATTTTAATGTCGATTTTTTTCATCATAACGGCTGACAATCTCGTCTATTAAACGCTGACTGAGGAGGTGTTTATCGCTGAGCGGTAAACGTTTCTCTCCAGCCAGCCAAAAAAGGTGCAAGGCATTGGTATCACTGTTAAAACCATGCTCTGCGAGCGATACATCATTAGCGCAAATCAGATCCAGCTTCTTTCGCACTAGTTTTTGTCGCGCGTATTCTTCCACATTCTGGGTTTCGGCAGCAAATCCAACCACAAATGGTCGATTTTTAGCCATCGAAGCCACGCCGGCAACAATATCCGGGTTTTTCACCAACTTAAGGGTGATCTCATCACCCTGTTTTTTTATTTTCTCATCAGAAACTTGCTCTGCACGGTAATCCGCTACCGCAGCACAAGAAATAAAAATATTCTGCTGGGCTACGGTGTTCTGCACGACCTGCTGCATCTCAAGAGCACTGACAACATCAATGCGATTAACACCCGTCGGCGTGGAGAGATTCACCGGGCCTGCAATCAGCGTGACTTTAGCGCCTCTCGCGGCGGCGGCCTGAGCAATTGCGAAGCCCATCTTGCCCGAACTTTGATTACTGATAAAGCGCACCGGATCAAGTGCTTCACGCGTTGGCCCTGCGGTAATCATGACACTCAAATGTTGCAGGTCTTGTTTTGCAGAAAAATGACTGTCTGCCAGTGCGACGATTTCCAGCGGGTCCAGCATTCTTCCCGGCCCCACATCACCACAAGCCTGGCTGCCGCTGTCCGGCCCCCACAGCAACATTCCGCGATTAGCGAGAGTCTGCAAGTTCGTTTGGGTGGCCGTAGCACGGTACATCTGTTGATTCATGGCCGGAACAGCCGCAATAGGGGCTGCCGTGGCCAGGCAAACCGTGGTCAGTAGGTCATTTGCCATCCCCGCAGCAACCCGGGCCAGTAAATCAGCCGTAGCCGGAGCCATGATGACCAGATCAGCCCATTTACCTAACTCAATATGGCCCATGGCGGCTTCTGCCGCCGGATCGAGTAAATCATCTGAGACGGGATAACCCGAGACTGCCTGCAACGTGAGCGGCGTAATGAACGCTTTGGCGGCGGTCGTCATCACCACACGCACTTCTGCGCCCCTGTCGCGCAAGCGGCGTACCAGCTCAGGAGATTTATACGCGGCAATACCTCCGCTAATCCCGAGCACAATATGTTTGCCGGAAAGTCCCGTCATCATGATTGTCCGAATGAAAGCTGTAAGAGGCAATATTTTAGCATAACCGCTGAGTAGATTAGCTATCGGGCTGTCGCTTGATGTCATCAATCATCAAATTTGCGAAGCGTTTCGCATGCACTTAATCATGAGTTCGCCAGGCAGAAAGCCTTCTGTCATGCTGCACGTGCTGTTCTGGGATCACAGGAGCCAAAGGATGGATGAATGGTATGGGCAGATAGCCCCAAGGGAGAAATTACTGAAATACGGTGCAGCCATGCTGACCGATGCCGAGTTACTCGCTATTTTTCTGCGTACCGGTATTCCGGGAGTACACGTAATGCAGATGGCTGAATATCTGATTGAAGAGTTTGGCTCACTTCATGGGCTGATGTCGGCGGATTATCAGACGTTATGTGCTCAAAAAGGGATTGGTGCATCTAAATACAGCCAAATTCAAGCTATTGCAGAACTAGCCTGCCGTTGCTTTTCATCCCACCTGATGCGGGAAAGTGTTCTGCAAAATCCCGAAATTACCCAAAAGTTTCTACAAAATATTCTTTCCCACCGCGAACGAGAGATTTTTTTAGTCATGTTTTTGGATAACCAGCATCGTGTTATTCGCCATGAGGAGATGTTTACTGGTACCATTAGCAGCGTTGAGGTCCATCCGAGAGAAATTGTGCGTGAAGCGCTGAAGGTTAATGCCGCCGCGCTGATTCTGGCGCATAATCACCCCTCGGGTAAGGCTGAACCGAGCCAAGCCGACCGTTTGATTACTACGCAGGTGATAAAAGCCTGCTCATTATTAGATATTCGTGTGCTCGATCATTTAGTGGTTGGCCGGGGTGAATGTGTCTCATTTGCTGAACGGGGATGGCTTTAGAGCAATAATAATTGATCCTTTCAGGATCTTTAGCTGTTCGGGACTTGAGCACTTACGCTTCAGAGCGTATACTACGCCACCTTTGAGAATCTTGGGTTTGGCGTGAAGAGCCTATCTCAGCAGGTTTATAGCCTGGTGGCAGGGGTTTCTGACCTGATGACAGTGAGTCTTCTCAGTGAATTTGCTGAGATGGGCTCTAAAGCCTGACGAGGCGGCCAAATCCTATACGAAGCTCGAGCTGATTTGATTTTTGGAGAATAGACATGTCCCGAGTCTGCCAAGTTACTGGCAAGCGCCCGGTGAGCGGTAACAACCGTTCCCACGCAATGAACGCGACCAAACGCCGTTTTCTGCCGAACCTTCACTCTCACCGTTTTTGGGTTGAGGGCGAGAAGCGCTTTGTAACTCTGCGTGTATCTGCTAAAGGTATGCGTGTTATTGATAAGAAGGGTATCGAAACGGTCTTGGCCGAAATTCGTGCCCGCGGTGAGAAGTATTAAGGAACTGAATCATGGCTAAAGGTGTTCGCGAGAAGATCAAGCTGGTTTCTTCTGCTGGTACTGGTCACTTCTATACCACTACGAAGAACAAGCGTACTAAGCCGGAAAAATTGGAATTGAAGAAATTCGATCCAGTTGTCCGTCAACACGTGATCTATAAAGAAGCTAAAATTAAATAATTTTAATTTTGGTGGATTATGAAAACCCGGCTTCGGCCGGGTTTTTTATTATATAAAGTTCAGTGAGATACGTTTAGGGAGGTTACATGCCTGAATTACCAGAAGTTGAGACCAGCCGACGCGGGATCGAACCTTATCTTGTCGGCCAAACCATTCTTTACGCGGTGGTTAGAAATGCCCGTTTGCGTTGGCCGGTATCCGATGAAATTCTGGCTTTGAGCGATCAGCCGGTGCTCAGTGTTCAGCGTCGGGCCAAGTATTTACTAATAGAACTGCCAACTGGCTGGATTATCGTCCATCTGGGAATGTCAGGTAGCTTACGGATATTATCTGAAGAAACTGAAGCTGAAAAACACGACCATGTCGATTTGGTGATCAGTAATGGCAAAATATTGCGTTATACCGACCCACGGCGCTTTGGTGCCTGGTTGTGGGCAAAAGACCTTGAAACCAGCAATGTATTAGCACATTTAGGGCCAGAACCACTGAGCGACGAATTTTCTGCCCAATATCTGTTTGATAAATCACGTAATAAGCGCACCGTGATTAAACAGTGGCTGATGGATAATAAAGTGGTAGTTGGGGTTGGCAATATTTACGCCAGTGAATCCTTGTTTGCCGCGGGTCTTTTGCCTGACCGTGCTGCCGGTTCATTAACCAACGCTGAAATTGTACTGCTAGTGGCCACAATAAAAGCCGTGTTGCTGCATTCCATTGAGCAGGGGGGCACTACATTGCGCGACTTTCTACAGTCAGACGGTAAGCCTGGTTACTTTGCGCAGGAGTTGCAGGTGTACGGGCGGGCAGGCGAGCCATGTCGCCGTTGTGGGCATCTGATTGAAATTGCGAAACATGGGCAGCGCAGCACGTTTTTTTGCCGCCACTGCCAGCATTAATCGTATACCCTTCGTATTCGAAGCCGCTGGGTTGTGCGCTATGTTCGCTTACCACCTACCGGTAACGCCAATTAACTCTGGCTATATAGGGTATCGCGTAAATAAAGAGTCAGGCCAGTTTACTCATTAGCGCTTTGGTGACCGGTACCGGAAGGAACGGCGTGATATCTCCACCATGGCGCGCCACTTCCTTCACCAATGAGGAAGAGATAAACGACCATTTTTCTGATGGCATCAGGAACACACTCTCCAGTTTTGGCATCAGGTGACGGTTCATATTGGCCAGTTGCCATTCATACTCAAAGTCTGATACTGAGCGTAAGCCTCGTACCAAAATATTAGCATCGTGTTTTCTGGCGAACTCAGCCATCAGTTCACTGAATCCTAAAACCTCTACATTCTTCAAAGGTGCGGTCACTTCTTTGGCCAATGCCACGCGTTCTGCCAGTGTAAACATCGGTTTTTTGCTGGAACTGTCGGCAATAGCCAGGATGACATGGCTGAACATGGCAGCGGCACGTGTCACTAAGTCCAAATGCCCATTAGTTATGGGGTCAAATGTCCCCGGATAGATGGCTTTGGTGGTCATGAGTTCTCGCTTTTCTGATATTGGTGGCTCAATGCCCACAGAGCCGCATATTTATTAAAGGTATATTGCGCGTTTACGACTGCCAGCAATAGCCCTTGTTTACCATCGAGGAAACCTGCACGTAATAACCATGTTTTACAGAAAGCCCCAAGAGTATGGCTGAGAATAGAGAAGTAGCTGCAACTCTTACCTTGCTGATGGCGCTGAGTAGCCCACGCCTTTGCATAACTCAGTTGTTTACGTTGAAAAGCAAAGAAATCACGGCAAGTTAGATGCAATAAATCACCGCTCAACGGGATAACTTTTGCTGAGCCGCTATTGAGTGATTCATGCACCAAATTATCGTTATATTGGAACTGATGATGCGGATATAACCGGGTTACTCGATCTGGATACCAGCCACTGTGGCGCATAAAACGGCCTAAAAACAGGTTCCGCCGTGCACAGCTATAAACCGCGCCTTCCTCTGGTGCGATAAGTACCGCTTCAATAGCAGCTTTAAGCTCAGGGGTTACTCGTTCATCGGCATCCAGCATCAGAATATAATCACCACTGGCATATTGTTGGGCTAATTGCCGCTGTTTACCATAACCCGGCCATTGCTCATTACAGTAGACTTTAGCGCCATATTGCTGAGCCAGCGCGATGGTTTCATCTTCACTGCCTGAATCCAATACCACTATTTCATCAGCCCAGCTCACTGATGCCAGACAATCCGCCAGCAATGAGGCTTCATTCTTGGCAATCATCACCACTGACAGGCGTTTTCTTGCACTCATTTAGTGGCTCCGTTGCGGCAGATAAGGCTCCAGCAAGTGTAATAGCCGCTGTAGTGCACCTTGGTTTTCATGCAACACATCAACTGCATGGCGACCATAATAGAGGCGGCAATCTTCATCTGTTAGCAGCACGGTGATTTCTTTTACCAGCGATAGGGTATCTGTCACGGTTATCAACCCTTCAGCCTGTTCCAGCTTGGCACAGATGTCTTTAAAGTTAAATGTATGTGGCCCCATCAACACCGGAATGGCATGGGCCGCGGCTTCCAATGGATTATGACCACCACGTTCAACCAGGCTTCCACCGACAAAGGCCAGATCGGCAATGCCATATAGCAGCATCAGTTCACCCATGGTATCGCCAATCACAACCTGTGTACTGCCAGAAGGGATTTCACCTTTGCTACGTAAGGTATAACTCAGCCCTGCTTTCTGTGTCAGTTCAACCGCTTTCGGGAAACGTTCGGGATGACGAGGTACCAAAATCAACAATAATGTCGGGAAGTGTTGCAGCAGTTGGCTGTGAGCCTCCAGCAAAATGGCTTCTTCGCCGTCATGAGTACTGGTTGCAATCCACACCGGGCGATGCGGTGCCCATTGGCGGCGTAATGTTACGGCTCTGGCTGCTAATTCAGGGGTGACGGAAATATCAAATTTCAGGCTGCCCGTTACCGTCAACTGAGAACGTCTTAGGCCCAGTTCGATGAAACGCTCGCCATCTTCTTGATTTTGTGCAGCAATCAGTGTGATGCGTTGCAGCATATTACGGATAAAACTACCGATCTTCTTATAGCCAGCGGCAGAACGGGCAGAAAGACGTGCATTGGCAATCACCAGTGGGATCTTGCGACGATGCAGCGCATTGATAAGATTCGGCCACAGTTCTGTTTCCATGATAATGACCAGCTTAGGATTGACCTGATCAAGAAAACGGTTCACCGAGCCGGGGAGGTCGTAAGGCAGATAAACGTGGTGAACATCTTTACCAAACGCAGATTGGACACGCTCAGAACCGGTAGGCGTCATGGTGGTCACGGTAATGGGCAGTGATGGGTAGCGGTGACGTAATGCCCTGACTAAAGGGATCGCGGCCAGTGTTTCACCGACTGAAACTGAATGCAGCATGATACCGCCAGCGACAACTTTACCGGCGCAAAAACCATAGCGTTCCCCCCAACGCTTGCGATAAGCGGGGGCTTTACGGCTACGTAACAGCAACCGCAGCCAAATCAAAGGTTGAATAAGGTAGAGCAGTACCTGATATAAACGCAGCAACATTCTATCAATTTCATTAATATGGATTATTAAGAATAATACCATATTTGAGCAAGAAAGGCTCTTTTCAACTGGGCCAGCCTGATAGCCGGAGTAGGGCCAGACTATTCATAAAAAAGAATATAATTTTTAACAAATTTCAGTAATTGGGCAGCGATAAAATTGATTTTGCTTGCTTAAAGATGAGAGTGATTATCATTATTTCTTGTCGCGCTTAAGTGTATAGCCATAGATACCAGTAAGTTGTTATTTGATGATATTTTTATCTGGAAATATGCCTGTTTTTGGCGGTATATCGCTATTTATTGAAGCCGATACTTTGATGGAATGGTATTTAGTAATTAATGGTGTAACCGATAAATTGGTGAGCCGTTATTCGGAGGATATCAGCGAGTCGCGCTATTACTTATTTAAATAATTAATTAGAGATTCTTAACAGTCAGACGTTGATGTTAATTGAAGCTATGTATTAGCCGCCATCTCTTGTTGGATAATAGGTTAGAAAGATAATCAGACAACCCATAACAAGCGAGTCTGATAATTACCAGAGTCGCTTGTTATTACATGATAAATACTGGCAGATAGAATTCCTGGCGTGAATAAATCACGGAAAACAAACAATAGTCGCTTATGAAATCAGTGCTTCCAATCGCGCCATAATAGTTTCAGCCGTAATAGTATCCATGCTTTTTTGTTCGGAAATCACCGCAATCTGGTTTTTCCCGTAGCCACCAATTAACCCAGGGTCAGTTGGGCCGAACAGGGTAATATTGGGGCGATCCAACGCTGCGGTTAGGTGGCTGAGGCCGGTATCAACGGAAACGACGGCTTTTGCACCCGCCAGAACCTCTGCCACCTGCTGGAGGCTGAGTTTAGGCAAGACCTCAACATGCGGAAAATGCTCCGCTAATCGTAACGCGCGTTGATACTCATGTTCCGCCCCCCATGGTAACTTGATTTTTAAACCGGTGGGTGCAACCAGCTCGATCAATTGCAGCCAATGGCTTTCAGGCCAGTGCTTGCTGTCTCTGGTTGTTGCGTGCAGAAAAACCAAATACTGACCAGCATCGCTGGGTAATTGGCTTAAAAAGCGCTGCGCGATAGCATAATCGCCATAGCTGTCAGGTTTGTCATAGCCAAGGCTTTTGGCAAACAGTTGGCGTATGCGCTCAACAGCATGTTGTTTAGTCTCAATCTCATGACGGCAGTTATAAAACCAACTGGCAAAGGGTTCGCGGGCACTTTTGCAATCTGGGCCATGTCTAACCCCTTTGGCGATACGAGTAATCAGTGCGGCACTTTTAATTAGCCCCTGAGCATCAATCACCACATCATAACGGCGCTGCTGCACAACACGTTTAAAATCACAGCGTTCCTGCCGGGTATCACTACCAAACCAATTCTTACGCCAACGGCGGATAGCAACCGGAATAACTCGATCCACCGCCGGGTGCCAACTGGGTATTTGGCTGAACCCTTCCTCTACCACCCAATCAAAGCGAATATCTGGCATAGCATTCATTGCATCGGTCAGTGCGGGCAACGTGTGTAAAACATCGCCCATTGAAGAGGTTTTAACGATCAAGACATGCATTAATCGGCCTCACTGACAGTGCTTTGGCGAGCCGATAATTGTTTCTCAAGGGCCGCCATCACTTGTTCTGGCTGGATATCAATCAAACTCTGATGATAGCCCTGCGCGCTATCGCCTTTGCGCACTTTGTGATAGCCGGTAATGAGGCGAATGACCGTGGCTTTATCAGACAGTGGTGGGGTGAAGTCCGGGCTGCTTGGGCCATATAAGGCCACTAATGGCTTATTTAATGCAGCAGCAACATGCATTAAACCGGAGTCATTACTGACTACCGCACTACAGGCTGCAATCAATACCACCGCTTGCTCCAGCGAGGTTTGCCCTGCCAGATTGAGGCAGAATTCGCGGGAATTTTCGCCCAAAGTCTGGCGGATCTCTTCACCGGCTTCATTATCTTTAGCTGAGCCTAATAGGACGACTTGATAGCCAGTATCAATCAGTTTCTGGGCCAGAGTGGCATAGTGATAATGTGGCCAGCGTTTTGCCGGGCCAAACTCAGCGCCTGGGCAGAAACCCACGATTGGCCGGTTATCTGTCAAATTGAATGACGCAGTAATCTCGGCAATTTCTTCATCCCGAACCTGCAATTGCGGCCATAGCAAAGGTTGCGGTAAATCGTCGGCTGAATGGATTTTTTCTTTATCATAGGCCAGTGCGACATAGCGCTGAACCATCATAGGGAAGGCTTGTTTATCCAAGATACGCATATCATTGAGCAAGAAGTAGCGCATTTCGCCACGCCAGCCAATGCGTTGCTTAATCCCTGAAAAATAAGGTATTAGGGCGGATTTAAATGAGTTTGGCAGCACATAGGCACGGTCATAGCCGGTTTCACGTAAGGCTAAACCCAAGCGACGACGTTCATCAAAAGCAAAAGCCCCATGGCCTAAGGGCATGGGGATTGCATGACGCACTTCTGGCATTCTGGCCAAAAGCGGACGGCACCACGCAGGTGCCATCACATCAATATCTGCTGCCGGATATTCGGCCTTCAGGGTACGGTAAAGACTTTGCGACATCATCATATCGCCAACCCAAGAAGGGCCGATGACCAGTATTTTCATACCGTTTATCAATTCCTTGCAGCAAGTAATTTAGACTGAGCGATTGAGCCAGGCCAGGTATTCGTTGACGCCTTCAGCGACGGTTTTAAACGGTTTGTCGTAACCCGCAGCACGCAACTTGGTGAGGTCAGCTTGGGTGTATGCCTGATAACGACCTTTCAGTTTTTCAGGGAATTCAATGTATTCCACAGGTCCACTGTGGTGGAAGTCTACTACCGCATCGGCAACCGCCTGGAAAGATTCCGCGCGACCGGTACCACAGTTGAAAATGCCGGAGACATTGTTTTGCCAGAACCACAGGTTAACGTCAGCCACATCACCCACATAGATGAAATCGCGTTTGAAGTTTTCACTGCCGGAGAAGAGTTTAGGATTCTCACCCGCATTGATCTGGTTATTCAGGTGGAAGGCAACGCTTGCCATGCTGCCTTTGTGCCCTTCGCGTGGGCCATAAACATTGAAATAACGGAAACCACAAATTTGCGAATCAGCTTGCGGCAGAATCTCGCGCACATACTGATCAAACAAGAATTTGGAATAACCATAAACGTTAAGTGGTTGTTCGTACTGACGATCTTCGATGAAATTATCGGTACGCCCACCGTAAGTGGCAGCAGAAGAGGCATATAAGAACGGAATGCCGCGATCCAGACAGAAGTGCAGGATATCTTTAGAGTATTGATAGTTGTTATCCATCATGTACTTGCCATCCCACTCGGTGGTGGAAGAACAGGCACCCTCATGGAAAATAGCATCAATATCACCCATGTCATCACCGGCAACGATACTGGCGACAAAATCTTCTTTATCCATGTAATCAGCGATATCCAGATCAACCAAATTGACGAATTTAGTGCCGTCTTTCAGGTTATCAACAACCAGAATATCTTTATAACCGATATTATTCAGTGCCTTAACGATATTGCTGCCAATGAAACCGGCGCCGCCAGTGACGATAATCATCAGGTTCACCCTTGCTAATCTTCTTGGTCGGGCACAATGCCCCACACTCTAGTTGGCGTTATCATAACATTTCATAGGATAGCGCACAGCCGCAAGGGGCTTAATCTCACGGTTTCTATGTGCTTTAGGATTGTTCACCGTGATATGTACTGCATTTTTTATAATATAAGACAAGGTTCCTCGTCAGTTCACTCACTAATCAGTAAAATGTACTGTGAAATTGCCCATCTTGGAGATAACTGAATGTCCCAGCCATTTAATCGACACCCTTTTTATCAGCAATTAGAACAACAACTCATAACTACCCGTGCTGAAGGGTTGTATAAAAACGAGCGAATTATCACCACCGCCCAGCAAGCAGACATTGCTGTAGCTGATGGAAGCCGTGTTATTAATTTCTGTGCCAATAATTATTTGGGCCTGGCCAACCACCCAAGGCTTATCGCAGCCGCTAAGCAAGGCATGGATACTCATGGTTTTGGTATGGCGTCGGTTCGTTTTATTTGTGGTACGCAAGACACACATAAAGAGCTAGAGCAGAAGCTGGCCAGTTTCCTCGGTATGGAAGATGCCATTCTTTACTCTTCTTGTTTTGATGCTAACGGCGGTTTGTTTGAAACCCTGCTGGGGCCAGAAGATGCCATTATTTCTGATGCGCTGAATCATGCTTCAATCATTGATGGTGTACGGTTATGTAAAGCCAAGCGCTACCGTTATGCCAATAACGATATGAGCGAACTGGAAGTCCAACTCAAACAAGCCAAAGCAGATGGTGCGCGTCATATTATGATTGCCACTGACGGTGTGTTCTCCATGGATGGTGTCATTGCCAACCTGAAAGGTGTTTGTGATTTGGCGGATGAGTATCAGGCATTAGTGATGGTCGATGACTCCCATGCTGTGGGCTTTGTGGGGGCTAATGGTCGTGGTACTCATGAATACTGCGAAGTAATGGATCGCGTTGATATTATCACCGGTACTTTGGGTAAAGCACTGGGTGGGGCGTCAGGCGGTTATACCGCTGGCCGCAAAGAAGTGGTTGAGTGGTTGCGTCAGCGTTCACGGCCTTACTTGTTCTCAAACTCATTAGCTCCAGCAATAGTAGCGGCTTCTATTGAAGTGTTATCGCTATTGGAAGACGGCGCTGAACTGCGTGATCGCTTATGGTCGAATGCGCGTTTATTCCGCGAGAAAATGAGTGCCGCCGGATTCACATTGGCTGGCGCTGATCATGCCATCATTCCTGTCATGCTCGGTGATGCGGCACTTGCGCAAAAATTTGCCAATGCCTTGCTGAAAGAAGGTATTTACGTCACCGGCTTCTTCTATCCGGTGGTGCCAAAAGGTCAGGCTCGTATTCGTACCCAAATGTCGGCTGATCATACGACAGAGCAAGTCGAGCGGGCTATTGAAGCCTTTGTGCGTGTTGGCAAACAACTTAACGTTATTGCGTAAGGAATGTTCATGAAAGCATTATCTAAACTGAAGGCCGAAGAAGGTATCTGGATGACCGATGTGCCGTCACCAGAGCTGGGGCACAACGATATCATGATCAAAATTCGCAAAACCGCTATCTGTGGTACCGATGTGCATATTTATAATTGGGATGAATGGTCGCAAAAAACGATCCCCGTCCCAATGGTGGTTGGCCACGAATATGTTGGTGAAGTTGTCGCCATTGGTCAGGAAGTGAAAGGCTTTAATATTGGTGATCGGGTGTCTGGCGAGGGTCATATTACCTGCGGTCATTGCCGTAATTGCCGTGGCGGTCGTACTCATTTGTGCCGTAATACCGTGGGGGTTGGGGTTAACCGGCCGGGTTCTTTTGCTGAGTATCTGGTCATTCCTGCCTTCAATGCGTTCAAAATTCCAGACAATATTTCTGATGAGCTAGCCGCTATTTTTGACCCCTTCGGCAATGCGGTGCATACCGCGTTATCCTTTGATTTAGTGGGTGAAGATGTACTGGTTTCCGGTGCTGGCCCGATTGGTATCATGGCTGCTGCCGTGTGTAAGCATGTTGGCGCTCGCCATGTCGTAATCACTGATGTGAATGAATATCGCCTGGATCTGGCACGTAAAATGGGTGTAACCCGTGCCGTTAACGTTAGTAAAGAGAATCTGACGGATGTGATGGCTGAACTGGGCATGACTGAAGGGTTTGATGTCGGTCTGGAAATGTCAGGTGCGCCACCGGCGTTCCGTTCATTACTTAACTCAATGAATCATGGTGGGCGTATCGCAATGCTGGGGATACCTCCCTCTGATATGTCTATCGACTGGAATCAGGTGATCTTCAAAGGGCTGTTTATCAAAGGGATATATGGCCGTGAAATGTTTGAAACCTGGTACAAAATGGCAGCACTAATTCAATCTGGCTTGGATTTAACCCCGATTATCACTCATCGTTTCTCTATCGATGAGTTCCAGCAAGGGTTTGATGCGATGCGTTCGGGTAAGTCGGGTAAAGTGATTTTAAGCTGGGACTAAAATATTCCCTTCGGCCTTGAAGTTGCAGGGGTGTTGGCTGCGCACACTAACCCGAATCACTTACTTATGTAAGCTCATCGGGATGAGTTTGCTGGCCGCCTACCTGCACCTTCAATGACTTTGGGAACGCCCTTCGGCCTTGAAGTTGCAGGGGTGTTGGCTGCGCACGTTACTCGGCCCATCCATGGGCCTCGCCTCTGCGAGGCCGCTGCAAGCAGCGTTCAAATCTGCTCCCGACAGATTTGTTACCCGAATCACTTACTTGTAGTTGACCTTACATGAATAAGCTCATCGGGATGAGTTTGCTGGCCGCCTACCTGCACCTTCAATGACTTTGGGAACGTCCTTCGGCCTTGAAGTTGCAGGATTGAGAGCGGGGCAGTCAGGTGATGATTGCCCCGTTTTATTAAGGCTTATCTGCTTTTGGTTTATCAACCGGAATAACTGGCGCTGCTGGTGGGAAATATTGCTGCCAATGCTTTTGGACAAATATCATTGCAGGGCTTTGCATCAAGCTCTCACCGATGATGCTAAACATCCTGTCTGCGTAGATTTTCTCCGCTACATAGCCCTCTTTCGCTTTGCATTGCTTGATAGCTTTCAGGCGCTCGCCTTGGGTTGAGCCAGGTAGTTTGGTTTTACCCGACAACATGCCGCCACTGTTATTTTGCGTATTGTTTTGTACCGGCTCATTAAGAAGTGCACTTGGCCGGACTAATACGATATCAGCAGGTAACTGAGGCAACATTTGTTGCAGCACTTTAATGGTGGCCGGATGGGGGTGCCCGATAGCAATAGCCGAACCATTACGACGAGCCAGTTCTACCGCACGGTTAAACTGTTGGCGGATCGCCGCTTCATTTTGTGAGTCATCCAAAAAGACTTTGCGCTTAATGACCTTAACCTGAGTCCCCTCTGCGGCACGGCTCGCCTGGCTATTACCGATGGTCACGCTATCGAGGAAATAGAGCTGATAGTGGTCCAGCTCCTGCATCACTTTCTGCATGCCGGAGAAACTGGAAGTCATCGCGCTGCCCATATGGTTATTCATGCCCTTGGCATAGGGGACATTATTCACCGCCTGGCGCATGATGCGCTGAATTTCTTCGCTGCTCATTGATGGCTGTAATGTATCGCGCTCCAGCGGTTGTTTACTTAGGGGAGCCATCGGCAAATGAATCAGTATTTCGCGCCCTTGATTATGGGCTTTGACGGCCATTTCTCTGGCATAAGGTGCATTCGGCAGGATAGCCACCGAAATAGGCAATGGCATCTGTAAAATCTTGTTTTCGTTCTGGGGGCGATAACCAAAGTCATCAATCACAATAGAAAGTTTGCCCGCCTGTGCGGCGTTAGCGATGAGTAGGGTGCTTACGATGATAAATCGACGTGTGTTGAAATAGTGCAATACAAGTTCCCTAAGGTTGTTCGCTATCGTCCTAACCAAGGTTGTGGGTTAACAGCTTGTCCCTGACGGCGGATTTCGAAATAGAGTGATGGCTCACCCTGGCCGCCACTGGTACCAACAAGGGCGATCGGTTGGCCAGCTTTCACCTGAGCACCCACATTGACTAGTGCACTCTGATTGTAGCCATACAAACTCATATCCCCTCTACCATGTTCGATAACCACAACCAAACCATAGCCTTGCAGCCAGTCAGCCAATAAGACGCGGCCATCGGCGATCGCTTTTACTTCACTGCCTTCTGGTGCGGAGATAACCATGCCTTTCCAGCGTAGTTCACCTTGTAAGGCTTCACCGAAACGATGAGTTACATTACCACGGATCGGCCAGACAGCTTGCCCATCCGGGCGACCAAGGCCGCCAGTGCGTGCCATTAATGAGCGCTCACTTTCACTTGGTTTGTAGCTAGAACCGGTTTTCTTGGCTTGTTGTTCTTTAACTTTTATCTGTTCGCGTACCCGAGCGGCTTCTTTGGCCTCTCGTTCGGCGCGAGCTTTCGCTTCTCGTTCTGCTTTGGCTATTTGATCACGCAAGCGGGTTTCGTTTAGTTTTAACTCAGCCAGGCCTTGCTGATCTTTTTCCAGTGAAGCTTCCAGCGAGGTCAGGGTTTTCTTGCGTGCGGTACGTGCTTGTTCCAGTTTTTGCTGCTGAGTTTTCTGCTCATTCAACACGGTTTTTTGCTGATTTTGCTTTTGCTCCAGCGTTTTTTTCTCGGCAGAGAGATGGGTACGAGTCTGTTTCAGCTCTTCAATGGATTGCTGTCGGGCTTCATTGAGGTAACTGAAATAAGCCAGAATACGCTCACTACGCTGGCTCTCTTCGCCACTTAAAATAAGCTGTAAACCACTGTGTTGGCCCTGTTTAAAGGCAGCATCAAGTTGTTTAGACAGAATATTTTGTTGCTGGGATTGTTTACTCTCGAGTTTCTCAATCGAGGAGGTGAGACGGGAGATTTCTTGGTCCAACTCAGTCAGGGTACCTTGGGTGTCACGCAGGCTGCGGCTGGCCTGAGCAATGGTATTTTCCTGTTGTTTCAACTGATCCAGCAATGAACTGCGTTGCTGTTTTTGTTGCTGAACACTTTTTTCTTTTTCGGCAATATCCTGCTGAATGGTCTTCAACTGGTCTTTGCTCTGTGCAGTTTTTGCTGTAGCGGGGGCATCTGCTGCCGTGCTGGATAATGGCAATAGCAATACGCCAGCGCAAAAAACGCTGGCGTACAGTGCTGACCACGGGCGACGCACCAACTGACCGGACAGCCGAGAAACTGTATCTCGGCTGGTGGTAATGGCATCTTCCGTAACCATTAATTTTGCAAATGACGCCTTTTCCTTCATAACGAAGGATTATTCCACGATGAACAGCGGCTTACCAGTCATCTCTTGCGGGATTTCCATTTCCATCAGTGACAGCATGGTTGGTGCGATATCTGAAAGTTTGCCACCTTCCACCGCTTTAACCCCTTTATTGCCGACATAAATCAGTGGCACAGGCAGGCTGGTATGGGCGGTATGGGCCTGACCGGTTGCCGGGTCGCGCATCTGCTCAGCGTTGCCGTGGTCGGCGGTGATAAGCAATTGGCCATCGACGGCTTTTACGGCAGCAACCACTTGTTCAATACAATTATCCAGTGTTTCTACTGCTTTCACCGCAGCATCGTAATCACCGGTATGACCAACCATATCGCCGTTCGGATAGTTACAAATTATCACATCATATTTGCCACTGCCGATAGCGCCGACCAGTTTCTCCGTCAGTTCTGCTGAACTCATTTCCGGTTGCAGGTCATAAGTGGCCACTTTCGGTGAGTTGATCAGGATACGGTCTTCGCCTTTAAATGGTTCTTCAACGCCGCCGTTATAGAAGAAAGTGACGTGAGCATACTTTTCAGTTTCGGAAATACGTAACTGGGTTTTGTCATGCTTCATCAGCCACTCACCGAAGGTATTCTGTAGTGATGCTGGTGGGTAAGCGCAGGCTACTTTAATATCCGCTGCATATTCGGTCAGCATAACGAAATCGCCGAAATTAACTACTTTATCGCGTTTGAAACCGTCAAAATCGGCATTAACAAAGCTGCGGGTGATTTGACGGGCGCGGTCAGCGCGGAAGTTCATGAAGATCAGCGCGTCGCCATCGTTCATCGCCGCATCGGCTTCGCCAGCCGCCTGAATGACAGTTGGTCGGACAAATTCATCGTTTTCATCACGGGCATAGGCTGCTTGCAGACCTGCGACGGCGTTATCGACGGTGAATTCACCTTTTGCCTGAGTCAGCAAATCGTAAGCCAGTTGTACGCGATCCCAGCGGTTATCACGGTCCATCGCATAGTAACGACCAATAATAGAAGCGATGCGGCCTTTACCCAGTGCGGCAAATTTCTCAGTGAATCGTTTCAGTGAAGACTCAGCACTGCGCGGCGGAGTGTCACGTCCATCGAGGAATGCGTGCAGATAAATAGCCGTCGCACCGCGTTTGGCGGCCAGTTCAACCATCGCCAGAATGTGGTCTTCGTGGCTGTGTACACCACCGGCAGATAACAGACCCATAATGTGGACCGCTTTGCCTGCTTTAACCGCTTTATCAATCGCTGCTGTTAAGGTTGAGTTAGTGAAAAAGTCGCCGTCTTTGATCTCTTTGTCGAGACGGGTCAAGTCCTGATAAACAATGCGACCAGCTCCCAGGTTGACGTGGCCCACTTCAGAGTTACCCATTTGCCCATCTGGCAGGCCAACATCCAGACCGGACGCGGCAATTAAAGTATGAGGCTGTTGCTGCCATAAACGGTCCATCACCGGCGTTTTAGCATTCAGAATGGCATTATCCTGCTGTTCTTCGCGGTGACCGTAGCCATCAAGAATAGTCAGTACCAGTGGTTTTTTAGTGCTCGACATTGCATAACCTCTTTCTTATAAGTCCAAGTGTCAAATAGCAGCGAACATCCAACGATATGCGCGGCTATGTACACTCGGCTATTTACGTTAACGTATTTACACCGCCAGAACGAAGGCGGTAATTTACTACAAAACCGGTTAAAAATAGCCCAAAGAGATCAACATTGGCGTGGGGTTTTGCGTAATTGTCATCATTTAGACGACAAAAGTTTCCGAAATGGCTCGCAGTTTCTGCAATAGCACTTGCATATTGGCTGTATTTGCCGCAACGCGCAGGTATACTCTGTGACCTTGAATATTATCCCCTAACTAACGGGAGTTTTTACCCCCATGTTGCAAGAAATTATGCAATTCATTAGCCAGCATCCGGTTTTGAGTCTGGCCTGGGTGGCGTTGTTCGTCGCCGTAATTTTCACCAGCTTTAAAACCTCTCTCTCTAAAGTGAAAGAGATTACCCGTGGTGAAGCGACGCGTCTGATTAACAAAGAAGATGCGGTTGTGGTTGATATCCGCACACGTGATGATTATCGCAAAGGCCATATCGCCAGTTCTATTAATTTGCTGCCAAGCGACATTAAAAACGGTAATTTGGCTGAATTGGAAAAACACAAAGCACAGCCTATCATTGTGGTTTGTGCTACTGGGACAACCTCTCGTGCTTCGGCTGAACTGCTGAACAAAGCAGGCTTTGAACGCGTATTTACCTTGAAAGAAGGTATCTCCGGTTGGAGTGGCGAGAATCTACCACTGGCGCGCGGCAAGTAATCATATTGCCTGCGTTTTAGTGATATGAGTATTGAGCTGTACCCGTATTTGTTATAAAAATTCGCTATATCAATAAATTATAATGTTAACTGAGGTGTATCCATGGCGAAGATTGAGATTTATACCAAAGCAACCTGCCCGTTCTGCCATCGTGCCAAAGCACTGCTGAACCACAAAGGTGCTGCTTTCCATGAAATCGCAATTGATAGTGATCCGGCCAAACGCGAAGAGATGATTGCTCGGAGTGGGCGGACGACTGTGCCTCAGGTATTTATTGATGGGCAGCATATCGGTGGCTGTGATGATTTACACGCCCTGGATGCGCGCGGTGGGCTTGATCCGCTGCTTTAACTCGTCAGTGGGTCCCATTAATTTGATGGACAGAGCCCACGGCGGCAGTGCTATTTAATACAGACGTCTAACTTAGGGTATTTATACACATGTCCGAACAAAACAACACAGAGATGGCTTTCCAGATCCAGCGTATCTACACCAAAGATATCTCTTTCGAAGCACCAAATGCTCCGCAGGTTTTCCAGCAGGATTGGCAACCAGAAGTTAAACTTGATCTTGATACTGCTTCTAGTCAACTGGCTGAAGATGTGTATGAAGTGGTACTGCGAGTGACGGTAACCGCCTCTTTGGGTGAAGAAACTGCATTCCTGTGTGAAGTTCAGCAGGGTGGCATCTTCTCCATCGCGGGTATCGATGGTACCCAGTTGGCGCATTGCTTAGGTGCATACTGCCCGAACATTTTGTTCCCGTATGCTCGCGAATGCATCACCAGCCTGGTTTCTCGTGGTACTTTCCCACAGCTTAATTTGGCACCGGTTAACTTTGATGCCCTGTTCATGAACTATCTGCAACAGCAGGCTGACGGCGAAGGTGCTGAACAACGTCAGGATGCCTGATGAACACCATCAATGCTTCAATGACTGTAATCGGTGCCGGATCTTACGGCACCGCATTAGCCATTACGCTGGCGCGTAATGGCCATCAAGTCGTGTTATGGGGTCATGACCCTAAGCATATTCAGGTTTTGCAACGTGATCGTTGTAACCAAGCTTTCCTACCCGATGTTCCTTTCCCAGATACCTTATTACTGGAAACCGATCTGGCACGTGCGCTGGCAGCCAGCCGTGATGTGTTAGTCGTGGTACCTAGCCATGTCTTCGGTGCGGTATTGCATCAGTTGAAACCACATTTACGCAACGATGCACGTATCGTCTGGGCGACCAAAGGGCTTGAGGCCGAAACTGGCCGCTTGCTGGCGGATGTGGCGCGCGAAGTGTTGGGTGAAACTATCCCGCTGGCGGTGGTGTCTGGCCCAACCTTTGCTAAAGAGTTGGCAGCAGGGTTACCGACGGCAATTGCGCTGGCATCAACCGATGCGCAATTTAGCGAAGACCTGCAACAGTTATTGCACTGTGGCAAAAGCTTCCGGGTTTACAGTAATGCTGATTTTATCGGGGTGCAGCTTGGCGGTGCGGTGAAAAACGTGATTGCGATTGGTGCCGGGATGTCCGATGGCATTGGTTTTGGCGCGAATGCCCGTACTGCACTGATAACCCGAGGTTTGGCCGAAATGACGCGGCTGGGTTCTGCATTGGGTGCCGACCCTTCCACCTTTATGGGCATGGCAGGCTTGGGTGATTTGGTGCTAACCTGCACAGATAACCAATCTCGTAACCGTCGGTTTGGTATTATGCTGGGCCAAGGGTTAGGCGTACAAGAAGCGCAGGACAAGATTGGTCAGGTGGTTGAAGGTTACCGCAATACCAAAGAAGTTCTGGCATTAGCCCAGCGCCATGGTGTTGAAATGCCGATAACTGAACAGATCTATCAAGTGCTCTATTGTCACAAAAATGCCCGTGAAGCGGCATTGACCTTATTGGGGCGGACCAAAAAAGATGAGAAAAGCGGCATTTGATCGGTTACGCGGGTTTGGCGGAATAAAATAATAACTACATACCTAAAGTCATTGGTGTTGCCGCTAACACTGTGGTGACTTCAACGAATATGGGTATAGTTGCCTTGGTCGTTCCCTTGGGCAATTTTTTATGGGCAGGAGTAGGTAATGTCGTCAGAAGAGTTAGAACTGGTCTGGAGTAGCATTAAATCAGAAGCAAGAGCACTGGCTGAGTGTGAACCCATGCTGGCGAGCTTTTTTCACGCGACATTATTGAAGCATGAGAATTTAGGCAGTGCCCTGAGTTATATTCTCGCGAATAAACTGGCTAATCCGATCATGCCTGCTATTGCCATCCGTGAGGTGGTTGAGGATGCTTATCGTGCAGATGCTCAGATGATAGTTTCGGCCGCGCGGGATATTCTGGCGGTGCGGCTGCGTGACCCGGCCGTTGATAAATACTCTACACCACTGTTGTATCTCAAAGGTTTCCACGCTTTACAGGCTTATCGTATCGGTCATTGGTTGTGGGCGCAGGATCGTAAAGCGTTAGCTATTTACCTTCAAAATCAAGTCTCTGTTGCTTTTGGGGTCGATATCCACCCTGCGGCTACCATTGGCTGCGGCATCATGTTGGACCACGCGACCGGTATTGTTATTGGCGAAACGGCAGTAGTTGAGAATGATGTATCGATCCTGCAATCGGTTACTTTAGGGGGGACTGGTAAAACCAGCGGCGATCGTCATCCGAAGATCCGTGAAGGTGTGATGATTGGGGCTGGGGCAAAAATTTTGGGGAATATCGAGGTCGGACGCGGGGCGAAAATTGGTGCCGGGTCCGTTGTATTGCAGGCGGTTCCCGCTCATACCACCGCAGCAGGGGTACCTGCCCGCATCGTTGGTAAACCCGAAAGTGACAAGCCGTCATTGGATATGGACCAGCATTTCAATGGGATTACCCATGGGTTTGAGTACGGCGACGGCATCTGATCCCCTTCGCCCTTGAAGCCGCAGGGGTGTTGGCTACGTTCGCTCACCCGAATCACTTACTTGTCGTTGACCTTAGATAAATAAGCTCATCGGGACTCATTCACTTGTCGCCTACCTGCAACTCCAATGCCTTTGGATAGACACCTTTTTATTGAGTTGCCAGCCGACCACCGACATTTTTTGGTCAAAAAAACTACTCTTTCAGTAACGCACCCGGATAACCTAATTGCCGCCAGGCTTCGTACACCACAACAGATACGGCATTTGACAGGTTCATGCTGCGGCTATCAGCTTGCATCGGAATCCTGATTTTCTGTTGAACAGGTAACGCATCCAAAACACTGGCAGGTAAACCACGGGTTTCAGGGCCAAACAGCAGATAATCATTCACCTGATAATTCACCGCACTGTGGGCTGGTGTCCCTTTGGTGGTTAGTGCAAATAATCGGGCAGGCTGCGCACTGTCGAGATTTTCACAATCTAAAAAGGCCTGATAATCATGGTGATGCTTAATACTGGCAAACTCATGATAATCAAGACCTGCACGGCGTAAGCGTTTGTCATCCCAGGTGAAACCTAAAGGTTTAATCAGATGGAGCTGGCAGCCGGTATTCGCACATAACCGGATGATATTACCGGTATTGGGCGGAATTTCAGGTTCAAATAAAACGATATTAAGCATATGTCCCCCAAT
The DNA here is from genome assembly GCF_041538345.1 of Yersinia sp. 1652 StPb PI. NCBI lineage: Bacteria > Pseudomonadati > Pseudomonadota > Gammaproteobacteria > Enterobacterales > Yersiniaceae > Yersinia > Yersinia sp. 1652 StPb PI. The sequence continues at coordinate 388,245 of NZ_JAULSM010000002.1, read as the reverse complement.
AATGAGGGGCGCAGGATATCAGAAACCTCCCCTCTGTGCAGCGGTTGCTAATGTCAGTAGCACGCACAATAATTTAAAAGCAAGCAGCGGAGAGTGTAAGCTGTGGCGGTTTTATATGCTGATTACCACAGTCACTACCAACGGGGTATTTACCATGATCCGGACGAAAGATTCATTCTGGTATGCGATCGTTAATCGGGATAAAACAGCCGATGGCCAGTTCGTTTATGCAGTGAAAACGACCGGTGTTTATTGTCGCCCCTCTTGCCCGTCCCGTCAGGCTAAAGCAGAGAATGTTGAATTCTTTGCCGATAATCATGCTGCTGAACAGGCTGGTTATCGGCCCTGTAAACGATGTCAGCCCACTGAATTACCACTGTCACAGCAGCATGCAGACAAAATCAGTCGGGCATGCCGCTTAATTGAGCAGGCCGAGACGCCACTTAAGCTTGATGAGCTAGCGGCGCAGGTGAATCTCAGTGCTTTTCATTTCCATCGTTTATTTAAAGCCATTACCGGGTTGACCCCTAAGGCATATGCCAGTGCAACGCGCAGTGCGCGTATTCGTGCACAATTAGCGGGGCAAGGCTCGGTAACTGACGCTATCTTTGAAGCCGGTTATAACTCTAATGGCCGATTTTATGAGCAATCGAATCAGTTGTTGGGGATGACACCGACTCGCTACCGCAGTGGTGGGCGTGATGTCAGGTTGCATTTTGCCGTCGGAGAAAGTTCTCTCGGTGCGATTCTGATGGCAAAAAGTGAGCTGGGTATTTGCGCCATCTTGCTGGGCGACTCCCCAGCGCTGTTGGTGCAGCAGCTACAGGATAAGTTTCCACAAGCAGAGTTAATTGGCGGCGATGCTGAGTTTGAGCAATGGTTCGCGCAGGTGGTGGGGTTGGTTGAGGCTCCTCAGCTCGGGCTAGATTTGCCACTGGATATTCAGGGCACCGCTTTTCAGCAGCGGGTGTGGCAGGCACTGCGGGAAATACCGGTAGGTGAGACCGCCAGTTATGCTGATATCGCCGCCAGAATAGGTTCGCCCAAAGCGGTGCGTGCGGTAGCCGGTGCCTGTGCTGCCAATATGCTGGCGATTGCTATTCCTTGTCACCGGGTTATTCGCCAGGATGGTACGTTGTCAGGCTATCGTTGGGGTATTGAGCGCAAAAAGCAGTTGCTGGAAAAAGAGGGGCAGGGAGAAGAGGTCAGCAAACCGTGATAGCAGAGATCTGCCCGATCCCAGATGATCGGGCAGAGGTACGATAGATTAAGACTTAAGTGGATGCAGCGGCAACCACAGTATCAAGCGCAAGCCCCCTAATGGGCTATCTTCAGCCCGTACCCATCCGCGATGCTGATTGACGGCTGTTTCGACAATCGCCAATCCCAAACCCGTGCCACCCGATTCGCGATCCCGCGCTTCATCAGTGCGGTAGAACGGCCGGAATATTTGTTCACGGTCTTCCGGGCTAACACCGGGGCCATCATCATCGACAGTGATAGTAATACCCTGATTATCAGAGCTGAATGCCACCGCAATGTGATGATGAGAGTAACGCAGTGCGTTACGCACGATATTCTCCAGCGCGCTATCAAGTGCTGCGGGATTGCCAAATAGAGTCCATGGCCCGGGAGGTGCGGTGACTTCCAGCGTTTTGCCCATTTGGTCCGCTTCAAACTGGGCATTTTCCAGCACGTCAGACCATAAATCATTCGCTTTAATGGGTTCGCGATGTAGCTCGTTTTTATGTTGGCTACGAGATAACACCAGTAAGTCATTGATCATGCTATCCAGTCGCTGTGCTTCCATTTCGATACGTTCCAGCTCTTTCCCCTCACCATGGCGGCGTCGCATCAACGCGGTCGCCAGTTGCAGGCGGGTAAGTGGTGTGCGCAACTCATGGGAGATATCAGAAATCAGCCGTTGTTGGGCCACAACCATTCTATCGAGTGCACTGATCATCTGATTAAAACTGGCACCGGTGGCCAAAAACTCTTGTGGGCCGGACTCCAGCTCAGGGTGCTGTTTCAGATTACCCCGCGCCACATCATCGGCGGCATTCTTCAACTTACGAGCCGGTTTTGCCAGACTCCAAGCCAACCATAACAGCAGTGGCGCACTGATAAGCATGGTGACAATCAATAGCAGCAGCGGGCGGTCAAACATCAAATTGATAAAATCAGATTGCGGGCTACTGGCCGGGCGCAGCAGATAGAGCTGATAGTTATCTTCACCATCACGGATAGAGAAGGGGCCGACCATCTCGACACGGCCATATTTCTTCTTTTTCGGCTGATCTGAGTTATCCGACTGGCCGATAAAATTACGGACAATTTGCATTTCGTGACGTTGAGCGCCAATGACACGGCCCTCAGTGGTGACTAACACGAGATGTTGGCCCGGTGGTGCCCATTTTTCGATGGCGCGATAAAGCCTGCGCCACCACATCAGGTCATTGGCGGGGTCACTGGCCAGTTCAGCTTCGATATGTTGCTCGAGCATTGTTCCCTGGCGCTGTTCACTGTCGAGCAAGGCAGTCAGTTGACGCGAGTCGAGCTTTGGCACCATCAATACCAGCATTAGTACCAGTGCTAAGGTGAACCAGAAAATCGCAAAAATTCGCGTCGTTAAACTGTTAATCATGTTTCAGAGACCATCAGATACCCGCGCCCGCGCAGGGTTTTAAACCAAGGTAGCCCGTCTTTACGATCCGGCAACTTACGGCGTAGGTTTGAAATATGCATATCAATAGCACGGTCAAAAGGTGTTAACCGTTTCCCCAGCACTTCCTGGCTGAGATGCTCCCGCGAGACTACCTGACCGAGATGCTGAGCCAGCAGGTAGAGCAAGGTAAATTCAGTCCCGGTCAATTCCAGCGATTGGCCTTCAAAGGTAGCCTCTTGACGGCCTGGGTTCAATTGCAGGCAATCAACGTCCAGTGTTGGCGCACCTTGATCGACATTCTGCTGTTGTTCGCTCCAGTTCGAGCGGCGCAAAATGGCACGGATACGCGCTACAAGCTCACGATCATTAAACGGTTTTGCCAGATAATCATCAGCGCCCAGCTCAAGGCCAAGCACTCGATCCAATTCACTGCCACGAGCAGTCAGCATAATGACAGGGGTCTGGTGATGTTGACGTAATTCTTTCAAAGTTTCGATACCGTTTTTACGCGGCATCATAATATCTAGCAATAACAAGTCGATAGAGTTATCCAGCAGGTTTAACGCCTGTTCGCCATCATAGGCAACAACAACATTAAAGCCTTCCATTTCCAGTAATTCTTTCAACAGCGACGTCAATTCACGATCATCATCAACTAATAGGATTTTATGCATGGTTATTTCTCCTCTTGACGCAAAATACGTTAACAATTGCCGGTATTCCATGACTTTACTTAGCTTTACATGCACTGACCCCAGTTTTACATGCGCTGACGCTTGTTTGCAGCAGGAGCGATAGACTGCTTCACATTGAATCGCATAGCAGCAAATCGCTTAGCAGACAGAACCCAGGAGTTAATAATGCGCAAAGTAACTAAAGTAACAACGTTAATCATGGCGTCAATGTTAGTTCTAGGCTCTCAAGCCGCCTTCGCCGCCGATAAGGCCGGGGCCACTGATAGCTGGTGCCACGGTGATAGTGCGATGATGAACAAGAAAGATGGTCGCGGTCACCATAACATGTTTGACGGCGTCAATCTGACAGAACAACAGCGTCAGCAAATGCGTGACCTGATGCGCCAGTCTCGCCAAGGCCAGCCACGCCTTGATATGGCGGACCGAGACGCAATGCACCAGCTGGTTACCGCCGATAAATTCGATGAAGCAGCGGTAAGAGCGCAGGCTGAGAAAATGTCCAAGGACCAGATTGAACGTCAGGTCGAAATGGCCAAAGTTCGTAACCAAATGTTTAACTTGCTCACTCCAGAGCAAAAAGCTGTCTTGAACCAAAAGCACCAGCAGCGCATTGAGAAAATGCAGCAGGCGCCAGCAGCACAACCCTCTTCTGCCCAGAAGTAAGTAGTACCCTGTAATACCCTGTTTTCCTTGCCATAGACACCATCCCTGTCTTTCGCCCTCCATGATGGAGGGCTTTTTTTATGCCATTTCCGTATACTCATAATTCTAAAATATCATTTAGGATAAGTTATGGATCCGCAATATGCGCGTTTGGTTAAAGCTGCCGCGCTCAGTGCGACAGGGCTGGCATCAACCTTACTGATTATTAAAATTTTTGCCTGGTGGCATACCGGTTCGGTAAGTTTGTTGGCGGCGTTGGTTGACTCTCTGGTGGATCTGGCCGCTTCTCTGACAAACCTTTTTGTGGTGCGTTACTCTCTGCAACCCGCCGATGAAGAGCACACTTTTGGTCATGGCAAGGCTGAGTCACTGGCCGCACTGGCACAAAGCATGTTTATTTCCGGCTCGGCGTTATTCCTGTTCCTGACGGGTTTTCAGCATTTGGCGTCACCGCAACCAGTGCAAGATCCAGGTATAGGTATCTGGGTCACCTTAATTGCATTATTCAGTACATTGATATTAGTCACTTTTCAGCGTTGGGTGATACGAAAAACTCACAGCCAGGCCATTCGCGCCGACATGTTGCACTATCAATCTGACGTCATGATGAATGGTGCTATTCTTATTGCATTGGTATTAAGTTGGTATGGTTTTCACTGGGCTGATGCGTTGTTTGCATTGGGTATTGGTGTTTATATTCTCTATAGTGCGTTACGTATGGGATATGAAGCGGTTCAAGCCTTGCTGGACAGGGCATTGCCTGATGACGAGCGCCAGCAGATTATTGATATTGTGATGTCATGGCCGGGCGTGATTGGTGCTCATGACCTGCGTACCCGCCAATCGGGGCCAACACGCTTTATTCAACTTCATCTTGAAATGGAAGATATGATGCCATTGATGGAAGCACATATCTTAGCTGAGGAAGTTGAACGCGCACTGTTGCACCGATTCCCCGGTGCCGATGTACTTATCCATCAAGATCCCTGCTCTGTGGTGCCGAAAGAGCGCCATGCGCATTGGGAGTTATAATTTCTTCATTAACGACAGGTAAACTGTGGTTACATTATGGTTCAGTGTTGAAGAAAATACCGCCAGATGGCATGACTTGAATCAATTCAGCTTGGTGTTTTTGCTATAATATCCGATATTAATCTCATAAAGCTGGTTTTCTGTACGGGTCTCTTGTGCAAGACAAAATTAGCAAATAAAGAATTTTAAAAATCGCATCTACAAGTTTAGAGGTAGTCATGGTCAAAAAAATCGGTGTACTAACAAGCGGCGGTGACGCGCCAGGTATGAACGCGGCCATTCGTGGGGTGGTTCGTGCCGCTTTGTCAGCAGGATTAGAAGTTTACGGTATTGAAGATGGCTACCTGGGCTTGTATGAAAATCGCATGAGAAAACTGGACCGCTATAGTGTGTCCGATATGATTAACCGTGGTGGTACCTTCCTGGGTTCTGCGCGTTTTCCTGAGTTCCGCCAGCCAGAAAAACGTAAAGTGGCCCTGAAGAACATGCAAGACCGTGGTATCGATGGCCTGGTGGTTATCGGTGGTGACGGTTCTTATGCCGGTGCAGACTTGCTGACCAAAGAGGGTGGTATCCACTGTGTAGGTTTACCGGGCACCATCGATAACGATGTGGCCGGTACTGACTATACCATCGGTTTCTTCACCGCACTGGGGACCGTGGTTGAAGCGATTGACCGTCTGCGTGATACCTCCTCTTCACACCAACGTATCTCTATCGTTGAAGTGATGGGTCGTTATTGTGGTGACCTGACTTTGGCGGCTGCCATTGCCGGTGGTTGTGAGTTTATTGCTATTCCTGAAGTTGAATTTAAACGTGATGATTTGGTTGATGAAATCAAAGCTGGCATCGCGAAAGGTAAAAAGCACGCTATCGTTGCTATTACTGAAAAACTGGATGATATCGACGAACTGGCTAAATATATCGAGAAAGAAACCGGCCGTGAAACCCGTGGCACCGTATTAGGCCACATTCAGCGCGGTGGTGCACCAGTAGCCTATGACCGCATTCTGGCTTCCCGTATGGGTGCTTATGCCGTCGACTTGTTGTTGGAAGAGCACGACTATACGCAAGGTGGTTTCTGCGTTGGTGTACAAAACGAGAAAATGGTGCATGAACTTATCTCTGTTTGTATCGCGCCAGAGAACAAGAAAAGTAAATTTAAAGAAGATTGGTACGACACAGCTAAAAAACTGTTCTAAAACAGTCTATTATCCAATATAAAAGCCTCCGCATGCCGGGGGCTTTTTGCATTTATGCCTGCTATTTCTCAGACCACCGGTGTGTCGATTACTTGATATTTATTGGTCGTGCTGCCTGTATATTTCGTATTGATATAATCAAAACTTTTTTATTCTTTAATTGCGCGGGAAGTTTCTGGCACGCTCAGTATCAGGTCAACCAATTTAGTTGATTACAATTTATACCCGTCATACTTCAAGCTGCGTGTGTGTTGGCTACACTCAATAACCCTAATCACTTACTTATGTAAGCTCATCGGGATTATCTCCCTTGCCGCCTTCCTGCAACTTGAATTATTTAGGGTATAGGTTAATAACTATTTAATTAATAACAATATTTATGGGAGCGGGTCAATGCGTAAATGGGGTGTAGGTCTGTCATTACTGCTGCTGGCATCAGGTGCCATGGCAAAAGATATCCAACTACTGAATGTGTCATATGATCCGACACGTGAATTCTATCAGGAATATAACCAGGCATTCAGTAAGCATTGGCAACAGCAAACCGGTGATAAGGTGACGGTGCGTCAATCACATGGCGGTTCCGGTAAGCAGGCGACCTCGGTTATTAATGGTATTGAAGCTGATGTGGTGACATTAGCACTGGCATATGATGTCGATGCTATTGCTGAGCGTGGTCGTATTGATAAAAACTGGATTAAGCGCCTGCCTGATAACTCTGCGCCGTATACCTCAACTATCGTGTTCCTGGTGCGTAAAGGGAACCCGAAACAGATTCATGACTGGTCAGATTTAGTGAAACCAGGAGTTTCGGTCATTACACCTAATCCGAAAACCTCGGGTGGTGCGCGTTGGAACTATCTGGCGGCATGGGGTTATGCGTTAGAACACAACAATAATGATCAGGCTAAAGCGCAGGAATTCGTTAAAACGCTGTATAAGAATGTGGAAGTGTTGGACTCAGGCGCGCGTGGTGCCACGAATACCTTTGTTGAGCGCGGTATTGGCGATGTGCTGATTGCCTGGGAGAACGAAGCTCTGCTGGCGGTGAATGAAGTAGGTAAAGACAAGTTTGATATCATCACGCCAAGTGTCTCTATTTTGGCTGAACCGACGGTATCTGTAGTGGATAAAGTGGTTGATAAGCGTGGTACCCGGGAAGTGGCGGATGCTTACTTAACATACCTCTATTCGCCAGAAGGCCAGACTATTGCTGCCAAGAATTACTATCGGCCACGGGATCCGGCAGTGGCGGCTAAATTCGCCAACGAGTTCCCGAAATTGAAGTTGTTTACTATCGATGAAGTGTTCGGTGGCTGGACGAAAGCACAGCAGACACATTTCGCCACTGGTGGCATATTTGACGAAATAAGTAAGCGATAACCGTTTTATCTAACCGGACGTCCGTAAGTTAGTTTTGCGGGCGTTTTGTTATATTGGCTGTATTAATTCCGTATTTGTTTTCATAAATGTTTCCTTTTTTACAGATAAAAACGCTCCGATTCGCCAACTGGTACTGAATGCGTTATTTAGTCAGATAAGCTAATAAGGCTGGGTAATTTATAGGGGCATATATGATTACTAATACGATTTCTACTGTGGGTTCACAAAATACTCAATATTCGGCTTCAAGCTCAGAACCAAGCTTAACAAGAGGGAGTGGCGCTTTATCATTACGAGTGGACAATGAGTCAGCTGATGATTCATTCGAAGTTATACAACAACAACCAGTCATACAAGACAATAACTATACCTGTATATCCCCCAAAGTAATAGAAAACAGGAAAGATCCCGAAGGGATAAAGCCTGAGAACTTTTCCCGCTTTGGCACCATAAAAGAGTACTTAGAAAACTATTTATTAAACAAAGTCAATTGCGACGGTAAACCACCACTATTGTTACGGCCTTTGGCGGCTTTGCTTGCGTTATTGGGTATCCATGGTTTTGGTCAAACTAATTGTGCCTCTTGTGCAACAGCCTTTGCTGAGACATTCGAGAAGAATAATGTATATCTTGCAATGCCAGAATTGAGAGGAGCGGATGTAAAGGGAAAAATGGGGCTACCAACTGAAAGTTGCTGTTCTGTTACTGAACTGATTTCTGAGTTACGAAAATCTCAGCCTGATGATGCATTAAACGGCATCCTTGTTATCTATCGACCAGCCTTATGGCGCTTCTTACCAGGGGCGACACAAGGCCATGTCTGTAATGTGATTAAATTTAAAGACAGTAAACTGATTCATTTTTTTGATACGCAGAAAAAGACTTATGTTGAATGTGATCTTGATAATATTGCAGGAAAATGCGCGGAGATAAGCAAATTTCTCGGCTCGATAGGTGATGGTGGAATTGAACTGTATAAAACAGCACTTCACGAAGATATTAATAAAAAAGCCGGAACATTATCTGCCCCAGCTTAATCAGTAGCTTAAAACCTAAATCAGGCTTTTTTAGCTTTCGCTGCTGCTTTCACGATAACCGCAAAAGCATCTGCTTTCAGTGATGCGCCGCCAACCAGTGCGCCATCGATATCAGGCTGGGTGAACAGCTCTGCTGCGTTTTTGTCGTTAACAGAACCGCCGTACTGAATGATAACTTGTGCTGCAACCGCGGCATCTTGTTTCGCGATATGGTCACGGATGAATTTATGAACTGCCTGAGCCTGTGCCGGAGTGGCTGATTTGCCAGTACCGATTGCCCAAATTGGTTCATAAGCAATGACTGCGCCTTCGAACGCTTTTACGCCCAAAGTAGTCAGCACCGCATCCAGTTGTTTGGCGCAGACTGCTTCAGTTTGGCCCGCTTCGTTTTCTGCTTCGGATTCACCGATACACAAAACAGGGATCAGACCGGCTTCTTTCAGAACGCCAAATTTCTTGGCGATGAATTCATCACTTTCTTTGTGATAAGTACGGCGCTCAGAGTGACCGATGATGATGTACTGTGCACCGATATCTTTCAGCATGTCAGCAGAGGTTTCACCGGTAAATGCGCCAGACAGGTTCACATCAACATTCTGTGCACCCAGAGCGATGCGGCTACCTGCCAACTCGTGCTTAGCTTGATTCAGATAGATAGTCGGTGGGGCAATAGCAACACCACAACCGTCAACGGTGCTTAGTTCTGTACGCAGGCCAGCGATAAGCTCTTTGACCATGTTAGTGCTACCGTTCAGCTTCCAGTTACCCATAACTAATGGATGACGCATGTTTCTTCCTCCAACAAGGGGACGCGAGGGTCAATAATAATGACTGCCCGACAGGCAGTTTACCTGTCCAACAGTATAGAGATGATTAGTGGCAATGGCTTTGCTTTTCGTCATTAATTGCGGCAAGACTATGCTTCAGATAGTGACAGCTTAATCGGTTCAACAGCGAAAGTTAGCCCTTTTTCGCCGTTATCCGCTACCACATAGCGAATTGCGCCAACGGGATGGGCATAGAAAGGCGAACCTTTACCTTGTGTCAGCAGTTGCTGCACATTATCGAGACTTTGCTGGAGCGTGAGTGTGGGCTCAAACTGGCGCATCAGGGCTGCCATATAATTGACAGCCACTAGTCGGGCCGCTTTCTCTTCACTCCCTTTTATCGGCAAATAGGTAATTTGTAAGGTCTTAATCTTACCGGTACCTTTCTCCAGTGCGGTCGAAGCATAGAGATTCTCATTAATCTTACTGGCAGCCCGAGTCAGTGGGGGCAGATCATCTTTTACTGTAATCGCATGAAACTCACTGAGAGGCAGTGTTGGGTTCGTGCGGTTATAGCTTTCACGGAATTTGACCAGTGTTAAATCAAAAGTCGGCGCGCCAGAAAGTAGATAAGGCGCGGTCGGCTGAGCCTCTTCCGTTGGCTGACCGCTGTCGTCTGCGGGGTCGGCATGAGCGCGGCTAACTGTTGCTATTAGCAGCAGTATTGCCAGTATCGCGACTCTCTCTTTTCTCATGACTTATGCCGTCGTTAGAAGTGTGTGTAGGGGATTAAAGCGGTAATTGAGGGTGATTGTCAAAATTCACTGCAAAGATTATAGGTTAGTTGCGGCATTGGGGTACTCTATTGAGTATATATCAACTGTAAATTATATCAGGTAAATGGATCGGTTCATTGATGACAATACAGCAGTGGTGTTTCTCGTTTAAAGGCCGTATCGGGCGGCGGGACTTTTGGATCTGGATTGGTTTGTGGCTGTTGGCAATGCTGGTTGTTTTTACGCTGGCAGGTAAGGATTGGTTACCTATTCAGACTGCGGCTTTTGCGATTGTTTTTTTGCTGTGGCCAACGGCGGCAGTGGTGGTTAAACGGCTTCATGACCGTAATAAAGCCGGTTGGTGGGCATTTTTGGTGGTACTGGCCTGGATGCTGATGGCCGGTAATTGGCAGATGTTGGCACCTATCTGGCAGTGGGGGGTAGGGCGTTTCATCCCTACGCTTATTATCGTCATGATGTTTATTGATTGTGGTGCTTTTGTCGGTACCGAGGGGAATAACCGTTTTGGCCCTGAAGCGGTGCCCGTGAAATATTTGGCGGAGAAGGCGCAATAACACCTGCACCTTGCTATCTAAGCTGAACCAAGGGCAACATGCCAACCCTTGGTTCACTTTTTATTACCAATATTGCTCGCTGGTCATATGCCCCGGTTTACGGCGCAAATGTTTTCGCATCTCGCGCTGCTCTTTCAGCAACTGCTGAGTATCTCGCACCATCTGCGGGTTACCGCATAGCATTACATGGCTGTCATGCGCGTCAATTTTCAGGCCGACAGCCGCTTCCAGTGAGCCATTCTCAATCAATGCCGGAACTCTGCCTGTCAATGAACCGTGGGACTCCTCACGGCTCACCACTGTTTGGATACGTAACTTGCCGTTGTAGCGCTGTTCAAGTTGTTGCATCAGTGGCAGGTAGCTGAGGTCACGGGCGAAACGTGCCGCATGGACCAACACCAGATTTTGGAAGCGTTCTAAATCACGCCCTTCCTGTAAAATTGACAGATAGGGGCCAATCGCGGTGCCGGTGGCTAGCATCCACAAGGTATCGCAATCGGGGATCTCTTCTAGCACAAAGAAGCCCGCCGCTTGCTTGGTGACCATCACTTCACCGCCTACGGGCAACTGGTCCAGCCGTGGGCTGAGTTTGCCTTCCGGTACTGTGACCAGATAAAACTCCAGATTTTCGTCGCTCGGTGCATTGACATACGAATAAGCCCGTTGCACTCGCTCACCATTAATATCTAACGCCAGCTTGGCAAATTGACCGGCAGTAAAGGGGTCAATTGGCGCATTGACCCGAATACTAAACAGAGAATCTGTCCAGCGTTCGATGTGAGTAATCTTGCCACTAACCCATTCAGCCATAATTCTTTTCCCGTCATATGCTTATCTGAAGTGATGCCTAAAGCGATGGCGATATTTTATGGTATCTAGCTGAAAAGTATTATCGATTAAATGTTATGTCCTGTTTTATCTACTGGGGAATACCGGTCTCTGCCTAGATGGACAGTTTACTTTACGCCCATGGTGTTTTTATCTGCCAGTTGGCTGTTTAGCAATATGTCGTGCTGGCTCGCTAAAATTCCTAGATTTGTTAGCTTATGCGCCAATAGTGAGGTGTGTCACTTTTTCAATATCAATGTGGCACGTAGTCCGGCTAATAGACTAGTTAAGACAATGAGAAAAATAGAAAATTTCCACCTGCTGGTTATGTTGATCCTCCTGGTTGCCGTTGGTCAGATGGCGCAAACCATTTATGTGCCGGTTATCTCGGATATCGCCCGTGATTTATCGGTTCGCACCGGAGTGGTGCAGCGCGTGATGGCAGCGTATCTATTGACCTATGGTTTTTCACAATTGATTTATGGCCCGCTATCAGACCGGGTTGGTCGCCGGCCAGTGATTCTGGTCGGTATGATGATATTCATGTTGGGCGCGCTTGGGGCTTGGCTGGCGGATAGCCTGACCATGTTGGTTGCTGCCAGCGCTTTGCAGGGGATGGGGACGGGAGTTGCAGGTGTGATGGCACGCACTATGCCACGGGATTTATATGCCGGTACGGCGCTACGTTACGCCAACAGCATGTTAAATATGGGTATTTTAGTCAGCCCTTTAATGGCACCGGTTATCGGCGGAGTACTGGCCAGTCTATTTGGCTGGCGCGCTTGCTATGCGTTCTTGCTATTTCTGTGTGGTGGTGTGGCGTTTTGTATGTTCCGCTGGTTGCCGGAGACTCGGCCACAGCAAACTGAAAAGCGGCGAATGTTGGCCAGCTTCCGCCTGTTACTCTCTGACCGGGCCTTTAGCTGCTATTTAATCATGTTGATTGGAGCGTTGGCCGGGATTGCCGTATTTGAAGCCAGTGCCGGCGTGTTGATGGGGGGTGTGCTGGGGCTGAGCGGTATGATGGTCAGTATTCTGTTTATTCTGCCGATCCCCGCCGCATTTTTCGGTGCATGGTATGCCGGGCGCGAGGGTAAAACCTTTCACAGCCTGATGTGGCATTCGGTTATCAGTTGCCTGCTGGCCGGGTTGATGATGTGGATCCCTGGTTGGTTCGGCATCATGAATATCTGGACGCTGGTGATACCGGCAGCGTTGTTCTTCTTTGGTGCCGGAATGCTGTTCCCACTGGCAACTACCGGTGCCATGGAGCCGTTTCCATACCTGGCCGGTGCGGCAGGGGCATTAGTGGGGGGATTGCAGAATATGGGATCAGGATTGGCTACCTGGTTGTCAGCTATGCTGCCACAAACCGGGCAATTTAGTTTGGGGCTACTGATGTTTGCCATGGCAATTCTGATTTTGCTGTGCTGGTGGCCGTTATCTCATCGGATGCAACCACAAGAGCATCATGCTTAAGTCGGCAGATAAAAACGGGTACTGATTTAATGCGGTACCCGTTTTATTTTTTGCTCAAAGAGGACGAAAAAGATTCACGGGGCGGTTTACAGCAAGAACTCGTGTAAGGCTGAGTCTTTGCGATCAAGGAAATGGGTCGAACGGATACGGCGGATAGTGCGGGATTTACCCCGGATCAGCAGTGTCTCAGTGGTCGCCATGTTGCCTTTACGATAAATCCCTTCCAGCAAGTCGCCTTTGGTAATACCGGTTGCAGAGAAAATCACATTGTCATTACGGGCCATATCCCCCAATAACAGCACCTTACCTGCTTCAATACCCATGGATTTGCAACGTATCAATTCTTGTTCACCCATACGGCGGTTATCTTCGTTATCGCCCTTAACTTGATGGCGTGGCAACAAGCGGCCTTGCATATCGCCATCCAGTGCACGGATCACCGCAGCAGAAATGACACCTTCAGGCGCACCACCGATGCAGTACATCACATCGACTTCGCTTTCTGGCATGCAGGTCAAAATGGACGCTGCCACGTCGCCATCTGGAATGGCAAACACTTTCACCCCAAGTTGCTGCATTTCAGCGATGATACCGTCATGGCGTGGTTTAGCCAGCGTGATAACAGTTAAATCACTCAAGGGTTTATTGAGCTTGATGGCGATATTGCGCAGGTTTTGTTCCAGCGGTAGGTTAAGGTCGATAGCCCCTTTGGCTCCCGGTCCAACCACCAGCTTTTCCATGTACATATCCGGGGCATGTAAAAATGTCCCTTTATCTCCCACTGCCAGCACTGCCAGCGCATTTGCCTGGCCCATGGCTGTCATACGGGTGCCTTCAATCGGGTCAACCGCAATATCAACAGCATCACCTTGACCGGTCCCCACGTTTTCACCGATAAACAGCATCGGTGCTTCATCGATTTCACCTTCACCGATAACAATCTGCCCATCAATATTGACTTGATTGAGCATAATACGCATGGCCCGTACGGCAGCGCCGTCGGCGGCATTCTTATCGCCCCGGCCCAGCCACTTATAGCCTGCCAGCGCGGCAGCTTCGGTGACACGGGAAAACTCGATGGCTAGTTCACGTTTCATGGTTAGACCTGTATCCCCGTCATACTTCAAGCTGCAAGTGTGTTGGCTACGCTCGTTACTCGGCCCGTCCATGGGCCTCGCAAGGCGAGGCCGCTGCAAGCAGATTTGTCATCCCAGTCACCTACTTAATGTAAGCTCTTGGGGCTTTTCTCGCTTGCTGCCTTTCTGCAACTCGAATTATTTAGGGTAATAGAAGAAGGATGTAAGCAGGAATTCTACCATCTTTGCGAAGTAAAGCCGTAGGGGTGTCTTTTGGCGGGATGAGATTTTTCACAATAAAAAGGCACCATCAGGGATGATGGCGCCTTTGGTTTACAAAAAACAGTGTAAAACAAGCGGGCCGTTACTCTTCGTGTTCTTCCCATGCCTGGGCACGTGCCACGGCTTTCTTCCAGCCACGGTAGCGAACATCACGTTCAGTGGTTTCAATCCCTGGGCGGAATTCGCGTTCAATCGTTGCCTTGCTTTTCACTTCATCCAGATCACTCCAGAAGCCAGTCGCAAGACCTGCGAGGAACGCAGCACCGAGAGCGGTACTTTCACGAACCGCTGGGCGCTCAACGCGGGTACCCAGAATATCGGCCTGGAACTGCATCAGGAAGTTATTCGCCACCGCACCACCGTCCACACGCAGTGATTTCAGACGTTCGCCGGCATCTGCCTGCATCGCATCCAGTACATCACGCGTCTGGTAAGCAATCGATTCAAGGGTTGCACGGATAATGTGGTTACTGTTAACCCCACGTGTTAGGCCGAAAATCGCACCTCGGGCATACGGGTCCCAATAAGGGGCGCCGAGGCCGGTGAACGCTGGCACTACGTATACGCCGTTGCTGTCTTTCACTTTAGTGGCGAAATATTCGGAGTCGGTAGCATCACTGATCAGTTTTAGCTCATCACGCAGCCACTGGATAGATGCGCCGCCAATAAATACCGCGCCTTCCAGTGCATAGTTAACTTCACCTCGTGGGCCGCAGGCAATAGTAGTCAGCAGGCCATGAGTAGACTGAACGGCTTCTGTACCGGTATTCATCAACAGGAAACAGCCGGTTCCGTAGGTATTTTTGGCCATACCGGGTTGTACACAAAGTTGACCGAACAAGGCCGCTTGCTGGTCACCCGCGATCCCTGCGATTGGAATACGGGTCCCGCCTTTACCACCAATGTTGGTCTGGCCGTAAACTTCTGAGGATGGACGGACTTCAGGCAGCATAGCGCGCGGAATATTCAGCGCTTTCAGCATACGGTCATCCCACTCTTTGGTACGGATATTAAACATCATGGTACGTGATGCGTTTGTGTAATCCGTAACGTGTACGCGGCCTTGGGTCATGTTCCATACCAGCCAGGTATCCACCGTACCAAACAGTAACTCACCGCGTTCAGCGCGCTCACGGGCACCCTCGACGTTATCAAGGATCCATTTCACTTTGGTGCCGGAGAAGTAAGGGTCGACCACCAGGCCGGTGTTGTAACGGATGTACTCTTCCAGCCCTTCTTTTTTCAGTTTTTCGCAGATATCAGCAGTACGACGGCATTGCCAAACAATGGCGTTATACACTGGTTTCCCAGTTACTTTATCCCAAACAATGGTTGTTTCACGTTGGTTGGTAATACCGATACCGGCGATTTCGTCAGAACTGATACCGGCTTTTGCCAGTACTTCAACCAGTGTTGAGCTTTGCGTCGCCCAGATTTCCATCGGGTCATGTTCAACCCAACCGGCTTTCGGGTAAATTTGAGTGAATTCGCGCTGAGAAACACTCACGATATTGGCATCATGATCCAGCACCACGGCTCTGGAGCTGGTGGTTCCCTGATCAAGCGCAACAATGTATTTCTTTTGAGTAGTATTTTCAGTTGTCATAGTTAGCCTACTTTTAAGTTGCCGTAAATCTATTGGGTAGTATCTATTATTTATGCTTTACGTTCTGTGGTCGTTACCGTGGTTTCTTCATCATCAACCACGCAGACATCGCACGGTAAATGGCGGCCAATCAGGGCGCGATAACCGAAAGCACCAAGTAATGCACCGACGATAGGCCCGAAAATAGGGACCAGGAAGTAAGGAATATCACGCCCGCCAGTGAAGGCAATTTCGCCCCAACCTGCCAGATAAGCAAATACCTTTGGACCAAAGTCACGTGCTGGATTCAATGCAAACCCAGTCAATGGACCCATAGATGCACCGATAACGGCAATCAAGATACCAATCAGTAGAGGAGCCAGTGGGCCGCGTGGAATACCGTTACCATCATCGGTCAGTGCCAGAATCAGACACATCAGAATGGCAGTAATCACTGTTTCAACCAGGAAGGCCTGGAACACAGAAATATGAGGATTTGGATAAGTTGAGAAGATTCCGGCCAGATTCAGGCTCTCGGCACTACCGCGAACCACTTGGTGCGTTTGTTCGAAATCGACAAATAGGTTGTAATAGAGGCCGTACACTAACGCGGCAGCGCAAAATGCGCCGGCAACCTGCGCCACAATGTAAGGGAGAACTTTACGGCGATCGAAACAAGCGAATAACCACAATGCAATGGTTACGGCCGGATTAAGATGTGCACCTGAGATTGCTGCTGTCAAATAGATGGCCATGGCAACACCCAGGCCCCAAATGATACTGATTTCCCACTGCCCAAAACTGGCTCCAGCCAACTTCAATGCAGCAACGCAGCCTACACCAAAAAAGATCAGCAGACCGGTACCGAGAAACTCCGCAATACACTGGCCCTTCAACGTCGAACTAGCGGTTTGGCTCATAGTAGATGTCCTACAGACAGAGATTTATAGGGTATTTCTTATTTTTGCCCTTCGAACCGCGAAGGGAGTGATGTAAATTTATCGTTAACGAGCACAAACGAGAAATAGCGAAATCAAAATGTGTGTGGTGTGTCATAAAAATGAGCGATTTCGCGTTATTCACGGCTGTTAAGGGACTTTGAAAGTGTGATCAGACCAGTGGTTTCGCTATCAGTTGTTAAAGGCATGTATAACTTTACAGGATGGGTCATAGCGGTTTTTCGGTTTTTGCTGATAGTTACTGACACGAAATTGCTACAGAGTGTGGTTTGTACCGGTATGGCGCTAGACAGGGGGGGGCTGGCTACATACAATCGGTTTATCAAGAGCATCGTTTTTATCAAGCTGCGTTGCCTCTGCAAAGGAACGCGTTAGAACATAGCGCTTGTTACACCTAGTTCGATGGATATATAGCGCGATAAGTATTCACAGCAGTTTCATCTGCCGAGGGTCAGCTCAGTAGATACGGTGACTTAGTTAATACGGCGACGTCGGCTAAGAATGATGACTGCGACCAAAAGATGTACGCCTTGCTACCATAAGGGGACCGAAGAATGTCATTTGAAGTATTTGAGAAATTGGAAGTTAAAGTTCAGCAGGCGATTGATACCATCACTTTGCTACAGATGGAAATTGAAGAGCTGAAAGAGAAGAATAACACCCTGTCCCAAGAAGTTCAGGATGCTGCTGGTGGCCGTGAAGCCTTAGTGCGCGAAAATGAGCAACTAAAACAAGAGCAGCATGTTTGGCAGGATCGTCTGCGGGCACTGTTGGGAAAGATGGAAGAAGTCTAAGTGCCGGCTGGCTTAATGCAATTGTAATCGGTTGTTGAAGGCAGCTTGTCACGTAGCTACTGCAAATACGAAGTAGCAAAAAGGGCGATATCAATATCGCCCTTTCTTATGAAAATCAGAGGGATATTATTCAATATCCAGTGGCTCTTCTGACAAGATGATCCCAGTGTTATCTGCGTACAAGTGGTCACCAGAGAAGAACGTTACACCGCCAAAGTTCACACGGATGTCGCTCTCACCAATGCCTTCATCTGCCGCACCTACCGGAATTGCAGCCATTGCCTGAATACCGATATCTAACTCCGCCAGATCGTCTACCTGACGCACGGCACCGTAAACCACAATGCCTTCCCACTCGTTTTTCAATGCCAATTCAGCTAACTCAGCATCGATTAATGCACGGCGCACCGAGCCACCGCCGTCAACGACCAGAACTCGGCCCAGACCATTTTCTTCAAGCAGGTCGAACAATAAGCCGTTATCTTCGAAACATTTTACAGTAGTAATCTTGCCACCAAATGAAGTGCGCCCCCCAAAATTGGAGAACAGTGGTTCTACCACATTTACCTCTTCATGATAGGTATCACAGAGTTCGGAAGTATCATATTTCATAGGATTAACGTCTGGTTGCGGCTGGGAGATTAAGTATATCCCTTTCTGGCTACTGTTGGCAAAATCATCAATTGTTAAATTTATCCGGGCTGGCCTTTATGGGGTGTGGCCCGGAGAAGGTTTGAAGAACAAACCGCTGGGATTAACTGAATACCAGACCGACAGCAAACAGAACGTTGGTCAGTAATGCGGCTTTAACCATATGCTCAAGCATTGGGCGCATACCAGCAGCAGTAGGCTCACGCAGTACAAACAGCGCATGTTTGACCAGTAACGGAACGGCTAGAATAAAGATCCAACCGGCCCAGCTATGCAAATTCTGAAGCGTGAATATTGCCAGGCACAAAATTGCTGCCGCGATTAATATGGCATGATAATAACGTGCGACCACCGGCCCCAAACGCACTGCCAACGTGTTTTTACCATTAGCTGCGTCGTTTTCAATATCGCGCAAATTATTAATATTCAAAACCGCAGTTGCCAGTAAACCGCAGGCCGTAGCGGGTAACATCACGATAGTGTCAAAGTGCCCAGCCTGGAGATAGTAAGTCCCCGCGACACTCAGCCAGCCGAAGAAGACCAGTACTGAAATATCACCCAGCCCCATATAACCATAGGGTTTGCTACCGACGGTATAGGTAATAGCTGCCACAATTGCCATTAACCCAAGCAATAAAAAGCCTAAAACATCGCTGGGTTTTTCACAGGCCACAGCAATGAGTGCGATACCGGAAATAATCGTCAGAATAACGGTAACAATCAGCGCCACTTTCATCTGCTGGCGGGTAATCATCCCTTTTTGCATCCCGCGCAATGGCCCGATACGCTCTTCAGTATCACTGCCCTTGATGGCATCACCGTAATCATTAGCCAGATTAGATAGAATTTGCAGCAGGCCAGCAGTTAATAAGGCGAGGAGTGCTACGGCAGGTTTAAAACTATCGAGCCAGACAGCAAGGGCTGAACCGGTAACGATTGAGGCAAAGGCCAGTGGCAGGGTTCGTGGTCGCAGGCTTTCCAGCCAAGCCTGGGTCTGGCTGGTGTTGGTTGATAGGCTCATGTTTCGCTTCATTTTATTATATTAGGAGTCTGGTCCGCCCATATCGGCGTGTTAAAAACATTATGTCTGTCAAAAAACAACAGTGGGAGGCGATGCCTCCCACTCGATATTGTCCTGGCGGACTATTTTATCCAGCATAAAGATATAAAGCGAATTATAGGATAAAACGACTCAGATCTTCATCTGCTACCAGCTCATCAAGATGCTTACCAACATATACAGCATCAATAGTGATGGATTGACCATTACTTTCGCTAGCGTCATAGGAGATATCTTCCATCAAACGCTCCAGCACGGTATGCAAGCGGCGTGCGCCGATATTCTCGGTGCGCTCGTTAACCTGCCATGCTGCTTCAGCAATTTTGCGGATACCTTCGCGAGTAAATTCAACGGTAACCCCTTCAGTAGCCATCAGCGCTTTGTACTGCTCGGTTAATGAGGCACTTGGCTCGGTCAGGATACGCTCGAAATCATCGGTGGTCAGCGCCTGCAATTCAACGCGGATTGGCAGGCGGCCTTGCAATTCCGGGATAAGATCTGACGGGCTGGACACCTGGAATGCGCCGGAGGCAATAAACAAGATATGGTCAGTTTTCACCATGCCGTGTTTAGTTGATACGGTGCAACCTTCGACCAATGGCAGCAAGTCACGCTGTACCCCTTCACGGGATACATCCGGGCCTGATGTTTGACCGCGTTTACAGATTTTATCGATTTCATCGATGAACACGATCCCGTGTTGTTCAACGGCATCAATCGCTTGCTGTTTCAGTTCTTCTGGATTGACCAGTTTCGCGCCTTCTTCCTCAATCAGCAGTTTGAATGCGTCTTTGATTTTGACTTTACGCGGTTTTTGTTTCTGACCGGCGATGTTCTGGAACATAGATTGTAACTGGTTAGTCATCTCTTCCATGCCAGGAGGTGCCATGATTTCAACCCCCATCGGCGAAGCAGCCAGATCGATTTCAATCTCTTTGTCGTCCAGTTGCCCTTCACGCAATTTTTTGCGGAAAGCCTGGCGGGTAGCGGATGGCTCTTGTGTTTCATCCGGCTGGCCCCAGTTATTTTTGGCCGGTGGAATCAACACGTCCAGAATACGTTCTTCGGCTAACTCTTCAGCCCGGTAACGCATTTTCTCAATTGATTGATGGCGAACCATTTTCACAGCCGCATCGGTCAGATCGCGGATAATAGAATCCACTTCTTTACCAACATAACCCACTTCGGTGAATTTGGTCGCTTCAACTTTGATAAATGGCGCATTGGCCAATTTTGCCAGACGGCGAGCAATTTCAGTTTTACCGACACCGGTTGGACCGATCATCAGAATGTTTTTAGGGGTAACTTCGTGACGCAACTCTTCATTGAGCTGCATACGGCGCCAGCGATTACGCAGGGCAATTGCCACCGCACGTTTAGCTTTATCCTGGCCGATGATGTAGCTATCAAGTTCGCTGACGATTTCGCGTGGGGTCATTTCAGACATGTCACTCTATCCTTACGCTTTATACGTTAATTCTTCGATGGTTTGGAAGCGGTTGGTATAGATACAGATATCCCCCGCAATGCTCAGAGACTTCTCAACGATATCTTTGGCACTTAATTCAGTATTGTCTAACAGCGCGCGCGCGGCAGATTGGGCATAAGGCCCACCGGAACCGATAGCAATCAGGTCGTCTTCTGGTTGAACAACATCGCCGTTGCCGGTAATGATGAGTGATGCTGTTTCATCCGCTACAGCCAGTAGTGCTTCAAGCTTGCGTAACATACGATCAGTACGCCAGTCTTTGGCTAACTCGACAGCCGCTTTAGTCAGATGGCCTTGATGCATCTCCAGTTTGCGCTCAAACAGCTCAAACAGCGTAAAGGCATCGGCAGTACCGCCAGCAAAGCCCGCAATCACTTTATTGTTATAAAGGCGGCGTACTTTTTTGGCATTACCCTTCATTACGGTATTACCCAGAGTGACCTGGCCATCACCACCAATAACGACATGACCATTACGGCGTACACTTACAATTGTTGTCACGAGCGGACCCTCGTTGCAGACTGAATGAGTCCCCGTACTGCCTGTCAAAAAACAGTACGGGGTATATTGAGATTATAAATGGGGGAGGATTGCTACTTTTCAACCCCCTACAGCGAGGGGAATGCATCCTGATTGACCCGCGCCTTTCAAACGTTGCAAGGTACTATCAGCGGCTGCTTTGGTACTGTAAGGGCCAAGGACCACACGATTCCAGCCACCACCGCTGGTAATGCGGCTTTCGATACCGCCAAATGCCAATTGGGCGCGGATAGATTCGGCCTGATCGATGGCTTTGAATGAACCACACTGCACCATCCAACGTTGCGCTTTTTCTTTCTCTTTCTCTTTTTCTTTCTCCGGTTTCGGCGGTGTAACGGCCGGTGTTACCGGAGCTGCCGGTTGCGCGCGCTGTGGGGTAGCCACAGGCGATTGTACTGGCGTCTGCTTCTGTACCGGCGCGGTAGTCTGGCGCGGCGGTGTTAGCGGCTGCTGTTGCAGGGTCGTGACCGGTGGTTTGATGGTCACAGCAGAGCGTGGCACCGGCATCCCTTGGTTATACGGAACCTCTGATAACTGCGTTGGCTGCTGGCGCATATCTGCCTGCATCTGCTCTAGCAATTGGCGCTGCTCATTAGTCAGTTGTGTCTGGGAATTAACTTCGCCACCAGCAGAAGGCTCTGTTGGCATCGGTACACCAATTTGGCGATTTTCCAGCTCTTTAATATAACGCCAGCGCTCTTCCGGTTTGGGCGGTAACCCATTACCGGTACGAGGGTCATGGCTGGGCAATAACGGAAGCTCACCCGGCTTATTGTGGGTGATGAAATAGAGGCCACCAACAAATACCACTAATAGCGCGACGGCCAGCGCCACCACGGTTTTAGATACTGCTGGCGCACTGCGTTTTTTCCGGCTGGTGCTTTTGCGCCGCGCTCCTGAGCGCCCTCGGCTTACATAATCTCTTTGTGCCACTATCGTTTCGCTGCGTCTTGATGATGGAATAAGTCCGTCATGTTACTGAACCCCTGAATATTTGCCTAGCGTTTAGGCGCAGCAGTACTTTCCCTGACAATTAACTCGGTGTCTAACAACCGGGAGCCACTTTGTACTGAATGCCCTTGTAGCTGCTCAAGTAATAGTAACATGGCTTGCTGACCAATTTGATAACGTGGTTGAGCCACGGTGGTCAAAGGGGGATCACAATACTGTGACAACTTCAGGTCGTCAAAGCCTACCAGCGAGACATCCTGCGGGATACGTAGTCCCATTCTCTTTGCCTGCCACATCGCGCCTATCGCCATCACATCATTGTGACAAAATATTGCTGTTGGGGGATGAGGCAATGCCATCAGCACCGCAAAGGTTTCTGCGCCAGCTTCATAGCTAAAGTCACCGCGCATAATATAGTCACTGTCGACAGCGATACCATTACGACGCAGTGCCTGAATATAGCCCTGGAGCCGATAATGGCTTAGCGGCAAACTCTCCGGCCCGGCAACACAGGCAATACGTTTGTGCCCCAATTCATGTAGATAATTAACCGCCTCATAAGCGGCAGTCAGATTATCGATATGTACCGTTGGCAGTTCCAGTTCAGGAGCGAACTCGTTTGCCATCACCATTGGCGGCAAATTGCGCTGCTCTTCTTTGCTGGCATCAAAAGGCAGATTGGAACCTAACAACAACATGCCATCAATTTGCTTGGTAATGATCAGGTTAACGAAGCTACGCTCTTGCTGGGTTTGTTGTGCGCAATCGCCAATTAAGATCAGATAACCTTGCTGGGCTGCCGCATACTCAATCCCTTGAATGATATCAGCAAAAAACGGGTCACTAATATCCGGTACAATAACCAGAATTGTGCGCGATTCATTACGTTTAATATTGCGGGACAAAGCATGAGGAGAATAACCCACCGCCAGAACAGCTTGCTCCACTTTTTGCCGGGTGACTGTTGACACTTTTTCCGGGTTCATCAGTGCGCGTGACACCGTCGCAGTTGAAACACCTGCCATTTCAGCAACGTCTTTCATGGTAGCCATCGTGAATTCTTTCTTATGTTCCAACGCCTTTCTCCTTGCTCTGGCTCCGAGCCAGCACTGATGCTTAATGCAGGCTTTCCGTCATTCTATACAGATAGTGGGGGTAATTTGTTACCTAATTTGCATAAAAAGTGTGACATAAGTAGGTTTTTTCGCACTGGCTCGCAGAAAGCGGGGTAATCGATTGCTTTGTGGCACAGATCAAACAATAAATCCCCCAAGTAAAAGAGAGACTACCCAACGTTATTGGCATGAATTAAGGCGGGGAATTAGCTGTCTATTGGGTCAACATCCAACGTCCACTTAACCTTACGTGCCTGCGGCAATGTATTGATTAGCGGCTGAGAGGTTTTAATCAGCCGTTGTAGCAATTGCCGTGAAGGGTGCTGTAACAGCAATTGCCAACGGAAGCGCCCACTGCGTTTGGCCTGCAATGCGGGCACTGGCCCCATAATCCACAATGCATCATCTTTGAGTGGGCTGGCTTCCAGCAAATTACGCAATTGCTGCAGGAATAGCGCGGATTGCTGGTTATCGTGATCTTCACTGCGCACGATGATATGGCTGGTATAAGGCGGTAAAAATACGCTTTTACGTTCCTCTAGGGCCTGTTTGGCAAAGGCATCGTAGCCCTGTTGCAGCAAAATTTGCAGCAGTGGATGCTCGGGGTGGTGTGTTTGTAAAATAACTTCACCTTGCTTACCCGCGCGCCCGGCACGACCTGAAACTTGTGTATAAAGCTGGGCAAACCGTTCTGCCGAACGGAAATCTGCCGAGAACAGTGCGCCATCGACATCCAGCAAGGCCACTAGCGTGACATCAGGGAAGTGATGCCCTTTAGCCAACATTTGGGTACCAATCAAGATGCGCGCACCCCCTTGATGGACATCAGCCAAATGCTGTTCCAGCGAGCCTTTGCGGCTGGTGGTATCGCGGTCAATTCGAGTGATGGGAGTATCCGGGAACAGAGGAGCCAGTTCGTTCTCTAACTGTTCAGTGCCAACACCGACAGAGACCAGATGGGTTGAACCACATTTTGGGCATTGCTGAGGCACCGGGCGCTGGCTGTCGCAATGGTGGCAGCGCAACTGACGGTGATTTTGATGCAAGGTGTAATAGTGGTCGCAGCGCTGGCATTCAGCAATCCAGCCACACTCATGGCACAGTAGCGCGGGAGCATAGCCACGGCGGTTCAGGAACAAAATTACCTGATTATCGGCCTGCAAATGGGTTTTCATCCGTTTTAGCAGTGGCTGAGAGAGGCCAACTTTAAGCGGCAAGCCTTTTAAATCGAGCAAATGCTGTACGGCGGGTTTGGCATTCCCCGCCCGTTTAGATAGCGTCAACTGGCGATATTTACCCATTTGCACATTGTGCAGGGTCTCAAGCGCCGGGGTCGCCGTGCCCATCACGATAGGAATGCCTTCTTCACGGGCACGAAATACGGCTAAATCCCGGGCATGATACCGCCAGCCTTCTTGCTGTTTATAAGAGCTGTCGTGCTCTTCATCGATAATAATGACCCCGAGGCGGGAAAACGGCGTAAACAGTGCCGAGCGGGTACCAATAACAATTGCGGCTTCGCCGTTACGCGCCCGTAGCCAGACGGACAAACGCTCGCTGTCATTTAAACCTGAATGGAGCACCTCAACGGGGGCGTTAAACCTTTCGCGAAAACGAGCGATAGTCTGTGGGGTCAGGCCGATCTCAGGGACTAAAACCAACGCCTGGCGGCCTTGTGCCAGAATATTTTCCAGCACGCTCAGATAAACTTCTGTTTTACCGGAGCCGGTCACCCCAGCCAGCAGCCAGACCGCAAACTGGGTATCTTCACTGCGAATCGCCCCAACGGCGGTTGCCTGCTCGGTATTCAGCCGCAGGCGCTCACCCAGAACGGCGAAGCCGTTGCGCCAATCGGTAGTCGCGATTTCCTGCGCCCGCAGGTCAATTAGCCCTTTACTGCGTAATGCCTGCAATGCGCTTTCGGTGAGTGCCATTTCATTAACTTGATGGCGATAGACCGGTTTTTGCAATAATGCGGCAAGCGCTTGCTGCTGCTTCGGTGCGCGTTTTAAGCTTTCCGGTGGTGTGGCTCGCCCTTGTTCGGTTGCGAACCACTGCCACAACGGCGCAGATTGGGCAGGCTTCCCCTGGCGCAACAGAATAGGTAGAGCATGGAACAGCACTTCACCTATCGGGTAATGATAATACTCGGTTGCCCAGCAGAGAATGCGCCACAAGCTGGGTGGGAATAGGCTGCGCTCATCCAGAACGGCGTCAATGGCTTTCAGTTGTTCAAGGGGGAATGTGCTGGTATCACTGATACCCACCACAATTCCGATGGCTTTGCGTTTACCAAATGGCACACTGACGCGAGCACCGACCACCGGGCAGGCCATGGCGCTGTCTAAACGGTAATCAAAGCTACGGGCCAACGGTACGGGTAATGCCACTTGAACAACGGACATGTTTTTTCATCCTAATAACTAAAATTGGTCTAAATAAGTACAATTGGCCTATACCCTAAATAATTCGAGTTGCAGGAAGGCGGCAAGCGAGAAAATCCCGCTGAGCTTACATGAGTAAGTGATTCGGGTTATTGAGCACAGCCAACGCACATGCAACTTGAAGTATGACGGGTATAAATAAAGATTGAACAGTTTACACTGCGTGCTTCACAATGTGCGGATTCGATT
The DNA here is from genome assembly GCF_041538345.1 of Yersinia sp. 1652 StPb PI. Lineage (NCBI taxonomy): Bacteria > Pseudomonadati > Pseudomonadota > Gammaproteobacteria > Enterobacterales > Yersiniaceae > Yersinia > Yersinia sp. 1652 StPb PI. The sequence continues at coordinate 362,008 of NZ_JAULSM010000002.1, read as the reverse complement.
GCGCGGTTTAGTCAAATTCTGTATGATTCGCCGCCTTTGGTATAATTCGATATCAAATCCTGTTAACAACCGTTGCTTACTTTATCCGCAGCTGTTCGTTAACAATCAAATTGTTATTTATCAATCGTGTGGTGTCTGGCGGAACAGGGCTGGATAGCGACACGGCCTAAATATAGAGGTTTTCCATGAAACAAGGTATCCACCCTAAATACGAACAAGTTACTGCTTCTTGCTCTTGCGGTAACGTTATCAAGATCAACTCTACTGTTGGTCATGACCTGAATCTGGACGTGTGCGGCGAATGCCACCCGTTCTACACTGGCAAGCAGCGTGATGTTGCTACCGGTGGCCGTGTTGACCGCTTCAACAAGCGTTTCAGCATGCCGGGCGCTAAGAAGTAATTATTGCCCGTCAGATGAAAAAGGCACCTTCGGGTGCCTTTTTTGTTGTTAGCAAAAGATGATAGTCAGTGTCGCGAGATTGGCATGATCCAACTGACTATAGGGCACTTAATTGCTAGGTTGGTATCTGTACTTTAGATCTAGAGTAAAATCATTAGTGACTTTGTAGCCATCAGTACCTATTTGCAGCGATAAATTTGTACCATCAATGGTGAAATGATTGGGATCGAGATTAGAATCGGTACAACCAAAACAGCTCTCATAACCCGGTGAGGCTAACTGTCTTAATTGTTCCCAAATCTCTTTAACTCTTTGTGGGGTAGTATTTGGCGAAGGGTGATAGAGATCAAATAAGAGTTGTAGTGCTTCTTCTTGATGAATGGAAAAGAAAAAATCTTTGATTTTTTCCCACAGACTAAGATGAGGACGGACATCCTCACTCCACATATTGTTGATCTGTAAGTCGCTTATTTTAGCGGTAAGCAAACCATCTCCCACGGGAAAAGGCATTAATTTCACTCCACTTTACGATTAAAAATACAATTAAAGCGAATCAGTGGAGTGATGAGTATCATGTTAAAACTGTATTTATCAATATTCCCAGGTATCGGGATCAACACCCAACTCACGCATTAAAATTTTCGCGGCTTCCGGGATTTCATCGCTACGTTCTTTACGCAGGTCTTCGTCATTCGGTAGCGGCTGGCCGGTAAATGCATGCAAAAAGGCCTCACACAACAATTCACTGTTGGTGGCGTGGCGCAGGTTGTTCACCTGACGGCGGGTCCGTTCATCGGTGAGGATTTTTAACACCTTCAGCGGAATGGATACCGTAATTTTTTTGACCTGTTCGCTTTTCTTACCGTGTTCAGCGTAAGGGCTGACATACTCGCCGTTCCACTCAGCCATGGGACACCTTAAATTTGTCGGGAAAATACAAAATTCTGAAAACCGGCCAATTATGCCCGATCTTCGCTGTTCTCACTAAATAAATGTCGATTTTACTAGAGCAACATCACCCATTTAATCAATTTACTACTTATTGATAGCCGTTACCTTTCGATACGCTCGTTGCGGTTAAACAAAACACCACCGAAAACTCACTGACATCATTAAGATAGTTAAAGCCTCTACAATTTTAGCGGTTATTATTCCATTGCTCAATCTATACGCAAAGAAGTTTAGATGTCCAGATGTATTGACGTCCGTAATTTGTGCGTCTAATCTGGCGTAACATTTTCTCGATAACCGGCTGGTGGAAATCCATATGACGCGTAAACAGGCAACAATAGCAGTCCGTAGCGGGTTGAACGATGACGAGCAATACGGCTGCGTTGTTCCCCCGATTCACCTCTCCAGTACCTATAATTTTATCGATTTTAATCAGCCGCGCGCACATGATTATTCACGTCGCGGGAATCCGACGCGCGATGTGGTACAGCGTGCACTGGCGGAACTGGAAGGTGGTGCGGGTGCAGTCATGACCAGCAGCGGGATGTCGGCGATTCATTTGGTTTGCACCACATTCCTAAAGCCGGGTGATTTGCTGGTCGCCCCACACGACTGTTACGGCGGCAGTTATCGTTTATTCGATAGTCTGAGCAAGCGCGGTGCTTATCGGGTGCTGTTTGTCGATCAGGGTGATGAAACGGCATTGAGCCGGGCCTTGGCGGAAAAACCCAAGCTTATATTGATTGAAACACCCAGTAATCCGCTGCTACGAGTGGTAGATATTGCCGCTATCTGTAAGGCGGCACGTGCAGTAGGTGCTCTGACGGTTTGTGATAACACGTTCCTCAGCCCCGCCTTGCAGCAGCCACTCTCTTTAGGGGCGGATTTGGTGGTTCACTCCTGTACTAAATACCTAAATGGTCACTCTGATGTGGTCGCTGGTGCGGTAATTGCCAAAGATCCTGAGCTGGCGGTTGAGCTGGCATGGTGGGCGAATAATATCGGGGTAACGGGGGCAGCATTTGATAGCTACCTGTTATTACGCGGTTTGCGTACCTTGTCGCCACGTATGGCTCAGCAGCAACGTAACGCGGATGAGATTGTTCGTTATTTACAGCAGCAGCCTTTAGTGAAAAAGCTGTATCATCCTTCTCTGCCACAACATCCCGGCCACGAAATTGCTTGCCGTCAGCAGTCTGGTTTCGGTGCGATGCTCAGTTTTGAGCTTGATGGTGATGAACAGCTACTGCGTCGCTTCCTCTCAGCCCTTGAGTTATTTACTCTGGCAGAGTCTTTGGGCGGTGTGGAAAGTCTGATTTCCCATGCAGCGACCATGACCCATGCCGGTATGGCACCAGAAGCGCGCATTGCCGCAGGTATTACTGACAGCTTGTTGCGCATTTCCGTGGGTATTGAAGACAGCGAAGATTTGATTGCCGATTTGGAAAATGCTTTCCAGTTGGCGGGAACGAGGTAAGCATGAATGCAACAGCGGTAGCAGCGGCGGTGACCGGCCGTCAACTGCATAAGTTTGGTGGTAGTAGCCTTGCGGATGTGAAGTGTTACCTGCGGGTGGCCAATATTATGGCCAATTACAGTCATCCTGGTGATCTGATGGTGGTGTCTGCGGCAGGCAGTACCACCAACCAACTGATTAGCTGGTTGAAACTGAGCCAAAGTGATCGTCTTTCTGCTCATCAGGTGCAACAAAATTTACGTCGTTATCAACATGATCTGATCAGTGGCTTATTGTCTCCAGAAATGGCCGAACCGCTGATTAGTGAGTTTATCCATGATTTGGAGCGTTTGGCGGGCCTGCTGGATAACAAAGTCGACGATGCAATTTATGCCGAAGTGGTGGGGCACGGTGAGATTTGGTCCGCCCGTTTGATGGCGGCGGTTTTGAACAAGCAGGATATGAACGCCACCTGGCTGGATGCCCGTAGTTTCCTGCGCGCAGAGCGTGCGGCACAACCACAAATCGATGAAGGCCGTTCTTACCCGCTGTTACAACAATTAATGGCCCAGCATCCACATCAACGTTTGGTGGTGACAGGGTTTATCTCGCGCAGTAATTCCGGTGAAACCGTGCTGCTGGGGCGTAACGGCAGTGACTACTCGGCGACACAAGTCGGGGCGCTGGCGGGGGTCGAGCGGGTGACCATCTGGAGTGATGTTGCTGGGGTATACAGTGCTGACCCACGCAAAGTAAAAGATGCCTGTCTGTTACCGTTACTGCGATTGGATGAAGCCAGTGAATTGGCCCGTCTGGCAGCACCGGTGCTGCATACCCGCACGCTACAGCCGGTTTCAGGCAGCGATATCGATTTACAACTGCGTTGTAGTTATCAGCCAGAGCAGGGTTCAACCCGCATTGAGCGCGTACTGGCATCAGGTTCGGGGGCGAAAATCGTTACCAGCCATGATGATGTCTGCCTGATCGAATTGCAGATTGCCGGTCATCACGATTTCTCGCTGGCGCAGAAAGAGATTGATTTGCTACTCAAACGTGCGCAAATCAAACCGCTAGCCACCGGTATTCATCCCGATCGCAATCTGTTGCAACTCTGCTATACCTCCGAAGTAGTTAACAGTGCACTAAGAGTGCTGGAAGATGCCGCGCTGCCGGGTAAATTATCCCTACGCGAAGGGCTGGCACTGGTCGCACTGGTGGGCGCGGGGGTCTGCAAGAACCCACTGCACAGCCACCGGTTCTACCAACAGTTAAAAGATCAGCCAGTTGAGTTTATTTGGCAGGCAGAAGATGGGATCAGCATGGTGGCCGTTTTGCGCCTTGGTCCGACTGAACACCTGATTCAGGGCTTGCACCAGTCACTGTTCCGTGCAGAAAAACGCATTGGTCTGATGCTGTTCGGCAAAGGTAATATTGGTGCCCGCTGGCTGGAACTGTTCGCCCGCGAGCAGAAGAATATCTCGGCGCGCAGTGGTTTTGAGTTTGTGCTGGCAGGTGTGGTGGATAGCCGCCGCAGCCTGTTAAGTTACGATGGGCTGGATGCCAGTCGGACATTGGCATTTTATGATGACGAAGCCAAAGAGCAGGATGAAGAGTCGCTGTTCTTGTGGATGCGAGCACACCCGTTTGATGATTTGGTGGTGCTGGATGTGACCGCTAGTGAGTCGCTGGCCGGACAATATCTGGATTTCGCCAGCTACGGTTTCCACGTTATCAGCGCCAACAAACTGGCCGGTGCATCCAGTAGCAATAACTACCGCCAAATTCGCGATGCTTTTGCCAAAACCGGCCGCCACTGGCTGTACAACGCCACGGTGGGCGCTGGCTTACCGGTTAACCACACGGTGCGTGATCTACGTGATAGCGGCGACAGTATCTTGGCGATCAGTGGTATCTTCTCCGGCACGCTGTCGTGGTTATTCCTGCAATTTGACGGCACGGTACCCTTTACCGAATTGGTCGATCAAGCCTGGCAGCAAGGTCTGACTGAGCCAGACCCACGGGTGGATCTTTCCGGCCAGGATGTGATGCGTAAACTGGTGATTCTGGCCCGTGAAGCGGGTTATGACATTGAACCGAATCAGGTGCGGGTGGAGTCGCTGGTGCCTGCTGGTGCTGATGTGGGGTCGGTAGATCAGTTCTTTGAAAATGGCGAAGCATTGAATCAGCAAATGATTCAGCGCTTAGAAGCCGCGAATGAGATGGGGTTGGTGTTACGTTACGTGGCACGCTTTGATGCTAATGGTAAGGCTCGAGTGGGCGTTGAAGCCGTTCGTGCTGACCATCCGCTGGCTTCGTTGCTGCCGTGCGATAACGTCTTTGCCATTGAGAGCCGTTGGTATCGCGATAACCCTCTGGTCATTCGTGGCCCTGGTGCCGGGCGTGATGTTACTGCCGGAGCAATTCAGTCTGATTTAAACCGCCTGTCTCAATTGCTGTAATTTGCATTAATTCGCCTCTTCTGCTTAAGCGGAGGAGGCGAAATTACCTCTTTAATCCATTCCCTCTTTAATGCCGGTCCCCAAGAGCGCATATTGCTGACAGGCAGTAAGCGAACACCGCGAACCCCTGTAACTTCAAGGGTTAGAGGTCTACATGAATTTTCTGCGTATGGCGTGTGAAGATTAATCATCGTCCTAAACTTATTTAAAAGTTGACTCTTTAGCCAACTTCCGTCATTTTCTATTTAGCCGTCTAAACGTATAGACGCTCATAAATGAGCGGTAACAGATAACATAAGTCGTCATAACGACAATGGAGTAACAGGGTATGAGTTTTTTCCACGCAAACCAGCGGGAAGCGCTGAATCAAAGTCTGTCAGAGTTGCAGGGTCAGATTAATGTTTCTTTTGAGTTTTTCCCGCCGCGTACCAGCGAGATGGAAGAGACCCTGTGGAGTTCGATTGATCGTCTGAGCACCCTGAAACCTAAGTTTGTCTCGGTGACTTATGGCGCGAACTCTGGCGAGCGCGATCGTACCCACAGCATCATCAAAGGGATAAAAGAGCGCACTGGCCTGGAAGCCGCACCGCATCTGACCTGCATTGATGCTTCACCGACTCAGTTACGTGATATTGCTACCGATTACTGGAACAGCGGTATCCGCCATATCGTTGCTCTGCGGGGGGATTTGCCACCGGATAGTGGTAAACCAGAAATGTACGCATCTGATTTGGTGACCTTGCTGAAAGACGTAGGGGATTTTGATATCTCGGTGGCGGCTTATCCAGAAGTCCATCCTGAAGCCAAAAGCGCGCAAGCTGACCTGATCAACCTCAAGCGTAAGATTGATGCGGGTGCTAACCGGGCGATTACCCAGTTCTTCTTTGATGTTGAGAGCTATCTGCGTTTTCGCGACCGCTGTGTGGCTACCGGCATCGACGTTGAAATTGTGCCGGGCATTTTACCGGTATCCAATTTTAAACAGCTTCAGCGCTTTGCCACCATGACCAACGTGCGGGTACCACACTGGATGACCAGTATTTTCGAAGGGCTGGATAATGATCCTGAGACGCGCAAAATGGTGGGTGCCTCAGTGGCGATGGATATGGTGAAGATTTTAAGCCGTGAAGGGGTGAAGGATTTCCATTTCTATACCTTGAATCGGGCAGAGTTGAGTTATGCGATTTGCCATACCCTCGGGGTGAGACCGTAATTTTTGAAAGGGGCGGTGGCCCCTTTTCATCATAATCATCAAGCAAACAAAAGATAATCAGGGGAATCGCTTCCCCCAAAATCAATGGCTAACCTGTATTGCGCATTCCCGCAGCGACACCGGCGATAGTCACCATCAATGCCTGCTCAACACGGGCATCTGGGTGCTCATGCTGGCGCGAACGGTGCAACAGCTCAGCTTGCAGCACGTTCAGTGGGTCGGTATACACATTACGCAACGCGATCGATTCCGCAATCCACGGCAAATCAGCCATCAAGTGGTCATCGTTGGCGATAGCCAGCACCACTTTAATATCTGCGGCTAACTGGTCACGTAATTGCTGACCCAACGGCCACAGTGATTTATCCACTAAACGTTGGTCGTAATACTCCGCCAGCCACAAATCAGCTTTGGCGAACACCATTTCCAGCATCCCGATACGGGTAGAGAAGAATGGCCAGTCACGACACATCGTGGCTAATACTTCTTTCTTACCGGCATCAATCGCTTTTTGCAAACCGGCCCCCGCACCCAGCCAGGCAGGTAGCATCAGGCGGTTTTGTGTCCAGGCGAAAATCCATGGAATGGCACGTAAGCTCTCGACTCCACCATCCGCACGGCGTTTTGCCGGGCGAGAACCCAATGGCAACTTACCTAATTCCAGCTCTGGGGTCGCGGCGCGGAAGTAAGGGACAAACTCAGGATTCTCACGCACGTAGCCGCGATACATATCGCAGGAAGCGTCCGATAGAATGTCCATCACCTCAACCCACTCTTTCTTCGGCTCTGGCGGCGGTAACAGATTGGCTTCCAGAATCGCTCCGGCATACAGCGCCAGACTGCTGATAGTGACTTCCGGCAGCCCAAATTTAAAGCGGATCATCTCGCCTTGTTCAGTGACGCGTAAGCCGCCTTTTAAGCTACCCGGAGGCTGAGAGAGCAGAGCTGCATGTGCCGGCGCACCGCCACGGCCGATAGAACCGCCACGACCGTGGAACAGCGTCAGAGAGATACCGGCCTTCTCACAGGTTTTGATCAACGCATCTTGCGCACGATATTGCGCCCAGGATGCTGCCATTACGCCGGCATCTTTTGCCGAGTCGGAATAGCCAATCATCACCATCTGCTTGCCTTGGATCAGGCCGCGATACCAGTCGATATTTAGCAACTGGGTCATCACTTCGTCGGCATTGTTCAGGTCATCAAGGGTTTCGAACAATGGCGCAACTGGCAGCGTGAATGGGCAACCCGCTTCTTTCAGCAGTAAATGTACTGCCAGCACGTCTGATGGCACTTTAGCCATGGAGATAACGTAAGCGGCGATAGAGCCTTGTGGTGCTTCGGCAATCACCCGGCACGTTTCCAGCACTTCTTGTGTATTAGCACTCGGTTCCCATTTCAGCGGAACCAGTGGGCGCTTGGAGTTCAGTTCGCGGATCAAGAAGGCTTGTTTGTCCGCCTCAGACCAGCTTTCATAATCGCCGAGGCCCAGATAACGGGTCAGTTCAGCGATGGCATCGGTGTGGCGGGTACTTTCCTGGCGCACATCGATACGCACCAGTGGCACACCAAAACAGCGCACGCGGCGCAGAGTGTCCAACAGTTGGCCGTTAGCAATGATCTCCATGCCACAGGTTTTCAGAGACTGATAACAGGCGTAAAGCGGGTCCCACAGTTGGTCATTACTCACCAGCAAATCAGTCGGTGGCAAGACACGTTCGCCTTTCAGACGGTCTTCCAGATAAGCCTGAGTATTGGTCAACTGGGTACGGACGCGCTTCATTAATTCGCGATAAGGTTCGACCACCTCTTCGCCACCGGCCAATTCACGCAGTTCCGGGGTACATTCCGACATGGACAGCTCTGATACCAACACTTGAATATCACGCAAGAACAGGTCGGTGGCTTTCCAACGGCTGAGTAACAGCACATGGCGGGTAATTTCAGCGGTAACGTTCGGGTTACCGTCACGGTCCCCCCCCATCCAAGAGGTGAAGCGTATTGGTACGGCCTCTACAGGCAAGCGGTAATCGAGCGAGTTTTGTAACTGCTCGTTAAACTCACGCAGGAATGCGGGCACACCTTCCCACAGGCTGTTTTCAACCACGGCAAAGCCCCATTTGGCTTCATCTACTGGGGAAGGGCGTATTTTACGAATTTCGTCAGTATGCCACGATTGTGCAACTAACTGGCGCAAACGACGCATGATCTTGTTGCGTTCGTAATCGGCTAAGTCATTGTGATCCAACTGGCTCAGGCAGGTATTCACTTCCACCAGTTTGTGGATCAGGGTGCGACGTGTAATTTCGGTTGGGTGAGCGGTTAACACCAACTCAATGGATAACTCATCAACCGCGCTGCGCATATCTTTCTCACTCAGCTTTTTATCTTTTAAGCGGGTGAAAAGCTGGGCCAGAGCTTCTGGGTTACTTGCGGCTTCACCGTGTGGTGAAATACTGTGATATTGCTCTGCCGTATTCGTCAGATTGAGGAATTGGCTAAAAGCACGGGCTACCGGCAGCAGCTCGTCGTTGGACAGATTTTGCAGCGTGGTCAGCAGTTCCTGACGGCTCGCTTCATTACCAGCACGCGAAGATTTGGATAATTTACGGATGGTTTCTACTTTTTCAAGGATGTGTTCACCAAGCGCTTCTTTGATGGTGTCCCCGAGTAGCGTACCGAGCATACTGACGTTACTTCGCATTGCGGAATATTGTTCGTTCATATGACCCCTGACCCATATCCCCTTCGCCCTTGACGCCGCAGGGTGGTTAGCGACGCTTACTCACCCGAATCACTGACCGGTGTCAGCTGATCGGGATTAATGAGCCTCAAAGAGGCTCACCCTGCGGGCTAGCATAAATGCTGTTCAAATCGGTCTTCAACCGATTTGTCTTTCACTTGCTGCCTACCTGCAACGCCAATGACTTTGGGTATAAACTTTTATGGTTTCTTTTTGTAAATTAATTTCACCCAAAAGGCCGAGATGGACAATTCCACTCGCCACGTTCAATTCCATACTCCAATTGACACTATTTTTAGCAAAAAAACATCAATTTTAGGGATATTGCTGAAATTTAATTACCAAGGTCAGGTTATCAGTCTTCCTAATAGGCAAAATTGATCGCCTACCCCATAAGAGGTAATTACTGCTGGCAGAAATGGTCAACCAACTGACCAATCAGCTCGCGGGTTGGCTCGATAAAGGCCATATCGATAAATTCATCTGGCTGATGGGCTTGATCGATCGAACCGGGCCCCAGCACCAGAGTTGGGCACACTTGCTGGATAAACGGCGCTTCGGTGCAATAGTTCACCACCGCGGTACGCTCACCCAATAATTTCTCGATAACTCCTACCATATGGTGATCGGTTGGACATTCATAGCCTGGGATCGGTGGATGCAGTTCGTCAATGCTCAAACGGCCCGGCCAGCGCTGGCTTACCGGTGTCAGCGCTTCGGTCATTAACTCATTCAGATCACTTAATGTCAGGCCCGGCAACGGGCGGATATCCATATGCAATTCGCAGCAAGCACAGATACGGTTTGCCGCATCACCGCCGTTAATATGACCAAAATTCATGGTGGGATACGGAATAGTAAACGCCGGATTGTGATAACGCTCTTGCAACCTGGTGCGTAGCTTCATCAATTGAGTGATAGATTCATGCATTAAATCAATGGCATTCACCCCACGTGCCGGATCGCTAGAATGCCCAGACTGACCGGTAATTCGGATAGCATTGGAAATATGCCCTTTGTGCGCCCGCACCGGTTGCAGCGAGGTTGGCTCCCCGATAATGGCAAAATCTGGGCGCAGCTGGCTGGAGGCGGCAAAGTAGCGCGCGCCTGCCATGGTGGTTTCTTCATCGGCGGTTGCCAGAATATACAGTGGCTTGCTCAGTTTGCTGGCATTGATATCGCGCACCGCATCCAGAATAAAGGCGAAGAAGCCTTTCATGTCGGCGGTACCCAAGCCATACAACTTATTGTCATGTTCGGTCAGGGTGAACGGTGAGCGCGTCCAACGCCCTTCATCAAAAGGCACAGTATCGGTATGACCCGCCAGCAATAATCCACCATTGCCTTCTCCAATGCTGGCAAGCAGATTAAATTTGTGGCGTGTATCGGGCACGGGTTGGATCTCGACACGAAAACCCAAGTCTGCAAACCATCCGGCCAACAAGTTGATTAACGCCTCATTACTTTGATCGAGAGCGCTATCGGTTGCGCTGATCGATGGCGTCGCGATTAACGCCCGATACAGCTCAATAAATGGAGGTAATTTCATCTTCACTGTTGACAGCCTTTGGTTAGGATAGTATCAATATTCATGCAGTAATTATGAATAAAAATACATTAAGCTTGAGCGTAAGGGAACCGAAAAACACCCTTAAATTTACGAAAATGTCAACGCTCAATCACGAGGGGAACAGCAAAACCTTGCTGAAAACCCAAATACCGGTTTTGACTACTTATGTCTTTATACCGAATTACATTTTTATACCCAAAGTACTTGGAGTTGCAGGTAGGCGGCAAGTGAGTAATAAGCACTGCTGCAACGTCAAGTAAGCAGGGTAAGGTGAACTGAACCCATGTTGAATACGCTAATTGTTGGTGCCAGTGGTTATGCCGGAGCGGAGCTTACGGCTTACCTGAGTCGTCACCCACATATGAACATAACCGGTTTAACGGTTTCAGCGCAAAGTGCAGATGCAGGAAAATTACTTTCTGACCTGCATCCGCAGCTAAAAGGCATTATTGATCTCCCGCTACAACCCTTGGTGGATGTGGCTCAGGCGGCAAACGGGGTTGATGTTGTGTTCCTCGCTACCGCCCACGAGGTCAGCCATGATTTAGCGCCGCAATTTTTAGCTGCCGGTTGTGTCGTATTCGATCTCTCTGGTGCGTTTCGGGTTAAAGATACGGCGTTTTACCGTCAGTATTATGGTTTTGAACATAAACATCCCGATTGGCTGGATAAAGCCGTCTATGGGCTTGCTGAATGGCAGGCAGAAGAGATTAAGCAGGCACAGTTGATCGCGGTACCAGGCTGTTATCCAACCGCATCGCAATTAGCGCTTAAGCCGTTGGTTGATAATAAATTATTGAATGAAGCACAGTGGCCGGTGATTAATGCGGTCAGTGGCGTCAGCGGCGCAGGGCGTAAGGCCAGTATCGGTAACAGTTTCTGTGAAGTGAGTTTACAGCCCTACGGCTTGTTTAATCATCGTCATCATCCAGAAATTGTGGCTCACCTTGGCACGCCAGTTATTTTTACCCCGCACTTGGGTAATTTCGCCCGGGGCATTTTGGCGACCATTACCTGCCGTCTGAACGCGGGTATTACGGCGCAAGATATTGCCAACGCGTATCACCATGCTTATCAGGATAAACCGCTGGTGCGGTTGTATCAGCAAGGTATTCCCGCGTTGAAAGCGGTGGTTGGTTTGCCTTTCTGCGATATTGGTTTCTCAGTGCAAGGCGAACATTTAATTATTGTCGCGACCGAAGATAACCTACTGAAAGGTGCAGCAGCTCAGGCTGTGCAATGCATGAATATACGTTTTGGTTTTACAGAAACCGAGTCTTTGTTGTGGGGCAAGGTTAGTCACTAGCCGAAATTGCTGGTCGCGGTCATGCCTGTAAACCCATAAATTTTACCCGATTAAATAAGGCGCAAAAATGATGAATCCGTTAGTCATTAAATTAGGTGGCGTGTTGCTCGACAGCGAAGAAGCGCTGGAACGCCTGTTTACTGCATTGGTGACTTATCGCGAAAAGCATGAGCGCCCGCTAGTGATTATGCACGGTGGCGGTTGTCTGGTTGACGATCTTATGAAAAAACTCGCTTTGCCGGTGGTGAAGAAAAACGGCTTACGCGTCACCCCTGCTGATCAGATTGATATCATTACCGGCGCACTGGCGGGCACCGCTAACAAAACCCTGCTGTCTTGGGCGGTGAAACATAATATTAATGCTGTTGGCTTGTGTCTGGGCGATGGTGGAACCGTCTCGGTAACGCTACTGGATGCCGAGCTGGGGCATGTGGGTAATGCTCAGCCGGGATCACCTACTTTGGTGAATACCTTGCTGGCTGCGGATTACATGCCCATTATCAGCTCCATTGGTATTACTGCCGACGGTCAACTGATGAATGTGAATGCCGATCAGGCAGCCACCGCGTTAGCCGCCACCCTTGGGGCAGATTTGATCTTGTTGTCTGATGTTAGTGGCATACTGGATGGTAAAGGCCAACGGATTGCTGAAATGACGGCGCAAAAAGCCGAGCAACTCATTGCTCAAGGCATCATCACCGATGGTATGGTAGTTAAAGTGAACGCAGCACTGGATGCAGCACGCTCACTAGGCCGCCCGGTAGATATTGCCAGTTGGCGTCATGCGGATCAGTTACCGGCACTGTTTAATGGTGAGCCGATCGGTACACGTATTTCGGCCTGATACCTGATACTGTTTATTTTATTATGAGTTTTTATTCTGAAACTAGGGAAGAAAGATTATGGCATTGTGGGGCGGGCGGTTCAGTCAGGCGGCAGATCAGCGTTTCAAGCAATTCAACGATTCACTGCGGTTTGATTATCGGCTGGCGGAGCAGGATATTATCGGTTCTGTTGCCTGGTCGAAAGCGCTGGTGACGGTTGGGGTATTAACGGCTACCGAACAGCAACAACTGGAACAGGCACTTGATGCATTGCAAAAAGAAGTGCAGGCCGATCCACAGGCTATCTTGAACAGTGATGCTGAAGATATTCACAGTTGGGTCGAAACCAAACTGATTGATAAAGTTGGCGATTTAGGCAAAAAACTGCATACCGGCCGTAGCCGTAATGATCAGGTGGCGACCGATCTGAAATTGTGGTGCAAATTCCAGATTACTGAATTACAAACTGCGGTTAAGCAGTTGCAGCAGGCGCTGGTTGCCACAGCCGAAGCGAATCAGGATGCCGTCATGCCGGGTTATACCCACTTGCAACGTGCTCAACCGGTGACTTTTGCTCACTGGTGTCTGGCGTATGCAGAAATGCTGTCGCGTGACCAAAGCCGACTGCAAGATACCCTGACGCGCTTGGATGTCAGCCCATTGGGCAGTGGTGCATTGGCAGGTACTGCCTATGCCATCGATCGCGAACAACTGGCTAGCTGGTTAGGTTTCGCCTCTGCCACTCGCAACAGCCTCGACAGTGTTTCAGACCGCGACCACGTCTTAGAGCTACTGTCTGATGCCAGCATCGGCATGGTGCATTTGTCTCGTTTTGCTGAGGATCTGATCTTCTTCAACAGTGGCGAAGCGGCTTTTGTTGATTTATCGGATCGTGTGACTTCCGGTTCTTCCTTGATGCCACAGAAGAAAAACCCAGATGCGTTGGAATTAATCCGTGGTAAATGTGGCCGGGTACAAGGTGCATTGACCGGAATGATGATGACGTTGAAAGGCTTGCCTCTTGCTTATAACAAAGACATGCAGGAAGACAAAGAAGGGCTGTTTGATGCGTTGGATACCTGGCTCGATTGCCTGCATATGGCGGCGCTGGTATTAGACGGTATTCAGGTAAAACGGCCACGTTGTAAAGAAGCGGCAGAACAGGGTTACGCCAATGCTACTGAACTGGCTGATTATCTGGTCGCCAAGGGCGTACCCTTCCGTGAGGCGCACCATATTGTTGGTGAAGCAGTCGTTGAAGCTATTCGTCAGGGTAAAGCGCTGGAAGCACTCTCGCTGGCCGATTTGCAGAAGTTCAGCGCAGTGATTGGCGATGATGTCTATCCGATTCTGGCATTGCAATCTTGCCTGGATAAACGTGTTGCTAAAGGTGGGGTCTCACCACAGCAGGTGGCTTCTGCTATTGCCGAAGCGAAAGAACGCCTAATTTAATTAGTTAGGTATTAATATTGATAATGGGCCACTTTATAGTGGCCCATTTTACATGCAAACGTATTTGAAATAATTTACATGTTATTTTTCATATTGTCTTATTTTGATTAACGTTACTCTAACGATTATTTTTCTTATTTAACCTACGTTATAAAACCAATATTTTCAGCCTAATAAGATTTTAATTTTAATATTCAGTTGAGTTTATACCTCCTAATGATTATGATAATCATTATCAACCAGTGGCGTTGTAGTGAAACCTCTACTAAGATTAAAAATAAAGATATAAAATTCAAAAATAGCCTAAACCCCATGTTATTTTCACGTTACCTTATCTATTAATAAAGTAGCTGGGCTGTTATTGGATTTAATTCTTTATGATTTTTCTATTTTGAAAAAGGTCAGTCATATCGTTAATAGATAATGACTTTCCTTTGTTCAAACCTCTCTGGTTGCCCGGCATTAGCTTTATTGCTGGTCATTATCACGTCTGCTATTCAAGAACTAACAATAGTTAACAGGTTAATTATATTCATATCGTAAGGATGAAATCTAATAAATGGACAATAAAGTGAGAGATAGAAGAAAAATAATAACCTCAATGAATAGAATTGCCATTGGTATCTTTATAGCATTAACAACTACGCAAGGGTATTCAGCAAAAGTTCGGGCGGAGGCAACGGTAACCCCCTCGGCTGAAAATGATATGCTATTGGATAAACTCAAGGTAGAAGGAGCGAATAATTCCCAGGACGGTGACTGGGTATATGATGAGTTGCACTCAGTCAGTGAAATCTCCCGCGAACAATTGGATAATCGCCCTGCCCGCCATGCGGCAGATATATTGGAACAAACCCCCGGTGTCTATTCCAGCGTCAGTCAGCAAGACCCCGCGCTTTCCGTAAATATCCGTGGGATCCAAGACTACGGCCGCGTCAATATGAATATTGACGGCATGCGACAAAACTTTATGAAAAGTGGTCATGGTCAGCGCCATGGTGTGATGTATATCGATCCAGAAATATTGAGTAGTGTTGTGATTGAAAAGGGAGCCACCAGTGATATTGGCGGTGCGGGCGTCATTGGTGGGATTGCCACCTTTAATACGGTCAATGCCAGCGATTTCCTCGAACCGGGCAAAGAGATTGGCGGTAAAATTCGCGCCATGACCGGTGATAATGGCACTAATTTTATTGGCAGTGCGGCACTGGCGCTGGGCAATGAATATGGTGATCTATTAATTGCTGTCAGTGAGCGCAATTTAAAAGATTATTGGCCCGGCAATAAAGGAAATATTGGTGGTCTTCGTTTTGGCGCAAAAGCCGCCCCAGTTTTAAGCAGAGAAGTTACCAATAACAAAGTTGAATTTGCCAACTATAAAATGAGCTCACAGCTCGCTAAACTGGGCTGGAATTTGCCCGCCGACCAACGGCTGGTATTCAGCTATTTGCAAACGCAAATAAATAGCCCCAATGCCAGTATGTTAATGCCGCTTGTCGATAAGTCAGATCCCTACCGTAGAATTAAAATGGGTTGGAAAAATAGCAGCGTAAGTGATGTGCTGAACCGTAATATAGGGTTGGATTATAGCCTCAAGCCAGAACATATTGCCTGGCTGGATGTGGCGGCTAAAATCTATTACGTTGATACCAATGATGAAACCGATACCCTGTGTTCTGATGCCGTTTTTTGTAAAAAGTTTTGGACTCAAACCCGTTTGAACACCCGTGGTTTACAACTGCAAAATACCAATTACTTTACCTTCGCCGACCACCATCAATTACAAGTCAAATATGGCCTCGAGTGGTTTAGTGACCGCTCCACCGGCAACTCAACTCACGAAACAATGCTGGGTGTCACCCCACCCGGCAAGCGCACCATGACCAGCACCTTTGCCCAGTTGAATTACGAACATGCAGACTGGCTGCGGCTGGAAGGTGGCCTGCGTTATGATCAATTTCGCTTAAAGGGTAATACCTGGATGCCGAGCAAATCTTACCTTGCCAACTATTCCCGTGAAAATCCATGCAACAGAAAGATACATGAGCAACATATTACTATTGAATCAAGACGGTGCTCCTCAAATAACACGGTCAAAATGACCTGGGATGTGGATCGCCGTGAACAACAGCTTTCACCCACCTTGGCTATCGGTATCAAACCTGGTGTGCAGTGGCTGGAGTTTTTTGGTAATTACGGCAAATCCTGGCGGCCACCGGCGATGACCGAAGTGCTGGCCACTGGCAGTGCGCATGGTCACGGCTGGATTTTGCCCAATCCGTTTCTGGCCGCAGAGCATTCTAAAGCTTGGGAAGCGGGCATTAATATTCAACACAGTAATCTGTTTAGTGAACAAGACCGCCTGGTGGCCAAAATGGCCTACTTTGATACCCGCGTCAGCAATTATATCAATCTTGAATTATCCAAGACCAAACCACTGCTAGGTTCCGGTTCTTTTGCAAATGCAACCTACATTAATAATTTATTGGCAACCCGTTTTCGCGGTCTGGAATATCAATTAAGTTATGATATGGGGTTATTTTATACTAGTCTCAATTATACCAGAATGATTGGTGTTAATAACTTTTGTTCTAAAAGGGCTTGGTTAGGAGGGGTAAAACGCCGTGTATTTACTAAGGATGATCAGTATCTTGTCGAAAATGATAAAATAAACAATATAATTGATTGCTTGGCGGGGAATAACTTATTTGGTTCTTCTGCTTATTTGCCCGGTGATCGCGGCAGTTTAACTTTAGGTGGAAGATTATTTGATAAAAAGCTGGATCTCGGCACCATTATTCGCTATAACAAAGGACATCAAGACGCATCGGTTGTTAATAGCTACGGCCACGCTAATACCGCTTATGTTGCGGATTGGCCGAAGTATACCTTATTTGATCTTTATGCTAGCTATAAGGTAACTAATAATTTAACTTTGCGTAGCACAATAGAAAATATAACTAATCGCGCTTATATAGTCAGTTATGGTGATTCACTTTCTTTTGCGCCAAATCGTGGTCGAACTATTCAGGGCGGTTTTGAATATAAATTCTAGTTATTAAATAAAAACACCAGATATAAACATTTAATTTAAAGTATTCAGGTGGAATTATAATTTCATCTGTAGTCACGGTGACTCAATGATGAGTCATATAATTGTTGTTAATAATAAGGAAATTTAATATGACAGTAACGATCCAATATCAAAGCCAGTTCAGTAACGACACTCTAACCTCTTATACTCAGCAGTGGGCTACCACTCATGGTGATATAAAAGACACGCAGGCGCCAGGATATGCCAAGGACGTTGGCCAATTTGCCGGCGGCGGGTGGTTTAGTGGTACCCAATATTCAATTGGCAGCTCTCATAGTAGTGCTAATACTGCTATGATCGTAGAGGGTGATTTGCACTATAATATGGGCCACCATACCTTCCACGGGAAAATGGCAAACTTGGAGTTGGGTGAATACTTGAGCGATAATCCAAGTGGCATTGGTAAACAGCTTGACCAAGTGCAAGTGAAATTGAGTGGCATAGATCTGACCGGTGAATATGACCCTACCAAAACAATGGTAGAAAACCACCAAGGCGATATGCATAAAGCCACCTACGGTTTGATGAGAGGCAATGCAGAACCCTTGTTGGAAATCCTCGCCGCTAAGGGTATTGATGTGAATACCCCACTGAAAGATATGCCTATCGCCAGCCAATTTGACGTTATGGTATCCGATGCACCACTTATTGATACCGTTGGTGTAATTGAAAGCAGTGATATGCTGTTAGCTGCTTAATTAAATAGAACAGCCGGGAAAGGATTTTCTGGTTGATTCTAGCTGCTGTGTAATATGTGTTAGTGTGTTTTTAATAAGTGTAAGTGCCCACTGCCGTACTCTGGTAGATCTGGTTTCTTCTTGGCTGCGGCAGTGGTTAATATTTATATTTTAAATATAATATTCATATTTGTAGATGAATTAGATGAATTAATTTATCCATAAATCAATATAACTTAATGATGAGTTATATTTTTAATTAAAAGGATTTTAATATGACTGTGACTATTAAGTACCATGAAGAATTTAAAAATGAAACTATTTCTTCTTATACCTACTGGTGGGCCAATGATTTTGGTGATATAGCTTTGGAGTCGAGTGAAAGAGGATATGGTATTTACTCGGCTGGCCCAAATCCGCCCACCGTTGGTGTCAAATTCGCGATTCAAAGTAGCTCCCCTCAAAGTAAAGCCGCAATAGTGATAGAGTCTAAGGGAGTGCATGCGGCGGCGGTTAAGGAAGCTCACGGAGTGAAGTTATCCGAAGTATCTCCCATAATCCCCGGTGAAAACGAAAGTCTGCAATTTGGTGCGAATTTAATTCCTATTCCTGATATTAACTTGGAGGATCCTCAGTTTCATCACCTTCAACTCCAGCAAGTGCAACTGAAATTCAGCGGATTAGATATCTCAGATGATATTGATATCTCTATTTTAGAGACCCTTTATGCAATGTATAGAGATAATAGCTATCCAAGTGATATGGATCTTGGTGTCTATGGCCTGCTGAGGGGTAATAACGCTTCCATACTAAAAATCCTCGAATCCCAAGGTGTAGATATAAATATACCACTCAAAGATTTGGCGCTTGCCAGTCAGTTTGACGTTATTGTTGATATGCCAGTCATTGACACCTTGGCCGATAGCAGTGAGCTATTATTAGCCGCTTAACATTTAACAAAGTTGGTGTTGTATATTAACTTTAAAATTATTTAAGTGGATTAAATGATTTACTCAGTGGTAAATATATTTCAATGATAAGGTATTTTTAAAAATAAAAGGATATCATTATGACAGTAACTCTAAAATACAATGAATCAATTAAATATGAAACTATTTCCTCCTATGCTCACCAGTGGGCTACGGCGTATGGTGATTTAGTTAATATATCCAATATTCATGACAACTATACTTTTTCCGACAGCACAGATATGAATAATAATAGAATCGCTCTGGCTGAGTTTCAAAACCCTGATGGGCCAGCTGCGCTAATTGTTGGTGGCACTCTATTGGGCGATAATGGCTTCATGGAACGGGGGAATTATATCCAATCCTTAGAATTTGGTAATTCATTTATTCCTAATGCAGATAACGCCTCTAATACCGGTAATACCCCTAAGCAGCTTGATCAAGTGCAGTTGAGACTAGATGGTTTAAGTATTGACGGTGATTTTTATTATTCGGTATGCTCATTGTCCAGAACGATGCATGCAGAGCCAGGAAAACCTTACCAAGGAGGTGAAGATGAAGGCATATACAATTTATTGAGAGGTAATGCTACCCCTATGCTGGAACTCCTAAAAGCCCAAGGTATTGATGTAAACACACCACTCACCGATATGGCGATCGCTACTCAGTTTAACGCTATAGCTGATACGCCGGTCATTGACACTGTGGGTGTAACTGATGGGAGTGACATATTATTAGCAGCGTGATAAAGACAATCGACAAATGACTTTCTGGCTAGGGAAATAATACTACCACCATATTCTATAAGTTACTTTTTATTACTATATAGGCGGTAGTTCATTTTGTTGCTTTTCTTAAAATGACTTTCTTTTTAATATCAATCTGTTCTGATAAATATATATTACTTTAATTTAATATCAGTCGCAGGAATTATTACGAAGAATATACATTCTGTATGGAAATGGATGCCATGGAATCAAGCAAAAACGCTAGCTCTTCGTCGGCATCGCCAACGATCCTCTCAGCTCTGGCCCATCATAAAAAAAGTCTCTGGGGTATAGGACTATTTACTGCTGTAATCAATCTGCTGATGTTGGCACCCGCAATCTACATGCTACAAGTTTATGATCGTGTTCTTGCTTCAGCGAATACCATGACGCTATTAATGCTGACGATTCTAGTATTGAGCATATTTGCCTTTATTGGACTATTAGAATGGATTCGCAGTGCGGTAGTTATTCGGCTGGGCACACGTATTGATATGCAGCTTAATCAACGAGTCTTTAATGCTGCTTTTGCTTCCCAACTTATGGGCGATAAAACACCTGCGGCTCAGGCATTGAATGATTTAACTTCTCTGCGCCAGTTCGCGACGGGCAGTGCTTTGTTTGCCTTTTTTGATGCGCCGTGGTTCCCGTTGTATTTGCTGGTGATTTTTCTCCTCCACCCTTGGCTGGGGGCGCTGGCAGCCGCCGGCGCTTGTATATTGATATTTTTGGCTTGGCTCAATCATTGGATATGTAAAAAGCCGCTAAAAGAAGCCTCAATAATCACGGCACAAGCAACACAGCATGCTAATGCGAATTTGCGCAATGCAGATGCCATCCAAGCAATGGGGATGTTAAAAGCCTTACGTGAACGCTGGCTGAGGCAACACTCTCAATTTCTCTATCAGCAAAATGTTGCCAGCGATAAAAGCAGCCGCGTGACGGCTTTATCCAAATCTAGCCGTCAGGCGTTGCAATCTATGATGTTGGGGCTAGGCGCGTTGTTGGTAATCGATGGTGCTATTACCGCAGGTGTGATGATTGCTGGCTCTATCTTGGTCGGTCGGGTGTTAGGGCCAATTGATCAACTGATTGCGGTTTGGAAACAGTGGAGTCACACGCGACTGGCCTACCAACGTCTCTCTTATCTGTTGGCGCAACAACCCCAACCCGCTACCGGTATGATTTTGCCGCCTCCACAGGGCAAATTAAGCGTCACACAGCTTACAGTTTGCAAACCGGGAACACATATTCCGGTATTGCAATCTATCAACTTTGAACTGCAACCCGGCGATGTGCTTGGCATTTTGGGGCCGTCAGGCAGTGGTAAATCCACTCTGGCGAAGTTGTTGGTCGCAAGCCAATCTGCATTCAGTGGCTCGGTTCGTCTAGACAGTGCAGACATTTCTCAGTGGGATAAAAGCCATTTAGGGGCCTTTATTGGTTATCTACCCCAAGATATTCAGCTATTTCGCGGTTCAATTGCTGAAAACATTGCGCGTTTTGGCCCGATTGATAATGCAAAAGTTATTGCTGCCGCACAATTAGCCGATGTGCATGACTTGATTCTGCATCTGCCGCAAGGCTATGACTCTCAGCTAGGAGACGAAGGCGAAGGGTTATCCGGCGGCCAGCGGCAGCGAATTGCCTTGGCGCGGGCTGTGTATGGGATACCAAGGCTTATCGTATTAGATGAGCCAAATGCCAGTTTGGACAAAGAAGGTGAAAAAGCCTTATTAGCTGGCATTTGCCAGCTAAAACAGCAGGGCAGCACGATTGTGATGGTCACCCATAAACCAGAACTGTTATCGGGTAGTGATTACTTATTGTTTTTAAAAAGTGGGCAAATAGAGCTGTTTGATCGTACTCAGAGCATATTGAAAATAAAAGATAAAGCAGCAGTTGAACCTGAGACCAAAGCATTTAACACGCGTAATGGCTGGGGTAGTGGGGTGTCATATGACGTTGCTCCCATTCGCACCGCATCACAAAAATAAACACCACGGAGGGAGATAAAACAATGCTACCTGAATCAAGCCGTTTTCCAGTTACTGATGAAAACCATCAGCAGCAAAACCGATTACGGCCACAGATAAATAGTGGCTACTATCTAAATCTTGGTGGGTTACTGGTTGTCGGTGGTTTTATTGGTTTTTTACTTTGGGCTGCGCTGGCACCACTGGATAAAGGGATTGCGGTTATTGGCCAGGTTGTGGTTGCTGAAAATCGCAAAGTTATCCAGCCCCTGCAAGGGGGGCGTATCCAACAGTTACATATTGCTGAAGGGGAAGAGGTAACCATAGGGCAATTACTCATCACTATGGATGATTCAGTGATTCGTAGTCAGCGGGATAGCCTGAAAAATCAGTACTTAAGTGCTTTGGCGCAGGAGGCTCGCTTAACCGCTGAGCAGGATGGTGTGAGTGAAATTATTTTTCCCGAAACATTACTCCTGCATCCAACCCAACCGCTGGTTGAACGTAATATTGTCTTGCAGCAACAACTTTTTCATCATCGTCGCCAGGCTCAATTGAGTGAGATTGCTCGCTTATCCGCACAAATTACGCGTCATCAAGACCGGTTGAATGGTTTACAGGTGATGCGGCGTAATAATCAGCGCCAATCGGACTTATTCCAGCGGCAATTACAAGGTGTTCAACTGTTGGCGAAAAATGGTCATGTTGCCAACAATCAGTTACTGGATATGGAGCGTCAGGCGATATCACTCCATGCACGGGTAGAGCAGGATACCAGTGATATTGAAGAGGCTCATAAACTAATTGATGAAACCGAACAGCATATTTCACAACGGCGTGAACAGTATCAAAGTGAGAATCGTGAGCAATTAGCGAAAGCGCAGCAAAATACCCAAGACTTGGAGCAGCGTTTGAGCATAGCAGAATATGAGTTGGATAATACCCGGATATATGCCCCAGTCAGTGGTGCGGTTATTGCTCTGGCTCAGCATACGGTGGGAGGCGTGGTGAGTAGCGGGCAAACATTAATGGAACTGGTCCCCAGTGGGCAACCATTATTAGTTGAAGCCCAGTTACCAGTAGAGTTAATTGATAAAGCCAGAGCAGGCTTACCCGTTGATCTCAATTTTTCTGCTTTTAATCAGAGTAATACCCCTAAATTATACGGTTCTGTATTACATGTTGGGGCCGACCGTATACAGCATCCGCAAACCTCACAGCCTTATTACCCTTTAACCGTCGCTATTGATATGTCTCAAACCGAGTTGGCCATCCGGCCAGGTATGTCTGTTGATGTCTTTATCCGAACCGGGGAAAGATCATTACTCAATTATCTGTTTAAACCGTTAGCGGATCGCCTGCATGTAGCATTTGCTGAAGAATAACGCTTTTGGCGAATCACTGTTGGTAACTCATGGAAGATAAAGGAATATGGCGATTTAATTCATGATGATAAGAAAAAATAATACCCGCACTCTTCTTTGGTGGGGGAGTGCCATGTTTGCCAGCAGCACCCATATGTACCTGCTCTGGTTGCTGAGTACCGAATCTGTACTTGTTAAACATCCCGATGACTCCCCAGTAGCAGTGATGCTCACTTGGTCGACAGAAACGCAGTTTAGCCAAAATTTAGAGCAAAACCCGGTGGTGGGTATGCAGCAGATCTTTAACGAACCGCAGGTTGAGCAACGGGAGGCTCAACCAGAAGAAGTGAATAATTTGCTGACAGTGCCTGAACAACCCAATGCTGTACTGCTAGTTGAGAAAGAGTTGGAAATCGCTAAAAAAGAGCCAGCTAAAATAAAACGGCCACAACAACCAGTAATAAAATCGCGCAAACCCGTCATTGAAGAAACACCCGAGAACAATAATAAATCATCTCCGCCAGCAGCAACAACCAGCACCACGTTATCTGGCGAGAGTCATCAAACTGCTGCCGCAGCGAATAGTGATTCCTTGTATAAACAACAGATTAAAATGAGTTGGCGAAGTCGCTTACAAGGACATCTGATGGGGTTTAAACGTTATCCCCCCAGTGCCAGAAAACAGCGACAACAAGGCATCGCCATTATCCGTTTTGTGTTGAATAAAGATGGGCATGTTCTATCTGCACAGCTTATAAAAAGCAGTGGGGCAGCTATTTTAGATCATGAAGCATTAGCACTTATCAAACGTGCTCAGCCATTACCTAAACCACCTGGCGAGTTGTTATTGCATGGGCAAATAACATTAGCTCTGCCCATTGGTTTTGATTTAAAAAATAAACGCGAGTAATAGCGGTAACGAGCACGACAATCTATAAGGCGAGTAGTTTGGCTAAACAGGGGATAAACTTTTCCCTGTTTAGTCTTATTCAGACAGCCAACCGAGCGCACAGATAGCGGTTTAGACTAATCCCTTCCTCCGAGGCATTAATTGCCAGACGCCGGTGCTGTTCCGGTGGTAAGCGAAGAACCAGTTTCCCGCTATAATGCTTTTCTGCCAAGGGTTGTGGTGGTATTTCACCATTAGTCTGCATGTCGCGCAGAATATCGGCAACCAACGCAGTGATACCTGCCAAGGCTTCGAAGCGCTCTTTTGCAAGCCATGACAAGCCAGGGAATTCCGCACACAAACCAACAAACTCATTATCTTCTGCCGACCAAGTAATCCGATACGTATAGTGTTCGATGTTAACCATTATCCATTTCCTCGAGTTTAGCCAATGCAGCGATCACCTGTTTTACCTGATAAAATTTGGCCATTCCGCTGCTGTCCTTTTGAATGTTGATCCGAGGGTCTCCTTGCCAGGGAGTACCATAGACATGATGGCTACTGGAGTAATGCCTGGGAAAGCCAAAGTAAAAATTACAGATTTTGACGAGTTCGCGGAATTTAACCCCAGCGGGGTTAGCTTTAATCTGAGCAACCCGACTGTCCATGTCTTTCATAGCACCTCCATTTTAGTATCATTAGTGGTATCAAATCAATAGTGATAGACCCACTAGTGCCGTTTTAAAACGACTAGAATTGAACAAACAGTGGGCATTACGGCTTCAGATGCCAAGTGGGATGATTCAATTCATGGAAGCAGTGCGCAAAATAAGGAATAAAAAAACCGGGCATAAAGCCCGGTGTGGGAAAACAAAAACCTTCAGCGAGTTAAATTAGTCACCTGGGCAGCGCAGGCAGCGTTCAGCCTCATCGGTACCCAACCTTAACTTGGACTGTAAATCACGCAGCGCAGTACGCAAGCCTTCTTCAATGACTGGGTGATAAAATGGCATATCCAGCATTTGATTGATGGTCATCTGTTGTTGATGTGCCCAAGCTAATAGATGTGCGATATGTTCGGCACTCGGCCCCATCATCTCGGCGCCGAGGAAACGGCCGGTTCCCTGTTCGCCATAAACGCGCAAAATACCTTTGTTTTTCAGCATGACACGCGAGCGCCCCTGATTTTCAAAAGAGACTTCACCGATTTCAAAACAACCACATGCACTGAATTTTTGTGATAATTCACGGAAGGTTGAGCCTACCATCGCAATTTGTGGGTCAGAGAAAACAACCGAGATAGGGCTGCGACGTAAGCCGGGAACCACTTCAGGGAATCCACCTGCATTCACTCCGGCGATACGGGCTTGATCGCTAGCCTCATGCAGTAATGGTAATTGGTTACTGGCATCACCGGCGATAAAGATATGTGGCACGCTGGTTTGCAGGGTAAGTCGATCAGCTTGCGGAACTCCTCGTTCGTCCAAAATGAGGGACGTATTTTCCAGACCCAGTTTATCCACATTAGGGCGACGACCAGTGGCAGCTAACACGTAATCAACCATGATCTCTTGCGGTTTACCGGTTTTATCCAGATAGCGGATAAAGACTTTATCCCCCTCACGCTGCATGACTTCCACTTTCACGTCTGGGTCAAGATAGAACTCTTCACCCAAGGTTTTCGCGGCGTAATTACGTACAATGCTGTCAGTCAGTGGGCCAACACCACCACCGACACCGAACATTTTTACTTGAACGCCCAGCCGGTGCAGTGCCTGACCGAGTTCCAGACCAATAACACCAGGTCCGAATACCGCAACAGATTCGGGTAGGTCATCCCAGCTAAACACATCATCATTAACTATCAGTCGGTCACCCAGCTCATCCCAGGCTGTGGGCCAGGTTGGGCGGGAGCCAGTCGCAATCACGATACGCTGTGCAACAATACGCGTATGATCATCAACTTGTAGCGTATTATCATCAATGAAACGGGCATAGCCTTGAATTTTGTCCGCGGCTGGAATGTTATCTACACCCTCCAGCACAAAACCAACAAACCGGTCGCGCTCACGTTTAACACGACTCATCACTTCACGGCCATTAATCAGAATATCGCCTTGCGGGTGAATACCAAATTTAGGCGCTTTTTCAATATGATGTACGGCTTCGGCCGCTGCAATCAGCAGTTTGGATGGCATGCAACCAACGCGTGCACAGGTGGTACCGTATTCGCCACCTTCAATCATCACCACACTTGGGGTTGACAGTTTGGCAGCGCGATAAGCGCCAAGTCCGGCAGTGCCGCCGCCAATTACGGCGACATCAACGTTTAAGGTTTTCATGTCTGCTCCTAACATAAAAAGGGTAGGCCGAAGCCTACCAAGTATACCCGTTGTATTTGAAGCTACAGGGTTGCTGGCTACATTTGTCACCCGAATCACTTACTGGTCTTGACCTTAAAAATAAGTAAGCTCATCGGGATGAGTTCACTTGCCGCCTACCTGTAACTCCAATGACTTTGGGTATTCACATTATCTTCATTCTATTAATATTATTAAGCAGATAAGTAATTTTCCAAATCATCACTGCCACCAATATGACGGCCACCAATAAATACTTGTGGCACAGTTCCACGACCAGTGACAGCACGTAAGCTGACGGTTGTCGCATCTTTACCCAGCACGATCTCTTCATACTGAATCCCGCGTTCTTGCAGCATTTGTTTCGCTTTGGCACAGAATGGGCAGCCCGGTTTGGTAAAGACAGATACCGACTCCTGTACTTTAAAATCGGGTGCCAGATATTTCAGCATGGTATCGGCATCGGACACTTCAAACGGGTCACCCGGCTTATTTGGCTCCACAAACATTTTCTCAACCACACCGTTACGCACCAGCATGGAGTAACGCCATGAACGTGGACCGAAGCCCAGATCAGCTTTCTCAACCAGCATATTCATGCCCTTGGTGAATTCGCCGTTACCATCTGGAACGAAAGTAATATTTTCAGCATGCTGATCAGCTTTCCAGGCATTCATCACGAAGGTGTCGTTGACTGATACGCACAGAATGCTATCAACACCGTGCTGTTTAAACACACCTGCCAGTTCGTTATAGCGTGGCAGATGGCTGGAAGAACAAGTCGGGGTAAATGCACCCGGTAGTGAAAATACAATCACTGTTTTATTGCTGAACAAATCGTCGGTGGTTACATCAACCCACTGGTCCCCCTGACGGGTATGGAAAGTTACTTGTGGGATTTTTTTACCTTCTTGGCTAGTAAACATCTGTAACTCCTTAATTAAAAAATAAAATATTTAAATTTTTATGAATATCTTTTCGTTGGGGCACATTATTCATTTTATCGCTTGATAGATCTAATCACTGGTTGCTATCTTATCTATCGTCAATGGCTATCATAAAGCGGAGCACAGATGAATATTCGTGATTTAGAATACTTGGTGGCGCTGGCTGAATTCAGGCATTTCCGGCGTGCCGCCGACTCTTGCCATGTCAGCCAACCCACATTAAGTGGTCAGATTCGTAAGCTGGAAGATGAGTTGGGCGTGATGTTGCTGGAGCGCACTAGCCGTAAGGTCTTGTTTACGCAGGCTGGGCTGTTGCTAGTGGAACAAGCCAGAACTATATTGCGAGAAGTAAAGGTACTGAAAGAGATGGCCAGCTTGCAGGGCGAAAGCATGTCCGGTCCACTGCATATCGGCCTGATACCTACGGTCGGGCCTTATTTGTTGCCGCAAATCATTCCCATGTTGCATAAGGCATTCCCGAAACTGGAAATGTATCTGCATGAAGCACAAACCCAGAATCTTCTGGCTCAGTTGGACAGTGGCAAGCTGGACTGTGCCATTCTGGCACTGGTCAAAGAGACCGAAGCTTTTATCGAAGTTCCGCTATTTGATGAACCGATGAGCCTGGCTATTTATGCCGATCATCCATGGGCCGATCGTGACAGAGTGCAAATGCATGAGCTGGCGGGTGAGAAATTATTGATGTTGGAAGATGGCCACTGCCTGCGCGATCAGGCGATGGGCTTCTGTTTCCAGGCCGGTGCAGAGGAAGACACCCATTTCCGCGCCACCAGTTTGGAAACTCTGCGTAATATGGTGGCTGCGGGGAGCGGCATTACTTTGCTGCCGTCGCTGGCGGTACCGAATGAGCGCAAGCGTGATGGCGTATGCTATCTGGAGTGCTACAAGCCTGTGCCTAAACGCACTATCGCGTTGGTGTACCGCCCCGGTTCCCCACTGCGTGGCCGCTATGAGCAACTGGCCGAGGCGATACGTGAACACATGCAACCGCGTATGAATCCAGATGTTATAAAGGAAAAGCTAGAACAGGCGGTTTAAACCGTTCAGGGCTGCCACACGATAGGCTTCAGCCATCGTCGGATAGTTGAAGGTCGTATTAACGAAATATTCGATAGTATTGCCTTCTCCTTTCTGTTCCATAATCGCCTGCCCGATGTGGATAATTTCCGCTGCACGTTCGCCAAAGCAATGAATACCCAAGATCTGCTTGGTTTCCCGATGGAACAGGATTTTTAAGCTACCGGTATCCATCCCGACGATTTGCGCGCGCGCCAGATGTTTAAATTGCGCCCGGCCGACCTCGTAGGGCACTTTCATCGCGGTCAAATCTTGCTCGGTTTTCCCAACCGAACTGATTTCCGGGATAGTGTAAATACCCGTCGGAATATCCTCGATCAAATGAACGTTGGCTTCGCCTTTGATCATTGCTTGTGCCGCGATACGCCCCTGATCATAGGCCGCAGAGGCCAGACTCGGGTAACCAATCACATCACCCACCGCATACACATGTGGCAGCGCTGTCTGGTACATGCTATTGACCTTCAGCAGACCACGGCTATCGGCTTCCAGACCAATGTTTTCCAACCCTAAACCGCCGGTATTACCGGTACGACCATTGGCATACAACAAGCAGTCTGCTTTGACCTTTTTACCTGATTTCAGATGGACAATAACCCCATCAAGGGTTCCCTCAATTTGCTCAAACTCTTCGTTGTGGCGGATAACGACACCGTTATTCCAGAAGTGGTAAGAGAGGGCATCTGACATTTCCTGATCAAGGAAGGCCAGTAGGCGGTCGCGGGTATTGATTAAATCAACTTTGACGCTCAAACCACGGAAGATTGAAGCATATTCACAACCAATAACCCCTGCGCCATAGATAATGACGTGCTGAGGTTCATGGCTGAGCTGTAAAATGGTATCGCTGTCGTAAATCCGTTCATGGCTAAAATCAACATTCGCCGGGCGGTAGGGGCGTGAACCTGTAGCAATCACAATGTTATCAGCGCGTAGTGTATCGTTGGTGCCATCGGCATAACGCACGTTGATAGTATTGGCATCAATAAAGCTGGCATCGCCTGAAAACATATGGCAGTGATTGCGATCGTAAAAACCCTGGCGCATACGTGTCTGTTGATTAATAACACGATCAGCATGGTTTAAAATATCAGCGAAAGAAGAACTGATGGTTCGGGCATTGTCGCTGTAGAGTGGATTTTGGTTGAATTCGATAATACGGCTAACGGCGTGGCGCAAAGCTTTGGAAGGGATAGTGCCCCAATGGGTACATCCACCGCCCACATTATTATACCGTTCAATTACGGCAACACGGGCACCTTGCTTGACCAACCCCATAGCGGCACCTTCACCGCCAGGACCCGAGCCAATAACAATGGCATCAAAATGGAAGTGCTGTTGCATGTAGGAGAGACCTATTCTTATACAAAATTACAACGGTACATTAACATCATCCCAACCAGATACCCAATAGATTTCAAGATGCAGCCAACACATCTGTAAATTGAAAGATGACAGGTATAAGTCAATCAACCATGGGTAAATCACCGTGATGTGTGTTGTAAAGCGGCAATTCAGTATTGGGATGATACGTTTGTATAACGGTTGTTACTATAAAGTTTGGTATATTGCTGACTATATATCTTAGATTGAGAATTTGGATATCCCTTGGGCACGATTATGGGCGTCAGAGCACAACAAAAAGAGCGGACTCGTCGTTCCCTTATCGAAGCGGCGTTCAGCCAACTGAGCGCTGAGCGGAGTTTCGCCAGCCTTAGCTTGCGGGAAGTCTCTCGCGAAGCTGGTATCGCACCGACTTCTTTCTACCGGCATTTTCGCGATGTCGACGAACTTGGCCTGACAATGGTCGATGAAAGCGGCCTGATGTTGCGCCAACTGATGCGTCAGGCACGCCAGCGGATTGCCAAGGGCGGCAGTGTTATCCGTACCTCCGTATCTACATTTATGGAATTTATCGGTAATAACCCGAATGCATTTCGCTTATTGCTGCGCGAGCGTTCCGGCACGTCCGCCGCATTTCGTGCCGCAGTGGCACGTGAAATTCAGCATTTTATTGCTGAGCTGGCAGATTACCTCGAATTGGAAAACCACATGCCACGCAGCTTCACTGAAGCTCAGGCTGAGGCCATGGTCACAATTGTCTTCAGTGCTGGTGCAGAAGTGCTGGACGTGGATATTGAACAACGGCGACAGTTAGAGGAACGCTTGGTCTTACAACTGCGGATGATCTCCAAGGGCGCTTATTATTGGTATCGTCGCGAGCAGGAAAAACTCGCCGTATCTCGCACTTAATAAGGTAAGGAAAATGATGGAACAGTCTCGCCGTGAAATCGGCACCCTGCTGCTGGCGTTGATTACTGGCCTGGCAATAAATGGTTCATTTAACACGTTATTCAGCGCGTTTGTGCCTTTTTCAGTTTTTCCGCTGCTAACGTTAATATTAGCCGTATATTGTTTGCATCAGCGCTACCTCAATTTCGCCATGCCACATGGCTTGCCAGTACTGGCCTCCGCGTGTTTCCTGCTCGGGATTTTGCTGTATAGCGCGATTGTTCGGGTTGAGCATCCGGCAATTGGTTCTAATTTCGTTCCTTCTATTCTCAGTGTCGTGTTGGTGTTCTGGATCTTGTTTAAGCTAAAAGCACGTAAGTCGGTGCAATCAGAATCTGAGCCAGATAATTCGGATAACCAGCAGCCGCAATAACTTGAAAGCGATATGTTTTAAAACGACCTATTTTAAAACGAAAAAGGGCAACATCGCGTTGCCCTTTTACTTATCTATTGCCTGTCAGCCGCGCTTTTCCAGCAATACCCCACACTCCATATGATGGGTGTAGGGGAACTGATCGAACAGTGCTAATCGGCTGATTTTATGTGTCTGTTGTAACTGTTCCAGATTGGCGCACAGCGTTTCAGGGTTACAGGAGATATAAAGGATACGCGGATAACCTTGTACCAGTTTGACTGTCTCGTTATCCAGCCCGCTGCGCGGGGGATCGACAAAAATGGTCTCGCAGTTATAACTGCTCAGATCAATACCCTTCAAACGGTTAAATTCGCGTACACCTTGCATTGCCTGGGTAAACTCTTCAGCTGACATGCGGATAATTTGCACGTTATCGATATTATTTGCCGCGATATTGTATTGTGCCGCTGCCACTGAGGGTTTAGCGATTTCTGTTGCCAACACCCGTGCAAAATTGCGTGCGAGCGCCAACGAGAAATTACCATTACCGCAATACAACTCCAATAAATCACCGCTGGCATTTTTAGTGGCATCAATCGCCCATTCCAGCATATGAATATTCACCGCTGCATTCGGTTGGGTGAAACTATTCTCCACCTGACGATAAATCATTTCACGCCCAGCAACCGGTAACACTTCATCGATATAGTCGTGATCTAGCATGATTTTAGTTTTCGATGCCCGGCCAATCAGTTGCAGATCAAAACCTTGTTCGCGTAGCTTTTCACGTAATTCCAGCGCCTTCTGCTGCCACTCTTCATCTAATTGACGGTGATACAGCAAAGAGGCGATCAATTTACCGCTTAGGGTAGATAAGTAATCA
The DNA here is from genome assembly GCF_041538345.1 of Yersinia sp. 1652 StPb PI. Lineage (NCBI taxonomy): Bacteria > Pseudomonadati > Pseudomonadota > Gammaproteobacteria > Enterobacterales > Yersiniaceae > Yersinia > Yersinia sp. 1652 StPb PI. The sequence continues at coordinate 329,963 of NZ_JAULSM010000002.1, read as the reverse complement.
ATCTGGAACAGTTTACGCCGCAAAATCGGTTCGGCCCTGATGGCCGTCATCAGCGCACTCATCAGACGATTGATCAACAAACTTGCCACCGGGAACTGTTCAACACGGATACGCTGTTTGGTCTGCTGGTCAAACATGATGTGGTACAAGTCATCTTCATCGTGCCAAACGCGAAACTCGGCTCTCATGCGGTAATGCTCTGCCGGAGAACGGAATATTTCCGCAGCAGGTGCCTGAAACGGCAACATCATCGTCTGAAGACGGGCAGATTTTTCCGCCAGTTGTTGGTCGTAACTGTCTGTCGGCAGGATGTCGGGAGTCATGTTTCTTCTCGTCTGGCCATTATAAAAGAGAGGTATTGCTGCGGATTGTAGGGAAAGTGGGAGTGATGTCCAGTTTTGTTGTGTTTATTCCCTATAACGAGGATGGAAGTCTAGACATCTATTTTACTTGATCGTAGCATTGCGGTCCGGCCTCATGCTGTTACTGAAACACCTACGAGTTAAAAGGGAATCCGGTGTAAATCCGGAGCTGACGCGCAGCGGTAAGGGGAAGTTACGGCGATAGGTTTCAACCAGACACTGTCCGCAAGGGCGGGAAGTCATCGCCAGCTCTATTTCACGGTATTAATTCATTTAAGTAATGAAGAAGACGTGACATCAGAGATCCCAAGCCCGAAGACCTGCCGGTATTACGTCGCAATATGCGTGGTCGTCGCGAACTATCGGCCATGGCACTGCGGCATCCGCCAATTGAGTTTGGATGCTTGTATTCATGACAATTAAAAAATATACGCTGATCACAGCCCTTTCTGTGACGGCATTTTCTGGATGGGCCCAGGACAGCACCACAACAGGTAATAAAGACGAAATGGTGGTTACCGCCAACCGTTTCAAACAGCCAGTTTCCACGGTATTGGCACCCACCGATGTAGTAACGCGTGATGATATCGACCGCTGGCAGGCAAAAAGCCTCAATGAAGTGATGCGCCGGCTACCTGGCGTGGATATTGCGCAAACCGGGGGGTTAGGCCAAGGCTCTTCTATGTATATTCGTGGTACCGAAGCCCGTCATGTATTAGTGCTGATCGATGGCATTCCTCTGGCGCGAACCGGTATCATCAATAGTGTCGACTTTAATCAAATACCTCTCTCTTTGGTGCAACGTGTTGAATATATTCGCGGGCCTCGCTCTGCCGTATATGGCTCTGGGGCGATTGGTGGTGTAATTAACGTGATTACACAGTCAGACCAGGAAGGTGGGCAGATTAATGCCGGGGTTGGTTCTAAAGGTTACCAGCAATATGACGGCAGCGTTCGCCAACGCTTTGGTGATACTTTAGCGACGATAGCGGGCGGCTATCAAACCACGAACGGTTTTAACATTAAACCCGACTCACCTAATCCAGTGGATAGCGATCGGGACGGTTTTCGTAATAAAAATTTTTGGGCAGGGCTAGAGCATCAGTTCAATCAAGATATATCCGGTTTCGTCAGAGGTTATGGTTACACCAACAATACTGATTACGATGTTGGCAGTATTTCTTCCCCTGCTTACAGTGGTGATGAGGAGCGATTATATAACCATACTTATGACGCAGGGCTACGTTATGCAGCGGGAGCTTTCTCCTCTCAATTAATCGGTAGCTATCAGAAATACAAAGATTATAACTACAGCAGCCAATATGGGCGTTATGGCGTGGCGACTACGCTGGACGATATGGATCAGCGTAACGTGCAATGGGGTAATACATACAGCTTTGAGAGTGCAACGCTGAGTGCTGGCGTTGACTGGCAGCAACAGCGTTTGACCTCATCGAGTACCACTATCTCTGATACATATAAGCGGGATAATACCGGTTTGTATCTTAGCGGGCAGCAGAAGATAGGTAGTGTGACGCTGGAAGCCTCGGGCCGTGAAGATAAAGATGAGCAGTTTGGCTGGCATGAGACATGGCAAACCGCCGCAGGCTGGGAATTTATCCCTGATTATCGTGCGACATTATCCTATGGAACAGGATTTTTGGCCCCGTCACTGGGTCAGCAGTATGGTTCGCAGCGCTTTGATATCATATCAAACAGTGATTTGAAACCTGAGGAGTCCCGCCAATGGGAGGCAGGCCTGGAAGGATTGACTGGCCCACTTGATTGGCGTTTGTCTGCTTATCGCTACAAAATTGAAAACCTGATCGATTACTTCTCCGACCCAAATACCTACAAAGGGCAGTATTACAATGTTGATTCGGCAACGATAAAAGGGGTTGAATGGACAGGTAGCGTCGATACCGGCATTTTCAATCACCAGATAACATTGCAATATATGGATCCGCGTAATGATAAGAATAATGAAGTTTTAGCCCGTCGTTCTAAACAGCAAGCCAAGTATCAATTAGATTGGACAATGTTCAATCTGGATATGGACGTTTCTTATCAGTACTACGGTAAACGCTATGACAATAGCACCTCAGCCTATAGCTCGACTCAACGTGAATTACCGAGTTATAGCACGGTAGATGTTTCAGCGAGTTATCCGGTTACTTCTCATCTTACAGTTCGTGGTAGAATTGCTAACCTGTTTGATAAAGATTACGAAACGGCTTATGGCTATAAAACCGCTGGACGAGAGTATTACCTCACCGGAAGCTATAACTTCTAAGGCTGATACTGCTCCTCGCCCGACAGCACTGATTTTTGACTCAGGTGTTGGCGGGCTATCTGTCTATCAAGAGATTCGGCAGTTGTTGCCGGATCTCCACTATATATATGCTTTCGACAATGTCGCTTTCCCTTATGGGGAGAAGTCCGGTGAGTTTATCGTTGAACGCGTTCTGGAAATTGTCACTGCGGTACAGCAGCGCCATCCGCTGGCAATCGTCGTCATTGCCTGTAACACCGCCAGCACAGTAGTACTTCCTGCTTTACGTGAACGCTTTGCATTCCCTGTGGTTGGGGTTGTTCCTGCTATCAAACCGGCGGTGCGATTAACCCGCAATGGTGTTGTTGGCTTATTGGCTACCCGTGGCACGGTTCATGCTTCTTATACACGGGACTTGATTGAGCGCTTTGCTACCGATTGCAAAATTGAATTGCTGGGTTCATCTGAGCTGGTGGAACTGGCAGAGTCCAAGTTGCATGGTGGTGCTGTACCTATCGAAACATTAAAGAAAATCCTCCACCCATGGTTGGCGATGCGTGAGCCACCGGACACCATTGTATTGGGGTGCACTCATTTCCCTCTATTAGTAGAAGAGTTGGCGCAAGTGTTGCCTGAAGGTACTCGCATGGTCGATTCCGGTGCCGCAATTGCTCGTCGCACTGCCTGGCTCATCTCTTCTCAAGAAAATGTAGTTTCTTCTCAGGAAGATAATATTGCTTACTGCATGGCGTTGAATGCAGATACTGACGTTTTATTGCCCGTTTTGCAGGGTTATGGCTTCCCGGTGCTGCAAAAACTGCCAATTTAAAGGCATTTTGACTAAAGATTCAGCGGTTGAAAAGTTTTTTCAAATTAGGGGTTGCAGGCTGTCAGGAACTCCCTATAATGCGCCTCCACTGACCGGGAACAACGAAACATACTTCGCCGGGTCAGGAAGCGAAAAGAATGATTTTGACTTCGAAAGAAACCAAAGAAACTCTTGACTCTTCAGCGGGAAAGCGTATTATCTGCCTCCCGCGTTACCGTAAGATTCGCCGAAAGGCAAACGGGTAACGAACGCTCTTTAACAATTTATCAGACAATCTGTGTGGGCACTCGCAAGACGATATCGAAGCCTGTTTCGACAGGCAGAAGAAATATCAAAGTCTTGAAGAGTGACCAAAGCAGTACACATTTGAACTTCGGTTCGAATGCTTATTTGCAGAAAGTAATCTTTGAGCATCGCTGCTTTTATTAGTAGCAAATCAAACAAATCTTAAATTGAAGAGTTTGATCATGGCTCAGATTGAACGCTGGCGGCAGGCCTAACACATGCAAGTCGAGCGGCAGCGGGAAGTAGTTTACTACTTTGCCGGCGAGCGGCGGACGGGTGAGTAATGTCTGGGAAACTGCCTGATGGAGGGGGATAACTACTGGAAACGGTAGCTAATACCGCATGACCTCGCAAGAGCAAAGTGGGGGACCTTCGGGCCTCACGCCATCGGATGTGCCCAGATGGGATTAGCTAGTAGGTGGGGTAATGGCTCACCTAGGCGACGATCCCTAGCTGGTCTGAGAGGATGACCAGCCACACTGGAACTGAGACACGGTCCAGACTCCTACGGGAGGCAGCAGTGGGGAATATTGCACAATGGGCGCAAGCCTGATGCAGCCATGCCGCGTGTGTGAAGAAGGCCTTCGGGTTGTAAAGCACTTTCAGCGAGGAGGAAGGCAATCGTGTTAATAGCACGGTTGATTGACGTTACTCGCAGAAGAAGCACCGGCTAACTCCGTGCCAGCAGCCGCGGTAATACGGAGGGTGCAAGCGTTAATCGGAATTACTGGGCGTAAAGCGCACGCAGGCGGTTTGTTAAGTCAGATGTGAAATCCCCGCGCTTAACGTGGGAACTGCATTTGAAACTGGCAAGCTAGAGTCTTGTAGAGGGGGGTAGAATTCCAGGTGTAGCGGTGAAATGCGTAGAGATCTGGAGGAATACCGGTGGCGAAGGCGGCCCCCTGGACAAAGACTGACGCTCAGGTGCGAAAGCGTGGGGAGCAAACAGGATTAGATACCCTGGTAGTCCACGCTGTAAACGATGTCGACTTGGAGGTTGTGCCCTTGAGGCGTGGCTTCCGGAGCTAACGCGTTAAGTCGACCGCCTGGGGAGTACGGCCGCAAGGTTAAAACTCAAATGAATTGACGGGGGCCCGCACAAGCGGTGGAGCATGTGGTTTAATTCGATGCAACGCGAAGAACCTTACCTACTCTTGACATCCACGGAATTTAGCAGAGATGCTTTAGTGCCTTCGGGAACCGTGAGACAGGTGCTGCATGGCTGTCGTCAGCTCGTGTTGTGAAATGTTGGGTTAAGTCCCGCAACGAGCGCAACCCTTATCCTTTGTTGCCAGCACGTAATGGTGGGAACTCAAGGGAGACTGCCGGTGATAAACCGGAGGAAGGTGGGGATGACGTCAAGTCATCATGGCCCTTACGAGTAGGGCTACACACGTGCTACAATGGCAGATACAAAGTGAAGCGAACTCGCGAGAGCAAGCGGACCACATAAAGTCTGTCGTAGTCCGGATTGGAGTCTGCAACTCGACTCCATGAAGTCGGAATCGCTAGTAATCGTAGATCAGAATGCTACGGTGAATACGTTCCCGGGCCTTGTACACACCGCCCGTCACACCATGGGAGTGGGTTGCAAAAGAAGTAGGTAGCTTAACCTTCGGGAGGGCGCTTACCACTTTGTGATTCATGACTGGGGTGAAGTCGTAACAAGGTAACCGTAGGGGAACCTGCGGTTGGATCACCTCCTTACCTAAACGATACGCATTGCGCAGTGTCCACACAGATTGTCTGATAGAAAGTAACGAGCAAATAAGGCCGGACTGAGAGATTAGTCGGGCTTTAGTACCTTGTTGGGTCTGTAGCTCAGGTGGTTAGAGCGCACCCCTGATAAGGGTGAGGTCGGTGGTTCAAGTCCACTCAGACCCACCAACTCATCCTCATAGTGCGTTACAGACACACTCGTTTATACCCATAAACGTTGCGTGACTGCGTCTTGTCTGAGAATGAGTTATGCCGATAAGGTATTTTGCTTTTTATATGGGGCTATAGCTCAGCTGGGAGAGCGCCTGCCTTGCACGCAGGAGGTCAGCGGTTCGATCCCGCTTAGCTCCACCATATAAAAAAACTATTTCAAAACGTACTGCGGTCGTAAGGCACAGTGTGTTGTGAAATATTGCTCTTTAACAATCTGGAACAAGCTGAAAATTGAAACATTACAGCTGAAATTTATCTCTCCGTAGATGTACTGAGATAAAGAGTAACCTGTAATAGAGTCTCTCAAATAATCGCAATGCCAATGGGTTAATCATTGTTGCAGTGTGAGCGAGAAGACACTCGGCAAGGCGTACAGCGCACAGCAACCGGAGTGAACTTAACGTTCATGAGGATTGCGCGCACTGCACAACATAGCAGAGTGTGTTCACAGCCACACCAATAACGAAAAACACCTTTGGGTTGTGAGGTTAAGCGACTAAGCGTACACGGTGGATGCCTAGGCAGTCAGAGGCGATGAAGGGCGTGCTAATCTGCGAAAAGCGTCGGTAAGCTGATATGAAGCGTTACAACCGACGATACCCGAATGGGGAAACCCAGTGCAATTCGTTGCACTATTGCATGGTGAATACATAGCCATGCAAGGCGAACCGGGGGAACTGAAACATCTAAGTACCCCGAGGAAAAGAAATCAACCGAGATTCCCCCAGTAGCGGCGAGCGAACGGGGAAGAGCCCAGAGTCTGAATCAGTTTGTGTGTTAGTGGAAGCGTCTGGAAAGTCGCACGGTACAGGGTGATAGTCCCGTACACCAAAACACACTTGCTGTGAACTCGATGAGTAGGGCGGGACACGTGACATCCTGTCTGAATATGGGGGGACCATCCTCCAAGGCTAAATACTCCTGACTGACCGATAGTGAACCAGTACCGTGAGGGAAAGGCGAAAAGAACCCCGGCGAGGGGAGTGAAATAGAACCTGAAACCGTGTACGTACAAGCAGTGGGAGCACCTTCGTGGTGTGACTGCGTACCTTTTGTATAATGGGTCAGCGACTTATATTTTGTAGCAAGGTTAACCGAATAGGGGAGCCGTAGGGAAACCGAGTCTTAACTGGGCGTCTAGTTGCAAGGTATAGACCCGAAACCCGGTGATCTAGCCATGGGCAGGTTGAAGGTTGGGTAACACTAACTGGAGGACCGAACCGACTAATGTTGAAAAATTAGCGGATGACTTGTGGCTGGGGGTGAAAGGCCAATCAAACCGGGAGATAGCTGGTTCTCCCCGAAAGCTATTTAGGTAGCGCCTCGTGAACTCATCTTCGGGGGTAGAGCACTGTTTCGGCTAGGGGGTCATCCCGACTTACCAAACCGATGCAAACTCCGAATACCGAAGAATGTTATCACGGGAGACACACGGCGGGTGCTAACGTCCGTCGTGAAGAGGGAAACAACCCAGACCGCCAGCTAAGGTCCCAAAGTCATGGTTAAGTGGGAAACGATGTGGGAAGGCACAGACAGCCAGGATGTTGGCTTAGAAGCAGCCATCATTTAAAGAAAGCGTAATAGCTCACTGGTCGAGTCGGCCTGCGCGGAAGATGTAACGGGGCTAAACCATGCACCGAAGCTGCGGCAGCGACACTTAGGTGTTGTTGGGTAGGGGAGCGTTCTGTAAGCCGTTGAAGGTGACCTGTGAGGGTTGCTGGAGGTATCAGAAGTGCGAATGCTGACATAAGTAACGATAATGCGGGTGAAAAACCCGCACGCCGGAAGACCAAGGGTTCCTGTCCAACGTTAATCGGGGCAGGGTGAGTCGACCCCTAAGGCGAGGCTGAAAAGCGTAGTCGATGGGAAACAGGTTAATATTCCTGTACTTGGTGTTACTGCGAAGGGGGGACGGAGAAGGCTAGGCTAGCCGGGCGACGGTTGTCCCGGTTTAAGCATGTAGGCGGAGTGACTTGGTAAATCCGGTTGCTTATCAACGCTGAGGTGTGATGACGAGCCACTACGGTGGTGAAGTAGTTGATGCCAAGCTTCCAGGAAAAGCCTCTAAGCATCAGGTAACATTAAATCGTACCCCAAACCGACACAGGTGGTCAGGTAGAGAATACTCAGGCGCTTGAGAGAACTCGGGTGAAGGAACTAGGCAAAATGGTGCCGTAACTTCGGGAGAAGGCACGCTGGCATTAGGTAATGGGACTTGCTCCCGGCGCCGAAGCCAGTCGCAGATACCAGCTGGCTGCAACTGTTTAATAAAAACACAGCACTGTGCAAACACGAAAGTGGACGTATACGGTGTGACGCCTGCCCGGTGCTGGAAGGTTAATTGATGGGGTCAGCCGCAAGGCGAAGCTCTTGATCGAAGCCCCAGTAAACGGCGGCCGTAACTATAACGGTCCTAAGGTAGCGAAATTCCTTGTCGGGTAAGTTCCGACCTGCACGAATGGCGTAATGATGGCCAGGCTGTCTCCACCCGAGACTCAGTGAAATTGAACTCGCTGTGAAGATGCAGTGTACCCGCGGCAAGACGGAAAGACCCCGTGAACCTTTACTATAGCTTGACACTGAACATTGAGCCTTGATGTGTAGGATAGGTGGGAGGCATCGAAGTGTGGACGCCAGTCTGCATGGAGCCAACCTTGAAATACCACCCTTTAATGTTTGATGTTCTAACTCGGCCCCGTGATCCGGGGTGAGGACAGTGTCTGGTGGGTAGTTTGACTGGGGCGGTCTCCTCCCAAAGAGTAACGGAGGAGCACGAAGGTTAGCTAATCACGGTCGGACATCGTGAGGTTAGTGCAAAGGCATAAGCTAGCTTGACTGCGAGAGTGACGGCTCGAGCAGGTACGAAAGTAGGTCTTAGTGATCCGGTGGTTCTGAATGGAAGGGCCATCGCTCAACGGATAAAAGGTACTCCGGGGATAACAGGCTGATACCGCCCAAGAGTTCATATCGACGGCGGTGTTTGGCACCTCGATGTCGGCTCATCACATCCTGGGGCTGAAGTAGGTCCCAAGGGTATGGCTGTTCGCCATTTAAAGTGGTACGCGAGCTGGGTTTAGAACGTCGTGAGACAGTTCGGTCCCTATCTGCCGTGGGCGTTGGAAGATTGAGAGGGGCTGCTCCTAGTACGAGAGGACCGGAGTGGACGAATCACTGGTGTTCGGGTTGTCATGCCAATGGCATTGCCCGGTAGCTAAATTCGGAAGAGATAACCGCTGAAAGCATCTAAGCGGGAAACTTGCCTCGAGATGAGTCTTCCCTGGGGCTTTAAGCCCCCTGAAGGAACGTTAAAGACTATGACGTTGATAGGCTGGGTGTGTAAGTGCAGCGATGCATTGAGCTAACCAGTACTAATGATCCGTGAGGCTTAACCTTACAACACCAAAGGTGTTTTAGATTTGAAAGATTGATATTTTCAGCGAAGTTCCGAGATTGGGCTGGCTGGCTGTGTGTAGTATTGCATAGCGGGTTTAGTTTAGACAGAATTTGCCTGGCGGCCTTAGCGCGGTGGTCCCACCTGATCCCATGCCGAACTCAGAAGTGAAACGCCGTAGCGCCGATGGTAGTGTGGGGTCTCCCCATGCGAGAGTAGGACACTGCCAGGCATCAAACACGAGTTATCAGAGTGACATCTGGTAACTGACAAAATCGCTTAGAGCGGTTTTGCACAGCGCGGAGCGCTGGCCCTGTCAAGGGTAAGTATCGGGAAGATACACGTAAAAGAATCGGTGGAGCGGTAGTTCAGTTGGTTAGAATACCTGCCTGTCACGCAGGGGGTCGCGGGTTCGAGCCCCGTCCGTTCCGCCACTTATTTAAATTATGCCTGCTTATCTTAGCAGGCATAATGTTAAGCATAATTTAGGGGCGTAGCTCAGTTGGTAGAGCACCGGTCTCCAAAACCGGGTGTCGCGAGTTCGAGTCTCTCCGCCCCTGCCATATAAATAACCCTTCGCGAAAGCGAGGGGTTTTTTTATGCCCAAAAATCGTAATTAGTACATTTATGATACGCCGATACACTTACACTACTTCTTTAACATAGTTCTGCTTTTATCTTGACCTCTGTTCTGACCACTATTCCCTCATATTTTCCATCCATTTTACCAATTCCAAAAAGATCTTTTTGTTCGAACAATATTCTGCCATTAACAACAGTTATTTTTTAAGCCTGACAAAATTTTAAAAGGTAACGTTCCCAATGCATACCTATTTAGCTGAATTTATGTACAAAACGATTGTTATTCTGTGGTGTGACGTTGCTCATTATTACTTTTACAAAATGTACTAAAACTAATTAACATTTTAGCTATCAGGAAGCTCACCTTAAAAAACATCATATGCTTTTAGAACAACATAATTTGCAAATTGGCCGATGCTCAGGACAGTAAATGACCTGAATGATTATCTTAACTGTTCTTCGGAATGGTAGTGAGTCAGCGGCTCGACGATGACAAGTGAGGAGAGAAATATGTACAGGCGTTTACTGTTAGCAGCAGCTGTAACAGCGGCAATGTGTAGTGCAGTCCAAGCGGCTCCGCTAGTCGTGGGTTTTTCTCAAATTGGTTCAGAGTCCGGTTGGCGCTCTGCGGAAACTAAGGTTTCTAAACAAGAGGCTGAAAAGCGCGGTATTACATTAAAAATCGCGGATGCTCAACAAAAACAAGAGAACCAAATCAAGGCTGTTAGATCGTTTATTGCTCAGGGTGTTGATGCCATTTTTATTGCTCCTGTGGTTGCAACGGGTTGGACACCGGTTTTGCAGGAAGCGAAAGAAGCTAAAATCCCGGTATTCCTGCTTGACCGAATGATAGAGGTGAATGATCCCTCCCTGTACACCGCCGCAGTGGCTTCAGACAGTGTATATGAAGGTAAAGTCGCTGGTGAGTGGCTACTGAAAGATGTGGCAGGTAAACCTTGTAATGTGGTTGAACTACAAGGCACTGTTGGCTCGAGTGTGGCTATTAACCGCAAGAAAGGTTTTGCTGACGGGATAGCGTCGGCACCTAACGTAAAAATAATTCGCTCTCAGTCCGGGGATTTCACACGGAGTAAAGGCAAAGAAGTAATGGAGAGTTTCATTAAAGCGGAGCAAAACGGTAAGAACATCTGTGCTGTCTATGCACATAACGATGATATGGCGATAGGTGCCATTCAAGCCATTAAAGAAGCCGGGTTGAAGCCGGGTTCAGAGATCAAAATTGTATCCATCGATGGCGTCCCTGATATTTTTAAAGCGATGAGTAGCGGAGAGGCTAATGCTACTGTTGAGTTGACACCGAATATGGCAGGCCCTGCTTTCGATGCATTAATTGCGCTGAAGAAAGATGGCACCCAACCGCCTAAGTTTATCCAGACAGAATCTCGTCTGTTACAGCCTGATACGGCTAAACAGGAATACGAATCTAAGAAGAGCCTTGGTTATTGATTCAAATGGCGGGGCTTGCCCCGCCTGCTTTCGTCACCTGTATTTGGGCAATATCTGAGTCGTTTTTGAACGTGGGTACATCTGATGGAAACACTGCTAGAAGTCCGTGGCTTGTCAGTTGAATTTCCTGGTGTTAAGGCATTGGACTCTGTCGATTTTTCTCTGTTTCGCGGTGAAGTTGTCGCATTGTTAGGGGAAAATGGTGCAGGAAAGTCGACTTTAATCAAAGCATTAACTGGGGTCTATAAGCGGGCCGCCGGTGAAGTTTATTTAGATGGTAAGGCCATTTGTCCCATTGATACTGCGGATGCCCAGAAACTGGGGATTGGCACTGTTTATCAAGAGGTCAACTTGCTGCCCAATATATCTGTTGCGGCAAATCTATTCATTGGCCGTGAGCCATTACGTTGGGGGTTAATTGACCATCGTACGATGAATCTACAGGCAGAAAAACTGCTAACGGGCTATGGTCTTACATTAGATGTGCAGCAACCGTTAGCTAACTTTTCTATTGCAATACAACAGATTGTCGCCATTGCTCGCGCGGTCGATCTATCAGCAAAAGTACTTATTCTGGATGAGCCAACGGCAAGTTTAGATGCTAAAGAAGTCAGTATGTTGCTGGATATTTTACGTCAGTTACGAGATCAGGGTATCGGTATGGTATTCGTGACGCATTTCCTCGATCAGGTTTATCGGATCAGCGATCGTATTACTGTCTTACGCAATGGCAAACTTGTTGGCACTAAAACAACCGCAGAACTTCCCCGTATCGAATTGGTTCAGATGATGTTGGGCCATAGCTTTGATGAGCAATTACTCAAACGTGGTGAACATAATATTGTGGCAAGCAACCCACTGGTTGAGTTTAAAAACTATGGTCGGCGGGGTGTGGTGGAAAATTTCGATTTGGCTGTTTCTCCTGGTGAAATTGTCGGACTTGCTGGGCTATTAGGATCTGGGCGCACCGAGACTGCGCAATTAATTTTCGGTGTTACGACACCGGATACTGGGGAGGCCAAAATACAAGGCAAGCCCGTTAAGATCCGAACACCACGCACGGCATCAAAATTCGGTTTTGGCTATTGCCCAGAAGATCGTAAAACTGATGGCATTGTCGGTGCTGCAACAGTTCGGGAGAATATTATTCTGGCCTTACAGGCCCAGCGCGGATGGTTAAGGCCACTTTCAATGCGGGAACAAACTCAAATTGCTGAGCAATTCATTCAGCAGCTTGGTATTCGTACTCCTGGCCCTGAGCAACAAATTCAGTATCTCTCCGGTGGAAACCAGCAAAAAGTTTTATTAGCGCGCTGGCTTGCCACAAAACCTCGATTTTTGATTTTAGATGAGCCAACGCGCGGTATTGACGTGGGGGCGCATGCTGAAATTATTCGGCTGATTGAGAAACTGTGTGATGAAGGGCTGGCACTGTTAATTATCTCTTCCGAATTAGAGGAATTGGCAGGTTATGCCGATCGCGTCATTGTTCTGCGTGACCGTCGACATATTGCACAACTCGGTCACGATGAGATTTCCGTTCCTGCCATCATGCAGGCGATCGCGGTGCAATAAGGAGTTACTTCATGGTTAATAGGAGCCTGTCAATGCCGCAACGACCGCGCAAAGTTAAATGGGTCTTGCCGAAAGGTGCCACTCAATTTGGTGCTCTGGCGGTCATTTTATTGATTGATAGTTTAGTCGCCCCGAACTTTTTCTCGATCCATATTCAGGATGGACGGTTGTTTGGCAGTGTCATCGATATTCTAAATCGCGGTGCTCCCGTTGCTTTACTGGCATTAGGTATGACACTGGTCATTGCTACTGGCGGCATTGATTTGTCGGTTGGTGCGGTAATGGCAATAGCCGGTGCAACTGCGGCCACACTGACCAGTGCTGGATATCCTTTGCCAACGGTATTAGTCGCCGCCCTTGCGGTTGGCGCGTTATGTGGTTTATGGAACGGTTTCTTAGTGGCGGTATTACAAATCCAACCGATTGTGGCCACCTTAATGTTAATGGTGGCAGGACGGGGGATAGCCCAGCTGATTACTGAGGGGCAGATTGTTACATTTGATACGGGTGGCTTGGCGAAGTTGGGTAGCAGTACGCTGATGTATTTGCCGATGTCAGTAGTCATCGCATTTAGTATGTTGATTATAGTGTGGTTATTGACCCGAAAAACAGCACTGGGTCTATTCATTGAGTCTGTTGGTATCAACTTACGATCAGCACGTAATGCGGGAGTGAGTACTCGCTTGGTACTGATTGCCGTGTATGTGATTTGTGGTATCTGTGCAGCGGTCGCTGGCATTATTGTGACGGCAGATATTCGTGGTGCCGATGCTAACAATGCTGGTTTATGGCTGGAGCTGGATGCAATTCTGGCGGTAGTCATTGGTGGTGCATCTTTAATGGGAGGGCGATTTAATCTTTTGCTTTCGGTTATTGGTGCTTTGATTATTCAAGGGATGAATACAGGGATCTTACTTTCAGGCTATCAGCCAGAGTTTAACCTGGTCCTTAAAGCTATTGTGGTATTAGCCGTCTTGATTGTGCAGTCACCGATGATCTCATTTAGCCATATCTTCACGAGGCGAAAATAATGTTAAAGCGCAATATTCCTTTGCTGATTACTATCGCCGTTTTTATTCTGGGATACGCTTTTTGTCTCAGTCAGTTCCCCAGTTTCTCCTCCACCCGAGTGTGGTGTGATTTACTGACTGATAATGCTTTTCTGGGCATTGTCGCCGTAGGGATGACTTTCGTTATTCTATCGGGCGGCATCGATTTATCGGTTGGGTCGGTAATTGCATTTACCGGCGTGTTATTGGCTAAGTTAATCGGAACTTATGGTATTCACCCAATGTATGCTTTTGCCATTGTCTTAGTTATGGGGGCGATGTTTGGTGCATTGATGGGGTGGATTATTGATTCTCTGAAACTCCCTGCGTTTATTATTACTCTGGCTGGGATGTTCTTCGTTCGTGGTATGAGTTTTATCGTCTCTGAAGAGTCGATACCTATTGATCACCCACTTTATGCCACGCTGGCGAACTATGCCTGGAAAGTTCCTGGTGGCGGGCGATTCACATTATTAGCCTTCATCATGCTAATGGTTGTGGCATTTGGCATTCTGTTGGCTCATCGAACCCGCTTTGGCCATAATGTTTATGCCATCGGGGGTAATAGCGTTTCTGCCGGACTGATGGGTGTTCCTGTCAGGCAAACGACAATTAAAATTTATATGTTATCGAGCACGTTAGCCGCGCTATCGGGAATCGTTTTCTCACTCTATACCTCTGCTGGCTATGCATTAGCAGCCAGTGGTGTTGAGCTCGATGCCATTGCCGCAGTCGTTATCGGTGGCACATTACTTACCGGTGGTATCGGGACAGTTTTCGGCACGCTGTTTGGTGTCTTGATTCAGGGGTTGATTCAGAGCTACATCACATTCGATGGCACACTTAGCTCATGGTGGACCAAAATTGTCATCGGAATATTATTATTTAGCTTTATTGCGATTCAGAAGGCGATGAGTGCTTTTTATCTGAACCGGCGTGCTCGCCCTCAGTCGCCGCCACTTAATCCCGTATAGCGCTCTGAGCTGCGTTATTCATCGGTGTTTTTAACAGTTGTCGAATCAATGTTTGCTGGTCACTGTTTTGCAACCAAACAGCATACAGTGGCCGCACAATAGCTGGCATATCAGCGTTCATGGCTAATTGAGGGTATTCTTTTTGCCAGTGTTCGGGCAGGAAAGCACAGCCACCGGTGGTTTCTAATAGCTGCCGGGTCAAATGTGCCGATGTGGTCGTTAATACCGCCATTTGCTCGCTCTCCAGCAATCTATTCTCTTGCTGATGAAAATCAGCTCCCCACTCAAGCTTGATATAAGGTGCTTCATTTGCATTTTTATGCTCGGCGTCTGGCTCAGTTTCTTTCGATAAATCAATCGGCTCAAAAGAAAATAGTCGCAGCGAAAAATGCCCTAACAGTTGGCTTGCCAGTTCATCCATTTTAGGTGGTTCGGTCGTTATCAATAAATCCAGTTGCCGTTCGTGCAACTGTTTCACCAGCGAGTGCCGCAGTGCAATCCGCGCCTCAAGGCGCAATGCCTCTCGTTGTTTATATAATTGTTGCAACCACGGAGTGAGGTATGCCTCCCACAGTGAGGCGGTTGCACCAATGGACAACTCGGTATGCTGTAGTGAGTGAGCAACCTCTTTTTTGGCTAGTTGCCAGGTACTCATTAGTGTTTCTGCGTAAGGCACCAAACGTTCTCCCGCAGGTGTCAGACGAATATTATTGCGATGACGAGTGAATAAATTTGCACCTAATTGATTTTCCAACTGACGGATACGAAAACTTACCGCCGACTGTGTTAAGTACAAAGATTCAGCAGCGCGACCAAAGTGGCGAGTCCTACTGACCTCCAAAAAGGTTTTCAGTAATTCGGTATCCAAACCCATCTCCAATTTTTTTTGTCGTTAAGATTTAAATGTTTTGTTTTACACGCTGTCAAGCCTATCTAATACTCCGCGCCATAAACAGCACGACCATGAGAGAATTAGGAGCGTGTCAGATGGCGGATAGCTTCATCACGACCAATCGTTTTTTTGATAATAAGCATTATCCTCGCGGGTTCTCGCGCCACGGCGATTTCACCATTAAAGAGGCGCAATTACTAGAGCGCCATGGCTACGCCTTCAACGAACTCGATCTCGGAAAACGCCAGCCTGTAACGGAAGAAGAACAGTTGTTTGTTGCTGTTTGTCGCGGCGAACGTGAGCCCGTCAGTGCCGAGGAGAAAGTCTGGTCCAAATATGTGACCCGAACTCGTCGTCCTAAACGCTTCCATACTCTATCAGGCGGCAAGCCGCAGATGGATGCGGTGGAAGATTATACCGATAGCGACGATTAATCCCCTCTTATCCTTCGTCCTAGAAATCGCAGGGGTGTTAGCGGCGCACTCTTACCCGAATCACTTACTTGAGTAAGTTCATCGGGATGCGTTTGCTTGCTGCCTACCTGCGATTCCAATGACGTTGGATATCAGATAGGTGTTTGATAATGGGGGGGTTTTTCTCCCCTATTTACATCAGGCTCTTGTGTAGCTGCAACAGCAGCCGGTCCATACAACGATAGCTCAGTGCTTCAGAAAGATGATTTCTTTGGATGTAATTCTCCTGAGCGAGATCGGCAATGCTCCGCGCTACTTTTAAAATATGGTGCCAGGCGCGTACCGACAAACCCAGCGTCAGCAGGACTTGCTCCAGAAAGGCCGCATTCTCAGGAGCGAGGGAGCAATATTCGGCAATTTCTTGGCTATTAAGCTGAGAATTTATCTTCCCTGCTCGATCCAATTGCCTCTGCCTTGCCTGCAATACTCGTAGCCTAACCGTTTCACTGCTTTCCCCTTGATGTTTCTGAGCCCCCAGCATACCTGATGGCAGCAATGGCACCTCTATCGACAAATCAAACCTGTCCAGAAACGGCCCCGACAATTTTGCCAGATAACGCAGAATCTGTTGTGGCGGTGTACGGTTATGGACACCCTGATAATGGCCACTGGGGCTGGGGTTCATTGCGGCAATCAGTTGCACTTTGGCAGGAAAGCACACTTTAGCCGCTGCACGAGAAATGATAATTTCGCCTGATTCCAGTGGCTCGCGCAGTGAATCCAGCACCCGACGTTCAAATTCGGGTAATTCATCCAGGAAGAGTACACCATTGTGCGCCAATGAGATTTCACCGGGGCGTGGAATAGAACCACCGCCAATCAGTGCCGCCATTGAGGCGCTATGGTGGGGGGCGCGAAAAGCCCGGCAGCGCCATTGGGCGGGTAGCGCGTTACTGTGCAGTAGACCGTTAATGGCCGCGGCCTCTAATGCCTCTTGATCCGTCAGCGGCGGCAATAATCCAGTTAACCGATTTGCCAGCATCGTTTTGCCCGTTCCTGGTGGCCCGAGTAATAGCAGGTTATGGCCCCCCGCCGCAGTAATTTCTAAGGCTCGCTTAGCCTGTGACTGCCCGATGATATCTTGCAGGTCGAGGCTGCTATCCCACTCTGGTGCAGATTCAACTAGCTGGCCCTGATCAAGGGTATTTTCACCCTGTAAAAAACCGCACACGGCTAACAAGTGATCGGCAACCCGGCTGTTGCCTTGTGGAATAAGACCTATCTCAAGATTATTCGCGACCGGAAGAATTAATTGCCGCTGAACTTGGCTACTGGCGAGTGCTGCCGGAATTGCGCCGCTAACCCGCCTTAGCGCCCCTGATAGGGCTAACTCACCCAAGAACTCATAGTGGGTTAATTTATCCGCAGGAATCTGCTCTGACGCTGCCAGTATTGCTAAAGCGATAGGGAGATCATAGCGGCCACCCTCTTTCGGCAAGTCTGCCGGTGCCAAACTAACGGTGATACGTTTCGCTGGAAAGGTGAATCCACTGTTGATTAATGCGCTCCGAACCCTATCTCGAGCCTCTTTTACGGTGGTTTCCGGTAATCCGACCAAAATCAATCCGGGGAGCCCATTGCTGATATGAACTTCTACTGTAACCGGTGGGGCCTGAATGCCTAATGTGGCGCGGGTGTGAATGGTTGCCAGTGACATGGTGCTTTCCTTTGCCGTGATGTGTCCTTAGGGCTACCGGGACTTTTATTAATCGACCGGGCTGAGATACGAGGTAGCCGCAGCAGTGTGCCCTAGGTCTTTTTTGAGTACAGCGAAAAAGAATTGATTTGCGAACGCTCGCGAGAAATTTCGCTGCAAGGGAAGTATCAAAATTAAAAATTGCGATACGGTACGCAAAAAAAGGCCAAACTACTGATATGAGTATTACTAATTGATAAATAATATATTTGTGTCATATCGTGTAGCGGCTCACAGAATAATAATTTAAATAAATATTGTCAGATAACCAATAACTGTGATAACTCTGTAGGTATTCGTTCGACACTGACAGATGAACAACCTAATTATGAAAGCGATTGTCCAAGTGATTAACCTAGTCCTAATTAGCGTGGTGGTGATTATTATCCCACCGTGCGGGGCTGCACTTGGACGAATAAAGGCATAAAAATCAAGCCTTAATCTCAAGAGAACCCCCGCACCGAAAGGTCCGGGGGTTTTTTTATTGGTACGTTAAAGACGCGAGGAACATAAAATGCACAACAGAATAAAATCCTGTGCCTCCCGCAAAAGGTCGGGGAAATAACTATGAATGGTGCTCAGTGGGTGGTTCAAGCGTTGCGTGCGCAGGGTGTTGATACGGTATTCGGCTATCCGGGTGGGGCAATAATGCCTGTCTACGATGCTTTGTATGATGGTGGTGTCGAGCATTTGCTCTGCCGCCATGAGCAAGGTGCTGCGATTGCTGCCATTGGCTATGCCCGTGCAACCGGTAAAGTCGGGGTGTGTATTGCCACTTCTGGCCCTGGAGCCACTAATCTGATCACCGGTTTGGCTGATGCATTGCTGGATTCTGTGCCGGTCATTGCTATCACCGGTCAGGTGGGGTCTGCTTTAATCGG
Source organism: Yersinia sp. 1652 StPb PI (assembly GCF_041538345.1). NCBI lineage: Bacteria > Pseudomonadati > Pseudomonadota > Gammaproteobacteria > Enterobacterales > Yersiniaceae > Yersinia > Yersinia sp. 1652 StPb PI. The sequence goes on along the minus strand of NZ_JAULSM010000002.1, from coordinate 311,303 downwards.
TACTGATGCTTTTCAGGAGATTGACGTATTGGGCTTGTCACTTGCCTGTACTAAACACAGTTTTCTGGTTGAATCATTAGAGGCGTTGCCTGGTATCATGGCGGAGGCGTTTGCCATTGCTACCAGTGGCCGCCCTGGACCGGTTTTAATCGATATTCCGAAGGATATTCAGTTAGCTGTGGGTGATTTAACTCCGCACCTGATGCCAGTTGAAGAGCATCTTGTTGATTCTGCCGCCGAGTTACAACAAGCCTGGGATATGCTGGCAACCGCGCAAAAACCGATGTTGTATGTCGGTGGCGGGGTTGGCATGGCACAGGCCGTTCCTGCTTTACGTGCTTTTATCGAGGTAACGGGTATTCCTGCGGTTGCCACTCTGAAGGGCTTAGGTGCGCCGGATACTAATCACCCGTGCTATCTGGGGATGCTGGGGATGCATGGCACTAAAGCCGCAAACTTTGCGGTGCAGGATTGCGATTTACTGATAGCGGTTGGTGCGCGGTTTGATGACCGTGTCACCGGCAAGCTGAATACATTCGCCGCAAAAGCAAAAGTTATCCATATGGATATCGACCCGGCTGAATTGGGTAAATTGCGTCAGGCGCATGTTGCGTTGCAGGGCGATTTGAAAGTATTGCTGCCCGCATTACAGCAACCGTTGGATATCCAGCCGTGGCGTGATGAGGTCATGGCATTGAAACACCAGCATAGCTGGCGCTACGATCACCCTGGCCAGGCAATTTATGCTCCGTTGTTACTGAAGCAGATATCTGAGCGCAAAGCACCGCAAGCGGTAGTGACTACCGATGTGGGCCAGCACCAGATGTGGACGGCGCAGCATATGAACTTTACCCGGCCTGAGAATTTCATCACCTCCAGCGGTTTGGGCACGATGGGTTTTGGTGTGCCGGCCGCGGTTGGCGCACAAATGGCTCGCCCTGATGACATGGTTATCTGTATCTCCGGTGACGGTTCGTTTATGATGAATGTTCAGGAGTTGGGCACGATAAAACGAAAACAGTTACCGCTGAAAATCGTATTATTAGATAACCAGCGATTGGGTATGGTTCGACAGTGGCAGCAACTGTTTTTTGATGGACGTTATAGCGAAACCAATCTTTCTGATAACCCCGATTTCATCACACTGGCCAGTGCGTTTAATATCCCCGGCCAACGTATCACCCGCAAAGACCAAGTCGACGCCGCTCTGGATGCGCTGTTTAACAGCGAAGGCCCTTATCTGCTCCAGGTTTCCATCGACGAACTCGAAAACGTTTGGCCGTTAGTGCCGCCAGGCGCAGGTAATGAAACCATGCTGGAGAAAATCTCATGATGCACCATCAATCCTCTATCCAACATCAAATCTCTATCCAAGCCCGCTTCCGCCCTGAAATGTTAGAGCGTGTATTGCGGGTTGTGCGGCACCGTGGCTTCCAGGTTTGTGCTATGAATATGTCGCCAATGATTAATGCTGAGAATATTAATATTGAATTGACCGTTGCCAGCGGGCGACCTGTCGATTTACTGTCTTCTCAGTTAAGTAAGCTTATGGATGTCGCCTGCGTCGAGATCCTACAACCTAATACATTACAGATACGCGCCTGATGCGCCACAAGGAAAGAAAAGAATGACGAAGAAAGCTGATTTTATTTGGTTTAACGGTGACATGGTTCCGTGGGCAGAGGCTAAAGTTCACGTGATGTCTCACGCGTTACACTACGGCACGTCAGTCTTCGAAGGTGTCCGTTGCTACGACTCCCACAAAGGTCCGGTAGTTTTCCGTCACCGCGAACATATGCAGCGTTTACATGACTCAGCTAAAATTTATCGTATGCCGGTTTCCCAGTCGGTTGATGAGCTGATGGAAGCCTGCCGTGCGACATTGCGTAAAAACAATCTGACCAGCGCGTATATCCGCCCGTTAGTGTTTATTGGTGATGTCGGCATGGGTGTGAACCCGCCAGATGGCTATAAAACAGATGTGATAATCGCCGCGTTCCCATGGGGTGCTTATCTGGGTGCGGAAGCGTTGGAGCAAGGCATTGATGCCATGGTGTCCTCATGGAACCGTGTGGCACCCAATACCATTCCAACTGCGGCGAAAGCCGGTGGTAACTACCTGTCCTCCTTGCTGGTGGGCAGCGAAGCACGCCGTCACGGCTATCAGGAAGGGATTGCGCTGGATATTCATGGCTTCTTGTCTGAAGGTGCGGGTGAAAACCTGTTTGAAGTAAAAGATGGCATCCTGTTCACGCCGCCGTTTACCTCTTCAGCCCTGCCGGGTATCACTCGTGATGCGATTATCAAACTGGCGAAAGATATGGGTCTGGAAGTGCGTGAGCAAGTGTTGTCACGTGAATCTCTCTATTTGGCGGATGAAGTCTTTATGTCCGGTACTGCGGCAGAAATTACCCCGGTACGCAGCGTAGATGGTATTCAGGTCGGTATTGGTAAACGTGGCCCGGTTACCACCAAGATCCAACAAGCGTTCTTTGGCCTGTTCACCGGTGAAACTGAAGATAAGTACGGTTGGCTGGATCCAATCAATCAATAATCAATAAAAACTGACAGACAGAATCAGCAGGTGGTTCGTTCGCCACCTGCAACACAGAATACATTGGAGTGAAGAGACAATGCCTAAGTACCGTTCCCATACCACCACTCATGGCCGCAATATGGCCGGCGCTCGTGCACTGTGGCGCGCTACCGGTATGACCGATGATGACTTCGGCAAACCGATTATTGCAGTGGTTAACTCATTTACCCAGTTTGTACCGGGCCACGTTCATTTGCGCGACTTAGGCAAGCTGGTAGCGGAGCAAATTGAAGCGTCTGGCGGCGTGGCTAAAGAGTTCAACACTATTGCGGTGGATGATGGGATCGCGATGGGCCACGGCGGCATGCTCTATTCACTGCCTTCACGTGAATTGATTGCCGACTCCGTAGAATACATGGTTAACGCCCATTGCGCGGATGCCATGGTGTGTATCTCTAACTGCGACAAAATTACCCCAGGGATGCTGATGGCGTCTCTGCGTTTGAATATTCCGGTGATCTTTGTGTCCGGCGGCCCGATGGAAGCGGGTAAAACCAAGCTGTCCGATAAAATCATCAAACTGGATCTGGTGGATGCCATGATCCAGGGCGCAAACCCGAATGTCAGTGATGCCGACAGTGAGCAGATTGAACGCTCTGCCTGCCCGACCTGTGGTTCCTGCTCGGGGATGTTTACTGCCAACTCGATGAACTGCTTGAATGAGGCGCTGGGTCTGGCGCTGCCAGGTAACGGTTCACTGTTGGCGACCCATGCTGATCGTAAACAACTGTTCCTCGATGCTGGTAAGCACATTGTTGAGCTGACTAAACGTTATTACGAACAGGATGATGTTAGTGCCTTGCCGCGCAGCATCGCGAACAAAGCTGCATTTGAAAACGCCATGACGCTGGATATCGCGATGGGTGGCTCGACCAACACCGTACTGCACTTACTGGCCGCAGCACAGGAAGGGGAGGTTGATTTCGATATTAGCGATATCGACCGTTTATCTCGCCAGGTGCCTCATTTGTGTAAAGTTGCGCCGAGCACGCAGAAATATCATATGGAAGACGTGCACCGTGCGGGTGGGGTTATGGGTATTTTAGGCGAACTGGACAGGGCTGGCTTGCTTAACCGCGAGGTGCGTAATGTGTTGGGGCTGAATCTGACCGATACGCTGGAAACCTATGACGTGATGCTGACCGGTGACGAAGGGGTCAAGCAGATGTACGCCGCAGGCCCGGCGGGTATTCGTACCACTAAAGCCTTCTCGCAGGATTGCCGCTTCCCATCACTGGATACTGACCGTGAAGAGGGTTGTATCCGTACTCGCGAACATGCTTACAGCCAAGACGGCGGTTTAGCTGTGCTGTACGGCAATATCGCCGCGAACGGTTGTATTGTTAAAACCGCCGGTGTGGATAAAGAGAGCCTGACCTTCCGTGGCCCGGCAAAAGTGTATGAGAGTCAGGATGATGCGGTAGCAGCGATTCTCGGCGGTAAAGTTGTGGCGGGTGACGTGGTCGTTATCCGTTACGAAGGGCCAAAAGGCGGGCCGGGGATGCAGGAAATGCTCTATCCGACCACCTATTTGAAATCCATGGGATTAGGCAAGAGCTGTGCTTTGCTGACTGATGGCCGGTTCTCCGGCGGGACGTCTGGTTTGTCGATTGGTCATGTTTCACCAGAAGCGGCCAGTGGCGGCCTGATTGGTCTGGTGCAGGATGGCGATTTCATTGATATCGATATCCCGAACCGTGGCATTGTGTTGGATGTGAGCGAATCTGAGCTGACCGCTCGTCGTGAAACTGAAGAAGCCCGTGGCGATGCTGCCTGGTCGCCTAAAGCCCGCGAACGTCAGGTTTCTTATGCACTGCGCGCTTATGCTCTGCTGGCAACCAGCGCCGACAAAGGTGCTGTGCGCGACAAAAGTAAGCTGGGAGGCTAATACCCATGGCGGTATCACAACCCTTATCTGCTGCCCCTTGCGGGGCAGAATATCTGCGGGCGATATTGCGCGCGCCGGTGTATGAGGTGGCGCAAGTCACCCCGTTGCAAGTGATGGAAAAAATCTCTTCCCGCCTGGCTAATACCATTTTGGTTAAACGTGAAGACCGCCAGCCAGTGCACAGTTTTAAGCTGCGTGGTGCTTATGCGATGCTGGCGGGTCTGACAGAAGAGCAGAAAGCCTGTGGTGTGATAACAGCCTCTGCCGGTAATCATGCGCAAGGTGTCGCGCTCTCAGCCAGTAAGCTCGGTATCAAGGCACTTATCGTGATGCCGGTAGCAACCGCTGACATCAAAGTGGATGCCGTGCGCGGTTTTGGTGGTGAGGTGCTGCTGTTCGGTGCCAATTTCGATGAAGCCAAAGGCAAAGCTATCGAGTTATCCCAGCAGCAGGGTTATACCTTTGTTCCGCCGTTTGACCATCCGGCCGTTATCGCCGGGCAGGGGACGCTGGCGATGGAGTTACTCCAGCAAGACGCACACCTTGATCGGGTTTTTGTCCCGGTCGGTGGCGGTGGGCTGGTGGCCGGTGTGGCGGTGCTTATCAAGCAACTGATGCCACAGATTAAAGTGATCGGGGTTGAAGCGGAAGACTCAGCTTGTTTACGCGCCGCACTGGATGCGGGCAAGCCGGTTGACCTGGCCCGTGTTGGGTTATTTGCCGAGGGTGTCGCCGTCAAACGTATTGGCGATGAGCCATTCCGCCTGTGCCAGGAGTATTTGGACGAGGTGATCACCGTCGACAGTGATGCTATCTGTGCGGCAGTAAAAGATTTATTTGAAGATGTGCGTGCCATCGCCGAACCTTCTGGTGCTTTGGCGCTGGCGGGCCTGAAAAAGTATGTCCAGCAGCATAATATCAAAGGCGAACGTCTGGCCCATGTGCTGTCCGGGGCTAACGTGAACTTCCACGGTCTGCGCTATGTGTCAGAACGTTGTGAGCTGGGCGAGCAGCGCGAAGCTTTGCTGGCCGTGACTATCCCCGAGAAAAAAGGCAGTTTTCTGCGTTTCTGCGAGTTGCTGGGGGGGCGTTCGGTCACTGAATTCAACTACCGTTATGCGGATGCCGATAATGCCTGCATTTTCGTAGGGGTACGTTTGACGCGCGGCTATGCCGAGCGGGCAGAGATATTGGCTGAGCTACAGGCAAAAGATTATCAGGTGGTGGACCTATCTGACGACGAGATGGCCAAACTGCATGTGCGTTATATGGTGGGTGGCCGACCTTCCAAACCATTGCGTGAGCGGCTGTACAGCTTTGAATTCCCTGAATCACCGGGCGCATTGCTGAAGTTCTTGCATACATTAGGTACGCACTGGAATATCTCTTTGTTCCACTATCGTAGCCATGGCACTGATTTTGGCCGGGTATTGGCAGGGTTTGAGTTGTCAGATTCTGAGCCGCAATTTGAAGAGCACCTGGCCGCTTTGGGCTATGATTGCCATGATGAAACCAACAACCCGGCGTTTAAGTTCTTTTTGGCGGGTTAAGTTTTGGCTGGATGAAGTGGCGGTGAATACCTATCAATAACAATAAAACTCAGGGCTAATAAGTGCTGAGTTTTTTATTTCTACTTAGTTATATTTAATCTTCTTATATATTCTCAAAAATAAGCATTCCAAATGAAATTCAGTATTAGTGCGGCGTAATATCATCTGTGGATTTATTAATTGAGATGAATAATATCGCAATTAATTACCACGTTGTTGAATGATTATTTTTTTCATGGTTTGAATAATATATGGAGTTTTTATATGAGTGAAACATTAGCCTTGTTTAAGGCATCAATTAAGCCATCGGCACCTGACTACATACCCCCTACGCCGCTAAGTAGTCGTTTTAATCCCCTGCAACACTCAATTCAGTCTTATTTAATGCCCGATGGGGCGACAACAATTGAAACAACGCGTCGCAAAGGGGAGATCATTAGGCAAATTGTAACAAAAGAACACATTGATGCTGCAAGCAATAAGATGGTTGAAGTGAAAACCTTCGATGCAGCTACCAATACGATGAATCAGGCTATCGAGCACTTTGATCTGAAGAATAATATGACTAAGAGGGTCGTTGAAAGCTTTAGCTATGATTCGGTTAAAAAAGCGGTTCAATTGGGAGAAACCTTGGTAATAGAACAAAGCTTCGATGCTAAAAATAATATAACTCGCCGCGCTGAACAGATATTTGATGCTGCTGGTGGAACCATTTATAACGTGATTAATACCTATCCCAACGTAAACAGTACCAACAATTTGCAAAGCGATATCTGCCGACTGACAGATTCGATAAACGGTTTCCCTACCAAAGAGAGCACTCCTGCTCCTGTGGGGGCGACTATGGGTAATCCTTTAACTCTGGGGCCGAGGAATCTTGTTCCCGTCATGAATTACTCTTCTCGATTGTAAACTACAGCAGCCCCCAAAATGCTTCGATTAACGGCTCATTGAGCCGTTTTTTGGGTACACAAACCCCCAGTTCAAATGGCTCGACCAACGAGATATCATCCAGCAAGGAAATGCGGTTGCGCACCGGTTCCGGGCTGTTATCCACCACTACCGATGGGATCAGTGCCACACCGCAGCCCAATGCTACCATTGATACAATCGCCTCATGGCCGGAAACCGTAGCATAAATCAATGGGTTACTGATGCGTTGACGGCGGAACCACAAATCAATGCGTTTTCGTGATGGGCCATGCTCAGGCAAAATAAAGGGGACCGTGGCCCAATCGGGCTGTTCCACCGAAACCTGTGAACGCACTGCGCAAGGCAGTGCTGGTGCAATCAGAACCAGTGGAATCTCGCCAATCTGGGTAAAGGCAATGCTGGTGGGGAGCACTTCAGGGCGACCCGCAATACCGAGATCAGCCTCATTCGATTGCACTTTATCCACCGCATCGGCGGCATCACCGGTAGTGAGTTTGATTTCAACCAACGGATGGCGTGCGCGAAAGCGATCCAGAATGGGGGGCAAATGGCTATAAGCGGCGGTGACCGAACAAAATAGCCGCAGTTCACCACTGAGCGATGGCCCATGCTGGCCTAGTGCATGGCGCAGTTGCTGGTACTGTAGCAATGTCTGTTGAGCAAAAGCCTTGAGCTGTGTACCAGCATCGGTCAGTTGCACCGTGCGGTTGTCACGTAAAAACAGGGGCTGTCCGAGCGTCTCTTCCAGCCGCTGGATCTGGCGCGACAGGGTGGATGGACTGACGTGTGTCGCTTTAGCCGTGCGGCCAAAGTGGCGGCTTTCAGCCAAATGCAGAAACAATTTCAGGTCACGTAAATCCATAACAGACAGCCTCTTAGGTGAGAAGAGCTATTGTATTGCATAAGAAATAAACTGTATTGCAGAATTTGCAACGTCACATTGTTAATATATCAATTTCAGCAATGTGTTTCCTGTCATATAGTGAATCCAAGATAATCCCCGGCCCAGACAGGGGATGTGAAAAACAGCAACACACAACATTAGCTACACAAACACAATATTCGTTTGCAGTAACCAAAATAAATAGCTGCACCCACAAAACAGAACCCGAACGGAGTAATACCATGGCTAACTATTTCAACACATTGAACCTGCGTCAGCAGTTGGCGCAATTAGGTAAGTGTCGCTTTATGGCACGTGACGAATTTGCCGATGAAGCAAGCTACCTGAAAGGTAAAAAAGTGGTGATCGTCGGCTGTGGCGCACAAGGCTTGAACCAAGGCTTGAACATGCGTGACTCTGGCCTGGACGTGGCTTACGCTCTGCGTAAAGAAGCGATTGCTGAGAAGCGTGCTTCATGGCGTAAAGCGACTGAAAATGGCTTCAAAGTAGGTACTTACGAAGAGTTGATCCCACAGGCTGATTTGGTGGTTAACCTGACACCAGACAAACAGCACACCGCAGTGGTTCAGGCAGTTCAGCCACTGATGAAAGATGGTGCAGCACTGGGTTACTCTCATGGCTTCAATATCGTTGAAGTGGGTGAGCAAGTTCGTAAAGACATCACTGTGGTGATGGTAGCGCCGAAATGCCCTGGCACTGAAGTTCGTGAAGAATACAAACGTGGTTTTGGTGTGCCGACGCTGATCGCGGTTCACCCGGAAAACGATCCTAAAGGCGAAGGCATGGCGATTGCCAAGGCTTGGGCGGCAGCAACCGGTGGCCATCGCGCGGGTGTGTTGGAGTCCTCTTTCGTTGCGGAAGTAAAATCTGACCTGATGGGTGAGCAGACTATCCTGTGTGGTATGTTGCAGGCTGGTTCATTGCTGTGTTTCGATAAGCTGGTTTCTGAAGGTACTGACGCGGCTTATGCTGAGAAACTGATTCAGTTCGGTTGGGAAACCATTACCGAAGCGCTGAAACAAGGCGGGATTACGCTGATGATGGACCGTCTGTCCAATCCGGCTAAACTGCGTGCTTATGCGCTGTCTGAACAGTTGAAAGAAATCATGGCTCCGCTGTTCCAAAAGCATATGGATGACATCATTTCTGGTGCTTTCTCTAGCGGCATGATGGCTGACTGGGCGCAAGACGATGTTAAATTGCTGAACTGGCGTGAAGAGACCGGCAGAACAGCATTCGAGAATGCGCCACAGTTTGAAGGTAAAATCTCCGAACAAGAATACTTTGACCACGGTGTATTGATGATTGCCATGGTGAAAGCGGGCGTTGAGCTGGCATTCGAAACTATGGTTGACTCCGGTATCATCGAAGAGTCTGCATATTATGAATCACTGCATGAGTTACCATTGATCGCCAATACCATCGCTCGTAAGCGCTTGTATGAAATGAACGTGGTTATTTCTGATACGGCTGAATACGGTAACTACCTGTTCGCGAACGCGGCGGTTCCGTTGCTGAAAGGCAAATTCATGGATTCACTGCAAGCAGGGGATTTGGGTAAGAGCGTTGCCGGTACTGCGGTTGATAACGCGCAACTGCGTGATGTGAATGAAGCCATTCGTAACCACCCAATTGAAGCCGTAGGCCACAAACTGCGTGGCTATATGACCGATATGAAACGTATCGCAGTTGCGGGCTAAGTCCCTTTTGTCTTTGACGCCGCTGCGTTATTAGCGGCGTTTAACTCTGGGTGAAACAGGCCGCTGCCATTAAATAATGGCAGCGGCTTTTTTTATCTCAAATTTAAGCCATATCTTGCAGACGAAAATTTATTAAATTAATGCTATCCCGGCCCGAAAAAAATCTTGTACGGTGTTAATCGTGGTTTAACACACCGCAGACAAACTCAGTATTAAACTCTATTAATCATAATATTCTCATGAAGGTAATGACGCACCTCGCTAATTAGCGGGGTGTTTTTATTTGTGGGTCTGGCAAAGCTAAAGAATAAAACTCATGACATTTAAATAATGTTAAGGAGGTGAAAAAGATAAATAGGTTTAGCAGTCAATATTCTCGTTAATTATAAAAACTTAAATAAGGAAATAAAGTATGGGAAAAGGACACAGTAATATCATGGGTCAGGGCCACCGTGGCTCAACTGATGGCGTCAAGGGCGTGCCGAGAGGGCTTAGTGCTGGAAATCCTAATATACTTTTACCACCGACAACCAGCCGCCAAGCACCTTTACTTTTACTCCAGCACAACCGCCCGGCATGGATATCAGCTCGGTATTACCACAACCTGCCAGTGCGCCGGTCTTCCCGCAGCATACTGGAACCGATATCACTTTTCTGGCGACAAAGCGAGCACTGACGTTCCTTGCACATGAGGAGATGGATTTCCACGATTACATCATTTGGTTCCCAGCAGAGTCGGGGCTGGAACCGGTGTATGTTTATCTAAGTACATCTAAAGGGTCATATCCTCATGGTATCAAACATTACCCACCTAAGAATATGAAGTGGGACGATATTGTTAACTCGACTAAATCAGGTCCGGCAAAATTCAAACAAGGTGTTAATATCCCTGAAGTTGATCAAGAAGTTTGGTTGACAGGGATTTCAGTAACTAATGGTCAATCTTGGAAAGTTAAGGAATTTAGAGATGTTCAAGGTGCATATAAAGGAAAGGAAACTTGCTGGGTAGTAACTAAAGAATCGGGGGGTGTTATTCACTCTCATCCAATTGGTGAAACCGAATCTAGGAGATTAATAAAATGAACAAAGAATTAAAATTATTTGGTGACATATTATATATAAGTAATGCTGAATATATATATAATGATCTGCATTCTATTCAAAAAGATGATGGGTTGTCGGATGTTATTGACCTTCTTGATGAGGGTCTACTACAGATAAAATATCTAAATGGCTCTATTGTTGATGTTGGTTGGTATCCTTCTTTTGACGAGAGTGGTTATTTTAAAGTTATGTCTATTAGACGTGATGACTGGGAAAATCCCATTTACTCTAGTACTTTAGGGTTTAACCTTAACCAGTTGTTGGAAGAAATTAAAATAGCCATATCAAAAATTTAGCTATTGGCCCACTTAGTTTCTAAAGTGATAATATAAGCCGCCTTTCTGGCAGTTTATATTTTCATGATTTATAATTCTGTAATTAATGAGTCGGTTATATGATATAAATAGTTCTAAGTTCGGATGAGGAAATGTTAACTTTTCTATCTTAATACCTATGTATTTCATGGGGGTGAAATTTATTAAATTAATGCTATCCCGGCCCGAAAAAAAATCTTGTAAGGTGTTAATCGTGGTTTAACACATCGCAGATAAACTCAGTATTAAACTCTATTAATCATAATATTCTTATGAAGGTAATGACGCACCTCGCTAATTAGCAGGGTGTTTTTATTTGTGGGGCTGGCAAAACTAAAGAATAAAAATAATGACATTTAAATAATGTTAAGGAGGTGAAAAAGATAAATAGGTTTAGCAGTCAATATTCTCGTTAATTATAAAAAATTAAATAAGGAAATAAAGTATGGGAAAAGGACACAGTAATGTCATGAGTCAGGGCCGCCGTGGCTCAACTGATGGCGTCAAGGGCGTGCCGAGAGGGCTTAGTGCTGGAAATCCTAATATCTTTTTACCACCGACAGCCAACCGCCACATACTTTTATCTTTACCCCGACGCGGCCACCCGGCATGAATATCGGTTCGGTATCGCCGCCACCGGCCAGTGCACCGGTCTTTCCGCAGCATACCGGAACGGATATCAGCTTCGATCACTCCAATCTTAGCATGACATTTTTGTCTCCGAACGAGATTGATTTCCACGATTACGTCATTTGGTTCCCAGCAGCGTCGGGGCTGGAACCGGAGTATATTTATCTTAAAACGCCACGGGATGAGCCGGGAGTGGTCACCGGTCGTGGGCAGCAAGTTGCAGGCGTTTGACTGGCAGAGGCGGGTAAGGGGCTGGGGGTACCCATCCCGGCACAAATTGCCGATAAATTACGTAGCAGAAAGTTCAGTAGTTTTGATAGATTTAGGGAAGCGTTTTGGCAGGAGGTTGCGAATGACCCTGAATTGGCTGGGCAGTTTATCCCGAGAAATGTGACCCGAATGAAGCATGAAAGATCCCCTAGAGCTAGATTTGTTGATACTGTGGGAAAAAGACGCTCTTTTGAAATACACCATGTAAAACACATTCGTGATGGTGGAGATGTTTATAATGTAGATAATTTGCATGTGATAACACCCAAAAGACATATAGAGATTCACTCAAAGAAGGGCGAATGAAATGAAATTAAAATATAAGCTAGAAGAATATACGGAATCTGAATTCATTGAACTGATCTCAATAATAATTTCAGATGAAGGTTCAGAGGATGAATTAGATTTTCTTTTGGAGAATTTTATACAAGTTAGTGAGCACCCTTCAGGAACAGATTTAATTTATTACCCAGAAGATGGCGCAGACGATAGCCCTGAAGGAATACTTAAATTAGTCAAGAAATGGCGGGCCGAGAACGGCAAGCCCGGATTCAAAGAATAATATATATCGTTAATTAATAATATAAGCCGCCAGTTCATTCTGGTGGTTTATATTTACTTTATTAATTATTCGCTTAAATATAAATACTCTATTTATTACATCATTTGGTCCTCAGCTTATTAGGGGCTGGGAGCACCGATCCCAGCACAGATTGCCGATAAATTACGTGGCAGAAAGTTCAGTAGTTTTGATAGATTTAGGAAAGCGTTTTGGCAGGAGGTTGCGAATGACCCTGAATTGGCTGGGCAGTTTATCCCGAGAAATGTGACCCGAATGAAGCATGAAAGATCCCCTAGAGCTAGATTTGTTGATACTGTGGGAAAAAGACGCTCTTTTGAAATACACCATGTAAAACACATTCGTGATGGTGGAGATGTTTATAATGTAGATAATTTGCATGTGATAACACCCAAAAGACATATAGAGATTCACTCAAAGAAGGGCGAATGAAATGAAATTAAAATATAAGCTAGAAGAATATACGGAATCTGAATTCATTGAACTGATCTCAATAATAATTTCAGATGAAGGTTCAGAGGATGAATTAGATTTTCTTTTGGAGAATTTTATACAAGTTAGTGAGCACCCTTCAGGAACAGATTTAATTTATTACCCAGAAGATGGCGCAGACGATAGCCCTGAAGGAATACTTAAATTAGTCAAGAAATGGCGGGCCGAGAACGGCAAGCCCGGATTCAAAGAATAATATATATCGTTAATTAATAATATAAGCCGCCAGTTCATTCTGGTGGTTTATATTTACTTTATTAATTATTCGCTTAAATATAAATACTCTATTTATTACATCATTTGGTCCTCAGCTTATTAGTGGCTGGGAGCACCGATCCCAGCACAGATTGCCGATAAATTACGTGGCAGGAAGTTCAGTAGTTTTGATAGATTTAGGGAAGCGTTTTGGCAGGAGGTTGCGAATGACCCTGAATTGGCTGGGCAGTTCTCGCCTTTGAACCAGAATAGAATGAAACGTGGTTACGCTCCATATCCAATACCAACTGAGCAGGTAGGAGGAAGAGAGAAGTTTGAGCTCCATCATGTTAGATTTATTCGTGATGATGGTGCAGTTTATGATATTGAAAATATAAGGGTAATGACACCAAAACGACATATAAATATTCACTCAAAGAATGGAGGTGAGTAATGGAATTAAAAAATAGTATAACTGAATATACTGAATCTGAGTTTTTAGCTTTTTTAAACAAAATTTGGGCCGTAGATGTTTCAGAGAAGGAACATGATGCTCTTATTCATCATTTTGTAATGCTTACTGAGCATCCTCACGGGAATGGTGTGCTATTTTATCCCGACTCAGACGTTGATAATAGCCCCGAAGGTATTCTTGAATTCATTAAAAAATGGCGGGCCGAAAATGGCAAGCCCGGATTCAAAGAGTAATTTATATCGTTAATTAATAATATAGACCGCCTTTCTGGCAGTTTATATTTTCATGATTTATAATTCTGTAATTAATGAGTCGGTTATATGATATAAATAGCTCTAAGTTCGGATGAGGATATGTTAACTTTTCTATCTTAATGTCTATGTATTTCATGGGGGTGAAATTTATTAAATTAATGCTATCCCGGCCCGAAAAAAATCTTGTAAGGTGTTAATCGTGGTTTAACACATTATGGGTATATCTATTATTTCTCAATATTATTAATTAATAGACCTTGCTAATTAGTGAGGTCTTTTTTGTGGGTGATATTAATCAAATAAATGAAAAGGCATTTAAATATAAAAGGAGAGCAGTAATGAGTGATATCCAAACTGTTTTGACGCGTTGGGGTGTATGGGCTAGGGATAACTCTCATCTGGATTATCCTCATATCGCTAGCGGGTTTAAGGGATTGGTGACGAGCAATAAACAGGTAGAGTCATGTTGCGATAATGATGGATTAGCCATTGATAAAACAATAGGAAATTTACAGCGGGCCTCGCGAGAAAAAGAACTGGAGCTTATCCTTCGACATTATGTGTATGGGCAATCTAAAGCCTCTATTGCCCGATTGAAAAAATGTAATGAACGGGAGATTCGACGTCAATTACAAGTTGCTGAAAGTTTTATTGAAGGATGCATAATGCAATTGGGCATTTCACTGGAAATGCAGGTGGAGTGATTTTTTATAAACATAATAAGCTTTAATAGAATAGAGCAATCAAGAATAGATCTTATTATCGGTAATTAGACTTGAATCAGACGTGGAATAGGGCGGGGCAAGGCATATGACTGGTTGTGGTAATTAGAAACCAGAATATAAACTGTCTCTGCGACAGTTTATATTCATTAATTTTTTATTTTAAATTGCTGCTAAATACCTTTCGGTTACCTAAATCATCAATTAAGACAAAATTGACCGTCTTGCTGACTGCTGGGGGTAAACGATTGAGCGAAAAATCGAGCTTCGAAAAAGGAGCAACCATATCTGGCAGGCTTTCAGTTGAGCCTAATGTCAGTGAGGCTAATGATGCATAATAAGGCGTCGGGTTATCAACCCGAATCAGGGCGGTATCGCTTTTTGTCTCAAGAGTAAAGGTTAACGCCTTACCTAAAGTATCTCCTGGGGCTGGTAAGTTTTTAGGGCGGTAAAATACTTTGTATTGCATGCGCAAGGCCAGCGTGACGAAAGATTCATCCTCAGTTTTAGGGGTCACCTTCGGTGGAATTTCGTAAACATTGAGCCAAAATGCAGACTCCCTATCAACGGGTAATTTACTGGCCCCCGATAAGATCAATCGCAGGCTGCGTTGTGCCTGTGGTTGTAGCCGAAATAGCGGGGGCAACACTAATACCGGTGAAATAGACTTCTCTGGTGTTGCGGTCAAATCACCGTCATCCACCCAGACCTGCACTGCCACCGGATAGCTATTACTGTTAACCAGTTGTAGTGACTCTTCGGTGCTACCTTCACTGAAGATAATGCGTGTTCTTTCCGCAATGACACTTGCCGTGGCCGGTATACTGGTAACCATAAGCAACAAAAGTAACCCACCAATCCCACTATTTATGTGTCTGAAAAACATATTATTGGACACGTATAACCACTTGCGCATGTGCATTCACCGCTCCTGGTGTCACAGTTTGCCCGCTGATTTTAGTTAACTCAGCCCGAAAGTTCTCAGTGTAACTGTTACCCCCACTCACCGTGCCGGTTATTTCTTGGGCGCCCTGGAAGATGCCATACCAGCCGGCGTTATTACCGGTTTGAGTTACATTCTTTGATAGCAGATAAATCGGACTATTATTGCGGTAGATACGGATGCCTACACCGCTTGCTGTTCCGGCAGAACCATAACTATCTGACACCAAGTGGCTGATCCCGCCACTGCCGTTCATTAATCCCAAAGCTTGCGCTTTAGCGGCATTTGCTGCTGGTACCAGAAAGCCCATCGCTACCGTGCCAGCAGTGACACCTGATGTCACGCCGGTCTGGCACTGAAAATCTACTTTAAATTCAGCCGAAGTGGTGCTGCCACTGTTCAGCTCTGCCACAGAAATTCTCGGTAATATCACTGTTGGGGTAAAATTGGTTACCGCACAAATCGTGGTTCGACGGAAAGTGACATAATTGTACAATCCAATAGAGGCAGGCCAGGTGGCATACCAGCCGGGCCAGTTTGATACGGAGTCAGTTCCTTCAATAGGGCCACTAATTCCTGGTCCTTTAAACGCGATATAAGCATTGGGTTGGGTATAGGCATACAGGTAAGAGGCTGCATTGTTAGTGCCGGCACGGACATAATCAATACGAAACAGCTCGGTATACAGGTTACTGAAATTCTTGGCTTTGACTAAAATACGGCCACTGCTATCTTTATCCAGGTCGGTTAAGCGCCGCCCTTTCCATAAGCGCGAGTAATACTCGCCAGTGGATAGATTTGTAAGCCTGATAACAACATTGCGGACATAGGTGGCAAAACCAGAGGGAACATTACCGGCAATGGCACCATCTTCATTTTTACCACCAAAGTCATTATCTCCGTTAGTGGCATACATTTCGAAGAGTTGATCAACATCGGCCGCAGCGCAGCGGAATAGCACCCGATTAGGGTCATAACCGGTGTTCAGGGCAAAGGTGGTGAAGTCAGAGGTACCTGCGGCTAATAATGTCCCATCGGGTTGAAAATTCGCCGCCGTGCTAAGGTCGATAAGGCCCGGCAAGCCGAGTGAGCCATTATTATAATCCAGAGAACCCGCCCAGTCACTTGCCGTACCATCACCGGCGCCAAGTTGAGTTTGTGCCGTAATGCGAGTACAGGCTGACCATACTGAGGTGCTGCATAGCCCTATAAATAATATCGCTCCAGCCAAAATACGCGAGCGGCGGTGATAAGTAGTGGCCGTTGGCGGTGATAGTTCGCAAGATATTAACTGCTCTGTTGTTCTTAACATTATTTTTCTCATAATTGTTAACGGTGGCAACTGCCTGTTATATGAATAATATCCTGCTCAGTATCTTGACCATCAAAAGTATAAGGTAATTCACACTGCTCACTGCTGCTTTCACCCCAGCGCACATAAAGTGAGCCTTTGTCGTCTTTCACTCGTACGTAGATCTGATTCCCTTGACCTACCATCCCGACAATTTCATTTTTGCTGTTATAAACATCGGCACCCAGTGGTAACCCTTCACCCTCGTTAGTTTGGGTTTGAATTAACACGGCATAGCCTTTCAGGGTGTCGAATTTTACTTTCACAGCGGCCCCGGCGTAAGGAACGACGCGGCCCTGATTCTCTTTCAGTTCAGTATTGCGATTAATGCCTTTAGTATCCAAACCCACCGTATTGTAATTATAGGGTGTTAACGATGGCACCAAGGCAAATCCGTTATTATCAATCCTCGCCCCTTGTGCATTTCGTACTGTTGCACCCTGAGCACCATCCGCTTCAATTAAACCAAAGGTCTCGCCCAAATAAGGCCCGAGTGTCATACCTTTACTATGTATTACTGCGGCTCCACGAGCACCAACACCATATTGGGTGTAATTATTGCCGCGGGAATAGCTGCCATTGACGGTCGCATTAGGGAATTGTTTTTGCACATTTGCCCCCCAGTTATTTGAACTGCTACTGATATTGCTGTCGTCATAGCCGGCATTCACTGAATAGTTAAAGGTGTTTCGTTCACCGGCGGTACCTGATAATGACGTCTGATAGCTATTACCACTTTTTGGGTTACGGCTAGCAGACATCGATAAATATTGGTTCTTATTGCCAATATTTAGTGGAATAGACACCGTTAGCGTCGCAATATTTTCAGTATTACCGTAGCGCGTTGTTGTCTCATTCGTCGTATCGTCATCCCAATTATATTGGGTTGAGGTATAAACAGTGCGCTGACGGCTAATGGCCAGGTTGTAACTGATGTCTTGGTAACTGTTTGAATAGCTTAGCTGTAACTGCGTATCTCGTTGCGTATCATTATAATAATCACTGGTCGATGCAGACGCAGAAAGTTGACCATAATTACCCAACGTCTGATTAATTGAGGTTGTAAACTGGCTGCGTTGTTTATAGGTCGTTGAATCCCATGTCCCGCCATTTTTTTGCGTTGAGCGCACGCCAAAAACATCATTTAAATCGCGATATCCTTTGGTTGAATAGCGATATCCAGCCAATGAGAATGTGGTCCCGGTTTGATTAAATGTCTGGCTATAGGTTGCTTGCATTCGCCAGCCATTCTGCGTTTCATCATTTTCAACTTTAGCATGAGAGTAGGTAGTATTGAGGCCAAAGGCCCCGATGGGGGTACCCAATACGCCACCGACAAGGAGTGCCGTATAGTCTTGTGCTAAACGCAGGCCGCTGTTCGCAGTTAACTGATTGGTAACACCGCGCTCATAGGTGAAGTCAGTGAAATAGTTATCAATATTGGTGAAATCACGGGATTCGCCGACCACCGCATTATAACGGCTAACACCTGGGCGCATTGAGTCCGGGACGGCACTGAATGGCACGGTAAATGTCGAACGGCTACCATTCGCTTCAATCACCTCAACATTGAGGTCACCCTGACTGGTGGTGCTATATAAATCGTTAATAACGAATGGGCCAGGCGCAACCGTAGTTTCATAAATTTCACGCCCATTCTGGCTAACAACCACCCGCGCATTGGTACTGGCAACACCACGGACTTCAGGGGCAAATCCACGCATGGATTCTGGCCACATACGTTGGTCGGTTGCCATTTTAACGCCACGAAACGACATGGTGCCAAATAATGTACTGTCGGTGAAGGTTTCGCCCAGCGTTAATTGACTATCCAATTGGGGGATAGGGCGCTGGACATAAGTACGAATATTATTCCATTGGGTATCGCTGCTATTATCATTACTGGAATAACGTACGTTTGATTGTTGACGCAGTTGCCATAATCCGAGATTGAGGCCACTTTTTAAGCCAACAAACCCGTAATCAGAGGTGCTATTTTGCTGGGCCTGAGTATCACTGCGATAAAAGTTAGAACTGTAGTTGATGAATGCGAGTTTTTCACCTTCCTGCCATTCACTCTGCTCGATATAACCTCTGGGGCGTTTTTGCAACAAAGCTTGTGGGATCGACAGTTCCAGGCGAAGTTTAGCCTGATCAAAGTGAAAAGAGGCCCCTTTTACTCGCTCAGCCAGTGGCCTACATTGCTCTGTAGACGAGGTTGCAGCAGTCTCCGAAGGGGCTGATTCTGTCTCTTGGGTATTAGTTTCGTTGGTTACAGCGCCGTCTTTGTTGGTTAGAAGTACGCCAGCCGCAGTTAAGAACTCATCACTCAGGCAGGGGTAAATCTCTGATGAGTCAGCATTCTTAATAAATTCAATGGTAGTGCGTTTGAACGGTTTGTTATTAACCAAGACATCGACAGCATCGTAATTTCCGGCTGTGGCAGAATTCTCTTTATTGAGTTGATTCAAACCTGAAGCAAAATTGGTCCCTAAAAACAGAGATTCATCGAACTCGAGGTTTTGTGGCTCATCCTGAGCCACAGCCGTATCAACATGTAAGATTAAAGCAATACATAGTGTTAATGCTTTCTTGCGTCCAAAGAATTTTCTCTTCACAGAAGCGCGTGCAAGCCTCATAAATCTTCCTTTACCGGCTAAATACGATAACTTCCGGTATCTTGCCCGCCGAAATCATTCACTATCAGGAAATTAACAATAGCATTAGAAGGTACAGATGAATTTGGGATAACCCATTCTGCTTGAGACATCGGTGAAATCATCTCGGATTTCATTTTAAGTTTTTTACCACTGCCAACAACTTCACCACTGGCAATGGTGGCATAAAATCCTGTTGGGTTTTTCCCTGTTACAACAACATCTTTACCCCGTTGGCGCACACTGAAAGTCAGTGCGCTGGAGACCTGATCAACACGGCCAGTAATACTTTCGGGTCGATAAAATACTTTAATGCGGTTACGCATCAACACTAACATTTTATTACTTTTTTCTGCTTTGTTGACGGGAGGCACCTGTAAAAAATTAAGATAGAACACGGATTCTCTATCTGTTGGCAGGCCGCTACCGGTATATTTCAGCCGCAATGTTTGTCCCGCATTGGCTTCCATGCGAAAGAACGGTGGTGTGACGATAAAGGGTGCTTTGCCTGTTTCTGGTGTTGATTGGGCATCACCACTGTCTAGCCAGACCTGAACCGCATTGGGGAAGTTGTCTTTATTTGTTAATTGTACGCTGTGCTCTTTTTCGCCCGCCGAATATATAATGCGGCTACCCGTCATGATGACGCTGGCTTTAGCAGAAGAGATGCCCATAAAAATTAATAACGCGATGAACAGATAACGATAACTGTAGCTATGTATGTTAACCATCATGGGGATACCCTCTGAATGAAACTGGCCGAATAGCTATTTTGTTGGTGCTTGAAGCTGCTGAATACACATCGGGGTACTTTACCCGAATCACTATTGTGAAGATCATCGGGATTAATGAGCCTCATTGAGGCTCACCCTGTGGGCTAGTATAAATGCTATTCAAAAAGGTCTATGACCGATTTGTCATTTACTTTGCCTGATTGCAGCGCCAACTAGTTAAAGTATATCCTATTCGGCAAAGCAGGGATTACAGGTAAGAAACTGCATATTGTACCGATGCGATCACAGAACCAGCGCCTGCTTGTCCAGTTGCATAATATTGAACTGCAAAATCATGCTCTGCTGCTGTATCACCAGCCTTTAACACTATACCATCTTGCGCCAAACCACTATTCAGATCGATACCTGAAGTCGTTGTTGTGTCTTTCAGCAATTGAAGCTCAACGTTTGCTGCCGTGCCGGTATTTTTTAAGTTACCGGAAGCTGTGACTTGGTTAGCGACGAAAACAGTTTTGACATCAATATCATCATTGCCAACTGCACAACCAGATACACCCAGGGTAAAGGCCGTTTTACCTGCTGTTTTCCCTGAAGAATCCAAATCGCTGCTGGATACAGTTGGCAGCAATACCATTGGGTTGGCATCAACGCCGTTGACGGTAACAGAACAGGTTTGTGCTGTGACTTCACCTTGGAAAGTAATTGTATTATTACTTGCTGCCATTGCAATAGTTGTAGATGCTGAGAATAACGCCATAGCCAAAGTTAACTTGTTCATTTAAAACTCCAATATAATAATTAAATGTGGGTGAGCATTCATTCGAATTTAAATATGAATGAATACTTAACTTAATAAATATGAAGTGGGTTAATGACTATATGTGCGAATGTTATTCGATTATACTTGTCAGCTTTCCACATTCTTTTCGTTTAAGTAAATCGGTGGTAAATATTCCGCCACGTCTGTTACTTGATGAGGGAGATAATATAGAAAGCTGTCTTAACTTCACATCAGATAAACGAACCAATCTGTGTGGGAATATTCCTACAAAAACTGTGCATCTACAAAATATCTATCAACTTATTGTATTTAAATGGTTTTTTTATTTAAAATAAAACAACTAATGGGATCTTTCTTGTTGTTTTTATTAAAAAATATTGATTTTGCTGTTTTTTGGTACCTAAAAATAGCTTTTCTATATAATTTCACTGGTTCTTTTGTAAAGTTTAGTGGAGTATTTGTATAGAAAGTATAGATAAAGTCATGAGGGATATAATATTATTTATTAAAAATAATCTTATAGCATGAGGATTACATCAGATGAGAGCCACTGGACTAAAACTGAGTTATTGCGCCGCCAGAAAGGTGGCGCATCACTAACTTAGTTACGATATAACACTTTAATGATGTGATATCCAAACTGGGTCTTAACCGGTCCATAAGGTTGCAGCAGTTCGCAGCTAAATACCGCTTTATCGAAAGCTGGGACCATATCCCCTTTATTGAACTCGCCCAAATCGCCGCCATTACGTTTTGACGGGCAGTTAGAGAATTTTTTCGCTAACTCTTGGAAATTTGCGCCGTTATTCAATTGCGCCAGAATATCGTTTGCCTGCTTTTCATCATCAACCAAAATGTGCAGTGCAGAAGCTTTGTTTGCCATAGTAACAATCACCACTAAGTTATTTAGACTACATAGTTATTTGAACGAAGGTTATCTTCAATAGGTCTTGAAGCGCGCCAGTGTAGCGTATTTTGGTCGTGATGGGGCCACTGCGGCGAGCGTTTTACAAATCAAAAACAGCAGGTGGTTTTTTTTCGCCGACCGCTTTCTGCTACAATCCTGTTCCCCCGTTAACCCACTGAGCTTCTGAGTGCCATGCGATTAAATCCCAGCCAACAACAAGCCGTCGAATTCGTTACTGGCCCCTGCCTGGTGTTGGCCGGTGCGGGATCGGGCAAAACCAGAGTTATCACTAACAAGATTGCCCATTTGATCCGCCAGTGTGGCTATCAACCGAAACATATTGCGGCGGTGACTTTTACCAATAAAGCGGCGCGTGAAATGAAAGAACGTGTGGCGCAAACATTGGGGCGTAAAGAAGCACGTGGCTTGATGATAGCAACCTTCCATACTCTGGGATTAGAGATTATCAAAAAAGAGTATGTGGCGTTGGGGATGAAATCCAACTTCTCGCTGTTTGATGCACAGGACCAATTGGGGCTATTGAAAGATCTGACCCACAAGTGGTTGGAAGACGATAAAACGTTACTGCAACAATTGATATCCCAGATCTCCAACTGGAAGAATGATCTGCTCTCGCCAGCGGCGGCTGCGGCACTGGCGCGATCCGAGCGTGATAAGCTGTTTGTGCATTGCTACGGCTTATATGACGCCCATTTGAAAGCCTGCAATGTGTTGGATTTCGACGACCTTATCACCCTGCCGACACTGCTGCTGCAAAACAATCTGGACGTGCGCGAACGCTGGCAAAATCGTCTGCGATACCTACTGGTCGATGAATACCAAGATACCAATACCAGCCAATATCAAATGGTTAAATTACTGGTGGGCAACCGGGCGCGTTTTACCGTAGTCGGTGATGATGACCAATCTATCTATTCATGGCGCGGAGCGCGACCACAGAACTTAGTCTTATTGAATGAAGACTTCCCGCAATTGCAGGTGATCAAGCTGGAGCAAAATTACCGCTCCTCGGGCCGAATTCTAAAGGCGGCAAATATTCTGATTGCCAATAACCCCCATGTTTTTGAAAAGAGACTCTTTTCTGAATTGGGTTATGGCGATGAGCTGAAAGTGATCACTGCTAATAATGAAGATCATGAGGCGGAAAGAGTGATCGGTGAGCTTATCGCCCATCACTTTGTCAAAAAGACTCAATACAGTGATTACGCCATTTTGTATCGCGGTAACCATCAGTCGCGGTTGTTCGAAAAGCTACTGATGCAAAACCGTATCCCTTATCGTATTTCGGGAGGCGATTCATTTTTCTCGCGGCCAGAGATCAAAGACCTATTGGCGTATTTGCGGGTATTGACCAATCAGGACGATGACAGTGCATTTTTACGTATCGTGAATACACCCAAGCGTGAGATTGGTTCAACGACCGTGCAAAAACTGGGAGAATGGGCCAATTTACGTAATAAAAGCCTGTTTCGAGCCAGTTTTGATTTGGGATTAGGCGAGCATCTGAAAGGCCGTGGTTTGGAGTCATTGCAGCGTTTCACGCACTGGATGGATAGTATTATTCGGCTGGTAGAACGTGAGCCAGTGGCGGCAGTGCGCGATCTGATTCACGGCATCGATTATGAAAGTTGGTTGTTCGAAACCTCTCCCAGCCCCAAAGCGGCAGAAATGCGGATGAAGAACGTTAATCTCTTATTCAGTTGGATGACTGAAATGCTGGAAGGCTCTGAGCTGAATGAGCCGATGACGCTCACTCAGGTCGTTACACGTTTTACCCTACGCGACATGATGGAGCGGGGGGAAAGTGATGAAGAAGTGGATCAAGTGCAATTAATGACCTTGCATGCCTCCAAAGGGCTGGAGTTCCCTTATGTGTTTTTGGTTGGCATGGAGGAGGGCTTGCTGCCGCATCAAAGCAGTATCGATGAAGATAATGTAGATGAAGAGCGGCGCTTGGCCTACGTGGGTATCACCCGCGCCCAGCGTGAGTTGTTCTTTACCTTGTGCAAAGAGCGGCGGCAGTATGGTGAGCTGATTCGGCCGGAACCCAGTCGCTTTCTGATGGAGTTACCGCAAGATGACTTGAAATGGGAAGATGAGCGCAAAGCCGTTAGCCCGGAAGAGCGGATGCAGAAAGGCCAGAGTCATCTGGCCAATATTCGTGCGCAATTAGCAAATGCGAAGAAACAGTAGTCAAAGCTAAAAATAGCCGCGAAGGCGAAAACAGTAACGGGCAGTGTCTGGATCTGCCCGTTTTTGCCCCGCTAAGGCGTTACGGGTTTGCCATCGACAGTCACGTTTTTCACGTCGCTGAAGTGCCAAGGGGTATCACCCCGTAACTCAGTAAAGACCACGTTATTAAATTCACTGTCACGTAAATCACTGATAGCGGTTGGGTTTACCTGTTTCAATTGCACATTGTTGACATGTACCAAACGGTGCCAGGCTTGGTTTGCCGTATCGCCTTTGATTTCAATCACAGCGTTTTTGCCGGTTATATTATCTAATGTCACATTGTTTACTGTGAAATCATAGAATTGAGCCGGTATTTTAGCTGGTGGATAGTCGATATTGGCATTACTGTCGGCATAGTCCAGCGTCATCACTACCGCCTGTTTGGCCAAATCGCGCATGGCATTATTACGGAATGTCACGTTACGGGCGCCGCCACCAATGGTGCTGGTGCTCTTGGCACGCAGGCCAATATCGGTCAGATACATCACGTTGTTTTCCGCCAGAATATCCTCAATCCAGGCACCGGTATGGCTACCGGTTACAATGGCACCGTGGCCCATACGGAAATAGTTATTAAACAGCCATGCACCTTTCATCGGCTCTTGCTGCTGTGCTTTTTCTCCAGTACCGGCAGCAAAATTGATACAGTCGTCGCCAGTATCAAAGAAGTTATTAAACACCATTACATTTTGGCTATTACCAAACTCGATACCATCGCCGTTGTTTGCATCATAGGTTTGATGAATTAAACCGTTGGCGACCACGTTGTGGTTTTCCAGATTCATGATGCCGTGGAATGCGGGGTTACGTACGGTAAAACCTGCCAGATAGACGTTCTCTACACCGCGCAATGTCATCAGGCTGGAGCGACGTTGACCATAGGCATTTTTCAAATCCATACCATCAGAAACAGCCTTCTCAACCTGATTTTTAGCCAGAATCCCATCTTCATGCACTTTGCTGTTTTTGCTCGCCACATATTGTGGCAATCGATGACCTAGCTCATCGGTCACTTCAGCCGTTTTTGCCCGTTGCCAGCCATTACCATCAATCACCCCCGGACCGGTAATACGGATGTTGCGGAAAGTCCCTGGTGTGCTTTTATTCGGGTCAATGGCATTGATCAGTGAGGCTGGGCGCTCAATGGTAGAATAGGGATATAAACGGTAACCCGCTGGATAATCATCAGGGTTCTCTGAGCCTAATAGTGTTGCACCTGCTTGCAGGTTGAGGGTCATATCACTTTTTAGCCACAACGCGCCACTTTTGAAAGTACCCGCAGGGATTTCAACCCGGCAGCCCGGCTTACAACTATCGATTGCCTGTTGGATCGCCTTGGTATTCAATGTCTTGCCATCATCAACTGCGCCGAAGTCGCGCACGTTGACGATTTGTGGTTTGGCGCTGGTTTTTGCCGTAACAAGATTACTGGCAGCGGATAACGAGCCATCAGCATATTGGGCTTTTACCGTGAACTGATAGCGGGTATCAGGTTTCAGGCCATCAACGGTGAAGTTTTGTAGCACAATCTTATGCTGGAAATTATCTTTATCATTGGCATAAAAGTGATCAATATAGGGCTTGGCGGGAGAGAATTTATTATTGTTATCACTGGCTTTGCCCAGCAGCTTTCCAGCAGAATAAATTTGATAATCGACAATTTTACCGGTGTCTTCTGGTGCTTTCCACACTAATACAATAGTGCTCTCATCATAAGCGAGAGTAGGAACCTGAAGCTGTTGCGGGGCATCGTGGGCACTTGCTTTAGCTGCAATTGCTGTTGGGGTGCTGGCTATCAGACTGGACATCATTACCAACATAGCCAAGCTATGTGGAGGTTGAAGCTGTGCTCGCATTGTTACCTCTTTCAAAAAAAGAAACGTTGTTTTATAAAAATACACACAATGTTTCTTTTTTAAGCTGAGGATGATCACAATCTAATGGTTTTGTAGAGATTTCAGTGTGAAGGATGAGGGATAGGGCGACCCAGGCCGCCCAACAGCAAAGAATTTAATTAAGTTCTTCTAATGACAGTGGCCATTGGACATAGCTTTGCCAATGGCTTTCCTGTTCCAGTGCTTCTGCTCGATAAGGGTGCTGTTGTAACCAGCCATGAGGTAGCAGCACATAAAGAGCCTCGCCCGTGGCCCGTAGCCTGACAGCTGGTAAGGTATCATCCCGCCGACGGCTGGAGAAAATAATCGACAGACGCAGGATTCGACACAGATGTTGTGCCATATTCACCGGCAATGCATTCTGCTGATTCAACAGGGACAAATCGAGAGTATCACTCTGATTTTGCAACAATGCGGACAGTAATAGCTTTTGCGCGGGGGTAAAGCCGGGTAGGTCTAGATTGCGGATCAGATAAGCAGCATGTTGGGGAGCACGTTTAAAATCGACACTTAGACCAATTTCATGAATCAAACAGGCATTTTGCAATAACTCCCGACATCGATTATCGAGTTGCCACTCTTTTTCTACCTGTAAAAAAAAGTTATCGGCTAACTTGCTCACGCGTTTGGCTTGTTCGATATCGAGTAAATAACGGCGCTGCAAATTGCGCACTGTCCGGCTACGAATATCTTGCTCGACCGGTAAATGAAGCATGCCGTAGACTAGCCCTTCGCGCAGCGCGCCGCCAGCCAGTGTCATACTGTCAATTGCCAGTTCCTGAAATATCGCAATCAAGATAGACAAACCACTGGGGAAAACCAGCGCTCGCTCTAGTGTTAAACCGGGAATCTCCAGTTCTTCCAACTTGCCGCACTGAATGGCTCTCTGCTTGAGCTGTTGTAATTTGGCCAGCGTGATCAGTTCATCCATGCCCTGAGCAACCATAATTTCTTGTAGGGCCTGAACCGTACCCGATGCTCCAACACAAATTTGCCAGCCATGGTCACGAAAACGTTTCGCGACCGGTTTGATCATCTCACGTGCAGCCAGTTCCGCACGCTCAAAATTGTCTTTTGCCAGATTGCGATCGCTAAAATAACGTTCCAGCCAGGTGACGCAACCCATTGATAAACTGACGAGAATGTTCGCTTGAGCACCATTGCCGGTGACCAGTTCGGTGCTACCACCGCCGATATCCACCACCAGACGCTGCTCCGGCCCACCGGTGGTATGTGCCACACCGTGATAAATCAGACGAGCTTCTTCTTCGCCACTGATGACCTGAATCGGACAACCAAGAATGTCGATTGCAGTTTGCAGGAACTCTTCAGCATTTGAGGCAAGACGCAGGGTTGCAGTTGCAACCACCCGGATCTGGTCCAAAGGAATGTCCTGCAAACGTTCTGAAAAGAGCTTCAGACATTGCCAGCCGCGTTCCATCGCTTCTTGTGATAAATGGTTTTGACTATCCAGACCCGCAGCCAGACGGACTTTCCGCTTGATTCGGGCCAACGTCTGGATACTGCCTGCCACCTCACGTACTACCAACATATGGAAACTGTTGGAGCCAAGATCGATGGCAGCATAAAGTGAGGTGGAACTTAGCATCATTTATCAGCTCGGTCGCTTACGGTTATTCCGTGGTGCACCACTGCGACGTGGGGCAGAGTTACGGCGTGGGCCATTCCCGGTACGGGTACGGGCCAGACGTTTTGGCGCCGGCAAATCAGTTAATAGCGCATCGCTATTATATTTGCTTACCGGAATGCTATGACCGGTGTAGGTCTCGATAGCCGGTAAGTTTAACGCGTACTCTTCACATGCCAGGCTGATAGAATGACCACTTTCGCCAGCACGACCGGTACGGCCAATGCGGTGAACATAGTCTTCACAGTCGTCAGGCAGGTCATAGTTGAACACATGGGTGACCAGTGGAATGTGCAAGCCACGGGCGGCAACATCGGTAGCAACCAGAATATCCAAATCACCTTTGGTGAAATCTTCCAGAATACGCAGGCGTTTTTTCTGTGCCACATCACCGGTCAGTAAACCAACACGATGACCATCAGCAGCCAGGTGACCCCAGATCTCTTCACAACGATGTTTGGTATTGGCAAAAATAATACAGCGGTCTGGCCACTCTTCTTCAATCAACGTCTGAAGCAGACGCATTTTTTCTTCATTTGAAGGGTAGAACAGCTCTTCCTGAATGCGGTGGCCGGTTTTTTGTAACGGTTCCACTTCAACATATTCAGCGTTATTCATTTGTTCGAATGCCAATTCACGTACCCGGTACGAGAGTGTGGCAGAGAACAACATGTTTAAACGTTTATCAACGGAAGGCATACGGCGGAACAGCCAGCGGATATCTTTAATAAAGCCTAGATCGTACATCCGATCAGCTTCATCCAGGACCACAACCTGAATCGCACCGAGGTTAATATAATTTTGTTTCGCGTAGTCGATTAAACGGCCAGTAGTACCGATCAGAATGTCAACGCCACTTTCCAGCACTTTAAGCTGTTTATCGTAGCCGTCACCACCATAAGCCAAGCCTAATTTCAGGCCAGTCATCTGGGAAAGTGATTCCGCATCGGAGTGAATTTGTACTGCTAATTCACGCGTTGGTGCCATAATCAATGCGCGTGGTTGATTAGTCTGGCGACCCTCTTCAGCCGGGTGAGAAAGCAAATAATGGAAAGTAGACGCTAAGAATGCCAGCGTCTTGCCGGTACCTGTTTGCGCCTGACCCGCTACATCACGCCCAGAGAGGGTGAGTGGCAATGCTAACGCCTGGATCGGCGTACAGTTATGAAACCCTTTGTTTTCAAGAGCTTCTATAACTAGCGGGTGCAGGGCGAAGTCG
Source organism: Yersinia sp. 1652 StPb PI (assembly GCF_041538345.1). Classification (NCBI taxonomy): domain Bacteria; kingdom Pseudomonadati; phylum Pseudomonadota; class Gammaproteobacteria; order Enterobacterales; family Yersiniaceae; genus Yersinia; species Yersinia sp. 1652 StPb PI. The sequence continues at coordinate 282,305 of NZ_JAULSM010000002.1, read as the reverse complement.
GAAAACTTCAGTTCGGTCAAGTGTGTTTTGCTCATAGTGTGGTAGAATATCAGCTAACTATTGCTTTACGAAAGCGTATCCGGTGAAATAAAGTCATCCTATTGTTGGTTAATGCTACACCAACGAGGTAGACACAATCCTTTGGAGTAGAACATGAGCGATAAAATTATTCACCTGAGTGACGACAGCTTCGACACTGACGTGCTGAAAGCCAGCGGCCTGGTTCTGGTCGATTTCTGGGCTGAATGGTGTGGTCCGTGCAAGATGATTGCTCCGATTTTGGATGAAATTGCTGAAGAGTACGAAGGCAGACTGACCATCACTAAATTGAATATTGATGACAATCAGGGCACGGCACCGAAATACGGTATCCGTGGTATCCCTACACTGTTGTTATTCCGTGACGGTGAAGTAGTGGCCACCAAAGTGGGTGCCTTGTCTAAAGGCCAGCTTAAAGCCTTCTTGGATGCAAATCTGTAAGCGGTATTAGCCGTCAATACCCAAAGTCGTTGGCGTTGCAGCAAGTAAGCTTCGATGAGCTGACTAAGGTTAGTGATTCGGGCGACAAATCTGCCAGAAGCAGATTTGAGCACTGTTTGCAGCGGGCTCAACGAGGTGAGGTTCATGGATGGGCTGAGTTGTAATAGCGGCTAACACGGCTGTGGCTGCAAGGCTGTAGGGTATGTTTAGCGGCAGTTGTGATTTCTCACACTGACCGCTAGACGCCTGCAAAGAAGCGTGTTAAGTTTACTCTACTGCATATAGAACATTCCTGTGTATCGAGTCCGGGTTTATAGCATCTAGCTTATTCTTTAGTATCTAATTTACTCTTTAGCATCTAATAAATAGTCTGTAGCACCTAAATAGTTTGAATCTAAAGCTTTACTCTATGTCGAAATAATGTGTGTTGAGAATGATTATGAACTCAATCAGTTTTTTGACAGTCTAACGGTTTTACAAATCAGTCTAAGGTACCTTCAATCTTTTGACCGTTGTGTCGCGCAAATCCCGCGTAAGTCATTACTTGCGTAGTTTGCTCAAGGCCGGTGATTGAATGTCCCATTAAACAGGCACGGATGACGCTGCCATACCATTCACGACCATAGTTCGAGACATACCCCGAGTTTAAGAACCCACCATTATGAATCTTACCGAATTAAAGAACACGCCGGTTTCTGATCTGATAACACTTGGCGAAAATATGGGGCTGGAAAACCTGGCCCGGATGCGTAAACAAGATATTATTTTCTCTATTCTTAAGCAGCACGCGAAAAGTGGAGAAGATATCTTCGGTGACGGTGTATTGGAGATATTGCAGGATGGATTTGGTTTCCTCCGCTCTGCAGACAGCTCCTACCTCGCCGGTCCCGACGACATCTATGTATCCCCAAGCCAAATTCGCCGTTTCAACCTTCGCACTGGTGATACCGTTGCCGGTAAGATTCGTCCGCCGAAAGAGGGTGAGCGTTATTTTGCATTGTTAAAAGTTAACGAAGTTAACTACGACAAACCGGAAAACGCCCGTAACAAAATCCTGTTCGAAAACTTAACCCCATTACATGCCAACTCTCGTCTGCGCATGGAACGTGGTAATGGTTCGACGGAAGATTTAACTGCCCGTGTACTTGATTTGGCCTCGCCAATCGGTCGCGGTCAACGTGGTCTGATTGTGGCACCGCCTAAAGCGGGTAAAACTATGCTGTTGCAGAACATCGCTACCAGCATTGCTTACAATCACCCTGATTGCGTCTTGATGGTATTGCTGATTGACGAACGTCCTGAAGAAGTGACTGAGATGCAACGTCTGGTTAAGGGTGAAGTTATTGCTTCCACTTTTGATGAGCCAGCATCCCGTCACGTTCAGGTAGCTGAAATGGTTATCGAGAAAGCGAAACGTCTGGTTGAGCACAAAAAAGACGTTATCATTTTGCTGGACTCCATTACTCGTCTGGCCCGAGCATACAACACCGTGGTTCCTGCTTCAGGTAAAGTGCTGACAGGTGGTGTGGATGCTAATGCCTTGCATCGTCCTAAGCGTTTCTTTGGTGCTGCACGTAATGTTGAAGAGGGCGGTAGCCTGACCATCATTGCCACGGCATTGGTTGATACCGGTTCTAAAATGGATGAAGTTATCTATGAAGAATTTAAAGGTACCGGCAACATGGAACTGCATTTATCGCGCAAAATTGCCGAAAAACGTGTGTTCCCAGCCATCGATTTCAACCGCTCTGGTACACGTAAAGAAGAGCTGCTGACCACCACTGAAGAGCTGCAAAAAATGTGGATCTTGCGCCGTATTCTTCATCCAATGGGTGAAATCGATGCGATGGAGTTCCTCATCAGTAAACTGGCAACAGCGAAAACTAACGATCAGTTCTTCGATAATATGAGACGTTCGTAAGTCGAGTAAAATCAGTCAAAACGCCACGCACAGTCGTGGCGTTTTTTGCTTTTGGAATATACGATAGTTGGGCTTGTTATCCATTAAGTGATAGGCATTCCATAATTTATGGCTATTTTGGTAGTTATTCTCATTACCAATGAGAAAATAGCAAAAAATAGAGTTGGGAATAACAAGCAAGGCTGTCATCATATTCGGAAATAACTGAAAGCGTGGGGAAGGCATGGTATGCGCCAAGCCGCATGCTAAGCTGTCGTATCATTTTTGCAGAGAGCGGTTAAACGTGAACTTACTCACTATGAGTACTGAAATATTTGTTATATTCCTGTTTTCTCTGGCATTTTTATTTGTTGCTCGCAAAGTTGCCAAGAAAATCGGACTCGTTGATAAACCTAATTATCGCAAACGTCACCAAGGGTTGATTCCATTAGTGGGCGGAATATCCGTGTTTGCGGGTATTTGTTTTACCTTTCTGATAACCAATCAGCAGATCCCTCATTTCCGACTCTATCTCGGTTGCGCCGGTTTATTGGTGTTCATTGGTGCTTTAGATGATCGCTTTGATATCAGTGTAAAAATCCGTGCCTTTGTTCAGGCATTGGTGGGTATCGCCATGATGGCAGTAGCGGGGCTCTATTTGCGGAGCCTGGGACATGCTTTTGGTCCGTGGGAGATGTCATTAGGGCCATTTGGCTATGTCGTCACACTGTTCGCGGTGTGGGCGGCGATAAATGCTTTCAATATGGTGGATGGTATTGATGGTTTACTGGGGGGGCTGTCTTGTGTCTCTTTCGGTGCCATGGGTATTCTATTGTATCAAAGCGGGCTGATGGCATTGGCATTATGGTGCTTTGCCATGATAGCCGCTATCTTGCCTTATATTCTGTTAAACCTTGGGTTATTAGGGCGTCGCTATAAAGTCTTTATGGGTGATGCGGGCAGTACGCTAATTGGCTTCACCGCTATTTGGATGTTGCTGCAAACCACACAAGGGAATTCCCATCCGATTAACCCGGTGACTGCATTATGGATTATTGCAATTCCATTGATGGATATGATTGCCATCATGTACCGGCGTTTACGTAAAGGAATGAGTCCTTTCTCACCAGACCGTCAACATATCCACCACTTGATTATGCGTGCCGGTTTTACCTCACGGCAGGCATTTGTCTTAATTACACTGGCGGCAGCGTTGTTAGCGGCGATTGGTGTTATTGGCGAAAGGCTGACATTTGTCCCTGAATGGGTGATGTTGGCATTATTCTTGCTTGCATTTCTGTTGTATGGCTACTGCATTAAACGAGCATGGCGTGTGGCACGTTTTATCAAACGGATGAAGCGTCGGATGCGTCGTGCATCGCAAAATAAGCATGAATCTTAACCTGAGGCTTTTAGGCAGTGATGAAACCAGAATCTATGTCGACTGATAAAACAGGGTCTACCAATAATGAGCCTACTGTGGATAACGAATTAGATATCCGCAGCCTGTTCCGTACTCTTTGGCGCGGTAAGGTGTGGATTATCGGTATGGCAATTCTTTTTGCTGCGATCGCGCTGGGTGTTTCCTATCTGGTGAAACAACAGTGGAGTGCGACAGCCATTACTGACCGGCCAACAGTCAATAATTTGGGTGGTTTTTATTCTCAGCAGCAGTTTTTACGTAATCTGGATACTCGCATTAATAGCGGAGTTGCCAGTGAACAACCCGGTATCTCTGACGAAGCTTATGGTGAGTTTATTACCCAACTTGCGGCTTACGATACCCGTCGTGATTTCTGGCTGCAAAGTGATTACTACAAACAGCGTCTGGAAGGTGATGCCAAGGCTGATGCCGCATTACTGGATGAGCTGATAAACAATATTGTTTTCACCCCACGCGATGACAAAAAAATGCTGAATGACAGCATTAAATTGACGGCAGAAACGGCCAGTGATTCCAATAAATTACTTCGTGGTTATATTGATTTTGCCAGTCAGCGTGCTGCCAGCCATTTGAACGATGAGATTCAAGGGGCATGGGCGGCTCGTACTCAATCGATGAAAGCACAAGTTAAACGGCAAGAAGCGGTCGCTCAAGCGGTGTTTGATCGTGAAGTGACGGCAGTTAAGCAAGCATTGAAAGTCGCAGGTCAGCAAGGAATTAACCGAAACCAAACGGATACTCCGGCAGAGCAGTTACCAGATTCCAAGATGTTTATGCTGGGTAAACCGATGCTTGAAGCCCGTTTGGAAACATTACAGGCTACCGGACCAAGTTTTGATATTGATTACGATCAGAACCGTGCCATGCTGGCAACATTGAACGTCGGTCCAACGTTGGATAAAACGTTCCAGACATATCGCTACTTACGTACACCGGAAGATCCAGTTACCCGTGATAGTCCGCGCCGTATTTTCCTGCTGATTATGTGGGGTGCGATTGGCGCACTGGTTGGGGCTGGCGTGGTGTTGGTTCGTCGTACCAGTATACCAGCGTAATTCATTGGCGTTGCCGTCGGGTAAAGCGGCCATGTAGCAGTGCCAAGTAAAAAGAGTATAAATCGTTAATGGGCGCATTGTGCGCCCAACTTGCAGGCGTTGTCTGCGGCTAACTGACCTTAAAGAGATTCACTGTGAAAGTGTTGACTGTTTTTGGCACCCGGCCTGAAGCCATTAAGATGGCTCCTCTGGTGCATGCCTTGGCTCAGGATGAAGCCTTTGAATCGAGAGTCTGCGTGACGGCCCAGCATCGCGAGATGCTGGATCAAGTGTTACGCTTATTTGAGATTCAACCGGACTATGATTTAAATATCATGAAGCCGGGACAGGGATTGACGGAAATAACCTGCCGTATTTTGGAAGGGTTAAAGCCTGTTCTGGCAGAATTTAAGCCAGACGTTATTTTAGTTCATGGCGATACGACCACGACACTATCAACCAGCCTGGCGGCATTTTATCACCGTATTCCTGTCGGCCACGTCGAGGCGGGATTGCGCACAGGGAATCTCTATTCTCCGTGGCCGGAAGAGGCCAACCGTCAACTGACGGGGCATCTTGCTATGTACCATTTCGCACCGACCGAGAATTCCCGCCAAAACCTGCTCCGTGAGATGGTGCCGGAGAACCGCATTTTTGTCACCGGCAATACGGTGATCGATGCGCTGTTCTGGGTGCGGGATCGGGTGATGAATAACCCGGAGTTACGCTCCAGCCTGGCGCAACGCTACCCGTTCCTTGATATCAGTAAGAAGATGATTTTGGTCACGGGTCACCGTCGTGAGAGCTTTGGTGGTGGTTTTGAGCGGATTTGCAGTGCGTTAGCTGAAATTGCCCTTAAGCACCCCGAGGTGCAGGTGGTTTATCCGGTGCATCTCAACCCGAATGTCAGTGAGCCGGTCAATCGCATCTTGAAGGGTATTGATAATATCATTCTGATTGACCCGCAAGATTACTTGCCATTCGTTTATCTGATGAACCACGCTTACCTGATTCTGACCGATTCTGGCGGTATTCAGGAAGAAGCGCCTTCATTAGGTAAGCCGGTGTTGGTGATGCGTGATACCACCGAACGCCCGGAAGCAGTCGATTCCGGTACGGTTCTGTTGGTTGGCACTAATATTAATAAAATTGTCGATGCAGTGACCCGCTTGCTCACTGATGAAACTGCCTATCATCAAATGACACGGGCGCATAATCCTTACGGTGACGGGCATGCCTGTCAACGCATCCTTGAAGCTTTAAAGAATCATCAGGTGACGTTATGAGTTTTGAAACTATTTCTGTTATCGGTCTTGGGTACATTGGTCTGCCAACTGCTGCTGCTTTCGCGTCGCGCAAGAAGAAAGTGATTGGGGTTGATGTCAACGCCCATGCTGTTGAAACCATTAATCGCGGTGCTATCCATATCGTGGAGCCGGATTTAGACAAAGTGGTGAAGATTGCTGTTGAAGGCGGTTACCTGCAAGCGGTGACCAAACCGCTGGCAGCTGATGCGTTTCTTATTGCCGTACCGACACCGTTTAAAGGCGATCACGAACCGGATATGGTTTATGTTGAATCAGCTGCTAAATCTATCGCCCCAGTATTGAAAAAAGGTGATCTGGTCATTCTGGAATCCACCTCTCCAGTTGGTGCGACTGAACAAATGGCCCAATGGCTGGCTGAAGTGCGCCCGGATCTGAGCTTCCCACAGCAAGCCGGTGAAGATGCTGATATCAACATCGCCTACTGCCCTGAACGTGTGTTACCCGGCCAGGTCATGGTTGAACTGATTCAGAATGACCGTGTTATCGGTGGTATGACGCCGAAATGTTCTGCCCGCGCCAGTGAGTTGTATAAAATCTTCCTCGAAGGCGAATGTGTGGTGACTAACTCCCGCACCGCTGAGATGTGTAAGCTGACAGAAAACAGCTTCCGCGATGTTAACATTGCTTTTGCCAATGAATTGTCACTGATTTGTGATGAACAGGGCATCAATGTGTGGGAGCTGATTCGCTTGGCGAACCGTCATCCACGCGTAAATATTTTGCAGCCAGGCCCAGGTGTGGGTGGCCACTGTATCGCAGTTGATCCGTGGTTTATCGTTTCACAAAATCCACAATTAGCTCGTTTGATCCATACAGCACGTTTGGTGAATGACGGCAAACCATTGTGGGTCGTGGATCGGGTTAAAACCGCTGTTGCTGATTGTTTGGCAGCCACCAATAAACGTGCTTCTGAAGTGAAAATTGCCTGCTTTGGCTTGGCATTTAAACCCAATATTGATGACCTGCGTGAAAGCCCGGCAGTCGAAATTGCCCATTTGATCGCCGAATGGCATATCGGCGAAACATTGGTAGTTGAACCTAATGTTGAGCAACTGCCAAAATCACTGGCAGGTCACGTGACACTGAAAGACACCGCGACTGCGTTGCAGCAAGCGGATGTGCTGGTGATGTTGGTCGATCACCGCCAATTCAAAGCAATTAAACCTGAAGATGTGAAGCAATCGTGGATTGTTGACACCAAAGGAGTATGGCGTTGAGACGCATTCTAGTCACAGGCGGGGCCGGTTTTATCGGCTCTGCGGTGGTAAGACATATTATCGATGATACTTCAGACAGCGTAGTGGTGGTGGATAAGCTCACCTACGCCGGAAATCTGGAGTCATTGGCTGTTGTCGCCCAGAGCGAACGTTATGCGTTTGAACAGGTAGATATCTGCGATCGCGCCGAATTGGATCGGGTTTTTGCGCACTATCAGCCGGATGTGGTGATGCATCTGGCGGCAGAAAGTCATGTGGACCGCTCGATTGATGGCCCAGCGGCTTTTATCGAAACTAATGTGGTGGGCACTTACACTATGTTAGAAGCGGCGCGCCATTATTGGCAGCAACTGCACGCTGAGGCGAAATTAGCATTTCGCTTCCACCATATCTCAACTGATGAGGTGTATGGCGATCTGCATGGTACGGATGATCTGTTTACCGAAACCACACCTTATGCGCCAAGCAGCCCCTATTCAGCGTCTAAGGCGTCCAGTGACCATTTAGTTCGTGCCTGGTTGCGGACTTATGGCCTACCGACGCTGGTAACTAATTGCTCAAATAACTATGGTCCCTATCATTTCCCTGAGAAGTTGATACCGCTGGTTATTCTGAATGCGCTGGCGGGTAAACCGTTACCGGTGTATGGCAATGGCGCACAGGTACGCGACTGGTTGTATGTCGAAGACCACGCACGGGCTTTGTATCAGGTGGTTACCGAAGGTGTGGTGGGCGAAACATACAATATTGGCGGCCATAATGAGCGCAAAAATATTGAGGTGGTTGAGACCATTTGTACACTTCTGGATGAACTTATCCCCACCAAACCGGCCGGAATTGTGCATTACCGTGACCTGATTACTTATGTCAAAGACCGTCCAGGCCACGATATGCGCTATGCCATCGATGCCGGCAAAATTGAGCGGGAATTAGGCTGGCGGCCACAGGAAACCTTCGAAAGTGGCATCCGCAAAACCGTATTGTGGTATTTGAATAATGAATCGTGGTGGCGGCGGGTTCAGGATGGTTCTTACGCCGGTGAGCGTTTGGGCTTAAGCGACTGACGATAGGTTCGTAGTCTATTAATCACTGGGATGACGTCATCCAGTAGTTTGCATGATGTTTTGCCTGTGTATAACGTCTGCCTGATGGTTTCAGGAGATTGTATGTTTCAGGAGATCGTATGAAAGGCATAATTCTGGCTGGTGGTTCCGGTACCCGTTTGCACCCCATCACCCGTGGCGTTTCTAAGCAACTGCTTCCCGTCTATGATAAACCGATGATTTACTATCCGCTGTCAGTGCTGATGCTGGCAGGGATCCGTGACGTCTTGATTATTTCCACCCCAGAAGATTTGCCATCATTTCAGCGCTTGCTGGGTAATGGTGATGAGTTTGGCATTCATCTAAGTTATGCCGAACAACCGAGTCCCGACGGATTGGCACAGGCATTTATTATCGGGGAAGAATTTATCGGCAATGAACCTTGCTGCTTGGTTCTTGGCGATAATATCTTCTTTGGTCAAGGTTTTAGCCCGAAACTGAAACATGTGGCGGAAAGGACCAAAGGGGCAACCGTTTTCGGTTATCAGGTGATGGATCCCGAGCGTTTTGGTGTGGTGGAGTTTGATGACAATTTCCGCGCGTTGTCTATCGAAGAGAAACCAAGTCAGCCTAAATCCAAATGGGCGGTGACCGGGCTTTATTTTTATGATAATCAAGTGGTTGATTTTGCTAAAAAAGTCAAACCATCGTCGCGTGGTGAACTGGAAATTACCAGTATCAACCAGATGTATCTGGAACGTGATGAATTAACCGTTGAGCTCTTAGGCCGTGGTTTTGCCTGGCTGGACACAGGGACGCATGACAGCCTGATTGAGGCCAGTACCTTTGTACAAACCGTTGAAAAACGGCAAGGTTTCAAAATTGCCTGTCTGGAAGAGATCTCCTGGCGTAATGGCTGGTTGGATGATGACGGTGTCAGGCGTGCGGCGACTGCACTAGCCAAAACCGGTTACGGCAAATATCTATTGGATCTGTTACATGCCCGTCCACGCCAGTATTGAGCCCTTGGCCTGGGAAAGTGAATTTTTCCAGCGCCACAGTGCAAAACTGATTTTCTCCGACTCAGCCCCGCAGCTTAACCCGGCTGAGTTGGACGCTTTTACGCTTACCCAAGCTAAAGTACCTACCCATCGGCTTGATCTCATTGATTCTCTTGGTCAACTCGATTTCCATCTGGTTGAAGGAGAAGTCGATCTCTCGTTAGCCATTGATGTAAAAAATGTAATTGGCACGGAAAATGCTTCATCTGAGGCCGATGTCACTGTATCCAGACACCGAGTTGCAACGGCGGCGGATATCCCGCAATTGCGCAGCGTCGCCACCAATGCCTTTGCATTAAGTCGTTTCCGTGCGCCGTGGTATGACCCGCAGGACAGTGGCCGATTTTATGCATTGTGGGCAGAAAAAGCCGTATTGGGTACGTTCGACCATCAATGTTTATTGGTGACTGATACGTTGGGCCAGCCAGCGGGGTTTGTGACGCTACGAGACTTGCAAGATGGCAGTGCGCGTATTGGCTTGTTGGCGGTATTCCCCGAGGCACAGGGTAAAGGTGTTGGTTCATCGTTAATGTCGGCGGCAAAGCAGTGGTGCCAGAGTCATGGGTTACAGCGATTACGGGTAGCCACACAGATGAGCAATATTGCTGCTTTACGTCTTTATATTCGCAGTGGTGCTGCTATTGAGAGCACCGCGTATTGGTTATGCAGGGGATGAGATGATTCCATTTAACGCTCCACCGGTAGTAGGCACCGAACTTGGTTATATGCAGGCCGCGATGGCTAGCGGTAAATTATGCGGTGATGGTGGGTTTACCCGTCGCTGTCAGCAGTGGATGGAGCAGCGTTTCGGTTGTCCGAAAGTTTTACTGACGCCTTCTTGCACCGCCTCACTGGAAATGGCTGCGTTGTTACTGGATATCAAACCCGGCGACGAAGTGATCATGCCGAGTTTCACCTTTGTTTCCACCGCGAATGCCTTTGTGCTGCGTGGGGCAAAAATGGTGTTTGTCGATATCCGCCCAGATACCATGAATATCGATGAAACCAAGATTGAAGCGGCGATTACTGATAAAACCAAGGTTATCGTGCCAGTCCATTATGCAGGTGTTGCCTGTGAGATGGATACCATTATGGCGTTGGCGAAAAAGCATGATCTGTTTGTGGTAGAAGATGCCGCTCAGGGTGTGATGTCCACCTACAAAGGCAAAGCGTTAGGGACTATTGGCCATATCGGCTGCTTTAGTTTCCATGAAACCAAGAATTACACGGCTGGCGGTGAAGGTGGCGCGACGCTCATTAATGACCCGTTACTGATAGATCGCGCTGAAATCATTCGCGAAAAAGGTACCAACCGTAGCCAGTTCTTCCGTGGGCAGGTCGATAAATATACCTGGCGTGATATCGGCTCTAGCTATCTGATGTCTGACTTACAGGCCGCTTATCTGTGGGGCCAGTTGGAAGCCGCAGAACAAATTAACCAACGCCGTTTGGCGCTGTGGCAAGCCTATTATGATGCTTTCAAACCGTTGGCTGATGCTGGGCGCATTGATTTGCCAGTGATCCCCGGTGATGTGGTGCAAAATGCGCATATGTTTTATATCAAACTACGCGATATTGACGATCGTTCTAATTTTATCAGCTACTTAAAAGAAGCTGAGATTATGGCGGTATTCCATTATATTCCGTTGCATGGTTGCCCGGCAGGTGAGGCATTTGGCCGTATGGCGGGTGAAGACCGCTTTACCACCAAGGAGAGTGAGCGTCTGGTTCGCTTGCCTATCTTCTTTAACCTGACTGATGTGAATCAGAAAACGGTCATTAATACTGTTCTGAGTTTCTTCGCCTGATATGTCTCTGGCAAAAGCATCGATTTGGACTGCTGGCTCTACGCTGATTAAAATCGGCGTAGGGTTGTTAGTGGTTAAGCTGCTGGCGGTGACCTTTGGTCCCAGCGGCGTTGGGCAGGCAGGTAATTTTCGCCAGCTAATTACGGTATTAGGCGTGCTTTCCGGCGCGGGTATCTTTAACGGTATTACTAAGTATGTTGCTGAATATCATCAACAACCTGAACGTTTACGTGCGGTACTGGGTACCTCTGCAGCGATAGTGTTGGGGTTCTCCACTCTGCTGGCGTTAATTTTTTTGCTGGCAGCTAAACCTGTTAGTTTTGCGTTATTCGGCCATGGGGATTACCAGAATGTGGTGCGCGCAGTGGCGCTTATCCAGATGGGTATTGCCTACGCCAACCTGTTTTTGGCGATCCTCAAAGGCTATCGCGATGCCATGGGTAATGCGCTGGCGGTGATAGGCGGCAGTCTGATTGGTGTCGTGGCGTATTATCTTTGCTTTCGTATCGGCGGTTATCCCGGCGCATTAGTGGGGTTGGCATTAGTCCCCGCGCTGGTGGTGATACCTGCGGCAGCCATGCTGATTCGCCGCAAGACTATCCCCCTAAGTTATCTTAAACTTAGCTGGGATAAGGCATTAGCCAGCCATTTAGGTAAGTTTACTATCATGGCACTGATTACCTCAGTGACCTTGCCAGTCGCCTATGTGATGATGCGTAACTTGCTGGCAGATAGGTATGGTTGGGATGCCGTCGGGATCTGGCAGGGGGTAAGCAGTATTTCAGATGCTTATCTACAATTTATTACGGCGTCATTTACGGTCTATTTGCTACCCACACTCTCAAGGCTCAAAGCTAAAGCGGATATCTCTCGTGAAATCCTGCGCTCACTGAAATTTGTCTTACCGGCAGTGGCGACCGCCAGTTTGATGGTGTGGCTGTTACGTGATTTTGCTATCTGGCTGCTGTTTTCGCACCAGTTTACCGCCATGCGTGACCTGTTTGCCTGGCAGTTGGTGGGTGATGTGTTGAAAGTCGGGTCGTATGTGTTTGGCTATCTGGTTATTGCCAAAGCCTCTTTGCGCTTTTACATTCTGACGGAAGTGAGCCAGTTCTTACTGTTGACCGGGTTTGCCCATTGGTTAATTCCAATGAATGGCTCTTTAGGTGCAGCACAGGCCTATATGGCAACTTATATCGTCTATTTTGCGCTCTGTAGCTGCGTATTCATTATGTATCGTAGACATTCATCACCGTAGACACTCTTTACAGTAGAAAAAAATGACAACCCTGATTCATGTACTGGGATCTGATATCCCGCACCATAATCTGACTGTGCTGCGCTTCTTTAATGACGTGCTGACAACGCGTGTGCCGATAGAACAGGTGCGGCATTTTATGGTCGCGGCAAAAGAGACAGCACCTTTTTCGTCATTCCCTCAGTTGGATATCGAAACGCACAGCAGCAAGAAAGCTTTGGCTGAGGCGGTTATCGCCCGTGCACAAGCTGATCGCAGCACGCGCTTCTTCTGGCATGGTCAGTTTAATGCCACCCTGTGGCTGGCCCTACTGAGTGGCAAAATCAAGCCACGCCAGGTTTACTGGCATATCTGGGGCGCTGATTTATATGAAGATGCCAAAAGCTGGAAGTTTCGCCTGTTTTACCTATTGCGCCGTATTGCTCAAGGGCGGGTTGGTCATGTTTTTGCGACCCGTGGCGATTTAATCCATTTTCAGCAGCGTCATCCGCGGGTGCCCGCATCGTTGCTCTATTTCCCAACCCGTATGGATCCGGCATTGACGGGGGTTAACATCGAAAAGTCGTTAGCTGGCCCGATGACTATTCTGGTGGGGAACTCTGGTGATACCACCAATCGTCATATCGAGGCGTTGCAGGCCATTCATCAGCAATTTGGCCCTGATGCCCGGGTTATTCTGCCGATGGGGTATCCGGCTAATAATGAGCTGTATATCGAGCAGGTCAGGCAGGCTGGGCTGGCGCTGTTTGCCGCAGAAAATCTGCGTCTCCTGACAGAACAGATCCCGTTCGATGATTATCTGAATATCCTGCGTGAATGCGATTTGGGCTATTTTATTTTTAATCGGCAGCAAGGTATCGGCACCTTATGTTTATTAACGCAATTTGGTGTGCCTTTTGTCTTGAGTCGCAAAAACCCTTTCTGGCAAGACTTGGCTGAGCAGCATATTCCGGTACTTTTCTATGGTGACTCATTGGATGAGCCGTTGATCCGTGAGGCACAGCGCCAATTAGCCGGGCTGGATAAGCAATCTATCGCTTTCTTTAATCCAAATTATATCGAAGGTTGGCAGCAGGCGCTGGCGTTGGCCGCAGGAGAACACCCATGACGCTGGGGCAATTTGGTGGTCTTTTCTGTGTCTATCTGATGGCAGTTATTTTTATCCTGACATTAACCTATCAGGAGTTTCGGCGGGTTCGTTTTAACTTCAATGTGCTGTTTTCAATGCTTTACCTGCTGACTTTCTATTTTGGCTTCCCATTGACTTGTATGCTGGTGTTTCAGTTCGGGGTTGCGGTGGTGCCGGTTGAGTACTTATTGTATGCAATGCTGTCGGCCACGGCCTTTTATGGCATTTATTATGTGAGTTACAAAACACGCCTGACTAAGCCGCGCCGCCAGCCACGGGCGCCGGTATTCACCATGAATCGGGTGGAAACTAATCTGACCTGGATACTGTTGGCACTGGTGGCTATTGGCACTGTCGGCATCTTCTTTATGCAAAATGGTTTCCTGTTGTTTAAGCTCGATTCCTACAGCAAAATCTTCTCCAGTGATGTTTCGGGTGTGGCACTGAAGCGCTTTTTCTACTTCTTTATCCCGGCGATGTTGGTGGTCTATTTCTTGAAACAAGATATGCGCGCCTGGTTTTTCTTCCTGGCAAGCACGGTGGCGTTTGGCATCCTGACCTATGTTATCGTCGGCGGTACCCGCGCTAATATCATTATCGCGTTCTCATTATTCCTGTTTATCGGTATCGTTCGCGGTTGGATAACGTTGTGGATGTTGGCTGCGGCAGGTGTCTTTGGGATTGTTGGTATGTTCTGGCTGGCCCTGAAACGCTATGGTTTGGATGTGAACGGCGCAGAGGCATTTTACACTTTCCTCTACCTGACACGGGATACCTTCTCGCCGTGGGAAAACCTAGGGCTGCTGCTACAAAACTACGACAAAATAGATTTCCAAGGGCTGGCGCCGATTATTCGTGATTTTTATGTCTTTATTCCCAGTTCGCTTTGGCCGGAGCGTCCAGACTTGGTACTTAATACCGCCAATTACTTTACTTGGGATGTGCTGGATAATCACTCCGGGCTGGCTATCTCTCCAACCCTGATCGGTTCTTTGGTGGTCATGGGCGGGGTGCTGTTTATTCCACTGGGTGCCATTGTCGTAGGATTAATCATTAAATGGTTCGATTGGCTCTACGAACAAGGCAAAGCAGAAAACAACCGTTATAAAGCGGCAATTCTGCAAAGTTTCTGTTTTGGTGCGGTATTTAACATCATTGTATTGGCACGGGAAGGATTAGATTCGTTTGTGTCACGCGTGGTGTTTTTCTGCGTGATTTTTGGTGCCTGTCTGGTACTGGCAAAATTGTTGTATTGGTTGTTCGATACCGCGGGTTTGATAACGCAACAGTTACAGCGTCGGGTTAACAAGCCGAAGCGTTCATCCACTCCTGAAACGGGCCGCCAACTGTAAGGATCGTAATGGAACCGAATACTGTTATTCCAAAATATAATGTCCGTGGTTTCGAGATTTGGGGCTTTCGTGATATGGCTCAAACGCTGGATCATTTGCTAAGCAGTGGCCCGGTGAAGACCGGAACGCTGGTGGCAATGAACGCAGAGAAACTGCTCAAAGCTGAGGATGATGCGGCGTTGCGTGAGTTGATCACCGAGGCTGAATATCTGTATGCCGACGGTATCAGTATGGTGCGTGCGATTCGTCGTAAATACCCACAGGCGAAGCTGTCACGGGTAGCGGGTGCAGATTTGTGGGAAGCACTCATGCAGCGTGCCGGGCAGCAAGGGACGCCGGTCTTTTTGGTGGGCGGTAAACCTGACGTGTTGGCAGAAACTGAAGCTAAATTACGCGCGCAATGGAATGTGAATCTGGTGGGTAGCCAGGATGGCTATTTTACACCAGAGCAGCGCGAAGCCCTGTTTGCGAGAATAGCGGCTAGTGGCGCGGCGATAGTGACTGTCGCCATGGGATCGCCTAAACAGGAAATGTTTATGCGTGACTGCCGTAAGTTCTATCCCGATGCACTGTATATGGGCGTTGGTGGCACCTATGACGTCTTTACCGGTCATGTCAAACGTGCACCTAAGATATGGCAGAACATGGGGCTGGAGTGGCTTTATCGCCTGCTGGCGCAACCAAGTCGTATCCGGCGTCAGTTCAAGTTGCTTAAGTTTGTTGGTTATTATTACAGCGGCCGTCTGTAATATTGTCTTTTGGGCAGGGTTTCACCAACCCTGCTGTTATAAAACCTCTCGCATTTATTCCTTCTACCAATATCATCACGCCTTAATTCCATTTTGGAATCGATTATTTAATTTTTATTCCATAAAGTTTTAGTTTCCTGTTTGCTAATCTGACCCAGATACGGAAGGATACCGGCCGGTTAGGGTTATGTGCTCATAATCGCCTTTTATTGTGGGTGGTTTCCCTATTCGTTAACTTGCATAAATTAAAGTAGTCATCATTAGGCTGAACACGTTGGTGCAGTCGTTAGATTTTTTTGTGTGAAAAACGTCTATTTTTAATAAAAACAATAGATTAATTAATAAAAACAACCGGGAAAGCCGGAGCAGACACATCATCAGCTCACAGAGGATATATGGCAGATAACGAAGAGAAAAAAGGATTACACCGTGGGTTGGAAGCCCGGCATATCGAACTGATAGCGTTAGGTGGGACAATTGGCGTCGGGTTGTTTATGGGGTCAGCCAGCACCCTAAAATGGGCCGGGCCTTCGGTATTGCTGGCTTATATCATTGCTGGCTTATTTGTATTCTTTATTATGCGGGCCATGGGCGAAATGCTTTATCTGGAGCCGGTTGCCGGCTCCTTTGCCGTCTATGCCCATAAGTATCTTAGCCCCTATTTCGGCTATCTAACGGCTTGGGGTTATTGGTTTATGTGGATAGCGGTGGGGATATCAGAAATTACCGCGATTGGGGTATACGTTCAGTTTTGGTTCCCAGAAATTCCACAATGGTTACCTGCGATTGCCGGGGTGGCCATAGTGGCGCTGGCTAATCTGGCGGCGGTTAGATTATATGGTGAGCTGGAGTTCTGGTTCGCGATGATCAAGGTTACCACCATCATTGTGATGATTTTGGTGGGGCTGGGCGTTATCTTCTTCGGTTTTGGTAATCACGGACAAGCGATTGGTTTTGATAACCTGACAGCCCATGGCGGCTTTTTTGCCGGCGGGTGGAAAGGGTTCATGTTTGCTTTGTGTATTGTGGTGGCGTCCTATCAGGGGGTTGAGCTGGTGGGCATCACCGCCGGTGAGGCTAAAAACCCGCAAGTGGCATTAAAGCGAGCCATTAATAATATTTTATGGCGCATCCTGATTTTCTATGTTGGCGCGATATTTGTCATTGTCACTATCTTCCCGTGGAATGGTATCGGCACGGAAGGCAGCCCGTTTGTCCTGACATTTGCCAAGATTGGGATAGTTTCAGCTGCGGGTATTATTAACTTCGTGGTGCTGACTGCGGCACT
Organism: Yersinia sp. 1652 StPb PI; assembly: GCF_041538345.1. Lineage (NCBI taxonomy): Bacteria > Pseudomonadati > Pseudomonadota > Gammaproteobacteria > Enterobacterales > Yersiniaceae > Yersinia > Yersinia sp. 1652 StPb PI. Next base: position 265,214 of record NZ_JAULSM010000002.1, on the reverse strand, counting down.
GTCAGGCTGTAACAGCGGTATGTATAGCGGCGGGCGTATGTTGTATGCACTGGCGAAAAATCGCCAGTTACCTGCCTGCCTGACTAAACTGTCGGCCAGCGGTGTGCCAGTTTACTGTATTGCGGTGACGATTCTGTGTCTGCTAGTGGGGTCAAGCCTTAATTACATTATTCCAAATCCACAGCAGGTGTTTGTCTATGTTTACAGTGCCAGTGTATTACCGGGCATGGTGCCGTGGTTTGTGGTCCTCGTTAGCCAGCTGCGTTTCCGCCAGGTACATAAAGAAGCGTTAAAGCAGCATCCGTTTAAATCCATCATGTTCCCGTATGTAAACTATCTAACTATCGCTTTCTTGATATGTGTACTGGTCGGGATGGGGATTAACCCTGATACCCGTTTATCTTTGTTAGTCGGGGTGATTTTCCTTGGATTGGTGTCGGCATGTTATTTCGGACTGAGAATGCATAAACACAACGTTGCTGAAACATCTCCAAAGTAATTGGCGTTGTAGGTAGGCCGCAAGCGAATGACGAATCTGCTGGGAACTGATTTGAATGCTGCTTGCAGTAGTAGCCTTGTAGAGGCCCGGTCCATGGAAGGGCCGGGTACCGAGAGCAGTGAACATCCTTGCGGCTTCAAGTATGAAGGGGATAAAACGTCTATAAAACCAGCGAACAAGGCGAGGTGGGGCTATTAATGGCTAACTTTTGCGGCAGAGTGTGCAAAGCGTAAGCAAACACACCATTTCTTCTAAAAAAGCACTAGACAGCCAAGTATTAAAACCGTAGTATCCTCACCCGCAACGGCGCTAAGCGCCCGTAGCTCAGCTGGATAGAGCGCTGCCCTCCGGAGGCAGAGGTCTCAGGTTCGAATCCTGTCGGGCGCACCATTAATTTTGTGTGCAAGAGCTGCGGTGGTAAGATTGCCGCGTACGACGAAGTAAGCTGTAAAGAAGTTATGGTGGCTATAGCTCAGTTGGTAGAGCCCTGGATTGTGATTCCAGTTGTCGTGGGTTCGAGCCCCATTAGCCACCCCAAATTTTGTGAAACATGCGATGGTGGCGGAATTGGTAGACGCGCTAGCTTCAGGTGTTAGTGTCCTTACGGACGTGAGGGTTCAAGTCCCTCCCTTCGCACCACACAAACATGTAGATATTCATTAATATTTACATGGACATAGGTCGAGAGACCATGTAGAGTGAACAGTAAGAAATCGGCGAGTAGCGCAGCTTGGTAGCGCAACTGGTTTGGGACCAGTGGGTCGGAGGTTCGAATCCTCTCTCGCCGACCAATTTCAGAAGAAACCCCGCAATGCGGGGTTTTTTTTCGTCGGTATAATATCGATTCCCCATCATAGCCCTCTCTTTTCATCCTGTTGTATTGACGGTCGCTAATCCGGCCTCACAGTCTGTCCTCCTTGTATTAGAACCTTTGTTGGCACCCTTTGATCAAATTAGCCCTATAGGGTGACCAGACTGGTGATTTATCAGGTAAAAGAATAGGTGTTGGTTTTTTGCGACAAAAGGCAGAGGCTTTGTCTCCAAACAGAGACATATAAGATTATGATAAAAATAAAGAAAATAAATGATAGTGTATAACGTCGTTTTGTAGCGACAGATCACTTAGACAGTATTGGTCGCGCTATGGCTGGTGCGTTGTATCGCACCATCTATTAGGATGAAAATAAATTTATTATTTATCAGTTGATTAAACGCTTACTCGCGGGTAATTAGATGAAATTGCTCTCGGTTAGATGGAGTTGGCACGCTAAGTGCAATATCTACCCTGTAGATGCTCATCTCACTTATTATGATAGCGTGGTGTTATAGCCAAATTAGCTTCATAAACCCAGAGATGATGCAGAGCCGATTTTAGGGTGCCTATTGTCCATGTAAACGATGTCGAATATCTTCATCACATACCGGGCATAACGTTGAGTGAGGCGCCGACATTGTTGTCTGTAGACCTGAAAATTTTAGACGCTTGCCTTTCCGGCAAGCGTTTTTTTTTGCATACCCTTCGTACTTGAAGCCGCAGGGTTGTTAGCTGCGCGCTCTTACCCGAGTCACTGACTTGAGTCAGCTCATCGGGATGCGTTTGCTGGCTGCCTACCTGCAACTCCAATTACTTTGGGTACTCTTTGCTACTTGAAGCCGCAGGGTTGTTAGCTGCGCTAGTTACTCGGCCCATCCGTGGGCCTCGCCTCGTTGAGGCCGCTGCAAGCAGCGTTCAAATCTGCTCCCGACAGATTTGTTCCCCGAGTCACTGACTTGAGTCAGCTCATCGGGATGCGTTTGCTGGCTGCCTACCTGCAACTCCAATTACTTTGGGTACTCTTTGCTACTTGAAGCCGCAGGGTTGTTAGCTGTGCTAGTTACTCGGTCCATCCGTGGGCCTCGCTTCGTTGAGGCCGCTGCAAGCAGCGTTCAAATCTGCTCCCGACAGATTTGTTCCCCGAATCAGGAGCAGAAAAAAGGCCCCGTAGGAGCCTTTAGATTGCTGTTTTGCTAATGGTCAGAGCGATTCCCCATTCTGCCGCAAGGTCAACAGTAGCCCCTCACGACGCGCCTGCGCTGCATCTTCAGGGCGATGCAGTTTATCCAGGGCATCAGCTAACCATGCATAGTCATAACCGTCTGGACGCTGCTCAAGCGCTGCTTTAAAGGCTTCGTGGGCCTTCTCCCATTCACCGTGTTTTAGCATGAGTTGGCCCAAGGTGCTATTAAGTAGCGGGGTCGCGCCATGCTGCTTGATGTGCTGGCGCAATGCTTTCTCCAGCGGCTCTGGGTTACCTGATTTTAAGCGTGGGATCAGGAGTACTAAGCGCTCATCATACTGACGCTTCAGGCCATCCAGAATGATTTGCTGGGCGACATCATGATCGTCACACTCAATTAGGTGTTCTGCCAGTGCGACTTGCAGCGGGATCTCATTGCGGACTTTTCGGCTTTGATCTTTCCACCAGCGTTTCAGACCATCACTGCCTTCTTCCGCCATACATTGATTCATCATGCCAATATAAGCTTGCTGCTCCAATGCGGCGATTTCTTCTGGTGTATGGACCTGCACTTTGCTCATCGCGGGTAAAATTTCCAGCAATGAACTGTAAGCACCGGTACGCAGGAAAGCCTGTTCAGCCAGACGCAGCACTTCTGGGTGACGTGGGGCTTGATCCAATAAACGATCCACCCCATGGCGGGCCGCATGAACGTGGCCTTGCGCCAGTTGAATGCGCACTCGGGTGATATCTACCGGCAACTGATCTGTATCAGCAACTTCTGCTGCTCGTTCCAGATATTGATTGGTACGGAATTCATCGCCACGCTGTTGGGCAGCTTCCGCAGCCAGCAGGTAGTTTACCATCGGTTGTTCAGCATGATCGGCATTACGGGTGAGCAACTTTTCAACCTGCTTGAAATCCCCTTCGGCTAGTTTGATCAATGCAGCTTTGGTTTGCTTACGAGCGCGGGTGCGTTTGCGGCCCATAAACCAACCACGGGTACGGGCACCGGTGCGGAAAATACGGCGCAGTATCCATTCAATGATAAGGAACGCGACCAATACCAGCACCAATATAATCACCAGACCGGTCACGCTGGTCTCAACGTTATAGTTGTCAGTTTGAATCAATACATAGCCTTGGTGCCCAGCCAACATGGGGCCGAGGACGATGCCGGCGGTCAGGATAAGGAATAACAGTAAAACTCGCAGCATACTTATTCCCCCTGAGCGGCAACTGGCGGTTGTGCCAGTAAGTTACGAACCCGGGTTTGCATCAATTTTTCCAGCATTGGCTGGCTCTTCAATTGATCAGGTACGTCCATTGAGATTGACTGTTGACTCAGGCTCTCTAGCTCATCCAGAAAAGCTTTGGTGCTCGGGTCATTCACATCGAAATAAGCGCGAACCCAAGTGGAGATAGTCTCCAGTGACTGTTTGTACACTTCGTCTTGATGGCGAGGGACTGCCTGAGCCGCGACCAGCAAGCGGGAGCGAATATTCTCGCGTAAATAAACATCCTGATTCGGTGCCAGCAGTGGCTCTGCGCTGCTATCACGGCGGCGGATAGTAATAAAATCAGACATAAAGCTGTGCCAGCTTTTGGTCAGGTTCTGACGCCATTCGGCTAATGAACTGGATAGCTCATCGCTATCGGCATCCATCGGCGAATCATCGGTATTGTTATCAGCCAAACGTAGATTATCCACCTGATTCGACAGCTGATTCAGTTTGAGGATAATGCCGTCAAAATCCACCTGGCTTACCGCTGAAAGGGTACTGATGTCCTCGGTGAGTGCGCGGCGTACGTCGATAAGACTTGGGTCATTCATGTCAGCCAGACTGGCATCGGCACTTTTCAGTAAAGTCGCTGCGGTGGCGACATCCTGATCACTCCACAGTTTGCGCCCAGCCATTTTCACCAGAAAATCCGCCTGTGCCAGTAGCCATGTTTTGGCATCGCTACCCGAAATAGTGGCGACTTTTTCCTGTAATTCGTTAAGTTGGCGGATCAGCGAGGTTTGCTGACGATCTGCTGCTTCCAGCGCTTTGCCTTGCTGTTGTAGTAATGACTCAAGCTGCTGTTTTTCCTGCAATTGGCTCTGTTTTAGTTCAGCCAACTGTTCTTGTAGCGCGATATTCGCCACATCTTGTAACTGAGCCTGCTGCTGTCCGTGATAATAAAGCCCGGCACCCAGCGCGATAGCCAATGCAATAGCAATGGCACCCAGAATTGGGCCGGTTCGTTTCTCCCGGCGGCCTTCAGGTTCTGGCTGTTGGTGCCTCTCAACCGCAGTGGTTGTCTCTTCCACTGGTGCGGATGGGGTATTTTGTTCCGTCATATTGGGCATCCCATAGTCAGGTTTCAGGTTTATTGAAAGTCTTGTAGCGCGCGGATCAGCGCGTCATTATCCGCATTTTCTGCCACCCGGGTATCACGCCAGCCCATTTGGGCGGCCAGGGCAGCCAAACGCTCACTCACTACAACCAGGCGGCAGCGTAGCAGCCACGAAGAACGATAGTAATCAGGAACTAAAGTATAGATCTGTTGTAACATTTCGCCGCTGGTCACTACCAGAATATTGACCCCCGCACGTTGCCAATGCGCACTTTGCTCACTGCCATCATAAAAGATGGGGCTGCGTTGATAACATTCACAGTAGGTAATTGCCGCTCCTCGCTGTGCCAGACTTTCGCCTAGCAGTTCCCGCCCGCCATTACCGCGCAGTAACAACACCTTTTTACCGGACAGTGTTTGCAGGTCTGGTAATGATAACAGCATCTCGCTGGTCTCCCCCATCGGGGGGAAGGTGACATGCAAACGGCTGGCAGTATGCAATGCCAATGCGGTGGTACGGCCAATAGCATAATAAGATAACTGTGCTGGCCATAACAGGTTATTTCTTTTTAACAGTGGGTTAGCGTAGCGGATAGCATTCTGTGATAACGCAAATACCAGATCACCAGCTTGCATCTCTTGGAGCAATGCCGGTAATTTAGGCAGATCTACCCCCGGAGAGAAATCAATCAATGGCGCATGATAGGCAACCCGGCCCAGCGCACGCAGGCGACTGACTAACTGCTCTCCAGCAGGAGATGGACGGGTTACCAAAATGGTCATAGTGGGGGGGTATCCTGATAAACATCGGCCAATATTGCGCGCGCACCACGTGATAGTAACTCATCGGCCAGCTCAATCCCCATTTGCTCTGCATTCTCCGCCGGTCCTCGGCGCTCACCGCGAATGATCTCACTGCCATCCGGCGCACCGACTAATCCACGGAGCCACAGCGTGTTGCCTTCTAACTCAGCATAGCTGCCGATCGGCACCTGACAGCCTCCTTCGAGACGGGTGTTCATGGCTCGCTCGGCACATACTCGCAGCTCGGTGGCACGATGATTGAGTGGTGCCAGCAGTTGGCGGGTAAAATCGTCATCCAGGCGGCATTCAATGCCGACGGCACCCTGACCGACAGCCGGTAACGACTCCTCGGCGGGCATGGCGTAGCGAATCCGCGATGCCAGCCCCAGGCGATTGAGGCCCGCAACCGCCAGTATAATCGCGTGGTAATCGCCGTTATCAAGCTTGGCAAGGCGAGTGCCTACATTACCCCGCAGGTCGCGGATAATCAGGTCCGGGCGACGCTCGCGCAATTGGCACTGGCGACGCAGGCTGGAGGTGCCGACGATGCTGCCCGCAGGTAAATCATCGAGATGAGCAAAATGTGGCGCTACAAAAGCATCACGTGGATCATCGCGTTCACAAATGGTGACCAGACCCAAGCCCTCAGGGAAGGCGATGGGCACATCTTTCATGGAGTGGACGGCGATATCCGCGCGATCTTCCAGTAGGGCCAGCTCTAACTCTTTGACGAACAAGCCTTTACCACCGACTTTTGCCAGTGGGGTATCCAGAATGATGTCCCCACGGGTAACCATTGGGACCAACTCAACCTGCAAGCCGGGATGATTGGCTTGCAGTAAATGTTGAACATAATGTGCTTGCCATAAGGCGAGCGGGCTTTGTCGCGTGGCAATTCGAATAATTTTGTCTAACATTGCTTGTTACCGTTTTATATTTTGCGGCCCATCCTATCATTGACCAGTGAATGCTGTCAGTGCGATAGCCACATGAAGACGACGGATAAGAGCACAAGAAAGCAGCTATTGTAACAAATACATGGCGGGATAACTTCTTCCTTAATACCACGGCGTCGTTATCAGCCAACCTACCTGTGAATGTCAGCTAAGAAAGGTATAGATAGACATTACAATTGTAGGGATAGCTTTACGGTCAATCGGCAAGGTGTTAGATTGATCACGTTTCCAGCAATAATTCGTTAATTGTTATTCAAACAAAATGTCTTCAAACAAAATGTTTTTTGGTCAGTACAACAAAAAGTACATTTTTCGCTGAAAGTCAAAAAAAGTAATAAACGAATCTGGGACGCGGGTTTTTTTCTAAGCACCGGAACAATTCTAAGCACCGGAATAACCAGGCGAGACGTCTTGTACCTCTACATCGAGACACTGAAACAGCGACTGGATGCGATCAACCAATTACGAGTCGATCGCGCCTTGGCGGCTATGGGGCCAGCCTTCCAAAAGGTCTACAGTCTGCTACCGACCCTACTACATTATCATCATCCACTGATGCCGGGTTACCTTGATGGTAACGTTCCCCATGGCGTCTGCCTTTTTACGTCCAATGAAACGCAACAGGATTATCTGTCTGAGGTTGAAGCCAAGTGGGGCGAACCTTTGCAACAGAGTGTCGGCGGCGAACTGCCGATTACCGGCGTCTATTCTATGGGTAGCACTTCCTCTATTGGGCAATGCCATACTTCAGATCTTGATGTTTGGGTGTGCCATCAGGCCTGGCTCGATTCTGAAGAGCGTAACCGCTTGCAACAAAAATGCAGTCTGCTGGAAAAATGGGCTGCATCAATGGGTGTTGAAGTCAGCTTCTTCCTGATAGATGAAAACCGTTTCCGCCATAATGCCAGTGGCAGCTTGGGGGGCGAAGATTGCGGTTCAACCCAACACATATTATTGCTGGATGAGTTTTACCGCAGCGCGGTTCGTCTGGCAGGGAAACGTATTCTGTGGAATATGGTTCCGGTCGAAGAAGAAAATAATTATGACGATTACGTACTGTCGCTCTATGCGCAGGGCGTATTAACACCGAATGAGTGGCTGGATTTGGGCGGTTTGAGCACCCTGTCAGCCGAAGAGTATTTCGGTGCCAGTTTGTGGCAATTGTATAAAAGTATCGATTCGCCCTATAAGGCGGTGCTGAAAACCTTATTGCTGGAAGCGTATTCGTGGGAATACCCCAATTCTCAATTGCTGGCGATGGAGATCAAACAGCGCCTGCATGCCGGTGAAATTGTGGCTTTCGGTCTTGATGCTTATTGCATGATGCTTGATCGTGTCACTCGCTATCTGACCCAAATCAATGACACCACCCGTCTGAATTTGGTGCGGCGTTGTTTCTATCTGAAAGTGTGCGAAAAACTGTCCCGTAGCCCGGCGAGTGTCGGCTGGCGGCGTGAAATTCTCAGCCAACTGGTCAGTGAATGGGGCTGGAGTGACGAGAGTTTGGCGGTGCTGGATAACCGTGCTAACTGGAAGATTGAGCGGGTACGTGAAGCGCATAACGAGCTGTTGGATGCGATGATGCAGAGTTATCGCAATTTGATCCGTTTCGCGCGGCGCAACAATCTGAGTGTCAGTGCCAGTCCGCAGGATATCGGCGTTTTGACCCGTAAACTGTACGCGGCATTTGAAGCTTTACCTGGCAAAGTGACGCTGGTTAACCCGCAAATTTCACCGGATTTATCGGAAGAACATCTGACTTTCATTCATGTTCCGGCAGGCCGTGCTAACCGCGCGGGTTGGTACTTATATAATCAAGCGCCCTCTATGGATGCGATTGTGAGTCACCAGCCGCTGGAATATAACCGTTACCTGAACAAACTGGTGTCCTGGGCCTATTTCAACGGCCTGTTGACCAGCAAGACACGGCTACATATTAAAAGCGCCAATCTGTGCGATACGGTGAAATTGCAAGAATTGGTGACGGATATCTCTCACCACTTCCCGTTGCGCTTGCCTGCACCGACACCTAAAGCACTCTATAGCCCGTGTGAGATTCGCCATTTGGCGATTATCGTCAATTTAGAGCATGACCCGACAGCGGCTTTCCGCAATCAGGTGGTGCATTTTGATTTCCGTAAACTGGATGTATTCAGTTTTGGCGAGCAGCAGCAGTGTCTGGTGGGCAGTATCGATTTGCTGTACCGCAACTCCTGGAATGAAGTGCGAACCTTGCATTTCAGTGGTGAGCAGGCGGTGTTGGAAGCATTGAAAACCATTTTAGGCAAAATGCATCAGGATGCGGCGCCGCCGGAGTCAGTGGATGTGTTCTGTTACAGCCAGCATTTGCGTGGTTTGATTCGTACCCGCATTCAGCAGTTGGTTTCCGAGTGTATTGAGTTGCGCTTATCCAGTACCCGTCAGGAACCGGGCCGTTTTAAAGCGGTACGAGTTTCCGGCCAGACCTGGGGTTTGTTCTTTGAACGCCTGAGTGTTTCCGTTCAAAAATTGGAAAATGCGGTCGAATTTTACGGTGCGATTTCTAATAACAAACTGCATGGGCTATCGATTCAGGTAGAAACCGATCAAATTCATCTGCCGCCAGTGGTGGACGGTTTTGCCAGCGAAGGGATCATTCAGTTCTTCTTCGAAGGCACCGCAGATGAAAAAGGCTTTAACATTTATATTTTGGATGAATCAAACCGCGTTGAGGTTTATCACCACTGCGAGGGCAGTAAAGAGGAGTTGGTGCGAGATGTCAGCCGTTTTTATTCATCGTCTCACGACCGTTTTACCTACGGCTCCAGCTTTATTAACTTCAACCTGCCGCAGTTCTACCAAATTGTGCAATTAGATGGCCGTACCCAAGTGATCCCTTTTCGCAGCAACACGTTATCCCATCTATATATCGTCGACAAAGAGCCAAGCCAGCCTGCGCAGCAGTTGCAGTTACATTAATTTCCCCTGTGTCCTTGAAGCCGCAGGGGTGTTAGCTGCGCGCTCTTACCCGAATCACTGACTTGAGTCAGCTCATCGGGATGCGTTTGCTGGCTGCTTACCTGCAACTCCAATGACTTTGGGGAATGACCTGTGTCCTTGAAGCCGCAGGGATGTTAGCTGCACGCTCTTACCCGAATCACTGACTTGAGTCAGCTCATCAGGATGCGTTTGCTGGCTGCCTACCTGCAACTTCAATGACTTTGGGGAATGACCTGTGTCCTTGAAGCCGCATGCGACTAGATAAAACTCACCTCTTCACCCGCCTGCGCGCTAGCCGCTTGCGATAATTTGGCGAAGAACTCTTCGCCGCTGCGTGAGCAATACCAGTGGCCTTCACGATAATTGAAATGGTAACCACCTGCTTTAGTCGCCAACCATACCTGATGCAGTGGCTCTTGGCGGTTGATAACAATCTTACTGCCATTTTCGAATGTCAGGGTCATCACCCCGCCATTGGTTTCATAATCGACATCACTATCGCCGCTAAAACCATCCAGTGTCTCTTCAATGTAAAGCATCAATTGATCGGCTAACTGATGAAACTCGCTATCGTTCATATTCGATTCCTATTGCTTTTCATGATCCACCTGCGATTATAGAGAGCATGAACGCATGAATCACAAGTATTAATGCGATTATACCCTTCATACTTGAAGCCGCAGGGGTTAGCAGTGTGCACTCACCCGAATCAATTACCGATGTAAGCGCATTGGGATTCGTTTGCGGCCAACCTGCAACGCCAGATTCTTTGGGTATAATAGGTGCTAAAACAATTTACAGGCGTTAAAAATGAAAAAAGAATTATGTTGGCCGCTGGTTGCGATGATGGTATTCGCACTGGCGGGTTGTGGCTTGAAAGGCCCGTTATATTTTCCACCCGCTGACAAACCAAAAGTAGAAACCGCGCAACCGGATAGTGGTCAGGTAGAGCGAAACCAGCAGGACCTGTCAGGTACCAACCAGACAAAATCTATTGCCGGGCCGCAGTAATTATTTTTATCGCAGCCAGATTGAGTCAGTATTTAATTTGCCCGTGCCAAATTTAGCCGGTAAATGAAAGTCAGCGGAGTATGAAATGCAGTTCTCCAAAATGCACGGTCTTGGCAACGACTTTATGGTTGTCGATGCAGTTACCCAAAATGTTTACTTTTCGCCGGAGTTAATTCGTCGATTAGCAGACCGGCACACTGGCGTGGGCTTTGATCAGATGCTGGTGGTTGAACCGCCTTATGATCCTGAGCTGGATTTTCACTACCGTATTTTTAATGCCGATGGCAGCGAAGTTTCTCAGTGTGGCAATGGTGCACGTTGTTTTGCCCGGTTTGTTCGGTTGAAAGGGTTGACCAATAAACGTGATATCAGTGTGAGTACCCAAACTGGCCGCATGATATTGAGTGTTACTGAAGACGAGCTGGTTTGTGTCAATATGGGCGAACCCAATTTTGACCCGCAAACGGTGCCTTTCAGAGCAACTAAAGCAGAGAAAACCTACATTTTACGCGCGGCGGAACATACGGTGTTGTGCGGCGTGGTATCAATGGGCAATCCTCACTGTGTGATGCAGGTTGATGATGTTTCGGTTGCTAATGTTGCCTTGCTGGGTCCAGTATTGGAAAGCCATGAGCGCTTCCCCGAACGGGCTAATATTGGTTTTATGCAGGTGGTTAGCCGCGAGCATATACACTTACGGGTGTATGAGCGCGGTGCTGGCGAAACGCAAGCCTGTGGTAGCGGTGCTTGTGCAGCAGTGGCGGTGGGGATCCAGCAAGAGTTGTTGGCTGAAGAGGTTCATGTTGAACTGCCAGGTGGCAGCTTGCATATCAGTTGGAAAGGGCCGGGCCACCCACTGTATATGACCGGGCCGGCAACACATGTGTATGATGGCTTCATTCATTTATAGTATACCCGTCGTACTTCAAGCTGCATGTGTGTTGGCCGCCTTCATGCAACTCGAATTATTTAGGGTATAAATATTCATTATGGCGGGTATTAAATGAAAAGTTATGAGGAGCAGGCGTTAGCTGGCATCGAGTTGGACGACGATGCTGTCATGCAGTACTTATTGCAAAACCCTGACTTTTTTATCCGCAATGCCCGTCTGGTCGAACAGATGCATATTCCTCACCCTGTTCGCGGCAGTGTCTCGCTGGTGGAGTGGCAGCTAGGGCGACAACGTAATCAGATTGGTCAGTTGGAAGAAGAGATCACCTTGCTAATGGAGCAGGCGGGCTTGAATGAAGTGTTGTTTAATCGCTTGCTGCAACTACAAAGCAATTTGGCTGCGGCCAGCAGCTTGCAAGATATGCTTAATCGCTTGCAGCGCTGGGCACGCGACTTCGGCTTGGCAGGTGCTAATGTGCGCTTATTCAGTGACCGCTGGCATATTGGTGCGCCGTCTGATTTCACCCATTTGGCACTTGCCCGTCACGCCTTCGAGCCACTACGTATTCAGCGTTTGGGGAGCGATAACCATTATCTGGGCGGTTTGAACGGGCCGGAACTGCTGTTGTTATTGCCTCAGGCCAAGCAGGTAGGGTCGGTCGCACTCTCGTTACTGGGCAAAGATGGCGATCTAGGTGTCATTATCTTCAGCAGCCGTGATACGCAACATTATCAGCAGGGCATGGGTACCGTGATGCTGAATCAGTTATCGACGTTATTGCCGAGCCTGCTGGAGCGTTGGATAGAGCCGGTATGACCGAATTCAGTGCCTCACTTGCCCCGCAGGTAGAGGCTTTCTTGCGTTATCTCAAAGTTGAGCGTCAGCTCAGTCCACTGACTATTACCAGTTATCGACGCCAGCTACAGGCACTCATGGAAATGGGCGAGCAAATGGGCCTGGCGCACTGGCAGCAGCTTGACGCGGCTCAGGTGCGGTCACTGGTTTCTCGCAGTAAACGTGCCGGTTTACATTCCTCAAGCCTTGCGCTGCGCCTCTCAGCTTTGCGCAGCTTTCTTGATTGGCTGGTGAGTCAGGGCGTATTGCAGGCCAACCCCGCAAAAGGGGTGAGTACACCGCGTTCAGGCCGCCATCTGCCAAAAAACATCGATGTCGATGAGGTCGATAAACTGTTGGATATCGACCTCAATGATCCCTTGGCGGTCCGTGATCGGGCGATGCTGGAAGTGATGTATGGCGCGGGTTTGCGTCTATCCGAACTGGTTGGCATGAACTGCAAACACGTAGATTTAGCCAGCGGTGAAGTCTGGGTGATGGGGAAAGGCAGTAAAGAGCGTAAAGTACCGATTGGCAGGACCGCAGTGACCTGGTTAGAGCATTGGCTGGAACTGCGCGAGTTATTTGAACCTGTTGACGATGCTATCTTTTTAGCCAATACCGGTAAGCGAATTTCAGCGCGCAATGTGCAAAAACGCTTTGCCGAATGGGGTGTAAAGCAAGGTGTCAGCAGCCATATTCACCCACACAAATTGCGCCACTCTTTCGCCACTCACATGTTGGAATCCAGTGGTGATTTGCGCGCGGTGCAGGAGCTACTGGGTCACGCCAATCTGACGACCACACAAATTTATACTCATCTCGACTTTCAACATCTGGCGACAGTGTATGATGCCGCTCATCCACGCGCCAAACGAGGCAAATCCTGATGCATTTTTATCGCCCACTCGAGAGTATTTCCGCCATTAGCTTCGATTTGGATGACACCCTGTATGATAATCGGCCAGTGATTACCCGCACTGAACAAGAGTCGGTGGCATTCTTACAGCAGTATCATCCCAATCTGGCGCAGTTACAGGCCGCTGATTTTCACCGTTTTCGCGCTGAATTGCTGGCGCAGGACCCGGGCATCTACCACGATGTTACCCAGTGGCGTTGGCATGCGATTGAACTGGGCTTGATACGTCATGGCTTAAGTAAGTCTGAGGCGCAATGTGGCGCTGATGCAGCCATGGAGAATTTTGCCCTATGGCGTAGCCGTATTTATGTGCCAGCGGCCACCCATGACACTTTGAGCGCGCTGGCGGAGCATTATCCGCTGGTGGCTATCACCAATGGCAATGCCGATCCTAAAGCCTGTGGTCTGGATCGATACTTCCAGTTTGTGCTGCGTTCCGGCCCCCATGGCCGTGCCAAGCCTTTTCGCGATATGTACCATAAAGCGGCAAACCATCTGGATATCCCACTCAAACAGATTCTGCATGTGGGTGATGATTTGACTACCGATGTCGCCGGCGCGCTACGTTGCGGTATGCAGGCTTGCTGGATTAATGACCGTCAGCAGAACCTGATGACGGCCAGTGATAGCCGCTTATTGCCACATATTGAGATTTCTCAGTTGGCTTCCCTGACAGCATTGCTATAATCCCCTGCAATAAATCTGTATAAATTCACAGTGGAATGGTGGCAAAATACCCGAATACTCGGCGATTTCGCTATTTTCCCTTACCCGATAAACGGTGCCTATGGACGTTTCTGATCTGCTCGACAGCCTGAATGAAAAACAACGCGAAGCCGTGGCTGCGCCACGCTGCAACCTGTTGGTCCTGGCCGGTGCAGGCAGTGGCAAAACCCGGGTGCTGGTTCATCGCATTGCCTGGTTGTTATCAGTAGAAAATGCGTCTCCGTACTCAATTATCGCAGTGACGTTCACCAATAAAGCGGCGGCCGAAATGCGCCACCGTATTGAACACTTGATTGGCACCAGTCAGGGCGGAATGTGGATTGGGACTTTCCATGGGTTGGCGCACCGCTTGCTGCGCGCTCACCATATGGATGCCAACTTGCCGCAGGATTTTCAGATTCTCGACAGCGACGACCAGCTACGGTTATTAAAGCGGTTGGTTAAAGCACTGAATTTAGATGATAAACAATGGCCACCGCGTCAGGCGATGTGGTACATCAACGGCAAAAAAGACGAAGGATTACGACCACAGCATATTGAGAGCTATGGCAATCCGGTTGAAGCCACCTGGCTGCGTATCTATCAGGCGTATCAGGAAGCTTGTGACCGCGCCGGTCTGGTGGATTTTGCCGAGCTGTTGCTGCGAGCACACGAATTGTGGCTAAACAAACCCCATATTCTTAATCATTATCGTGAACGCTTCACCAACATTTTGGTGGATGAGTTTCAGGATACTAACAATATCCAATACGCCTGGATTCGTCTGCTGGCAGGTGACCGTTCTAATGTGATGATTGTCGGTGACGATGACCAATCAATCTATGGCTGGCGTGGGGCGCAGGTGGAAAATATCCAGCGCTTTTTGAAAGATTTCCCCGGCGCTGAAACCATCCGGTTGGAGCAGAATTACCGTTCTACCAGCAATATTTTGACGGCAGCAAATACCCTGATTGCCAATAATGATGGCCGCATGGGGAAAAATCTGTGGACGGACGGTGCCGAAGGCGAACCGATCTCACTCTATTGCGCCTTTAACGAACTGGATGAGGCGCGCTTTGTGGTTTACCGCATCAAAGCCTGGCAGGACAACGGTGGTGCTCTGAATGATTGTGCCATCTTGTATCGTAGCAACGCCCAATCGCGCGTTTTGGAAGAAGCACTATTGCAGACCGCGATGCCGTACCGTATTTATGGCGGTCAGCGCTTCTTCGAACGTCAGGAGATTAAAGATGCACTGGCTTATTTGCGGCTAATTTCCAACCGTAATGATGATGCTGCTTTTGAGCGAGTGGTCAATACACCTACTCGCGGTATTGGCGATCGTACCTTAGATGTGGTGCGCCAAACCGCCCGTGACCGTCAGCTAACGCTGTGGCAATCAACCCGTGCCATGTTGCAGGAAAAAGTGCTGGCAGGCCGCGCAGCCTCTGCACTGCAACGGTTTGTTGAGCTGGTCGACTCCCTGGCTCATGAAACGGCGGATATGCCGTTGCATGTCCAAAGTGACCGGGTGATTCGTGATTCCGGTTTGTGGTCGATGTACGAACAGGAAAAAGGTGAAAAAGGTCAGGCGCGCGTTGAGAACCTTGAAGAGTTGGTCAATGCGACCCGCCAATACAGTTATCAGGATGAAGATCAGGATCTGATGCCACTACAGGCATTCTTGTCTCATGCGGCGCTGGAAGCGGGAGAGGGGCAGGCCGATGCTTATCAGGATGCAGTGCAATTAATGACTCTCCATTCCGCGAAAGGCTTGGAGTTCCCACAGGTGTTCATTGTGGGTATGGAAGAGGGGATGTTCCCGAGCCAGATGTCACTGGATGAAGGTGGCCGCTTGGAAGAAGAGCGCCGACTGGCCTATGTTGGGGTCACCCGCGCGATGCAGAAACTGACTCTTTGCTATGCAGAGAGCCGCCGTCTGTACGGCAAAGAAGTGAATCATCGGCCATCCCGCTTTATCGGCGAACTGCCGCAGGAATGCGTCGAAGAAGTACGGCTACGTGCAACGGTTTCTCGCCCGGTTAACCACCGCAATATGGGGACGCCGATGAATGAAAATGACAGTGGTTTCTCTCTGGGTCAACGGGTGCGTCATCCTAAATTTGGTGAAGGTACCGTGGTTAATCTGGAAGGTAGCGGCGAACACAGCCGGTTGCAAATCGCTTTCCCCGGAGAGGGGATTAAGTGGTTGGTCGCGGCTTACGCCCGATTAGAGGCTGTATAAATTTACCCTGCGGTCTTGACGCCGCAGCGGCGTTAGCGGCACTCACTTACCCGAATCACTTGACTGTGTAAGCTCATCGGGATGCGTTCATTTGCTGCCTTGCTGCAACGCCGATGACTTTGGGTAATTAATGTAGCCGCGGCATTAGCGGCTCTCATCCTGAGGCGCTTGCCTGGCATCGGTTTCAGCCTGCAACAAAATCGCTTTCCCCATCCACTGCGTCACATCTTGAATACCCGCATCATCCAAATGCCAAATATCTTTCAGCACCATAAACACTTCTGAGCCATAGATTAACGAGAAAGCATAGATCACCCGTTGCAAGGCCTCCGGTGACAGCTTCCCTTCCAGCGGCTCGACAGCCAGCTTCAATAACCGCTTACGGTTACCACGCACCAACTTCTCTTCACTGTTAGGATTGCTGCGGTCAGCCGCCCATTGTTGCAATGACAGATGCAGCGCGGCACGAAGTACACCTTCGTGTTGCAACATGCGTGGATAAGCAAAAGAGAGCAGTTCCGCAATGCGTTGCCGGGCATCTGGTTGGGTAGGCTGCCATGCCAATATCGGCCCAAGGCTTTCATCGACCATGGCAGAAACCAACGCACTTTGCGTCGGGAAATAACGATAAGCCGTAGCGCGCGAGAGTTGCGCCGCATTTGCTACGTCTGTTATCGACGGAAATGTCCCTTGTTCATACATCGACATCGCTGTATCGATCAGTAACCGCCGGGTTCTGGCTTTGATGGTGGTCAGTGATGGAGAGGCGCGCTCCTGTTTATCCTGATTATGCACGGTCACTCCATGGTCAATAACGAGTATCTGCGCTCACTATAACAAACCGACCGCACAAATCGCCATGAATGCATTTCACCTGCAAACTAATTTTGAGACTCTAGTCTCAAAAAACAGCAGTACCCTTTGCGAAAATGATACTCTAGTCTCAATATGATTCTATCTTAACCAACTCGCTTCGTTGTTCGGCTGTAAGTAGAAAATAAACTTCCAATAAAAAGAAGTGAGCTACACGCGCATTCATAGAAGGATGTTCAGATGCCTCGTCATATTTTTATCGCGACTACCACAGATACCAAAGGCGAAGAGCTGACGTATGTCAGTGAATTGATTAAAGCAACCGGGCTAACAACGGTCACGGTGGATTTATCGACTAAAGAAGGCCAACGAGCCAGTGGCGCAGATATCTCTGCCGAGACAGTAGCGGGCTATCACCCCGATGGGCGTCAGGCGGTGTTCTGTGGTGATAGGGGGCGGGCGATAAGTGCAATGGCCGTCGCTTTTGAGCGTTTTATTGCCAGCCGTGATGATGTGGCCGCGTTATTAGGTCTGGGAGGTTCCGGCGGCACCGCGCTGATTACACCGGCGATGCAAAGCTTACCGATTGGTATTCCTAAATTGATGGTATCTACCATGGCTTCTGGTGATGTTTCAGGTTACATCGGTGCCAGTGATATCGCCATGATGTATTCCGTCACCGATATTGCCGGGCTTAACCGTATTTCTCGTCGTGTACTGAGTAATGCGGCTCACCAGATTGCCGGAGCAGTCTATTTCGCCAAAGAAGAGTTACTGGTTGATGATAAACCGGCGCTGGGCTTGACCATGTTTGGTGTGACAACTCCCTGTATTCAGGCCGTCAGTGCCGCATTATCAGACGAATATGACTGTTTGGTATTCCACGCCACAGGTAGCGGCGGCAAAGCCATGGAAAAACTGGCCGAAAGTGGCTTGCTGGCGGGGGCACTTGATCTGACCACCACCGAGGTCTGCGACCTGTTATTTGACGGGGTATTGGCCTGTGGGCCGGAACGCTTCGATGCTATTGCTCACAGCAACATCCCGTATGTCGGCTCTTGCGGTGCATTGGATATGGTCAACTTCGGCAGCCCGGCAACTATTCCGGCTAAATATACCGATCGCTTGTTCTATAAACATAACGCCCAAGTGACACTGATGCGCACCACCGAGCAAGAGAATATTCAAATGGCACGCTGGATTGGTGAAAAGCTCAATCGTTGTCAGGGTGAAGTGCGCTTCTTAATTCCAGCCGGCGGATTCTCAGCATTGGATGCGCCGGGCCAGCCATTCTGGGATGAAAAAGCGTTGAAAGCCTTTATTGATACGCTGGAAGAGACCGTCATTCAAACTGATAAACGCCGCTTGGTGCACTATCCGTTCAACATCAATGACCCAGAATTTGCCCAGGCCGCAGTAGAAAACTTTAAAGAAATAACAAAGAGCCCATCCCATTAGGGCCATTTTATTCGTGGAGAAACATATGCCAAAATTTCAACGCCAGGCCATTTTAGCCAAATTTCGGGAAATGATTGCCCGCCGTGAGCCGATTATCGGTGGCGGTGCGGGCACAGGGCTGTCAGCTAAATGTGAAGAGGCTGGTGGAATTGATCTTATCGTTATCTATAACTCAGGCCGCTATCGTATGGCGGGGCGTGGGTCGCTGGCAGGTTTGCTGGCCTACGGGAATGCCAATGAAATCGTGGTCGATATGGCCAAAGAAGTGCTGCCGGTAGTCAAAAATACGCCAGTGCTGGCGGGAGTGAATGGTACTGACCCATTCTGTCAGTTCGATCACTTTTTGGACCAATTGAAAGCATTGGGTTTTTCTGGCGTGCAGAACTTCCCAACCGTTGGGTTAATTGACGGTAACTTCCGTGCCAATCTGGAAGAGACCGGCATGGGTTATGGCTTGGAAGTGGATATGATCCGCCTGGCTCACGAAAAAGATTTACTGACCACCCCTTATGTTTTCAGTGCCGCCGATGCGGTTGCCATGACACAAGCGGGTGCTGACATTATTGTGCCACATATGGGGCTGACGACTGGCGGTAACATCGGTGCGGACACGGCACTGAAACTGGCGGACTGTGTGCCTCTGATTAATGACTGGGCTGCGGCGGCAAAAGCGGTACGTGAAGATATCATTGTGCTGTGCCACGGTGGGCCAATTTCCTCACCAGAAGATGCCCAATACATTATGGATAACTGCCCGCAATGTGACGGTTTTTATGGTGCCAGTTCGATGGAACGTCTGCCGACTGAAATTGCACTAACGGACACCACCAAACAGTTTAAAAATATAAAGCGTTGATATTTTGCCAATACCAAAGGGAAAGCCTGTTTTGTGAATTTTGCCGGTTTTTGGCTAAATGAAGATGCAGGATACACAAAACCGAAGTCGATGTTGGCTTCGGTTTTTTTTTGCTTTTTAGCCAGTTCATGCCAGATAGCTGCCGCCAAGATGTGTTATCGCCTGTTGTGTCCGTAACAACTAAAAATAAAGCTCAGCTATTAACTACTTTTAACCGGTTGACAGTCTTTTTCTTCTCGGCGTAACATGCGCGCACTATTCTTGATGAGGACATTCGCCTTGGACACACCCAGTAGATACTGGCTCAATAACCTGTTCATATGGTGCAACTTCTAAGGCTATCCTCATATTTGCTGATAGCCTTCGTGGTTGTCAGCGGCCCCGCTAAGCCGTCGCTGTGAGTCAGATCTCCTTATGGTCTGAAACATAGAGTATTTCTCAATACCTCGCTGTTTCTGTGCTTCAATGCGTTATCCCTATCCATCACCGCAAGGGAGTTTTGGCACATGCTGAGCGCATTTAAATTAAGTAACAATCGCTTATCCCGTTTGGAGCTGGATGAATCAGATGAGTCAGATGATCTGACCTCATCAATTTGGGTCGACTTAGTTGAACCGGAAGAAGGGGAGCGCGAACGCGTCCAGTCTGAGTTAGGGCAAAGCCTGGCGACCCGGCCAGAGTTGGACGACATCGAGGCTTCCGCTCGCTTCTTTGAAGATGAGGATGGCCTGCATATCCACTCCTTCTTCTATTATGAAGATGCTGAAGACCATGCGGGTAACTCAACCGTGGCATTTACCATCCGTGATGGTCGCCTGTATACCCTGCGTGAGCGCGAGTTACCGGCTTTTCGTTTATATCGGATGCGGGCGCGTAACCAAACACTGGTTGATGGCAATGCCTATGAGCTGTTGCTGGATCTGTTCGAAACCAAAATTGAGCAGCTAGCCGATGAAATCGAAAACATTTATAGCGATTTGGAAGCCTTAAGTCGCGTCATTATGGAAGGGCAGCAAGGTGATGAATATGACGCCGCGTTGTCTACCTTAGCGGAACAGGAAGATATCGGCTGGAAAGTGCGCTTGTGTCTGATGGATACCCAGCGAGCACTGAATTTCCTGGTACGTAAAGCCCGCTTGCCGAGTGGTCAACTGGAGCAAGCCCGTGAGGTATTGCGCGATATCGAATCCCTATTGCCACACAATGAATCCCTGTTCCAGAAGGTTAACTTCCTGATGCAGGCAGCAATGGGCTTTATCAATATCGAGCAGAACCGGATTATCAAGATCTTCTCGGTGGTATCGGTGGTGTTCCTGCCGCCAACACTGGTGGCATCCAGCTACGGGATGAACTTTGAGTTTATGCCGGAATTGCGCTGGTCATTTGGCTATCCGGGCGCGATCAGTTTGATGATTATCGCGGGTTTAGCACCGTATCTCTATTTCAAGCGCAAGAACTGGCTCTAACCTAACCTTCGCCCTTGAAGCTGCAGGGGTGTTAGCTGCGTTCACGCACCCGAATCACTTGACTGTGTAAGCTCATCGGGATGAGTTCACTGGCAGCCTACCTGCAACTTCAAGTTCTTTGGTTATCAATATCATAACTCGATGAGTAACCGGGCATGTTTTGTCGGCTGATATCTAGGCGCGGCGCTTACGTTGGGTGTAGAGCGCATCCAATGTGAACAGCAACAGTGCCGCCCAGATAAAGGCGAAAGTCACCATTTTATCGTTGCCAATGGTTTCGCCGTAGAAGGTTACCGCCAGAATAAACATCAACGTTGGCCCAAGGTATTGGAAAAAGCCCAATGTCGATAGTTTTAAGCGAGTAGCGGCGGCGGTGAAGAACAGTAGCGGGATAGTGGTAATCACCCCGGCTGCTGCCAATAACAGGTTAAGCGACCACGCATTGGTGCTCATGTGGCTGGTTGGGCTATCGGCAATAAAGAACAGATACACCGCTGCTATCGGCAATAGCCACATAGTTTCCACCAGCATGCCGGTTTGGGCATCTATCCCGAGTTTTTTACGAATCAGACCGTATAAAGCAAAGCTTATCGCGAGTCCCAGGGCGATTATCGGTAGCGAGCCAAACTGCCATAATTGAATCAATACCCCGCCGAACGCTAATGCCACCGCAACCCACTGCATGCGACGAAAACGCTCACCCAGAAACAACATGCCGAATAACACATTTACTAGCGGGTTAATGAAATAGCCCAAACTGGCTTCCAGCATATGATTGTGGTTTACCGCCCAGATAAACAACAGCCAGTTACTGGCAATCAACACAGCAGTAACTGCTAGCAATAACAGGCGTTTGCCGTTTCTACAGGCACTGCGTACCTGTGGCCAATTGCGGCTAACAGTTAGCAGGATCAACATAAAGAAAAATGACCAGATAATCCGATGAGTCAAAATTTCATCAGCCGGCACCTGCTGGATGAGCTTGAAATAAGCTGGGGCAATACCCCAAATAAAATAGGCTGCCAGAGCAAATAAAATGCCCTGACGGGTTCGTTGTTTATCCATGGTGTAGCTCGGGACAAGAAAGGAGATGCGGTGAGTGTACTTAACTTCGCGTTACGAATCATCACCGCTGACGGGCAAATCAGCCAACCAGATAAGTTGCCGTTGCGCTAGCGATGTGCATTTGGCTTTCATTATGCAGCTCAACCCGGGCAACCGACACTTTATTGCCACTGCGCAAAATACTGCTGCTGGCAATAAAATGTTTGCCGCGGCCGGGGCGTAGATAGTCAACACGCAGATCGATAGTGCCCATTTTAGCCAGATATATTTGCAATTGTTCTTTAATGAGCGGTTCATGGCGTACCAGGCTATTCCCAACGCACACCAGTCCGGCAGCCACATCCAGCACTGCGGCAATAACGCCACCATGCAAAATTTGTTGTGCAATATTGCCAACTAACTTGTCATTATTATCGAAAGCAATCTCGGCGTAATCTTGCTCGAAACGGGTTAATCGCAGACCAAGCTCACGGTTAAATGGCATGTGATACACAAATACTTCGCCAATCATGCGGCGAGCATCCTCTAACGTTAAAGTTGTTGCTGGCATTTTTCCCTATTCTCTTCTTGGTTGCCGATAAGCAATCATAGTGTAAGTTAACGAATTGTTTATTTTATGCTTCTGCTTTGTTGTTTTCCAGCCGTTAAGCCATAAATATAAACAACACTAATCTCAGATAACATTTGTGTGTAGAATGAGCTGTTTTCATTACAAATAGAAATAATCCGTAAGGTGATGGGGGAATAATGGGAAGATTTTGGCGGATACTGATAGCGCTGTTACTGGTGCCAACGTTGGCACAGGCAGAAGCTGCAACGGTTGAGAAGATTCATGATGCACCTGAGGTGCGTGGTAGTATTATTGCGGCAATGTTGCAGGATCACGATAATCCGTTTCTGCTTTATCCATATGAAACAAACTATCTGTTATATACCTATACCAGTAATATCAATAAAGATGCTATTAGCTCTTATGATTGGGCTGAAAATGCCAAGAGAGATGAAGTTAAATTCCAACTGAGTTTAGGTTTCCCTATTTGGCGTGGTATTGCCGGTGATAACTCATTACTGGGTGCTTCTTATACTCAACGTTCTTGGTGGCAGGCATCCAATAGTGATGAGTCCTCGCCATTTCGCGAAACAAACTATGAACCGCAACTGTTCCTGGCATGGGCAACTGATTACGAGTTGGCGGGCTGGACTTTCCGTGAAGTAGAGTTTGGTTATAACCACCAGTCTAACGGTAAAGCGGATCCAACCTCACGTAGCTGGGACCGTGTTTACACCCGTGTGATGGCACAGCGTGGCAATTTAGAAATTGACTTGAAGCCTTGGTATCGTCTGCCAGAAAGCGACGAGAAAGATGACAACCCGGATATCAATAAATACATGGGTTATTATCGTCTGAAAGTCGGTTATGCCTTGGGTGACAGTGTATTCAGCGTGGATGGCCATTATAACTGGAATACCGGTTATGGCGGCGCAGAAATGGGCTGGAGCTATCCTATCACCAAGCATGTTCGTTTCTATACCCAAGTGTTCAGTGGCTATGGTGAGTCAATGATTGACTATAACTTTAGGCAAACACGGGTGGGTGTGGGTATCATGTTAAACGATGTCCTTTAACGTCATCCGGCGTTAGAAAAGTTTCAGACACAGGCCGGTTAACCGGCCTGTGCAGATCTTATAGTTGGGGAAGAGTGTGTCGACCGCAGCAGTGATAAATAGGGAATTACTGGCAGTGCAGGTATTGCGAGATACTTTCGGCTATCAGCAATTCCGGCCCGGACAACAGGAAATTATCAACGCCACCCTATCAGGGCAAGACTGTCTGGTAGTGATGCCTACCGGTGGTGGTAAGTCCTTGTGTTATCAGATTCCGGCACTGGTGACGGATGGGTTGACGCTGGTAGTCTCTCCGTTGATCTCGCTCATGAAGGATCAGGTCGACCAACTGCTGGCTTACGGCGTTGGTGCGGGGTGCTTAAACTCATCGCAAACGCGTGAACAACAGTTAGCCGTGATGGACGGTTGCCGTAGCGGTCAGATTAAGCTGTTGTATATTGCCCCAGAACGCTTGGTCATGGAGAGTTTCCTTGATCAATTGTATCAGTGGCGGCCGGCTTTATTGGCGGTGGATGAGGCGCACTGTATTTCTCAATGGGGTCATGATTTCCGCCCGGAATATCGTGCTCTAGGCCAGTTAAAGCAACGTTTCCCTGATTTACCGGTTATTGCGCTCACTGCCACGGCGGATGACGCGACGCGGGGGGATATTGTTCGTCTGCTTAATCTGGATCAGCCACTGATTCAAGTCAGCAGTTTTGACCGCCCCAATATCCGTTACACCTTGGTAGAGAAGTTCAAACCGCTCGATCAATTATGGCGTTTTGTGCAAGACCAACGTGGCAAAAGTGGCATTATCTATTGTAACAGCCGGGCAAAAGTGGAAGACACCACCGCCCGTTTGCAGAGCCGTGGCTTAAGTGTGGCGGCCTACCATGCCGGGCTGGATAATGAGCGTCGGGGGCAGGTGCAGGAAGCATTCCAGCGCGATGATCTGCAAGTGGTGGTCGCGACCGTGGCCTTTGGTATGGGGATTAACAAACCCAACGTCCGCTTTGTGGTGCATTTTGATATCCCGCGCACTATCGAGTCTTATTATCAGGAAACCGGCCGTGCCGGACGTGATGGCCTGCCTGCTGAAGCCGTGTTGCTGTACGATCCGGCGGATATGGCGTGGTTACGTCGCTGTCTGGAAGAGAAACCTGCAGGGGCACAGCAAGATATTGAACGGCATAAATTAAATGCTATGGGCGCTTTTGCCGAGGCGCAGACTTGTCGTCGTCTGGTGCTGCTCAACTATTTTGGTGAGGGTAAACAGCAGTCGTGTGGTAACTGTGATATTTGCCTCGATCCGCCGAAGCGCTACGATGGGCTGGCTGATGCACAAAAAGCCCTCTCGTGTGTTTATCGTGTCGGACAGCGGTTTGGTCTGGGGTATATTGTCGAGGTGTTGCGCGGGGCGAATAACCAGCGTATCCGTGAAATGGGTCATGACAAGTTATCAGTGTATGGGATTGGCCGCGAACAAAGCCACGAACACTGGGTCAGTATATTGCGCCAGCTTATCCATCTCGGGTTGCTGAGCCAAAATATCGCAATGTTTTCAGCGTTACAACTGACTGAGGCCGCTCGCCCGATTCTGCGTGCTGAATTGCCGTTACAATTGGCAGTGCCGCGTATTCAGAGCCTGAAAGTGCGCAGTAGCGCTAATCAAAAATCTTATGGCGGCAATTATGATCGCAAGTTGTTCGCCAAATTGCGCAAGTTGCGTAAATCTATCGCTGACGAAGGCAATATTCCGCCTTATGTGGTGTTTAACGATGCTACCTTGCTGGAGATGGCGGAACAGATGCCGATTACTGCCAGCGAGCTGTTGAGCGTCAATGGTGTTGGGCAACGCAAACTGGAGCGTTTTGGCGCGCCGTTTATGGCGATGATCCGCGACCATGTAGACAACAACGACGACTAACCGGTCGCCTTTCGCTAACGCCCCTGCGATTTTCGGTTCGCAGGGTATATGAGAATCTATCATGTTGATGCTATTCCTTACCGTTGCGCTGGTCCATCTGGTTGCATTAATGAGCCCAGGGCCGGATTTCTTTTTTGTCTCGCAAACCGCCGCCAGCCGTTCGCGCCGTGAGGCGATGATGGGGGTGGTCGGGATCTCGCTGGGAATTGTTATCTGGGCTGGTGTGGCGCTGATGGGGTTGAACCTTATCTTGCAGAAAATGGCGTGGTTACATCAGATTATTATGGTCGGTGGTGGGCTATATCTGTGCTGGATGGGGTGGCAACTGCTGAAATCTGCCCGAGCCAAACGTCATGGTAGCGAGGGGGAGGTTCAAGTTGCACTACCCGCCCGTGGTCGGACCTTCCTGCGCGGCTTCCTGACTAATCTGTCGAACCCGAAAGCCGTTATCTATTTTGGCAGTGTGTTCTCACTGTTTGTCGGCGATGACGTCAGTGCGGGTGCGCGCTGGGGCTTGTTCGTGCTGATTGTTGGTGAAACCTTCGTCTGGTTCACTATTGTCGCCTGCGTATTTGCCTTGCCGGTGATGCGCCGTGGCTATCAGCGTTTATCAAAATGGATTGATGGGCTGGCGGGAGTACTGTTTGCCGGTTTTGGTATCCATTTGATCTTATCGCGCTAATTAATGCCCCAACTGGCAGATGATGCCGGTTGGGTAATCATTTGTTTGAATTAGCATTACACTTTTCTGGCGGTTGCCAATAACACGCCTACCAGCATAAATAAGCCACCAAATATCCGGTTCAGTAATTTCATTTGTTGTGGTGATTTAATCCAGCCAGCAATTCGGGTGGCAAGGGTGGCGTAACCAATCATCACAATAATATCAACCACCACGCTGGTGGTGCCGAGAATCAGATATTGCGCCACTTGCGGTTGATGTGGCAGCACAAATTGTGGGAATAATGCCGCCAGAAAAACGATGCTTTTTGGGTTGGTAAGGTTAACAAACACCGCGCGTTTAAACAGTTTTCGCCGCGGCATACTGTTGGCTAGCGCATGCAGATCCAGCGCACCGGCAGCGCGCCATTGCTGAATCCCAAGCCAGATTAAGTAAGCCGCACCAAGCCATTTTAGTATTTCAAATGCCAGCAAGGATTGTGAAATCAGTGCACCCAACCCCACGCCAACTAATACAATGTGCACGGCTAATCCCAATTGCAGTCCGCAAATTGAGGCTACAACCCCGCGCGTACCGTGGCTGATGGCGGTGCTCATGGTGTTAATGGCCCCAGAACCAGGGGACAGGCTGAGGATCAATGTGGTCAGTAGATAGGTTAACCACCAGTCTAAGGTCATCGGCAAAGCTCCCTGAATGCATAAATTTATGCCACAATACTCTATTGCTAATAGTTGTGCTATGGCTCACAGAACGACTGGGTTTACCAGAATATCAGGTGTATTGAACATTGAGCAATTCCGGTCAAAGGATGTCATCAGTCATGATTTACAAGGTCATGCTATATCGAGCCACGCTATGCCGTTAGACAATAGTTGGTTAACGCGTGAAGAGCAGTTTGCTGCTTTTGTTAACGGGCCGCTGTTAGATTTTTGGCAACAGCGAGATGAGGATGAGTTTATCGGCGTCGATGATATTCCGATTCGCTATGTCCGCTTTCGTGCACCACAACACACTCGAGTGGTGGTGGTGGTGCCCGGCCGCATTGAAAGTTACGTTAAATATCCTGAAGTGGCTTATGATCTGTTTCAGCAAGGCTATGATGTGATAGTGCTGGATCATCGTGGGCAAGGGCGTTCGGGTCGCTTGCTTGAGGATGGTAACCGTGGTCATGTGATTAAGTTTGATGATTATATTGAGGATTTTGCGCAGTTAGTGCAGCGCGAAATAACTGATAGCCATTATCAGCAGCGATTTGCCCTGGCTCATTCAATGGGGGGGGCAATTCTCACGCGTTATCTGGCCAGAGAACCGGATGTGTTTAATGCGGTAGCATTATGTGCTCCGATGTTTGGTATCCACTTACCGATGCCCGGCTGGCTGGCTCACCGCATTGTCGACTGGGCCGAAAGGTATCAAACGCTGCGCGACTATTATGCTATTGGTACCGGCCAGTGGCGGCCACTGCCCTATCTGGTCAATGTGTTAACCCATAGCCGTGAGCGATATCGCCGCTATTTACGCCAATATGCGGATACACCGGAAATACGTCTTGGTGGGCCAACCTATCATTGGATCCGAGAAAGTCTGCTGGTGGGCGAGCAAATCATCGCGCAAGCAGAAAAGATAACCACGCCGGTTCTATTATTACAAGCCAGTGAGGATCGGGTAGTACATAACCCGGCTCATGATGCTTTTTCTCAGGCAATGACTTTGGCAGGACACCCTTGCGAAGGGGGGCAACCTAAGAGAGTTCAAGGTGCACGCCATGAGATCCTGTTCGAGCGGGACCAGCTTCGTGCCGAGGCGCTGAGCGCCATATTGCGCTTTTTCGCGCAACATCAATCATCAGTCGGCCATTATGGCTCCGACGCCACCAGAGGTTAGAACATACCGCTATGTATCATGTTGTTGCTTCCGATTTAGATGGCACCCTGCTATCACCTGATCATCTTTTAACGCCATATACCAAAGAAACACTCAAGTTGCTGACGCAGCGCGACGTGCATTTTGTGTTTGCCACTGGTCGCCATCATATCGATGTGGCACAAATCCGCGATAGCTTGGAAATCAGTGCCTTTATGATTACCTCCAACGGCGCACGGGTGCACAACACGGCGGGAGAGCTGATTTTTAGTCATAACCTTGATGCAGATATTGCGCGTGATTTGTACAATATTGAGCACCATAACCCGGATATCCTGACCAACGTCTATCTGAACGACGAATGGTTTATGAACCGTGAAAGCCCGGCACAGAAAGAATTTTTCCGTGAGTCGGTATTTAATTATCAGGTATTTGAACCTGCATTACTGCCAACCGATGGTGTGTGTAAGGTTTACTTCACCTGTGAAGATCATGACAAGTTGTTGATTTTAGAAGAAGCCATCAATGCACGTTGGGGCGATCGAGTTAATGTCAGTTTTTCTTTCCCAACCTGTCTGGAAGTGATGGGCGGCGGTGTCTCTAAGGGGCATGCGCTAGATCAAGTTGCCAAAATTATCGGTTATTCACTGAAAGAATGTATCGCTTTTGGTGATGGTATGAATGACCTGGAAATGCTGTCGATGTCTGGCAAAGGCTGCATCATGCGTGATGCGCATCAACGGCTAAAAGACATGTTACCGAATCTGGAAGTGATAGGTTCAAACGCCGATGATGCTGTTCCACACTATTTGCGTAAGATGTTTTTAGGTACAGATAAGTAACTGATTTATAGAAGTAAATGCAACTTGCCGTAAACGAAAAAGTGGCGCATTAAACATAATTGCGCCACTGGTTTATTCCGTTATCTCAGAGCATCAACTTACTGGTGTTGCCCCTGTTTTTGCAGGAACTGCACACCTTGATCCGGGAAGTCAGTAAACACCCCGTCAACCTGTGCTTGATTGTAGATAATATCGAATAGCTGATTGACGTTAGTCGCGTATTTCGGCAGCTTATCCGCACGGATGGTGTATGGGTGAACCATCATATTGTTGGCATGCGCATCTTTGACCATATTGGTCAGCTTGATGTTATCCGGCGTAGAGGTTTCAACCACCAGCATATGGTAGTCAGGGCCGATGCCATCGGCATACTGTGCTACTTGCTTCATCGCTCCTGGCTTGAACATCCAGTCGTAACTGTAATTGACCCATTTGCCATCAGGCTTCTGTTCGTAGGTTTCATTCCAGTCGGTATAAGCCACCAGTTGGACCAGTTTTAGGTCCATACCCATCTTCGGTTCCAGCTCGTTTTTGATGCGCTTTAATTCATTGGCATCAAAGCATTGCAGATAAACTTTATCGCCCTTGGTGGTGTAACCGTACTGTTTCAGTACTTCCAACACCTTGGTTGAGATGTCTTTCCCTTCTTGTTTATGGAACCACGGTGCTTTTATTTCTGGGTAAATCCCAACGTTTTTACCGGTCGAATGATTCAAACCTTGAACAAATTCAATCTCCTCCTGGAAGGTATGTACACGGAAGTCAGATTTGCCCATCGGGAAACGGCCCGGATAGCTCTGCACTTTCTTACCGTCTTTATCAATATCAAAGCCTTCGGTAAATTTCAGTGATTTAATTTCTGGTAGCGTAAAGTCAATGGCGTAATAGCGGCCATCTTTGCGTGCGCGATCGGGGAAGCGCTCAGCCACATCGGTCACGCGATCCAGATAATGGTCGTGCAGAACCACCAACTCATTATCTTTGGTCATCACCAAATCTTGTTCAAGATAATCCGCACCTTGCGCGTAGGCCATGGCTTTAGCGGGCAGTGAATGCTCCGGCAGATAACCACTGGCACCACGGTGTGCGATGACAACTTTGCTTGCCGACGGTTTGGTGACTACTGATGACTGCTCGGCGGCCTGCGCCATACCGGTAACTGAGGATGCCAGAATAATACTCGCCAACAGGGTTTTGATGTGGGTTTGCATTGATAGTGCTCCATTTATCAATCTCAGGGTATGAAAAAGGCTATGTCGCTATAAATCCATCAATAACGACACAGCCTGAAAAAACGTAACTAGATGAACTTATAAGCCCTGTTTTCTAGCCAGCTCTGCGTGATGCTTTTTCTCACTAAACATCACAACGATCAGTAACAGAACAGCCAAGATACTGCCGCCGATCATGACCATAAAGCCGCCGTCCCAACCGAAGTAGTCCACGGTATAACCGACGATGGCACTCGCTGCTACCGAGCCGCCCAGATAACCGAACAAGCCGGTGAAGCCCGCGGCGGTCCCTGCTGCTTTTTTCGGTGCTAATTCAAGCGCATGTAAGCCAATCAACATTACCGGGCCATAGATCAGGAAGCCGATGGTGATCATACAGGCCATATCGATACCTGGGTTACCGACCGGGTTCAGCCAGTAAATGATGGTAGCGATAGTCACCAGAGTCATAAAGAACACACCGGTAGCCCCGCGGTTACCTCTAAACACTTTGTCGGACATCCAACCGCACAACAGCGTCCCTGGAATACCAGCGTATTCATACAGGAAATAAGCCCATGAGGATTTATCCAGTGCGAAGTGTTTCACTTCTTTCAGGTAGGTCGGTGACCAGTCGAGGATGCCGTAACGCAGTAAATAAACAAAAACGTTAGCAATCGCGATATACCACAACAGTTTGTTGGGCAATATGTATTGCATGAAGATCTGTTTAGCAGTCAGTTCTTCTTCTGCTTCTTCGCTGTAGTCATCTGGATAGTCGTTTTTGTACTCTTCAATCGGCGGCAAGCCCACGGATTGAGGGGTATCACGCATCAGACCAAAGACAATCAATGCCACCAGAATGGCACCAAAAGCAGGCATGTAGAGTGCGGCTTTCCAGTCGTTAAACCACGCCATCCCCAGCAGGAACAGTAATGGTGGTAAGCCACCACCGACGTTATGGGCGCAGTTCCAGACTGACACGATACTGCCGCGTTCCTTCTTCGACCACCAGTGCACCATGGTACGGCCACATGGCGGCCAACCCATACCCTGGAACCAGCCACATAAGAACAGCAGCACGAACATCACGGCGATACTGGATGTTGCCCAAGGCACAAAGCCCATAAACAGCATCACGGCGGCGGCGAGAATCAAACCGGCAGAGAGGAATACCCGTGGGTTAGACCGGTCAGAAACCGAACCCATGATGAATTTTGAGAAACCGTAGGCAATAGAAATACCCGATAACGCGAACCCCAGATCCCCGCGAGAGAACCCTTGTTCGATCAAATACGGCATGGCGAGAGTAAAGTTTTTACGCACCAGATAGTAAGCGGCGTAACCGAAAAAGATGCCCATAAAGATTTGCCAGCGTAGGCGGCGGTAGGTGGGATCAATCTGTTCTGCTGGAAGCCGGGCCTGATGCGGCGCGGGCTTAAAAATACTCAACATGAGTGCCTCCGATGGCTTTTTTGTAGTTTTTGACCCCGGTATAGCCTGGTATCTACCCGGTAGTTAAACGGCTAACTTGCTGTCGTTTATGTTCCATAACGAGCGCCATGCTAGATAAATTCGCATAACTTATCTGTGAGTGATGGCTCATTTGTTACAGTTATATGAAAGCGGCGGCAATTTTGAGCGATTGGTTAACATTTTGAAACCCACAATGACAAATTACCTGTGACTTTGATCACAATCATGGTTTTTAAACACCACATTGCTTTCGTTTTTCGTTCGTTTTTGTTCCTTATCAAACAATAACCTTAAAGATTGTGGCCCAATAGACGCATAATTAGCCGCCAGGCGGCTGTCTGATAATGTGGGGTCCTTCATGACGAACAGTTCTCCTTACACAGAAACGGATGTCATCATCATTGGTGGTGGTGCGACCGGCGCCGGGATTGCCCGTGACTGCGCTCGCCGTGGTTTAGCCTGTACGCTCTTGGAGAGGCATGACATTGCCACTGGTGCGACTGGCCGTAACCATGGCTTGCTACACAGCGGCGCACGCTATGCGGTAACTGATGGCGAATCTGCCCGCGAATGTATTGAAGAAAACCGTATTCTGAAACGTATTGCACGCCATTGTATTGAGCAAACGGATGGCCTGTTTATCACGTTGCCGGAAGACTCGCTGGAATATCAGCAGCAATTTATCGCGCGCTGCCAGGACGCCGGTATCGAGGCCGAAGCCATTGATCCAAAGCTGGCCTTACGGCTGGAGCCGGCTGCTAATCCGACGTTGATTGCTGCCGTCCGCGTGCCAGATGGTACCGTCGATCCCTTCCGTTTAACTGCCGCGAATATGTTGGATGCGCGTGAGCACGGTGCGAATGTACTGACTTATCACGAAGTTATTGGCTTGCTACGCCACGGTGATAGGGTGAGCGGCGTGCGCGTTTTCGATCATAAGAATCAGCGCCAGTATGATATTCATGCACAAATAGTGGTCAATGCTGCGGGGATCTGGGGGCAACATATTGCTGAATATGCTGATCTTCGTATCCGCATGTTTCCGGCAAAAGGTGCTCTGTTGATCTTGGGCCATCGGATCAACAACATGGTGATCAACCGCTGTCGTAAACCGGCTGATGCTGACATTTTGGTTCCGGGCGACACCATTTCATTGATCGGGACGACCTCAACCCATATTGAATACGATCAAATCGATAATATGGTAGTAACGGCACAAGAGGTGGATACCTTAATCCGCGAAGGATCAAAACTTTCACCCCAGTTGGCGCAAACGCGCATCTTACGTGCTTACGCCGGTGTCAGGCCGCTGGTTGCCAGTGATGATGACCCGTCGGGGCGTAATGTCAGCCGTGGCATTGTGTTACTGGATCATGCTAACCGCGATGGTCTGGAAGGTTTTATCACCATTACCGGTGGCAAACTGATGACCTACCGTCTGATGGCTGAGTGGGCAACAGATAAAGTGTGTGAAAAATTAGGTATTACCGCAGCCTGTACCACCGCCCAAGCGCCACTACCCGGTTCACAGCAATCAGCGGAGCAAACTCTTAGCAAAGTCATTTCTCTGCCTGCCAGTATTCGTGGCTCAGCGGTTTATCGCCATGGGGATCGCGCGACACAACTATTGGCCGGAAACCGTCTGGATAACAGCCTGGTGTGCGAATGCGAGGCAGTGACTGCCGGCGAAGTGCGCTATGCGATTGAATCGCTATCGGTCAATAACCTACTGGATTTACGTCGTCGTACCCGTGTTGGCATGGGGACCTGCCAGGGTGAACTCTGTGCCTGCCGGGCCGCGGGTTTACTCAGCCGCTTTAAAGTGACCACGCCGCAGCAATCCCGTGAACAGCTGGTGCAATTTCTTAATGAGCGTTGGAAAGGTGTGCGCCCGATAGCTTGGGGTGATGCTTTGCGGGAGAGTGAATTTACGCATTGGGTCTATCAAGGGCTGTGTGGTCTGGATGACACCCCGTCTGCGGCCAACGTTCAGGAGAAACACGATGAAATTTGATGTCATTATCATCGGTGGTGGCTTGGCTGGTCTGGCGTGCGGTATCCGCCTGGCTGAGCAAGGCAAATATTGTGCGATTGTCAGCGCCGGGCAAAATGCGCTGCACTTTTCCTCCGGCTCTTTGGATCTATTGGCAAAATTACCGGATGGGCAGGCAGTCAGCCAGCCGTTATCCGCACTTGCGACCTTGGCTGAATTAGCGCCTGAACACCCCTATAGCAAGATGGGGCAAGTGGCACAAGTGGGTGAATTAGCACAAGAAGCTGAATCCCTGTTACAGCGGTGCGGCCTGAAATTGGTGGGCAGCGCGGCGAAGAACCACCTGCGGCTTACGCCGTTGGGCAGTTGCCGACCAACCTGGCTCAGCCCGGCGGATATCCCGGTTGCGCCATTGGAAGGCCCGCTGCCGTGGCAAAAAGTCGCGGTAATTGGTATTGAAGGTTTCCTCGATTTCCAACCACAAATGGTTGCCAGCGCCTTACAAGAGCAGGGTGTTGATGCGACGCCAGATTATCTGCATTTACCGGCGCTTGATCGTCTGCGGGATAACCCTAGCGAATTTCGTGCGGTCAATATTGCTCGTGTGCTGGATTTACCAGAAAACCTGCAACCGCTGGCGGATGAGTTATCCCGTCTGTCATCAGCAGCAGAAATGATTTTACTGCCAGCTTGTATCGGGCTGGATGTGTCTGCGCCACTGGAAGCATTGCGAGCCGCAGTCGGGAAACCCATTCAACTGCTGCCGACGCTACCACCGTCGTTACTTGGTATGCGATTACATCAGGCTCTGCGCCATCGCTTCCAGCAATTGGGGGGCATTATCATGCCCGGTGATGCGGTATTACGTGCTGAGCTGGTGGGGGACCGGATTACCGGGCTTTATAGCCGTAACCATGGCGATATTCCGTTGCGTGCCGCCCAGATGGTGCTGGCCAGCGGTAGCTTCTTCAGCAATGGGTTAGTGGCCACTTTTGAGCATGTTTACGAACCGATACTGGATCTGGATATTTTATCGCTACCGAACCGTGCCGACTGGAGCCGCAGCAATATGTTTGCGCCCCAGCCTTATCTGCAATTTGGGGTTAACACTGATAACCGGTTACGGGCGCTACGTGGGGGGATTGCACTGGATAATCTACATGTTATCGGTGCGGTACTGGGGGGATACGATCCGTTGCAACAAGGCTGTGGCGCAGGGGTTTCACTAACCAGCGCACTGTTTGTTGCAGAGCAGATTGTCAACGCAATGGAGGTGACATTATGACGTGGTTACCGCAGAACGGAGACAGCAACACTTTTTCTCAGAATCAACATTTGCCGCAGGATAAACACTTGGCACGGGATAACAGTTTTGAAAGTTGTATTAAGTGCACGGTTTGCACCACTTATTGCCCGGTCGCCAAGGTTAACCCGCTTTATCCGGGGCCGAAGCAGGCTGGCCCTGATGGTGAGCGCTTACGTTTGAAAGATCCGGCACTGTATGACGATGCATTGAAATATTGCACGAACTGTAAACGTTGCGAAGTGGCATGCCCGTCCGATGTTAAAATCGGCGACATCATCCAACGTGCGAAAGCCAGTTACAGCAGCAATAAACCCAAACTGCGCGATGCGATCCTCAGTCATACCGATATCATGGGCACCCTCTCAACACCGTTTGCACCGGTAGTGAATGCGGTCACCGGTTTGAAACCGGTGCGTGCCTTGTTGGATAAAGCACTGAAAATTGATCATCGGCGTGAATTACCAAAATACTCGTTTGGTACCTTTCGCCGCTGGTATCGTAAACAGGCTGAAAAACAGCAGCAATATAGCGAACAAGTGGCATTTTTCCATGGCTGCTTCGTAAATTACAATCATCCCCAGTTAGGTAAAGATTTAGTCAGTGTATTCAATGCGATGAACATTGGCGTTCAATTACTTAAACGGGAAAAATGCTGTGGCGTACCACTGATTGCTAATGGATTTATTGAGCAGGCGAAAAAACAGGCACGGGTGAATCTGGAATCACTGACTGATGCGGTTATCGGGCGGGATATCCCGGTAGTGGCAACTTCATCAAGTTGCACCTTTACCTTGCGTGATGAGTATCCACACTTGTTAGATGTTGATACTGCCCCCGTGCGCGACAAAGTGGAGTTGGCGACACGCTATCTCTACCGCTTATTGGATCAGGGCCGCGACTTACCGTTGAAAGCGCTGTTCTCGGCAAACAATACGCCGTTGCGTATTGCCTATCACACACCTTGCCATATGGAGAAAATGGGCTGGACGGCCTATACCCTGGCTTTGCTACAGCGTATCCCTGGTATTGAGCTGGTGGTATTGGATTCGCAGTGTTGCGGGATTGCCGGAACTTATGGTTTTAAATCAGAGAACTACGCAACATCGCAAGGGATTGGTGCCTCACTGTTCCAGCAAATCGAGGAGAGTGGGGTTGATTTGGTGATTACCGATTGCGAAACCTGTAAGTGGCAGATTGAAATGTCGACCAGCAAAAAATGCGAACATCCGATCACTTTATTGGCACAGGCTTTAGCTTAATTTTGGAATAGGATAATGCAGGCAGAGCGCTGATGAGCCGCGCTCTGTTAAGGAATACTATTTTAGCTTGAGCGTGCTAATAATCGATTCGGCTTCAGTCTGAGCTTGCTGCTGATTATCTGCGGGCAGCGTAATTTGTATTGTCATCAAATGGTTATCGACTTTACCCATCAACACGGACGAATAGGCTTTCTGGCCGCCACTGGTAATAATGCTATCTAACTGCTGGAACGGTTGTCCGTCAATTTTAATGGCTTTATTGGTGACGACTTGCAGGTTAGCATCACGGGCGCGTTGCTGGTCTGCTAAACGCGTTGTCAGCACTTCCAGTTCTTCATTGGTGTTATCACCTAAAATCACGATAACTGCTTTATCGCCGGTTTTATTGGCGTAAACGTGCATGTTATTCGCTTGATTGCCCATCTTTCCGCTTTGATCAGACAAGTCTGCCGGCAAGCTGAAGGCTACTTTGCCTTCCAGCAGGCTGACCGGTTGGCCCACGTTACTATTGCTGTTGCCATCACAAGCACTTAATCCTGCAACCAACAGACCGACAGCAAGAAATTTGGTTATTTTATGCATGGGAATCCCTTTATTGATGATTAATATCCCCTTGTTACTTGAACTTACAGGGGGTTAGTGACACCCCTGCAACGCCAACTAATCTGGGTATAGCCTTATCGCACCTTATTCAGACGCTAAAAGCAATCTATTGTTCAGTGGCAGTAGCCTGCTTTAGTGCTTGCTGTTCGGTTTGTCGGGCAAAATATTTCAGCAATACATTGAGCATCACGCCATAGGCAGGAAGGAAGAACAACATGCAGATCAGCAGCTTAAAGCTATAATCCACCAAAGCGATTTCTACCCAGTTTGCAGCCATAAATGGGTCAGTACTGCGATAGAACGCAATAAAGAAGAACGCCATGGTGTCACTGATATTGCCAAAGAACATGGCAGCAGTAGGGGCAACCCACCAGGCACTGCGCTGACGCAGGCGGTTAAATACCTGAACATCCAGAATCTGGCCGAGTACATAGGCCATAAAGCTGGCAATCGCGATACGGGCTACCACCAAATTAAAGCTGGTTAATGCCGGTAACCCCTGCCAACTCCCCTGATAAAACAGGGCTGAAATCAGATATGAAATCAGCAACGCTGGCACCATAACCGACAGAATGATCCGGCGCGCCAAAGGAGCACCAAAAATCCGCACAGTCAGGTCAGTGGCAAGGAAGATAAACGGAAAAGTAAAAGCGCCCCAGGTGGTATGAAAACCGAAGATAGCGATCGGTAATTGCACCAGGTAGTTACTGGAGGTAATGATGACAATATGGAATAGCGACAGCCATACCAAAGCGGTCATCCGCTGTTGGGCAGTAAACGAAAACATAAATGTGACCTTTTTGGTTATTGGGGTGAGGGAACCCAAACAGAATGTGCCGCAATTTCTGCGACGCGGCGGCATAATACGCGTTTGCGCAACGAATGCAATGGCTAATTTTAACGCAAACGTTAGCGTCGCTTGCGCCTAAAAATCGACGGGGTAAACTATCCGCCTTCGCACACAGGCTTATATTTTATCTTTATACTGCTAGCAAACCCATAACGACCAACAAGAGACTCACCATGACCGATATTTTTGCCAATCCAGACAAAACACTTGATGCACTGGGCCTGCGCTGCCCTGAGCCGGTGATGATGGTGCGAAAAACGGTCCGGCACATGGAAGATGGCCAAACTCTACTGATTATTGCTGACGACCCTGCCACCACCCGCGATATTCCTGGTTTTTGCCGTTTTATGGACCATCAGTTGTTGGCACAAGATACCGGGCAGACGCCGTATCGGTATTTGGTCAAGAAAGGGGCAAAAGCGCAGTAACACCCGCCTCTGCCCCAATTATCAGAACCGATGCTTGATTCAAACATCCCGCTTGCGCAGTAGCCGTAACGCATTGGCTGTTACTAAGGCGGTAGCACCGGAATCTGCTAATACTGCCAACCAGAGACCGGTTAACCCCAGTAGTGTGGTAACCAGGAAGATTCCCTTTAGGCCCAGTGCGATAGTAATGTTCTGGCGGATATTGGCGTTGGCCGCCCGTGATAACAGAATAATTTCTGCTAATCCGGTTAACCGGTTGTGGGTCAACGCGGCATCGGCTGTTTCCAATGCCACATCGGTGCCACTGCCCATGGCAATACCAATACTGGCTGCTTTCATCGCCGGAGCATCATTGATGCCATCACCGACCATCACCGTAGGTTGTGCCGCATTCAATGCCATAACCGCTTGCACTTTATCGGCGGGCAGTAATCCGGCGCGGTAATCAATCCCCAATTCACCGGCAATTGCCGCTGCGGCTCGTGGATTATCGCCAGTGAGCATCACCCCCTGAATACCTAACTTCTTCAGCGCATCAATGGCTTGCCTGGCATCAGTTCGTAACGTGTCACGTAATGCCAATAAACCAATTAGCGTTTCATCTTCCAGCACGGCGACGGCTGTTTTACCGCTGCTTTCCAACTGGTCGAGCTGTGTTTGCCACTCAGCAGTCAATAACTGTGGGGGCAACTTACTGGGGGCGCTGACGCGCACCGTCAGACCATTAACCACACCTTCAACGCCCACCCCCGCCAGAGCTCGACGCTCACTCGCCAGTGGCAATATTGGGGTGTTTTGCTGTGCGCGTTGCATAATAGCGATCGCTAACGGATGGTGGGAACCAGCTTCAACGGCGGCGGCCAATGCTAACAGGCGGGTTTCACTCACACCGGATATAGGCAGAATATCGGTAACTTTAGGTTTGCCCTCGGTCAGGGTGCCGGTTTTGTCAAAGGCAACCGTTTGAATTCGGCCCAACTGCTCCAGTGCTGCTCCCCCTTTGATCAATGCACCACGGCGGGTTGCCGCCGCTAATGCAGATGTAATTGCCGCAGGTGTGGAG
The DNA here is from genome assembly GCF_041538345.1 of Yersinia sp. 1652 StPb PI. Classification (NCBI taxonomy): domain Bacteria; kingdom Pseudomonadati; phylum Pseudomonadota; class Gammaproteobacteria; order Enterobacterales; family Yersiniaceae; genus Yersinia; species Yersinia sp. 1652 StPb PI. Next base: position 226,264 of record NZ_JAULSM010000002.1, on the reverse strand, counting down.
ATAACCAACGCACATGGGCAACCTATCAGTAATAGTGTCAGGCCGCGGTACAGCCAGGTTTCCCAAGGTTCGGCGAAAGCCAAAGGCGGTACTAACATGACCAGCGCTGAAAGCAGCATGATCGCTGGCGTATAAATACGACTGAAGCGGTCAATGAAACGCTCAATGGGTGCACGGCGTTCTTCTGCTAATTCAATTAGTTGCAGAATACGGTCAATAGCATTATTGCCCGGTTCTGAGATAACTCGCATTTCAGTGGCGCGATCGACCGATAAGCTCCCGGCCGCAACTTTTTCGCCTTGCTGACGCTCAACAGGGATAGATTCTCCGGTGAGGGCGCTTTCATCGAAACTGGCAAAAGGGGTCATTAATTCGGCATCTGCGGGTAAGCGGCCACCGGGCGAGATTTCGATGATATCGCCGGGGCGCAAACTGGCGACAGGAACCTGCCTACGCTCACCGTCTTTTAACAACAGTGCCTCTTCTGGCACCAGTGCCATCAGGGCAGTTACCCCACGGCGTGCACGGTTTGCGGCATAAGATTCGAGCAGTTCGCCGACCATAAACAGCAGTAATACCATGGCCGCTTCAGCGGTTGCGCCAATAAACATCGCCCCGATAGCTGCCACGCTCATCAAGGTTTCAATGGCGAAGGGAGTCCCAGAGCGGATAAGCTTCCAGGCTTTGGCGGTGATCGGGATCAGCCCGACAATGGTGGTTGCAGTGAAGGCAAACTCACTTAGTTCAAGGCTGAATAACGAGATCCCCCAACTGATAAGCATCAGTGTGGTTAATAATGCGATAGGTAAGTATTCGCGCAGGCGTGATTCTGGCGCGGCGGCTTTACTTCCTGCGCTTGATTGGGTATCGACCAGAGTGAATCCAGCCTGAGTGACTGCATTCACGACTTGAGGGCGAATATCTGTGCGTGCATCAACCACTAATTTTTCTGTGGCAAAGAGGACTTTTACATTTTCAATCCCGACCAGATTACTGACGGCATTTTCAATTTTTCGGGCACAGCTTGGGCAGTCCATCCCTTTGACCTGCCAACTGAAGCGCTGGCTATCTGAAGGTATCGCTGGCGCGAGTATGTCACTTTCGTCATCACCCTCATCGCTTTGGCCCTGACTACAGCAACCCCCATCATTATGTGAGTGTTCACTCACTGAGTCTGGGCTGTCATTGCTGGCACTGGTTGTTTTCTGGCTGCTGCAACCGGTTTGTTGTTTGGCATGAGTGTGACCACAGCCACAGTTGTTGTGTGTATCCGTTGGATGCTGATGTTCAGAATGTGAATGCATGGTGCCTCCTGGAAAGCATGTAACAGGTATTGCAGCACTCTACACCTTGGAGTCAACTCCAGAGTCAAGAGGGAAATGAGAGTAATTGCTAAATGGGATTTTTGCTACATGGCAGGGTATGACTAAAGTGAGCGTATCCAGCGCATTGAAATGCGTGCCCCTTCGGTGGAGCACGCAGCTCAAACGGCTAAAAACGTATTGCGGTACTGATTTAATTACAAATACAGCGACCGGACAATCAGGAAATGCCCGACAAAGTAGCAGCCAGCGACAATTGCATCTGAAGCCCGGAATGAAAAACGATAGCGATTCAGTAGCCAAATGCTATGCGAAACCAGCAGTAACACGGTACCCGCCAGCAGAGAGAAGCTTAAATCTGTACTGCGGGCAAAGTATTGCTCGCCCGCCATCCAGACCATCAGTAACGTCATGCCAACGAAAGCGATCACTGGCCAGCGCATATCTTCCAGCCGTGTCCAGATAGTGGCTATCAGTAATGCGCCAATCACGATCAAAACCAACGGAAGAGGCCAGAACAGCGTGAATGTCATCTGGCTGGCAAAACTGATGGTATAGAGTAAATGGGAAAGGAAGAATGCGCCCAGAGCATAAAGTAAGCGCTCACTGGGTAGCAGTAATAATGCATCAGCTACCAGAGTCGCAAGTAAGCCCAAGACAATGAGATAGCCGACAGGACCAAGAATAGGTGCTTGCCAGGCAAGTAACAGTAAAAGTAACAGGGTGACAGGTTTGAATACCCAACGCTGCCAGCGTGGGCCTCGGTAAGTTGCATCAACAAACAACCAACCAGAAAAAAATACGGCAAGGAATGGCCAGCTCATTATTTATCCTTTTTTCTATGCAGGTTTCAGTGAAAGTACCTGTGTTGTAATGATAATCCGTAATGCTAATGACTCCGAGTATACATTCATCAAGTGTAAGGGATGGAAGCCAAGAGCGATAGCGACGCTATTGTGATTTGCATGATTTGTGCCACTTAATGCGTAACAGTCCGCATAATCAGATTTAGCGGCACCATCCGCCAGCGGAGATCTTGGTGTTGTTTGGTCCACATGTTATGTTAAGGCCAATTTCCTTTCGCTAAATCAAGGGATAGAGGCAGTAGCGCCATGGCCAATGAACAATTGCTTTATCGTATTCAATTTATAAATAACGGTAAGAATTATCAGCTCTATGTCCGTGAGGTAGGCCCGAGTAACTTGTTTGGGTTTATTGAAATTGCTGATTTTGTCTTTGATAGTCAATCAACATTGCTGGTGGACCCTTCAACTGAAAAACTGAAAACAGAATTTTCAGGTGTTAACCGCAGCTATATTCCTCTTCATTCGGTGATTCGTATCGATGCCGTAACGGAAAAGGGCAGCGCTCGGATCTCTGAATTGGGCAGTAATGTGATGAGTTTCCCCTATCTGCCGGGCAATAAGTCCTGATGGATAGTGTATGAATAAACCTCCGTTATTATTGATTGCTGTGGTGGTACTGATAGCCGTATTGGCGACCCGTCAGTATTGGCAAAAAAAACGGCAGGATACAGAAAATGACCGAGCGCTGGTGCGCAGTTTACACGTTGAAGTCATTAATAAACGAGAAGTATTAGCGCCCAATCGTCGCTCACGGCAGCGCGAAGAAATTGTTGCAGAAGAAAAACGCTATGAAGTTACTTTCCAGCCGCTTATCAGTAGTATTGAGGTGAAAAGTAACCGTGAAATCAAAATGATACTGCCACAGCAGGCGTACAATACTATTGTACAAGGCGCACAGGGAACGTTACGTTTACAAGGCTCCCGCTATATTGGTTTTACCCCGACGTCAGTCCCCGACTAAATCTGTCGCCAAATAAGTCAGCCTGCAATCAACAATTTGCCGCTACAACCAAGGTATATCCAATAGACTTGAAGTTGCAGGCGGCAGATAAGTTTATTTTTTAGGCAGTGATGGTTGCTTCTTTTGCCAGGCCAGTAATTCAAAGACACCGAACACAAAGATTTTAAGTTGCTGTAAGCCACTGATCGGTTGATCTTTAGGTTGTGTGGATTTGAGTAGAACCAGTTGCAAACCATGCATCAAAACCATAAATATCATGGCGACATTAATAAAGTATCTCAATGGTTTAGGGAAGGGTTGGAACAGGTTTAGCAGTAAGAAAAACCATACCCCTAACATCAATAACCGGCCGAGATTAATCCACATGGTGTTGCTCCAGTTCTTCCGCTGATACAGCGTGTTGGTGAGTCTGTTCATTACGAATATAGAGACGATAGGCCACTTGACCGGCAATTTTCTCGCGATGTAACTGCCAACTGCCGGGAACATCCGCAGCGGCACTTTCAGCCTCTGCTTCAACGTAAATCCAAGCCTGTTCTGCCAGCCAGTTATATTGCTCCAGCAGTGTGATGGTTTCAGCTAACAAGCCTTTACGGAAAGGGGGATCAAGGAATACCAGATCAAAAGGCTGCCCCGGTTGAGCCAGCCACTGCAAAGAATTGGTATTCACTACTTGACCATTCTCGGCACTCAATAATGCCAGATTGCTGCCAAGTTGCTTGGCGACATGCCGATCGGCTTCTAATAATATGGCTGCACCGGCATAACGGGATAGCGCTTCCAGCCCCAATGCGCCGCTGCCCGCAAAGCAATCCAGACACCGGGCACCCTGAATCATCGGTGCCAGCCAGTTAAACAGTGTCTCTCTGACCCGGTCAGTGGTTGGGCGTAGCCCTGGGCTATCAGGCACGGGCAATTTACGGCCTCGCCATTTGCCACCAATGATGCGGATCTGCCCCGCTGCCTGATGTGCTGCCGGTTTTGCGCTAGGCCGTTGGGTTGTCGATCGTGTTGTAGGTCGTTTTGCCATAGATTGCTTTGCTTGAAAGTTGAGCCAGTATTGCAGCGCTGAATAAAAGAGTTAATCGCTATTCTACCTACGACTGCTGTGTGGGGGAAACGTTAAACCTTTGTTGACTGAATTCACAATAGAAACCAGCATCGTGCGCGTGTTGCTGTTCAGGGGAAAGTGATAGACTTGCAAACTATTATCTTATTTATGCAAACCCGAAGTCATAAGGGTAAAGCCATGATTAAACCGCGAGGAGTGTAGTCGCAAATGGCAAAAGAAAAAAAACGTGGTTTTTTTTCCTGGCTGGGCCTTGGCCGTCAGAATGAAGAACAACCAACAGAGCCATTGGCTACTGAAAAAGAAGGTGTTGCTGAGCATGCTGAAGAGCAAGCCATCAGTGAGAAACAGATTGAGATAGCATCTGAGCATCCGCCTGTTGAGCTAGAAGAGCATGTCACTGCCGCACCGGGTGAATGGGATAGCGCCGTTGTCAGTGAAGCCGCGGCTGAAATTCTGCCTGAGCTGGATGTAGACCCTACAGCGCAAGGAGTTGAGGAACCGATAGATTTCTCTTCTGATCCTCAGTATTTACAACATCATTTCTCACAACATGAGAATGAAGACGATAATGTTGCTCAATGGGATGAAGGCACCGTCAGTGCGCCAGAACTGCCATTGACAGAAGATAACCTGGTTCTCGATGTCTCTGCGCCACAAGCTATTGTGGAAGAACCGTGGGTCGAGGTTAGCGGCGAAACAGCAGTAATTGAAGAAGAATTTGAGTCACAAACAGAGCTTGAAGCGGTAAACGAAATTGTGCCGGTAGCGGTTCAGGAACAAGAACGCCCAACCAAAGAAGGTTTTTTTGCTCGTTTAAAACGCAGCTTACTTAAAACCAAGCAGAATCTTGGCTCCGGTTTTATGGGGCTGTTCAGTGGTAAGAAAATCGACGACGATCTGTTTGAAGAATTAGAAGAACAGCTCCTGATCGCCGACGTTGGCGTCGAAACTACCCGTAAAATTATTACCTCTCTAACTGAACATGCCAGTCGTAAGCAGCTAAAAGATGCCGAAGCGTTATATGGCAAGCTTAAAGAGGAAATGTCTGAAATTCTGTCTAAAGTAGACAAGCCATTGGATGTCAGTGGCAAAAATCCCTTTGTTATCTTAATGGTTGGCGTTAATGGTGTGGGGAAAACTACCACCATCGGGAAACTGGCACGCCAATTCCAGGCTGAAGGTAAATCTGTCATGCTGGCGGCGGGTGATACTTTCCGCGCGGCTGCGGTAGAACAACTGCAAGTTTGGGGGGATCGTAACAAGATTGCCGTGGTGGCACAGCATACCGGTGCAGACTCTGCTTCGGTGATTTTCGATGCTATTCAGGCAGCGAAAGCCCGAGGTATTGATGTGCTGCTGGCGGACACTGCCGGGCGTTTACAAAATAAAGCCCACCTGATGGAAGAGTTGAAGAAGATTGTCCGAGTGATGAAAAAGCTGGACGGCGACGCCCCCCATGAGGTTATGCTGACGTTAGATGCCAGTACCGGACAAAATGCGGTGAGTCAGGCGAAACTGTTTAATGAAGCAGTCGGTCTGACCGGAATTACCCTGACTAAACTGGATGGTACCGCCAAGGGCGGGGTGATTTTTGCCATCGCAGATCAGTTCGGAATCCCAATCCGTTATATCGGTGTTGGGGAAGGTATAGAAGATTTGCGGCCATTTAAGGCTGACGATTTTATTGAGGCTCTTTTTGCCCGAGAGGACTAATACGGATGATTCGCTTTGAACAGGTCAGTAAAGCTTATCTGGGCGGACGACAGGCGCTCCAAGGGGTCGATTTTCATCTGCGCCCAGCGGAAATGGCGTTTCTGACCGGCCATTCCGGTGCAGGGAAAAGCACCCTGCTGAAACTGATTTGTGGTATCGAGCGCCCCAGTGCCGGTCATATATGGTTTGGTGGTCACGATATCAGTCGCTTGAAAAACCGGGAAGTACCTTTCCTGCGTCGCCAAATCGGGATGATCTTCCAGGATCATCACCTGTTGTTGGACAGAACGGTATATGACAATGTCGCTATGCCATTGATTATTGCTGGTGCCAGCACTGAAGATATTCGCCGCAGAGTATCCGCAGCACTGGATAAAGTAGGGTTGTTGGATAAGGCGAAAAACTTCCCAATTCAACTTTCCGGCGGTGAGCAACAGCGTGTAGGCATTGCTCGGGCGGTAGTGAATAAACCGGCAGTATTACTGGCTGATGAACCGACGGGTAACCTGGACGATGCATTATCCGAAGGTATTTTGCGTTTGTTTGAAGAATTTAACCGTGTGGGCGTTACCGTGTTGATGGCAACCCACGATACGTCGTTGATTGCCCGGCGGCGCTACCCGATTCTGACATTGAGTCAGGGGCGGATGTTAGGAGCGCATCATGGCGAATAACGCACAGAAAGCAAAAACCAAAGCGCTAAAAGGCGGTTGGCGTGAACAGTGGCGCTATTCGTGGGTTAATGCCATTGCCGATATGATGCGCCAACCACTGGCGACACTGTTAACGGTGATGGTGATTGCCATTTCGTTAACACTGCCAAGCGTATGCTATATCGTGTGGAAGAACGTCAGTCAGGCGGCAGATCAATGGTATCCAACCCCACAACTGACGGTCTATTTAGATAAAGCACTGGACGATAACGCAGCTGAGAACGTGGTGACTACGCTGAAAGCGGAAGCAGGTGTGGAGAAGGTTAATTATCTGTCGCGGGAAGAAGCGATGGGTGAGTTCCGCAACTGGTCCGGTTTTGGTGGAGCGCTGGATATGCTGGAAGAAAATCCGCTGCCCGCAGTTGCCATTATCACCCCTAAATTGGATTTCCAAAGCTCAGGGACGCTGGATACCCTGCGTGATCGGGTTAGTAAGGTGGAAGGGGTGGCTGAAGTCCGCATGGATGATAGCTGGTTTGCCCGTTTGGCCGCGCTGACAGGCCTGGTCGGGCAGGTCGCGGCCATGATTGGTGTTTTGATGGTGGTTGCCGTGTTCCTGGTAATTGGTAACAGTGTGCGTCTGAGTATCTTTAGCCGCCGCGATACTATCAATGTTATGAAGTTGATTGGTGCAACGGATGGGTTCATTCTGCGGCCGTTCCTGAACGGCGGGGCAATGCTGGGATTTGGTGGTGCGGTGTTATCTCTGATCCTATCAGAAGGGCTGGTATGGAAGCTTGGCTCGGTGGTTACGCAGGTGGCAGCGGTGTTCGGTACCCAATTTACCTTACATGGCTTGAGCTGGGATGAGTGCCTGTTGCTGGTATTGATCTCTGCCATGATCGGCTGGATTGCAGCGTGGCTGGCAACGGTCCAACATTTACGTCGATTTACACCGCAGTAAAGAATGTTTGTTATACTCTTTCCCTGCGGTGTTGAACTAAAGCAGGGAAAGAGGTGTTTGCTGTAGTGAATTCCATCTACACTTCCTGATCCGCTTGACCGGTTATCTGCTAAGATCCAGAGTCAAAAAGTGTGATCTGGTATGAACTTTTACGGCAATAACCAGTCCAATAACACAGTGAAATGATAATGTGCCCAGCGCTTGAATCTGTTTAAGCAGATGCTAAAATATCTGCGCTGAGACAAAACTGCACTAAACATGCAATGAGAGGGTTTTGAATGACCAAAGAAATGCAAACTTTAGCCTTAGTACCCCAAGGTAGTCTGGAAGCCTATATTCGGGCCGCCAACGCCTATCCGATGCTGACCGCAGAGGAAGAACGGGAGCTGGCTGAACGGCTGCATTACCAGGGCGATCTGGGAGCGGCTAAACAGCTTATCCTGTCTCACCTGCGCTTTGTCGCTCATGTTGCCCGCAACTATTCCGGGTATGGTTTGCCGCAGGCTGACCTTATTCAGGAAGGTAATATTGGCTTGATGAAAGCAGTTCGCCGTTTTAACCCTGAAGTCGGGGTACGTCTGGTGTCCTTTGCGGTACATTGGATCAAAGCAGAAATTCACGAATATGTTCTGCGTAACTGGCGAATTGTCAAAGTCGCAACCACTAAAGCTCAGCGTAAATTGTTCTTCAACCTGCGTAAAACCAAGCAGCGTCTGGGTTGGTTTAATCAGGATGAAGTCGAGCTGGTTGCCAAAGAACTGGGTGTGACCAGTAAAGATGTTCGCGAGATGGAATCACGCATGTCCGCACAGGATATGACATTTGATCCATCTCCAGATGACGAAGCACGTGATGGCCAATCTATGGCGCCGGTCCTGTATTTACAGGATAAAACCTCTGATTTTGCTGATGGCATTGAAGAGGATAACTGGGATAACCATGCGGCAGATAAACTGTCTTATGCGTTGGAAGGATTGGACGAGCGGAGCCAGCATATTATTCGCGCCCGTTGGTTGGACGATGACAACAAGTCAACGTTGCAGGAGCTGGCCGATCAGTACGGTGTATCTGCTGAACGTGTGCGTCAGCTTGAAAAGAACGCGATGAAAAAATTACGCATGGCGATTGAAGCCTAATACATATACCCAAAACCATTAGCATTGCAGCTAAACACAGCTGTGATGTTAGGTTACAACGGGATATGACGTAACATGAAGGGCGATATTATTTATTAATGTCGCCCTTTTGCTTTTTTGGCACTCTCCATCAACAAAATTTATTTAGCAAAACCCGCTTTATCTAGCAAAATCAAATGAGCTGAGATCGCTATTTTATTGATACTGGCTATTTGTGCCAGCCTTGTGTGCCACGGCTAAAACCACAGGCGTGCATAAAACCATCCATCGCCTCATGTTGTTCGGCTATAACCTGCTCATCCTTAAGTTGCCAGTGCTGTACTGTCGGTAACTGACGCTGCGTTTCTTCAATCAAATATAATCCCACGCCACGGCGACGAGTCACCTCTCTGACATACAAATCCTGAAACTCAGCCTGCTGACCATTCACCGTGATTTTGACTGCACCTAATAGACGCTCGTTAAAACGCGCGCCAAACAGCGGCTTACCATCGTTAATCCACTGCTGCCAGAGCGTTGGCTGTTGTTCAGGCCAGATCTTCGCTAAATCGATAAGATCCTGATGAGTAAGGGTTGTTAATCGTTCAATAGTCAGTTTCATCGTCGAGAGACCACAAAAAAGTAAGGGTAATGGGGCTGTGGTTTATTGTACTAGATCACAGACCATAGCGTTGTGTAAGTTTTTCTGTACGTTCACGGCGGAAAATGTTTTTTCGCTACTGCATTTTCCGAGTTTTACCGGAGTAAAAGATCACATAACCAGCACAACCCACTATCATTTGAGTAAAACCCATTCAATTTAATCCTAATTTTATGCTGTTTACACCGCTTGTTTCTGCTTGTCTTAGTTGATTTACAGCATAAAACTCCTGTTTAATGACATGAAAAATAAAGTCTTATTAGAAAAATCTATTACTTTTGAGACTAAATCATTATTACTTATGAATAAAACGTTACATTCGATAAAACGTTAAGACCGACACAACAAGCACGTTCACAATGACAGATGGGGAATTCGCGGATGAAATTAACAAAAGGTAAAGTGTTGCTGGCTGGGTGTATAGCAATGGCGATGAGCCACTCTGTACTGGCTAAAGACATTAAAGTCGCCATTGTTGGCGCGATGTCAGGCCCGGTTGCCCAATATGGTGACATGGAATTTACCGGCGCACGTCAGGCTATTGCTGATATCAATGCCAAAGGTGGAATCAAAGGCGATAAACTGGTTGGCGTGGAATACGATGATGCCTGCGACCCGAAACAAGCTGTCGCCGTTGCCAACAAAGTCATTAACGACGGTATTCGTTATGTTATCGGCCATCTGTGCTCTTCTTCAACTCAGCCTGCCTCAGACATTTATGAAGATGAAGGCGTGATTATGATCACTCCTGCTGCAACCAATGCCGATCTGACCACGCGTGGTTATAAAATGATCATGCGCACCACCGGTTTGGATTCTGATCAAGGCCCAACCGCTGCCAAATATATCATTGAGACTATTAAGCCTAAACGTATTGCAGTGGTACATGATAAGCAGCAGTACGGTGAAGGCTTGGCGCGTTCTGTACGTGACAGCTTGAAAAAGCAAGGTACCGAAGTGGTGCTGTTTGAAGGCGTGACCGCGGGTGATAAAGATTTCTCTACGTTGGTGGCTCGTCTGAAGAAAGAGAATGTCGATTTCGTCTACTTTGGTGGTTACTACCCAGAGATGGGTCAGATCCTGCGTCAAGCGAAGCAAGCAGGTCTGACAGCTCGCTTTATGGGGCCAGAGGGTGTTGGTAACTCCTCACTATCTAATATCGCTGGTGACGCTTCTGAAGGCATGCTGGTGACATTACCGAAACGTTATGATCAGGTGCCAACTAACCAGCCTATTGTTGATGCGCTGAAAGCGAAGAAACTTGACCCAACCGGTCCGTTTGTTTGGACAACCTATGCTGCATTGCAATCGCTAACCACGGCAATGGAACGTAGCGGCAGCCAAGAGCCGGCTGATTTGGTCAAAGATCTGAAAACTGGTAAGCCGGTTGAAACAGTGATGGGGCCATTGAGTTGGGATGAAAAAGGCGATTTGAAAGGGTTTGAATTCGGTATTTTTGAATGGCACGCAGATGGTTCTTCAACTGCGGTCAAATAACAATAATATTAGAATCATCAAGTTGTAGGGTTGCTCCCGCAGCAACCCGGCCCCTTTTACCAACTGCATCCCCCATGTTTCGGGGGGATTTTCCTCTCTGCACACAGTAGATTTGGCGCAGTTGGCTAGGGCAGCCAGGCAAGTGAATCAAAGGGTTAGGGTATGTCAGAGCAGTTTCTTTATTTTCTGCAACAGATGTTCAACGGTGTTACGTTGGGCAGCACGTATGCGCTGATCGCCATTGGTTATACCATGGTGTACGGCATTATCGGCATGATCAACTTTGCTCACGGCGAAGTGTATATGATCGGCAGCTACGTTTCGTTTATCGTGATCGCCGCATTGATGATGATGGGGATCGACGCTAGCTGGTTATTGATCGGCTCTGCTTTTCTCGTCTCTATCGTGATCGCCAGTGCTTATGGCTGGAGTATTGAACGGGTGGCCTATAAGCCGGTTCGTAGCTCCAAGCGTTTGATTGCACTGATCTCGGCGATTGGGATGTCAATCTTCCTGCAAAACTACGTCAGCTTGACGCAAGGCTCACGGGATTTAGCACTACCGAGTTTGGTTACCGGGCAATGGACTTTGGCAGAAACCAATGGGTTTGCCGCGACCATAAGCACCATGCAACTGACCATCTGGGTAGTCACTTTCTTGGCGATGCTGGCATTAACCTTATTTATCCGCTATTCCCGTATGGGGCGTGCCTGCCGTGCCTGTGCTGAAGACTTAAAAATGGCGAGCCTGCTGGGTATTAATACTGACCGGGTTATCTCGCTGACCTTTGTTATCGGGGCATTGATGGCCGCCGTGGCAGGGGTATTACTTGGCCAGTTCTATGGGGTTATCAACCCATATATTGGTTTTATGGCCGGTATGAAAGCCTTCACCGCAGCCGTATTAGGTGGCATTGGTAGTATTCCTGGCGCGATGATCGGTGGCTTGATTCTGGGTGTGGCTGAAGCATTAACTTCTGCTTATCTAAGCACTGAATACAAAGATGCAGTTTCATTCGCATTGCTGATTGTGGTGCTGCTTGTTATGCCTACTGGGATCTTAGGCCGTCCAGAGGTTGAAAAAGTATGAAACAACTCAACTTTGTTAATGCCATTATTTCCAGTTTTGTGCTCTTCGTCCTCGCCTCGTTTGTAATGGGTTTGCAGTTGCAGTTAGACGGCACCAAACTCATTGTGCAAGGGGCGGCAGAAGTCCGCTGGCTGTGGATTGGCGCGGGTTGTATCGTGGTGTTTTTCTTCCAACTGGTGCGCCCGTACATCCAGCAAGGTATTAAAAAAGTCTCTGGTCCGGCATGGGTATTGCCTAGTTTTGATGGCACCACCCCCCGTCAAAAACTATTAGCCGCAGCAATTATTATCGCCGCAATCGCCTGGCCGTTCCTGGTCTCCAGAGGTTCAGTGGATATTGCGACCCTGACGTTGATTTATGTCATGTTGGGGTTGGGATTGAACGTTGTCGTGGGGCTGTCTGGCCTGTTGGTACTAGGCTACGGTGGATTCTATGCCATTGGTGCCTATACCTATGCGCTGTTGAATCACTATTACGGTTTAGGTTTTTGGGAGAGTTTACCGCTGGCTGGCATAGTCGCAGCACTGTCTGGCTTCTTGTTGGGCTTCCCGGTATTACGCTTGCGGGGGGATTACCTGGCGATTGTCACTTTGGGTTTCGGTGAAATTGTGCGTATTTTGCTGCTCAATAATACGGAAATCACTGGTGGACCGAATGGGATTAGCCAAATTCCAAAACCAACACTGTTTGGTTTAGAGTTCAGCCGCACTGCGAAGGATGGCGGTTGGGATACTTTCCACAACTTCTTTGGCCTGACTTATGATCCTAGTGACCGTATCATTTTCTTGTATATGGTGGCGTTGTTATTAGTGATCCTGACCTTGTTTGTGATCAATCGACTGCTGCGTATGCCGCTGGGCCGAGCATGGGAAGCATTGCGTGAAGATGAAATCGCCTGCCGCTCATTGGGCCTTAGCCCAACCAAAATCAAGCTGACTGCATTTACTATCAGTGCCGCGTTTGCTGGTTTTGCCGGTACTTTGTTTGCCGCCCGACAGGGTTTCGTTAGTCCTGAATCCTTCACCTTTGTTGAATCGGCTTTCGTGCTAGCGATTGTGGTGTTAGGTGGCATGGGGTCACAGTTCGCGGTCATCCTGGCGGCGGTATTGCTGGTGGTTTCGCGGGAATTAATGCGTGACCTCAATGCTTACAGTATGTTGCTGTTAGGTGCATTGATGGTACTGATGATGATTTGGCGTCCACAAGGGTTGCTGCCAATGAAACGGCCACAGCTAAAGCTAAAAGTCGCAGAGATAAAAGCTAAAAAAGGGGAGCAGATATGAATACGCAACCTTTGTTAGCAGTTGAAGGGCTGTCCATGCGTTTTGGTGGGTTACTGGCGGTGAACAATGTGGGTCTGACCCTCAATCAGGGTGAGATTGTCTCGCTGATTGGCCCTAATGGGGCAGGTAAGACCACAATTTTTAACTGCCTAACCGGTTTTTACCGCCCGACCGGCGGCACGATTAAGTTACGTGATCGTCATCTTGAAGGGCTACCCGGTCAGATGATTGCCCGAATGGGGGTGATTCGTACTTTCCAGCATGTGCGTCTGTTCCGTGAAATGACGGTGGTAGAGAACCTGTTGGTGGCTCAGCATCAGCACCTTAAAAGTGGGGTTTTTGCCGGTTTGCTGAAAACCCCCGGTTTTCGGCGAGCAGAGGCCGACGCGTTGGAGCGTGCAGCCACTTGGTTGGAGCGTGTCGGCCTATTAGAGCTGGCAAACCGACAGGCGGGGAATTTGGCCTATGGCCAGCAGCGTCGTCTGGAAATTGCCCGCTGCATGGTGACTCGCCCTGAGCTATTGATGTTAGATGAGCCCGCTGCAGGATTGAACCCCAAAGAGACTGATGAACTGAATCAGTTGATTATGGAGTTACGTGACCAACACCAAGTCTCGGTATTGTTAATCGAACATGATATGAAACTGGTGATGGGAATTTCTGATCGCATTTATGTGGTCAATCAGGGAACGCCGTTAGCACAAGGCACACCCAGCGAAATCCGTAATAACCCGGATGTGATCCGGGCCTATTTGGGCGAATAACTTATTTTTAAGTAAAAGTATTTTTGGGTAAATAAAAAGTGGGCGAGGCATAAACATAACATGTTGTCATTTAATAACGTTTCTGCCCATTACGGCAAAATTCAGGCATTGCATCAGGTTAGCCTGCATATTCAACAAGGTGAGATCGTTACACTGATTGGTGCTAACGGTGCGGGTAAAACCACACTGTTGGGGACATTGTGTGGTGAGCCGCGTGCGACCGAGGGCAGTATTGTTTTTGGTGAGCAGAATATTACGGATTGGCAGACTGCACGCATTATGCGTGAGGCGATTGCGATTGTTCCTGAAGGCCGACGGGTATTTTCCCGAATGACGGTTGAAGAAAATCTGGCGATGGGGGGATTTTTCGCTGATCGTCAGCAATATCAGCAACGTATTGAACGGGTTTACGATTTGTTCCCGCGATTATTTGAACGTCGGGCTCAGCGAGCAGGAACCATGTCTGGTGGCGAGCAACAGATGTTGGCGATAGGCCGTGCCCTGATGAGCCAGCCAAAATTACTGTTACTGGATGAACCTTCATTAGGATTAGCACCGATAATTATTCTGCAAATATTTGATACTATTCAACAATTACGAGAAGAAGGGATGACTATTTTCCTCGTTGAGCAGAATGCGAATCAGGCTTTGAAGTTAGCAGATCGTGGGTATGTACTAGAGAATGGTCGTATTGTTCTGGAAGACACGGGGGCTGCGTTGTTAGCTAATGAAGCCGTGCGTTCAGCTTATCTGGGCGGTTAAATCGTCGTTTTTCATTATCTATGAAGGCCCGTTTCCGGGCCTTAGTTATTAGCTAATCATAAAGCTATCTTCTAGCTGTTCGGCATCATGCCTGTGGTGTAATAGTGAAATTGAGTGTATCGCTATAACTTCCTTTATCGGTTGTCTTGGTATTATAAAGCCGTATGCGTGGTGACCAGCACATCTCACCGTTATTATCATTTCTCAACTGAATAAACTTTTTCTCTTTTGGCAGTAAAAAGTTTTTCGTATTACCTGCTTGGTTTTGAAATTCCACGGTATAACCGATGGTCTTATCACTCTCAGCTTCCTTTAACTGAAAATGTGCAGTGTTTGCTGCTAATCCATTTCGGTTGGTGGCGCTAATCATATAACGCGTCCGTTGAATCCCGGTGGCGCGATAGCGGATACAAAAACGGTTACCTGCTGGATTAATCAATGGCGCGTGTACGCTTTTCCCTTTAGCGCTGCGCCCAATTTTCTCAAGTAATTCATCTAAATCGAAAGACTTCAATTGCCATGTTTTCGCGTCCATACGGAATTTAGGATCAATTTTAAAGGCTTCTGGTGCCACGTTCGCCTGAGGATTAAAGAGTGTGCATTGTTTGCCATTCTGACCAAAGGAAACGCCAGTAGATGACATCAATGAGTGATATTGCCCTTTGTAATGGATCGCACCACCTACAGTTGCACCGATTCTGATATCCTTGAGGACATGTGCGGCAACTTTGAATGAAACATAGTAATACTTCTTGTCAAAGGGTGATGATTTGAGATCACGGTTGAACAGTATTTCCTGAGTATTATCATTCGAATCTGAGGGCGCTTCGCCATTGAGCGAAAGATTAGTGATATCATTAAATTGAATACTGAAATCTCGTGAGCCATCAGCGTTATAGAAATAAAGTGACAGGAGCGCACGCCGGTTAGGTAACCCGATATTTTTCATCTCATCAGTTGGGATATTTAGTAATTTTCCCCAGGCTAATATATGTTTTCCATTTACCATTGTTCCTGATGAGGAATATAAATCTTTCAGCATCGCCCGAAAATAAACCTCCACGCTGTCATCAGCGTTTAGTTTGATTTTGCAATTAGAGTATTGTTGGGTGTAGGGATAAAAATAGAGGTTTGCCATAGCTATAGGCTGAATTATTAGCAATAATAGCCCCATAAGGAATAGTCTGTATTTAACATTCACTTGATTATCTCTCCATGACTATCAGTTATTTATTTCAGCTATTCGTTTCAAATATTAATGTTAGCTGCCCGTGATATTTCCCTGCGGAATTTGGCCCACTGGGCGCTAATGCTGAAATATGTAATATATAGTCGGTACTGGTTTGGCGGGTTCTACCCTGGGTTATGTTGAATGTCTCAGGGATGGCTGATAACACGCGCAAGTTGGCGCGATCCGTGCCCCAGCGCACTTGCGCGGGGGAGAATGCCTGATCTGCTCCCGTCAATACAGTAGAGTGACGAGCCAGTATCAGTGGATTTTTCACCGAAATTCGAAATCCTTCTTGCCTGCGTAGCTTGACGACTACTGGGAGTTCCTTTTGATACAGCAAGTGATTTTCGGGGCTACTTTCCAGTTTTATACTGCTATACCAACCCCCTTTTGGCTTTTCAACCTCGATCCTGGGGTGTGCTGTCACTTCTAATCTGACATCGATATTCCCCAGAGGAATTGAATCTGCCCTTGCCTGTGAGGGGAGTAATAGGGATAGGGCGACGATTTTTATGATATTCATAATGTTCCTTATCTTTACCCTGCGATACATCGCAAGTTGAAGGGCTTATCCTCGATCATTCCTCGTACATCACTGACCGCCAGCTGCCGATGCTGGTCGGGATAGAGATTAAAGTCCTCTATATCCTGTTCCTGGGTTTTCAACTGACGCCACTGTAGGCGGGTGTTACCGGTATTCTCCAACACTATCCCCCCGTCAAGACAGCGGTGTGCCCACTGGGGTTGCGGTGATGCAGCCAGATGCCTGACCAATCCCATATAACTTAACTGCACCCCCAACACGGCAGTATGGCCACCGGTAACTTGCAGGTTATTAACCGGTGCTACTGCGAGTCGATATACCTGCTCTTTATCCGGCGTGCTAAGTGCTTTAAGAAATATTCTCCCACTCTGTTTTGGTCCCAGAGTTAGTTTTGCTGGGAATGCAAACAGTGCGGGATGTCGCTGTTCGCCTACCGAGGTTAGTGATTCTTGTTCTGGCGACTCGCCTGGGTTATTAAGCTGGTACAGTTGAACTGTCACGTACTCAGGGTCTAAACCGTAATTAGTTACTGTCACCACCGTACTTTCCTGCTCTATTTCCAGCACATGTGGCTGAATATCTATGGCGCTGAAAACCGAGGGCGGCAGGAGGCTAGCCGCAATGAACAGTAAACGTTTCATTATCTACCTTACCGCTGAGCTGTTTGGTTGACAGGGTGATGGGGGTTCCGGGATATAGATTCAGGCTATCTGTCTTGTCGCCGGAGTTCAGTTGCTCAAATTTGCTATGAACCGTACCGCTGGAGGTAAGCATGAGATGACCGCCCGGCAAGCATTGATGCTGCCAGTGACGAACCTGTGCAGTTAAAGGGGGCACATGATGAATCAACACACCATAACCAATACTGATGGTCATAGGAGCATGGATTTTGCTTTTGTCCTCATGCTGACCGACCGCTTTGATATCGACTACCGGGTTGATATACAGCCGATACAGCGTTTCCTGCGTCGGAGATTTTAAGGGCAATAGTTTAATATCACGCTTCTGCTTCGGTCCTAAAGTAATCCGGTTGGGGTTAAAAATCATTTCAGGCTGCGAGATATCACTTATCAGTGTTTTCTGTTCAGGATGCACCCCGGGGTTATCTACTCGTTGTAGTGTGATATCCAGATACAGTGGCTTATCACCGCTGTTATAGACCTGGATTGTCCGGTGTTGGTCCAGTGATTCCACTGTGGTACGGGTAGGGATAGCCACTAACTGCGCATAAGTAGCGGTAATCGGCGCCAACAAGAAGGCGAGAGTGAAGAGTAAATAAGCATATTTCATAACAATTCCTGTTGGTATTAATCCAAGTGACAAAGATAAATATGATCGCGTTGCTGGCTCATATTGCAGCGGTAACGGGCTAAGTTGTTTTGAACCTGAATATTTTTCAGCTTGGCACGAGAGTGAATAGAAAATAGTCCATTGGGGTGGACGGTATCACCAGTTTCCTGAATAACCCCGCTAACAGGTTGTCCGTGCTCATCCTTGAGGAAACCGCTGTAAAGCAGGTTCAATGTGATATCGGCCTTACTGGAAAATACTTGCCCAGGATGGGCGCGAGCAATATTGACGGGTAGCTGAATATTCATATCCAGATCATTGCGTTCGGTATGTGTTTGCACAAAGAAACGGTCCTGATACCGTGGAATTGGTATAGCGTAAGTACCCGCGCCGGTTATCGGATGGCCTTCCGCATTGAAGCTATATGGCGTGCCAGCCAAGTCCGGTGTCTCTATCAGTAATGCGGTTCCGCTGTAGCTGCTGCGACCTAATGCCATACCTTGCGGGCTGATAGCCAGCATGCCGCTATAACTGATGCTGCCATTGGCTATCTTGTTATCAACTCCCATTCGTGCCGATACATCACCACGGCTGCCACTGCGATAAGCAAAGCTGCCGATACTGGACGTTTTCCCACTGGTACTGCCATCAACACCCAAGGTGCTGGTGCCATAGTTATCGTTAAACTCTTTTTGATAACTGGCACTGGTAACTAACTGCTGCTGATCATAGGCACTGTTGATACTGGCACTGCTTTTGATAAATGAGAGCGTGGTATTCAGAAATACACCGTAATTATTTTGGTTGCTCCATTGCCCACCTTTTTGTACACCCAGGGACAGTGCAAGGTTGTATTGTGGCCGACGCCAATCCCAGCGGCCTTGGATACGATGTTGCTGGCTGGTGTTAAATTGATTGAATTGATAGCTAAGTTGGACTGGCCCCAATTGGCGACTATAAGAAGCTGATGTGCTACCCGCGTTTGGTGCATATATAGACACATCTGGCGTTTGATAGCGGGATACCGCTGCATATCCCAGTGCGGTACTTCCACCGGCGATGCGCAGATAGCCTCCATCACGTTTTTCGCCAGACATCACGCCCAGAGTCGGGGTAAGATCGAGATCAGAAAAAATGTAGGGGCGCGAAATACTCCCTTCTGCTGCCCAGTGGCTAGCGCTATCTTTGAGTAGCGTGATATTCGTTTGCACGCTTTGCAGGTTCATACTGCGACCAAACTGCATCAGGTGGGGAGAGCTACGGTTACGCGCCATTCCTTTACCCATAGTCAGGAACCAGCCATTATTGGTTTGAGTGCTGATATTACTGATGGTTTGGCTTTCCTGACTGACGACTTTCCCTGTACGGTCGACTAACCGGATCTCAACGTTGTAATAGCCGCCGGGAAGTTGGTTGTAATCAATTTCATTACGGCCCAGTTGAGCAGGGATTCGGCGGATAAGTTGGTTATCGCGATAGATTTCGAAATCGCCATCGCTGGTGGCATATAGCACTAAGCTGCCCGCGGAGGGCTTATCAATAGCTAAATAACTTTGGCTGCCCAGCGTCACGAATTGGTCTAAAGCAGGGTTAATCAGGGTATGAATGCTGCCAGCACTGTTATCCAGATTATTTTGTCTACCTGCCCGTAGGTAGAGTGCCTGGAAGTTCTTTTGCAAGTACCAACTATCGATACCCATTTGAGTTTGCTGCTGATATTGAGCCTGATGTGTGGTGTGATAGTTGCTCTTTGAACGGGTGGTGTTATAAAACCAATTGGCAAAGCCAAAAGATTGCAAGGGTAGACCAATATATCCTTGCCCACGGCCTGAAATAGCGCGGTAATTTTCTGCGGTCATACGCAGGTCAAAGGATTGATTATGGACCAATCCCCAAGTAGTGACGGGCATTAAATAACGGTTGCTGTTATTGGTTATCGTTACTACATTATTGACCTTATCTACGGTGACGCGATGGTTAGATAAGATATAATCGCAGCCATTCTTGCATTGCAAATAAGGTATTTGGGGTAAAATGTTTTCTAATAAAATAATTGATTTTTCATCAATGTGGTTATTGCGATATTGTTGTTGATCAAAACTTAACTGCTGTTTTTTTTCCGAGAAAAAAAATGGGCGGGGTAATGTTTTACCCTCTAATATGCCCAATAATTGTAGTGTGTCGTTTTCTTCCGCCGCGGAAAAACCGGCAGGCACTAAGTGTTCGATCGTTATCTCTTCTGCCGGTGCTGAAGTAATTGTAGCCAGTAATAACAAAAGTAAAGTGGCCTTATTAATTATTGAATTATCTGTCATAGGATTCCATTCCACTGTTAACTATGGCGAGATGCTCCTTCCATTTGACCAATGTATTTTTATGGTTATAGCTATACCATTACGTTATATTTTTGATTCAAAGGAGCATGCAGCCAGGAGTTTACCCCCTGACTGTATGTGTAAAAAATAAGGAAATTATGATGTTTTTACTAAATTAAGCAGCCGTTTCAATAACAAGATTAAGTGTGCCAGTGTATACTTCGGCAGACTTAATTCCGTTATTTCGTACGCTAATGTTTAGAGTGGTATCCAGTACTGAGTTAGTTAAAGGGAACATTGCGGCGCCACCAAGCCCAACATGAGCAGCTCCATTCAGCATCCTGTCACCTAACATTACAACAGGGTCGGATTGTATTTTTGAACCATTGTTAGACACTAAATTAAATGGTTTTCCAAGACCAATACGAACTTTACTGTCGCCATTAGATTCTACTCGGATGTTCTCTGTCGCACTGTATGAACTCATGGTGGCGTCCATGTTAAGTTTAATCGAAGTCAGATCATCACCGTTTGACTTAGAAAATTTAACTATTTTAGGTACTTCTAATTCAACTGTGATTTCTTTCGTTAATGCAGGTTTAAAATAGACATTCTGATCAGACTGATTCATATTCTGCATGCCTTGAACTTGAGCCTTATTTATACCAGACTGTAAACTTGCTGCTAGATTAGCATTGGCACTAACGCTGGTGGCTAATATTGCCATGGTTACCATAGAAAGTAGCGTCTTTTTCATTATTAAATACCTGATAGTCCGTTATATTTAAAATCCTTATCCGACTGGAAAGGGATTAATGATGCTTGTGGCTTTTGTGGTGATGATGAGGGTGTTAAAAATCGTGTTAATACACTTCCGCATAAGCCGGAAAGAACACTAACATTTTAAATGGCATTTTTTCAAGTGAGAGTTACTCCTATTTTATTGTGCTGATCATGTTGCATTTAATATTGTTATGGATGATTGGTGTAATATTATTAATTTTTATTCTTTATGGAATTTTTAGTGTTTATATGTAGGTTTTTACGTTTTTTTTAATTTAACCTTGTTTTTTAAATGGCGGTAACTTTATTTTTATAATGGTTTGTGTTATTCGAATAATTAATGATGTTGATATATCTTGTTTATTTTATTGTCATTTTTATGTCATGTAATTGTTATATTTCCGTCATGAAAGGGTGTCATGTTTGCTTGCGAACAAAAACTGATTTATTTCGCTCACTTGTCCACAGTAATTCATTGATGTGAGCCATACGGATTTATTCAGGGGCCAATATGTTTAATAAAATCATTCGTAAGACATCGCTTGGTATTGCGCTGACATTGGCATTTAGTGCCAATGCGATGGCAGTGACTGAAATTCCTTTTTGGCATTCGATGGAAGGGGAGTTAGGTGTCGAGGTTAATTCATTAGCTGACCGATTTAACCAGTCCCATAGCGACTATAAAATCGTACCCGTATATAAAGGGAACTACGAACAGAGCCTGGCGGCAGGGATAGCAGCGTTTCGCTCGGGTAAAGCCCCCGCAATCTTGCAGGTGTATGAAGTGGGCACTGCCACCATGATGGCCAGCAAAGCGATTAAGCCAGTATTCCAAGTATTTAAAGATGCCAATATCAAATTTGATGAATCGGTGTTCGTGCCAACAGTCGCCGGTTATTACACCGATGCCAAGACTGGCCACTTATTATCTCAACCATTTAACAGTTCCACTCCCGTGTTGTATTACAACAAAGATGCCTTTAAGAAAGCAGGTTTGAACCCGGATCAACCACCAAAAACATGGCAGGAATTGGCGGCCGATACTGCAAAACTGCGCGCAGCGGGTTCAAGCTGTGGGTACGCCAGCGGCTGGCAGGGTTGGATTCAAATTGAAAACTTCAGTGCATGGCACGGTCAACCCATTGCCAGCCGGAATAATGGTTTTGATGGCACCGATGCGGTACTGGAATTCAATAAACCAGTACAGGTTAAGCATATCCAGTTGCTGTCAGATATGAATAAAAAAGGTGATTTCACCTATTTTGGCCGCAAAGATGAGTCAACGGCCAAGTTCTATAACGGTGATTGTGCCATTACTACGGCCTCTTCCGGTTCACTTGCTGATATCCGCCATTACGCCAAATTTAACTATGGCGTTGGCATGATGCCTTACGATGCTGACGAGAAAAATGCACCACAAAACGCCATTATCGGCGGTGCCAGTCTGTGGGTGATGGATGGCAAAGATAAAGACACTTACAAAGGTGTCGCTGAATTCCTGCAATACTTGGCTCAACCAGAAATTGCTGCCGAATGGCATCAGAAGACGGGGTACCTGCCAATCACGACGGCAGCCTATGAGCTGACCAAACAGCAAGGTTTCTATGATAAGAACCCAGGTGCTGACGTGGCGACTCGCCAGATGTTGAACAAACCGCCATTGCCGTACACCAAAGGCTTGCGTCTGGGCAACATGCCACAGATCCGTACCGTGGTAGATGAAGAGCTGGAAGGGGTGTGGACCGGTAAGAAAACAGCTCAAGAAGCGTTGGATAGCGCCGTTAAACGTGGTGATGTGTTACTGCGCCGCTTTGAACAAGCTAATCAATAAGGTTATTTGGCTACTCTACTTGCCAGTTTGGGTGCACTGTTCGCACCCAAACTGCCTGCGCCAATAACGCCAACCAATAGTGCTGTACGGTATTAAATTAGGGCGTCACGTTTTCAATTAGCACGCTGGTGTAATCAATATCACGTCTGATAAACGGTTAATTTTATGTCATCTTCCCGTCCCGGTTTCTCCTGTAGTTGGTTGCCTTACCTGTTGGTATTGCCCCAACTGGCCATTACCGCTGTTTTCTTCCTGTGGCCTGCCGGTGAGGCGCTGTGGTACTCGGTACAAATGTTGGACCCTTTTGGTCTCTCCAATAAATTTGTCGGGCTGAGTAACTTTATTCAGCTTTTTCAGGATGAATACTATTTGGCTTCGTTTTATACCACGCTGATTTTTAGCTCGTTGGTGGCTGGTATTGGTTTGATTGTTTCGCTGTTTCTGGCCGCCATGGTGGATTACGTTCTGCGCGGCAGTCGTATCTATCAAACCTTAATGATTCTGCCGTATGCGGTGGCCCCTGCTGTCGCTGCTGTATTGTGGATTTTCCTGTTCAATCCGGGGCTGGGGTTGATAACACATTTCCTTGCCACATTGGGTTACAACTGGAACCACGCGCAAAACAGCGGGCAGGCCATGTTCTTGGTGGTGTTGGCTTCAGTATGGAAGCAAATCAGTTATAACTTCCTGTTTTTCCTTGCCGCGCTGCAATCCATTCCGCGCTCATTGGTTGAAGCCGCTGCTATTGACGGCGCCGGACCAGTACGCCGCTTCTTTAATCTGGTGTTGCCGCTGATTTCACCGGTCAGTTTCTTCCTGCTGGTGGTGAATCTGGTCTATGCCTTCTTCGATACTTTCCCCGTTATCGATGCGGCGACGGGCGGTGGGCCGATGCAAGCCACGACGACCCTGATTTATAAAATTTATCGCGAAGGCTTTGCTGGTCTGGACTTATCTAGCTCTGCCGCTCAGTCGGTGGTGCTGATGTTACTGGTGATTGGCCTGACGGTTATCCAGTTCCGTTTTGTTGAACGTAAGGTGCG
Source organism: Yersinia sp. 1652 StPb PI (assembly GCF_041538345.1). Classification (NCBI taxonomy): domain Bacteria; kingdom Pseudomonadati; phylum Pseudomonadota; class Gammaproteobacteria; order Enterobacterales; family Yersiniaceae; genus Yersinia; species Yersinia sp. 1652 StPb PI. The sequence goes on along the minus strand of NZ_JAULSM010000002.1, from coordinate 202,505 downwards.
TTACCAATGATTGAGAATCGTCGTGGGTTGGACATTTTTTGTCACGTCATGCTGATTATCGGCGTGTTACTGATCCTGTTCCCACTGTATGTGGCTTTTGTTGCCGCGTCGCTGGATGACACTCAAGTGTTTCAGGTACCGATGACCCTGATCCCCGGGCCTTATTTGTGGCAGAACATTAGCCACATCTGGCATGTCGGGGTGGGGAATAACAGTGCGCCTTTCGGGCTGATGTTGTTTAACAGTTTCGTGATGGCGTTTGCGATTACTGTTGGCAAAATCACCGTGTCGATGTTGTCTGCTTATGCCATCGTTTACTTTCGCTTCCCGCTACGTAACCTGTTTTTTTGGTTGATTTTCCTGACCCTGATGCTGCCGGTGGAAGTGCGTATTTTCCCAACAATTCAGGTGATTGCGAACCTGAATATGCTCGACAGTTATACCGGGTTGACCCTGCCGCTGATGGCGTCAGCCACCGCAACCTTCTTATTCCGCCAGTTCTTTATGACCCTGCCCGATGAGCTATTGGAAGCGGCGCGCATTGACGGTGCCGGGGCGATGCGCTTTTTTTGGGATATCGTATTGCCACTATCTAAAACCAATTTGGCCGCGCTGTTTGTGATCACTTTTATCTATGGTTGGAACCAATATCTTTGGCCAATTCTGATTACCAGCGATGCCTCTATGGGCACCGCGGTGGCTGGGATAAGGAGCATGATCTCTAGCTCAGGTGCGCCAACTCAATGGAATCAGGTGATGGCAGCGATGATCCTGACTTTAATTCCACCGGTCTCGGTGGTCCTTCTGATGCAGCGTTGGTTTGTACGCGGCCTGGTAGACAGTGAGAAGTAATCTGATATGGCATGTTTAAAACTTCAGGCAGTAACCAAATCTTATGACGGCGTCACGCCAGTGATTAAACAAATTGATTTAGATGTCGCCGACGGTGAATTCATCGTGATGGTTGGCCCCTCTGGCTGTGGTAAATCGACGCTGCTGCGTATGGTTGCTGGATTGGAGCGCACCACCAGTGGTGATATCTATATTGATAATCAGCGGGTTACCCATCTGGAACCCAAAGATCGTGGCATCGCGATGGTGTTTCAGAACTACGCGCTGTATCCCCACATGAGTGTGTTCGACAACATGGCTTATGGCCTGAAAATTCGTGGTTTTGGCAAAGAGCAGATCCGCCAGCGAGTGGATGAAGCCGCACGTATTCTGGAACTGCAACCGCTACTAAAACGTAAACCGCGTGAACTATCTGGCGGCCAGCGGCAGCGGGTGGCAATGGGGCGGGCCATTGTGCGTGAACCGGCGGTTTTCTTGTTTGATGAGCCACTTTCCAATCTGGATGCCAAACTGCGGGTGCAGATGCGCCTTGAGCTGCAACAGTTGCACCGCCGACTAAAAACCACCAGTCTATATGTGACCCATGATCAGGTTGAGGCGATGACATTGGCTCAGCGGGTGATTGTGATGAATAAAGGGGTTGCCGAACAAATTGGTACGCCAAGCGAGGTTTACCAACGGCCAGCGACACTGTTTGTGGCCAGTTTTATCGGCTCGCCTGCGATGAATTTGTTAGCCGGAACCGTCAGCCCGGATGGCGGCGGGTTTATTTTATCTGATGGCCTAACTCTGCCGTTGGAACAGCCTCGGCCACAATGGGCGGATCGGCGCTTGACCCTCGGCATTCGCCCGGAGCATATTCAGCAGGCAACTTCGGCGCAGGGTATACCGATGCCACTATTGACGCTGGAATTGTTGGGTGCAGATAATCTGGCACATGGTCAGTGGGGTGGACAGAGTGTTATTGCCCGCCTATCCCACGAGGAAATGCCTGCGGTGGGCAGTACATTACATTTATATTTACCGCCAACGGCGCTGCACTTTTTTGATTCAGATAGCGGACTACGGATGGAATCATGAGTAAAAACTGGCCTTACCCTTCGATCGTCGCTCACCGCGGTGGTGGTTCACTGGCACCGGAAAACACCTTAGCAGCCATTGATGTTGGCGCTCGTTATGGCCACAAGATGATTGAGTTTGACGTAAAATTATCGCACGACGGCCAGATATTTCTATTGCATGACGATACGCTGGAACGCACCAGTAATGGCTGGGGAGTTGCCGGTGATTTGTCATGGGAAAACCTTTTTCAGTTAGATGCCGGAGACTGGTATAGCACAGCATTTCGTGGTGAGCGCCTGCCTCTTTTATCCGAAGTGGCAGCTCGCTGTGCACAGCATGATATGGCCGCTAATATCGAGATTAAACCCACCACTGGCACTGAAATAGCCACTGGCCGAGCTATTGCACTGGCTGCCCGCTTGTTGTGGCAAGGTCAGGCGATACCGCCGTTATTGTCCTCTTTTTCGTTTGATGCATTAGCAGCAGCCCAACAGGCCGCACCTGAGCTGCCACGTGGTTTATTGTTGGATAAATGGGATGACAACTGGCAGGCGATGACCCGTCAGTTGGATTGTGTCTCTTTGCACATTAACCACAAACAGTTGACCGCGGAGCGAGTAGCGTTACTCAAAGCCGCCGGGCTGCGTATTTTGGTCTATACCGTCAACCAACCGGCGCGTGCGCAGGAATTGTTAAAGTGGGGCGTTGACTGTATCTGTACTGACCGTATAGATTTGATATGCCCTCGTTCTTGAAGCTACAGGGGTGTTAGCTTGCCGCCTACCTGTAACTCCAATGACTTTGATATAAATAAAACAGGAAACAGAGTAGGTCAGCCATTCTTACATTTACGGGCTGGTCTGGCCCGGCTTGACAGGAAGTGAACCATGCCCGCCTTTGTTATTTCGCTTTGGCACCAGATTGTGTTGTCTTCACCGTTATTTGTGCTGCTTGCGCTGGGTTACTGTTTGGTACGATTTGGTAAATGGCCCTCTACCATAACGGATGGCCTGACCCGCTTTGTTTTCTCCCTCGCATTGCCCGCTATGCTGTTTCGTATGATGTGCGATTTCTCTGAGCGCCCAGCGGTGGATGCACGCCTGCTGATTGCCTTTTTTGGTAGTTGTCTGGTGGTGTTTGTTATCGGGCGGATTGTTGCCAGCCGGATATTTCATCTGGATGGCGTGTCTGGTTCCGTTTTTGCCCTCGGCGGCATTTTCTCTAATAACGTGATGCTGGGCCTGCCTATTGCCACCATTATGTTGGGGGAGAAATCTATCCCAGCAGTGGCGCTGGTTTTGGTGTTTAACGGCCTGATCCTCTGGACATTAGTCACCATCTCGGTGGAGTGGGCGCGCAATGGCTCGCCAACACTGGAGGGCTTTGCGAAAACTGCCCGTAGCGTGCTGACTAACCCTCTGATTATAGGCATTATTTCTGGCACTTTATTCAGCCTGACTGGTCTGCAATTACCGCAGTTTATTGATCAACCTGTAACCATGTTAGGGCAGGTAGCACCGCCGTTGTCGCTGATTGTATTGGGAATGGGGCTGGCGGAATATCGCGTCACGGAAGGCTGGCAAATCAGCAGTGCGATCTGTTTTCTCAAATTGATTGTTCAGCCGATGGTGATTTGGGCATTGGCATGGGCGATGGGCCTGCCAACGCTGGAAACGCAGGTGGTGGTATTACTGGGGTCAATGGCTACCGGCGTGAATGTGTATCTGATGTCACGCCAGTTTAATGTACTGACTGGCCCCGCCGCCGCCAGTTTGGTGATGTCTACAGTGCTTGCCGCGGTCACAACACCGTTAATCCTGACCATTATCGGCGTGGGAATGTAACTCTTAGGTGATTATTGGAATAGTACCTGACATGAAGATAGTTCGACTGGGTTAAATACGAGCAGATGTAAACCTAGTTTGTGCAAAGTTGCGTTGTGGCTTCCGCTACAATTGCACTTTATCTTCTCAATGAGCCAAACTATCGTGTTGTTACTGGTCGTTACCACCATTTTATGGGCATTTTCATTTAGCCTGATTGGCGAATATCTGGCAGGACAGGTGGATAGTTGGTTCTCTGTGCTAATGCGGGTTGGGCTAGCCGCGCTGGTCTTTTTGCCGTTCTTGCGCTGGAAAAACATCCACTGGCGGGTGATCCTGCTGTACATGGCTGTGGGTTCAATTCAGTTAGGTATCATGTACTTGTTCAGCTTCCGTGCCTATCTCTACCTGACGGTACCGGAATTCTTGCTGTTCACGGTGATGACCCCGCTGTATGTCACTTTGATCTATGATTTACTGCGCCGCCAGCGCTTGCGCTGGGGCTATGCTCTGAGTGCGTTACTGGCAGTAGTCGGGGCGGCTATCATTCGCTACGACCATTTGAGCGAGCATTTTTGGTGGGGGTTGCTGCTGGTTCAGGCGGCAAACCTCTGTTTTGCCATCGGACAAGTGGGCTACAAACGCTTGATGGAAGTCCACCCGATCCCACAGCATGTGGCATTCTCATGGTTCTATATTGGTGCTTTCGCCGTCGCGGTTGTTGCCTGGTTTGCCTTTGGTAACCCACAAAAACTACCCACGACGCAATTGCAGTGGGGCGTGTTGGTGTGGCTGGGCGTCGGGGCTTCTGCGTTAGGTTATTTCATGTGGAACTATGGCGCGACACAAGTCGATGCTGGCACCTTGGGGATCATGAATAACGTGCATGTTCCGGCTGGGCTGCTGGTGAATCTGGCGATTTGGCAAGAAAAGCCCCATTGGCCCAGTTTTATCATTGGGGCAATTGTGATAATGGCTTCGCTATGGGTACACCGGCATTGGGTCGCTCCGCATTCTTTACAAACGGCAGACTCTCGCAAGCGTGTTGCCGGGCCGAACGAATAAAAGCTTCAGTAACCGGTTGGCGCTGCTCTCCATCACGGACGGCCGCGTATAACCGGCTCCATAAACCATTTCCCAGTGTTTTAGTGACGACCAATCCCTGACGTTCGAAACTCTCTACCACCCAATGTGGTAGGGCGGCGATCCCCATGCGTGCTGACACCATTTGAATCAGTAGCAAAGTATTATCCACATTCTTCAGCGGCGGATTTACCCCCGCGGGTTGCAGGAAATGCCGCCAGACATCTAACCGTTGCCGCTGTACCGGATAAATCATTAACACTTCTTGCGCTAAATCTTCCGGCTCGATGCGGGCCTTATTGGCTAATGGGTGGTCTGGTGCCAGCACCAGACGCACCTCAAAATCAAACATTGGCGAATAGTGCAGACCACTGCGCGGCAAGATATCTGATGTCAGCACCAGATCCAGCTCCCCTTGCTGCAAGGCGGGTTGAGGATCGAAAGTCACGCCTGATTGGAAGTCCATCGCCACTTGCGGCCAGTTTTTGTGGAAGTTATCCAAGGCAGGTGCCAGCCACTGAATACAGCTATGGCATTCGATGGCGATGCGCAGCGCAGTTTGGTGCGGCTCATTGCAGGTTTGCAGTGCCTGTTTAATTTGTGGCAGCACTTGTTCTGCGAGTTGTAACAAGATCTCTCCCTGCGTAGTGAAACGTAGCGGCTGGCTTTTACGCACAAACAGACGGTAACCCAGACGTTGTTCCAGATCGCTGAATTGATGAGACAAGGCCGATTGGGTCTGATGAAGTTGCGTTGCCGCCGCCGCCAGCGAGCCGGTATTACGCAAAGCTTGCAGGGTGCGTAAGTGTTTCAGTTCGATCATGAGAGTCCTTCACAGTGACAGTGAACAAAATGCGCTTGTGGATTATACAGTACCTGCTGATTATGGATGTGTAAACATCTGGATGGCTAAATGGGAAATATGACGATGACAATTTTAAATCACACACTGGGTTTTCCGCGTGTAGGTCTGAAACGTGAACTGAAAAAAGCACAAGAAAGTTACTGGGCAGGCAACTCCACGCAAGAAGAACTGCTCAATGTGGGTCGTGAATTGCGCGCCCGCCATTGGCAACAGCAGCAGCAAGCAGGTATTGATTTGGTGCCGGTCGGTGACTTCGCGTGGTATGACCATGTATTGACCACCAGCCTGCTGTTGGGCAACGTCCCAGAGCGCCATCAAAATACAGATGGTTCTATTGATTTGGATACGCTCTTCCGTATTGGCCGTGGCCGTGCACCAACCGGTAAGCCTGCGGCAGCGGCGGAAATGACGAAATGGTTTAACACCAATTATCACTACATGGTGCCAGAGTTCCAACTAGGTCAGCAGTTCAAACTGGGCTGGACTCAACTGCTGGATGAGGTGGACGAAGCGCTGGCATTAGGTCACAAAATCAAACCAGTATTGTTGGGCCCGGTAACGTATCTGTGGCTGGGTAAAGTTAAAGGCGAGCAGTTTGACCGCCTCTCTCTGCTGCAAGATATCCTCCCGGTGTACCAACAAGTGCTGGCTGAATTAGCGAAACGTGGCATTGAGTGGGTACAGATTGACGAACCTGCATTGGTACTGGAGTTACCACCAGAGTGGCTGGACGCTTATCAGTCGGCTTATCAGGCGCTGGAAGGCAAGGTTAAATTGTTGCTGACCACCTATTTCGACAGCATCGGCCATAACCTTGACGTTATCCGTGAGTTACCAGTGCAAGGTCTGCATGTTGATGTGGTTGCAGGCAAAGATGATATTGCTGTTCTGGATGCAAAATTGCCAACAGGGTGGCTGCTCTCGCTGGGGGTGATTAATGGCCGTAACGTGTGGCGTGCAGACCTTAGCAACTGGTTCGAACGCCTGCAACCACAGGCTAATAGCCGCCAACTCTGGCTGGGTAGCTCTTGCTCCTTATTACACAGCCCGATTGATTTAAGTGAAGAAACACGTCTTGATGCAGAAGTGAAAAGCTGGTTTGCCTTTGCGCTGCAAAAATGCGCTGAATTGGCATTATTAACACAAGCGTTAAACACGCCGAGCGAAGCCAAATTGGCTGAGCTGGCAGCGTACAGTGCACCGATCCGTGCCCGTCAATCTTCCAGCCGTGTACATAATACGCAGGTGGAACAACGTCTGGCGGCCATTACTGCGCAGGATATTGAACGCCAACTGCCTTATGAAGGCCGAGCTGAAGCGCAGCGTAAGCGCTTTAACTTACCAGCCTGGCCAACCACCACTATCGGCTCATTCCCGCAAACCACCGAGATCCGTGGTCTGCGTCTGGACTTCAAGCAAGGCCGTTTGGATGGAAAAAACTACCGCACCGGTATCAGCGAACATATCAAGCAAGCCATTGCTGAACAAGAGCGTTTAGGTCTGGACGTACTGGTTCATGGCGAAGCAGAACGTAATGATATGGTTGAATATTTTGGCGAACATCTGGATGGATTCGTTTTTACCCAAAATGGTTGGGTGCAGAGCTACGGTTCCCGTTGTGTTAAGCCGCCGGTCATTATTGGTGATATCAGCCGCCCGCAAGCTATCACGGTTGAATGGGCCAAATATGCTCAATCGCTGACGGATAAACCAGTAAAAGGCATGTTGACCGGCCCGGTCACTATCCTGTGTTGGTCATTCCCGCGCGAAGATGTCAGCCGTGAAACCATCGCCAAACAGATTGCTCTGTCGCTGCGTGATGAAGTGGAAGATCTGGAGAAAGCCGGGATTGGCATCATCCAGATTGATGAGCCTGCGCTACGTGAAGGCTTACCTCTGCGCCGTGCCGATTGGCAAGCGTATCTACAATGGGCCGTCGATGCCTTTAAACTGAATGCGGCTGTCGCGCAGAATGACACCCAGATTCACACTCATATGTGTTATTGCGAGTTTAATGACATCATGGATTCCATTGCTGCGCTGGATGCCGATGTGATTACCATCGAAACCTCTCGCTCCGATATGGAATTGCTCGAATCATTCGAAGATTTTGCTTATCCGAATGAAATTGGGCCCGGCGTTTATGATATTCACTCACCGAATGTGCCAAGTGTGGAGTGGATTGAAGCATTACTACGTAAAGCCGCTCAACGTATCCCGGCAGAACGTTTGTGGGTTAACCCGGATTGTGGTTTGAAAACCCGTGGTTGGCCAGAAACCCGTCAGGCACTGGCAAACATGGTACTGGCTGCGCAGCGTTTGCGTGCAGAACAGCTCTGATGATATCTCGGTCTAATCGTTAAATTCTGGGCGCATCTCGCGCCCTTTTTATTGCCGTTATTTCACGTCTTCAGATATGGGATTGGCGGCAACACCATGTTGATCAAACCAATCGAGCATCCGTTGCCAGCCATCCAGTGCGGATTCGGCGTGATAACTTGGGCGGTAGTCAGCATTAAAAGCATGCCCAGCATCTGGATAAACAATGATTTCTGCATCGGCATTTGCTGCACGCAATGCCTGACGCATAGTATCGATATGTTCTTGCGTAATACTGCCATCTTTGCCGCCATACAACCCTAGCACCGGAGCATTGAGATCAACCGCGACATCAACCGGAGATTTGGGTAACAGTAAGGTTTTTTCACCGACCAGTTTGCCATACCAAGCCACTGCCGCTTTTAACTGTGGGTTATGGGCCGCATACAACCACGCAATCCGCCCACCCCAGCAAAATCCGGTAATGGCCAGTTTACTGGTATCCCCACCATGGCGTGATGCCCAATGCGCCGCATGATCAAGATCCACCATAACCTGACGGTCTGGCACTTTACCCACCAGATTTTTCACTAATGCATTGATGTCATCATATTCTTTGGCATCGCCTTGGCGGAAGAACAGCTCAGGTGCAATGGCCAGATAACCCTGTTTCGCTAGTCTGCGGCAGATATCCTGAATATGCTCATGTACGCCAAAGATTTCTTGCACGACAATAACCACCGGATATGGCCCGTTTTGCTGGGCCGGTTTGGCAATATAGGCCGGTAATTCATCGCCCTGAGACGGAATGGTGGTTTCTGTGCAGTGAATACCTTGTTGATCGGTATGGCGGGTCGTCGAGGCCAGTGGGCCTACCGCAGAGGTGAAACCGCCTGCCGCCTGCCTGGGAGTCATAAGTTGATCAGTTTTCACTGTGGTCTCCTTGCGATATGAGAAAAAATTACCGAGTTGAATTACCCATTACTCCCTGATTTTTGCTATTGCCGAGTTTAACTATAGGTAATCTTTGAGATTAATGAGATCAGGTTTTTTGTAATTATAATTTTTGGTGATTTATATCTTGAATTTTATAATTCAGACAAATAGTTGATAGAGTTTAACAATCGATAGAAGTTAGCAATTGATAGAAGTTAGCAATTGATAGCAGAATATTGGTCTATCATTCTTGCTTATAGAGAAATATACCTGTCGTACCTGGCGTTGCAGTGGTGTTAGCTGCAACTGTAATCAGCTTGGGTATAATTGTCATTTTTCGCCAGCTTGGTCTAAAAAATAGTCTTAATTGCCATTAAATGTGATTTTAATCACATTTAAAATGTATCGTGTAATTCATTTCTTTTGGCAAAGTGACTGTCATCACGAAATAAGGTGGCGATTTTGAGTAAAGTATTTCTTTGCACCCCCCCTACAACATCTCTCATGAAAGAGGACTCTCACACATGGCTAAATCTGACGTTTTTCACTTGGGCCTGACTAAAAATGATCTGCAAGGGGCGACTCTGGCTATCGTTCCGGGTGATCCACAGCGTGTTGAGAAAATCGCTAAATTGATGGATAACCCAGTACATTTGGCCTCTCATCGTGAATTTACTTCGTGGCGCGCCGAATTGGATGGCAAAGCAGTGATCGTCTGCTCAACGGGTATCGGTGGCCCATCGACTTCTATTGCGGTTGAAGAGCTGGCACAGCTTGGTGTACGGACTTTCCTACGTATTGGTACCACTGGTGCTATTCAGCCACATATTAATGTTGGTGATGTGTTGGTTACCACCGCCGCTGTGCGTTTAGACGGAGCCAGCCTGCATTTTGCGCCGATGGAGTTCCCAGCAGTGGCTGACTTTACCTGCACCACTGCATTAGTTAATGCTGCCAAATCAGTGGGGGCGACTACTCATATTGGTGTGACCGCCTCTTCCGATACCTTCTATCCGGGGCAAGAGCGTTATGACACCTTCTCTGGCCGTGTTGTCAGCCGTTTTAAAGGCTCCATGGAAGAATGGCAATCTATGGGCGTGATGAATTATGAAATGGAATCTGCAACCTTGCTCACCATGTGTGCCAGCCAGGGCTTGCGCGCCGGCATGGTCGCAGGGGTAATTGTAAACCGCACCCAGCAAGAGATCCCAAACGAAGAAACTATGAAAGCGACTGAAAGTGACGCGGTGAAAATTGTGGTAGAAGCCGCTCGTCATTTGATCTAGGCCCGCCGTCCGACGATTGGCGAGTCAACAAACCGTCTATTATCGGGTCAGCTTTCTGGCCCGTTTTTTATTTCTCCGCTTTATCTGGTAAGGTCATCACTCTTATAAAGAACAATAATAAGAGGAAAATATGACGAAAACTGCTCTATCCCATCCCTCCCTAATCGCACTTGATGGCGGTATTAATTTTCGTGACCTTGGCGGTAATCAGGCTGCTGATGGGCGGCGTATCAAGCGCGGATTGCTATTCCGCTCAGGTTCACTCGACCGCTTAAGTACCAGAGATTGTGATTTCCTCAGTAGTGGCTCCGTCGCTCAAATTCTTGATTATCGCGATGCTGATGAAGTTCAGGCCAAACCCGATGTGGTATGGCACGGAGCCAGTTATCATAATATTCCAGCCAATCCGTTGAGCAGTGAAGTCAACGCCAATTTGGAAAAGCTGACTAACGAGACATTAGCGGCATTTGATGCCCGTGGTTTTATGTTAGAGCTTTATCGCCGGCTGCCTTTTAATAATCAAGCCTATAAACAACTGGTTGAATTGTTGCAAAATTGCGCATCTTCGGAGCATGCTGCTGCGGGTGTGGTACAACATTGTGCTGTCGGGAAAGACCGTACTGGTATTGGTTCTGCACTGGTGTTATTTGCCTTGGGTGCCGATGAATCGACGGTATTGGAAGATTATCTGTTGACTGAAACCACTCTGGCCCCTTTTCGTGAACATATGCTGGCAGAGTTGGCACTCAAACTGAATGACCAAGCGTTAGGACAATTCGCTTTTGTCTTATCGGCCAAAGAAGAGTTTATTCAAACGGCTCTGCGTAGCATTGAAGAGCGTTATAGTAGCCGTGAGCACTGGCTGCAACAGGAGTTTGGTCTTGGTAGCGCTGAGCGCGAAAAGTTACAGTCCTATTTTTTAGAGTAGTGGTTTATCTACCCGGAATATTTCTGATCTTTATGGTATTGAGTCACCACTGGGTGGCTCTTTTTAACCGCTTAATGATACAAACTACCGCTTAACCAGATCGCTGATATTTCTCTTAGGGCCCAGGCGTATGTTAACGCCTGACAAATTCCCTGGAGAGAATGCTCATGCAACATGCGATTACCTTTGTTATCGCTTCAGCGTGTATCCTTATGATCTGCTACCGTTTATACGGTATCTTTTTTGTTCGTAAGGTTTTGCGCGTCGATGACAGTGAAGTAACACCTTCCCACACCTTCGAAGATGGTAAAGATTACGTTCCAACTAAAAAATGGGTGAACTTTGGTAGCCACTTTGCGGCAATCGCTGCGGCTGGTCCATTGGTCGGCCCTGTGCTGGCAGCCCAATATGGTTATTTACCTGGTTTTCTGTGGTTGCTGATCGGTTGTGTGATCGGCGGCGCGGTTCACGATACGGTTGTTCTGTTTGCTTCCATGAAACATCAGGGGAAATCCCTGTCGGAAGTGGCAAAATCAGAGCTTGGCCCGGTTGCTGGCTGGTGTACCGGTCTGGCAATGTTGTTCATCATTACTATTACCATGGCCGGGTTGTCGATGGTGGTGGTACATGCACTGGAACGTAACCCTTGGGGTACTTTCGCCGTGTTCATGACAATCCCTATCGCTATCTGCGTTGGCTTATGGGAGCGCATGACTGGCAGCATGAAGGGCGCTTCTTATGTCGGTATCGCTGCTATCATGGTGTGCGTATTTGTCGGCCCTTATATTGAAGGAACCTGGCTGGGCGATTGGTTAATGCTGAAAGCGGATACCGTCAGTATCATTCTGCCAATGTATGCTTTCTTTGCGACCGCCCTCCCAGTGTGGATGCTATTAACCCCTCGTGGTTACCTTTCCAGCTTTATGAAGATCGGTGTATTCGGTGCGTTGATTGTTGGGGTTGTATTTATTAACCCTGAAATTCAATTCCCAGCATTGACCCAGTTTATTCATGGTGGAGGCCCGGTTCTGGCAGGCCCAGTCTGGCCGTTTATCTCTATTACCATTGCCTGTGGTGCCATTTCTGGTTTCCATGCCTTTATTGGCTCAGGGACAACACCAAAACAGATCGACAAATGGAGTGATATCTTACCCGTCGGCTTTGGTGCGATGCTGGCCGAATGTATGGTTGGGGTTATGGCCTTGATCGCGGCGACCTCCTTGCATCCTGCTGACTACTTTGCGATTAACTCTTCCGCTGAAGCCTGGAGTATGCTCGGTATGGAAGTGGTGAACCTGCCAAAACTGAGTCAGGAAATTGGCCTGGATCTCTATGGTCGTACCGGTGGTGCGGTAACCTTAGCTGTTGGTATGACGGATATCTTCATTCGTGTGCCATGGTTCAGCAGTCTGGCGGCTTACTTCTTCCAATTTGTTGTTATGTTTGAAGCGGTATTTATTCTGACCGCTGTTGACTCCGGCACGCGTGTTGCTCGTTACCTGCTGCAAGACTTCTTAGGTGATATTTGGGCACCACTGAAACGTACTGATTGGTTACCAGGTACATTGGCATGCAGTGTTATTGCCTGCGCACTGTGGGGTTACCTGCTTAACTCAGGTGATATCAACTCTGTCTGGGCGTTATTCGGCGTATCAAACCAATTAATGGCTTCTGTTGGTTTAATCATTGGTGCCACTATTATTCTGCGGTTGGCAACCAAACGTATTTACATGCTGACCTGTGTTATCCCACTGGCCTATCTGTTTGTAACCGTAAATTATGCTGGTTACTGGATGATCACTCACGTGTATTTCAACTCAGCAGCTAAGGGCTACAATCTGTTCAATGGCATCATCTCGATTATTATGATGACACTGGGCGTCATTATCCTGATATCAGCACTGAAAAAATGGCGTGAACTGTGGATCCGCCGCTCTGCTGAAATGGCTGGCAATAAAGTAGTGACGGCTAACGCCTGATATCTTTGATTCATTGCATTAACCTGCACTCTTTCTTACTTGAAGTTGCAGTGTGGCCAGTGGCTCCGGCTTAAACGAATCACTGACTTGAGTCAGATTATTAGGATTCGTTCGTTGGCAGCCTTGCTGTAACGGCAATGATCTTGAGTCTATAAACGGTCGGAATCTTCCGGCCGTTTATTTTTTGTTAAACAAAGATCACGACACATTGGGTATGCTAATAGCAACTATGTTGCTAACAGGAAAATGCATGTGACCCTGAATGATGTCATTACTATCATTATCGATTTTGTTCGTGAACACGAAGCATGGGCCATTCCTATCGTCTTTATCCTGGCTTTTGGTGAGTCGCTAGCTTTTCTTTCTTTACTGCTACCTGCAACGGTCATCTTGCTCGGATTGGGGGCGCTTATCGGTGAAAGTGGTATCTCTTTCTGGCCAATTTGGGCCGCTGCAGCGGCCGGTGCTTTCTTTGGCGATTGGCTCTCTTATTGGATTGGTGTCCATTACAAAGACCGAGTAGGCACTTTGTGGCCACTTTCCCGCAATCCTCAGTTACTCGTTCGTGGCCATGCATTCTTTGAGCGTTGGGGATTCTTTGGCGCGTTTATTGGCCGCTTCTTTGGCCCACTACGCGCAGTTGTTCCTTTGGTTGCCGGGATCTGTGCTATGCCAAAGTTCTATTTTCAGTTAGCCAACATCACTTCCGCTCTAATTTGGGCCTTCGGTATTCTGGCTCCGGGCGCGTTCGGCATTCAATGGCTATCTCACTGGATAGATTAAGTACGTAAGTGGTTCGCCGTTCGTCAATGGATAGCTGTTTTAACCTATTTTGGGTCGCAAGGTGAGCGTTTTTTGGACTGTGTGTTATTTATGCGCACAGCTTCGCAAGATAGCATGTAACGGAAAAACACTCTGGACATCCATACAGTATCCCCTTACCTTGACTGACAATAGGTTAATGGGGAGATAACCGTGGATATCAGTTTATTTTATGGGCTGGCAGGCTGCCTTATCGGTGGACTTATTGGTTGGCTAATTGCCAGCTTGTACCAGCAACGGAATAAAGCGCAACAGGATATAGAACGGCGATTACTAGAGCAGTCCTTACAGCAGGCGCAGCAGAATATTGTCGAGCTACAAACTGCTTTACAGCACAATGAGCAGCAATTACGGCAAGATGAATTGGAACAACGTAGTTTGCACAGTCAATTGGCAGCAAATGTTGAAAAACTGCAACAGTTAGCTCATTGGCGTAATGAATGTGATCAACTCAATCAAGAACTCCGTGCTCAAAGAGAAGTTAATAGCGCCCAAGAGGCGGAACTGCGCGAAGTCACTATCCGTTTGGAAGAAACGCGTCTGACTGGCGAGGAAAAACAGCGACTCCTCATTAACAGTGAACAGCGGCTGACCACACAATTCGAAAATCTGGCGAACCGCATCTTTGAACAAACTGGCCGTCGTGCGGACGAACAAAATAAACAAAGTCTGGACCGCTTATTACTGCCTTTACGGGAACAGTTGGATGGTTTCCGCCGTCAGGTTCAGGATAGCTTTGGACAGGAAGCCAGAGAGCGCCACACGCTGACCCATGAAATACGCAGTCTGCAACAATTGAATGCTCAAATGGCGCGAGAAGCACTAAACCTGACTAAAGCACTGAAAGGTGATAATAAAACGCAGGGGAACTGGGGGGAAGTCGTTCTGGCTAAAGTGCTTGAAGCTTCTGGGCTGCGTGAAGGTTATGAGTATCAAACTCAGGTAAGTGTAAAGCTTGATAGCAACAGTCGTATGCAGCCAGATGTCATTGTGCGCTTACCACAGGGTAAAGATGTGGTGATTGACGCTAAAATGTCGTTGGTTGCATATGAGCGCTATTTTAATAGCGAAGATGACGCAGAGCGGGAAGTAGCACTCAATGAACATTTATCATCGCTGCGCGCCCATATTAGAATGTTAGGCCGTAAGGATTACCAACAACTTCCAGGGTTGCGGTCGCTTGATTATGTATTGATGTTTATTCCAGTGGAACCTGCATTTCTGGTGGCCATTGATCGCCAGCCAGAGTTGATAAGTGAAGCACTACAGCACAATATTATGTTGGTTAGCCCGACAACATTGCTGGTGGCTTTGCGGACGATTACTAATTTATGGCGTTACGAGCATCAAAGCCAGAATGCACAGCGTATTGCCGATAGGGCAGCCAAACTCTATGACAAGTTGCGCTTATTTGTTGATGATATGGAGTCGTTGGGGCAAAGCCTCGATAAAGCGCACCTAAGTTATCGTCAGGCAATGAACAAACTGTCGCAAGGCCGTGGTAACCTGATTGGGCAAGTAGAAAGTTTTCGTACTCTGGGGGTCGAGGTAAAACGACCTATTAGCCCATTACTGGCAGAAAGAGCCAGCGCTGAGCATCAACCAGAAGGCGATTTAGCGCTATCTGATGATGCTGAGTCAGAGACATATCCAAAGCAATCAGGATTGCAGTAAGGCAACATGAGTGGCACTGCTGAGTTAGCTTATAATCAGTGACGCGGATGAGAGCTGCTAATGCCGCTGTAGTTTTGTGTAAGAAGGATATAAATGATTCGGCACCGCTGAAGTATCAGGGTTAGTTGCATGGTCCTCTTCTGTATGATGTTGAGAATACTGCGAATAAGCAGTTACCTTAATACCAGGTGAGGTGGGGCTTTCATCGGAGTTCTGGTACACTTCCTCGAAAGATTGACTGAAAAGCAGGCACAGAAAATGGTAGATCAGGAGAAGGAAACCACTCATTTTGGTTTCCGCACCGTAGCCAAAGAACAGAAAGAAGGCATGGTGGCAGAAGTTTTTCATTCCGTAGCCGCCAAATACGATCTGATGAATGACCTGATGTCGTTCGGTGTTCACCGTATTTGGAAGCGTTTTACCATTGACTGTAGTGGTGTTCGGCGCGGTCAACGGGTATTAGATCTGGCGGGTGGCACCGGAGATTTAACGGCCAAGTTCTCTCGCCTTGTGGGTGAGCAGGGTGAAGTGGTTCTGGCTGATATCAATGAATCGATGTTGCGTATGGGTAGAGAAAAGCTACGTGACAAAGGTATTGTAGGTAATGTCAGTTATGTGCAGGCTAATGCTGAGGCTTTACCTTTCCCTGATAATTACTTTGATTGTATTACCATTTCATTTGGCCTGAGAAATGTAACCGAAAAAGAAAAAGCCTTACGCTCTATGTTTCGGGTATTAAAGCCCGGTGGTCGTTTGTTGGTTCTCGAATTCTCCAAACCACTTCTGGAACCTTTGAGCAAAGCCTACGATGCTTATTCCTTCCATATTTTGCCCAAGATTGGCGAACTTGTGGCCCAGGACTCTGAAAGTTACCGTTATTTAGCGGAGTCTATTCGGATGCACCCTGATCAAGAAACGCTGAAAGGCATGATGGTAGATGCTGGGTTTGAAAACGTAACCTATTCCAATTTAACCGGTGGCATTGTTGCGTTACATCGGGGCTTTAAGTTTTAACAGGAATATGGCTATGCCGCTAAAATCACTGATATCTAAAACCTTCTCACTGAAACCTATGTTGCTGTCGCAACTCATTACTGCTGCGATAGAAACATCATTAAACAGTGTGCTGTTTCGCGATAAAAGCATGAAGGCTGCACGTTTACGCTTGGTAGGGAAAGTCCTGCGGATCGAGTTACGTGAGATCAATTTTCCTTTGCTGCTGGTATTTAGTGAACGGCAGGTTGATGTGTTAAGTCAATGGGATGGTGATGCGGATTGCATAGTTAAAACGGAAGTTGCTGTGTTGGCAAAACTGCGGGATCGCCAGCAACTTTCACCTTTGATGCGTAGCGGTAAACTGATTGTTGAAGGCGATATACAAGTGGTTCAGCAAGTTGTCGCGCTTTTGGATCTTGCTGAGTGGGATCCGGCTGAGTGGCTGGCGCCCTACATCGGTGATATTGCCGCGGAAACCATCGGGCAGGTTGCGCATAAAAGTAGCTATTTTCTGAGTGGGCAATTGCAGCAGCAACAACACTATCTGGCTGAAGCAATAACCGAAGAATGGAAAGTGGCTCCAGCACCGCTGGAAGTGGTGTGGTTTAACGAAGAGGTTGATGCCACAGCCCGTGCAACTGAGGCATTGAATGCCAGATTGGCAACCATGGAGAAAAAATAATGACGCCAGGAGAACTTCGGCGCCTGTATCTAATTATTCGGGTTTTCTTGAGCTACGGGTTAGATGAGTTAATCCCGAATATCCGTTTGACGTTACCACTACGTATTGGCCGTCATCTGTTTTTCTGGTTGCCGAATCGACATAAAGATAAGCCATTGGGTGAGCGTTTACGCCTTGCCTTACAAGAATTAGGACCAGTCTGGATCAAATTTGGTCAGATGATGTCCACTCGCCGTGATCTCTTCCCACCGGAAATTGCCGATCAACTTGCCCTATTACAAGACCGGGTTGCTTCATTTGATGGCGCACTCGCACGAAAGTATATTGAAATAGCAATGGGTGGGCCATTAGAAACCTGGTTTGACGATTTTGATCAGCAAGCTTTAGCTTCCGCCTCAATTGCTCAGGTACATACGGCGCGTTTAAAAGAGAACGGTCAGGAAGTGGTCCTAAAAGTGATTCGCCCTGATATCTTGCCGATTATCAAAGCAGATGTGCGCTTGATGTACCGGCTGGCTGGCTGGGTACCTAAGTTGTTGCCTGATGGTCGTAGATTACGACCACGCGAAGTGGTGCGTGAATACGAAAAAACCCTGCTTGATGAGCTGAACCTGCTGCGTGAGGCAGCTAATGCTATTCAATTACGTCGTAATTTTGAAGACAGCCCAATGCTCTATATTCCCGAAGTCTATTCCGATTATTGCCGGGAAAGTGTATTGGTGATGGAGCGTATTTACGGCATTCCGGTATCTGATATTACGGCTTTAGAAAGCCAAGGTACCAATATGAAGTTGCTGGCCGAACGTGGGGTTCAAGTCTTCTTCACCCAAGTTTTTCGTGACAGTTTTTTCCATGCAGATATGCATCCGGGGAATATTTTTGTCAGCTATGAGCATCCTCATGATCCACTTTACATCGGTATTGACTGCGGTATTGTAGGCTCACTGAACAAAGCAGATAAGCGCTATCTGGCTGAAAACTTTATTGCTTTTTTTAATAGGGATTATCGGCGGGTTGCGGAACTGCACGTTGATTCAGGCTGGGTTCCCCGTGATACCAATGTTGAGGATTTTGAGTTCGCTATTCGCACCGTTTGTGAACCCATTTTTGAAAAACCACTGGCCGAAATATCGTTTGGACATGTGTTGTTGAATCTCTTTAACACTGCGCGCCGCTTTAATATGGAAGTGCAGCCACAGTTGGTTCTGCTACAAAAAACCTTATTGTATGTCGAAGGCTTGGGTCGTCAGTTATATCCTCAGCTTGATCTCTGGACAACAGCGAAACCGTTCCTGGAAAGCTGGCTACGGGATCAAGTCGGTCTGCCTGCTGTTATCCGGGCATTGAAAGAAAAGGCGCCTTTTTGGGCAGAAAAATTCCCTGAGTTGCCGGAATTGGTTTACGACAGCTTGCAGCAACATAAATTATTACAGCAAAGTGTTGATAAACTAACCACCCAGATGCAAGGTCAGCAACAACGTCAGGGTCAGTCACGGTATTTGTTCGGTGTTGGCGCTACACTATTAGTCAGTGGTACCATTTTATTTTTGGCGGATGCGGTAGAAATCTCTACGGGGTGTATTATCGCAGGCGTATTGGCTTGGTTTATCGGTTGGCGACGAACCAGTTAATTTGTTTATTGCTAAGAGTGCCGGTTAATGGGCGAGAGCATAGCTTGGGCGTTATGTATGAGTGTTATGTAAAAGTTGTTCAAGAAGTCATTCATCAGTTAAAAACGCTATGCGCGAGTTCAAAATGCGGTAAGTTAGATTAGTATCCAAAGAGGCAGTATGACGTATAATGCGGCCCTCTGTGGAATAACCCCTGTAATATAGAGGTGAATGTGATGGGCGGTATAAGTATTTGGCAGTTGTTAATCATTGCCGTGATTGTCGTTCTGCTGTTTGGCACTAACAAACTGCGGACTTTAGGGTCAGACTTGGGTGCATCCATCAAAGGCTTTAAAAAGGCAATTGGTGATGATCCACAGACTCCTCCAACTAACACTGATAAAACCAGCAATGATGCTGATTTTGCAAAATCGATTACTGAAAAACAGCAGCCGGTAGTTAAAGCTGAAGAGTCTAAGAGTCACGACAAAGAGCAGGGATAAGCTGTGTTCGACATCGGGTTTAGTGAACTGCTGCTGGTACTTGTGATCGGCCTAGTCGTGCTTGGGCCGGAAAGATTACCGGTTGCTGTAAGAACGGTTGCCGGTTGGATTCGTACACTACGTTCACTGGCGGCAACCGTACAAAACGAGTTGGCACAAGAACTTAAGATTCAAGAGTTGCAAGACAGCCTGAAAAAAGCAGAACAGGCTGGCTTGCAGAATCTGACACCGGAGTTGAAAGCTTCGATGGATGAACTTAAGGAAGCCGCAGAAGCGCTGAAACGTTCTTATCACTCAGACGTTAGCTCCCAGGCACCGCATACTATCCATAATCCGCTGGTGACTGAGCCGGAAGCGATTCATGATGGTGTTACGCCTGCGGAGTCCGCAACTCAAGTTTCGGCATCACCGCAAATTCCTGATGTCGATAATGCGGGCGCGTTGGTGACAATTAAACCAACTGTTGAAATTGAGCCTGCTGGCGTTGAGAAACCCGTAGTTCAGGTTGAGGAATCTGTTAAGCCTATTCCTACTGTAGCCGGGGATCTTGTGACTGTTACGAGTCCATCCGTAACCAAGGCCCAAACTACCGCAACTGACTCCCATAGCACTGATTCATTCAGTACTGAACAACCTCGAACTCACCAACCTGGCGGCGATCGGTAAACATGGCTGTTGATGATACCCAACCCCTAATCACTCATTTGATAGAACTGCGTAAGCGGCTATTGAATTGCATAATCACTATTTTGGTGGTTTTTCTGGTATTGGTATTTTTTGCCAATGATATTTATCACTTGGTATCAGCACCGTTAATCAAACAGTTGCCCGCCGGTGCCAGTATGATCGCAACAGATGTTGCATCGCCTTTCTTTACCCCGATTAAATTGACCATGATGGTCTCGGTGTTTGTTTCCGCACCGATGATCCTTTATCAGGTGTGGGCTTTCATTGCCCCAGCGTTATATAAGCATGAACGCCGTCTGATGGTGCCGCTGCTTATCTCCAGCAGCCTATTGTTTTATCTGGGTATGGCATTTGCTTACTTTGTGGTTTTCCCGTTAGCTTTTGGTTTTTTTGCCAAAACAGCACCGGAAAGCGTGCTGATTGCCACGGATATCACTAAATACCTTGATTTTGTTATGGCGCTCTTTATGGCTTTTGGTATTTCTTTTGAAGTCCCAATTGCGATAATTCTATTGTGCTGGGCAGGGGTTACAACGCCCGAGGCATTGAAGAAAAAACGCCCTTATGTATTTGTCGGCGCTTTTGTTGTCGGCATGCTTCTCACCCCGCCTGATGTGCTGTCTCAGACATTATTGGCTATCCCGATGTATCTGCTATTTGAGGTTGGGGTGTTCTTTGCTCGTTTTTATACGGGTAAGCAACGCCGGGTAGATATTGACGAAGAGGATGAAGAAGCGGATAGCCATCCGAAAGTGCCTTAAATCTGTGGGTATATGCCTGGATATTTTAGCCGCCCTTTGAGGCGGCTTCTGTTTTGGAACGCTCATGTTTGATATTGGTGTGAATTTAACCAGCGCGCAATTTGCCAAAGATTACGATCAAGTGGTCAACAGAGCCAAAAATGCTGCAGTTACCGGTATGCTTATTACGGGTACGGATGCTGAAGAAAGCCAGGCAGCACTGGAGCTTACCCTTGCCTATCCTGGCTACTGCTGGTCAACTGCGGGTGTTCATCCCCATCAGGCGAGTTGTTGGCAAATAGATGTTGAACAGCAAATCAGATTATTAGCCGCGAATGCTGCAGTAGTCGCTATTGGTGAATGCGGACTGGATTTTAACCGCAATTTCTCTACTCCAGTAGCACAAGAAGTCGCATTTACTGCACAACTGGCGCTGGCTGCCGAACTCGAACTGCCGGTGTTTTTACATTGCCGCGATGCTCACGAACGTTTCATTGCCTTGCTTGCGCCTTGGCTAGATAAACTCCCCGCTGCGGTTGTGCATTGTTTTACTGGCACGGCTGATGAGTTGGACTCTTGTCTGGCATTAGGCTTATCTATTGGTATTACCGGTTGGGTGTGCGATGAGCGTCGTGGTCTTGAGCTACGGGCGTTACTGCCACGTATTCCTGTTCAGCAATTGTTGCTAGAAACAGATGCCCCCTATTTATTGCCAAGGGATTTACATCCTAAGCCGGCATCCCGCCGCAATGAACCCTGCTTTCTACCCCATATCGTCCAGCAGGTTGCTGTCTGGCGACAAGAAGACCCTAAATGGCTGGGGCAGAAAACTGATGAAAACGCCCGCCGGATTTTCCGGTTGGTTTGAGTTAGGAGAACAAGATGAGCTATGCATTTCCGGGCACCTTCCCTGGTCGCCGTATGCGCCGTGTGCGCCGTCATGATTTCAGTCGTCGTCTGGTCGCAGAGAATCAGCTGACAGTCAATGACCTGATCTATCCGGTGTTTGTTATGGAGGGGACCAACCAGCAGCAAGCCGTCCCGTCAATGCCGGGTGTTTCACGTATGACGATCGATCTGCTAGTGAAAGAAGCTGAGGCCATAGCTAAGCTAGGTGTGCCGGTCATATCGCTGTTTCCAGTTATTGAATCTAGCTTGAAATCATTACATGCCGAAGAAGCCTATAATCCGAATGGCTTGGTACAAAGAACCGTGCGTGCGTTAAAGGACGCAGTACCAGAATTAGGTATCCTTACTGATGTTGCTCTCGATCCTTATACAACCCACGGGCAAGATGGGGTAATTGATACCGATGGTTATGTCATTAATGACATAACTAAAGAGATTTTAGTCCGTCAGGCGTTATCACACGCCGAGGCTGGTGCCGAGATTGTCGCGCCAAGCGACATGATGGATGGACGCATCGGTGCAGTGCGCTCTCAACTAGAGCTACAAGGGTTGGTGAATACGCAAATTATGGCCTATTCAGCGAAATATGCGTCTTGCTATTATGGCCCATTCCGTGATGCCATTGGCTCTAGCAGTAATCTGAAAGGTGGGAATAAGAAAACCTATCAGATGGACCCGGCCAATAGTGATGAGGCTTTACAAGAGATTGCTCAGGACTTGCAGGAAGGTGCTGATATGGTAATGGTTAAGCCGGGGATGCCATATTTGGATGTGGTACGTAGGGTGAAAGATACCTTTGGTGTGCCGACCTTTGCCTATCAGGTGTCAGGCGAATATGCTATGCATATGGCTGCCTTCCAGAATGGCTGGTTGCAAGAGAAACCAACCGTTATGGAGTCTCTGTTGTGCTTTAAGCGTGCCGGTGCTGATGGGGTATTAACTTATTTCGCCAAGCAAGTCGCACAATGGTTATATGACGATCATATGCAACGTTAAGCCACGGGATGGTTGTTGATGAGGTAGGTACCGAGCGTGCCTACCTTGGCAGATATATTATTGCTTTTCGAATTGACGATTATCCAAACTTTGCATCACCTGGCTATTAAGCATGTTCAGTAACAACATTGAGCGCGCTTCACCGTCTGGTTCAGTATAAATCGCCTGTAACCCAGCAAAAACACCCTCAGTGATCGTCACGATATCGCCTGGAACCGGCACCTCTGGATCAATGATTTTATCCGTTGTATGAGATTGCATCTCGGCAATAACAATTGCTGGGATCACCGCGGGTTGTGCGCCAAAACGGACGAAGTGGCTTACACCACGCGTTGCGCTGATTGTTGTGGTGTGAATATGTTCAGGATCGAACTCCACAAACAGATAGTTAGGGAATAAGGGCTCAGTCGCCTCAGTGCGTTTCCCTCGCACTATCTTTTCGATAGTCACTATCGGTGTCCAGCAATCCACAGTTTGCCGCTCTAAATGTTCCTTGGCGCGCAAAAGCTGACCACGTTTACAATATAATAAATGCCAGTGTTTCATAATTTCACATGCCTTTAAGTACTACTTGGCAGCATAACAAAAGTAGAAGGATATATATAGAGAGGAAGAATACATCAGTTCAGGATATATAGTTTGTTATACAAAGATTTAGTCTATTTTATATCGACAAAATCATATTTGTACTGATGATAATTAGCGATAAATTGCAGCATGATATTTTTTTGAGTGAGCCTGTATTCATTTTTAACAAAAAGACAGCAACTGCTATAAAGACAGCCTATAATGGCGCATCACATAGCCGCCGAAATGATCAGCATGAAATACCGTGACTTACGTGACTTCCTCTCGTTGCTGGAACAGAGGGGTGAACTTAAACGTATTAGCCAGCCCATTGATCCCTATCTGGAAATGACAGAAATTGCCGACCGTACCTTACGCGCTGGTGGGCCTGCATTACTGTTTGAAAATCCTAAGGGTTACACAATGCCCGTATTGTGTAACTTGTTTGGCACGGCCAAACGGGTTGCCATGGGCATGGGGCAAGAAGATGTCAGCGCACTGCGAGATGTTGGCAAGTTGTTGGCTTTCCTGAAAGAGCCGGATCCGCCGAAAGGTTTCCGTGATTTATTCGATAAACTGCCGAAATTTAAGCAAGTGTTGAATATGCCAACGAAATGCTTGAGTTCGGCTCCTTGTCAGGAGCAAGTTTGGCAGGGCGATGATGTCGATCTTAGCCGCATTCCAGTTATGCATTGCTGGCCTGAGGATGCAGCTCCGTTAGTATCGTGGGGGCTGACTATTACGCGTGGCCCGCATAAAGAGCGGCAAAACCTGGGTATCTACCGCCAACAAGTGTTGGGTAAAAACAGATTAATTATGCGCTGGTTATCCCATCGTGGCGGCGCTTTGGACTATCAAGAGTGGTGTGAAGCACACCCTGGTGAACGTTTCCCCGTCGCCGTCGCCTTGGGCGCAGATCCTGCGACTATTCTGGCTGCGGTAACCCCGGTCCCCGATACGCTGTCTGAATATGCTTTTGCCGGTTTGTTGCGCGGGCATAAAACAGAGGTCGTAAAGTGCCTTTCCAACTCACTTGAAGTTCCTGCGAGTGCAGAAATTGTATTGGAAGGATATATTGAGCAGGGTGATATGGCGCCAGAAGGCCCTTATGGCGACCATACGGGTTATTATAATGAGGTAGATAGCTTCCCTGTTTTTACGGTCACACATATTACTCAGCGCAAAGATGCAATTTACCATTCCACTTATACGGGTCGTCCACCGGATGAACCTGCGGTGATGGGGGTTGCGCTGAATGAAGTGTTTGTTCCTATTTTACAAAAGCAATTCCCGGAAATTGTTGATTTCTATCTTCCGCCCGAGGGGTGCTCATACCGGCTGGCTGTTGTAACCATCAAGAAACAATATGCAGGGCATGCTAAACGCGTAATGATGGGGGTTTGGTCGTTTTTACGTCAGTTTATGTATACAAAATTTGTTATTGTTTGTGATGATGATATTAATGCTCGTGATTGGAATGATGTCATTTGGGCAATTACGACCCGAATGGACCCATCCCGCGATACGGTGTTGATTGAAAATACACCAATAGATTATTTGGATTTCGCTTCACCGGTTTCCGGTTTAGGATCGAAAATGGGGCTGGATGCCACCAATAAGTGGCCTGCTGAGACTTCGCGTGAATGGGGGCGTCCAATTAAAATGGATGAAGACGTTCGCGCCCGTATTGATGCTATTTGGGATGAGCTCGCCATTTTCAGTGACAAAGAGACGAAACGCTAACCGGCGTCGATTTTGTCCTTGGTTTTGCATTTGATGACCCGACAGAGGGAAGGCATGACAACTTTAAGCTGTAAAGTAACCTCCGTAGAGGCCATTACCGATACGGTGTACCGGGTGCAATTGGTGCCTGCATCTGCGTTTTCTTTCCGTGCTGGGCAGTATTTGATGGTAGTAATGGACGAGCGTGATAAGCGCCCATTCTCTATGGCATCCACGCCGTTGCAGCAAGACTTTATCGAGCTGCATATCGGGGCGTCGGAACTGAATCTGTACGCCATGGCAGTGATGGACCGTATTCTGAAAGAGAAAACGCTGGATGTGGATATTCCTCACGGAGATGCATGGTTCCGTGAGGGCAGTGAACGTCCATTGGTCCTGATTGCTGGCGGCACTGGTTTTTCCTATGTGCGTTCAATTTTATTGGCGGCGTTAGCCGAGCAACCTGACCGTGAAGTGTCTGTTTATTGGGGGGGGCGCGAAGCCGTGCATTTATATGATCTAAACGAGCTGGAAGCGCTGTCAATTAAGTATCCACAGTTGAAAGTTATCCCAGTGGTAGAGCAGCCGGAAGATGGGTGGCGTGGCCGCACAGGAACGGTATTGAGTGCTGTATTACAAGACTATGGCTCTCTTGCTGAGCAAGATATCTATATCGCTGGCCGTTTTGAAATGGCTAAAATTGCTCGTGAGCGTTTTTGTGCTGAGCGCGGCGCTCAGGAAGCGCATATCTATGGTGATGCTTTCGCCTTTATCTAATATATCGGTCATATTTGAAGCTGCATCGGTGTTAGCTGCCTTCATGCAACTTGAATTATTTTGGGTATATTAAGATTTTATCCATATTGTTGTTTGTATCGCGGATAAAAAAAGCCCGCCCCTGACAGGCGGGAAAACGGCAACTAAACACCAGGTACAGCGGTTATAAGGGCCTGTATTCAGGCCCTTAATATTTTTCAGGTTAATTCGTTTGGAGGTTATACGCGTTCAAAAATGGTCGCAATGCCTTGGCCTAAACCGATACACATGGTTGCCAAACCGAACTGCACGTCACGGCGTTCCATCAGATTAAGTAAGGTGGTAGAGATACGAGCACCTGAACAACCCAGTGGATGGCCTAATGCAATAGCGCCCCCATTCAGGTTCACTTTGTCATCCATGCTTTCCAGCAGACCCAACCCTTTCAGGCAAGCCAGCGACTGAGCTGCAAACGCTTCGTTTAATTCAAATAAACCAATATCTTCCAAGGTTAGCCCGGCACGTTTTAATGCCAATTGGCTAGCGGGCACGGGGCCATAACCCATGGTCGATGGATCGCAACCCACCACGGCCATTGAGCGAATACGGGCACGCGGTTTTAAACCTAATGATTTAGCTCGGGATTCACTCATGATAAGCATGGCAGAAGCACCGTCGGATAATGCAGATGATGTTGCGGCAGTCACCGTGCCATTGACCGGATCAAAGGCTGGGCGCAATGCTGCCAAACCTGCGAGATTAGTTTCCGGGCGAATAACTTCATCGAAATCAAAACGTTTCAGGATACCATCAGCATCATGCCCATTGGTGGCGACAATCTCACTGGCAAAATGGCCCGCCTGAGTCGCGGCATAAGCGCGTTGGTGAGAGCGAACAGCAAATTCATCTTGAGATTGGCGACTGATATTGTAGATTTTTGCCAGCATTTCAGCAGTTAATCCCATCATTCCGGCGGCTTTCGCCACAGTTCGGCCCATACCTGGATGGAAGTCCACACCGTGATTCATTGGCACATGACCCATATGCTCTACGCCACCAATCAAACTGATTTGTGCATCACCCACCATGATGGCTCTGGCACCATCATGTAAAGCTTGCATTGATGAACCACACAGGCGGTTAACAGTAACGGCCGGTACGCTATGGGGGATTTCTGCCAGTAAAGAAGCATTGCGAGCGATGTTAAAACCCTGCTCCAACGTCTGCTGTACACAACCCCAATAGATATCGTCAATTTCGGCCGCGTTTAGCCCAGGATTACGGCTCAGAACCTCACGCATTAAGTGAGCGGAGAGATCTTCAGCCCGAACCTGACGGAATGCGCCCCCTTTGGAGCGGCCCATCGGTGTACGGACGGCATCAATAATGACTACATTTTCCATATTTTCAGACCTCATGCCGGTTGACTGGTAGAAACATCAAGCAGCGCTGCTGCCACAGGATAATAGCTTTCGTTGTGTTCAGCTTTGGCTCTCAGCCCTACGGGGACTTGATACAGCGCGCCAAGGTGAGCATAGCGCTGGGCCATTTCGACATAGTTTGTACTGCCGATAGTATCGAGATAACGGAACACACCCCCGTGGAAAGGAGGGAAGCCAAGACCATATACCAACGCCATATCACCTTCGGCTGGGCTGGCAATAATGCCTTCTTCTAGGCATCGCACCACTTCATTGATCATCGGTATCATGGTGCGGGCAATAATATCGTCGTCACTGAACTTCTGAATCGGTTGGCTAACTGTTGCCAGCAAGCTATCTACAATTTCGTCATTTTCTTTACGCGGCTTACCTTTTGCATCTTGGGTATAGCGGTAGAAGCCTTGGCCATTTTTTTGGCCAAATCGTTGGTTATCGAACATCACGTCAACCGCATCGCGATAATCTTTGTTCATCCGATCAGGGAAGCCAACGGCCATTACGGCTTGTGCATGGTGTGCGGTATCAATACCCACGACATCTAGCAGATAGGCTGGTCCCATCGGCCAGCCAAACTGTTTTTCCATCACTTTATCGATTTGGCGGAAGTCAGCACCGTCTCTAACCAACATGCTAAACCCAGCCAGATAAGGGAATAACACGCGGTTAACGAAGAAGCCTGGGCAATCATTAACCACTATTGGTGTTTTACCCATTTGTGTGGCGTATGCCACCACCGCAGCGATGGTTTTATCTGAGGTTTTGCTGCCACGAATGATTTCAACCAACGGCATGCGGTGCACGGGGTTGAAGAAGTGCATACCGCAGAAATTCTCAGGGCGTTTAAGTGATTTTGCGAGTTGGTCGATAGGGATTGTAGAGGTATTAGAAGCAAGTACCGTATCTTCGCCGATCAGTGCTTCAGCCTCTGCCAGCACCGCAGCTTTGATTTTGGGATTTTCCACTACCGCTTCCACAATGACCTGAGCACGCTCAATGCCGGTGTAATCCAGAGTGGGTTGGATAGTCGCTAAAATGTTTGCCATTTTCAGACCATCCACTTTGCCGCGTTCCAACTGTTTATTCAGTAACTTGGCCGCTTCGTTCATCCCCAGGGTCAGGGATTTGTCATTAATATCTTTCATAATGACTGGCACACCTTTCAGTGCTGACTGATAGGCAATCCCACCCCCCATAATCCCGGCGCCCAAAACTGCTGCTTGTTTCGGTGCACTAGCACCTTTCGACAGTTTTTTCGCCTGCCCTTTCACAAATTGGTCGTTGAGGAATATCCCAACTAACGCGCGCGCTTCATTGGAACCCGCCAACGGGACAAAACTGTTGGTTTCCAGTTTCAATGCTTCAGCTCGGCCAAGTTTAGCGGCCGCTTCGATGGTTTTTACTGCAACCAGTGGTGCTGGGTAGTGCTTCCCGGCGACTTGCATCACCATGCCTTTAGCAATGGTAAAGCACATGGTCGCTTCAGTTGAATTGAGTTTCAGTGGGTCAAGTTTCGGCTGACGCGCGGCTTTCCAGTTCAGCTTGCCGTCAATCGCCTGTTTCAGCATGATTAGGGCGGCATCGGCCAGTTTTTCGGGGGCGACAACGGCATCAACCAAACCAATTTTTAATGCTTCAGCGGCATTCACATCTTTGCCTGCGGCAATAATTTCTAATGCACTGTCCGCCCCTAACAAACGTGGTAATCGCACGGAGCCGCCAAAGCCTGGCATGATGCCCAACTTGGTTTCCGGCAGACCGATCCGTGTTTCTGGCGAGGCAACACGGAAATCTGTGGCCAGAATACATTCACAGCCACCACCTAATGCATATCCATTGATCGCAGAAATGGTCGGAACCGGTAAATCTTCCAGACGGTTGAAAATATCATTAGCAAAAACCAACCACTGGTGCAGCTTTTCTGGTGGGGCATTAAACAGGGATAAAAACTCGGTGATATCGGCACCGACGATAAAGGCCGCTTTGGCGGAGCGCAACAGCAACCCTTTGAGTTCGCTTTGTTTCTCTAACACCGTTAGGGCTTCACCCAGATTGGCTACAGTTTTAGTATCCAGCTTATTTACTGAACCCGGTGCATCAAACACCAACTCGGCAATGCCGTTTTCCAACCAGTGAAGCTGTAGTGTTTCGCTTTGGTAGAGCATATCTATCTCCTGAATAAGCGCATGTGATCTGGTATGACCAGATATTCAGGAAGTGTGGATATTTTGTTAACGAATTGCAAATAAGAGATTGATTTTTTGCAGTGAAGATCACAGTCATTCAGATGGGGTAATTGATTCCTATCATATTTATTCGCAGTGGATTGGAGGGGGAAATATTCAGTTTTGGGGGCGGATAATGTATTTGATAGGCAGATAAGCGGTCGCTAAAACATGATTCTGGCGACTATGATAAGATGAAAAAAATTAAGTTCTAATAGCAAAGGGTACTGTGATGGAAACGCTGGCTTCTTTATATAACGAACATTTATCCACTCTACAACAGCGCACCCGCGATGTGCTGGAACGCCATCAGTTAGACGCTTTACTGATTCATTCCGGTGAGTTACAACGTATTTTTCTCGATGACCGTGACTATCCTTTTAAAGCCAATGCGCAGTTCAAAGCTTGGGTGCCGGTCACTCAAGTACCAAACTGTTGGTTATGGATCGATGGGGTTAATACACCAAAATTATGGTTTTATTCCCCAGTTGATTATTGGCACAGTGTTGAGCCATTACCAGATAGCTTCTGGACCAAGGCTATCGATATCCAGCCATTAGCCAATGCAGATGATATTGCTCAGCAATTACCGGTGCAACGGGAGCGTGTGGCCTATATCGGTTATGCCCAACAACGTGCGCAGGCGCTGGGGTTTAGTGCTGAAAACATTAACCCGCAACCAGTATTGGATTACCTGCATTTCTATCGTTCTTATAAAACGGATTATGAACTGGCTTGTATGCGTGAAGCACAAAAGACGGCAGTTGTCGGCCATCGTGCAGCACATGAAGCGTTCCAGTCCGGTATGAGTGAGTTCGATATCAATCTGGCCTATCTGATGGCTACCGGTCATCGTGATACTGATGTCCCTTACGATAATATTGTTGCGCTGAATGAACACTCGGCGGTACTTCATTACACCACGTTCCAACATCAGCCTCCGGCAGAAATGCGTAGTTTCTTGATGGATGCCGGTGCGGAATATAACGGTTATGCCGCAGATCTGACTCGCACTTACGCCGCAAACAGTGATAACGATTTTGCCGCGTTGGTTAATGACCTTAATACCGAGCAGCTTGAACTGATCAAAACCATTAAAAGTGGTGAGCGCTATACCGATTACCATATCCAGATGCACCAGCGCATTGCGAAGTTATTGCGTACGCATCATCTGGTTACCGGTATCAGTGAAGAGGCCATGGTCGAACAAGGCATTACCTGCCCATTCCTGCCGCACGGGTTAGGCCATCCTCTTGGGCTACAAGTGCATGATACTGCTGGTTTTATGCAAGATGATAAAGGCACCCATCTTGGCGCACCATCCAAATACCCTTACTTGCGTTGTACGCGTATTTTACAACCGCGTATGGTACTGACTATTGAGCCGGGTCTGTACTTCATCGAATCTCTGCTGGCACCTTGGCGTAACGGTGAGTTCAGCAAGTATTTCAATTGGGAACGTATTGATGCGCTGAAGCCTTACGGCGGTATTCGTATAGAAGATAATATCGTTATTCACGATAACCGGGTTGAGAACATGACACGTGACCTGAAACTGGCCTGATGCAGCCTTATCTAATCCCTGCAAGTCCGGTGACTATCAGCGAAGAGATCAAAAAAAGTCGTTTTATCACCTTGCTGGCCCATACCAGCGGGGTGAGTGAAGCGAAAGATTTTGTTCAGCAGGTTAAGCAGCAGCATCCCACCGCCCGGCATCATTGCTGGGCTTTTGTTGCCGGTAAGCCGACGGATTCGCAGCAATTAGGTTTTTCTGATGATGGTGAACCCTCAGGTACTGCGGGTAAACCTATCTTGGCTCAACTGATGGGGAGTGGTATTGGTGAGATAACCGCAGTAGTTGTGCGCTATTATGGTGGCATCAAACTCGGTACTGGTGGGTTAGTAAGGGCTTATGGTAGCGGTGTTCAACAAGCGTTAAAACAGATCGAAGTAAAATATAAAGTCCCACAGGTAGAATATACTTTGCAGTGTGACTATGGGCAGCTTGCCATAGTAGAAACCTTGTTACAGCAGGTTGAAGGCCAGATTATACGGAGTGAGTACGCACAATTCGTAACGCTTCATCTCTCTTTGCCAGCAACTCAAGCCAGTCAGGCCGGGGACAAATTGCGTGATCTCAGTCGTGGTACGTTGCAATTGACGCCCATTTCGCAATAATCCCCATCCAAGTGAATTGCTAAGGAACGTGCCGGAATGCATTTTCGTGCCATAACCCGTATTGTTGGTCTGCTGGTCATCTTATTCTCTGGAACAATGTTTATTCCCGGACTGGTGGCATTGATCTATCGTGATGGTGCCGGCCGTGCCTTCAGCGAAACCTTTTTTGTTGCTCTGGCAATCGGCCTCTTTCTTTGGTTGCCGAACCGAAAACAGAAGCATGAGTTAAAGCCTCGTGAGGGCTTTCTCATCGTGGTTCTGTTCTGGACGGTGCTGGGCAGTGTAGGGGCATTACCTTTCTTATTCTCAGAGCGGCCTAATCTTTCATTAACGGATGCATTCTTTGAATCATTCTCCGGGCTGACTACTACTGGCGCGACCACATTAGTAGGGTTAGATTCACTGCCTAAAGCCATTCTATTTTATCGCCAAATGCTGCAATGGCTCGGCGGTATGGGGATAATCGTGTTAGCAGTGGCTATCCTGCCTATCTTGGGGGTCGGGGGAATGCAGCTCTATCGGGCGGAAATGCCTGGCCCATTGAAAGATAATAAAATGCGGCCCCGCATTGCGGAGACGGCTAAAACTCTGTGGCTTATCTATGTCTTACTGACCATTGCTTGCGCGCTGTCTTTATGGGGGGCAGGGATGTCGGTATTTGATGCCATCTCCCACAGCTTCTCGACAATTGCGATTGGCGGCTTCTCGACCCATGACGCCAGTATCGGTTACTTCAACAGTCCAACTATTAACACCATTATCGCTATCTTCTTGCTGATTTCCGGTTGTAACTTTGGTTTGCACTTCGCGGTATTGAGTGGGCGCAGTTTAAAAGTTTATTGGCGTGACCCTGAATTCCGTATGTTTATCTTTGTCCAATTGACACTGGTCGCCGTGTGTACCTTGGTGCTTTGGTATCATAATGTCTATAAATCCGGTCTGGAGACGATAAATCAGGCATTTTTCCAAGTAGTATCAATGGCTACTACTGCGGGTTTCACCACTGACAGTATTTCAAAATGGCCGTTGTTCCTGCCGATACTCTTACTATGTTCTGCGTTTATTGGTGGTTGTGCGGGCTCAACCGGTGGCGGCCTGAAAGTTATCCGTATTCTGTTGCTCTACCTGCAAGGTTCGCGTGA
Organism: Yersinia sp. 1652 StPb PI; assembly: GCF_041538345.1. Lineage (NCBI taxonomy): Bacteria > Pseudomonadati > Pseudomonadota > Gammaproteobacteria > Enterobacterales > Yersiniaceae > Yersinia > Yersinia sp. 1652 StPb PI. Next base: position 169,724 of record NZ_JAULSM010000002.1, on the reverse strand, counting down.
GTTAAAGCGACTGGTCCACCCGAATGCGGTTTATACCATCAAATTGGGGCGGCGGGCGCTGCCGGAACGAATCCTGGAAGCGGTCTGGGGATTCTTCTCCGCGTATGCTCTGGTATTTATTATTAGCATGCTGGCTATTATCGCGACCGGTGTTGATGAGTTCTCTGCTTTCGCGGCGGTGACTGCGACGCTGAATAACCTTGGCCCTGGTCTGGGGGTGGTAGCTGATAACTTCACGTCGATGAATCCGGCCGCCAAGTGGATATTGGTGATCACCATGCTATTTGGTCGGTTAGAAGTTTTCACCCTGCTGGTTCTATTCACTCCAACATTCTGGCGTGAGTAATTCTGCATAAGGAACATTGCAATGAAAGTTCTGATTCTTTACTCCAGCCGAGATGGCCAAACACAGACTATTGCTTCTTATATAGCTAAACAGTTATCAGCGGCAGCTACCTGTGAAATACAGGACTTATCGCAGGTAGGGCAAATCGATCTGAATCAATACCAGCAAGTCATGATTGGTGCGTCGGTGCGTTATGGGCACTTCAGCCCAGTATTGAGTAAATTCGTCAACAAACACGTTGAACAACTTAATCAGATGCCGAGTGCGTTCTTTGCAGTGAATCTGACAGCACGCAAGCCGGAAAAGCGATCCCCGCAAACCAATGCTTATGTGCGTAAGTTCTTACTCAGTACCCCGTGGCAGCCAACGCTATGTACGGTATTTGCGGGCGCTTTGCGTTATCCCCGTTATCGCTGGATAGATCGGGTGATGATTCAACTTATTATGCGTATGACGGGCGGCGAAACGGATACCAGTAAAGAAGTTGAATATACGGATTGGCAACAGGTAAGCAGTTTTTCTCAGGATTTCTTGGCGCTACAGTACAAAAAATAGCAATAATGCCGTTTATCACGGCAAATCGTTGAAATAAAACGCGGTTGAAAAGTTTTTTCAAATTAGGGGTTGCAGGCTGTCAGGAACTCCCTATAATGCGCCTCCACTGACTGGGAACAACGAAACATACTTCGCCGGGTCAGGAAGCGAAAAGAATGATTTTGACTTCGAAAGAAACCAAAGAAACTCTTGACTCTTCAGCGGGAAAGCGTATTATCTGCCTCCCGCGTTACCGTAAGATTCGCCGAAAGGCAAACGGGTAACGAACGCTCTTTAACAATTTATCAGACAATCTGTGTGGGCACTCGCAAGACGATATCGAAGCCTGTTTCGGCAGGCAGAAGCAATATCAAAGTCTTGAAGAGTGACCAAAGCAGTACACATTTGAACTTCGGTTCGAATGCTTATTTGCAGAAAGTAATCTTTGAGCATCGCTGCTTTTATTAGTAGCAAATCAAACAAATCTTAAATTGAAGAGTTTGATCATGGCTCAGATTGAACGCTGGCGGCAGGCCTAACACATGCAAGTCGAGCGGCAGCGGGAAGTAGTTTACTACTTTGCCGGCGAGCGGCGGACGGGTGAGTAATGTCTGGGAAACTGCCTGATGGAGGGGGATAACTACTGGAAACGGTAGCTAATACCGCATGACCTCGCAAGAGCAAAGTGGGGGACCTTCGGGCCTCACGCCATCGGATGTGCCCAGATGGGATTAGCTAGTAGGTGGGGTAATGGCTCACCTAGGCGACGATCCCTAGCTGGTCTGAGAGGATGACCAGCCACACTGGAACTGAGACACGGTCCAGACTCCTACGGGAGGCAGCAGTGGGGAATATTGCACAATGGGCGCAAGCCTGATGCAGCCATGCCGCGTGTGTGAAGAAGGCCTTCGGGTTGTAAAGCACTTTCAGCGAGGAGGAAGGCAATCGTGTTAATAGCACGGTTGATTGACGTTACTCGCAGAAGAAGCACCGGCTAACTCCGTGCCAGCAGCCGCGGTAATACGGAGGGTGCAAGCGTTAATCGGAATTACTGGGCGTAAAGCGCACGCAGGCGGTTTGTTAAGTCAGATGTGAAATCCCCGCGCTTAACGTGGGAACTGCATTTGAAACTGGCAAGCTAGAGTCTTGTAGAGGGGGGTAGAATTCCAGGTGTAGCGGTGAAATGCGTAGAGATCTGGAGGAATACCGGTGGCGAAGGCGGCCCCCTGGACAAAGACTGACGCTCAGGTGCGAAAGCGTGGGGAGCAAACAGGATTAGATACCCTGGTAGTCCACGCTGTAAACGATGTCGACTTGGAGGTTGTGCCCTTGAGGCGTGGCTTCCGGAGCTAACGCGTTAAGTCGACCGCCTGGGGAGTACGGCCGCAAGGTTAAAACTCAAATGAATTGACGGGGGCCCGCACAAGCGGTGGAGCATGTGGTTTAATTCGATGCAACGCGAAGAACCTTACCTACTCTTGACATCCACGGAATTTAGCAGAGATGCTTTAGTGCCTTCGGGAACCGTGAGACAGGTGCTGCATGGCTGTCGTCAGCTCGTGTTGTGAAATGTTGGGTTAAGTCCCGCAACGAGCGCAACCCTTATCCTTTGTTGCCAGCACGTAATGGTGGGAACTCAAGGGAGACTGCCGGTGATAAACCGGAGGAAGGTGGGGATGACGTCAAGTCATCATGGCCCTTACGAGTAGGGCTACACACGTGCTACAATGGCAGATACAAAGTGAAGCGAACTCGCGAGAGCAAGCGGACCACATAAAGTCTGTCGTAGTCCGGATTGGAGTCTGCAACTCGACTCCATGAAGTCGGAATCGCTAGTAATCGTAGATCAGAATGCTACGGTGAATACGTTCCCGGGCCTTGTACACACCGCCCGTCACACCATGGGAGTGGGTTGCAAAAGAAGTAGGTAGCTTAACCTTCGGGAGGGCGCTTACCACTTTGTGATTCATGACTGGGGTGAAGTCGTAACAAGGTAACCGTAGGGGAACCTGCGGTTGGATCACCTCCTTACCTAACGATACGCATTGCGCAGTGTCCACACAGATTGTCTGATGAATGTAAATGAGCAAGAGCACCTGTTGATGAGGGTGATGATTGTGCAATAAGACCTCGGTATCGAGTTTTTACTGCATCAGTCGTTCGAATGTGTCACCACATTCTCACCTTTACACAAAAATACTGAATCAGTGATCCAGTAGAAATTTTTGTGTCCCCATCGTCTAGAGGCCTAGGACACTGCCCTTTCACGGCTGTAACAGGGGTTCGAATCCCCTTGGGGACGCCACTCCGATAATGTGTGAAAGACATTATCAACTGAATATCTTAAAGATGACTTTAACGAGTCGTGTTTAAGATATTGCTCTTTAACAATCTGGAACAAGCTGAAAATTGAAACATTACAGCTGAAATTTATCTCTCCGTAGATGTACTGAGATAAAGAGTAACCTGTAATAGAGTCTCTCAAATAATCGCAATGCCAATGGGTTAATCATTGTTGCAGTGTGAGCGAGAAGACACTCGGCAAGGCGTACAGCGCACAGCAACCGGAGTGAACTTAACGTTCATGAGGATTGCGCGCACTGCACAACATAGCAGAGTGTGTTCACAGCCACACCAATAACGAAAAACACCTTTGGGTTGTGAGGTTAAGCGACTAAGCGTACACGGTGGATGCCTAGGCAGTCAGAGGCGATGAAGGGCGTGCTAATCTGCGAAAAGCGTCGGTAAGCTGATATGAAGCGTTACAACCGACGATACCCGAATGGGGAAACCCAGTGCAATTCGTTGCACTATTGCATGGTGAATACATAGCCATGCAAGGCGAACCGGGGGAACTGAAACATCTAAGTACCCCGAGGAAAAGAAATCAACCGAGATTCCCCCAGTAGCGGCGAGCGAACGGGGAAGAGCCCAGAGTCTGAATCAGTTTGTGTGTTAGTGGAAGCGTCTGGAAAGTCGCACGGTACAGGGTGATAGTCCCGTACACCAAAACACACTTGCTGTGAACTCGATGAGTAGGGCGGGACACGTGACATCCTGTCTGAATATGGGGGGACCATCCTCCAAGGCTAAATACTCCTGACTGACCGATAGTGAACCAGTACCGTGAGGGAAAGGCGAAAAGAACCCCGGCGAGGGGAGTGAAATAGAACCTGAAACCGTGTACGTACAAGCAGTGGGAGCACCTTCGTGGTGTGACTGCGTACCTTTTGTATAATGGGTCAGCGACTTATATTTTGTAGCAAGGTTAACCGAATAGGGGAGCCGTAGGGAAACCGAGTCTTAACTGGGCGTCTAGTTGCAAGGTATAGACCCGAAACCCGGTGATCTAGCCATGGGCAGGTTGAAGGTTGGGTAACACTAACTGGAGGACCGAACCGACTAATGTTGAAAAATTAGCGGATGACTTGTGGCTGGGGGTGAAAGGCCAATCAAACCGGGAGATAGCTGGTTCTCCCCGAAAGCTATTTAGGTAGCGCCTCGTGAACTCATCTTCGGGGGTAGAGCACTGTTTCGGCTAGGGGGTCATCCCGACTTACCAAACCGATGCAAACTCCGAATACCGAAGAATGTTATCACGGGAGACACACGGCGGGTGCTAACGTCCGTCGTGAAGAGGGAAACAACCCAGACCGCCAGCTAAGGTCCCAAAGTCATGGTTAAGTGGGAAACGATGTGGGAAGGCACAGACAGCCAGGATGTTGGCTTAGAAGCAGCCATCATTTAAAGAAAGCGTAATAGCTCACTGGTCGAGTCGGCCTGCGCGGAAGATGTAACGGGGCTAAACCATGCACCGAAGCTGCGGCAGCGACACTTAGGTGTTGTTGGGTAGGGGAGCGTTCTGTAAGCCGTTGAAGGTGACCTGTGAGGGTTGCTGGAGGTATCAGAAGTGCGAATGCTGACATAAGTAACGATAATGCGGGTGAAAAACCCGCACGCCGGAAGACCAAGGGTTCCTGTCCAACGTTAATCGGGGCAGGGTGAGTCGACCCCTAAGGCGAGGCTGAAAAGCGTAGTCGATGGGAAACAGGTTAATATTCCTGTACTTGGTGTTACTGCGAAGGGGGGACGGAGAAGGCTAGGCTAGCCGGGCGACGGTTGTCCCGGTTTAAGCATGTAGGCGGAGTGACTTGGTAAATCCGGTTGCTTATCAACGCTGAGGTGTGATGACGAGCCACTACGGTGGTGAAGTAGTTGATGCCAAGCTTCCAGGAAAAGCCTCTAAGCATCAGGTAACATTAAATCGTACCCCAAACCGACACAGGTGGTCAGGTAGAGAATACTCAGGCGCTTGAGAGAACTCGGGTGAAGGAACTAGGCAAAATGGTGCCGTAACTTCGGGAGAAGGCACGCTGGCATTAGGTAATGGGACTTGCTCCCGGCGCCGAAGCCAGTCGCAGATACCAGCTGGCTGCAACTGTTTAATAAAAACACAGCACTGTGCAAACACGAAAGTGGACGTATACGGTGTGACGCCTGCCCGGTGCTGGAAGGTTAATTGATGGGGTCAGCCGCAAGGCGAAGCTCTTGATCGAAGCCCCAGTAAACGGCGGCCGTAACTATAACGGTCCTAAGGTAGCGAAATTCCTTGTCGGGTAAGTTCCGACCTGCACGAATGGCGTAATGATGGCCAGGCTGTCTCCACCCGAGACTCAGTGAAATTGAACTCGCTGTGAAGATGCAGTGTACCCGCGGCAAGACGGAAAGACCCCGTGAACCTTTACTATAGCTTGACACTGAACATTGAGCCTTGATGTGTAGGATAGGTGGGAGGCATCGAAGTGTGGACGCCAGTCTGCATGGAGCCAACCTTGAAATACCACCCTTTAATGTTTGATGTTCTAACTCGGCCCCGTGATCCGGGGTGAGGACAGTGTCTGGTGGGTAGTTTGACTGGGGCGGTCTCCTCCCAAAGAGTAACGGAGGAGCACGAAGGTTAGCTAATCACGGTCGGACATCGTGAGGTTAGTGCAAAGGCATAAGCTAGCTTGACTGCGAGAGTGACGGCTCGAGCAGGTACGAAAGTAGGTCTTAGTGATCCGGTGGTTCTGAATGGAAGGGCCATCGCTCAACGGATAAAAGGTACTCCGGGGATAACAGGCTGATACCGCCCAAGAGTTCATATCGACGGCGGTGTTTGGCACCTCGATGTCGGCTCATCACATCCTGGGGCTGAAGTAGGTCCCAAGGGTATGGCTGTTCGCCATTTAAAGTGGTACGCGAGCTGGGTTTAGAACGTCGTGAGACAGTTCGGTCCCTATCTGCCGTGGGCGTTGGAAGATTGAGAGGGGCTGCTCCTAGTACGAGAGGACCGGAGTGGACGAATCACTGGTGTTCGGGTTGTCATGCCAATGGCATTGCCCGGTAGCTAAATTCGGAAGAGATAACCGCTGAAAGCATCTAAGCGGGAAACTTGCCTCGAGATGAGTCTTCCCTGGGGCTTTAAGCCCCCTGAAGGAACGTTAAAGACTATGACGTTGATAGGCTGGGTGTGTAAGTGCAGCGATGCATTGAGCTAACCAGTACTAATGATCCGTGAGGCTTAACCTTACAACACCAAAGGTGTTTTGGTTGAGAGATTGATATTTTCAGCGAAGTTCCGAGATTGGGCTGGCTGGCTGTGTGGAAACATATAGCGGGTTTAGTTTAGACAGAATTTGCCTGGCGGCCATAGCGCGGTGGTCCCACCTGATCCCATGCCGAACTCAGAAGTGAAACGCCGTAGCGCCGATGGTAGTGTGGGGTCTCCCCATGCGAGAGTAGGACACTGCCAGGCATCAAATAAAGCCGAGACCCCATGCCAAAAGCGTGGGGTTTTTGCTATGGGCAGAATAGTGAAATATGTATAAATAGTGACCTTAGAGTGGTTGCGTCGCAGGGTTCATAGTGAGATGAGTCAAATATTGCAGGGGCAGGTGAGTCAAATCCGGCCGTCACAGCGATGATGAGAACAGAAGGCTACCTTGATAGGTGGCTTTTTTTACCTTCAGTTAAAACAAAATACAATATGAGTATTATGATCGGTTAGACTAGCGCCAGAACTAGTTAGAATGAGTATCCAATGTCATGTCGAATCAACACTCCCCGCTAAAACATCTCAATACTTTTGCATTAGCAGCTTATGCGAGCAAAGTAATTAGCGTTAACTCACCTGAAGAATTGATTAATGCTTGGCATGAGTCTGTTTCTAAGCATCAGCCAGTGCTTTTACTTGGCGAAGGCAGCAACGTGCTGTTTATTGAAAACTATTCAGGAACAGTATTACTTAATCGGATTAAGGGTATCACTTCTACTGAGGATGATATTGCCTGGCACCTGCATGTTGGGGCTGGAGAGAATTGGCATCAATTAGTTTGTTATTCATTACTAAATAACATGCCAGGTCTAGAAAATCTGGCGTTAATCCCAGGTTGTGTCGGTTCTGCACCCATTCAGAATATTGGTGCTTATGGTGTTGAGCTGCAAAAGGTATGCGAATACGTTGATTTGCTTGATATGGATAAGGGCACAGTGATACGCCTTTCAGCTAAAGATTGTCAATTTGGCTATCGCGACAGCATTTTTAAGCATCACTATGGTCATGGATTTGCCATCGTAGCTGTAGGCATTAAATTGGTAAAATCATGGATCCCAACATTGGGCTATGGTGATTTAACGCGAATGGATCCATCGACAGTTACAGCAGAAGAGATATTCAACTCAGTTTGTACCATGCGGCGTAGTAAGCTACCCGATCCCGCAGTGACCGGCAATGCAGGCAGTTTTTTTAAGAATCCGGTTGTGGATGCCGCTGTAGCTGAAGAGATTGTAAAGCGCTACCCCAATGCGCCCCATTACCTGCAACCCGATGGTTCTGTTAAGCTGGCTGCCGGTTGGCTTATCGATCAATGTGCGCTTAAGGGATATCAGATTGGCGGTGCGGCGGTGCATCAGCAGCAGGCGTTAGTGTTGATTAACCTGGCAGAAGCGACAGGTCAGGATGTGATAGGCCTTGCCAGTTATATCCGTCAGCAAGTTGCCAAGAGATTTGCAATCTGGTTGGAACCAGAAGTGCGATTTATCGCAAGTAATGGTGAGGTTAATGCTGTGGAGTGTTTGTCGTGAAAGATATTAAAATCCCTTTACGGTTGATTGGCATATTAGCTGATGGTGCTTTCCATTCAGGAGAGCAATTAGGCGAAACCTTTGGGATGAGTCGTGCCGCAATTAACAAGCATATGCAAACTATCAGAGAGTGGGGACTAGATGTCTTTACTGTCCCTGGTAAGGGCTATAGTTTACCTGCACCTATTCAACTGCTTAATGAACAAACAATATTAAATTATCTCCCCGCAGGCCAGGTGGCTGTCTTGCCTGTCGTCGACTCGACGAATCAATATTTATTAGACCGCATTACTGAATTGAAGTCTGGCGATGCTTGTGTGGCTGAATACCAACATGCAGGGCGAGGAAGACGGGGGCGTCAGTGGATCTCTCCCTTTGGTGCGAATCTCTATTTATCTATGTTCTGGCGGCTGGAGCAAGGCCCTGCTGCTGCAATGGGATTAAGCCTGGTGGTTGGGATTGTCATGGCTGAGGTTCTACGTAAACTCGGTGCTGAGCAGGTTCGTGTAAAATGGCCAAATGACCTGTATTTAAATGATAAAAAACTGGCAGGTATATTGGTAGAACTCACAGGGAAAACAGGAGATGCTGCTCAGTTGGTAATTGGTGCGGGCATTAATTTAACAATGCGTGAATCAACGACTAACGTCATCAGTCAGGATTGGATCAACTTACAGGAAGCGGGTGTTAATATTGATCGTAATAAACTGACGGCTGAACTGTTATCTGAATTACGACTTGCAGTCGTTAAATTTGAAAACGAAGGCTTATCTGCTTTTATTTCTCGTTGGCGAGAAATGGACAATTATCTTGATCGCCCTGTGAAATTGATTATTGGCAATCAAGAGATATTTGGTATTGCTAGAGGTATTGACCAACAAGGTGCATTATTATTGGAGCAAAATGGCAATGTAAAACCTTATATTGGCGGTGAAATATCTCTACGTGGCGTTTAATTTTATAATAGATGGGAGGTTAGAACCTCCCACTTTGGCTATTTTCTCAAACGTACACTCTCAACGGCATGGTTGGCACTTTTAGTCATTATCAGACTGGCACGCTCACGCGTTGGCAGTATATTTTGCTTTAAATTCAACCCGTTAATCTCTTTCCATAATTGAGTGGCAATCTTGATTGCCTCTGCTTCAGGCAATTTAGCATAGTTATGGAAATAAGAATCAGGATTGGAAAATGCACCCTGTCTAAACTTAAGGAACCTGTTTATATACCAACTTTGAAGTAAATCTTCAGGGGCATCGACATATATAGAGAAGTCTACAAAATCAGAGACAAATACATGGTGCGGATCATGAGGGTAATCCATTCCACTTTGTAGAACATTTAAGCCCTCTAATATGAGAATATCAGGCTGCTTGATGATCTTATTACCGTCAGGGACAACATCATATATTAAATGAGAATAAACCGGAGCCGTAACATAACCTGTCCCTGATTTTACTTCTGAGACAAACTTCACCAGATTATGCATATCATAGGATTGTGGGAATCCTTTTTTCTTCATCAGCCCGCGCTCATTCAGGACTTTATTGGGATAAAGAAAACCATCTGTTGTAATCAGTTCTACACTGCGATGTTCCGGCCAGCGGCTCAGTAGCGCTTGCAGTAAGCGCGCGGTGGTGCTTTTACCGACAGCAACACTGCCTGCAATGCCAATGACATAGGGAATACGCTGGCCATCAGTTCCAAGGAATTGTTCCAGAACCGCCTGTCGCCGCAAATTAGAACTAATATAAAAGTTAAGCAGGCGCGAAAGTGGCAGGTATATCTGTGCCACTTCATCTAATGAAAGGTCTTCGTTAATCCCTTTGAGTTTAACGATTTCTTCTTCTGTTAGTGTCAATGGTACTGAGTCGCGCAAGGCTGCCCACTGGGTACGATCGAACTGTAGATAAGGCGTCGCTAAAGATTGATCTCTTTTTGTCATAAGCCAAATTCTGCCTGTTAACGCAGGTTGGGAAAGGCGCTGGACGCCAACTCCAGATAAGAAACAAGCTGCATATTATAGGCAGCTTGCTTTTTGGCGTAGACATTTTTGTGCTTAGTGAGTGATTTATTTGATGTACGTTGCTATTCCAATCAATTAAGAACACGGATGGCAGGTTCTACCCTTTTTATAGATAACAATCACTGTCATCAACTGGCTATGGCAGTATGTGATTGATTTACTGAAAATAAACGTTTGAAATAGATTGCGGTCGGATGATAGCTGCCATCGGGTGTGCAGGCATAATCCGGAATTTCTCCCATGCAACGATAACCTTGTGCACGGTAAAAAGATTCAGCAGGAGAACCTGCTTGAGTATCGAGATATAGCAATCCACGGCGTAGTTGAACCGCGGTACTCTCCATCGCGAGAATCAATTTGTGCCCAATACCAGTACGACGGCTACGGCTATGCACCAATAATTTCTGCACTTCGGCTCGATTTAAACCATTTGGCTTTTGGCAAAGGTCTAATTGGATAGTTCCAGTAATCCCCATCTCATCGCGTGCTATCCATAATAGTAACGCTCCTTTGGCGATGGCCGGGCGCAGACCATCGTAATAGCTCTCAGCTTCTTTCTGCGACAGAGAGCGGGAGTCATAACCTACAGATGCCCCATGAGCTACGGCATCAATCAGTAAACTTGCCAGCTCACTGCGATATATAGGCAATGTTGCCGCATTAAGTAAAACTATCTTCATGATAAAACTCCTCAACCGCTGCTGGTCTATGCTTATGTCTATGTTTAAGCAATAAACAAGCCAAATATGAGTAGTGTGATTACCCTCATTGGAGCAATATTTCTTTAGACGAGATGCACTCAATTGGGGCGCTCTCCCTTTTTTGAGGCGCAAAACTAAATTTATACTCAGTCAGTGGTACTAAAATTAATGGCACAATGAGAGGTGAACTCATTTAAGGGGGAACTTTTCATTCATGGCGTTGATTACAAAAGTGGGCGTGCTGGATGTGAAATGAGCTAACTATGGTTAATAATACATCTGGCTTTTAAAAAATGGCTGTTTTGTGAGCGAAAGGTCGACTTATGCAATTTTTTTGTTGCATCATAAGCTCGCTCTACCTAGAATGCGCTGCACTTGATGCCGGCATAGCTCAGTTGGTAGAGCAACTGACTTGTAATCAGTAGGTCCCGAGTTCGACTCTTGGTGCCGGCACCATTCAAGTACTAAAATTTAGGTGGGGTTCCCGAGCGGCCAAAGGGAGCAGACTGTAAATCTGCCGTCATCGACTTCGAAGGTTCGAATCCTTCCCCCACCACCATATTTACTCTTGAGTCTCAAGCCGATTCAGTGTCATGAATCTAAATGAGTCACTTAAGGGGAAGGTGAAAACCTTCGACGAAGGTTCGAGCCGAGCGTAGCGAGTCAACGACGCGCAGCGGCGGCCCGAAGGGTGAGGAGTGAAGTGACGAATAATCCTTCCCCCACCACCATATTTAACCTTGAGTCTCAGGGTGATTCAGAAGATCGAACTCCTAATACACACTCAAGGCGAGAGCACCGCTCTCGATGAAGAGTGAAGTGGCCAAGCCCTTCCTTTCAAATTTCTGCAGATTAAGTCAGGTAGCCGAGTTCTAAGATGCGGGCATCGTATAATGGCTATTACCTCAGCCTTCCAAGCTGATGATGTGGGTTCGATTCCCACTGCCCGCTCCAAGATGTGCTGATATAGCTCAGTTGGTAGAGCGCACCCTTGGTAAGGGTGAGGTCGGCAGTTCGAATCTGCCTATCAGCACCATTTCTCATTCTCTCGTCCCCTGATTTTCTTTCTGTGTTATGGATTCAGCAAGCATGCGCTTGGTTGATGTGGTGAAACCACCGATTCCGTGTCTTAGAGGGACAATCGATGTCTAAAGAAAAGTTTGAACGTACAAAACCGCACGTTAATGTGGGTACTATTGGCCACGTTGACCATGGTAAAACTACCCTAACTGCTGCAATCACCACCGTACTGGCTAAAACCTACGGTGGTAGTGCTCGTGCATTCGACCAGATCGACAACGCTCCGGAAGAGAAAGCGCGTGGTATCACCATCAACACATCACATGTTGAATATGACACCCCGTCGCGCCACTATGCGCACGTTGACTGCCCAGGGCATGCCGACTACGTTAAAAACATGATAACCGGTGCTGCTCAGATGGACGGCGCGATTTTGGTTGTTGCTGCAACTGATGGCCCGATGCCACAGACTCGCGAGCACATCTTGTTAGGTCGTCAGGTTGGTGTTCCTTACATCCTGGTCTTCCTGAACAAGTGTGACATGGTTGACGATGAAGAATTGCTGGAATTGGTAGAAATGGAAGTCCGCGAACTTCTGTCTCAATATGATTTCCCTGGCGACGATACTCCCGTTATCCGTGGTTCAGCGCTGAAAGCGTTAGAAGGCGAGCCAGAGTGGGAAGCAAAAATTATTGAATTAGCTGAGGCACTGGATAGCTACATCCCACAGCCTGAGCGTGCAATCGATAGACCATTCCTGCTGCCAATCGAAGACGTATTCTCTATCTCAGGCCGTGGTACAGTCGTCACTGGCCGTGTAGAGCGTGGCATTGTTAAAGTTGGTGAAGAAGTTGAAATCGTTGGTATTATCGATACCATTAGAACAACATGTACTGGCGTTGAAATGTTCCGCAAACTGCTGGACGAAGGCCGCGCGGGTGAGAACGTTGGTGTTCTGCTGCGTGGTACTAAACGTGATGACGTACAGCGTGGTCAGGTATTAGCTAAGCCAGGTTCTATCAAGCCACATACTAAATTCGAATCAGAAGTTTATATTCTGAGCAAAGACGAAGGCGGCCGTCATACTCCGTTCTTCAAAGGTTACCGTCCTCAGTTCTACTTCCGTACAACGGATGTAACCGGTACTATTGAATTGCCAGACGGCGTTGAGATGGTGATGCCAGGTGATAACATTCAAATGATTGTTAACCTGATTGCGCCTATCGCAATGGATGACGGTCTGCGTTTCGCAATTCGTGAAGGCGGCCGTACGGTAGGTGCTGGCGTTGTTGCTAAAGTCATTGAATAAGATTTGACGCGACATGCGATAAAAGGGCATCATTTGATGCCCTTTTTCTACGTTGTCATGCTAGAACCTATCTCATCAGTGGTTTTTTCATCATAATTACTGGTGAGATGGGCTCTGGAAATACGGCGAATAGTGCCGAGTGGTGCCGATTAGAGAGTCTCTAGAGCATCCTTCGGCTTGGTTTGCTTTGCGATGCGAAGCAAAGTTGTTGTTTTGAATCATAGTGACAGGTTGGTTTATGAGTGCGAATACCGAGGCTCCAGGGAGCGGACGCGGCCTGGAAACGGCTAAATGGCTAATCGTTGCTGTATTATTAGTTACAGCTATTGTTGGTAACTATTATTTCCGTGATTACAGCCTGCCGTTGCGTGCGTTGGCAGTTGTAGTAATTATCGCTGTTGCCGGTGCTGTTGCATTGATGACGGCAAAAGGTAAAGCCACTGTAGCGTTTGCTCGTGAAGCACGCACGGAAGTGCGTAAAGTGATTTGGCCTACCCGTCAGGAAACTCTGCATACAACGTTAATCGTTGCTGCGGTAACTGCTGTAATGTCACTGATTCTATGGGGGCTAGATGGTATCCTAGTCCGCCTGGTATCATTTATTACTGGCCTGAGGTTCTAAGATGTCTGAAGCACCAAAAAAGCGTTGGTACGTCGTTCAGGCGTTTTCCGGTTTTGAAGGCCGCGTAGCTCAATCGCTGCGTGAGCATATCAAGTTACATGACATGGAAGAGCTGTTTGGCGAAGTCATGGTTCCAACGGAAGAAGTCGTCGAAATTCGTGGTGGTCAACGTCGTAAAAGTGAACGCAAATTCTTCCCAGGCTATGTACTGGTCCAGATGGTGATGAATGATGCCAGCTGGCACTTAGTGCGTAGCGTGCCACGTGTTATGGGCTTTATCGGTGGTACATCCGATCGCCCTGCACCAATCAGTGATAAAGAAGTTGATGCGATTATGAATCGTCTTCAACAAGTGGGTGATAAACCACGTCCTAAAACACTGTTTGAACCAGGTGAACTGGTGCGTGTCAGCGATGGTCCATTTGCCGACTTTAACGGTGTTGTTGAAGAAGTGGACTACGAGAAGAGCCGCCTGAAAGTATCTGTTTCTATCTTTGGCCGTGCAACACCGGTCGAGCTGGATTTCAGTCAGGTAGAAAAAGGCTGATTCATTTTTCAGCAGTGATTGAAATTTGAGTCTTGTCTTAGGCGCGAAATTAAAATATAATTTCGCGCCTTTTGTTTTTAGATGTCTTGCTTTTGTCATCCGTGGCAACTTATTTCATCGTAAATAATAGCGAGACAAAACACGGGGAGCCTCGAACGCGAGGCGATACTACCCAAATCGAGGAAATCGTAAATGGCTAAGAAAGTACAAGCCTATGTCAAGCTGCAAGTAGCAGCTGGTATGGCGAACCCAAGTCCACCAGTTGGTCCAGCTTTGGGTCAGCAGGGTGTTAACATCATGGAATTCTGTAAAGCGTTCAATGCTAAGACTGAAAGCATTGAAAAAGGCCTGCCGATCCCTGTTGTTATTACTGTTTATTCTGATCGCTCTTTCACTTTCGTTACTAAAACCCCGCCAGCAGCAGTTCTGCTGAAAAAAGCGGCAGGTATTAAGTCTGGTTCTGGCAAGCCGAACAAAGACAAAGTAGGGACTGTGACCGGTGCTCAGGTCCGTGAAATCGCAGAAACCAAAGCTGCGGATATGACTGGTGCTTCAATTGACGACATGATGCGTTCAATCGAAGGTACTGCTCGTTCCATGGGCCTGGTAGTGGAGGGTTAATAAATGGCTAAGCTGACCAAGCGCATGCGCGTGATCCGTGACAAAGTTGATGTGACTAAGCAATACGATATCAACGAAGCTGTTGCCCTGCTGAAAGAGCTGGCTACTGCTAAATTCGTAGAAAGTGTAGACGTTGCCGTTAATCTCGGTATCGACGCACGTAAATCTGACCAGAACGTTCGTGGTGCAACTGTGTTGCCACATGGTACTGGCCGTTCAGTACGCGTTGCTGTTTTCGCTCAGGGTGCAAACGCTGAAGCTGCGAAAGAAGCAGGCGCTGAATTGGTAGGTATGGAAGATCTGGCTGATATGATCAAGAAAGGTGAAATGAACTTCGACGTTGTTATTGCTTCCCCAGATGCAATGCGCGTTGTAGGTCAATTGGGCCAAATCTTGGGCCCACGTGGCCTGATGCCTAACCCTAAAGTGGGTACTGTTACTCCTAACGTTGCTGAAGCAGTTAAGAATGCTAAAGCAGGTCAGGTTCGTTATCGCAACGACAAAAACGGTATTATCCACACTACCATTGGTAAAGTTGATTTCGACTCAGATAAGTTGAGAGAAAACTTAGAATCTCTGGTTGTTGCGCTGAAGCGTGCTAAACCTGCTACAGCGAAAGGCGTTTATATCAAGAAAATCAGCCTCTCCACCACCATGGGTGCTGGCGTTGCAATCGATCAAAGCGGTCTGTCAGCAGTAGTGATCTAATCACGAATTGATTTTATCGCTTTACGTGGGCGTAAGGTTTGTCTAGAATCTTACGCCCATGCTTCTGTTGATGGGGTTACTTATCAGCAGAACACCAGAATTTTCGGTTGGAGCTTGGCCTTATCCAAGCCTCCGTCCAAGACCGCAGGTGTGTCGTAAGACACTTAATTTCCTGCGTAGACGGTGACAGAACCTAAAGCATTTTTTTCTTTCCTATAAAGAATTGTCCTTGCTGAATTCTGCTCACCGTGTTTCAACGCCCGTTCATTGCATTTTGTAGTGGATTGGGTGACGTGAGTTCCGGGGAATTACTCTCCGGTTAATCCAGGAGCAAGAACTAATGGCACTAAATCTTCAAGGCAAACAAGCGATTGTTGCTGAAGTTAAAGAAGTAGCCAAAGGTGCGCTGTCTGCGGTTGTTGCGGATTCTCGTGGCGTTACCGTTGACAAAATGACTGAACTGCGTAAAGCAGGTCGTGAAGCTGGCGTTCACATGCAAGTTGTTCGTAACACCTTGCTGTGCCGCATTGTTGAAGGCACTCAATTCGAATGCCTGAAAGACACGTTTGTTGGTCCAACCTTGATCGCATTCTCTTCTGAACACCCGGGTGCAGCTGCTCGTCTGTTCAAAGCATTTGCTAAAGATAATGCAAAATTTGAGGTTAAAGCAGCAGCCTTTGAAGGCGAGTTAATCCCTGCGGCTCAGATCGACCGCCTGGCAACTCTGCCAACCTACGAAGAAGCAATCGCACGTCTGATGGGAACCATGAAAGAAGCCGCTGCTGGCAAATTGGTTCGTACTCTGGCTGCGCTGCGTGATCAGAAAGAAGCTGAAGCGGCTTAATCGCCCTCACTTTTGTCAGTCACTGCTTTTTAACGTATAAACTATTTCTGTATTTTAGGAACACTTGTTATGTCAACTATCACTAAAGACCAAATTCTGGAAGGCGTTGCAGCTCTGTCTGTAATGGAAATCGTTGAACTGATCTCTGCTATGGAAGAGAAATTCGGCGTTTCAGCTGCTGCTGTTGCTGCAGGTCCTGCTGCTGCTGCTGAAGCTGTAGAAGAACAAACTGAATTCAACGTTGTTCTGGCTTCATTCGGCGACAACAAAGTTGCAGTAATCAAAGCTGTTCGCGGCGCAACTGGTCTGGGCTTGAAAGAAGCTAAAGACCTGGTTGAGTCTGCACCTGCAGTTCTGAAAGAAGGCGTGAACAAAGACGAAGCTGAGTCTCTGAAAAAATCTCTGGAAGAAGCTGGTGCTTCTGTTGAGATCAAGTAAGTTTAGCTTTGAGTTCGCAGCCTAACTTATAGGCTGATGGCTGGTGACTTTTTAGTCATCAGCCTTTTTGCGCTGTAGGGCGTTAGTCGCATTTCACACTGTTTAGCGGCTGACTAACCCCCAATATTCCTTTCTATTTACGACTTAATATACTGCGTTCTCAGCTACGACCCACTCGGGTAGCTCGGTAGTCAAAGTAACGCGATGAAATGGTTTAAGAGTGATAGAAAAGAGTATTTCGAGAAGTGTTTCAACTTCTCTCTAAATAATAGTGTTGCATGAACTGTCCTATGTTCAGGGCAGACAGAGTGGGTCGACTTTTCAGCGAGCTGAGGAACCCTATGGTTTACTCCTATACCGAGAAAAAACGTATTCGTAAGGATTTTGGTAAACGTCCACAAGTTCTGGACATACCTTATCTCCTTTCTATCCAACTTGACTCGTTCCAGAAATTCATCGAGCAAGATCCCGAAGGGCAGCACGGTCTGGAAGCAGCATTCCGTTCTGTTTTTCCAATTCAGAGCTACAGTGGCAATTCGGAGCTGCAATACGTTAGCTACCGTCTTGGTGAACCTGTATTTGATGTTAAAGAGTGCCAGATCCGTGGTGTGACCTATTCCGCACCGCTACGCGTTAAGCTGCGTCTGGTAATCTATGAGCGCGAAGCTCCTGAAGGTACGGTCAAAGACATCAAAGAACAAGAAGTCTACATGGGTGAAATTCCACTCATGACCGAAAACGGTACCTTTGTCATTAACGGTACTGAGAGGGTTATCGTATCTCAGCTACACCGTAGCCCTGGCGTATTCTTTGACAGTGATAAGGGTAAAACCCATTCATCGGGTAAAGTGCTGTACAACGCACGTATCATCCCTTACCGCGGTTCATGGTTAGATTTCGAGTTTGACCCGAAAGACAACCTGTTTGTCCGTATTGACCGTCGTCGTAAATTGCCTGCAACCATCATTCTGCGCGCATTGAGTTTCACCACTGCACAGATCTTGGATCTGTTCTTCGAGAAAGTGGTCTTTGAGATTCGTGACAACAAGCTGCAGATGGAATTAGTTCCAGAGCGCCTGCGCGGTGAAACGGCATCCTTTGATATTGAAGCTAATGGCAAGGTTTACGTCGAGAAAGCGCGCCGTATTACTGCACGTCATATTCGCCAGCTTGAAAAAGACGGCATTGATCGCATCGAAGTTCCGGTTGAATACATTGCCGGTAAAGTAGTTGCAAAAGACTATATCGATACGAACACCGGTGAGCTTATCTGTGCAGCCAACATGGAGCTGTCACTGGATTTGCTGGCTAAACTGAGCCAGTCTGGCCACAAGCACATCGAAACATTGTTCACCAACGATCTGGATCACGGTGCTTATATCTCCGAGACCCTGCGTGTTGACCCAACCAGCGATCGTCTGAGCGCCTTGGTTGAGATCTATCGCATGATGCGTCCTGGTGAGCCACCAACACGCGAAGCTGCTGAAAATCTGTTTGAGAACCTGTTCTTCTCTGAAGACCGCTATGATTTGTCAGCGGTTGGCCGGATGAAGTTCAACCGTTCTCTGCTGCGTGACGAAATCGAAGGTTCCGGTATCCTGAGCAAAGAAGACATCACCGAAGTGATGAAAAAGCTCATCGATATCCGTAATGGTCGCGGCGAAGTGGATGATATCGACCACTTAGGCAACCGTCGTATTCGTTCCGTTGGTGAAATGGCTGAAAACCAGTTCCGTGTAGGTCTGGTTCGTGTTGAGCGTGCAGTTAAAGAGCGTTTGTCTCTGGGCGACCTCGACACTCTGATGCCTCAGGACATGATCAACGCTAAGCCGATTTCGGCGGCGGTGAAAGAGTTCTTCGGTTCCAGCCAGTTGTCACAATTTATGGACCAGAACAACCCGTTGTCTGAGATTACGCATAAACGCCGTATCTCTGCATTGGGCCCGGGCGGTTTGACCCGTGAACGTGCTGGCTTTGAAGTTCGAGACGTACACCCGACTCACTACGGTCGCGTATGTCCAATCGAAACGCCAGAAGGTCCAAACATCGGTCTGATCAACTCCTTGTCTGTCTACGCACAGACCAACGAGTATGGTTTCCTGGAAACACCTTATCGTCGCGTGCGCGATGGTGTGGTGACCGATGAAATTAACTACCTGTCTGCTATTGAAGAAGGCAATTTCGTTATCGCTCAGGCGAACTCCAACCTGGACGAAGACGGCCGCTTCATTGAAGACTTGGTCACTTGTCGTAGCAAAGGCGAATCAAGCCTGTTTAGCCGCGACCAAGTTGACTATATGGACGTTTCCACTCAACAGGTGGTGTCTGTTGGTGCTTCTCTGATTCCATTCCTGGAACACGATGACGCCAACCGTGCATTGATGGGTGCGAACATGCAACGTCAGGCGGTTCCTACTCTGCGTGCTGATAAGCCGCTGGTGGGTACTGGTATGGAACGTGCAGTAGCGGTTGACTCAGGGGTAACCTCTGTAGCCAAACGTGGCGGTACGGTTCAATACGTAGATGCATCCCGTATCGTTATTAAAGTTAACGAAGACGAAATGTATCCGGGCGAAGCAGGCATTGATATTTATAACCTGACTAAATACACCCGTTCTAACCAGAACACCTGTATCAACCAGATGCCGTGTGTGAATCTGGGTGAGCCAATCGAGCGCGGCGACGTGCTGGCAGATGGCCCATCAACAGACCTGGGCGAACTGGCATTGGGTCAGAACATGCGCGTAGCGTTCATGCCTTGGAACGGTTACAACTTCGAAGACTCCATCTTGGTCTCCGAGCGCGTGGTACAAGAAGATCGCTTCACCACCATCCACATTCAAGAACTGGCCTGTGTGTCCCGTGACACCAAGCTGGGGCCAGAAGAGATAACGGCTGATATCCCGAACGTGGGTGAAGCTGCACTGTCCAAACTGGATGAGTCCGGTATCGTGTATATCGGTGCTGAAGTGACTGGCGGCGACATTCTGGTTGGTAAGGTAACACCTAAAGGTGAAACCCAACTGACGCCAGAAGAGAAACTGTTACGTGCGATCTTCGGTGAGAAAGCGTCTGATGTTAAAGACTCTTCTCTGCGTGTACCAAACGGTGTTTCCGGTACGGTTATTGACGTACAAGTCTTTACTCGCGACGGTGTAGAAAAAGACAAACGTGCGTTAGAAATCGAAGAGATGCAACTGAAGCAGGCTAAGAAAGACCTGACTGAAGAGTTGCAGATCCTGGAAGCGGGCCTGTTTGCACGTATCCATGCAGTACTGGTTTCTGGTGGCATCGAAGCTGACAAGCTGAGCAAGTTACCACGTGATCGTTGGCTCGAACTGGGCCTGACCGACGAAGACAAGCAAAACCAACTGGAACAGTTGGCAGAGCAGTACGACGAAATGAAATCCGAATTCGAGAAGAAGATGGATGCCAAGCGTCGTAAGATCACCCAAGGTGATGATTTGGCACCAGGCGTGCTGAAGATCGTCAAGGTGTATTTGGCGGTTAAACGTCAGATTCAACCGGGTGACAAGATGGCCGGTCGTCACGGTAACAAAGGTGTTATCTCCAAGATTAACCCGATCGAAGATATGCCTTACGATGAAAACGGTACGCCGGTAGACATCGTTCTGAACCCGCTGGGCGTACCATCGCGTATGAACATCGGTCAGATTTTGGAAACCCACTTAGGGATGGCAGCGAAAGGCATTGGCGAGAAAATCAACGCCATGCTGAAGAAGCAGGAAGAAGTTGCCAAACTGCGTGAGTTCATCCAGAAAGCCTACGATCTGGGCGACAACGTTTGTCAGAAAGTTGATCTGAGCACCTTCACCGATGACGAAGTATTGCGTCTGGCTGAGAACCTGAAAAAAGGTATGCCAATTGCAACACCAGTCTTCGATGGCGCGACAGAGAAAGAGATCAAGGAACTGTTACAGCTAGGTGGTCTGCCAACTTCTGGTCAGATTACTCTGTTTGACGGCCGTACCGGCGAGCAATTCGAACGTCAGGTTACTGTCGGCTACATGTACATGCTGAAACTGAACCACTTGGTTGATGACAAGATGCATGCGCGTTCTACCGGTTCTTACAGCCTGGTTACTCAGCAGCCGCTGGGTGGTAAGGCTCAGTTCGGTGGTCAGCGCTTCGGTGAGATGGAAGTGTGGGCGTTGGAAGCTTATGGCGCCGCGTACACATTGCAGGAAATGCTTACCGTCAAGTCCGACGATGTAAACGGCCGTACCAAGATGTACAAAAACATCGTGGATGGCGATCACCGTATGGAACCAGGCATGCCGGAGTCCTTCAACGTATTGTTGAAAGAAATCCGCTCGCTGGGCATCAATATCGAGCTGGAAGAAGAGTAACTCTTCGCCAGACGGCAGACTCTTACAGCCGGGAGTCTGCTGGTGGTTCGTACTGGTCACAGGGGCGCTCAAATTTCGTTTGAGCGCCTATCAGGTCTAACTCCGACAGGAGCCAATCCGTGAAAGACTTATTAAAGTTTCTGAAAGCGCAAACTAAGACCGAAGAGTTTGATGCGATCAAAATTGCTCTGGCATCGCCAGACATGATCCGTTCATGGTCGTTCGGTGAAGTTAAAAAGCCGGAAACCATTAACTACCGTACGTTCAAACCAGAACGTGACGGCCTTTTCTGTGCCCGTATCTTTGGCCCAGTAAAAGATTACGAATGCCTGTGCGGTAAGTACAAGCGTTTGAAACACCGTGGTGTTATTTGTGAGAAATGCGGCGTTGAAGTGACTCAAACCAAAGTGCGCCGTGAGCGTATGGGTCACATCGAACTGGCTTCTCCAACTGCGCACATCTGGTTCCTGAAATCGCTGCCATCCCGCATCGGTTTACTGCTGGATATGCCATTACGTGACATCGAACGTGTACTGTACTTCGAATCCTATGTGGTTGTTGAAGGCGGTATGACCAACCTGGAACGTCGTCAGATCCTGACTGAAGAGCAGTATCTGGACGCGTTGGAAGAGTTTGGTGATGAGTTCGACGCGAAAATGGGCGCCGAGGCGATTCAGGCCCTGTTGAAAAACATGGATCTGGAAGCTGAGTGCGAGATCCTGCGTGAAGAATTGAACGAAACAAATTCTGAAACCAAGCGTAAGAAGCTGACTAAGCGTATCAAGCTGCTGGAAGCGTTCGTACAGTCTGGCAATAAGCCAGAGTGGATGATCCTGACCGTGCTGCCTGTGTTGCCGCCAGACTTGCGTCCATTGGTTCCGTTGGATGGTGGTCGTTTTGCGACTTCTGATCTGAACGATTTGTATCGTCGCGTGATCAACCGTAACAACCGTTTGAAGCGCCTGCTGGACTTGGCGGCTCCTGACATCATCGTACGTAACGAAAAGCGTATGCTGCAAGAAGCAGTAGATGCATTGCTGGATAACGGCCGTCGCGGTCGTGCGATTACCGGCTCTAACAAGCGTCCGTTGAAGTCACTGGCTGACATGATCAAAGGTAAGCAAGGTCGTTTCCGTCAGAACTTGCTGGGTAAACGTGTTGACTACTCAGGTCGTTCGGTTATCACCGTTGGTCCATACCTGCGTCTGCATCAGTGCGGTCTGCCTAAGAAAATGGCTCTTGAGCTGTTCAAACCGTTCATCTACGGCAAGCTGGAATTGCGTGGTCTTGCTACCACCATTAAAGCCGCCAAGAAGATGGTTGAGCGTGAAGAAGCTGTGGTTTGGGATATCCTGGATGAAGTTATCCGCGAACACCCAGTGCTGCTGAACCGTGCTCCAACCCTTCACCGTTTGGGTATCCAGGCGTTTGAACCGGTTCTGATCGAAGGTAAGGCAATCCAGTTGCACCCATTGGTTTGTGCGGCATATAACGCCGACTTCGATGGTGACCAAATGGCTGTTCACGTACCGCTGACACTGGAAGCTCAGTTAGAAGCGCGTGCGTTGATGATGTCTACCAACAACATCCTGTCACCAGCGAACGGCGAGCCAATCATCGTTCCTTCTCAGGACGTTGTATTGGGTCTGTATTACATGACCCGCGACTGTGTTAACGCCAAAGGCGAAGGCATGGTTCTGACTGGCCCGAAAGAAGCTGAACGTATTTATCGTGGTGGCCTGGCATCGCTACATGCTCGCGTAAAAGTACGTATTACTGAAGAAATTCGTAATGTCGAAGGCGAAAGCATTACGCGCACCAGCATCATCGATACGACAGTTGGCCGTGCTATTTTGTGGATGATCGTCCCGAAAGGCCTGCCTTACTCTATCGTGAACCAGCCGCTGGGCAAGAAAGCTATCTCCAAGATGCTGAACACCTGTTACCGCATCCTGGGCTTGAAGCCAACGGTTATCTTTGCTGACCAGATCATGTACACCGGTTTTGCTTACGCAGCACGCTCAGGCGCCTCTGTAGGTATCGATGACATGGTTATCCCAGAAGCGAAAGCAGGGATCATCGAAGAAGCTGAAACTGAAGTTGCCGAGATCCAGGAGCAGTTCCAATCTGGTCTGGTAACCGCAGGCGAACGTTATAACAAAGTGATCGATATCTGGGCCGCGGCTAACGAACGTGTTGCCAAGGCGATGATGGATAACTTGTCTGTAGAAGATGTTGTCAACCGTGACGGCGTTGTCGAACAGCAAGTGTCATTCAACAGCATCTTTATGATGGCCGACTCCGGTGCGCGTGGTTCTGCTGCACAGATTCGTCAGCTGGCAGGGATGCGTGGTCTGATGGCCAAGCCAGATGGTTCGATCATTGAAACGCCAATCACTGCGAACTTCCGTGAAGGTTTGAACGTACTTCAGTACTTCATCTCAACCCACGGTGCGCGTAAAGGTTTGGCGGATACCGCATTGAAAACTGCGAACTCCGGTTACCTGACCCGTCGTTTGGTTGACGTGGCACAGGATCTGGTGGTAACCGAAGACGATTGTGGTACCCATAACGGTATCGTGATGACCCCGGTTATCGAAGGTGGTGATGTTAAAGAGCCACTGCGCGATCGCGTTCTGGGTCGTGTGACCGCAGAAGAAGTTATCAAGCCGGGTACGGCTGATATTCTGGTTCCGCGTAACACCCTGTTGGACGAAAAATGGTGTGATCTGTTAGAAGAAAACTCCGTCGACAGCGTTAAAGTTCGTTCAGTAGTAAGCTGTGAAACTGACTTTGGTGTGTGTGCAAACTGCTATGGTCGCGACCTGGCACGTGGTCACATCATCAACAAAGGTGAAGCAGTTGGTGTTATTGCAGCACAGTCAATCGGTGAGCCGGGTACCCAGCTTACGATGCGTACGTTCCACATCGGTGGTGCGGCATCTCGTGCGGCAGCAGAGTCTAGCATTCAGGTTAAGAACAAAGGCAGCTTGAAACTGAGCAACGTCAAGTTCGTTACCAATGCAGCGGGCAAGCTGGTTATTACTTCTCGTAATACCGAGCTGAAGCTGATCGACGAATTCGGTCGTACTAAAGAAAGCTACAAAGTGCCTTACGGTGCTGTAATGGCTAAAGGCGATGGCGCAGAAGTCCAGGGCGGCGAAACCGTTGCTAACTGGGATCCGCACATCATGCCAGTTGTGACCGAAGTGAGCGGTTTCATTCGCTTCGCGGACATGGTTGACGGCCAGACCATTACCCGCCAGACCGACGAACTGACTGGTTTGTCTTCTCTGGTAGTACTGGATAGCGCAGAGCGTACCGGTAGCGGTAAAGACCTGCGTCCGGCACTGAAAATCGTTGACGCCAAAGGCGACGATGTATTGATCCCAGGTACTGATATGCCTGCTCAATACTTCCTGCCAGGTAAAACGATTGTACAGCTGGAAGACGGCATTCAGATCGGTGCAGGTGATACCCTGGCGCGTATTCCTCAGGAATCAAGCGGTACCAAGGATATTACCGGTGGTCTGCCACGTGTTGCTGACTTGTTCGAAGCACGTCGTCCGAAAGAGCCTGCAATCCTGGCTGAAATCAGCGGGATCATCTCGTTCGGTAAAGAGACCAAAGGCAAACGTCGTCTGGTTATCTCACCGTTGGATGGTAGCGATGCATACGAAGAGATGATTCCGAAATGGCGTCAGCTCAACGTGTTCGAAGGTGAAATTGTAGAACGCGGTGACGTGGTATCCGACGGCCCAGAATCTCCACATGACATTCTGCGTCTGCGTGGCGTTCACGCGGTTACCCGTTACATCACCAACGAAGTGCAGGAAGTTTACCGTCTGCAAGGCGTTAAGATTAACGATAAACACATCGAAGTTATCGTTCGTCAGATGTTGCGTAAAGGCACCATCGTTGACTCAGGTAGCACTGACTTCCTGGAAGGCGAGCAGGCAGAAATGTCTCGCGTTAAAATCGCTAACCGTAAGCTGGCAGCCGAAGGCAAAATCGAGGCTACGTTCACGCGTGACCTGCTGGGTATCACCAAGGCATCCTTGGCGACCGAGTCCTTCATCTCTGCGGCTTCGTTCCAGGAAACCACGCGCGTTCTTACTGAAGCGGCAGTTGCCGGTAAACGTGATGAACTGCGTGGCCTGAAAGAAAACGTAATCGTGGGCCGTCTGATCCCAGCCGGTACCGGTTACGCTTATCATCAGGATCGTGCACGCCGTAAAGCTCTGGGTGAAGTTCCTGTTGTACCGCAAGTTAGCGCGGATGAAGCAACGGCTAACCTGGCTGAATTGCTTAACGCCGGTTTTGGTAACAGCAAAGACTAATCTCTTTGTTGCTCACCAACGTAAAAACCGCTCCTTATGGGGCGGTTTTTTTTTGCTTTTTTTAGGATTTAAACGGTCGGTTTATTGCAGAGAACGCCCTAAATGGCGATCCCAATCCTTCCACACCGGCTGTAACCCCGCCCGTGTCAATGCCTGTGCTACCTGCTCCGGTGTGCGATTATCATGCGGAGCGAATTGCTCAAGTTCTGGATGATTATCTGCATACCCGCCAGGCTGAGTTTTGGAACCCGCACTGACATTATTAATCGCGACCGGAATGACATTGTCGCGGAAGAAAGGTGATTCACGGGTAGATAGCGACAGTTCCACATCCGGGGCAAACAATCTAAAAGCACAGATCAATTGCAGCAGTTGCGGCTCACTCATCAGAGATGCTGGCTCGATACCGCCCGCACAAGGTCGTAGTCGTGGGAACGAAATAGAGTAGCGACTTTGCCAATAGGTCTGTTGCAGATAAAACAGATGCTCCGCCAGCATATAACAGTCAGTGCGCCAACTATTAGACAGCCCGATCAACGCACCTAGTCCGATCTTGTCGATCCCAGCCCGACCGAGACGATCTGGGGTTGCCAGTCGCCAGTGAAAATCTTGCTTATGCCCGCGCAAGTGATGTTGCTGGTAAGTCGCTGGGTGATAGGTTTCCTGATAAACCATCACACCGTCTAATCCCAACGTTTTTAGCTCCGCATACTCTTCTTGCGCCAATGGTTGAACTTCCATCATCAGTGAACTGAATCGACTACGGATGACTGGGAAGTGACGACGAAAGTAATCCATTCCTACTTTTGCCTGATGTTCACCAGTGACCAGTAGCAGATGTTCAAAGCCTAGCGCTTTGATAGCATCACACTCACGGATGATTTCTGCTTCATCTAAGGTTTTGCGCTTGATGCGATTGCTCATCGAGAAACCACAATAAGTGCAATCATTAGCACACAGATTAGAAAGGTAGAGCGGCACATAAAAACTCACCGTGTTACCAAAACGCTGGCGGGTTAATTGTTGAGCCTTCTGCGCCATCGGTTCGAGATAAGCCAGTGCTGCGGGCGAAATCAACGCCATTAAGTCGTCGCGATTCGGTTTGACGGCATTAATGGCCCGTTCAACATCAGAGGCGGTTTTACTGTTAATACGCAGAGAAATATCATCCCAATCTAATTGTTGCCAGTGTTGGCTGAAATCTTCAGACATGATGCTCCTCCTCTAACTGGCTGAGAAAGCCAGTCAGTGGGCTGGTGGCAATGGCCTTGCCAAACTGTTGGTTGCCAAGCCCAGCCTGACGCGCCAATTCACCGGATTCAACCGCCAAACGGAAAGCATGCGCCATGTGCACGGGTGAGCGTGCCACGGCAATTGCGGTATTGACCAGCACGGCATCAGCTCCCAATTCCATTGCCTCAAGCGCATGGCTTGGCGCACCAATTCCAGCATCGACTACCACGGGCACTTTGGCCTGCTCGATAATGATTTGCAGAAAGTCGCGGGTACGTAAGCCCAAATTTGAGCCAATCGGTGCACCCAATGGCATGACGGCAGCGCAGCCTGCTTCTTCCAGCCGCTTGCACAATACCGGGTCCGCGCCACAGTAAGGCAAAACAACAAATCCCTCTTTCACCAGTATTTCGGCGGCTTTCAGGGTTTCTATTGGGTCAGGCAGTAAATACTTCACATCGGGATGAATTTCCAATTTTACCCAATGGGTACCCAGCGCTTCGCGCGCCAGACGGGCGGCAAATACAGCCTCTTGCGCAGTTTTAGCCCCCGAGGTATTAGGCAGCAAACGCACACCTAATTGTTGCAAGGGCGCAAGAATTGCATCGTTCCCGGCCCGTAAATCAACCCGCTTCATCGCCATAGTAATCAGTTGTGACCCCGAGGCGCGCAATGCTTCCAGCATCAGTTCAGGGGTGGAGAATTTTCCCGTACCGGTAAATAAACGTGAGGTAAAAGTGGTATCGGCGATCTTCAGCATGTCAGCCCCCGGCAATCGCTTGGAATAGCAAAATGTTATCACCCTCGTGTAACTGGCATTTTTCCCAGTCAGTGCGGGGGACGATGACCTGATTAATTGCCAGAGCCGTACCCGGCTGGTGGCGTTTGAGCTGATTGAGCAGCATTTCAGCGGTGATATTGCTCACCACCACTAACGGCTGATCATTGAGCACAATCTGTATGTGACCCGTTTTCACTGTGAACCTCCACAGGCAGGGCAATGCTTCGCCCGAGTCAGTTGCAGGGTGCTCCAGCTCTGCTGCTTGCCATCGAATAAGCGTAATTTCCCGCTCAGTGCCGACGGCAGGCCTGCCAACATCTTGATAGCCTCCAGTGCTTGCAAGGTGCCAATGACGCCGACCACCGGCCCCAATACGCCAGCAGTACGGCAGTTACGTTGTGGTAATTCTTTATCGGGATATAGACAGGCGTAGCAGCCTTGAGAATAAGGCGGCTCAATCACCAGCAATTGCCCGCTGAATCCCACGGCACTACCGCTAATTAATGGTTTTTGTGCGGTGATACAGGCTGCATTTACCTGATGGCGCGTCTCCATGTTGTCGCTGCAATCCAGCACCAAATCAGCGTTAGCTACCGCATCGGCCAATGCCGCACCTAGCAGCCGCGTATCAAATGGGATAACCTCAATCAACGGATTGAGGCTTTGCAAATGACGCTGGGCTAACCGTGCTTTACTTTGATTAGCAAAGGATGTTTGGCTGATATCTGTGGTGCGATACAGGATCTGGCGCTGTAAATTGGTCAGTTCCAGTTGGTCATCATCAGCCAGTAATAGCTTACCGACGCCGGCTGCCGCCAAATAGAGCGCAGCAGGCGAACCAAGACCGCCAAGGCCGATAATCAGCACACAGGCACTTTTCAGCTTCAACTGGCCCTCAGGGCCGATATCCTCCAGTAATAACTGGCGGCTGTAGCGCAAGAATTCGCTGTCACTCAACTCATGCTTGTTTGTCATCAGCCAGCTCCTTGCCCTCGATCAGGTGCAGTAATTGTGCTGTTGCCTGCTGCCAATCGTCACTCAGGGTAATAGCACTGACGACCGCTACACTACCGACACCCGTGGCCAGGACCGCCGGTACGCGCTCAATGCTGATGCCGCCGATGGCAACGGTCGGGTAGTCTGGCGTGTTGTCGACCATCTGCTTGAGCACCGTCAACCCTTGTGGTGATGACGGCATTTGCTTGGTTTGTGTGGGGAAGATGTGACCCATGGCGATATAAGAGGGCCGGACAGCTTTAGCTATCGCCAGTTCCTGCTCATCATGAGTTGATACGCCCAGCCGTAATCCAGCTTGCTGAATCGCGGCCAAGTCGGCTGTTGCCAGATCTTCCTGACCCAGATGAACACCATAGGCACCATGCTTAATCGCTAGCCGCCAATAATCATTGATAAATAAGCGTGCCTGATAGCGTTTGCCTAACGCTATGGCAGCGGCAATGTCTTGTTCTACCTGCGCATCATCTAACTCTTTGATACGTAGTTGTATTGTAGTTACACCTGCGGCAAGCAGGCGCTCTATCCAAAGTAGGCTATCGACGACGGGATAGAGACCAAGACGCTGTACCGTCGCAGGGAAACCTTTCTTTGCAGAAAATGAGGCATGATTAGACAGGTTCATTATTGGCCTCGCTCTTGAGGTTAACGGGGCTGTGATACAGCTCGCTGCCGCGAGAGCGGAACTCCGCTGACATCTGTTCCATACCTGATTGTAAAATTTCGATCGGTTGGGCTGCTGTTTCTTGTGTCGCTGCTAGCTCTTGCACCGCAGCCTGTTCTTGCGTAGCGGCATAGTCGCGGACTTCCTGAGAGATTTTCATCGAGCAGAATTTCGGCCCGCACATTGAGCAGAAGTGGGCCACTTTGCCGGACTCCTGCGGCAGGGTTTCGTCGTGATAGGCTCGTGCGGTTTCTGGATCAAGCGCCAGATTGAACTGATCTTCCCAGCGGAATTCAAAGCGCGCTTTCGACATGGCATTATCGCGGATCTGCGCACCGGGGTGGCCTTTGGCCAAATCTGCGGCATGGGCGGCGATTTTATAAGTAATAAGTCCTTGTTTCACATCCTCTTTATTAGGCAGGCCAAGATGTTCTTTCGGTGTGACGTAACACAGCATGGCGCAACCGAACCAGCCAATCATGGCCGCCCCAATACCTGACGTGAAATGGTCATAACCTGGCGCAATATCCGTGGTTAGCGGGCCTAAGGTATAGAATGGTGCTTCATGGCAGTGTTCCAACTCTTCGGTCATATTGCGGCGAATCATCTGCATCGGCACATGACCGGGGCCTTCAATCATCACCTGCACATCATATTCCCAGGCGATTTTGGTCAATTCACCCAAGGTATGCAGTTCAGCGAACTGGGCTTCATCATTGGCATCCTGGATGGAACCAGGGCGCAGACCATCACCCAGTGACAGTGAGACATCATAGGCCGCACAGATCTGGCAGATTTCGCGAAAATGCTGATACAGGAAGTTTTCCTGATGATGGGAAAGGCACCACTTCGCCATAATTGAACCGCCACGGGAGACGATACCGGTCAAGCGTTTGGCGGTCATCGGCACATAACGCAGCAACACACCGGCATGGATAGTAAAGTAATCCACCCCTTGCTCGGCCTGCTCCAACAGCGTGTCACGGAACATTTCCCAGGTTAGGTTCTCAGCCACACCATTTACTTTTTCTAATGCCTGATAGATAGGAACGGTACCAATAGGGACCGGGCTATTGCGCAGGATCCATTCGCGGGTTTCATGGATATAGCGTCCCGTGGACAAATCCATCACGGTATCTGCACCCCAGCGGGTTGACCACACCAGTTTTTCTACTTCCTCTTCGATGGAGGAGGTCACCGCAGAGTTACCGATATTGGCATTCACTTTCACTAAAAAGTTACGACCAATAATCATCGGCTCAGATTCTGGGTGGTTAATATTGGCGGGAATGATAGCTCGGCCCGCCGCCACTTCCTGATGTACAAATTCGGCAGTGATATTTTCTGGCAGGTTAGCGCCAAAAGCCTGCCCTGGATGCTGCTGGCGTAGTACCTCACCGCGAATACGTTCACGGCCCATATTTTCTCGCAGCGCGATAAACTCCATCTCTGGCGTGATGATACCCTGACGGGCGTAATGCAGTTGGGTGACGCATTTGCCTGTGATGGCTTTCTTCGGGTGTGGCAGATGCTCAAAACGCAAATGATCCAAGCCTTCGTCGGCTAAACGTTGTTGGGTGAAGCCAGAGCTGACAGAGGTCAGTGCGGCGCTATCCTGGCGTTCAGCTATCCAGCTATCGCGTAATTTGGGTAGCCCGCGGTGAACATCCAGTTTGGCATTTGAGTCACCATATGGGCCGGAAGTGTCATACACCGGGATGGCTTCGTTATCTTCATAGCGTGGTGCGTCTTTGCCACCGCCAATCAGTGTCGGACTGAGCTGGATTTCGCGCATCGGTACCAGAATATCTGGCCGTGAGCCTTGTAGGTAAATACGTTGGGAGTTGGGGAAAGTGACACCTTGCAAGGTATCAATAAACTGTTGAGCTTGTTCACGTTGTTGTTTACGTGGAATAGGTTTACGTGGAATAGGTTTACGTGGGCGTGATGAACTTTTAGTGGTTGTATTATTAGACATAGCAATTCCTACCAGTGTGGTTTATAGGGAAAATTGCTTGTCTGGAGCTTGGCGGGAGTAACGATGTTGGCCAGTAACCGGCAGCTACCTGTAAGGATAAAGACCGGGCCTGTAGCGATAAATTACTCTTGTTCCCTTCGCGGGTATTAACCCGATCAGGTTCCGCGGATCCCGAATTAACGGTCTCAGCCTGCGTTTGCTTTCCTAAGAAAACAGGTGCTAGGCACTCCGACAAGAATCTTTACTATACGAGGTTGAATTAAAACTACAAGCCCGTGCTGTTCAGTGGGTTATTTTACCTGCCCTGTTTGAATAACTGGCTGGGCGGCTTGCCACGACTCGGATGCCCATTGAATCAATTGATCTTCCAAGCGGAAACGGGCATCAAGGGCTTCACCGATATCAGATAATGCTTGTTGAAACTCGATACAACTGTCCTGATCGATCTCAATGTTGGTATAACGATCATGGAATGTCATGATCGTTTGAGTATTATTTTTTAACGCAGGATACACTTTGGTCGTCAGCGCCATTTTTGGGCTAGACGCGCCTTCCACCTGTTTGATAATTCTGTCATAGATATGAAAATGCCCGGAAGAGAGATAATCCACTAAATTATGGCAAAAGTTCTCCAGCGCTTTTTCGTTAAGCGGGGTATGCTTTTCTTTTTGCGGCTTAATACCGATCACTGTGCAATATGAAACTAACAGTTCTTTACGCGCATGAAGCCATTGATCAATTAATTCATTACTGCCGCCAACGCGTTGAGTCAGGCTTTCTAGTCGGTTGAGCATGAACGACTCCGTGAGTAAGGAAAAGTAATAGTGGGTTACAAAAATGTAACAAGCCGGATTCTAGATTGCCAGTGAAGTCGAGGTTGTGCAACAACGATATGGAACTACAACTTACAGGTAAAGAAAGTGGCTGGTGGATTGTCAGTCATGAAAACAAATTATGGTTGCCGAAAGGGGAGTTACCACAAGGTAATGCCGCTAATTGGTCATTGCAGGGCGCAACGGCAAGGCAAATCGGTGAATGGCAAGGGCAGGCGGTATGGCTGATCCGTCAGATGATGTCTACTGATATGGGGTCCGTGCGGCAATTACTGGATGTGGATCGCGGCTTGTTCCAATTGGCTGGGCGTGGTGTGCAACTGGCAGAGTTTTATCGTTCTCACCGTTTTTGTGGTTATTGCGGTCACCAAATGCAGGCCAGCCGTTCCGAGTGGGCTTGTCTGTGTAATCATTGCCGTGAGCGCTATTACCCACAAGTCGCCCCTTGTGTGATTGTTGCCATTCGCCGTGATGATGAAATTTTATTGGCGCAGCATGTACGGCATCGTGGCGGCATTAATACCGTATTGGCAGGCTTTGTCGAAGTGGGTGAGACTCTGGAGCAGGCGGTTTCCCGTGAAGTTTTAGAAGAAAGTAATATTCACATTAAAAATCTGCGCTACGTAACATCACAGCCTTGGCCGTTCCCCCATTCACTGATGATGGCGTTTATGGCCGAGTATGACAGTGGTGAATTACGACATGACCCTAAAGAGCTGCTAAATGCCGGTTGGTATCGTTATGACCAATTGCCATTACTGCCGCCGCCAGGCACCGTAGCACGACGATTAATTGAAGATACCGTGGTGTTATGCCGCGAGCACCGTGAGTTGATCTAATCAGAAGGGAGTACTGAAGCGCTAACCTCATAGCCGACGCAGTTTAAACCCCATGAGAGTGAGTCATTATCGCGCCCTTAATAGCGGCGGCAGTTAGCAGGAAAGTATTATCTGACATGCTACAATATGGTCCGCTAAAAGATGGTCGCCAGATAATTAAGGGAGCTCCACCATGAATGAGTTGAAAAACGATCGCTATCTGCGAGCCTTATTGCGTCAACCGGTAGATGTAACGCCGGTATGGATGATGCGTCAGGCGGGCCGTTATTTGCCGGAATATAAAGCTACCCGCGCGGTTGCCGGGGATTTTATGTCGCTGTGCAAAAATGCGGAACTGGCTTGTGAAGTGACGATGCAGCCATTACGTCGCTATCCATTGGACGCCGCGATTCTGTTTTCAGACATTCTGACCATCCCCGATGCTATGGGGCTGGGGCTCTATTTTGAAACCGGTGAAGGTCCACGCTTCCAATCCCCGATTACTTGTCACGCCGACGTCGAAAAGTTACCCATCCCCGACCCAGAACAGGAATTGGGTTATGTGATGAACGCGGTAAGAACCATTCGCCGTGAGCTGAAAGGTGCAGTGCCATTAATTGGTTTTTCCGGCAGCCCATGGACGCTGGCAACCTATATGGTTGAAGGTGGTAGTAGCAAAGCGTTCACCAAACTGAAGAAAATGATGTATGCCGAGCCGCAAACCCTGCATCTGCTACTGGATAAACTGGCCGATAGCGTCATCTTGTATCTCAATGCGCAAATCAAAGCTGGCGCTCAATCTGTGATGGTGTTTGATACTTGGGGCGGGGTACTGACAGGGCGTGATTATCTTGAATTCTCCTTGAACTACATGCATAAAATCGTCGATGGCCTGATCCGCGAAAACGACGGGCGTCGGGTACCGGTGACCTTGTTCACTAAAGGTGGCGGGCAATGGCTGGAAGCAATGGCTGCTACCGGTTGTGATGCATTAGGGTTGGATTGGACCACGGATATCGGCGATGCGCGCCGTCGGGTGGGTGATAAGGTCGCTCTGCAAGGTAATATGGACCCCTCTGTGTTATACGCACCACCTGCCCGTATTGAGCAGGAAGTGAGTACTATTCTCGCAAGTTTTGGCCAGGGTGAAGGGCATGTGTTTAATCTGGGGCACGGCATTCATCAGGATGTTCCGCCACAACATGCAGGGGCTTTTGTTGATGCAGTGCATACGTTATCAAAGCCTTATCATCAAAACTAATCGCTTATACCCAAAGTCATTGGGGCGGCAGGTAACCGCACTGTAGCTTCAAGCGCGAGGGAGGTTGGCCGATGATAGATACCAAAGCGTTACGGGCAGAACAGTTACAACGAGCATCTGACATTATTCTTCACGATGATTTTGATAGTGGGTCAGTGCACTTTATTGCCGGTGCGGATGTTGGTTTTGAGCAGCAGGGGGAGATTACCCGTGCTGCTATCGCGATTTTGCGTTATCCCTCGCTAGAACTGGTGGAATATCAGGTTGCCCGCGTGGCAACTTCACTGCCGTATATCCCCGGTTTACTCTCTTTCCGTGAATATCCTGCATTATTAGCCGCCTGGGGGCAGTTGCAGCAACGGCCTCAACTGGTGTTTGTTGATGGGCAAGGTATCGCACATCCGCGTCGTTTAGGCGTTGCCAGCCATTTTGGGCTGTTGGTTGATGTTCCGACCATTGGTGTCGCCAAAAGTCGCCTGTGTGGGCACTCTCTGCCGCTAGAGAGCGATAACGGCGCATTACAACCACTCATTGATGGTGATGAGCAACTTGGCTGGGTGTGGCGCAGCAAAGTCCGTTGCAATCCACTGTTTATCTCGCCCGGTCATCGGGTCAGTGTTAGTAGTGCTTTGGCGTGGGTACAGGCTTGCATGGCGGGCTACCGTTTGCCTGAGCCAACCCGTTGGGCTGATGCTATCGCCTCAAACCGCCCGCAATTTCAGCGTTGGGTGCGGAAAAATCCTGATTTACTTGGCAACCATAGGGATATGATTTAATTTCGGGTACACTGCCGCGCAGATAATGAATAATGAGAACTTATAATGATACGTAATCCGATTCATCTACGTCTCGAGAAGCTGGAAAGTTGGCAACACCTGACTTTCATGGCTTGCTTATGTGAGCGGATGTATCCCAACTATCAGCAATTTTGTCTGGAAACTGAATTTGGCGACCCGGCTGTTTACCGGCGCATTCTGGACCTGATCTGGGAAACTTTGGTCATAAAAGACGCAAAAGTTAACTTTGATAGCCAGTTAGAGAAGCTGGAAGAGGCAATTCCTTCAGCCGATGACTATGCTATCTACGGTGTTTATCCTGCCATCGATGCCTGTATTGCATTGGGCGAGGCCATCCATTCGCGTTTGAGTGGTGAAACACTGGAACATGCTGTCGCTATCAGCGAAGCATCAATTCGTACCGTTGCAATGTTGGAAATGACGTTGGCCGGTAAAGAAATGACCGATGAAGAACTGAAAATTTTGCCTGCGATTGAAGAAGAATGGGATATCCAATGGGAGATTTTCCGTCTGTTAGCTGACTGTGAAGAGCGCGACTTAGATCTGATAAAAGGGCTACGATCTGACCTGCGGGAAGCGGCTGTTAGCAACATTGGCATAAATTTAACGCAATAAGGCAAGAAAACGTGATTTAACGCCTGATTTGTCACGTCTTAAGGCTTCACATCTGCCCCCTGTCTGTTCTACATTTGGGGGGCGAAAAAAAGTGGCTATCGGTGCGTGTATGCAGGAGAGTGCTGTCCATCGGCATATCCGTCGCACTCGATGCTTTGCAAACGATAAACACACTGTAAGGATAACTTATGAATAAGACTCAACTGATTGACGTAATCGCGGACAAAGCGGACCTTTCTAAAGCACAAGCTAAAGCTGCTTTGGAGTCCACACTGGCTGCAATTACCGAATCTCTGAAAGACGGTGATCCAGTACAATTGGTTGGTTTTGGTACTTTCAAGGTAAACCATCGTAATGAGCGCACTGGCCGCAACCCACAGACTGGTAAAGAAATCAAAATTGCTGCAGCTAATGTGCCAGCGTTTGTTTCTGGTAAAGCACTGAAAGATTCTGTTAAATC
The DNA here is from genome assembly GCF_041538345.1 of Yersinia sp. 1652 StPb PI. Taxonomy (NCBI): domain Bacteria; kingdom Pseudomonadati; phylum Pseudomonadota; class Gammaproteobacteria; order Enterobacterales; family Yersiniaceae; genus Yersinia; species Yersinia sp. 1652 StPb PI. Next base: position 133,719 of record NZ_JAULSM010000002.1, on the reverse strand, counting down.
TTAATAGTGTGTCAGTGAAAATAATAAGCAGGGGGGTGGCAAAGCCCCTTTTGTTTATGCAGCGGGTGCTGATGACCCTCGGTTTAGCCTTTGGTCTCAGCGCCTGTAGCAGTCAGTCAGGTTCCCCTCAATTTAGTGCCAGCGGATATATCGCCGATAGCGGTGTCGTTCGTTTATGGCGTCAGGATAATGCGCAGCAGCAGCCACAAGTGCTGATGAGCGTCTACAGCCCCTATTCCGGGGACAATACTCGCGTAACCTTCTACGAATATCAAAATGGCATTTTGCGGGAAATTCGGCGCAACGATTTGGGTCATAACCCGCAGAGCGTCGAGCTGCGTTTTGATGAACAAGGACAGGTGAGTTTTATGCAGCGCCAACTGGCCGAACGGCGTGAGCAGCTCTCTGCGGATAATATCGCGGTCTATCAGTTGGAAGCGAAACGAATTCTCGAACAGAGCAGTGCACTGCGCGCCGGAAATGTCAGGTTAATTCAGGGACAGTGGCGAGATGGTGTGGTTACTACCTGTGATAAGAAGACGTTGCGATTGAAAGTTGACGATAACTCACAGGCATGGCTGAGCAAACGGGGAGAGGGCAGTGCGCAAGCTCTGGGCGTCGCGTGGTTGGATTCGTCGCAGGGTCAGCAATTGCTGTTGGTTGCCAATCAGGACTTCTGCCGCTGGGAGCCGACAGCCGGTAGTTTGTAAGGCCTGATAAGAAGCAGGGCACAGCAAGCTGCGCCCGTAGAATACAAGGGTAGGTTTATTTACCGCGAGCAATCGCCCGATAACCAATGTCTTTACGGTAGAAAGCCCCTTCCCACTGAATATTTTCAGCTAACCGATACGCGTTTTGCTGTGCCTGGGCGACGGTGGCACCCAGCGCAGTTACACACAATACGCGACCGCCGCTAGTGACGACTTCATTATTGCCATTCAGTTTGGTTCCGGCGTGGAACACTTTACCGTCAGCTACCTCCTGCTGTGGTAATCCATGAATGACATCACCCTGGCGATAATCTGCCGGATAACCGCCAGCGGCCAACACCACACCTAGCGATGGGCGCTCATCCCAGTCAGAGGTCTTCTCATTCAATTTGCCTTGCGCACCGGCTAAGCACAATTCAACCAAGTCTGAACGCATGCGTAGCATGATGGGTTGAGTTTCCGGGTCACCAAAGCGACAGTTGAACTCAATCACTTTTGGTTGCCCGTCAGCGGAAATCATCAGACCGGCATAGAGGAAGCCGGTATAGACATTACCTTCTGCCGCCATACCGCGCACTGTCGGCCAGATAACACTTTCCATCACTCGCTGATGAACTTCATCAGTGACTACCGGTGCCGGGGAATATGCCCCCATGCCACCGGTATTCGGACCGGTATCACCATCGCCAACCCGCTTATGGTCCTGGCTGGTGGCCATTGGTAATACATTTTCACCATCAACCATCACGATAAAGCTGGCTTCTTCGCCGTCGAGAAACTCTTCCACCACGATACGGTGGCCTGCATCACCAAAGGCATTGCCTGCCAGCATGTCATGAACAGCGGTTTCTGCTTCTTCCAACGTCATCGCAACAATCACGCCTTTACCGGCGGCCAGCCCATCAGCCTTAATCACGATCGGTGCACCGATTTTACGAACATAGGCTAAAGCAGGCTCCACCTCGGTGAAGTTCTGGTAAAACGCAGTTGGGATATTGTGGCGCGCCAGGAAGTCTTTGGTGAAAGCTTTAGATCCTTCCAACTGAGCCGCGGCTTGCGTTGGCCCAAAAATGGTCAAACCGGCTGCGCGGAAAGCATCAACCACACCAATAACTAACGGTGCTTCCGGGCCGACAATGGTCAGGCCAATATCATGGCTCTGAGCAAAGGCCAACAGACCCGCAATATCAGTTGCCGCGATATCGACATTTTCTAAACCAGATTCTAGCGCGGTGCCAGCATTACCCGGCGCGACATAAATTTTGCCCGCTAAAGGCGACTGTGCTGCTTTCCAGCCCAGCGCGTGTTCACGCCCGCCATTACCAATAATCAAAATATTCATCAGATGACTCCGTTAAGCGGGTTAATTAATGGCGGAAATGGCGCATGTCGGTAAAGATCATGGCGATACCATGCTCATCAGCCGCAGCAATGACTTCATCGTCACGGATTGAACCACCCGGTTGGATAACACAACTGATCCCGACAGATGCAGCAGCATCGATACCGTCACGGAACGGGAAGAAAGCATCGGAGGCCATGGCAGAACCGGTTACTTCTAATCCTTCATCCGCCGCTTTAATACCGGCAATTTTGGCAGAATAGACACGGCTCATTTGGCCTGCGCCTATACCGATAGTCATATTGTCGCGTGCATAGACAATGGCATTGGATTTAACGAACTTAGCTACTTTCCAGCAGAACAGTGCATCACGCAGTTCTTGCTCCGTTGGCTGGCGCTTGGACACCACGCGCAGATTGGCTGCGGTCACCATACCTAAATCGCGGTCTTGGACCAGCAAACCACCATTGACGCGTTTGAAGTCCAGACCGGTAGCACGCTCCTGCCACTGGCCACAGGTCAGAACACGGACATTTTGTTTGGCGGCAAGCAATGCCAGTGCTTCAGTGCTGACTGCGGGGGCAATGATGACTTCAACAAACTGGCGGCTGATAATTGCGCTGGCGGTTTCGGCATCCAATTCACGGTTAAAGGCAATAATGCCGCCGAAAGCAGAAGTTGGGTCAGTTTTATAGGCTTTTTCGTAAGCGGCCAACAGCGAGTCGGCAATCGCCACGCCGCATGGGTTGGCATGCTTGACGATCACACAGGCAGGCTCGCTGAACTCTTTCACACATTCTAATGCCGCATCGGTATCTGCGATATTGTTATAGGAGAGCGCTTTACCCTGCAATTGCTGTGCGGTAGCCACAGATGCCTCTTTAACCTCTTCTTCTATATAGAAGGCCGCTTGCTGGTGGCTGTTTTCACCATAGCGCATATCTTGTTTCTTTATATAGTTAAGATTCAGGGTGCGTGGGAAGCGGCCTGATGGCTGCTTGGTATCACCATGGTAAGGTGGCACCAGCGCGCCGAAGTAATTGGCAATCATGCTGTCGTAAGCGGCGGTGTGCTCAAACGCCTTGATAGCCAAGTCGAAACGGGTTGGATAAGTTAATGAACCATCATTCTCGTCCAGTTCGGCAATAATCGCTGGGTAGTCGCTACTCTTAACGACAATGGCGACATCTTTATGGTTCTTGGCGGCGGAGCGCACCATGGTAGGGCCACCGATATCGATATTCTCAACTGCATCTTCCCGTGAGCAATCCGGGCGAGCAACTGTCTGAGCGAACGGATATAGATTCACGACAACAATATCAATTGGCTGAATATCATGTTGAGCCATGATGCCATCATCCTGACCACGACGGCCCAAAATGCCGCCATGCACTTTTGGATGCAACGTTTTAACGCGTCCGTCCATCATTTCCGGGAAACCGGTATAGTCAGAAACCTCAGTGACGGGCAGACCCGCATCGGCCAGCAGGCGGGCAGTTCCACCGGTGGAAAGTAACTCGATGCCACGCTGAGAAAGTGCGGCGGCGAATTCGATGATACCGGCTTTGTCAGACACACTGAGTAGAGCACGGCGGATTGGGCGGCGTTGTTGCATGGTTTTATCCCTTGGCTTTGGAGTCGCAGTTATTCTTCGCAATCATTCAATAGAGCGTTATCTGAATCCTACCTTCTTATATAGGTAACTATATAGAGAGGAACAAACTCAGATAACGTCCCAAATAGGGAGCAATGCCACTCTTTGCTGCTTTCACCAGGGCGATTCATCCTCTACCACAATAAAATACGCTTTATCCTGAGCGGTATTCCCCAGTTTTATAAAAAATCACATCATGTCATCGATATTTTGCCGACAAGGTCACTCTTTTTCGCCGCGGGGAATTGTAGCGAAAACGATTGCGTGATGCTCGTCAATTTTGAGTGCAGATTCAATCTGTGGATAAGTTTGTGCACAACTGGGTATAAAGCGGGGTTTTGCTGTGGAATGCAGCAAACAGTCATTTTTATTGAAATTAGCGGTTGCGGGCGGCGCGGAACTCCCTATAATGCGCATCCATCGAGACGGCACACAACGAATCAAGTAGTTAAGTGACCGGCAAAGAGAACAGAGAAATTCAACGAAATTAGTAGTTGACTCTGAATGAGGAAAGCGTAATATGCGCACCTCGCGTTACCAACCACCGGTTGCTAACGCACTGCTCTTTAACAATTTATCAGACAATCTGTGTGGGCACTCGCAAGACGATATCGAAGCCTGTTTCGACAGGCAGAAGAAATATCAAAGTCTTGAAGAGTGACCAAAGCAGTACACATTTGAACTTCGGTTCGAATGCTTATTTGCAGAAAGTAATCTTTGAGCATCGCTGCTTTTATTAGTAGCAAATCAAACAAATCTTAAATTGAAGAGTTTGATCATGGCTCAGATTGAACGCTGGCGGCAGGCCTAACACATGCAAGTCGAGCGGCAGCGGGAAGTAGTTTACTACTTTGCCGGCGAGCGGCGGACGGGTGAGTAATGTCTGGGAAACTGCCTGATGGAGGGGGATAACTACTGGAAACGGTAGCTAATACCGCATGACCTCGCAAGAGCAAAGTGGGGGACCTTCGGGCCTCACGCCATCGGATGTGCCCAGATGGGATTAGCTAGTAGGTGGGGTAATGGCTCACCTAGGCGACGATCCCTAGCTGGTCTGAGAGGATGACCAGCCACACTGGAACTGAGACACGGTCCAGACTCCTACGGGAGGCAGCAGTGGGGAATATTGCACAATGGGCGCAAGCCTGATGCAGCCATGCCGCGTGTGTGAAGAAGGCCTTCGGGTTGTAAAGCACTTTCAGCGAGGAGGAAGGCAATCGTGTTAATAGCACGGTTGATTGACGTTACTCGCAGAAGAAGCACCGGCTAACTCCGTGCCAGCAGCCGCGGTAATACGGAGGGTGCAAGCGTTAATCGGAATTACTGGGCGTAAAGCGCACGCAGGCGGTTTGTTAAGTCAGATGTGAAATCCCCGCGCTTAACGTGGGAACTGCATTTGAAACTGGCAAGCTAGAGTCTTGTAGAGGGGGGTAGAATTCCAGGTGTAGCGGTGAAATGCGTAGAGATCTGGAGGAATACCGGTGGCGAAGGCGGCCCCCTGGACAAAGACTGACGCTCAGGTGCGAAAGCGTGGGGAGCAAACAGGATTAGATACCCTGGTAGTCCACGCTGTAAACGATGTCGACTTGGAGGTTGTGCCCTTGAGGCGTGGCTTCCGGAGCTAACGCGTTAAGTCGACCGCCTGGGGAGTACGGCCGCAAGGTTAAAACTCAAATGAATTGACGGGGGCCCGCACAAGCGGTGGAGCATGTGGTTTAATTCGATGCAACGCGAAGAACCTTACCTACTCTTGACATCCACGGAATTTAGCAGAGATGCTTTAGTGCCTTCGGGAACCGTGAGACAGGTGCTGCATGGCTGTCGTCAGCTCGTGTTGTGAAATGTTGGGTTAAGTCCCGCAACGAGCGCAACCCTTATCCTTTGTTGCCAGCACGTAATGGTGGGAACTCAAGGGAGACTGCCGGTGATAAACCGGAGGAAGGTGGGGATGACGTCAAGTCATCATGGCCCTTACGAGTAGGGCTACACACGTGCTACAATGGCAGATACAAAGTGAAGCGAACTCGCGAGAGCAAGCGGACCACATAAAGTCTGTCGTAGTCCGGATTGGAGTCTGCAACTCGACTCCATGAAGTCGGAATCGCTAGTAATCGTAGATCAGAATGCTACGGTGAATACGTTCCCGGGCCTTGTACACACCGCCCGTCACACCATGGGAGTGGGTTGCAAAAGAAGTAGGTAGCTTAACCTTCGGGAGGGCGCTTACCACTTTGTGATTCATGACTGGGGTGAAGTCGTAACAAGGTAACCGTAGGGGAACCTGCGGTTGGATCACCTCCTTACCTAACGATACGCATTGCGCAGTGTCCACACAGATTGTCTGATGAATGTAAATGAGCAAGAGCACCTGTTGATGAGGGTGATGATTGTGCAATAAGACCTCGGTATCGAGTTTTTACTGCATCAGTCGTTCGAATGTGTCACCACATTCTCACCTTTACACAAAAATACTGAATCAGTGATCCAGTAGAAATTTTTGTGTCCCCATCGTCTAGAGGCCTAGGACACTGCCCTTTCACGGCTGTAACAGGGGTTCGAATCCCCTTGGGGACGCCACTCCGATAATGTGTGAAAGACATTATCAACTGAATATCTTAAAGATGACTTTAACGAGTCGTGTTTAAGATATTGCTCTTTAACAATCTGGAACAAGCTGAAAATTGAAACATTACAGCTGAAATTTATCTCTCCGTAGATGTACTGAGATAAAGAGTAACCTGTAATAGAGTCTCTCAAATAATCGCAATGCCAATGGGTTAATCATTGTTGCAGTGTGAGCGAGAAGACACTCGGCAAGGCGTACAGCGCACAGCAACCGGAGTGAACTTAACGTTCATGAGGATTGCGCGCACTGCACAACATAGCAGAGTGTGTTCACAGCCACACCAATAACGAAAAACACCTTTGGGTTGTGAGGTTAAGCGACTAAGCGTACACGGTGGATGCCTAGGCAGTCAGAGGCGATGAAGGGCGTGCTAATCTGCGAAAAGCGTCGGTAAGCTGATATGAAGCGTTACAACCGACGATACCCGAATGGGGAAACCCAGTGCAATTCGTTGCACTATTGCATGGTGAATACATAGCCATGCAAGGCGAACCGGGGGAACTGAAACATCTAAGTACCCCGAGGAAAAGAAATCAACCGAGATTCCCCCAGTAGCGGCGAGCGAACGGGGAAGAGCCCAGAGTCTGAATCAGTTTGTGTGTTAGTGGAAGCGTCTGGAAAGTCGCACGGTACAGGGTGATAGTCCCGTACACCAAAACACACTTGCTGTGAACTCGATGAGTAGGGCGGGACACGTGACATCCTGTCTGAATATGGGGGGACCATCCTCCAAGGCTAAATACTCCTGACTGACCGATAGTGAACCAGTACCGTGAGGGAAAGGCGAAAAGAACCCCGGCGAGGGGAGTGAAATAGAACCTGAAACCGTGTACGTACAAGCAGTGGGAGCACCTTCGTGGTGTGACTGCGTACCTTTTGTATAATGGGTCAGCGACTTATATTTTGTAGCAAGGTTAACCGAATAGGGGAGCCGTAGGGAAACCGAGTCTTAACTGGGCGTCTAGTTGCAAGGTATAGACCCGAAACCCGGTGATCTAGCCATGGGCAGGTTGAAGGTTGGGTAACACTAACTGGAGGACCGAACCGACTAATGTTGAAAAATTAGCGGATGACTTGTGGCTGGGGGTGAAAGGCCAATCAAACCGGGAGATAGCTGGTTCTCCCCGAAAGCTATTTAGGTAGCGCCTCGTGAACTCATCTTCGGGGGTAGAGCACTGTTTCGGCTAGGGGGTCATCCCGACTTACCAAACCGATGCAAACTCCGAATACCGAAGAATGTTATCACGGGAGACACACGGCGGGTGCTAACGTCCGTCGTGAAGAGGGAAACAACCCAGACCGCCAGCTAAGGTCCCAAAGTCATGGTTAAGTGGGAAACGATGTGGGAAGGCACAGACAGCCAGGATGTTGGCTTAGAAGCAGCCATCATTTAAAGAAAGCGTAATAGCTCACTGGTCGAGTCGGCCTGCGCGGAAGATGTAACGGGGCTAAACCATGCACCGAAGCTGCGGCAGCGACACTTAGGTGTTGTTGGGTAGGGGAGCGTTCTGTAAGCCGTTGAAGGTGACCTGTGAGGGTTGCTGGAGGTATCAGAAGTGCGAATGCTGACATAAGTAACGATAATGCGGGTGAAAAACCCGCACGCCGGAAGACCAAGGGTTCCTGTCCAACGTTAATCGGGGCAGGGTGAGTCGACCCCTAAGGCGAGGCTGAAAAGCGTAGTCGATGGGAAACAGGTTAATATTCCTGTACTTGGTGTTACTGCGAAGGGGGGACGGAGAAGGCTAGGCTAGCCGGGCGACGGTTGTCCCGGTTTAAGCATGTAGGCGGAGTGACTTGGTAAATCCGGTTGCTTATCAACGCTGAGGTGTGATGACGAGCCACTACGGTGGTGAAGTAGTTGATGCCAAGCTTCCAGGAAAAGCCTCTAAGCATCAGGTAACATTAAATCGTACCCCAAACCGACACAGGTGGTCAGGTAGAGAATACTCAGGCGCTTGAGAGAACTCGGGTGAAGGAACTAGGCAAAATGGTGCCGTAACTTCGGGAGAAGGCACGCTGGCATTAGGTAATGGGACTTGCTCCCGGCGCCGAAGCCAGTCGCAGATACCAGCTGGCTGCAACTGTTTAATAAAAACACAGCACTGTGCAAACACGAAAGTGGACGTATACGGTGTGACGCCTGCCCGGTGCTGGAAGGTTAATTGATGGGGTCAGCCGCAAGGCGAAGCTCTTGATCGAAGCCCCAGTAAACGGCGGCCGTAACTATAACGGTCCTAAGGTAGCGAAATTCCTTGTCGGGTAAGTTCCGACCTGCACGAATGGCGTAATGATGGCCAGGCTGTCTCCACCCGAGACTCAGTGAAATTGAACTCGCTGTGAAGATGCAGTGTACCCGCGGCAAGACGGAAAGACCCCGTGAACCTTTACTATAGCTTGACACTGAACATTGAGCCTTGATGTGTAGGATAGGTGGGAGGCATCGAAGTGTGGACGCCAGTCTGCATGGAGCCAACCTTGAAATACCACCCTTTAATGTTTGATGTTCTAACTCGGCCCCGTGATCCGGGGTGAGGACAGTGTCTGGTGGGTAGTTTGACTGGGGCGGTCTCCTCCCAAAGAGTAACGGAGGAGCACGAAGGTTAGCTAATCACGGTCGGACATCGTGAGGTTAGTGCAAAGGCATAAGCTAGCTTGACTGCGAGAGTGACGGCTCGAGCAGGTACGAAAGTAGGTCTTAGTGATCCGGTGGTTCTGAATGGAAGGGCCATCGCTCAACGGATAAAAGGTACTCCGGGGATAACAGGCTGATACCGCCCAAGAGTTCATATCGACGGCGGTGTTTGGCACCTCGATGTCGGCTCATCACATCCTGGGGCTGAAGTAGGTCCCAAGGGTATGGCTGTTCGCCATTTAAAGTGGTACGCGAGCTGGGTTTAGAACGTCGTGAGACAGTTCGGTCCCTATCTGCCGTGGGCGTTGGAAGATTGAGAGGGGCTGCTCCTAGTACGAGAGGACCGGAGTGGACGAATCACTGGTGTTCGGGTTGTCATGCCAATGGCATTGCCCGGTAGCTAAATTCGGAAGAGATAACCGCTGAAAGCATCTAAGCGGGAAACTTGCCTCGAGATGAGTCTTCCCTGGGGCTTTAAGCCCCCTGAAGGAACGTTAAAGACTATGACGTTGATAGGCTGGGTGTGTAAGTGCAGCGATGCATTGAGCTAACCAGTACTAATGATCCGTGAGGCTTAACCTTACAACACCAAAGGTGTTTTAGATTTGAAAGATTGATATTTTCAGCGAAGTTCCGAGATTGGGCTGGCTGGCTGTGTGTAGTATTGCATAGCGGGTTTAGTTTAGACAGAATTTGCCTGGCGGCCTTAGCGCGGTGGTCCCACCTGATCCCATGCCGAACTCAGAAGTGAAACGCCGTAGCGCCGATGGTAGTGTGGGGTCTCCCCATGCGAGAGTAGGACACTGCCAGGCATCAAACAAGCAAAAGAGGCTACCCTAACGGGTGGCCTTTTTTGTTTGTCTGGTGTACAGGTTCGACTCGAGCATGACATGCAGTTTGAACATTGAATAACCTTTTCTTTGTGCTTTCTGTCATTTTTATAACCCTCGCCACAGAAAATAACCTTTTTTACCTTAAAATCATTCAATCAAAAATTGAAACGATGTTTTGATTGTGAGGTTTGAATGAATGCCGGTCTATTTGTCTGTTCGCTCGCCCTGTCAGCGATACTTACTGCCGCAACAGCACAGGCCAGTCCTGTGACGTATCAAAAAGAAGCTATTACTGAAAATAATCTGCCAGTATTTTATCCACAGCTAAAAAAACAGATGACTTATCAAAGTTCATGGCTGGCAGGGAGATACACTGACTTTGCACAGTGGAAAAGCGACACCAGAAAGATCTTCCGACAAGCATTGCTCACCCCTGACTCAACAATTGCATTTTCAGCAGAGAAAATAGATCAGCAGGATCGTGGCCGCTATATTGCTGAAAAAATAGCATTAAACATCACAGATGAAAGCCGTGTCCAAGGCTTGCTATTAACACCGAAAAGCAAAGGCCCTCATCCGGCGATTGTTCTTTTGCATGACCATGGGTCTAAATTTGATATTGGCAAAGAGAAAATGATCCGCCCTTGGGGCGATAGCGCACAGCTTGCCTCAGCGCAGGCTTGGTCGGATAAATTCTTTAGCGGTAAATTCATTGGCGATGAGTTGGCAAAACGTGGTTATGTCGTGCTTTCTATTGATGCTATTGGCTGGGGTGATAGAGGCCCTATCAGCTATGAGCAACAGCAGGCCTTAGCCAGTAACTTCTTTAATCTTGGCCGTTCATTAGCGGGCACGATGGCTTATGAAGATATACGAACGGTTGATTTTCTGGCGACACTTCCATCAGTTGACCGCCAACGTATTGGTGCTCTTGGATTTTCTATGGGAGCGTATCGTGCCTGGCAGTTAGCTGCATTATCGGATAAGGTCGCGGCCACTGCGGCTATCTCTTGGTTTGGTAACTATCAAGGTTTGATGACCCCAGGTAATAATGTACTTCGTGGGCAATCCGCTTTTTACATGCTCCACCCTGGTATTGCCAATAAGTTGGATTTCCCTGATATTGCCAGCTTAGCGGCACCAAAACCGATGCTTCTTTTTAACGGCGGGAAAGATAAATTGTTCCCATCGGATGCGGTCGAGCAGGCTTACAGTAAAGTGCATGCAATCTGGCGGTCACAAAATGCGGAATCACGCTTAGTCACTCGTAGCTGGCCCGCGTTGGGGCACGTATTTTACCAAGAGCAGCAAGATGTGGTTTTCCCTTGGTTAGACCGCTGGTTGAAGCCATAAAAAAGGCCCCGAGGGGCCTTTTATCCACCAAATACGATCAGTGAGAGCTACTTTGAGAGGCGCCCAACCCCGTTTGTGAACGGACAAACTGTGCTTTAAAGCGCAGACGTTCTTGCTTACCCTCTTCTGAATTATCAGTGACGGAGAAGAACCATATCCCGACAAATGCCACTATCATTGAGAATAATGCCGGGTATTCATATGGATAAATTGGTTTTGCGTGTCCTAGAATGGTTACCCAGATAGTTGGGCCTAAAATCATCAGGATCACCGCAGTCAGTAACCCCAACCAGCCACCAATCATTGCACCACGCGTGGTCAGTTTATCCCAATACATTGAAATAAAGATGATTGGGAAGTTACAACTGGCGGCAATGGAGAATGCCAAACCTACCATGAAAGCAATGTTTTGCTTCTCAAACAAAATCCCCAAGCCGATTGCCACAAACCCTAAAATAACCACTGTGATTTTAGAAACTCTCAGTTCATCGCGTTCATTTGCTTTACCCTTCTTGATGACACTGGCGTAAAGGTCATGAGAAACAGCAGATGCCCCCGCTAATGTCAGACCGGCAACCACCGCCAAAATAGTTGCGAAAGCAACTGCCGAGATAAAGCCTAAGAAGAAGCTACCCCCCACGGCATCAGCTAGATGCACTGCTGCCATATTATTACCGCCAAGCAGTGCCCCCGCCGCATCCTTAAAGGCTGGATTCGGGCCGACCAACAGGATTGCGCCAAAACCAATAATAAAGGTCAATATGTAGAAGTAACCGATAAAGCCAGTGGCATAGAACACGCTCTTGCGGGCTTCTTTGGCATCACTTACCGTAAAGAAACGCATTAGAATGTGTGGTAAGCCTGCGGTACCAAACATTAATGCCAAGCCGAGCGACAATGCTGATATTGGGTCAGAGACTAGCCCTCCAGGGCTCATGATCGCCAAGCCTTTAGGGTGAACTTTAATGGCCTCACTGAATAAGGTATTGAAGTTAAAGTTAACCGACTTCATAACCATAATGGCCATAAATGAAGCACCCGCCAGCAGTAACACCGCTTTGATAATCTGTACCCACGTTGTGGCTAACATGCCGCCAAACAAGACGTACAGTACCATCAGGATGCCCACCAACACCACGGCTACGTGGTAGTTCAAGCCAAACAACAACTCTATCAGCTTACCGGCACCGACCATTTGAGCTATCAGATATAAAGCGACCACCACTAACGAACCACAGGCAGATAATGTTCTTATCGGCCTTTGTTTCAAGCGATAAGAAGCCACATCAGCAAAGGTATAGCGACCCAGATTACGCAGCCGCTCGGCAATTAAAAACAGAATGATTGGCCAGCCGATTAGAAAGCCGATGGAGTAAATCAAGCCATCATAGCCAGAGGTATAAACCAGCGCGGAAATACCCAGAAATGATGCCGCAGACATAAAGTCCCCAGCAATGGCCAAACCATTTTGGAAACCGGTTATGCGCCCGCCAGCGGTATAATAATCACCCCGGGAACGGGTACGCTTTGATGCCCAGTAGGTAATATATAATGTCGCGCCAACAAACAATACGAACATAATGATCGCTTGAATATTGAGCGGCTGGCGATGAACTTCGCCGGTAATTGCTTCTGCCTGTGACAGCGCAGGCAGAGTCAGTAAGGAAAGTACGGACCAATGGCGAGTCTTCATTGCTTCACCTCACGAAGAATTTCTGCCGTCAGACGGTCAAACTCGCCATTAGCACGAATAACGTAAATACCTGTAAGAACAAAAGAAATAACGATCAACCCCACACCAACGGGTATGCCGCGAGTAATGCTGGAGCCTGCATATAGCGGGGTACCGAGCCATTGTGGTTCGAAAGCAATAAGGAAAATGAAACCGACATACAGCGCTAGGGTAATGAGCGACAGTGTCCAGGCAAAGCGGCCACGCTTTTGCACCAACTCTTTGAAACGCGGGTTATTTTCAATCTCTTGATAAATGCTGTCATTCATCAGAGTCTCTCCTTTGAGGCATTAATTAAGTTTGCCGCCGGTAGGCGGCACAATTTACGACGGTGTTTGCATTGATTGTTTTTCTTCCAGTAATTTGTCCACTACGCCCGGATCGGCCAGTGTTGAGGTATCCCCTAAGTTGCTGGTATCGCCAGCCGCAATTTTGCGCAGAATACGGCGCATGATCTTGCCTGAACGGGTTTTTGGTAGTGAATCAGTCCAGTGCAAAATATCTGGGGTCGCAATTGGGCCAATCTCTTTACGCACCCAATTACGCACCTCGGTATACAGCTCTGGTGTCGGTTCTTCACCGTGATTCAGCGTGATGTAGGCATAGATAGCTTGCCCTTTAATGCTGTGTGGGACCCCGACGACGGCAGCTTCGGCAATTTTCGGGTGTGAAACCAATGCGGATTCAATTTCAGCGGTCCCTAGGCGGTGACCTGAAACGTTAAGTACGTCATCGACGCGGCCGGTTATCCAGTAGTAGCCATCTTCGTCACGACGAGCGCCATCACCACTGAAATACATGCCTTTAAAGGTTGAGAAGTAGGTCTGCTCAAAACGGTCATGATCGCCGAATAAGGTTCTGGCCTGACCCGGCCAAGAGTCGGTTATCACCAGATTGCCTTCGGCTGCACCTTCTTGCAGGTTACCTAAGTTGTCGACCAACGCTGGCTGTACCCCAAAGAAGGGGCGAGTAGCTGAACCGGCTTTTAACTCTGTGGCTCCTGGCAGTGGCGTTATCATGAAACCGCCCGTTTCAGTTTGCCACCAGGTATCAACAATCGGGCATTTACTGTTACCAATCTTGTTGTAATACCATTCCCATGCTTCCGGGTTAATAGGTTCACCAACTGAACCCATAATGCGTAGGGAGTCGCGTTTTGTCCCTTCGATGGCTTTGTCACCTTCGGCCATTAAGGCACGAATGGCGGTAGGGGCGGTATACAGAATATTAACCTGATGTTTATCGATAACCTGACCCAAGCGATTGACGCCTGGATAGTTAGGAACACCTTCAAACATCAGAGTAATAGCACCGCAAGCCAGTGGGCCATACAGCAAATAGCTGTGGCCGGTGACCCAACCAACGTCTGCGGTACACCAGTAGATATCGCCGGGGTGATAATCAAAAACGTATTTAAAGGTCAACGCGGCATAAACCAGATAACCGCCGGTGGTATGTAAAACCCCTTTTGGTTTGCCAGTAGAACCCGAGGTATAAAGGATGAACAGTGGGTCTTCGGCATTCATCTCTTCTGGCGGGCAGTCGGTGGAGGCTTCTTTTATCAGGTCATGCCACCACAAATCTCTCCCGTCTTTCCAATAGCTGGCATTGCCAGTACGTTGGAAGACGACCACATTTTTGATACTGGTGATAGCTGGATTTTTTAAGGCTTCATCGACATTTTTTTTCAGTGGAATTGCGCGACCAGCACGAATGCCTTCATCGGCAGTAATCACCAGTTTTGAGTTAGAGTCGATAATTCGGCCAGCAACGGCATCAGGTGAGAATCCACCAAAAATAACAGAGTGCACGGCGCCAATACGCGCGCAGGCCAGCATAGCAACAGCGGCTTCTGGCACCATCGGCATATAGATTGCAACCACATCACCTTTCTTGATGCCCAGTTTTTTCAGCACATTAGCAAACTGGCATACATCGTGGTGAAGCTGTTTATAGGTGACGGTTTTTGATTGGTTAGGATCATCACCTTCCCAAATAATTGCGGTTTGATCGCCACGCTCTGCCAGGTGACGGTCAAGGCAGTTAGCTGCAAGATTCAGTGTGCCATCTTCGAACCAGCGGATGCTGATATGACCGGGGTCAAAGGAGGTGTTTTTAACCGTTTTATACGGTTTAATCCAATCAATAATCTTGCCATGTTCGCCCCAAAATTCATCTGGGTTCTGCACAGATTGTTGATAATATTGCTGATATTGTTCAGGGTTTATCAGGGCATGCTCTGCAATTGCAGTTGGAATAGGGTGTTTATGTATTTGGCTCATAATAGTTCTCCTTGAGATTGTTAATAATATGTCAATCAAAAGTTAATTATAGTGTGGAGGGCCGTTTTGTTTCTTTTTTGGGCGGCAGATCACGCATAAAAGATGTTGATTTAGAGACTTACTTAATGTGCTGCGTGGTGAATCGATATCTTAATGATAGGAGACGCGCCTTGTGATCATGCAATAAAGGAAAGGAAATGTGCAGATCAGCTCATTTCTAGCGTGAAATAAGAATATTGAAGGGGGAATGTCACTAAAAGTACTAACGTAGCGTGACTAATGCAATTTAATAGTAGTTGTTAACCAAAAAATTAAAAATCAATTTACAATCATCGGGAAATTTATATTTTTATATCTTACTGTAATTAGAATTACATATATATATCAACTGAGAATATGAATATATAAATACAAAGCCCAATGGAATAAATATGCAATTTATTATTTTCTCTATTTGAATAAATTTCTCTCATTTCGCTGAAAAAAATCGACTTTGGTTGCGAAACTTCCAGAATAAGCGGAGAATTAAAACGGCCGAATTTAACAAAATAAAAACAAAATAAGTCAAAAAATAAAACACAATGAGAGTTTATCACGTAATTTAATTTAGCTTATTTTTTATACAGACAGTTGCGATGTTATTTGTCTCTGATGGATTTTATTATTTTAATAACAAATATTTACTGTGGTTTAAAGATTTTTGGGGCTGAAGTTATGCCTCAGCATCATGTGGGCTTAGTGTAAACAAGGCTTGCAGAAGAGTGTCCAGAAATGATACTGATTTATAACGTGGTCGGCTGGCGGGAGGCTGAACCATACGTTTTATCAACTATAGCCCCGTATTTAATGATTAAGTATTCTATTTGAAATGCTTGGTAACTTGCATTTTATAGGATGCTTTGAGGAATTTTTAGGGTATGAAAAGTGTAAAAATAGGTCTGGCCTGGCAAATACTCATTGCGCTGGTATTAGGTATTTTGGTTGGTGCGGTTCTGCATAATCAAATTGAATCCAGAGAGTGGTTAGTTAGTAATATTTTAAGTCCGGCAGGTGATATCTTCATCCGCTTAATTAAAATGATTGTTGTACCGATAGTTATTTCGACCTTGATCGTGGGTATTGCTGGTGTTGGTGATGCGAAGAAGCTTGGGCGAATTGGCCTGAAAACCATTATCTATTTCGAAGTTATCACTACCATCGCCATTATTGTTGGGATCACCTTGGCGAATGTGTTTCAACCGGGGCACGGCATTGATATGTCGGCATTGACGGTGGTCGATATCTCCCAGTATGAAAAGACCACTGAGCAAGTACAAAGTGGTAGCCACAGCCTGGTGAGCACTATATTGTCGCTCATTCCTGCCAACGTCTTCGCTTCCATGGCGAAAGGCGATATGTTGCCAATTATCTTCTTCTCAGTGTTGTTTGGTTTAGGGCTGTCTTCATTGCCAAAAGAAACCAAAGAGCCACTGTTGAATGTGTTTAAAGCAATTTCTGAAAGCATGTTCAAAGTCACTCATATGATTATGCGCTATGCGCCTATCGGGGTGTTTGGCTTGATCTCGGTGACGGTTGCCAATTTTGGTTTTGCCTCGCTTATTCCATTGGCCAAGCTGGTTATTTTGGTTTACGCCGCGATTCTATTTTTTGCACTGGTCGTGCTGGGCACCGTTGCCAGATTATGTAAATTACGGATCTGGACCTTGATTCGAATTTTGAAAGATGAGCTGATTTTAGCTTACTCTACCGCCAGTTCAGAAACTGTATTGCCGCGAATCATCGAGAAAATGGAAGCCTATGGCGCGCCAAAATCGATTACCAGCTTTGTGGTTCCGACGGGCTATTCCTTCAACTTAGATGGTTCTACCCTTTATCAGAGTATTGCCGCCATATTTATTGCCCAGTTATATGGTATCGAGCTGTCCATTGGGCAAGAGATCATTCTGGTCCTAACCTTAATGGTGACCTCTAAAGGGATTGCCGGTGTTCCGGGAGTCTCGTTTGTTGTCTTGTTAGCAACGCTAGGCAGTGTAGGTATTCCACTGGAAGGTTTGGCCTTTATCGCCGGTGTGGACCGTATTCTGGATATGGCACGTACTGCACTGAATGTGGTGGGGAATGCATTAGCAGTGCTGGTTATTGCTAAGTGGGAACATCAGTTTGACCATAAAAAAGCCAAGGCATATGAGAAAGCGTTATTTGCACCGAAACAGACGCCGGTTAGCCAAGGCTAATACTCTTTACCCTTGATGCTCCGGTGATGTTAGTCATTCGTATTGGCCCGAATAACTTACTCATATAAGTTCATTCGGGCTGATTCATTCGCTGCTTGGAGTTGAGCATTGATATTTGTAGGCCCCCTATTAGTGAGATACTGATAGGGGGTTTTTATTTGTGTCTATCATCAATAAAACACCAGTGACATTATTCATTTAGTCCTAAGCGGTATGACCAATGGATAAGCTCAGCGACTTTGTGCACATCCAGTTTTTTCATCATATTAAGGCGGTGGGTTTCTACAGTTTTTTGGCTGATGGAAAGGTGAGTTGCGATAATACGGTTACAGGCACCTTCGGTAATAAGTTTTAGGATCTGTCGCTCCCGTGGCGTTAGCACCGGTTGGCGGGCATCGCTACCTTGTGCCAGTTTATTAACCAGAGAACTATTGAGTGCAGGGTCAATATAACGTTTACCCGCCGCGACCGTTTGAATGGCTGCCAGCAGAATTTGCTGTGGGCTTTTTTTCAGAACATAACCTAGTGCGCCACTGCTTAACGTTTTGCTGGCGTGATGTTCCTCATGGCGGGCTGTTAATGCCAGAATCTTCATCGTCGGCCAGCGGCGAAGCAGTTGAATAATGACATCAAGGCCATCCATACCGGGCAATCCGAGATCTATAATCGCAATGTCTGGCTCTGTTTGGCGGCACAAATTGTATACATCCAGCCCATTATCAGCTTGGCCAACAATCTGATAACGTGGATAAGCTGCCAGCATATTTTTAATGCCATTAATGATTAGTTCATGATCGTCGACAATCAGTAATTTCGTATTCATAAAGTTGTTCCCTTTACCTGACGATTGAAATGGTGTCGCGGGGCTCCCGCGGTTGAAACAGCAAATGGATTATCTCGTCGAGGTGATCGATATCTTGCTGTGTAATGAGTTCATGATTTTCGACTGCTATTTCCAGCTGAATTACAGCGTCTTGTAACTCAGTAAGGCCCGCTTGCCCGGCACAGCCTTTTAAGGTGTGAAGCTGATGCGATAACGTGGGGGTATGGGTGAGAGACTCTCTCCCCTGCTGCACTAATAGTTGCAATGATTGTAATAGGTTAAGACGCAATGAGCTGTCAGCCAGATTCAATAGTGGTCTCGGTGTTGATAACTGGGGGGTGAGTGTTACCCCGCGTTCGAGCTGGAATTGTGCCGTCAGATCCAGTACTTCTGCCAGTTGGCTGAAAGTCACCGGTTTAGAGAGATAATGATTCATCCCCGCCTGACTGGCCCTTATCTTTTCCTCAGGATTGGTATTGGCACTTAATGCCGTAATCATGCAGCGATTATCTTGGTTGTTCGCATCATCACGCCAATAGCGG
The DNA here is from genome assembly GCF_041538345.1 of Yersinia sp. 1652 StPb PI. NCBI lineage: Bacteria > Pseudomonadati > Pseudomonadota > Gammaproteobacteria > Enterobacterales > Yersiniaceae > Yersinia > Yersinia sp. 1652 StPb PI. The sequence goes on along the minus strand of NZ_JAULSM010000002.1, from coordinate 114,953 downwards.
GTTGTTGCCAGCCCATCCATACCTGGCATACGAATATCCATCAGCACCAGATCAAAACGCTGCGTTTGGCCGAGGCGTAGTGCGATTTCGCCACTCTCTGCCAGAGTCACTTGATGCCCCAATTGGCGCAGCATCATGCCGGTGATATCTCGATTGGTTTCAGCATCATCGACTAACAATATGGTCATATGCCAAGGTTGTAGTGGGAGAGCATGTGGTATCTCTTGCTGAGATGAGGCGGGCTGCTTCTCTCCGTTAAGATGCTTTTTAACGTTGCTATATAAGCGACCGGGTAGGTAGCACAGCTCTTTATCGTTAAAGGGGGTCTGCGACATGTGTACTGATTGGTTACCCTCTGGCGGGCAGGTTATCCCCCACGAAGATAATTGAGCATGTAATGACTGTGGTGCACATATTTCACCTTTAAACGGTTTGAGCACTATTTTCCCACAAAATGGCAGACTTAATGAGAAGCGACTACCGTGGTCTGGTAGGCTAAAAAGTGTAATATTGCCCCCCATCATTCTTGCCAGATTATCTGCAATAGTTAGTCCCAACCCCGTTCCCTGCCCGTGCTCATGGGTCTGGACAAAAGGGTGGAATATCTCTTGTTGAAGCTGCAAATCAATACCACAGCCGGTATCTTCAACAGTGAAGCAGAGCTGCTGGCCCTTACGGACTACATTGAGCTTAATATGGCCACATTGCGTGAATTTAACGGCATTGCCCAATAAGTTAACCAGAATCTGCTTTAAGCGTTGTTGGTCCAACTCCAGTTCCAGCGGCACATCCGAACTGACGTAAGTAGAGAGGGTGATGGCTTTACTCAAGGCCTGGCTATGAATAGTTAACATGGCCTGATCCAATAAGGGCAATAAGGCGGTTTTCTCTTGAGACAAGGCCATTTGCCCCGACTCAATACGTGAAAAATCCAACAGGTTGTTAACTATCATCAGTAAAGAATGTGAGCACTGGCGAGCGGTCTCGGCCAACCGATATTGCTCGCAGGTCAGTGGGGTATTTTGTAATAACTCAACAGCACCTAGCGTGCCATTTAAAGGGGTACGAATTTCATGACTGATGGTGGTTAGATGGACACTCTTACGGCGATTAGCCTGTTCGGCCAGCTGTTTTGATTTTGCCAGTGCCAGAGTACGTTCCTTTACTTTCATTTCAAGGGTGTCGTACTGCTCATTCAAGGTGTCTAGCAAGTTGTTATAAGCACGAGCAATCTGCCCTAACTCATCCATGCGTTTCACTGGTAAACGCGGCTCCATCGCTTGCGGGCCGGTGGCACCAATAATATTGATGAAGTTCCATAGGGGAATAGCGAGGTAATATCGCAGTAATAAAGAGAGCACTAACGTAAGCAGCAGCAAAATAGCCAGTGCAAAGGGGAGTTGATGTAATGCGGGCTTGGCCGCTTCCCAGGCAAAACCGACGCGGGGATAAATAACTAACTGTTGCCAACCGGGGCCTTTTAACTGGGTTCTTAATACCAAATAATCAGGTGTTTGTTGCCAACCATCATGTAACTTTCGGTCTTTTAGCTGGCGAAGAATCTCATGTAACTGATGCGAAGGTATATTTTGCTGAGATATCGGTAACAACTCGCCACTCTTATCCAACCATAAATTAATATCTCTCTGTTCAACTGGCTGATTATCTGTCACCAATTCATTTAATTTTAATGAGAACCCAGCTAATGAACCGGCGTGGTCACATGCGGCAACAGAAACATGCCAGCCTCGTTGTGGGTTATACGTGGGCATTCCCCAGAAAATATTGTCATGGGTAGGGAATATTGGCAGTAAAAGTAATTCTTTACGTCGCTGGTTCAAATAGTTATTTGATACCGCCTGTGGGCGGAATATGGTAATACCTTCTTTGTTTTTAATCGTGAAACTGTCGAGATAATAAGTTTGACCAGATGTTCCATAAGCCTGAGCAATGCGAAGGTCATGTCTGGATTGGATGGCATTACACATTCCTGAACTAAAAGGAATATTATCGCTCAGATCATCATCTGTACGTCTAATCGGCAATCGCCAGGTGGCTTGGTAACTTGTCTGGCGACTGATCAATGCGGTTGCGTCCCGTTCCGCACCTTCAAATTGGTAATTACTTAAATCTGCGCGTAATGATGCCATGTGGGTTAATTCATTCACCAAACGTTGGCGGGTATCCTCATATGAGAAGAATGCCATGGCCGCAATTGAAATAAGCCATATGGCCATTAAGGTCATGCCCAGTAATAGTGTCAATCGAGTGACGAGTGATGATGAGTTTTCCATAAAGTCACCTGACTGTTTTTTTTTAGTACGCCACAGCCAAAATTTGATATCAAGAAATACACTGATTTCATTACTGCTCGTTATAGATTCATTTAGTTCTGTAAAAAGAGTAAATCAGGTTTTTACCTTATAACGAATATTTAATTACGGAGGATAATTAAATCGTACTGATGCAGGAGTTACCGCCGATGCTTGAAATGTTGAAGAGACAACCCTTAGTTAACGACATTGATCTATCAGATATTAATATTGTTCAATTCACGTTGAAAGGAATTCCTGCCAAAGCGATGGATTACCATCATTCTATTTGTATTGGTGTTTTTTTTATTGAGAGAAAAATGATATCCAATACTGTTATTCGATATATTGCACTTATGCTGGTGGCGCTGGAGAATACGCAGGATTTTGCTTTACAGTTTAACGATGGCAATTGGTGGTTATGGGGGCGATATACACTTGATAATAGCGAGAGGATCGCCGGTGAGAATCAAGAACTCTCGATGAAATTAGAACAAATTCATGCCGTTATTCAGCATTTAAGCGGCTTGGTAGCCACATTGAGTACCTCCCAGGCAAACGTCTTAACCAAACCGAAGAAGTATGTCAGCAAGGCTATCTCATGAAAGAACTTGCCAGTTTAATATTACTGTTTTCAGTGTCACTGGCCCATGGTCAAGCTATTCCCTGGCAAGGAGAGCCTTTCTTTATTTATAGCCGGGGTATGAGTGTATCTAACCTATTAAAAGATTTAGGGATGAATTATGGTATCCCGGTAGTCATTAGCCCGGAAATAAACGAACACTTTAGTGGGAAGATTCGCGACAAAACACCAGAAGCAATCCTGGCTGAATTAGCCGGTCTATACAATCTTACCTGGTACTATGATGGTGAAATACTCTATTTTTACAAAGCTCAAGCCATCCGCAGGGAATTTATATCGCCAGATGGATTATCAACGACAACTTTAATCAAGTATCTACAACATAGCGGAGTAGCCGCAGGAAAAAACTGTGCAATAAAGGCTATTTCTCGTCTGGATGCTATTGAGGTTACGGGTGTTCCTATCTGTATTGAACGGGTGACGACATTGAGCAACATGCTTTCGTCTCAAGCCCGTAAGCAAAACCAAAATAAAGAAACAGTGAAAGTCTTCCAGCTAAAATATGCCTCTGCGGCTGACTCTAATTATCAGTATCGTGATCAGCAAGTTAAATTACCGGGCTTAGTCAGCGTATTGCGCGAGATGAGTCAGGGCAATAGTCTGCCGTTAGTTGCAGGAAAAGAACAAGATGAGGCGCATACCAGCATGCCTCTTTTCTCGGCTGATCCTCGGCAAAACGCAATTATTATCCGTGATCGCCAGGTCAATATGCCGGTCTATCGTAGTTTGATCGCTCAGTTGGATCAGCGGCCAGTTCAAATAGAAATATCAGTGACCATTATTGATGTTGATGCCGGAGATATTAGCCAGCTTGGTATCGATTGGTCTGCATCCACTTCCATTGGTGGCGCGGGTATCTCGTTTAATAGTAATTCGGGGAAAAATAGTGCTGATGGTTTCTCCACTGTAATTGGTGATACTGGGAACTTTATGGTTCGCTTGAATGCGTTACAAAAGAATTCACGTGCCAGAGTCTTATCACGCCCTTCGGTGGTCACCCTAAATAATATTCAGGCGGTACTGGATAAAAACGTAACGTTTTATACCAAGTTGCAAGGCGATAAAGTGGCAAAACTTGAATCGATCACCTCTGGGTCATTATTGCGAGTGACACCGAGAATGATTGATGCCGATGGTGTAAAAGAAGTTTTGCTTAATCTTAACATTCAGGATGGGCAACAGCAGGCGCCGATAAGCAGTAGTGAACCGTTACCGGAAATACAAAATTCAGATATCTCAACACAAGCCACGTTGCGTGTTGGGCAAAGTCTGTTATTGGGTGGCTTCATCCAGGATAAACAAATTGAGTCGCAAAATAAAATACCGCTACTGGGCGATATTCCATTATTAGGTGGGTTATTTCGCAGCACTGATAAGCAATCTCACAGTGTTGTCAGGTTATTTCTGATCAAAGCTGTACCGGTTAATACAGGGGAATAGCATGGCAGTACGGTTTAAACTCCGCCTGTTAAATGGTGAACTTAATGGGCGTGAGCTGATGTTACCTGAGGGGGAGTTTACGCTAGGGGATCAGCAGTGCGACGTATTATTACCCTTACCTCAGGGGCAAATATTGACCTTGAGAATAAGTGATGAGCACATAACTTTGCAGACATCTGGGGATGTCTGGGTTAAGGGGGCGCGGCATGATTTACAACAGAAACTCCCACTCGGACAGGCGATTGAAACCGGGGGATTAATCTTGGTTGTTGGCGAGGTGGGCGATATTTTAAGTGATATTCATTATATCCCTCGTGCTCGGCCACGCTTATTACTCTGCTTATCTGTACTGGCATTTATCCTATTGTTACTGCTATCGGTAGTTATATTCTGGTTTATACAGCAGCCAAAAGCGCTACTGGCTTATCTTCCTCCTGATATTCCAACACAACTCTCAGAGCAGTTAAAGCAACCCGCTTTACAGGGGATAAAAGAAAACTGGTTATTAGATGGCAGTGTTGTTTTGAGTGGTCACTGTAGCTCATCACCCGCAGTGATTAAGTTGCAGAATTTCCTGGTTCTTAACCGTATTGTTTTTCGTAATCAATTAGTCTGTGATGACCATCTGCTCAGTAGCGTCAAGGATGTATTACACCAGTATGGCTATCAGGATATAGAGGTCGACACGGGGAAACATCCAGGGCATATCACAATCCATGGTGCTATTGAAATGGGGGGGCAATGGTTAAAAGTTCAGGAAACACTGGCGACAGTGGCGGGGTTAAAGGGCTGGGTGGTTATTAATAGCCATGATGGGAAAATTGCACAATTAGTTGAGCGCTTAAGGGAACTGGGGTTATTAGGTTATCTCAGCATGGCGCCAAGTAATAAGGAAATCATTATCAGCGGTATATTGTCGCTCAGCCAACAACAACAACTGATGGAGATGTTGACAGCATTGGCCCGGCAACAACCGGACTTTCTGGCGGTGAGGTATCAGAATATCCCCACGTCAGATCAAACTGCTCAGCTTCTTCCTGCTGCAATTGTCAGCTATGGCGGAAATAAACTTTCAGGATTCGTGCAATTAGCTAATGGATTACGCTTACAGCAAGGGACGGTACTGGCGAATGGCTATAAAGTTATTTTTATTGGAGAGCAAGGCATATCATTACTAAAATCTAACAATTTAATACATATATCCATGGATTTTTAAGGATTAGGAGGTGAGTGAGTGTCGCATATTACTGAACTGGAAGACGCTATTAAATATGACGCGAAAAAAATACAACAGAAGAATGCGTTGTTGGCAAATGGGAAGTTATTAATTTCACAACAATTGTCTCTACAGCAAACACCGGATAATTATAAAACTCTTAACAATATGATGCATGCTCTAAGTAGTGCGGAGAAAATAATAGCAACGCTGTCAACGCGCTATGGAAATTAAAAAATTATCATGCCACTTTATGAAAAAGATGGGATTAATATAAAAGACAGATGCTGCTTAGTGAGACAAAATAATACTATATATTTATCAGTGCATAAGGAAATACAATATGAATGATAATGATTCTATTCAGAGCATGTTAGGGGACTTACACAGTCGGTATAGTAAATTACTGTCTGACCTAGGAAAGTTGAAGGGCTTCCAGCAACAAATCGAATTACTGAAAGAAAAAGCCAAAAATGACAGTAAAGCAAGGGAGACGTTAATTCGCTTGAATGAAGCTTTTCCGAATGGTTTAAATCAAGAAAAAGCGCAAATGATGGTATCTATTGCAAACATGAAAGTACAGTTTAAACAACTGGAGACGCAGCTCAGAAATATAAGTTCAGGTGAGGCAATGTAGTTAATCTCTTCCTGAAATATCATTATTACCTTGAGTTAAGGAGTATTTCTATGGTCGCGAATACTGGCATAAATAAATCAGACAACACTTCCTCGTATGTTAACCAATCTTCCAATAATGAATTTAATTTTTCCGTTTTGGAAAATAAATTTAATAGTCTTCACAAAAACATTAATAATGTTGGCAGTAATCTGAGTAATAATCTAAGTGAGCATGCTGATATTTTCAGTATGGGATTGAGTGCCTTTTATGAGTACCTGGACGTACTTGAATCACTTGCCAGAAGTTCCTATGACGCTATGCACACCCGATCAAAATATGCCAATGATATACAGGATAACGCTAATCAGGTTGATTCCGTAATTGCCGAAGCGGCTAAAGGGGATGATAAAACAACTAAGCCGCTACCGGATTCAGTTATCGAGTTTATGCGGGAGCATGGCATCAAAGTTGATAAGATGAGTATTGATGAGTATTTAAAGAAGAATGGGCCAGAACTGGATAAAGGACAATTACAGGCAGTAAAAGCGGCATTGGATAATGAAAAGACCCGCGCGTCAGATACCATGACTCAAGAACAATTACAGTTACAGAAATTCATGCAAAGTTATAACGTTAATGTTAATAACATCAGTACATTGCAGACGGGTTTAAAAGATATATTGACGACGATTGCCCGCAATCTTTGTTAACCAGGTTATGGCCGCAAGGATGATTCGATATGAATATTGAACCGACTGATCAACTTATTAATTTTATGCGGCGCGGCGGTTCTCTGCGTATGTTAGCAAATATGTCAGAGCAAGACTTGACGTTAATATATGAATATAGCGTACAACTTTGTCACGGCGGAGAATATGACGGCGCAAAAAAACTGTTAAATATATTGATTCGTTTCGACCATTGGAATTTTGCTTATTGGTTAACATTAGGTTCCTGTTATCAACAAACCGGCGATTTCCATCAGGCGATTTATTGCTTCAGCCGCGCGGGGCAAATTCAGGTCGATGATCCTCGTCCATCTTGTTTCGCTGGGGAGTGTTATTCCGCTTGTGGCAATGCCATTTATGCTGAAAAAGCATTCCGCGCCGCATTGAACTGGTGCCATGCTCACCCTGAGCAGGTTCAAGTCCAACAGCAAGCCGAACGGGGACTGGCGGCAATATTACTGGAGTTGAGACATGCCTAATAGTATCGCATTTAAAGCCGACACTCAGACGGATTGGGCACTGGCAGCCGCAGGTAAAAGCACACCTTTGGCCGCGGCGAAAATACCAGATTGGTGGGCAATTTCCGGGTTATCACCCTCGGCGGATATGAATATGACGTCACCCCAGGTGACGCAGCAAAAAGCCCAGGCCGCCTTGGATCGCCTGTTGGTCGCCTTACCCCGTTCCGGCTCCAAAGCAGGGGGCAGTGGCCGGATTTCCCTTGATCAACTGGGCAGCATAGATATGCAGCTCATCCTCTCGATGGCTGGCAACCTGAGCCTGGTTTTTTTTTCTGATTCCTGTAAGTCAATCCGCCAGCAGATGGAGCGGGCAACGGATGTGCAGACTTTTTTACGCGATAAACGGGTTAATGAGTATCAGCAACAGATAGATAAAGCAGTTCAGCAAGCGGATAAAGCTCACAAAGCCGGTATTTTCAACATGGTGTTTGATTGGGCCATCGGCTTAGCCGAGATAGTTTACGGTGCGATTAAGCTCTCTGCCGGGGTGTTAACCGGGGATCCGGTGGCAATGGCTTCCGGGGTCGCATATTTGGCGGCGGGGACTGCCGGTTTGGTTAAGGCCGCCGCTGAAACGGCGATGCTGGCTGGGGCCTCAAAAGAAAAATGTCAGGAAGTTATTGATGTCGCAGGTAAAGTTCAACTCGGTTGTGAATGCTTTGCTATGGCAATCGACCTGTTTCAAGCCGCCCGCGCGATTAATGCCGCTCGAGCGGTGACCAAAGGGGCGGGTGATGTGCTAAAAGCGGGCGGGGCTGATGCGTTAACCGAAGCGATGAAGAATCTAAGTCACCAAGAAGTACAACAGTTAACTGAACAGTTCGCCAAGAATACCTGTAAGCAGATAACTGAAACGGAAATGACCTTGATGCGCAATATCACTAACTCTTTTACCCACGCTGGTGTTGAAAAACTGGTAGGCGATGTGACGAAAGATCTGATTCAAACCGCGATTAAGAAAGGCACTACGCTCACTGCAGAACAATTTACTCGCCAATGTACCAAGGAAATTATGAAGGAGATGGTTAAGCGAATAATAAAAGATATCAGCCTCTCACCTTTACAGATAATGCAAAAAATTACTCAAGGGTTAGTGCAGATTAATAGTGGCCAGTTGGCGATTCAAAACGGAGGGCTGCAAAAAGAAATTGAAAAATTGATGCTTGATCAGGACTTCACGCAGTTTATGGATCAATGGGTTGAACGAAATAAACAGCAGCAAAGTAAACAACTCAAAGATATCTCTCAGAACGCACAAGATACATTGGAGAAATTAAGCGATAACATCCATCAAAGCGGCATGCTACAAACGAGAGTGGCAGGTTCATTAATATAATGAGGTTATAATGAATACACCTATCAGCCAGGAAATAAAAGTAAACGACAAAGCCCTACAGGCTGTCGATGATAGTGGGAAATTAGATAATAGTATTGGCAATATCATTAGTGATATCTCCGATATTATTTCCCAAATGTATGCGTTATTTAAAAAAATGCGTGATTTACTGAGTGCTTATGGTGGGAAACAATTCGAGCTTCTGTTTAATATCAAAGCTGCTGCCATGAAAAATCAGCGTGAAGCGATCGATAAAACAGCCTCCGCAGCCATCTCTAACGGAGTTTGCTCCATTCTGTCCGGTGTAATTAGCGCCGCCAGTGCCGGAGCAGGCGCGCGGTGGGGCGGTATCGGCGCGCCTATTGGTGATGTTGCTGGGAAATTCATTACCGGTAGTGGGAAACTGGCCGAGGGTGATATATCCCGTCAGGCGGAAACCTTGCGCATGGAGAGCAATCTGCAAAGTTTTAGCTCTGATAGTTACTCAAAAAATAGCAATGAAATACAGGATAAAATAGGAGAGGTAAGACAAGGATTCAAGGACTTTAGCAGTACCTTGACTAACCTAATAAACAATATTTCCATGGCTGTGAAATTATGATATATGAAATTTAACTCTCAGCACATTGAGCAATACTTACTCAGCAAAGGCTGTGTGACTCAAACAGCCTTTTTCGAAAATAGCACTATCAAATTAGGGAGTGAGTTTTTATTTGATAAGTACCGGGTGATCTACCGTATTGAACAGCGTGAATTAATTATTTGTTCTTTGGAGGTTTCCACTGAAAAAAACACACCGGGGAATTTTTTAGCATTATTTAATTTCCTGCTCCATTTAGGTGAGGAAATTACTGATATATCGATAGTCAGGATGCTGATTATTAATAATATCGCTAATCAGCCTTTGTGGTTGATCCGCAGTAGACTTATTCGAATATTAATAGCCAAAGGTGCATTCAGTAAGAATATCGATGGTAATGATTGGCTACTATTTGATGTCAGTACGGATAAATAAAACAAAGGAGGTCCAATGGACGATTTTTCTGCCGATGATTTCCAGTCCCTGTGTGTAAAGATAAATAGTGTATTGAAAGAACAGAATATTATTCAGCACCCAATGAGTGATTTTAAGCAGCAACCTGATCCGCAGGAAGTAGAAACCTGCTATACACGGGGTTATCAGGCCTGGCTGGCAGATGACTATACTGCCGCGATCAGTGATTTTTCTTGGCTTACAGTCTGTTGCCCCTTAGTGCCACGGTTTCATTTGGCTTTGGCCGCCGCTCTGCAAATGCAGCAAGAATATGCTCTGGCGCTGAGTGCTTATGCCGCCGCGCTATTACTGGATGCAAATGACCCTGAACCGGTATATCAAATGGCTGTTTGTTTACGTGCGCTGGATAAAGGCGCTGATGCCAGAGAGGCATTACAAACCGCCATTGAAATGAGCTACCTGAATCCTGAGTATGTGTCTACAGCAACGAAAGCCAATCGATTATTGAGTGAAATATAGATGAAATAACACGAATATTATGACTAAAATTTAAAAGGGGATAGCGATGGATAGAATAGACAATATTAAGTGTGTTAATAATTCATCTGAGCCGAATGCGGTAGTTAATTCGAATATCGAGGGGAGACCCTCTATTTCCACCCCTGCAGAAATAGCAAATGACTTTCTGAGCAAAGATGTTCCAAATGCTAATTGTGCGATAAATAAAGTTCTCGATACTCAAGAAGATATTGTTAGTAAAAATAACGATATCAAAGTTAAGTTAGCCAAAAAACAGTTTTTCATCAATGTGGTTGAGTTGGCGGTTTCTCTGGCTTCATTTGCTGTCAGTGTTGGAATGAGTATTTGCAGTGGCGGGGCGGCGACCCCGGTTGCCATCGTTACTGGGTTGAACTTAATGTTATCACTGTCTAACCTGGCATGCGGCTACCATAACTGGAATTGTGCCAGTAAAAATAAAGAGGGGTTCGCCATGGGCAGTGATGCCATTCAGCAAGCTGCCTTTATGCTCGCTAAATCCTGTGGTGCTTCATCCGATAATTGCAAAAAAATCGCGCGCTACACATCGTACTTTATTCGTGTTGGTATCGTGGCCTCTTTAGCAGGTATAGGGCTACTAACGCACCCGGTCGTTACCAACAGTTTATGTTTACTTGCTAAAAACTATAATCCAATAGTGGCCTCTATAACCAGTATTATTACTGCCGGTGCGCTAGGGGTGTGGATAAGTAATGATAATGATCAGCGAAAAGAAATAGCGGGTGTTTTAAGGAGTAATGAGCAGGAAGCAAATGAAATACTAATAGCAACGCATGCTGAGGGGGCTGCATATCGAAAAATCGGTATCATCAAGGATAATATACAAACAAATTTCGCTTAGGGTGAATGCCGGATAGTCTCTTTAGTGTTATTTGTTAACCTTGTATAAGGTTAATTACTCTCTAAGGGATATGATGAAATCAATACAGTTTATTTTATTTCGGCAAGAGGGAACATTACGTAGCAACGGAGAGTGTTATACGGTACCTGCGGGCAGTTTAGTTGTTACCCACGAGTTGGCTACGGTATCTTCTTTCTCGCAAAGTACTTTTATTTCAATATTGTGTCATTCGATAGATCTTTTACCTATATATCAAAACTTAGCCAGTAAAATGGTGCAGTCGAATAAATTTCGCTTGCCTCATAAAATATCTGATTGCTACAAAATATTGCCAGCAAATAAAGATGTTATTCACGCAACTGAACAGTTAATTGATATTGAGCGCTCAGCATCATTACGCTTTCTTTACCTGTATTGTTTAGGTCTGGATTCAGTTTATTTCTCCAGATTGTTGGAATCAATTGTGGGTACCAATAATGAGTTACTGGAGTTTTTTGAACAAAATCGCCTTAATCCCTGGACGGTATCGCGCTATGCCGATGAATTAGGTATTTCCACCCGTAAATTGAATTTTCTGTTTTATGAAAAATTCGGCATGTCTGCGAAGCAGTGGTTACTGGATCAACGTTTGAAAAAGGGCTGTGAATTGTTGTTATCTACACGGCTGCGTGTGGCAGATATTGCCATGGAATGTGGTTTTAGCAATCACGCGCATTTCTCTGATAGCTTCCGTCGCCGTTTTCAGCAGTGCCCATCGCATATGCGGTCACTTATGGAATAGGAGGTTTGATGGATATAAACGCATTAATGAACGAAATGACGAATAGTATTCATAAGATAAGTCAGGACTTTCAAAACCAGATGGCTGCCGGTAATCCCTCTGATCCTGAACATATGCTCAAGATGCAATTTGCCATGCAGCAGTATTCGTCTTACATCAACTTTAGCAGTGCGCTGATGAAGAATATTAAAGATATGACCAGTGGGATTATTGCCAAAATATGATCTTACTTTCAGCACAATGCCGCCAGTTGGTGGTTGAAGCCGCCTTGGCCGGGGTGAATCACAGCCTACAGGCAGAAGCCCAAAATATTCTTAATGTGTTACCCCAACTGATACCGGATCCACAAGTTCGCTTGGTCTGTGAGGCAATGCTGTTATTCGGACTTAATGACAGAGTGGCAGCACTGGCGTTACTGGCAACATCCAAATCCGAAGATGCGCAGGCCATGTTGGCGTTGCTACAACAAGGGATCTCTGCTGCTGACCCAACGTCATTGGCGTTGCCGATAACAACGCGGCAGCCTCTGGTACTAAAGGCATAACACCGCAACGGTATACAATTGTTTATCAACAAGGAGATCATCAGATGGAAATTGATGCCATTCAGGCTGCTTCAATGTTGAATACCCCTCTTCAGCCAGCGGCCGGTGAGCCGCAACAAATCGCCAAATTTACGCAGTTAATGCAACAGGTGGAACCTGACACGGCAATGATGTCGCCGACCCAATTATTGGACGTTCAGTCGCAATGGATGCACGCCACATTAGCAGTAGATTTAACGGCTAAAGTGGCCGGTGTTCTCGGGCAGAACATCAATAAACTGGTCAATATGCAATGAAACGCCTGCGGCGTGCGATAGCGCTCTTGCTGGTGGTGGTCTCCCTTTCAGGCTGTGGTATGGAGCTATATAGCGGGCTTTCTGAGGGGGAGGCCAACCAGATGCTGGCGTTGCTGATGTTGCACCAGATTAAAGCCGAAAAGCAGTCCGAGAAAGGCGGGACGGTAAGGCTGAGTGTCGATAAAAGTCAGTTTATTAATGCAGTGGAACTGCTACGACAACATGGTTTTCCGCGTCAGAAATTTACGACAGTGGATACGTTGTTTCCGTCGAACCAGCTCGTGACATCACCTGGCCAAGAGCAGGCCAAGATGGTCTATTTGAAAGAACAGCAGTTGGAAAGCATGTTGAGCCATATGGATGGGGTGATTCATGCTGATGTGACCATTGCCATGCCCGCGCCGACCGACGGGAAAAGCAGTGTTCCCCACGCCGCCTCAGTGTTTATCAAGTATTCCCCCGAGGTCAATTTACAAAGCTATCAGCCACAAATTAAAAATCTGATCCGCGATGGTATCCCCGGTATCGATTACTCACAGATTAGTGTGGTGATGCAGCCTGCCAATTATCGGTTTATCGCCGCTGAGCCACACCAGCACGCTGAGGCACAACTGAGCTTGCAATGGCTATTACGCCACGCCGGTGCGATACAGATAGCGTTAGGGCTACTGTTGGTGCTGCTGGCTGGGTTGTCAACGGTGTGCTTATTACGCTATTTGCGCCGATAAATCGCTAATGGAAGGGGAAAAGGGATGATATTACCGTTAACCGCTGATATCCGGCATTTGCATCAGTTAGCCTGGCGACCCGCACAGTTTGCCCATCCTCTATGGTTGGCAGCGATGGGAATTAAAACAGAGAACTACTGTTATGGCCGCAGTAACGCACTGGACAGAGTGTTAGATAATGCGCTAATTCGGCAACGAAAATTCCCACAGCAAGCCCTGCCTGCGGTGCTGAGCAAGCCGCAGCGAGAGCGAATGGCAAGCTATCCGCGCTTATCTGCCCACTGTCTGGCGCTGGGGTTGGTTCATTTACAATGTGGTGATTATTTGCGCCTACGGCGTTATCGCGAGAGGCTTTCGCCGCTGTTGGATGAAGCTGATATTCAACAACTCATTGGTATGGGATATCAGGGTCACCTGCCTGCCAGCTTAAGCCCACAGCATCTGCCCACGGTTGCCTTACGTCTGGGGCATAGCCTGGCACATCAGGTACGCCACGATGATGTGGTTTGGCGTGCCACCTCTATCTCATTACCCCCTCAGCCCCGTGCATTATCTCTGTCCCAGGCATTCTCTTTTTCGGTTGACGGTTGGTTAACCCGACTGGAGCGTTTGCTGTGAACCCTTTTCATCTCAGGATAGAGAAATTTGATTATTCGCTGCCAGCGGGGCGAGTCATTGCGGCGGTTCAGTTACAGGAAATGGCGCAGAGCCGCGATATTTTGTCTGCTGCCCGGGTGCAGGCAGCCGAGATTGTGCAAGCAGCGCAGGATGAGAGCCGTGTGTTGTTGGCGCAAGCACAGCAACAAGCAGACATGCTGATGGTTCAAGCGCGGAGTCAAATAGAAGCTGAGGTGTTGGCGCAACATGTTGGCTGGCTAGTGGCGGCGGAGCAATTGGAGGCATCCTTGATTACACAAGCCCGTCAGCAGATTCTGGCAGCGATTGCGTCGGTGGTAACTGCCTGGGCCGGTCAGCAATCTGTGGAACAGATTTTGATTCATCGGCTAGGGGCGCAAGTGGAGAAAATGGCGCACGATGAAATGTTAGTTTTACAGGTTCACCCGCAGCATCTGCCTGCCGTGGTCTCTGCTCTGGGTGAACGGGTGCAGTGTGTGGGGGATGAGAGCATGCCTGAAGATACCGCCCGCTTAGGTTCACCAATGCTGCAAGTCAGCCTTTCTCTGCGTAGCCATTTGGCGCAACTTATCCTTTGGCTACAGGAGCCAGCTCATGATTAGTGCCAATAATGTGTCAGAGACCTTGGCAGTTCACGGCTCTGACCAACATGTGGGGAAGGCTCATGGCGAAGTAACCCCCGCACACTCAGTCATGGAACTGGCCAGCATTGAATTATCTGAAGTGAGACAAACCGCGCTGGAAGAGACGATGGAAGAGATCGGGCTGAGTCTCGGCTCCCGTTTGAAAGATCAAAAATCCATTGAGGCTGAGGAGCGTAATCTGCGCCGCCAACAGCTATTGGTGAAGTTGATAACTCAGCTCTCCGGTAGCAACGATATGCTGTTTTCACAGAACATTCCGCTTGATGTGGATCTTGTTTCACTTGCCAATAAGCTTCGAAAGGGTGAGCTATCGGCAGGGCAGCAAGTGTTACTGTTGGCCGCCATGCTGGCACACAGCAAAAATAATCCATTACGCCGCCGCAGCTTATCGCAATTACTTGGCCCGCTACTTGAGCGTGAGGGCTGGGAGGTTGAGCTATTTGGTCTGTTGGAGCTGGGCGCAGAGGGCAGCCGCTCGCTGGGAGCGGTCAAACAGTTGTTTCAGCAAAGTATTCATCAAAGTGAATTGTCGCTGGCGGAGTGGTTTACCCGGGTGAGTCGTTGGCCACAGCGCCAACAACGTGTTCGGGTACTCATGCGTGCCGTCGCGTTTGATTTGTCCTGTCGGCCGTTCGCTCAATACGGTGAGCGTTTGTCCGCGACACTCCACCAGTTGCGCCGTTTGCTGATGTTTCTCGGGTTGGAAGACCATTGCAGCCAGGTGGGGAATGTCTGTGGCGTGGCAGGAGATATGATTCTGAACGAGGTACTGGCAGTGGTGGGACAACCCTGGTTATTCAGTAGCTGGTTGCAGCCACGAATTGAAGCGATTATTGGTTCGGATGCCAAAGCACAGCGAGGATTCATTCGTCGGTTTTATGAGTTGTTTAAATTGATGCCAGTGGATTGTTTCAATGATCAGGAACAACAAGCACAAATTTTAGCCACCTTGCTGGAGATATGACTTTTCGTTTCAGGCGAACCCCTGATGGTTGATAAGGCATTGGCTGCTTATTCTTTTCATTGTTTATTCTCGTCATTTTTCAACTTGCAGGTGTGCTGGCGGCGCTCACGACCCGGCCACAACCGATTTGTCTCTTGCTTGCCGCCGGCCTGAATTTTGAAATCTATTATGTATAGCGAAAAGTTGCATCAAAAGGACACTGGTTATGGAGATGGATTTAGTTGTTACCCGTAACCTTCAAATGTTTATCCGCATGGCGGAATTGCCCTGCTCGGCAATCACCTCTCGCATGCAGTGGCAGATAGAAAAACGGATTATTTTCCTTGAGTGGCGAGCATCAAGGTTACTGCTCACTTGCGGTTTACAACAACGGCACTACAACCATGATGATCTGCTGCGGCTCCAGCAATGCTGGCGGCTTGAGCGATTTAATGGCGTGCCACAGCGTATCTACTTACTGAAAATGGGTATTATGGTCAGTTGCTCCCCGCCGGCATTGTCCGATGCTGAGTTTTGGTATCAGCTCTACCGGCAGCAGTGTGCCTTGCTGTGCCGCCTGCCGGGAGCATGTCCATGAGGCAATCGGCGTTGATACGTGGCTTGCTGATGATAACTGCGCGGCAGGATATTTTTCTGGCGATCATGCTATTGGTAGCGATCTTTATGATGATCCTGCCTCTGCCAACCGTGTTGGTAGATCTGCTGATTGCGATCAATCTGGCTTTCTCAGTCATCCTGCTAATGATCTCGATTTACCTGCGCGATCCACTCGAATTCTCGGTTTTCCCGTCGTTATTGCTGATTACCACGCTCTATCGCTTGGCGCTGACTATCAGTACTACGCGCTTAGTGCTGCTCCAGCATGATGCCGGTGAAATTGTCGAGGCATTCGGTCAGTTTGTGGTTGGCGGTAATCTGGCTGTGGGGTTGATCATTTTTACTATTATCACCGTGGTCCAGTTTATCGTGATTACCAAAGGCTCAGAGCGAGTGGCAGAGGTCAGCGCCCGTTTCTCGCTTGATGGCATGCCCGGTAAGCAAATGAGTATTGATGGTGATATGCGGGCGGGCGTGATTGATGCGGCCGAGGCCGGGCGGCTAAGGGATAGAGTACAAAAAGAGAGCCGGTTGTTTGGGGCGATGGACGGCGCGATGAAGTTCGTTAAAGGTGATGCTATTGCCGGGATTATTGTCATTCTGGTGAATATTATTGGCGGCATCACCATCGGTGTGCTGCAACATAATATGTCGGCGGAACAGGCGATGATCACCTATGCGGTGCTCTCGGTTGGCGATGGGCTATGTGCCCAAATCCCATCGTTACTTATCTCCATTACCGCTGGGATTATTGTGACCCGCGTTCCTGGCGGCGATAAGCAGAGTTTGGCTAAAGATCTGGCGGTACAAGTGGGGCGTCAGCCAGATGCTTTATGGTTAGCCGCCGCCATCCTGACTGTTTTTGCTTTGTTACCCGGTTTTCCATTCCTGATCTTTATCATACTGGCGGCGCTGGTGGCCGCGCCGGCCTTTTTACTCTATCGCAAGAATCAGTCAATACGGCACAGAGGTACGGTAACGGGGGCTGGTGACAGTGGCTTATCTGCGGACCATGCAATGACACCAGGAGCGGTACCCTTGATGTTGCATTGCGCGCCTAACCTGGATTATCCCGAGTTGGCCCGAGATATTGATAGCTTGCGTTGGCGCTGGTTTGAGCATCTTGGCGTGCCATTGCCGGAGGTGGAGATCCGCAGTGATCCTACCTTAATTGAGAACAGCTTATCGATCCGGGTCTATCAGGAGCAAGTGCTGGAACTGACATTACCATCAGATGAGTTGCTACTGACTCAGCCCAGTGCCCAGCTAGAGACGCGCAGCCAAAGGTTAGGCAGCAGAATGGGCACTTTTGAGTGGTTAGCCGCAGAGCAGGGCAGCCATGCCAGCATCCTGGGCATCCCATATGTACAAGGGCATAAACGTATTATCTCTTGCCTGACACGGGTATTCGAGCGACATACAGCCGAATTTATTGGTGTGCAGGAAACCCGTTATCTGATGGATGCGATGGAAGGGCGCTACGGGGAATTAGTGAAAGAACTACAGCGCCAGATGCCGCTGGGCAAAGTTGCAGAGATACTGCAACGGCTAGTGGAGGAGGATGTATCGATCCGGGATTTGCGCACCATTTTCGGCGCGCTGGTGGTCTGGGCACCGAAAGAGAAAGACAGTGTCATGTTAACCGAGTACGTGCGCATCGCCTTACGCCGCCATGTGTGTCGCCGGTTCAGTAAAAACAGCGTCTGGTTACCGGTATTGCGGCTGGGAGAGGGGGCTGAGAACTTGATTCGTGAATCCATTCGCCAAACCTCTGCGGGTGCTTACTCGGCGTTAGCCGATAAACACTCACGTTTGATCCTCGACAAGATAAAAGCCGCTGTTGCACAAAACAGTGATGTTGTCCTGCTGACCGCCATCGATGTACGGCGTTTTCTGCGCAAAATAGTTGAGCGGGATATTTTCACGCTGCCGGTACTTTCCTGGCAGGAATTGGGTGATGAGATGAATATCAAGGTGGCCGGCACTATTGAGTTGATTGGTGATGAACTTGATGAAGCTGCCTGATAGCGCAACACTAAGTGCTCAGTTGCATCAGCAATTGCGCTTATCGTCTCTGCCGCCGGATGGTATGGCCTATCGCGGGCCAATATTGGATGTTGGCCCAACCCTATTACGCGCCAATCTACCCGGTGTGGCGCTGGGGGAGTTATGCCGTATTGCGTCACCGGACATGCTGGCCGAAGTGGTCGCTATTGAACAACAGACCGCGTTGCTATCGCCATTCGCCTCTTCAGCCGGTTTGCGCAGCGGTCAGTGGGTGTCACCACTTGGGCATACCCACCGTGTCAAGGTGGGGCCATCACTGGTTGGGCGAGTTTTGGATGGTTTGGGTGTCGCCATGGATGGCGGCCCTCCGGTTATCGGGCATTGGCGTGAGTTGGATTGCCAACCCCCGGAGCCACTAACCCGCCAGCCGATTAGGCAAATACTGACCACCGGGATCCGGGCCATTGATGGCGTATTGAGCTGCGGTGAGGGGCAGCGAGTCGGTATTTTTGCGGCGGCAGGGGTCGGGAAAAGTAGCTTGCTGAGTATGCTCTGTGCGGGCAGCAATGCGGATGTCATGGTGTTGGCGTTAATTGGTGAACGTGGCCGTGAAGTGCGGGAGTTTCTTGACCAGGTGCTCACCCCTGAAACCCGTGCTCGCACCGTAGTGGTAGTCGCAACCTCTGATCGTCCGGCTCTGGAGCGGCTGAAGGGTATTTATACTGCTACTACCGTGGCCGAATACTTCCGTGAGCGCGGGTTGAAAGTGTTGTTAATGGTGGATTCGCTAACCCGCTATGCCAGAGCGGCCCGAGAAATAGGGCTGGCGGCCGGGGAACTGCCTGCGGCGGGCAGCTTCCCTCCCAGCGTCTTTGCGGCATTACCCCGCTTATTGGAGCGGGCCGGTAACAGTGAATGCGGCAGTATCACCGCTTTTTACACCGTACTGGTGGAAGGGGACGATATGAATGAGCCGGTGGCTGATGAAGTACGTTCGCTGTTGGATGGGCACATTGTGCTATCGCGCCGACTGGCCGGTGCCGGGCACTATCCGGCTATCGATATCGCCGCCAGTGTTAGCCGTATCATGCCGCAAATCGTCACGGTAGAACATCTGGCGCTGGCACAGAAACTGCGCCAAATACAAGCCTGCTATCAAGAGATCGAACTGTTGGTTCGCGTGGGTGAATATCAGGCGGGGCAAGACCCGCAGGCTGATGACGCACTGCAACGTTACCCGAAGGTCTGCGCCTTTTTGCAACAGGAGAACGTCTTATCGTGCCATCCCGACGCCGTCAGCCTCAACCACACCTTGGAACAACTCGGCCAAATAATCAATTGAACCACTCCGCGCTGGATATCTTGCAGCGCTTGCTCTGTTTACGGCAACGCAAAGAGCGCCGGTTACGCCAACAACTGTTCCGTTGGCAGCAACAACAGCAGCAGCAGGAACTGCAATTGATACAGTGCCGTCGCGAGCGCCATCAGTTATGTCAACAGTTACAACAGCTTGCGCAATGGCGCGGTAGGCTGCTCCCCGCACAAGCGGAGCAGCAGAGAGTTTTACAACATCAGATGTATCAGGCGGAGCGGCAGCAGCAAAAGCAAATTAGCGCGTTGCACGCTCTGGGGCTGCAACAACAGGACGCTATTGCAGCACAACAGGCGCTGATACGGAGTAATCAGCGTGAACAGGAAAAATTACGGATGTTAATAAAAGATGAGTCGAATCGATATTGAAGGTGCATTACCTCTGCTCAGTGAGCATTATTTGGGCGGGGATTCGCAGCCGCGGGTAGCTAATGAGAGACAAAAACAGCAATTTGCCCGTTATCTCTCTCCGCGCGTTCTTCCCATGGCGGAGATGACCGATGCAATTACCACGGTGAGAGACCGTGGCTTGATATCCACTGATTACTGCATTGCCAGTGGGCCGTTGCGTGGGACAAGGGTCAGTGTCAGCCTGGCTGTTCAGGGGTTAAATATTGTGCTCAGTCACACCAATGGTGAATTGGTTGAACGTTTGCAACGTATACAGTCGCGCTGGCAACGGCAACTGCACTTGTTAGGCTTCCCCTGCTGGTTGGAGGTCATCCATGTTCGAGAGTCTGACGGCTGAATTACGCCAACTCAGCGCCGTGATTGGCCATGGACGGCATTCGGCTGGGGTGTCTGCAACCTTCATCAAAGCTGGGGGAGAGGGGGTTTATCTGCCACTGCAATTTAATGGGCAGGAATGTGGTTTGTGGTTATCGCAGTCATGTTGGCAGCACTGGCTGGCCTATGCGCTGGCAACGGATGATGCTCCTCTTCTGGCGGCAGAATTGGTGAATGCAATGGCGCATTGGGCCGTCAGTCCACTGCTTGCGTCACTACCCGAGTTGGTCCTTCATGACATTACTCCTCAGGCGATGACACTGCTAACGCAGTGGGCGGTGGGGCTGACTTTCGAACTGGAAGGGCAGCAACTCAGTGTCGTGCTGTGTAACTGGCCGCCGGTGGCATTGATAGAAAGGTTATCTCACTGGCAGAGTGAGGCGCTACCCGCGCAGCAAGATGCTGTCTGGCAAGCTGGCTTAGTGGTTGGTTGGAGTCATTTATCCTTACACCAGTTGCAACAAATCAGGCCTGGAGATGGGGTGCGGATACTGGCAGCCGCTGAACTGGAACAGCGGAATTGTTGGTTATGGCCGATGGCATCCGCGCAGATTTATATCAAATTAGAGGATGGAAACAAAATGACAATTCAACAGGTTAATGACGATATTGACCGGTTGCTGGCGCTGGATATTGCCACTGTGACCCAAGAGCCACCGGCGGTGGCGCTAGAGCAATTACCGCAGACACTCGTCATGGAAATAGGGCGGTTGACACTGCCGCTGCGTGATATCAAACAGTTAGCCGTCGGGCAAACACTGGACTGTAAAACTGCCTTCTACGGCGAAGTGAATATTCGTTTGCACGGGCAATCGGTCGGCAGTGGCAGCCTGTTGTGTTGTGATGAGCAGTTAATTGTGCGCATTGAGCAATGGTTTCTCACCGCTCGTCCTTGAGAATGCGCTGCTGTTGGGCTGAGGCACTGAGGTTATTCAGGTCATGACCTGATTCCGGCTAAGGCGGGCTGGGCAAATACTGTGGGTATTGTTTTTACTC
This sequence comes from Yersinia sp. 1652 StPb PI, assembly GCF_041538345.1. NCBI lineage: Bacteria > Pseudomonadati > Pseudomonadota > Gammaproteobacteria > Enterobacterales > Yersiniaceae > Yersinia > Yersinia sp. 1652 StPb PI. The sequence goes on along the minus strand of NZ_JAULSM010000002.1, from coordinate 93,395 downwards.
AACAGGCCAGCCTTTTGCGGAACCGATTATGGAGTTACTGAATTCGTCCTCTCAATTGATTGTCCTGCTTTTTTTGCTGTCGGTGCTGCCACTGCTGATGGTGATGGGCACTTCATTCCTCAAACTATCGATAGTTTTTTCTTTGTTACGCAATGCGCTGGGTGTTCAGCAGGTGCCTCCTAATATCGCTATTTATGGACTGGCCTTGGTGTTAACCATTTTCATCATGGCACCGGTTGGCTTAGATGTGCATGCCCGACTGCAAGATGAGCCGCTCCCCAACGACATTGGCGCTTTGCTACAGCAAATTGATGAGCATGCTCTGGCGCCATACCGCGATTTTTTACAACGTAATACCGATACAGAACAAGTCACTTTTTTTAACGATATCGTCCAAACCAAATGGCCCGAACGCTATCGCAATAGTGTAAAACCCAATTCACTGCTGATATTAATGCCCGCATTTACGCTAACCCAACTGACTGAAGCATTCAAAATCGGGTTGTTGCTCTATTTGCCGTTTGTGGCGATCGACTTAATTGTGTCCAATATTCTGTTGGCCATGGGCATGATGATGGTGTCACCCATTACCATTTCACTCCCATTCAAGTTATTGATTTTTATTCTTATTGATGGTTGGGGATTACTACTGGGTCAGTTGGTGGGGTCGTATTTATGACTCTCGACCGAGGGATGTATCAATGAGTAATGCCATTGTTGTTCATCTGGCGACCCAACTGTTATGGATAGTGTTACTGCTCTCGATGCCAGTGGTGGTGGTGGCCTCCGTGGTCGGGTTAATTGTCAGTTTGTTGCAGGCACTCACCCAAATCCAGGATCAGACATTACAATTTTTGATTAAATTACTGGCGGTGTCAGCCACGTTATTGATTACCTACCATTGGATGGGGTCGACACTGCTGAATTATACCCAGCAGACTTTTCTGCAAATCACCAGTATGCGGTCCTGAGATGCCAGACTCTCTGTACTGGCTTGAGGCGCTGGGGTTGGCGATGATGCGCCCTTACGGCATGTTGCTGATATTACCCCTGTTTACTGCGCGCAGTCTGGGCAGTAGCTTATTGCGTAACGGCCTGGTTTTTGCCATAGCTTTGCCGGTCACGCCACTGTTTTTCTCCCTGCCACTGATAACCCACGATAGCCTCATCGGTTGGTTTGGGGGGCTGTGTGTTGAGCTATTGATTGGGGTGATGATTGGCTTTGTCGCGGCGCTGCCTTTCTGGGCCATCGATATGGCGGGGTTCCTGATTGATACTCTGCGTGGTGCCACCATGTCCACTTTGTTTAACCCCAGTATGGGCATGGAATCCTCTATTTTTGGTGTGTTGTTTACGCAAATATTAACCGTACTGTTTTTATTATCTGGCGGTTTCAATCTGGTATTGGCAGCACTCTATGGCTCCTATGAGATTCTGCCTGCTGGCAGTGGTATTCGCCCCTCATCAGCGATGCTGCACTTTCTACAAAGTGAGTGGCTACTGATGCAGGAACTCTGTCTGAGCTTTGCGTTACCCGCGATGCTGGTGATGGTATTAGCTGATTTATCTTTAGGATTAATCAATCGCTCGGCACAACAACTGAATGTTTTCTTTCTGGCGATGCCGATTAAAAGCGCATTGGCTCTGCTTTTGTTACTGATTAGCCTGCCTTATGCCCTACATCACTATCTGGTGGGGATTAACCAGACCGAACAGAAGATAAACACACTTATCCCGTTGATCAATGGGGCTGCCGATGGGGGGTGAGAGCAGTGAAAAGAACGAAAAACCTACCGCGAAACGCCTGAAGGAAGCTCGGGAGAAAGGGCAGGTGATTAAAAGTGTTGAGATAACCTCCGGCGCCCAGTTAGTGGTGCTGGTGGTTTACTTTCTCCTGACCGGCTACACGTTGGTCGATCAGGCCGTCGCGCTTATCCGTAGTTCAATCAGCCAATTACAACAACCGTTGACCATGGCACTGGCCCGCATTGGTGCGGAGTGCATGGCAGTACTTATTCATATTATGGGGATATTAGGCGGTGCGCTGATTTTAGTCACCATTCTTGCCGGTATCGCGCAGGTCGGGCCGTTATTGGCAACCAAAGCGGTAGAGTTTAAAGGCGAACACATCAATCCAATCAATAATGCCAAACAATTATTCTCACTGCGCAGTGTGTTCGAGTTAATCAAATCTTTATTGAAAGTAGGGGTGCTCACGCTGATTTTCGGCTATTTATTGCTGCACTATGCGGTTTCTTTTGGTTATCTGGCTTACTGCGGAAGTCGCTGTGCGATCCCCGTCTTTGCCACATTAATGAGCTGGCTACTGGGTGCTCTGGTTACCTGTTATGTGGTTTTCTCTTTGATGGATTATGCCTTTCAACGCTATAACATCATGAAACAACTCAAAATGTCTCTGGAAGAAATCAAGCGGGAACATAAAGACAGCAACGGAGACCCACACATCAAACAGAAACGCCGCCAGTTACAGCATGAAGTGCAAAGTGGCAGTTTCGCAAAAAACGTCAGACGCTCTACCGCAGTGGTCCGTAATCCCACCCATTTTGCGGTTTGCCTGTTTTATCACGCTGATGATGCACCCTTGCCCGTGGTGATTGAAAAGGGTCATGGCGAACAGGCCGCGCTGATCATTGCATTAGCAGAGGAGCAGGGTATCCCGGTGGTAGAAAATATTGCGCTGGCACGGGCATTACACCGTGATGTGGCCTGTGGCGATACCATACCAGAGCAATTCTTCGAGCCGGTGGCGGCTATCCTGCGCTTGGCATTGGCATTGGATTACCAGTTGCCAGCGGGTGAAGATGGCTGATCGTGGATGTTTCCTGCCTCTCCGGCACTGTTACTGACGTAACCTTTGATTAACATCTAACTTACGTCACAACATACTTCATTGAATGGATAATTGGCTTATTATATCTAGGTCTATTTTATCGTCGCCGCGAATAGTCTTGATATCGCAAGTGACAGTATCTATTTGGAGGTGTCAGTGTGAGCTGGCAAGCATTTAAATCTCAATATCTGGTGCGCTTTTGGGCGCCACTACCGGCGGTCATTGCTGCTGGTATCTTATCGACTTATTACTTCGGCTTAACTGGCACCTTTTGGGCGGTGACTGGCGAGTTTACCCGCTGGGGAGGCCACCTCATGCAGTTGTTTGGCGCGCATCCGCAAGAGTGGGGTTACTTTAAAGTTATCGGATTGGAGGGGACGCCGTTAGATCGTATTGATGGCATGATGATTATCGGCATGTTTGCCGGGTGTATCGCGGCGGCTCTGTGGGCTAACAACGTTAAGTTGCGCAAGCCTCAACACGGTATTCGCATCGCACAAGCGCTGGTTGGCGGCATTATTGCGGGTTTTGGTGCTCGTCTGGCGATGGGCTGCAATTTGGCGGCTTTCTTTACCGGGATTCCACAGTTTTCACTACATGCCTGGTTCTTTGCCCTTGCGACGGCGGCCGGCTCCTACTTTGGTGCCAAATTTACGCTGTTACCTCTGTTTCGCATCCCGGTAAAGTTACAAAAAGTGACGGCTGCATCGCCCTTGACGCAGCATCCGGCCCGCGCCGCACGCCGTTTTCGCCTTGGTATGGTGGTGTTTGTTCTGGCACTAAGCTGGTCGTTGATTGAGCTGTTCCGTCAGCCAAAACTGGGCATCGCCATGTTGTGCGGTATTGGTTTTGGCTTGCTGATTGAACGTGCGCAAATTTGTTTTACCTCTGCGTTCCGTGACTTGTGGATAACCGGGCGTACTCACATGGCAAAGGCCATTATTCTTGGGATGGCGGTCAGTGCGATTGGTATTTTCAGTTATGTCCAACTGGGGGTAGCACCTAAGATTTTGTGGGCCGGGCCGAACGCGGTGATTGGCGGTTTGCTGTTTGGTTTTGGTATCGTGCTGGCCGGAGGCTGTGAAACCGGCTGGATGTATCGCGCGGTCGAAGGGCAGATTCACTATTGGTGGGTGGGGCTGGGTAACATTATCGGCGCGACCATTTTGGCCTATTATTGGGATGATTTCGCCCCTGCTTTGGCGACCAATTATGACAAGGTGAACTTGTTGCAGACCTTCGGGCCAATAGGCGGATTGTTGGTGACTTACCTGATGTTAGCCATTGCCTTTGCTGCCATGCTGTGGTGGGAAAAACGTTTCTTCCGTAAACAGAAAGCGGCCACATCCGTTCTGGCTAAGGAGCTACTATGAGTCATTCCTCATCGACAACGACCGTCATCGTACCTGATTACCGCTTGGATATGGTGGGTGAACCGTGCCCATATCCCGCGGTGGCGACGCTAGAAGCCATGCCGCAACTGAAGCCGGGCGAAATTCTGGAAGTGATCAGCGACTGTCCGCAATCGATTAATAATATCCCATTGGATGCGCGAAACTACGGCTATACCGTGCTGGATATTCAGCAGGACGGCCCTACGATTCGTTATTTGATTCAGCGCTGAGATAAGTAAGTCTATGGCTCTGATTTTTCCTTTGGGATTAATGCCTTATCTGCTCAGTGGCTGGGGTGTAATCTGAAAGTGTTTAGTTTGAGTGAGGCGAAATAAGTGATTAGGTGGCCATGAGCATTATTGTTATTAATAATACTCATGGTCTGCCCGATTAGTTCAACTCAGTTGCGGTTTTGCTGGGTGTTGCCACCGCAAGAGACACGCCTGCGGCCCTAAGCCGTTTTAATATGCTGAATAACAAAGAGCTTTTGGTATTACTGACCATTCGTGGACTGGGGACCAGACCGGTCACACTGAGGACAATACCGTCCGGGCTTAACTGACTGAATTTCACTGATGGAGCCGGGGTATCAAGTATCGACTCGTGTTCTTCATAAGCTTCTATCAACAGTGCCTGTGCCAGTTCAACATCCAAATCCAGCGGGAAGGTCAGGGCAATGGTCACCACCCCTTGAGCATTAGCCATGGTGGCGTTACGCACATTCTGCGAAATCAATTGGGAGTTCGGGACAATAACTGTTGAGCGGTCACTGAGTTGGATCTCGGTAGCGCGAACATTGATGCGGCGAATGTCCCCTTCAACCCCACTGATACTGATCAAATCCCCCACTTTGACTGGCCGTTCGGTCAGCAAAATAATGCCGGAAATAAAGTTCTTCACAATCTCCTGCAAGCCAAAGCCGATACCCACCGACAATGCACTGACAATCCAGGCTAATTTATTCCATTGGATGCCCAGTACCGATAAGGTCAGTAGAATCACCAGCACGTAACCGATGTTACTGAAAAGCGTTACCGCCGAGGTCTTTATACCGGAATCCATCTGGGTTTGTGGCAAGAACTCATTATTCAGCCAACGCCGTGCGGCTTTGAGCACGTATAAGCCGACCAGTAAGCAAACCAGCGCATTAAATAAGTTAGTGGGAACAATATTTAATTTTTCCAGCCCTTCGCCACTTAATAACTCTACCGCTTTTTGCAGTAGTGAAATCGGGGTAGTGGAACCAAAGGTGCCATTAAGTAATGCGATAATGGCCAACAATATCAGCAGTACTTTGCTGGAGGCGGAGAGTAACGTTGCGGCCTGGGCCAAATGGCGGTCATCAATATTCAGTGATTGTTTAATGGCTTTACCGGCGCTGCTGGTGGGCGAGAAAATGCTTTCTGCCAAATCAACACACAGATGAACTAATAAATATAAACAGGCGATGACCAGACAGCTCCACACCAACTTGTAACTTAAGAATTTCGCCAGTGCGATATAACCGACTAACAATGACAGTAATATGGCTATTGCCGTAATGCCGATGGCGAAATGAATCAATCCCGCCAGCGTGGAATAGGCTTCAGGTTTTTCGCCATTTACCACCAGATTACGCCGTACCCGATTAGCACGTAACGGAATAATCGCCGCAGTAAGCGCTACCAGCAGCGCCGAAATACCATTACTAAAAATGGCCCCAGACACACTGATATTGATCATATTGTTCATCTGATCAAGGGCACCAAAAATCATGATGCAACTGGCTAGCAGAGGGGGGAATAGTCTCAGTGATGTGGCCACTTCATCAGCGATGGCAGGCAACCGCCATGAGGGGCGTTGGTTGGATAAAAATGCCCGCCCAAGGCCCGCGATTAAAGCTGAGAAGAACATGAGCTGAACAAATGCCAGCGCAAAATCCATCACTACCTGTGAGACATCCGGCGTGCGGGTAAAGGTTTGAGTGATACATTGCGCCACTGTGACGGTGATCAACACCGTACAAAGCGTGGTGGCTGAGGCCATAAAGCTGCGGCGTAGCGGGCCTGGTGGTAAGCATTTGGTACAAAACCAGGCGGTCAGCACATCGAGAAATTTAAAACCAAATATGCTGATTAAGAGTGCTAGCAGCAGATACATCGTGGTGCCGAAACGCCATTCGGGTTCCCAGGCGGCGCTCCAGGCATCGGCCAGTTCTTGGGTAAAATCTTTCAGTCGGCGGTCATCGTCAACATTGGGATTGACGATCGGTGCCCAGAAGTTCGCCCCCAAAATGCTGCCAGAATTTAAGGCAATTTGTGATTTCAACGCGGTGCGCCGTAACGCGATGATCTGTGTTGCCAGGTTTTCCGCGTTGGTTTTGATAGCTTGGGCCTGATCATTCTGGCCATCTAACTGGATTTTACGGGTATTCAATATCCGCCGCTGCTGGGCGACTACCGGGGTCTCTGCCAATGCTCCGGCGGCAGGTAACGGGCCTAAAACCTCCAACTGTGTTTGCAGTTGTTCCCGCTTGGGCTTCAGGTCGGCTATCAAGATATCAGCATCACGCGCCAGTGCCAGTGCGGTCTCGTTTAGCACACTCAACTGGTTATCGGAGGTACTGGCAGAGACACTCTGTTTCAGCTTATCCAACTGTTTTTGTAGGCTAATCAGTTGTACTGATACTGCCGGTTTTACTGGCGCCTCACTGTTTTCAGCCGCAGCATCTGATGCTATGGCGGCAACGCTGGTACCTGATATTGACGCAAAAATAAGCGTTAGCAGCAGCCACAGCAGCGGATAATTTCTACGTGCAACAACGTACCCAATCTTTTTCATAAAACCGATCAGCCTGAAAGTGAGTGCCACAATTAACCCAAAAATCCGATAGGTGTGCTGTTAAAGCCAGCCTGACCGCCATTGTGGCACATTCTGCACGTTACGGAATAATCTTACTCCGATAATTACTCCTCCCTCTCAAATGATAAAGATAATAATTATCATTGAAATTAACACTCTCATTTAATAGATTGTGCGCTGAACTTATGGACCCACGATATGTGGCACGCAGGCAATATTATTGCGCTGTGAAATAGCAATGGATGCTGGTTATAACCATCTATTTTATATGCCTAATTATCTGGGGAAGATAACTATGTTTTCGGTTTTTGTAATAAAGCGTTCTGCTGTTTTATGTTCATTGGCGATGTGTATTCCTTTCGCTTCGCTGGCTGAAGATACGATAGAAGTCACGGCCAAAGCAGGTAATGCTGCTGATCTCCCGACCTCGGGCTACACCGCGACAACCACCAAAGGGGCGACTAAAACGGATCAACCCTTAATTCTTACCGCCCAGGCGGTATCGGTGGTGACGCGTCAGCAGATGGATGACCAAAATGTCGCTACGATTAATCAGGCGCTGAATTACACTCCTGGCGTGTTCACCGGTTTTTCCGGCGGAGCCAACCGCTATGACACCATCGCACTGCGGGGTTTCCATGGCGGTGATGTGAACAATACCTTCCTTGATGGTCTGCGCTTACTCAGTGACGGCGGCAGCTTTAACGTGTTGCAAGTAGACCCGTGGTTCCTGGAGCGCATTGATGTCATCAAAGGCCCCTCTTCGGCACTGTATGGTCAGAGTATCCCCGGTGGTGTGGTGATGATGACATCTAAACGCCCACAGTTTACTTCTGAAGGCCATTTCCGCCTGACGGCCGGTAATAACAATACACAAGCGGTTGCCTTTGATTATACCGATGCTATATCCGAGCATTGGGCGTTTCGCCTCACCGGGATTACCCGTAACAGTGACACCATGTACGACCATCAGCGTGAAGAACGCTATGCCATCGCACCCTCATTATTGTGGCAGCCGGATGAGAATACCTCTTTGTTATTGCGGGCTAATTTGCAAAAAGACCCTTCTGGTGGTTACCACAGTTCGGTGCCGGCTGATGGCAGCATCTATGGGCAGAAATTAAGCCGTGGCTTCTTTGATGGCGAAAGTAACCACAATGTATTTAAACGTTGGCAGCAAATCTATAGCTATGAATTTTCACATAAATTTGATGATGTTTGGTCATTCCGCCAGAATGCCAGTTACACCCATTCCAATACTCAGTTAGAACAGGTTTATCAGGGAGGATGGAATAGCGATCGCACTCTGATGAATCGCTATTATTCCGGTGAGGATTCCTCGCTCAACGCGTTTGCTATTGATAACCAACTGGGTGCTGATTTTGCTACCGCCGCAGTTGAACATAAGGTGATGCTGGGCTTTGATTTCCAGAAGTTCAGCAATAATCTGCGCAGCGACAGCGCTTTTGCGACCACACTGAACCCTTACACCGGTATTTCGGCGGGGAGCACGCTTTATAGCGATTATCTGCTGACCACTCCGGGCATCAACACCTCCTATTTAAACCGCCGCTATGAACAGAGTGGCATCTATTTGCAAGATGAAATGACGCTGGATAATTGGCACCTGAATCTATCAGGCCGTTATGACCGGATGAAAACTGAAAACATTAATAAGACTGCCAATAGCACCGATGAACGTACCGATAAACATGCCAGTGGGCGCGCGGCATTACTGTATAGCTTCGACAGCGGCATTTCACCCTATGTCAGCTACAGTCAGGCCATCACGCCAAGTCTGTTCCCGGATGCCCAACAAAACTTATTGAAACCGATGACCAGCGAGCAGTATGAAGTCGGTATCAAATATCAGCCGCCGGGCAGCACTTCACTCTATTCCGCCGCTTTATATGACCTGACACAAAATGATGTGGCAAACCGTGCCGTGCCGGCGACCTATTTTGTGCCAGCCGGTAAAGTTAATTCACAGGGGTTGGAACTGGAGGCCAGAAGCCAGGTTAATGACCGGTTAAGTGTGATTGCGGGCTATACCTATAATCGGGTGAAATTCAAAGATGCTATTGATGGTAATGATGGCAATACACCAGTATTAGCGCCGTCAAATATGGCATCACTGTGGGCGCAATATGAAGCAGGTTACGGCATCAATATTGGTGCGGGTATCCGCTATATTGGCAAGCAGTGGGCTGATGATGCTAATACTTTGCGCGTCCCCTCTTATACACTGGGCGATGCCTCTGTCCGTGCTGATTTAGGCACTTGGGCTGCGTCGTTGAAAGGGGCATTTGTTCAATTGAATGTGAATAATATCGCCGACAAAAAATACGTCGCAGCCTGTTACAACACCTCTTATTGCTACTGGGGTGCTGAGCGCTCAGTGCTGGCAACCGTCGGTTATGATTTCTAACTAATAATACTGGCTTCGGTACGGTATTACACCGAAGCCAGTCTATTCAGCTTTAAGCTTATTTACTGCCATGAGAACCCTAACTCAGCGCCAGAACGGGCGGCTGTAATCCCGTTTGATATCATCCCGGCTTAGGCCAATATCCTTTAATTGATCTGAATTCAATCTTGACAGTGTATTCGCGGTTTTACGTCGTTCATTGCACTGGTATAGGTATCTGTATGCTTTCAGCCACACTTGAATAAAAATATTGTGGCGGCTTTTCGTTGCTCGAGCAGCCGATAAACAACATTCATCTATTTGATCTTCAATTATATTATTCATCACCGACTCCCCGTCATTAGGTGAGCCACTAGCATGAAACTTTGGCGAAAAACATTACAGATGCAAATGGGGACTATTATTTCCATACAGATATGCGATATATAAACTGAATGGTACAAATAAGCGCCATCTGTACTGGTCCCACTCAATTTATCAGGTGATATCAATGACTCGTTACCAACAACTGGCTGATATTCTTAGTCAACGGATTAAAGAGGGGCTGTATATTGCAGGGGAGCGGCTGCCTTCTGTCAGAGTATTGAGTGACGAGCATGGTGTCAGTATCAGTACCGTCCAGCAGGCTTATCGGCAGCTGGAAGAGTGCCTGCTAATTGAAGCGCGCGCGAAATCGGGCTATTTCGTGCGTTGCAGTTCAAACCTGCCTTCCTTACCGGCGACATGCACCCATGCCCAGCGGCCGGTAGAGGTATCACAGTGGGAAAATACGCTGGCATTTTTGACCAGGGGCGATCAAGCGAATGTTATCCATTTGGGCGTCGGTTCGCCCGACCTGTCTGGGCCGGGACTAAAAATACTCAGTCGATTGCTTAGCCGAATTAGCCTACACCAAAGCGAGGAAGTGCTGGAGTACGACAATATTTATGGTACCCCGGTTTTGCGTGAGCAAATTGCCCGGCTGATGCTGGATAGCGGTAATCATCAGTCGGCTGAAAATATCATTATTACTTCTGGCTGCCATGGCGCATTGGCTATCGCATTGGGGGCGGTTTGTCAGGCCGGTGATATTGTTGCTATCGATTCCCCCAGTTTTCACGGTGCGATGCAAACCCTGAAAGGGATGGGAATGAAGGTGATTGAGATCCCGACCGATCCGGTGGTGGGGATCAGTCTGGAGGCATTGGAAATGGCACTGGATCAATGGCCGATCAAAGTGATTCAGCTTACTCCAACCTGCAATAACCCTCTGGGTTACAATATGCCGGACGAACGCAAGAAGGCTTTACTGACCTTGGCTCAGCGCTATGATGTGGCGATTATTGAAGATGATGTATATGGCGGGTTGGCTTATCAATATCCGCGCCCACCGACCATTGCCTCATTTGATGATGATGGTCGGGTACTGCTGTGCAGTTCTTTTTCTAAAACGGTGGCACCTGGTTTACGCATTGGTTGGATTGCACCGGGGCGCTATTTAGAGAAAGCGCTGCACATGAAATATATTTCTGCCGGGCGGGTGGCGTCGTTGCCACAACTGGCGATGGCTGAGTTTATCAAGCAAGGGCATTACATGCAGCACTTGCGCCGGATGCGCCGCCAATATCAACGTAACCGCGATATTATGACCGGTTGGGTAATGAAATACTTTCCACCGAGTACCTGTCTGAGCAGGCCGCAGGGCAGCTTTATGCTCTGGGTCGAATTGCCTCATGGATTTGATAGCTTGCGGCTTAATCGCTGCTTATTACCACAGGGGGTACAGGTTGCCGCTGGGTTTATTAGTTCAGCTTCAGGGAAATACCGCAATTGCCTGCGGCTCAGCTACAGCAAACCAATGACCGCAGAAATCGAACGGGCAGTGCAAATCGTTGGTAAGGCAATTTATGAATTGTTGGCTGATGCAGAACCGCAGGTGGTGTTAGAAAAGCAAAGCTAGCCTTAGACGGGTGAGGCTAATGACAAAGTGTCGGCGGTGCAGAGAATAGGCAGATGGTAAAATCGCCCTTGGTGGTTCGAGCTGCGCCATCCCAGGCGCGACGTTTTACTCTTTTGCCTATTCTCACGGCTTCAGATCGCATCATCGTGATTTGTCGGCAGTCTGACTGGCCGCTCGCTTTGAGCCTCGCAATGTGTATCATTTACTGGCGCAGATAGATCTGTGGTAGTGCGGTTTCAGGGTGGCGTGAAATCCCCAAATCTGCCTGATACCAGCGAGTCAGCGTCTCGGCATTGAGCACTTCCGCTGGTGTGCCACAGGCCACCAGTTCGCCCTGTGCTAGCAGCAAAATACGATCGGCATAGAGTGCGGCCAGATTCAAATCATGTAACACGCAGCACACCGCCAAGGGTTCTTGGTGGGTGAGCTGGCGCAATAGGCGCAGGGTATGCTGTTGATGATACAAATCTAATGCGGAGGTCGGTTCGTCAAGGAACAACCAGCGTGGTGTCGGTTGTGGTTGCCACAATTGTGCTAATACGCGGGCTAATTGTACCCGTTGTTGCTCACCACCAGACAGTGCGCGATAGTCACGTTGTGCCAGTGACAAACAGTCGGTTTGAGCCATCACCTCTTCTAAAGCTTGCCTATTTTGTGCCGCGCCATAAGGGGCACGGCCCATCTGAATCACTTCGCTAACACTAAATGGAAAAGCCAGACTGCTGTATTGCCGCATGACTGCACGGGTACGGGCCAATTCCTGCGGCTGCCAGCTCTTCAGATCTTTGCCAAGCAATTGGCACTCACCATCAGAAGGGGTGAGGTAACCGGTTAACAAGCGCAGCAGGGTTGATTTCCCCGCGCCGTTCGGCCCGATAATAGCTACCATTTCGCCGCTGGCAATTTGTAGCGAAACATTCTTGATTAGCCTCTGGCCCTGCACATGATAGGCGAGCTGATTAGCCTCCAATAACGCCGTCGGTGTTACTGCCTGATTAACCCCAGCTATATTAAGCCCTGCTATATCAACCACTGAGTTGCTCCCGCTGACGTAAAATCAGCCATAGAAAATAAGGGCCACCCAGTAGGCTGGTTATCAACCCGACCGGCATTTCAGCCGGGGCGACTAAGGTACGGGCCAGAGTATCGGCGGTCAGTAATAGACAAGCCCCACCCAGTGCGGCACCGGGCAGCAACCAGCGGTGGTCAGCACCGATACGCATGCGGATAAGATGTGGCACGACCAGCCCGATAAAACCGATAACTCCACTGACAGCCACCGCGGCACCGATCAAGATGGCGCTCAGTAATAGCAAACGCAGCTTGGCTTGGCGTACATTAACACCGAGGTAGTGTGCCTCTTCATCTCCTAGCTGCAACAGATTTAACTGACGCGCCTGTAATAATCCAAGAACACAGGCGGGTAGGATCAAAGAAGCCGCCACCATCAGTGTTGACCATTGAGCCTGGCCTAAACTCCCCATACTCCAGAGTGAGAACTGGCGTAATTGCTGGTCATCACTGATATAAGTCAGCACCCCGACCGCCGCACCACACAGCGCATTAATGGCGATACCAGCCAGTAGCAGGCGGGATAAGTTGCCATGGCCCCAGCGGCTGAGGGTAAAAATAATGGCTGAGATGGCCAGGCTGCCAATAAACGCGCCGACCATATGACTGTAAAGTGCTAATAGTGGCGGCAGGCTGAATGGCATGACAATAATTAGCCCGACGCACAAAGCGGCACCACTACTGATACCCAATAGGCCGGGGTCAGCCAGCGGGTTACGGAATAACCCTTGCATGATGGCACCGGAAACCGCCAGCGCGCAGCCGACAACCACCGCCAACAACACGCGCGGCAGGCGGATATTCAGCCAGATATGCCACATGGCATCATCTAATGATGCATGCCACAAGGTACGGAACGAGAGTGTCAAAGCCCCCATATTGGCCGAGCCGAGTGCTAATAAGATTAGAACCATCAGTAAGATGCTCAGCATCAGGCGTGGATGGATACGGCAATTCATTGCGCTTGTTCCATGCCTTTGCGCAGCAGCGTCAGCACTTGCGGCGTTTCCAAGCCAAAGCCAAGTAATGCCATGTCGTCCACCACTAATAGGCGCTTATGTTGACCCGCGGGTGTCAGGGCTATACCGGGTAATTTCCAGACCCCTTCATTGCCACCCAGTGCTTTCACACCGGCACTGGTAATCAGCAATAAGTCCGGTGCACTGGCGATAACCCCCTCTTGTGACAGTGGGCGGTAGCGGCTAAAGCCTTGCATGGCATTGTTACCACCGGCGGCACGGATCATGGCATCTGCGGCAGTATTTTGACCGGCAGCCATCGGTGTCAGGCCACCGTGACTCATAACAAACAGCACTTTTACCGGCAGTGGCGTACTGCTCACCGCAGCTAAACGTTGTTGGTAGTCCTTAATCAGTTTTTGGCCTTGTTCTGGCTGATGAAGCGCTGTGGCGACCGCACTAATCTTCGCCGTTACACTTTCCGGCGTGGTTTGTCCCGGTACGGTAACCACGTTAACCCCGCTGTCGGCAACCTGTTTGAGTACCAATGAGGGTTGAGCCAGTGCGCTGACCAACAGCATGGTCGGTTTCATCGCCAAAATCCCTTCGGCATTGAGCATTCGCATGTACCCCACGTCAGGCAGCTTTTGCACTGCCTGCGGTTGTAGACTGGTGCTGTCACGCGCCACAATCTCGCCACCAGCACCGAGTGCATAGGCGATTTCTGTTACATCACCACCAATGGTGACAATACGTTCTGCGGCGAATGTATTTAGCGGCAGAATACCGGCGCTCAGTGACAGAATGAAAGGGAGTGACAGCAGCCTTAGTCTCATGCAGCGATATCCTTATTGATCAGGCGGGCAATCTGCTCACGCCATTGATTTTGTTCTGATTGCCCTTCGGTGCGTTGGCCATAAAGTTGAGCAAGTTGGGTACCATCGGCGGCAAACAGTTCCAAACTGGTGACAAACCCATCTTTGGTTGGTTTACGGGTGATCCAGCTTTCAGCAATAGCAGTTTCAATCAGATGCAGCGTAAAGCGTTTATTGAAAACGTTAATCCAGTCTTGATGCGGGGCCACTTTCTCAATTAAACCGGTGAAAATTTGCACGCAGCCGCGGTTACCCACAAAAATCATGATTTCGTTCTGATCCTGCTGGGCGATATTCAGTAGTTGTGTCAGTGAACGGTTATCAACACGATAGGCGAGATCATCCCCGACGGCGCGGAATGCTTGCTGGCGGGTCAAATTATTGCGCTTAAGCAACTGGAAGAATTGGTGTACATCGGTCATGGCACGCCATTCGGTATCCACGGTGGCATCATCAACTGTTGGCTCGGCCACTTCAGGTGTGCTCAGTGCTTCTAATGGCAACGCTGGGTTTTCTGTACTGATAAACTTCGCCAGCACGGCTTGCCAAGCCACCCTATCCGTCTGTTCAGTAGCATAGACTTTATGTAACGCATCACCCTGCTGGTCAAAGAACTGGATACTATGGCGCACGCCGTGGCGTGTCTCTTCTGACAGTGTGAATGCACTGGTCCACTGATTGAGGAACAACCGCAAATCCAATTCACGCGGGTTAAGGATTAAACCCGCATGACCGTTCAGATGTTGATTCTGGTAACGGCCCATCTGCTCATGCACGGCATAGGTGTTGCGGGTGATAGCTTTGGCTTCCCCCACCGTCTCCAATGCGGCCAGTAGGGTGCGGGCATCACCTTGTAAGCGTTTTGCATCATGACCCACACGGCTATGAGTCAGTTCCGCTTCTGAAATACCCATTAGTGTCGCTAAATCACGCGCGTATTTGCCTGGGTTATCCGCTTTGGCTTGTATGTACTGCTCATATATAGATTTGCTCATTGATGACATCCTCGTTCTATTGATTTTTTATATGCAGGTGACAGCGTTAAATGATAATCCGGTAATCCATAAATTGGATTACCGGATGAGTAGTTTCAGACTATCTTTTTTTAATGAATTACCACTGGTAACTCACAAATAGCTTCGCGTTGCGGCCATCTTGTGGCACGCCTTGCGGCGCGTAGTACTCTTTGTCGAATGCGTTGCCCAGAACCACGGTCGTGGTGACACCTTTCAGTTGTTCCTGGCCTTTATAGCTGACATAGAAATCATTGAGACCATAACCGGCCTGACGTTTACCGGTGCTTAACGGTTTGGAGCGGTCAGCAAATGTGGCAATCCAACCCAGCGCGAAACCACTGCTGGCAACCGGGATATCCACTACGCTGGTGACGGTATCCGGGCTAATGGATTCGAGCCATTCATTGGTACTCTGATTTTTACCCCGGGTACGGTTATAGGCCAGATCCCAGTTAAACAGGGCTGTTTTGTAGCTCATGGTGGCATCCCAACCCCAAATTTTTGCCCGCTCGATATTCACTGATGTGGTGGTTGTGCGCGAGACAGTCATGTTGATGTAGTCTTTCGCATTGGTATCGAAGTAGCTGGCCTTGAATTGCAGGTCATCTTCAGCCATTAGCAAGTCATTGAAACGCAGGCCGAATCCGTACTCTTGGGTTTCATTAGTTTCCGGTTTTAGATTCGGATTGGGTACCCAGTAGTTGCCGGGGAAATGCCGTGAATCGTTGTACATCTCGCCCATAGTTGGTGCGCGGAAAGCTTGGGCATAGGAGCCAAACAGCATCAACCAGTCAGTGGGGGTAACACTCACTGCGCCGCGTGATGACCATTTGTCGGCATCGACGTCAGCATAGCCTTCGCTGCTGCCGCGATAGTTGTCATAACGGGTACCGGCTAAAATGGACACTGGCAGGTCGCGCAGGGTGATTTCATCTTGTAGCCAGCCGGAGCCAAACCGGATATCTGCTTGTGGGAAGCTGGTCGTCGCGCCTCCCGGCGTCTGCTCTTGTTTATAGGCTTCTGTGCCGTAAGTCAGCAGGTGTGATGCAACGCTGTCGGTAAACAAACGCGTCCGGTTTTCCAGCTTTCCGCCTTCCGTGGTTTGTTTACGTCCCTCTTCGGCTGAACCTTGTGGCCGTGCATTGATTTCCACTTCAGAGTAGTAAACCCGTGCGGTGGCATTCAACCACTCCTGATCCAGTGGCTTAAGGTGGTAACTGAGTTGGGCATCACGTTGGATCGTTGAACGATTGGTTATGACATTGCCACTGGAAGCCGCACTGGTTTGTGGATTTTTGGGTTCTATTGCGTTGTTGTTGTAATAGCGCAGATTAGCACTCAGTGACTGAATCGGGTCAATATGCCAGGTTCCTTTTGCCAGCACATTACTGATGGTTTCGTCATTTGGTGCATCAAAACCATTACTCTGACGGATATTGCCGATATCACGGGTACCGAAGGAGAGAATGCCATCAACATCATCGGTGCGGCCATAGGCACTGGCACCCAGGCCGAAACTGTGATCACCGGTAGCCGCAGAGCTGTAAACGCGGTAACCGGTATTTTGGCCCGCTAACAGCAAGTCAGCGGCATCGACAGTTTCAAAAGAGATAACACCACCTAATGCGCCACTGCCGTACAGCAGGGCAGATGGGCCACGCACCACTTCAACACGTTTCACCAGTGCCGGATCAAGGAAAGTGGCGTTCAGATGGCCGGTATCGGTACCTTGGCGAATACC
The DNA here is from genome assembly GCF_041538345.1 of Yersinia sp. 1652 StPb PI. Lineage (NCBI taxonomy): Bacteria > Pseudomonadati > Pseudomonadota > Gammaproteobacteria > Enterobacterales > Yersiniaceae > Yersinia > Yersinia sp. 1652 StPb PI. The sequence goes on along the minus strand of NZ_JAULSM010000002.1, from coordinate 76,280 downwards.
ATCAACCAGAGTCAATACACCTTGCTTACCGTAGCCACGTAGTGTCACATCCTGGCCGTTGACCCGCCCGCTGCCGGTGACGGTCAGCCCCGGTATTTTGCGCAGCATATCTGCCGCAGAGGTGGCGGTCTCGCTGGTCGGCGAGGTACCTTCAATCACGGTTACCATCATCGGTGCTTCAAAGCTACTGCGCTCATTACCTGTTGCCGTAACCACCATGGTATCGGTAGTGTGTTTTTTACTGCTTGTCGGCGTGGTAGTGGTATCCGCCGCTTGAACGGCCAAAGGCAGTGTGCAAGCGATCGCCAAACTGAGTGGGGACCAGCGGAAACGGTCAGAAATGAAACGAGGCATGTCGGCAATTCTCCATATTTTCTATGCGAATAAAACAGATATATAGGTTGCTGGCTGCCTTGATTCGAGAATCTGGGTGGCTTGCTATCCCCTTCGTCTTTTGATGCTACAGCAGTATTAGCGGCCCGTTACTCGGCCCTCGCCTCTGTACGGCTGCTGTTTTGCTGTAATACCCATGACGTGGGTTCTGTGTATGTTATTTGGTCAGTATTAGTTTGCCGGCCTTGGTCTGGCGCAGTTGATAGTGTTCGCCTTGATGGACGATAAAGGCGACACCGTGCTCTCCCAGCAGTTGTTCGCTGGTGACAGACAAGGGCTTACTTGCTGTCGGATACTCGACAGCAGGTTCGTCGTTCAACCTCGGTGTTTTATTCAACTGTGTGTCCATATATTTAGCACGGAAATGATAACGAGTATCAATATAATAAGCATTATCATGTATGATCGAATGTTACATCAAGACATATTTATTGTTAATTGATGTTTTAGTTAGCGAACTAAGCTTGGCTCGACAAGCGCATAAGTTTGATGCCAGCGCCATCCGGGGCTCAAGGCCGATAATGGTTGAATCAGGCAATCGCACGCGGGTCAGTAGTTGGTTTGACTGGATGGACGAGATAATCGCGTAGCTGTACTTAGCCAAAAAACACCCGCAGCCACCACGGTCTATGGCCTTCTGACGGCACTGGCAGAAAGTGAAGAAACTAAATATAATGAGGTCATACATTAACCAGAATTATATTAAGGAGGATTACTATGTTGACCCGTGAATTGTTTCTTTATTCACTCGTCTTTAGTGATCGTGATTGCTCAAGCGTTACCGGTATCGTGCTGCGATAACTTGCTTGAGCGAAGCTAACTAACACTCTGACAACTTCCCTCCGGCTTACCGGTTATCGTCGGCTTTATTGACGATAGGCATCTCTATGCCTGTAAAACTTGAGTAAGCAATGACCACATTACTTTCTGCAAAATCTGTCGGTTACGACAACACTTTCGGCCCACTGCTGGCTGAGATTTCCTTCGGCCTGAAAAAAGGTGACCGCATTGGTTTGATAGGTCATAACGGTTGTGGAAAAAGCACTCTGCTGAAAATCCTCAGCGGTGATCTTCCCGCCACGGCCGGTACTATCACTACCGCCAACCAGTGCCTGATGGCCCGGGTTGAACAACATCTCCCCGCCGCTTTAGATGATTGCACCTTACTGGATGCGGTGCTCAATCATCTCCCTAATAGCCTGCATCAACCAGAACGTTGGCAAGCAGAGGTTTTGCTCGTCAGCTTGGGGTTTGATGAACCCACTTGGACGCTGACTGCCGGTACGTTAAGTGGTGGTCAGCATACGCGTCTGTTGCTGGCACGAGCACTGATCCGCCAGCCAGATTTGCTGCTATTGGATGAACCCAGTAACCATCTGGATTTACCTACCCTGCTGTGGCTGGAGCAGTTTCTCCTGAATTGGGGTGGCAGTTTTGTACTGGTTTCACATGATCGCAGTTTGCTGGATCGTGTGACCAACTGTACCTGGATTTTGCGTGACAAAAATCTGCAATTTATCCGCCTGCCATGCACTCAGGCACGGCAGGCATTGGCGGAGAAAGATATCTCGGACAGTCATCGCCGTTTAGCCGAACAGAAGGAAATTGATCGGGTAGCGAAAAGCGCCAAGCGACTGGCCATCTGGGGCAGCGTGTATGACAACGAAAAACTGGCGCGTAAGGCTAAACAAATGGAGAAACAGGTCGATCGCCTCAAGGATGAGCAAACTCAGGTCACCGCCGGTAATCAGTGGCAATTGCGCCTAAATGGCGAAGCTCTGGCGGCAGACCGAGTGCTGGCACTCTCAGATTTACGGGTTCGACCAGCGGCTCAGGCACCGGTGCTATTTGAATTGGCACAATTTCGGGTCAAAAGCGGTGATCGCGTTGCATTGGTAGGTCGCAATGGCTGCGGTAAATCTTCTCTGTTGCACTGCCTATGGCGGGCCTTTAGCCAACCAGAGACCGCCGACGTGGGAGTGACGTTCCACCCTAAAGTACGTGTGGGCTATTACGACCAAAGTCTGCAACAACTGCGTGATAAAGACACTCTATCCGAGGCTTTAGCCCCCTTTGCACCCTTGACCGAAGATCAGCGAAAAATGGCGTTGATCGGTGCCGGATTCCCCTATCTTCGGCATCAGCAGCTGGTTAGCACCTTGAGTGGTGGAGAGCGTTCACGCTTGTTATTTATCGGCCTGACACTGGCTAACTATTCATTGCTACTGCTTGATGAACCGACTAACCATCTTGATATGGAAGGTAAAGAAGAGCTGGCAAATACGCTGAAAACCTTCAGTGGTGCGGTGTTGCTGGTTTCCCATGACCGTACATTGATTGAACAAAGCTGCAATCGTTTTTGGTTAATCGATAAGCAGCGGTTGGAAGAGTGGCACCATCTAGAACCGGTCTATGCCATTTTGGCCGATAAACCTGCATCAGTTTCTGTGCCCGCCTCCACATTCGAACCTGAGTCGATAATGTTAGTGGAAAGTGAAGAAGAGCAGTTGTTGGCTGAGTTGTTGGAATTGGAAAGTAAGCTGAAACAGGATCTGGCACGTAAGTTCAAGCATCAGAAGCCAGAGCTGCAATGCCAGTGGCGACAACAGATAGCGCAATTAAACACCTTACTTGATTTGACGTAATGCTCAAGCCGCAAGGATGCGGCTTGTTTTTGTGGCAGGGCGAATCGAACTGAGCAAGCCCATTTTAGATTATAAAAACTAATCCAAATTGTAGAGTGTCGACCGCGTTGCATTTTTCGAAACAAACAACTGGTTGGAAGATCAACTCCACGTCTTTTTGCTGCAATCATCACATTAATGCAGTTTTTTGTGTCGTAGCATCCTGCCAAGCAAAATACATAATTCTTAGGAATTTTAATCTGCAAGGCTATGAAAGATGAAAATTTACAGTGACTTACCAATAACTATCAATGATGTAATTGATGCACAAAAACGATTGAGAGGGCATATCTACAAAACAGGATTAGCGAGGTCGAATTATCTGAGTGAGCGCTGTCATGGCGAGATTTATCTGAAGTTTGAGAACATGCAACGTACCGGGTCATTCAAAATTCGCGGTGCATTCAATAAGCTCAGCTCACTCAGCGAAGAGGAGAGAAGGCAAGGGGTTGTGGCTTGTTCGGCGGGTAATCATGCGCAAGGGGTTTCTTTATCCTGTGCCATGTTGGGGATTAACAGCAAGGTGGTGATGCCAAATTGCGCCCCTAAATCAAAAATTGCGGCGACCAGTGAATATTCTGCACAGGTGGTGCTACATGGTGAGAATTTCAACGATACCATAGCAAAAGCCAGTGAAATTATTGAAATGGAACACCGTATTTTTATTCACCCTTTCGATGATGAAAAAGTGATTGCTGGTCAGGGCACTATCGGGCTGGAAATACTCGAAGATCTCTATGATGTCGATAATGTGATTGTCCCTATTGGTGGCGGTGGATTAATTGCCGGTATCGCGCTGGCAATTAAATCTATTAATCCAACCATTAATATTATTGGCGTCCAGTCAGAGAATGTTCACGGCATGGCGGCATCTTATTATAGCGGCAGTATTACTAATCATCGTAAAACCGGTACGCTTGCCGATGGTTGTGATGTGACTCGCCCAGGTACGTTACCTTTTGAAATCGTCAAAACATTGGTTACCGACATTGTACTGGTCAGTGAAGATGAAATAAGAAAAAGTATGATTGACCTTATTCAGCGTAACAAGATTATTACCGAAGGTGCAGGTGCATTAGCATCCGCAGCATTATTAAGCGGCAAACTAAAAGATTATATCACCGGCAAAAAGACCGTCAGCATTATATCAGGCGGCAATATTGATTTATCGCGCGTATCACAAATAACGGGATTAGGCAGTATTTCGTAAAATATATTAATAAGGAATTTATTAATGGATATCGATAATGCTATTACAACCACTACCGCAATCGAAACAAAAACGTGGCGCAAATCAGATACAACCTGGACTTTGGGATTATTTGGCACAGCAATAGGGGCAGGCGTTTTATTCTTTCCAATCCGCGCAGGTTTCGGCGGTTTAATTCCTATTTTAATTATGTTGGTGTTGGCTTATCCGATTGCCTTTCTCTGTCATCGGGCATTGGCGCGTTTATGTTTATCTGGCAGTAACTGTTCAGGCAATATTACGGAGACCGTGGAAGAACACTTCGGTAAAACCGGTGGTGTGGTGATTACCTTCCTCTATTTTTTCGCAATTTGTCCGTTGTTGTGGATTTACGGCGTAACCATCACCAATACCTTTATGACCTTCTGGGAACATCAACTCCAACTGGCTCCGCTAAACCGTGGTGTGGTGGCGCTGGCGTTGCTATTGCTGATGGCTGGGGTGATTTACTTCGGTAAAGATCTGATGGTTAAGGTGATGAGTTTTCTGGTATTTCCGTTTATTACTTGTCTGGTATTAATCTCACTCTCACTGATCCCTTACTGGAATGCCTCGGTTATTGAGCAGGTGGATTTGAGCCAGATTTCTCTGCTAGGACACGATGGCATACTGGTGACGGTGTGGTTGGGTATTTCCATCATGGTGTTCTCTTTCAATTTCTCGCCGATTGTCTCTTCTTTCGTGGTCTCAAAGCGTGAAGAATATGAACCGGAGTTTGGCCGGGATTTTACTGAGAAAAAATGCTCTCAGATTATTAGTAAGGCCAGCATGTTGATGGTGGCTGTGGTGATGTTCTTTGCCTTTAGCTGCCTGTTTACGCTGTCGCCGCAAAATATGGCAGAAGCTAAGGCACAAAATATTCCAGTGCTGTCTTATCTGGCAAACCATTTTTCTGCCATGTCCGGTAGCAAATCGACCTTCTCCATTACGCTGGAATATGCCGCTTCACTGATTGCGCTGGTCGCTATTTTTAAATCTTTCTTCGGACATTATCTCGGTACGTTGGAAGGTCTCAATGGTCTGATTATTAAGTTCGGCTACCAAGGCGATAAAACTAAAATATCCGGTGGCAAGCTTAATCTGGTCAGTATGTTTTTCATCATGGGATCAACCTGGGTGGTGGCTTATCTCAACCCGAATATCCTTGATTTGATTGAAGCCATGGGGGCACCAATTATCGCCTCACTACTGTGTCTGCTGCCTATGTACGCCGTTCATAAACTGCCTTCTCTGGCCCGTTTCAGAGGCCGGCCAGAAAACTATTTTGTTACCCTCGTCGGTCTGTTGACCATCTTCAACATCGTCTACAAATTAATATAAGTACGGCGCTTAAAAGTCCGTGTTTTGCCCAAAAAACACGGGCGGAGTAATCACATGACATTAAATCCTACAGTTTTGGTTATTAACTGTGGTTCATCATCCATTAAATTTTCAGTGCTGACCGCCGACAATTGTGACGCGGTAATCTGCGGGATTGCCGACGGTATTGGCACTGAAAAACCTTTTTTGCGGATTGATAGAGTCACTCAATTTCAATTGGCTCAATGGAATTATGTTGATGCATTGGCAGCGATTGCCGATGAGCTGGGAAAGCGTGGCCTTAATAAATCAATTTCGCTGATTGGCCACCGTATTGCCCATGGTGGTGAAATATTCAGTGAATCAGTGCTGATTGATGATTGGGTGGTGGAGGAAATCAAAAAGGTTTCGCCACTGGCTCCGCTGCATAACTACGCCAATTTGCACGGCGTTGAGGCGGCACGCCAGCTATTTCCCGGCATTAAACAAGTCGCCGTATTTGATACCGGTTTTCATCAAACATTAAAACCGGAGGCTTATCTCTATGCGCTACCTTACCGCTATTTCCGCGAACAGGGGGTACGACGTTATGGTTTTCATGGCACGTCGTATCGCTATGTGGCAGGGCTTGCCGCGAGTTTCTTCGGATTTGATGGGAGCGATTGCGGCCTGATTATCGCTCACTTGGGGAATGGTGCATCTGTCTGCGCGGTTCAGGACGGCAAAAGCGTTGATACATCGATGGGCATGACCCCATTGGACGGTTTGGTCATGGGAACACGCAGTGGTGATGTGGACTTTGGCGCACTGGCATATCTGGCGCGCCAAACCGGGAAAAGTCTGGAAGATCTGGATCATATGCTTAATAAGGAGTCCGGTTTATTGGGGATCTCCGGTCTGTCTGCTGATATGCGGACGCTGGAGAAAGCCTATCACGAGGGGCATGAAGCGGCGCGTCTGGCGATACATACTTTTGTGCACCGCCTTGCACGCCATATTGGCGGACATATCAGTTCGCTGCGCCGGTTCGACGGCCTGATTCTGACCGGGGGAATTGGCGAAAACTCATCGCTTATCCGTCAGTTAACGCTGGAGCATCTGGCCGTTTTTGGTATCGACATCGATCACGGTAAAAACAACCGGCTACAGCATGGAACCTCTCATGTCATCACTACCGCCCGCTCACGGGTCGTTGCCGCAGTTATCCCCACCAATGAAGAAAAAATGATTGCGCTTGATGCGGTCCGCCTTGGCTACGCACAACAGAGCGCAGCGGTTCCCGAGGCTGTTTTTTGACCCTAAAGCCCATGAAATCACCAGCTATATTCTGTTTATTGGAGTTTGTTCATGAAGATTGATGTTGATGTAAATAATAAAAGATATGCCGATGCATGGCTCGGATTTAGCGGGAACAATTGGCATAGCGAAATTAATGTCAGAGATTTTATCCAGCAGAACTATCAACCTTATGAAGGTGATGAGTCGTTTCTCTCCGGCGCCACCCCTGCGACCCAAAAATTGTGGGAGCAGGTTATGGAAGGGATTCGTTTGGAGAATGCGACTCATGCGCCGGTAGACTTTGATGATGATATTGCCACCACCATCACTGCCCATAAAGCGGGTTACATTGAACAACAGCTGGAAAAAATCGTCGGGCTACAGACCGATAAACCTCTGAAGCGCGCGTTACATCCTTTTGGCGGTATCAACATGGTGCAAAGCGCATTTGACGCCTATGGCCGTGAGATGGATGCCAACTTCAAATATATCTTCACTGATTTACGTAAAACCCATAATCAAGGCGTGTTCGATGTTTATTCGCCTGAGATGCTGAAATGTCGTAAATCCGGCATTTTGACCGGCCTGCCGGATGGCTATGGGCGAGGGCGTATTATTGGCGACTATCGGCGTATTGCACTGTATGGCATTGCCTATCTGGTGCGGGAACGTGAGCTACAGTTTGCCGATTTACAGCCACAACTTGAGCAAGGTATTGAGTTGGAAAGTGTGATTCGCCTGCGCGAAGAGCTGGCTGAGCATCGCCACGCGCTGTTGCAGATTCAAACCATGGCCGCTCGCTACGGTTGCGATATTTCAGGACCGGCCAAAAATGCTCAAGAAGCTATTCAGTGGCTCTATTTTGGTTATCTGGCCGCGGTGAAATCGCAAAATGGTGGTGCGATGTCACTGGGCCGCACCGCGACATTCCTCGATATTTATATCGAGCGCGATTTAGCCAACGGGGTGTTGAGCGAGCAGCAGGCGCAGGAGCTTATTGATCACTTCATCATGAAGATTCGCATGGTGCGTTTCCTGCGGACACCTGAGTTTGATTCACTGTTCTCCGGTGATCCGATTTGGGCCACGGAAGTGCTGGGCGGAATGGGCTTGGATGGCCGAACCTTAGTGACCAAGAATACCTTCCGTTATCTCAATACGTTGGAAACCATGGGGCCAGCGCCGGAGCCTAATTTAACCATTTTATGGTCGGAGGCGTTGCCACAGGCATTTAAGCGTTATGCGGCCAATGTCTCGATTCAGACCTCTTCGTTGCAATATGAAAATGATGATCTGATGCGGCCAGATTTTAGTAGCGACGATTATGCGATTGCCTGCTGTGTTAGCCCGATGGTGATCGGTAAGCAGATGCAATTCTTTGGTGCGCGCGCCAATCTGGCTAAAACGCTGCTGTATTGCATCAATGGTGGCATGGATGAAAAGCTCAAAATTCAGGTCGGCCCGAAATGTGCCCCGATGACCGATGACGTGCTGGACTATGAGCGGGTGATGGCTAGCCTCAACGTGTTTATGGATTGGTTAGCGGTGCAATATATCAGCGCCCTGAATCTCATCCATTATATGCATGACAAATACAGCTACGAAGCGTCACTGATGGCACTACATGATCGCGATGTTTATCGCACCATGGCCTGCGGTATCGCCGGGCTTTCGGTAGCGGCGGATTCGCTTTCAGCCATTAAATACGCCAAGGTTAAACCAATCCGTGATGCCGATGGGCTGGCTGTCGATTTTGCCATTGAGGGCGAATATCCTCAGTACGGTAACAACGACGAGCGTGTCGATAGTATTGCTTGTGATTTAGTTGAACGTTTTATGAAGAAAATCAGCAAGCTGCCAACCTATCGCCATGCAGTGCCGACGCAGTCAATTCTGACTATTACCTCTAATGTGGTGTATGGACAGAAAACGGGTAATACCCCCGACGGCCGACGCGACGGTATGTCATTCGCACCAGGTGCTAACCCTATGCATGGCCGTGATCGCAAAGGGGCCGTGGCATCACTCACCTCTGTCAGTAAGCTGCCGTTCAAATATGCCAAAGATGGGATTTCTTACACGTTCTCGATTGTCCCTGCGGCCTTGGGCAAGGACTCGGCGGTGCGTAATAATAATCTGGTCGGCCTGCTGGATGGTTATTTCCACCATGATGAGTCGATGGAAGGTGGGCAGCATCTTAATGTCAATGTCATGAATCGCGACATGCTGCTGGATGCCATCGAACATCCAGAAAACTATCCAAATCTCACCATCCGTGTTTCTGGTTATGCCGTACGTTTTAACGCCCTGACGCCCGAGCAGCAGCAGGATGTGGTCTCCCGAACCTTCACCAACACGTTATAATTGTTAGCCCCTCCCTAACAAGAGGGGCCAATAGCTTATCTCTGCGTATTTCGCACTTTAATCCGGTTTTACGTTGCTGTGATAATGACATCGCTTCGGTCCCCGGAATCACCTGATGATGCAGTTTGATTTGAAGAATTGCGCGTTTTAAAGTCATATCTCAGCAAATTCGAGAATTAAAATCAGAGAGTTAGAATCAAGCTGACGACAAAACCATTACTTCATTCGTACGTGTTTTACACTAATATTGAAATCCGAGAATGGATTATCTTTAAAGCTTATCACCCTCTGGTTCTCAGTGAAAATACGTGCAGTATAGTGTGACAAATATAATAACCTGTTGAGGAGGCAATTTCTTAATCCTCCTGATTTTAGGATGTAAAATTAAGCTGCTGATAATCCATCCTTATTTCTGTCAGAGAGTATACTTCACATGATCGAAGTGCCTTTTTTCTGCCCGATAAACAAAATGGATTTTTTGTCAAAAATGTCAAAATAATTTTTTGATCGACTAAAAAATGATTATATCTAAACTTTATATTTATTTTGCCGATAACTCATTATCAACTGGATGATGGCTTGATATTGTCGTTGTGTTAGGCGAGATAGGGTGGTTCATCATATGACATTATGAAGATAATATTATTATCTTAAGGGATACTTATGTTGCCAACATCTCATGATAATATAAAGATTGAATTTTTATTTGGTGGGTTTGTATTTTTAATTGCATACTTTTTTGTGTTCATGTTTAATTTAAGTGAGGTGCTGTTTCCCTATTTGTCAAAATATAAGAAATATAATCTAGACGCGGTTTTTATTGCACTAAATGTCACCGGATTGCTGGGGTTTATCTATAGCTCATTGCGAATAAACAGAATGTCAAAGGAGATAGCGAAACGTATTGAGGCAGAAAAGAGCATCAACTGGATGTCTAGCCATGATATCTTAACGGATCTACCTAACCAAAAATTTCTCGACTCTTATATTTCACGTTCTGCTAAGAATAAAGATGCACTAAATCATGTAGTTCTAAGTATAGAGATTAATAAGTTTAAAGATGTCAACGATCTGCTCGACTACGACCACCGAAATGAAATATTTAAGCTGGTTGGACAACGCCTCTCTTATATGTTCCCAGATAATGTCTATAAATTACGCGGTGATGAGTTTTTGGTATTAAAGTCAAATAAAGATAAAACGGACCTATCATTGCTGGGCGAACGCATAGTGAAGACTATTTGCAGCCTTATTCAAATTGATGGTTTTACCTTTAATATAGCCGCCAATGTTGGTATCTCCCGCTATCCTGAAGATTCTGGCGATCTTCGACAAGCTATTCAGCAATCGGCCTGTGCTTTGTACATTGCTAAGAAGGCCGGTCGTGAGGAAGTCCGGGTCTTTACTCCCTTGATGCAGAATACACTTTTATCCCGAGCCCAACTTAAGAGTGATTTTAAGAAAGCGTTGGCGAGTAATGCATTCTCTGTCTATTACCAGCCGTTAGTGGACCTGAGAACCGAAAAAACAGTCGGTTTTGAAGCCCTTGCGCGCTGGGAGGTCTCCCCAGGCAAATTTATTTCCCCTACTCTATTCATTCCTCTGGCGGAAGAGATGGGTAAAATCTCTGAGCTGACGGAGCAGTTGTTTCGGCTAGCCTGTCTCGAAACATTAAGCTGGCCTGCTCATCTGGTACTGTCATTTAATATTTCCCCGATACTGCTGTGTAATAAGCAACTGAGCACGCGCATCATGAGCGTCATGAATGAGTTGGGGCTGCCCGCAGATCGTCTGGAGGTAGAAATCACGGAAAGTGCACTTTTTCAGAATGCCAATGTAGCCCGATTTACGCTTAAAAAACTCAGGGATGAGGGAATAAAAATTGCGTTAGACGATTTTGGTACCGGTTACTCCAGTCTTTCTCAGCTTTGCAACTTCTCATTTGATAAGTTAAAGATTGATAAGAGCTTCATCGATACTTTCCAACACAATGAAAAAAAAGAAAAAATTGTACGTGCCATTATCTCATTGGCCAGTTCTTTGGGGGTAAAAGTCACCGCCGAAGGTATCGAACACACCAGTCAACTTGTGCGTCTACAGGATATTGGGTGTGATATTGGCCAGGGATATCTGCTTGGTATGCCCGCAGCGAAAGCGGTCCTATATCCGGTGGAATCCTTATTGATTTATAAATTTTCTCCAGAAATCGCTGAGAAAGAGAGCGCATAAAAACAGAGGGTATACCGCTGAGGTATTGGCAGTGTGCTGTGGGAGTATGAGGGGGGAATCATTGAGGGTACGCTGCGCCCTTCGCTGACAGGCAGCGAAGGGCGGTAACATTAAAACTTAGTCCAACCGCCCTGTTCTGCGACTAATGCGACACTCTTAACTCGTGTCTTTGGCCTGAGCAGAGGGCCTGTTGAAACGCCAGGTGCCTTTCCTTTGATTTTAAATACCGAGACAATTTCTGTTAGTTGACGAGCCTGCTCTTCCAACGAGGCAGCAGCAGCAGCGGATTGCTGCACTAAGGCGGCATTTTGCTGCGTGACGCTGTCCATTTGAACCACCGCAGAACCAATTTGGCTGATCCCTTTACTCTGTTCGGTCGAGGCTGCGGCTATTTCGCTCATAATGTCATTTACGTTGCTGACTGAGCTCACGATTTTGTCCATCGCATCACCTGCTCGCGTCACCTGTTCAGACCCGGATTTAATATTTTTAACTGATTCATTGATCAGCACATCAATCTCTTTTGCTGCCTGTGCGCTGCGTTGCGCCAAATTTCTCACTTCACTGGCGACAACGGCAAATCCACGACCTTGTTCCCCTGCTCGCGCTGCCTCGACAGCGGCATTTAACGCAAGAATATTGGTTTGAAACGCAATACTGTTGATGACGCCAATGATATCGACGATTTTATGTGAGCTGCTGGTAATTTTCGTCATGGTGGCAATGACGCCACTGACAATGACGCCGCCCTGTTGTGCTTCCCGAGTGGCCTGGTTCGCCAGTGTACTTGCCTGGCCGGCATTATCTGCATTCTGCTGAACGGTTGAACCGAGTTGTTCCATGCTGGAGGCGGTCTCTTCCAGCGCCGAGGCTTGTTCTTCAGTTCGGGAAGACAAATCGGTATTTCCGACTGATATCTCACTAGAACCCCTGTAAATCGAATCCGCACTGTTGCGGATTTCAAACACTGTTTTGGCCCAGTTATCCTGCATCTTGTTAATATAAGGAATTAACTGGCCAATACAGTTTCTACCCTGATCTACGATGTTGTGGTCAAGTACGCCTTGTGCCAGAGATTCAAGATGAGCTTTTACTCTGTTCAAAGGCTTAACGAGAAAGTTAACCAGATAGCGGTCGGTTGTCACCATGATAAGCACACTGATTAATAACGCACTGACGAGGATATATTGACACCACACTAGCCATTGGGAAATCCGCTGATTTGCTTCTTCATTTAGGGATATAATTTTTGCGTTGTATTTGTCTATCGCTGCACTGAAGTTCCGTCTTAACGGAAGATATTTACCTGTTTTTATTACTTCAAAATTGTTTATATTTTTTTCTCTTGCTGATTCAAACATCGGCAAAACTGCACTGTTATAGAGATTAAAAGAACTGTTATAAATATCATCTATTGTGGTTGAGTCAATTTTCCCATGATCAATAGTTTTAAATTGACTGAGCCCATTTTTAAGGCCGTCTAATTCGGTAAGGGTTGCCTTCATTTCAAGATCGAAAACCCCAGTGTCATTTTTCGCCATTGCTCCCATAGCACGTTCCATCGCTGTTGTCGCGCGGTAGTATTGTGCATTGGCACTATTAATAATATCGCCATTTTGCTGCTGAGTATGGGTTACACCTAGCTCTTGGTTTAATTGCTTAAGAGAGTATAAAGCAAAGCCTGATGCCCCGGCCCACAACAGTGAAAACACGATGAGAATGAGTATAAGTGCCGTTCTTATTTTAATATTTCGTATGAATCTCATGTTATTAAACCTCAAATGTCGGACACGGGAAAGATACCTTGGAAAGGCAGTTAATAACTAATTTCGGTGTCTATAAAACAGTTGAGTAAATTGTTTTATATTTCATCTTTATTATTATCGGCGGTTGAGATTTTATCTTGAGTTGTTTTTTTGGTTATAGAGTAAATAATGCGTTTTTAATGAAGTGATAAAAGTATATTTATACATTAGGCTATCAAGATTAGACCTATTAGCTCACTTGATTAAATTGTTTGGTTATAATTAGTACAATAAATAAAAGGTGAAATACTCATGTTTATCATGATCTAATGTGGTTTATTAAATTTAAAATTGAATTACTCAATAGATATCACATAACAAATTATCAAGAAGTGTCATTATTTATAAGACTTAATTATTCAAAAATAGGATGTATTTTCTGAATAATTTGAATTTATGGGCACGGCCAATATCACTTTCTTCTTGGAGAAATCAGCACGATTGGAAAAGTTAAAGATCAAAGTGAAATTATTTTAGGGTGGATTCACTGAGTTTTTTGAAAAACTTGCCGAAACCTTATAAATTCCATAACACAGGTATGATTTATAATGACAGAATTAAATATCTATGGGCAAGCACTGGGCAAATCATTACCCGACTGGTTGCCTCGAACAACTCCCCAACGGATTATCCTCAAAGGAGACTATTGCCTCCTTGAACCTATTGATATCAAGCATAGCAAGGATCTATTTGAAGCCTGGCACAGCATTGATGACGAGCGTGACTGGACTTACTTTCACATTAATCGCCCCATCACAATTAGGCAATGTGACCATTATATTGCCTCTCTTAGTGCAAGTAAGGACCCTCTTTTTTATTCAGTCATCAATTACTCCACCGGAAAAGCAGTAGGTTTTATCGCGTTACAACGCATTGACCCCGAGAATGGGGCGGTAGAAATCGGTTGGATTAACTGGTCACCGTTGATGAAACGTACTTTATGCAGCACTGAGGCAATATTTCTTTTGCTATCCTATGCGCTGGATACTTTGCAATACCGGCGATGTGCGTGGAAGTGTGACAGTTTGCACCAGCCAGCGATTCAAGCGGCAGAACGGTTGGGATTTCAATACGAAGGTACTTTCAGACAAATACAAGTATCCAAAGGGCATAGTCGTGACACCCGTTGGTATTCTATTATCGAGAGTGAATGGCCAGGGATTCGGCGAGCTATACAGCTTTGGCTAAGCTCAGCTAATCTGGATGACCGGGGTAAACAGAAGCAGAAATTGGCCGAGTTTATGCCAGTGACAGAAGAGTAGTTATTTTCAATTAGCGTAATGCTGGCTTCACATCACCGAAGCCAGTATATGGCATCTTATTGTTTATTATAGTGTAAATTGTAATTCTGGTTAGTTATGCTGCTCATTTAAGGATTAGTGGCAAATCATGGGGTGATTTTACTCAATGTGAGACGTAATAGTCATTTTGGTCTTCAATCAGCGCAAGGATTGGAAGACGATGTAGAAAATAGTTTAGCTATATAATAAATTGATATTGAAAGTTATTTTTTGTGTGACCTTTCGATAATGTAGTGAGCACAAAATCTCTATATGAGTGAGTGACAGTGCGGAGTGTCCTACTATTTACTGCCGAATGGCATTTGTCAGCCTGGGGGCACAAAACGGAAATCGATAACGCCTAATGCTAGAGCTAAAATGTGGAAGCAATACCGCCATCGTAGTACTACATGAGATTTATGGTATTAATCCGCATATCAGGCGGGTGTGTCATGAATATCATGCGATGGAGAGGGACGTTTATTGCCTCAATCTTATTGGGCGCGATGAGCCATTTAGCTATGCACAGCAGAATGAGGCATATCGCTATTTTATTGAAAATGTAGGTTTTGACACCTCCCATATCGTTACTCTGCTCCAGACACTGCGGCCACAGTATGACAATCTTATCCTTGTAGGGTTTAGTGTTGGAGCCACGCTTGCCTGGCTTGCGGCCAGAAGCGGGTTATGCGCAAGGGTTGTCTGCCACTACGGTTCACGTATCCGCGAGCACAGCGATATTGCGCCACCTTGTCCAGCCCTTGTCATCCTTGCCCGACATGAAGCTTCTTTCGATACGACAATCCTGCAAAGTGAACTAAAAAAATATCCTAATGTTGATAGCCGCATATTCAGCAGCCATCATGGGTTTTGTGATGGGGATAATGCCAACTTTGATGCAGAAAACGCCGATCTTGCAACTAGATTGGTACACCAGTTTATAGGGTAGCTTTGAAAAAATGGGAAAGTTTTCCATTAATACTCTAGCCCGCACGATTAGCGACTACTTTTGCAGTAGTGTATGTCCTATTACGTTAATGAGGCGTGCGGCTACTGACCTTCTTCTCTATATTTTAAATAATAAACATTTAAGTTGTTAATGCCATATTTTCTACAGATACTACGACGATAGCCACTGACAGTTTTATAACTGAGTGATAACTTCTTTGAAATCTGAACAGAATTTAAACCTGATATAATACATTGTAATGTTTCATTTTCTCGTTTAGTTAATTTATTTTTAACCAGATTATCTTCATCAAGCGGTATGAAATGACCGTCATAGCGGTTGTGACATATTGTCCCTATTGTTTTTTTGATGTAAGGAATATTACTTTTTCTGTATATGACTGCATGATATATATTAGGGAGGTTAGACAGATCAGAGTAGTTGTCACAAAATAAAATAATCCCTACATTGTGGGCTGACTTTATTTTAATTAATAGATCATGAACTTCACTATGTTTGAATCCAGTAATGTCAAGTAGTATCAGCTTGAGTTTCCCATCCATATTTTTTATCAGTGAGGGAATAGAACGGTAAACCCTTATTACTGAGTCTTCTGACTGTTGGTATAGCACATCATTCAATAGTATTTTGAAAGAGAAAGACATAAGTCCGCACTGGCTGAGGATAAAATAGTTCATATAATAATTCCTTTTATTTTTAACTAATGAATGAAAATAAGAAAAACCACTGCGAAATAGTGATGTATACTGCATGAGTATTTATTTCTTATATCTATTTGATTTTTCATGAAATACATTATGATTATTTACTGATGATACTCGCGGAAAGATAAATATAGCCGTAGTGAACATCATTGCTAAAGGCCAAAAAAGCGCTATGCCTTCCCCCAATAATGCTTCGCTGGAAACAGCGGCTACATAAAGGGAAGGTCAATTAGCCTGCCAGAAAAAGTGATAGCTAAGTTTATTAGAACTTAAGATTTCAGCTATTTGTAGCAGGTCATAATCATCTAATTTTTATTTACTTATATCTAATATAGAAATCTAGGTTAGAAATTATATTTCACACCTAGCATTACAGCGGTATCACTGTAACCTTTGTTGCCGATTTGCTGGGCAACATTACCCCACAGGTTAACTTTTTTATTGATTTGGCCTTCAACACCCACTTTTAATTCACCGATATTGGCGGCTCCATCTTGCTTCACTGTCACGTTATCCATAGTGACACCAAAGTCTTTGGTATTATGGATCCAGTTTGCTTCTACAAATGGCTGAAATACTCGGTCTTTACCTTTATCCTGGCTGCTATAGCCATTCATAAAGGCTTTCACACCCAGACGGGTCTGGATATTGCCATCACCTTCACCAGAGACATTCGTGCCGTTAGCTTCTTTATGGTCGTCAGCTTTCACACCCATCCAGGTCACCTGCGCTTTAGGCTGGATAAAGTAGGTGGCATTTTTAGCGGCATTTTCACCGATTTTGAAGGTATAACCACTCTCAACCGAGGCAGTTATCCCCTTAGACTTATATTCTTCAGTATTCAAATCTTGACCGTCAACGGTGTTGTTGAACCAGCTGTATTGCGCCCAACTGTCGACATATAAGCCGGACTTATCGGCCTCGTTGGCATACCAGGTCCCGTAGATACCGGTGCTGTAACCGTCAGTTGACCCTTTAGCGTTGTAACCGGATACTTGCGAGATGGTGGTGCTTTTGCTGTTACCATACCCAGCCATAACGCCCAGATGGAAACGGTCCATGTCGTTATTGCTCCACTGAGCAATATCTCCGCCTAATTGCAGCACATAACGGTTAGCCTGTGTGCTCAGTTGATCTTGAGAATCACGGAAACGGTTATGCCCACCCTCGTTACGCAACCACATACTGGTTACTTTCTGTTCGCCAGTCAGTGCGTCGATATACTGAGTTTCGCCCAAACGATCATGCAAACGAGTGACAAACATATTATTAGCCGAGGCTAAGTTGGCAGTATAGCCGCCAGCTTCTGGACGCTCAGTCATAGCAGATGGAACTGTAGGGTCTGTTGGAACTGTTGGGTCTGAAGGTGGCGTAGGAATAACAGCATTAGTCAGATACCAGTTATTGGCATTAGCATCAGAACCGCGCATCAATGAATAATCATAAGCACCGGCAACGATACGATCCTTTTGAATAAACTCACCGTCAGATAAGCCATTAACCTGAATCAATTCAATACCGTTTAACGTTGTCGCGCCAGTGCCACCCGCGTTAGTCACGCTGACGAAGGTGTTCCCTGAAGTGTTACCTTCGACGATCATTTTATCCGTTATGGAGTTGTCGTCATTTAATTCAGTATTAAACAATAAGTTACCGTTATTACCAATATAGTCACCATGGACAGTTAATACGTCGCCTGCAATAGGATTGGAGAAATTAATTGTCCCGGCGTTAGTCAGCTCAGCGACGTCAGAACTTGCCATCATATTCCACATGGCGCGACTATCAATATTCACCTGGCCGCCATTACGTGCAAGACCATTCCATTGTGTATTGTTAATGCTGAGATTAGCTTGGCTACCTAAACCTGACTGGATATCACCATTTAAAACCATATCGTTTGCATTAACATTAACGATACCAAAGTTCGCCAGGCTAGCATCGGTATCTGCATTTATTAATATGCCATTGTTAATAACGCTACTGTTATCAAGGACTGCATTGATGGTGCCACCCAGAGCATTAAATGTTTTGCCGTTTTGACTATGTATATTGGCATTCTGTTGATTCATAGTCACAATTGCTTGGGTGTTACTATTCACTGCATCCGCGTTATTACCACTAGTAACTATATTGGTATTAGTCACATTAATAGTGGTCCCACTGTCATTAGCCTGAACAGCATACGCATTATTACCCACCGTACTGATGTTATTGCCCTGACTAATAATAGAACTCGCGGAACTGGCCATCATGGCTACAGCACCATTACTGGCTGTACTGATAGTGCTACCCGTAATATCAGCCTGACCGCCTAAAACTGCCTGGATAGCAGTATTATTAGCGCCGAGGGTTTTAACCGATGCTCCTGGGTTAATAACAATTTTACCACCTGGCCCTCTCGCACTTACTGCGGTTGCCTGATGAGTGATAATTTGCGTATTTCCACTGACAGTTGCTAAAGATGATCCATTACCATTCAGTTCAGAAGAGACTAGCGCAGTACCCGCCCCGAATGTTTCCAGGGTACTGTCGATGATATCAAATTGAGTATTTGCACTATTTGTTGTTTCAACGAAGACCGCAGCGGCAGAGGCTCCACCGGTACTGGCGTATGAGCCGGTCATGCTCCCTCGTGAACCATTTGCTATTTGTAAAGCACTGGCACTTGAGCCGAGATAAGCACCTGTTGTTGTCAATCTAGAGTTATTGATAATTACTGAACTATTATTAGCAGCTATACCCTTGCCACCGGCACCTGTTGCTGAAATGGTACTGTTATTCAATGAAATTTGGCTATTAGAGACCAGTGACAGGCCAGAGGCATTTGCTCCTGAAACTGAGATATTTGCGTCATCCAAGTTAACACTGGCACCCGTTTGCGCATACACGCCGTGTGAGCCAGTCCCTGTAGTGGTTAATATACTTCCGTGTAAAAAATCGACACGTGAGCCTGCCCCAGAAGCATATAAAGTATCAGCGGCATTACCCCCAGTCGTTAATGTGATATCACCGTCAGCAATTAATACACCACCATTTGATACCGTTGCTGCATGCCCAGAAAAATCGTTAATCAAACCAGTATCTACTACTGTCCCATCAGGGGCATTTACAGTTGTACCATTTACTATAATTTGGGAGAACGCAGGCGTTGCTATGGATGTAAAGGCAATAGCGATTAGAGTTTTTTTAAAGGCAGGCATAATTTTATTATATCTCTCATTGTTTTTAAGTGAAAATCTGTTTATTAACAAATAGTTATACTATTAGTATTTTTAATGTAATTAAACCGTTCTCGATAACCATTTTTACTTTCGTAAATATGGAGCGTAGGCTACGCCACAGTGTATTTAATATCCTGTAGCATACTAATGATTGAGTTTTTATATCATGCCGTGATTATAGCTATAATTTATTTTGTTAAATATAGGATATGATACATATCGTTGTAGGAATTTTCTTGATTCGTTTTTTTGTAAAATGACATAGAAAATTTCTTTAGTATTATTTAACTAAAT
Source organism: Yersinia sp. 1652 StPb PI (assembly GCF_041538345.1). Taxonomy (NCBI): domain Bacteria; kingdom Pseudomonadati; phylum Pseudomonadota; class Gammaproteobacteria; order Enterobacterales; family Yersiniaceae; genus Yersinia; species Yersinia sp. 1652 StPb PI. Next base: position 56,507 of record NZ_JAULSM010000002.1, on the reverse strand, counting down.
GATTAACATTATCATTTCATATCTACGAGGGTGAAACCTATTTTCGTATCTAATGGGGGGATATGCTGGTGTTGACGTATTTTAACACTTATCCATTTGAGTTTTGTCGGAGAGTGAGCCAAGAACAATACCTGCTACTGAAAATAGACATTGTTGAGCATCAATGCTTAACAATGTCTACTTGTCATTTTAAACGTAAATTATCTTATTAAAAATACAAAAAAAATGAGGATACTATAGATGCGATAAATATAGAGATGCCGATTAGTATATCAGTCATGATATTATTCATAATGAATCCCTGTTAAAATCACTCTAGCCTATTTTAATTTACGAATATATTGTCAACTTAGCGGCATTAGCATCCACACTATGCACCAGCGAGTAATCATAAACACCCTCCACGATCATGCCATTTTGAAAGCTCACTGTTAGAGCCAAAGCCATTAAACTTAATCAGCTCGAAACCATTTAGTGTCTTTTCACCACGATAGCTAAGGTTATTTGACCTATCCGCTGTTATCTAATGGTGCTAACGTGCTATCTCATAGGCTGCACATTAAACAATATCAATTGGAATAATAAAATAAGATGGGTCCTTTCTTGTGTAGGAGTATTCCTATGTTGGCTATTTTATACCCCCTGAACATTATCTACGATTGAATTTTTAGTGAATCTGTTGAGTGTCTTAGGTGTTTAGTCAATAAAGTCAAACTGTTGGATATCGTTCTATAGAGCACTTTAAAGCCATAGAGATAACATTTCTTAAATTGCATTAGCTTAATTCATGTGATTAAGATTGAATGATTATTTTGGTTTGCGCGTCAGAGCTGACATGTTTATTCTGGTTATGTTTCACCAACGATATGACTCATGCGAGATAAAGTATTGGGGAGTGCTGTATTTAAATCAGGAGGCGGGTCTACAGCAATGCCTACACCGTACAAAGATATCAATAGGATAATATTTTATTTAAAAACTTCTCAGAGAGGTTACATTGGAGTTATAGTGTAAAAGACATGTTGCATGTTCATGGGTTAAGTATGACAAGTTCACCATTCAGATAATCACATTTCTGTGACATAATTTAATCACAAATAATTTGCTAAAAAAAATCGAAACATGCCAATGTTTGTGATGATAAAAAATATATATATTTTCAATATAGAAACCTTTTGTAACACTAAGGGATAGAATGAAAAGATTACCTAAAATAAACCAGCTCAGAAATCTAAGGGCGGTTATACAATATGGTAGTATTAGTGCAGCTTCTCAAGCTCTCTTCCAAACACAATCGACTATGACTCGAAGTATTCAAGAGCTTGAAAGAATACTCGGTGTATCTTTGCTTGCAAGAGGAACTAACGGTGTTGTATTAACCGAGTTAGGAAGAGTATTTGAGCCCAGAATGAATTCAGTACTCAATGAATTAGAGCGAGCTATTGATGAATTACGACAAATTGAGCATTCATCACATGGAACAGTAACTTTTGGTTGTTCTCACTTACCTGCTTTTAGTATTGTTTCTGGCGTCATAAAAAAATTTCAAGAGCGTTACAATACTACACGTATTACTGTTTTTGAAGGGCAGTTTTCAGAGGTTATTGATTCTTTACGCCTTAATAGACTTGATTTCTACATTGGTGTTATATCTCCTGATATTGCATTGAACGATTTTGTTGGGGAACATTTATCAACGACTGAATTTTCTGTGATTGCACGAAAAGGACACCCACTTTCTAATTGTACTTCATTGAGTGAGTTACAGAATGCTAAATGGTATCTACCTACAGCAAGCACAGGGTACTATAGTAAACTAGAGGGAATAATTTCCCCCAATAAAAATAACAAAAAAAGTTCTATTATATTTGGCGACTCAACGACTATCGCTGAACAACTCATATTAAATGAGGATTATTTATTTATTGGCCCTAAGTCAATGTTTTTAGTGCCTCAAATTAAAGACCTTATATGTACTATTCCAATCAAAGAGCAGCTTCCTGAAGGGGTCTACAGTTTAATCTATTCAAGAACACAAAAGCTGACACCGGTAGCTGCAACCTTGATGGATGACCTTCGAGCTGCCTATTCTCAGTTGCTCAAAGATCAGGAGAAAAGCATCTAACTGCAGCATAGATAAATTTATCAATGAGGGTCTTTATATAAAAAACCCTCACTTACATCTTTAGAGGGTTTGTTACACCTATATGATTTTATTGAAAAAATAATGATAATGTCTTTTTTGCATCTCAATGAAAAAAAGATAATATTCAGTCAATACTATTTAACTTATCATTAACAACAAAAGATACCCAATGAGTCAACTTCATGAAAGTTAAAAGTACGTAGATTATTATTGCATTGCTAATATAAAAAACAGTCTTAAAACTATATTGTTAATAAGCGATCCACTATGGATTGTATATTTTTTTGTTATGAGATAGGATAGGCTCAGAATTGGAAGAAATTATTTTATTTAGCCATCATGACTTGTTTAGATTTTATCTAAAGCAGTTAGTTGAAAGTTTTTTAATCTCAAATGCGCGAGAGGAAACTATAAAGGTCTCTATTTGTTATGATTTGAATGAATTAGAGAAAAACTTACAAGAATCAGATGGCGTAATTGCTATTATAGATATAGATAACGTTTCAAAATTTGAACAATTTAGATTGTATCATCTTATTAATTTAAGGAAGAATAGAACATTTCTCTTTACTAAGGAAGAAGAGTACTCACATAATTATACTGATTTAATGCTTGGGGTCTCGTCATTTTTACTTAGTAAATCAGCATCTCTGAGTCATATTGAAAAAATTGTTCATGATTTTATATTTAATTATGATTTTTTCATGGAGGGAAGTAATGGGTTGAAAAAGGAAAAGAAGAGTATTTTAACAAGTAGAGAGCAAGAAGTCTGTGGTTTAATATTATCTGGTATGTCAAATTCAGAAATAGCAAAAAAACTATCTATTAGTAATAAAACTGTTTCCATACACAGAAGGAATATTTATGCCAAGTATCAAACAGACAGTTTGATTAAACTTTATTTAAAACTAAAGTAGCCTACAGTTTTATACGTGATAGTTATGATTAACATCAGCGGTGTGGCGGATTTGAATAGTAAGAAATACTAAAATGTCAACACAGTTATAGGAGTGGAAAAATAACGAGTCGCCACTCACCGATCTCATTGTCTCCTGTTTCTATTATTTGCTAAAAAATGAATTTTCCTACAAAAAAATCACAGGGATCCCAATGTGTTTATATTGCTACTTTATACGGAATAGTTAAATTTATTTAGCTGGCAATAGTTAATTATAAAATTTTAAGTTATGCCAGCGTTTATTTAAGTTCCCCTGCATTGATTGACAGATGGAGTAATCATATCAATCAATAGGGCAAAGCGTCGTGTTTACACGTCCCTTATTGTAATCAGAGAGTGAATAATTAAAAACTCATCACTATATTAACCATTGTTGCTGCATGCAGATCTGCTGCTTTGGCTCAAAATGGAGACTTTTATGATCCTAATACTTCTGCATCACAAACTAGGGTAAATGGTGGTTTTATTGCACATGGCTTTCAATGTAACATCTGATAAGCTGAAGCATCTCTTTATCTGGCAGGTTAATCGATACGCTAGTTTCATGGTCGATATTTTCGGGGCATTATTATCCTCTGGAACCTACGCTGGTATTGCAAATAGGGTATCAACTGCTATAAACGCCAGATAATGTTCGCAGTACGTGCTGCTGCGAGGGGGGAGATATTCTACGCTTAATCAATATGCCAATGAAATTGGTAGGAAATGTTAATGTCCACTGGAGGAGTTCAATGTGTCTTTGAGCAAAAATTACTTATATCAGGCTGGAGCTACCCAGGTAAGATGGGCTAGCGAGTTGTTTTCGACCTCTATTTTATTATTTTGTGGACTAATACTCTATTCTGCTAATTTGTGCGCGGCACAATCTCTGCCCCATAACGACTTACTCACTAAACCCGGCGATGTTATTCAAATTAAGCTCAGTGAGTTGCATCCGACCCAAATAACCGTAGGTAAGCTCCAGATTGCAGGTGATTTGGCTGATTATGCTAGCGATTCAAAGCACTTATTCAATGATTTGTGTAAAGTTCAAGGGGCAGGGAAACTGGCTAAATATAGCCTGTCATCAACACCGAAAGATCCCACTTCATATACCTGTAAACAGGCTATAGGAACCAATAAAGCTGATATGAACACGGTTGATATCGGACCAATGGGGAAACTTTACCTGACTGATGGTCATCATGCATTTAACAGCTTCTGGGATGCATCCGGTGGCGGCGGTGATGTGACCTTAAGCGTACTGGTCGGGCAGAATATAAGCCGTGACAACGACGGAACGTTATTTACTCAAGCTCAGTTCGAACAACAGATGACTGAACTTAAACATTTTCTCCCTATTGATGCCGAGGGGAAACCAATTACTTTCTCTCAATTGCCTGCAACTCTGGGCACGAGTGCTTTTCAGGACGATCCATATCGCTCAATACTCTATTATCTACGCGGTATATCTTACGATAAGTCTGATAAAAATCTTAACCCTGAAACGGGTAAGCCCTATAAGGAAATACCTTTCCTCGAGTTTTATTGGGGACAGCTATTACGCAGTAAGATGGATTTAAAACGTTATAATTTGCATAAGCAAGATGACTATATCAAGGCTCTGGAAGACGCAGCAACCCTGATGGTGAATGTACCCAAGCAGCAACTGATAGGGCATTCAGGTCAAACGGCAAGAGCTTTAGGCCAGATGAACAGCATTGATGAAAAGCGTTTAGATAAACTGGCGAAAGCGGATTCTAAATTAGCGAAGGCACTTAATTATCAGTCAACTCACTGAGTTATAAAGATAAGATCTTTGTTGAATAAATCGAACTTTTAGCCCTAATCAGATTTGGATCACCACATTTCTGATGATATTGCAGTATCTCGTGGCAAAACAAAGGTTCGAAATCACCCATTGGACAGCCTACAACAAGGCGCTCATCAGTCGCGGCTTGCTAACATTCTGGCTGGATGAGTCGGTCATCTAGACTTGGTGTCGATAGGAACAGGTGAGTTCGGTTGATATGGGGATGAGAATAATAGAAATAACGGAAAGATTTCAGCTGGCCCTGCCGGGCAGGGCCAAACCGTTTAGCACGAGATCAACTTAAATCGACATCCTTATGCCCGAAAAGCCACGTCAGGATAAACCCGGAAATATACGAAATAACCAGACCAGCCACATACACCAGCATCCCGGCGAAAATACCTTGGGCTGATGTCATCAGAGGAATAGATACCAAGCCAGATGGGCCAAACACGGTATTCAGGCCCACCGGTAACCCCAACCAGGCAACAAGGCCAATAAAGAAGCCACCGACAGCACCGCCTAAACATGCGGTAATAAAAGGCTTCAGGCGTGGTAACGTTACGCCATAAATAAGCGGCTCACCGATCCCCAGTAGCCCAGGGAAAATAGCCCCTTTAATCTGTGTTCGCAGGACTGAACCTTTTGGCGAACGAGCATAAAGTGCCAGTGCCGCACCCACCTGACCGGCACCCGCCATGGCCAGAATAGGGAATAATGAGTTAAATCCTTGTGCATCCATTAAGGCGAAATAGACCGGAACAAACCCTTGGTGGATACCAAACACCACTGCAATCAGGAATAACCCTGCCAGAATGGCAGTACCAAACGGGTTACCATTCAAATGCATAAACAGCCATGACATCCCCTTAAACAGTTCGCCACCCACTGGCATGATAACAACGAAAGTGATTGCTCCTGTAGCGAGTAAAGTTATCGCCGATGTCAGGATCATATCCAGATTATCAGGGATAAAACGGCGCACCTGTCGCTCAATCCATGCGCCCAAGATACAGGCCAACAGAACCCCAATGATATTGCCGCGCGGGTCAATTGCCAGACCAAAGAAGTTTTCCATGCCACCGTAGTAGCCGACGGTACCTTCCGGCACATAACGTAAAATAAATAGCGAAGCGATAATTGCGCCGTTAACCCCCGTCCCACCAAAGGCTTGCTGTGTATTAAAGCCAATCAGAATGCTAAGGAAAGTGAACAAGCCGATGCTAAATACTTTCATGTATGCAATCAGTGCCGCCAGCCACGGAGACTGAATAACGCCGTCCACTGCCAGTGTCTGCTGGAGCAATGTTGCTATCCCCAATAGTAATCCTGCGGCAATGAACCCTGGAATGAGCGGGGTAAAAATGGTGGCGAATTTGGTCAGAAAACTATGAACAGCGCTTTTTTGTTTCGCTTTCATTTGCTGTTTTGTCTGGCTGGCCAGCACCTGCAAATCAACATCCTGAGCACTTTCATGTCCCTGCTGCGGTTCAGAACCCAGGAGCTTGTTCATCATCTCGCTGGCGGTCTGGGCTTTGCCCGGCCCGAGAATGATTTGCAGTTGATCATCGCTGTTCACCACCCCCATCACCCCAGGGATTTTTTTCAGGTCGTCATGTTGTATCAGTTGACGGTCTTTTAAGGTGAGGCGGAGCCTTGTCATGCAGTTTCCGCAGACAATGATATTTTTACTCCCGCCGGTGAAGAGTAAAATTTGGTCTATCGTAGTGCCGGTTATTTTCGCCATGGTTATACTTTAATCTCCTGTAGCGCTTTACGGATAAATCCCTTATTTTTGTTAAGGATAGCGCTAGTTTCCTCAGCAGACATACCCCTTAGGATCATCATAATGGCTGTTTTACAGTGTCGGTTGCACTCATTGAGTGCCTGTTCCGCCTTTTCGGAGGAACACTCCGTCGCCTGAACAACAATATCGACCTGACGTTGCACCAGTTTGGCGTTTGTCGCCTCAACATCCACCATCAGATTGCTATAAACCTTGCCGCTACGGATCATGGCGCCGGCTGTCAGCATATTCAGAATTAATTTCTGCGCGGTCCCTGCCTTCATCCGTGATGATCCGGTGACAACTTCCGAGCCGACCAGCGGTTCAATGGCGATATCTGCCGCTTTACTCATTTCACTATTTTGATTACAGGAAATTGCCACTACGCTAGCGCCAACATGGCGTGCATAGGCCATAGCCCCCAATACATAAGGTGTGCGGCTATCTTTTGCATTTTCAACTGCCTGTAAAATAGCAGTATTACCGCCAGCGATCAGCCCTACGACCATTTCTCGCAGCGTACCATAAGTTGGCGGGCATTCGCTCGCATCCAACATCACCAAGCGACCAGAAGTGCCTGCCCCACAGTAAATTAATCTGCCACCTGGCGCGAAAGCAGTACCTCTTTTTTTGTTTTTATTATTTTGGATGGGTTGGTTAACCCCCGAGCTGCTCTTCAAAAAACGAATACACGGCTATTCTGGTAATAGCTCATCCACGATATAAGGACATTGCTTATGAAGAGAGGTTTCTCCGCCGCACAAATCATCAATATGTCGCAAGATCTCTAAAATTGAATAGTTCGTTTGTGTGGGATGCTTACAGGGGGAAATCTATTGAAATCGTGTCAGTAATGGGTAGGGAGTAGGAGCGGAAATAGAGCAGAATCCAGATACGAAAAAGCCCCGCTTTGCAGCGAGGCCTTATAAATAGTGGTGCCCGGACTCGGAATCGAACCAAGGACACGGGGATTTTCAATCCCTGTGTTGAAGCATATAAAATTAGGTAATTAAATTGTAATTGCTCACCTGAATAACTAATTCAGGTGTTTAAATGTATATAATTCCAGTTATTTCTACCAAAGGTGGTGAGGGTAAATCTACCCAAGCTGCCAATCTTGCCGGTTTTCTTGCTGACGCCGGTCTCAAAACCCTCCTTATTGATGGAGATTATGCTCAGCCTACGGCAAGTAACATTTTTGCATTAATCTATGAAGCACCCTGTGGTCTGTTTGAGTTGCTGATGCAAACAGCCGATCTCAGTGATCCTTCTCACATCATTTCTAATAGTGTGATCACTAATCTGGATGTGATCGTCTCGAATGATCCGAATGCACAATTACCGACGGCAATGCTCCATGCGCCAGATGGTCGGCTACGTTTACGTAATGTACTGCAACATTCTCTTTTCCAACAATATGATGCAATTATCATCGACGCCCAAGGCGCTCGATCCATTATGTTGGAGCTTATCATTCTTGCTGCTACCAATACGGCTGTGGGGGTGGTAAAGCCGATCTTGCCAGATGTCAGGGAGTTCATTCGCGGCACCATCAACATGATGGAGAACCTTCTTCCTTTCGGTGCTCTGGGCGTAAAACTGCCTGAAATTCGTATTCTTATCAACTGCATGAAATACACCCGATTGGCACGCGAAACTTACCAACAGCTTGAGGGAATTATCAATAATGGGCGTTACAGTGCCCACAGTGAGAAAATACAGGTTTCCCTGTTAAACACCTTAATCTATGACCTTGAAATTTATGCAGAAGGCCATGCTATTGGGCAGCCCGCTCATCGACTTGAAAAAATAACCGGGCGCGTCAGTGACTCTGCTTTCGTAACCATGCATAACCTCGCCAGTGAGCTTTTTCCTGAATGGAAAGAGAGTTTTGACCAGTTGATGTCTTCTATTCCGGAGGCTAATCATGGTTGAATCAAAAATCGATCTTCTGTGTGGGCTGGTTTCTGTTGATGCAGAACAGGCTGTGCTGGGAGGACTGATGCTGGACAACGATCGCTGGGATGATATTGCCCTTATTCTCAAGATGGAAGATTTTTTTGGCAAAGCTCATCAAATCTACTTTCGTGAGATGCAGCGTCTTATCGACGCTGGAAAACCCATTGATTTACTGACGCTAACGAATGCTTTTGAGCATCAGGGGCAACTGGAACTTGTTGGCGGTTTTGCCTATGCCGCCGAGCTCAGTAAGAACACGCCCAGTGCTGCCAATATTGTCGCTTACAGTGAAATTGTGGCGCGATTCAGCCGGGCACGTCAGCTTGCAAGTTTAGGTCACGACATCACCAATGAAATAACCGCACCGCGTGCGGATATTGCTGCAATCATGGAAAAAGCCGAAAAGCGGATCATCGCCATTGCCGAGCAATCCGAACCTGAAAAAGCAGTATCGCTAATAAATGGTATGGAAAGTATGCTTACTCAGCTTGAGCTTCGAACTAAGTCGGGTGACGGTATCACAGGCACCCCCACAGGATTTATTGATCTGGATGCCAGTACCTGCGGTTTTCAGGATGGCGATTTGATCTTGCTGGCTGGCCGGCCATCGATGGGTAAAACAGCATTGGCTATGTCGATGGTTACTGGCGTACTTCAGGGGCGTGAGAACAGCGTGGTGCAGGTGTATAGCCTTGAGCAGCCGACCGAACAGTTACTGATGCGCATGGTTTCTGCCCTGGGCAGTATTGAGCTTCAGCGTCTTAAAAGTGGTTTGCTGGACGATGAAGACTGGGCGCGTATTAGTCATGCTGCCAACATTATGCTCGGAGAATGGCGGGATCGGCTGGTCATTGATGATAGCAGTGACCTGACACCCGCTATGCTGCGGATCCGCGCTCGGCGTAATGCGCGTAAAAATGGCAAGCCCGCGCTGATCATGCTGGATTACCTACAGTTGATGCGTTGCCCCGAGCAAGAGAACCGTACCCAGGAAATTGCTGAGATATCACGTGCGCTCAAAGCATTAGCAAAAGAAATGAAATGCCCGGTACTGGCGCTCTCGCAACTTAACCGCTCTTTAGAACAACGAGTAGATAAACGCCCAAATAACGGAGATCTTCGGGACTCTGGTGCATTGGAGCAGGATGCTGATGTCATCATGTTTGTTTATCGTGATGAGGTTTATAACGCGAACACCGAAAACAAGGGGATCGCCGAGATCATTATTGGCAAGCAGCGGCAGGGGCCGATAGGTACGGTCAGAATCAAGTTTGACAGCCGTTATACCCGTTTCGACGATATTAAGGCTCAAACGGGACTTGGGGGCATTGACTGATGAGCAAAACTGATAACTTAAATCTGTCAGATGCCATGCTGCAACGTGGAAAATCACCGGCGCAGTCCCATTCATCCGGACAGTTGACGGTATTACCGGTTAGTGAGATGGCGATGGTATTGACGCTGGATCAACTGCGCCCCAATCCAGATAATCCGCGAACCACACGTAATCCCAAATTTGAGGATATCAAAGCATCAATCCGCACCCGAGGGTTGGATTCTATCCCAAAGGTGACACGCGTTCCTGACGGCGAGGACGTCTATATCTTCAGCGATGGCGGCAACACTCGATACCAAGTTTTATGTGAATTGTGGCAGGAAACCGAGGACGAACGTTTTTATCGAATTCACACCATTTTCAAACCCTGGCCGGGGCGGTTGCAGTGTGTTATTGGCCATCTGACTGAAAACGAAATACGTGGTGACCTGACATATATTGAGAAATCTTTTGGTATCCACAAGGCGCGCACTATCTGGGAAGAAGAGCTGGGAAGGGGGGTGACACTGCGCGAGCTTTCACAGTTGCTTAACCAGCAGGGATACCCGATTCACAGTTCAACCATCAGTCGTATGGAAGATACCTTAAAGCATCTTTATCCGGTTTTACCCGTGTTACTGGATAGTGGTTTGCCTCGTATTCAAGTCCTTCCTCTGCTTGCCTTGCGTTCAACAGCCGAAAAAACATGGAAAATCTTCTCTTCCGATGTTGTACCGAAGAAGGATTTTTACGATGTGTTTTCTGATACTTGCTGTGCTTTCAATCATCCCGATACCTATTCGCTGGAAATGCTTCGTGATGAACTGATTGGCGAATTACTCAAAGCACTGCCGCATCCCGCGTTGAACTATGACCGCTGGCTGATTGAACTCGATCCTAAGGAGCAGCAGCGCCGCGAAATTTACGGTAATCCAGCGGCACCTTCGCCGATAGCTGCGCCAACCCCAGATAGCGCTTCGACAAAAGCCTCAGAAATGCCTGTCACTCATATTCCACCACAGCGAAATGAGACTCTCTCTCTGACTGGGTTGCGCTCAGGCACATTGACCGGTCCTTCCACTAAACTTGGGCCTGATAAGGACGCTGATTCATCTGCGCCACCTATACCGCTATTCTCCGCCATCGGTGAATCAGTCGATGATGGCGGGGTCCCTGTCTCGTCGATTGCTTTTGCGGTAACAGGTTTGGAACCGGTCAATGATATCTGGTATATCCCCGCGCTACAGGATGATATTGAACATTTGCAGGATATGGCTTACCGATTGGCTTTTGAACTGTCTGAGGCTATGGGCTGTGCCGATAATATTATTGAATATAAACAACGTGATTCGGCTGGTTATAGCACTCCTGCAGATAATACCAATCGATTCGTGACTTTCCTACTGGGACTAACCGAGCATTCAGGCCAAGAGAGCATAAGCCTGTCCATTTTTTGCCAAACCTTTGTAGGTTCAGCCGACCAATCCCATCCTCCGATACTTGACGATATCCATTTGGTTAAAATCATGCGTCTTATGCGCGTATTACATCGCTTGCGTCAGTTGCAGCGTGAGGCAGATGTAGCAAACAGCGGAGGTTTACTGTGAACCAGGGCTTATCGCAGGCAACAAATGCCATATTGAATCATCTGCTGATGGAAGTGAAATCTGGCAACATTCGCCGTTGTGAGTCGCTTGGGATGACGATTGAAGAGATACGCCAGCTCAGCCAACTGACCCTTGATGACCTGCATTACCTGATGCAGAGCAGCGTGTCGGTACTGAATCTCAGTATTAACCACGATAATTTCTGGATTATTGTGCAGCAAGCGCGTACCGAACAAAAGCGTATGCAGCGTATCGATCTCGCTTTGGCGTTGGGGGGATCTATCGAACTTATGCAAACCTATTTCGGTTTGACCGCCGCAGAAGTGAGCGCTCGCCGTCGGCTCAACGGTATTGAGACCCGACAGGGCAGAACTCAAGCGCTAAATGAAGAGGACGATGTGGGTATCTGGCAGCAGTGGAAGGCTGCAAACCTGACAACGGCAGACTCCCATGATGCGCTGGATGTCATGATGCAGGCTGCTGAAAAGCATCAGGTATCACTTACTGCGGTCTGGAGTCGGGTGAACAACTGGTGCCGTGAGGCTAGCCGTGAAAATAGAAAATAGTTTTCTCGGCAAGTTGCACTTGAAGAACATCGTATATAAGTGTTTCCAGAACCGGTGCATATTCCCCCCGTGGTGTGATCATTGTCAGGTTAAGGAGAGGTAAAGGTGATGGGATTACCGCCAGACAGCATCGTTGAATTCACGTTATCACGAATGCAGACCAGCCTTGCCAAACGCACATCGGAGAATGATGTTGCCAGCGAGCGCAGTGGCTTACTTTTTCTTGGCAATGTACATGATGCATTTCCGCGCCGGTTATTTATGGATACCCGGCTCTCTCCTTTAGATAAAACGGCCTGGGTCATGATCCGCCTTTACGCGCAGCAGCATGAGGGCGCAATTTTCCCGACTTATGATGAGTTGCAGCTGCAATTAGCATCGCCACACGCGGAAAAAGCCTCACGCGAAACCATTAGCCGCGCATTGTTAATGCTGAGAATTACCGGATGGTTAAGCCTTTGCAAGCGAGTCAGGGATGCACATGGCCGAGTCAGAGGGAATATTTATGCCCAGCATGATGAGCCTCTCAGTTGCAGAGATGCTGAAACCTTCGACCCCGGCTGGTTGGAACTCGTGGCATCAAGCTGTCAGCACAAAAACAAAGCAGTACGTATGACCGCGCTGGCGGTACTGAATGAGATTCGTAACGATCCGAGCATGCGGCATCGCCATTCTCGCCTAAGTATGATTGAGATCCGTTTGGGGAGTTCAGCCACACCGCGGCAAATGGCCGCTTTACGTCGAGAATCTGTACCCAGTTCGGATCCCGAACTCAGTAGAAAAGGCATAGAAATTGAGCAAAAAACACTGTGTTCGGATTTCGAACTCAGTAATAAATCAGGCACTTATCCCGAAGTTCGAAAACCGAACTGTAACGTACGTCATTTCACACTCAGTGTGAATAAAAAAACGTACGTGTCTGATGCGAACAGTGTTAAGGACTCGCCAGCACTGTCTTTACCCGATTCTCTGCTAAGCAGAATATCCGCGGAGGATACGGATATGCTGATGGGACAATTGAACGCATTGCCGGAAAATCAATCGTTAGCGCTGCTGACGCAGCTCAGGACACAATTACGACGTGGTCAACTGAGTAATCCACTGGGGTGGGTGCTAAGTATGCTAAAGCGTGCTCGTGAAGGGCAGATGGCCATACCGGAAGCAGCAATTTCAGCCAAACAGCCTCAACAATCGCCTTATGCCACCGTACCTGTAAGCCGTGGTTTATTACCGGTAGAACGAGCCTCTGCGGGACAGGTTGCCCGCGTTATCGCGGATATAAAAAGCAAATTTTTAAATAAGGATAAGCCAGATGGTTAAAAAGCAATATTGTTGCCACTGGCAACAAGGTTAAAAAGTCACCCTATCAGTCCAGTATTTGAAAGTATGGGGCTGAATGTTCAATTTCACCTTGTTGATCATCCTGCAGTTTCACGACTATTTGGCTTCTCTTAACTGATTAGCAGGTGACAACGATGACAGATAGTTTGGGAAAACGTACTGGTTCCTTACATTCGGAGCTAAAAATTGAACTTCACAGCCATTATGCCATTGCTCTGTGGCAGGGACGGCACGTTGAAAAAGATGAAGATGGCACAGTGGTAAAATCAGCCATTATAGGGATGCCACATTTTCTTTATAAGGCCTCGCTGATTAATCAGGATTCACTAAAGGATAATCCTTGGGCTGATGCAGCGATGTTGGGTATGGAAGAGAAGCTAACCGCTGCTAATAGTAATATGCAGGCTTTGATTGAAAGCATAGGAAAAAATATGCAGTGGCTGCCCAAAGGGGCAACCCTATCTGAAGCAACAGTCTCTGAGCCTCTGGATATTCGTGTCTACAGTAATACCCCGCTGGGATACCGCTGTGTTTTCTTATTGTTAGGTTTCGACCAGTTTGCCAAACTGGTTCTGCAAGCGGCTCATTATGGATTGATCTCCCGTCAGCAGCGCTATGATAAGTTGAGCAATGGCAGTCGTCTGGTGCGTGAGATTTACGGTTGTGCCATGCGCTATCGCTCAGTCGCGGTTTCTCGTCTGGATGCTATTGAAAATAATAGTGTTTGGCAGCAGGCCATTAGTGAGCTAGGGGAGCCGGATACAGCAGTATTGCTGGGTACCCGCCGTTCTATTTTTTCTCCGCCGATCAATGAATCCACGGCAAATTTGCTGCATATACGTGATCAGAGTCCAATGAGCGATAGCGCCACTTCATCGTAATTGAAGATGTTAAATATGAATCAATTATGGTGCAGCCCCATCCGAAGTACTTTCGGATCGCTATTTATTCTCGCACTTCCCGTACCAGTTTTTCCTGACCCGACATATTGACTTACCTCTTATCCGGTTGAAAACTGAACAGGTTACTTGTTGTCTACGACAACTGCCAATGTTCCAGTGATTTGAGAGGAACGCCTTCGGGTAATCACCTGCCAATGCCATCATGACCTGAGAGGTGGCGCTTTCGAGCGGTTAAGCCAAATCTGTCAACCTTTGCAAACAGAGACCTTCGGGTTAAGGCATATTTAACCAATACAGCCAGTCAGTTGCTCAATTGCTGACTTCCCTGCGGGAAACTTTCTTCCGCACGGGATGATTGTTTCTCCGCTAGCTGTTTATTTTCACTCCGGAGAAAACATCATGACTGCAACCAACGCTGCTACAACCAATAATGATTCAACAAAAAGTATTTCAACTAACCATCTTTCTACCAACAATGCACCAAATTCACCTTCTCAGCCTCGTGCTGAATATTTCAACCTGAATGTCACCGGTATCGGCTATCTCAATAATATTCGTAAGGTTTCCGGCAATAATGGTGAGTTCACCTGTGCGGTGATCAATGCTCTTACCGGGCCCACTGACAATGCGTCTTATACGCGTTTTGATATTACCGTTGTAGGCAAAGAAAGTGTTTCTCTTATCAACCGTTGCCAAAAGGCGGTGGATGAAGAGAAACAGGTGCTCATTGGTTTTGTACTCAGTGGGCTGGTTGCTGATGTGTTTACCCTGACCAAGGGTGATCATGCCGGTGAAAGCCGCCCGGCACTTAAAGCCCGATTGATTGTGGTCGAGTGGGTCAAAATTAGTGGCCAACTGGTCTACAAGTCAGAAAAGCCCACTTCACTGCCGCCAGCACATAATGAACCCCAGCATCAAAGTTACGCTGAAAATTCATTCTAAGCCCATATGGAGATACACCTATCCAGTAGACTCGGGTATTGTGTCTGCCGTGCCGTGTTCTATGCGATAGCCTAACTATTGTTGCCTGTGTTGAAGGTACTCTTTTTTAATTACGGCAAATTAACCGGCCAGTTTTGACTGGCGTTCTTTTCTCTGACAGACTCACTTTATTAAGGTAGGTGCAATGTTAGCGGAGAACACTATGACTAACCGTTATGACACTGATTTCTATGGCTGGACTAAAGATCAGGCTGATTTGCTGCGTTCAGGTAGTCTAAATCAGTTGGACACCCAAAACCTTTTGGAGGAAATCGAAAGCATGGGGAATAGCCAACGAAGCGAGTTGGAATCTCGTCTTGAGGTATTGTTTCTACACCTCCTGAAGTGGGCATTTCAACCTTCGCACCGTGGTCGTAGCTGGCAACTCACTATTGCTGAACAGCGAAGAAAAGTTGCTCGTCGGCTCTCGAAAAGTCCAAGTCTTAAGCGGGAGCTTGATGAAATGACAACGGATGCTTATGGCGATGCTATTTTATCGGCAGCCAGAGAAACCGGCATGGATGAAAAGGCATTCCCTAAATCCTGCCCATGGACATTTGATCAAATCATGGATAGTGACTTTTATCCTGAATAGTATTGATGTGGTGTTTTAATCACAGAAAGAACACCGGACTGGCCGGTGTTCTTTTTTAAATATGTAGATCTATCTCCCCGCGGGTATAAAGCACTTTTCTCTTAGATTCTCAGAAATAATTTAACATTGTTCATCAATTAGTTGTCGTCAAAATACCCCTCTCTGATGGGGATTGATTTTACGGTGAATACGGATGACACAACCAAATCTGCGGCCCAGGTACAAGCTGGTATGGCTTACACTGTCTTGACCTGCTCCCCGTTGATTGATACGTCAATTTGCAGTCCATACGTGGTTATATGGGGCACGCACTCAAGTTTACTTATACGAGGAATCCTAAAAGAGAGAAAGATCATTCACCTTTTCTTTTGGATGTGTACAATATATTCACTCGGAAAGATTCAGCTCATTTTTCATGGAAAAGGTAAAGAAACGGATGTCGACATTAATTAATGGTGTTAGTGGTAATTTTCCAAATAATAATGAATCTTGGGCGTCTGATTTTAAAAAACGTAGCGCCTTCAGCAAGGGGGAGGGTATTTACAGGGCAAAGCAAACGTGGGTGTTAGATGATGTGTCGTTTAACGACAAACTGCATATTACCTGCTGTTTGCCCTATGTGCCTATGGATGTGGATGATACCCCCCTACCATATACACTTAATTGTGCTCGTGGTTATGATGCAAGTAAAGAAAGATCAGTTGCGATTGCAGAAGTGTTAGTGTTTGGCGAAATATCTAAATTATACAATCAGGTAAATGGTGAGGTTATTGACTTTGGTGTAAGTGATTCACTGTGGTGTAATGTAACATATACGACAATTAATTCTTAGATTTTTGCCAATAACAGTTCTCCCTTCAGAAAAAGCTTTCAGCAGCGGAGATGGGGTTACCCGGAGTTGCTGGAAAGCACATCAGAAAGGCGTATTTTATGTGATACGCACTATCGGACTCTTCCTTGGGTGTTCTGAGTGACACACTTATAGAAAGCGATTCTGATAAAACCGTTAGCGTTGGGGTGTTGCAATCCATAGGTATTAGCCATGACGTAGCACCTATCTATCGATATTCCGGTGGGACACTTTGTTGATCTGCGAGTTCAGATGCCAGAAGTTGAAAGCGAGGATATTCCCGCTGAAGACGTAAATTAGAAATACAAGGCCGGGCTTAATGGCTTGGTTAATTCTATAGTGGAGATTATTTTCTGCTGCTTTCATGAAAAATCTAATAATCAAGATTTCATCATTGATTAACTTTTTTATATGCAGAGAAAACTGCAACGGTTCCGTGTAATTTTATGTCTACACATTTGAAATGCATGGAAAGGATTTCACGTAAACTTTCGAGTGAATCTCTTCGATTATTAAAAATACCTTTTTTATTATAAATACCCATTAATTTACGACCAAACGCGTTGTGTTCAACCCCTTCACCAAGAATTGTCGCTCCACAGATAATACCGCCATTTTTTATTGCTGAAGCTACAAGTGCGATTGTAGGGAGCTTGGCTTCCATGTCCCCAGGTAGGCAATGTAGTAGATAGAACATAGAACATAGAAATAGAATTGAAACTATTGTGCATATGAGCGGGTAAAGGCTTGAAAACATCATGCAATATACATTCTGAGATTCGCTCTGAGCCAATACGCTTTTTTGCAGAGTCCAAACTGTGAGGATTGAGGTCCATCAGTGTTATATCTTGGGAGCCTTGCGGTGTTTTTGCCAGGTAATAACCGGTTCCAACGCCAATATCCAGATGCTTGGGCCCCATATTTTGTTGTAAATGAGGGAGTAATATGTCCTTTGTGCTACAGCGCCATGCATGATTATTTGAAATATTCAGTACCCACCAGTTATAGAGTTTTAATGATAATGGAGTATAGACTTGGGCACCTTCAAAGCTATTGGTATTCATTCATAAATCCTTTTAATATTTACAGAGTTCTACGGTATCGTAACATAATGAACTGATCTGAGTTCAAACTTGGAATGAAAAAACTGATTAAAATTGGCAAGGAGATGGATATGTACAAGGAAAAATCAGACGTTCTATACAATTAGATATACAGGGTAATAGATGAAACAGTATTTATATTGGCTGAGGTGAATCACGAGATGAAGTGAGCTGTGATATCCGCTTGATTAATGCCAGAACTTGAAACTAAACCTTTAAACTAATCACCGGTTATTCCGGCTTTTTTTTTATTTCTCCGCGCATACTGATTAAAGCGTTGTTCACCCGTTCGCTGCCGTCAAAATATTCCTCTCTGATTGGGGTTATTTTACGGTGAACATGGATGGCACAACCAAATCTGCGGCTCAGGTACAAGCTGACATGGCTTACGCTGTCACTACTGGTCGTGGGTTGTAGCCATAACACCACTGCCAAAAATGAACCGCTTTCATCAGTTTCGCCCGCTCCCCGAGTCAGTGATATTTACCCCGACCAGGCTCCAGAGGTGGTGCGCTACGACCGCTATACTCTGGTCGATAGCAAACCTTTAGCGGCACAGCGTGATCCGTTGAATCAAATGGTGGACATCACCATGCCCACTCAAAGGGTTCGCTCAGTGGGTGATGGCTTTCGATATATATTGTTGGAATCTGGGTACTCACTGTGCTCGATATCATCATCGGTTTTCACCGAACTGCTAAACAAACCATTACCAGGTGTTCAACGTTCGATTGGGCCGTTACGTCTCAGTGATGCTTTGCAAATTCTTGCTGGCCCCGCATGGCGTTTGCGGGTTGATGATGTGAATCGGGAAGTCTGTTTTACGTTGCGTGATGCCTATCAGAACCTTGCTGTAGCCAAACCGCTAGTGCCAGCCAAGGTAATCATCCCAGCTAAAAATCTAACGCCCCAATCTGGAAATTTCTTATCTGGTTCATCCACTACCACGGTAGCACCTGTCATTGCCACACCTTTAGTTCCGCTTAAATCGACGTTAAAGCCTGAAAATATTCCTGTGCCTTCTCCGGTAATCACTCCCGTGGGCCAGCTTTGGCGGGCTGAGGTTGGTTTAACACTCAAAGAAACACTGAATCGTTGGGCGGGGCAGACCAAATGCATTAATGGCGGCAATTGGGTTGTGATCTGGCCGGTTTTGTTGGATTACCGTATTGATGCACCACTGGCCTTCCACGGCAATTTTGAATCTGTACTGGTTCAGGTTTTTGAGCTTTATCGCAAGGCAGACAAGCCCTTGTTTGCTGAAGCTAGCCGCTTGCAATGTTTGGTCGCAGTTAGCGACATCCCCGGAGGGCGCTGAGGTGGGTTACGCCATTGCAGTGATGGCGATGGTGTTCGTGCTGCTCGTCGGCAACGTTCAATTGCGAGAGTCCACTGGCCATCAGTCGCAGGCCATTAATCGCACCGCAGATCGCTTGGCCGCTGACATGCTGCGGTTGGCCAGTGGTGTAAATGATTGGCGCTACCGCAGCACTCTGGATGACGGCAACCTGAATACCCGCCAGTTTGGCTTGGTTCCGCCACCCGATAGCCGTATCAACGCCGCCATACAGCGTGGTCGTTTGTGGTTATGGATACCTGAACAGCAGAGGTTAGTCGCCAGTCTTAATCACCAATCAGTAAGTTCCGCATTGGTGGCAACCGTGGCTGGT
Source organism: Yersinia sp. 1652 StPb PI (assembly GCF_041538345.1). Lineage (NCBI taxonomy): Bacteria > Pseudomonadati > Pseudomonadota > Gammaproteobacteria > Enterobacterales > Yersiniaceae > Yersinia > Yersinia sp. 1652 StPb PI. Next base: position 36,936 of record NZ_JAULSM010000002.1, on the reverse strand, counting down.
GGTCGGCTGCGAATGGTTGATGGCACTGACATGAATATCTCCCTTCCTGCCGGAGTGGCTGAAGGGAATATTGTTTATCTTAATTGAGGGAGAGCTGGATGCATTGGTTTTTCGCCGCCCGAACTTCGCGCATCATGAATGCGGTAATCAGTCTGGGGTTTCTGGTTGGCTGTTCACTCAGTGAAATTGACCGGATAGATCGCAAGGCCAAAGATAGCGGCGAAACCGCGCGACGTATTACGGACAGCAATAGCGCGAAAATACAACCTTCAGTGCGTTGGATGGATAAACCGTGGGTGAACCTCAAACCTCTCGCAGCGGTTGTTGCAAGTTCTGAAGAGAAAGCGCTGCCCCCGTGTCAGATAACCATCAACCGCCCTGACGGAATGAACCTACCTGAACTGGGTCAGCGTATTACTAGCTTATGTGGCCCTCGAGTGACCATCACGCCCGATGCCTTTTTGGCTTTATCGCCTGTTAATACCCGCTCCGGAATGGCCCAGCAAATACCAGGCTCCTTGTCTGCACTTGATGGTGATAGCCGTATTCCTCTTTCTCACTTTGGCGGTCAGGCCCCCACAGCTTCTGCAATGATGCGGCCCGGCAAGCACATCAATGCACTGAAATGGCAGGGTGATTTATCGGGCTTGCTGGATAGCGTAGGCAGTCGCTTGGGGCTGTCGTGGCGGGCTAATAAGGGCAATATCGTCTTTTATCAGTTGGATACTCGAATGTTCCAACTTGTCATCCTTAATACCAAAATTAGCAGTTCTGCCAGCGTAACCTCTGGTTCCTCAGGTTCGATTGGCTCCAGTGGCGGTACCAATAGCGGCGTGTCCGGCGATTCTAGCTCTGCCCAGAAAACCTCGGTGGATCTGAGAAGTGATCTCTATGAGGACATTAAAAAGACAGTCGAGAACATGCTGACACCATCCAAAGGGCGCTTTTGGCTCTCCTCGGCCAGTGGCACGCTGACAGTGACGGATACACCTGAAACTCTGGAGCGGATAGGGCGCTATATCGACTATCAGAATGAGCTTCTTAATCGTCAGGTCCAGTTGAATGTTCAGGTTTTGAGTGTTACCCAGTCACGCAAAGAGCAGTTTGGTTTGGACTGGAAACTGGTGTATCAATCATTGAGCAACATCGGTGCCAGCGTGACAGGAAACATGATTAACGCGGCAGATAATGCCCTCTCTGGGGGTCTGTCAATTTTGGATACTGCGACGGGGAACGCGGCAAAATTTTCTGGTTCGGAGCTGCTGATCAAAGCGCTTTCTCAGCAAGGTAACGTCAGCTTGGTGACGGAGCTCAACAGGGCGACGATCAACCTGACACCGGTACCGTTCCAAATCTCCGATCAAACGGGATACATACAAAGCTCAAGCACGACGGCAACCGCCAACGCGGGTAGCACATCGTCAATGCAGACCGGCATTATAACTACAGGCCTGTTTATGTCGATGTTGCCTTATATTCAAGAAAATGGTGATGTGCAGCTTCAGTTTGCTTTCACTCTCTCGGATAAGCCAACTATTCAGCCTTTTGTTTCTCGTGACGGCAACACTCGCAATGATACCCCGGCGTTCAAACTTCGTTCGCTTACCCAAACAGTCAATATGCGCGCAGGTCAGACACTAGTGCTGACTGGAGCCGACCAACTCGATTCCGTCGCCAATAAACAGGGAACATTTACCCCCGGTAATTTCCTGTTTGGGGGCGGCCATGCAGGCACCGATACCCGTACCACGTTGGTCATTCTCATTACACCCGTTCTGCTGAGGTAGCCATGAAACAGAATATTGTTGCTCGCCATACTATGCCGCTCCAACAGGTAATGAAAATTGGCCGTATAGTTTGGGTGGTGGGTATTGACTGGCAGAGGCACGATCCTGTTGCCCAAAAAACACGGTTTTTTAGTCGTGCTGGTGGGGCAACACATCAGCTGAAATTGTCGGCTAAACCACAGTATATTACCGGTTTGGTGCGCCTTACTCGTGTTCACCCAGGGGGAAGGTTGTGCTCGCTTGCCGTCGCTTATTTGGCTCGCGCGGGGGGAAATCACTATGGCATTTATCAACTTGATACAAAAAGTGATAAATGGCTTTTTCTGGCAACCACCGACGGTTTGCCGTCAGTTATGGGTGATGTTGTCGGCCCCCTAGATGAGGTACAAAGTGCTCAACAGCGATTTCTTGATTTTAATGCGCCTGAATCATCTATTGCCCCGAGTTGTACGGCAGCACCTGACATTCCCGTTTGCTGGCAAACCTTGACGACTGGCCTGTCTCGTCAGGCAATTCGCACAATGACCCTGAGCCGTATCTTTTCTGGCCGCATCCTTGCACGTTTTGCCGCCCTCATCTCGTTTGCTTCAGCTGCTCTGTGGTACTGGGACAGTCAAGCTGATAAGGCTGAAATGGCAGATAAAGTAACTCAGGCCAAAGCATTACTTGAATGGCAGAACAAGAATTCAATCGGCCCAATCAAAGAGGAGAACCTGCCACACCCTTGGGCGCAGGTCTGGCCAGCATCTTATTTTCTCGACCAGTGCTTTGTGGTTCGCCAATTATTGTCAGTCACCCTTGCAGGTTGGCGGCTTGCCTATGGCGAGTGTGTTAGCGAGGGGATGCGTCTGCGTTATGAGGCAGAGGCTGGCAGTACCGTTGCAGACTTCTCCCGTCGGGCACGGGAACTGCTCGGGCAAGATACACATTTTAATTTGGAGGACGGAGGCCAACATGGTGATGTGCTGATCCCTTTTGTTGGCATTGATTCTCCATCGCTATGGCGAGATGAAAAGGTTCCACCGTCAGGCGTCCAGTTAATGCGTTTTATTTCGCATTTTCAAAGACAAAATATCAGTGTACCGCTCAGCGAGGTCAAACCCCCTCCGGTGGTTCCGGGGCAAGAAATGACTGAGCCCTCTCAAGACTGGCAGGAGTTCACCTTTACCTTCACGACAAAAATGCCACCGGAGGGGCTATTAGCCAGCATCAATGATACCGGTCTGCGTCTGACGAGTATCTCGTTTGCGCTCAACCCGCAGAGTCAGTTTGACTACACCCTCAAGGGGAGTCTGTATGCACAAAAATAATCCCGGTTGGCTATGGTTGCCTCTGGTTATATGGGCTGGCTCCATCCATGCAGCAGACTTTCAGACTTCGGCCAAAACCACGGATATATCAAGTGTAACTGTGGGCCAACTGGAGTCTATCCAGCAGAAGAATATGTTGCTGGAGGCTCAGGTTCACACCGCCCGCCTTCAGCGCCAATTACGGGAAAGTGAACAGGATACTCTGCCAGTTGACGGAAACGTCACGTCACCAGGGCAGGAAAATATACCCAAGGCTGGTTCAGCCGCCGCAAGCCCTGAAGGGGCGATATTACAACTTGAAGAGATTTATGGTCGAGGTAACCCATTGCGGGCTCGCATTCGGCTGGCCACCGGAGGTGTGGTCGAGGTCACACAAGGTGATATTTTGCCCGGTAGCTCTCTCAAGGTCATGGCTATTACCGATTCTGTGGTGAAGTTGAGCGACGGCTCTGTGATGTCATTCTGAGGTGAAATAATGACTATTGATAAGGAAATCATGGAGTTTGTCTTTGTTGAGCATCTGCCCTGTGGGCAAATAGTGCTGGTTATTGATAACAATCGACGCACCGATCCACGGGTACAGCGCTGGGTGATGGAAATGACGCGTATTCACACCGGCGCTAAAAACGAGTTTGTTGCTCTTAGTGAGCTGAATAACCGCCGTACCCGCATAACGGATGATTCGCAATATAGCATTTGTCTGAAAGACCTGACCAACATCAGTGAACGGCAGAAAAAAGTGCTGGGTTATTTTGAATTGTCACGCGAGCTAAGAGCTTCTGATATCCATCTGATCATCGACAGCAAATTGACTCGGATAGAAATGCGCTTGCATGGCGATCTGGAAGAGGTGGATTCACTGCCAAGGACGGAGGGCATGGCGCTGGCTTCAACCATCATTCTCTCAATGTGTGATGTGGCTGAGACCCAATTTTATCCGGGGCGAGAACAGGGCGGGCGTGTAAAATCCGATTTTGCTCGTAAGGTCGGTGTATTTGGTGCGCGTTATGAGCACCGTCCAACCGCTGACGGCCTTTATGTCGTCATGCGCATTATTGATGATGACGGCGATGCGGTACCGACCTTGAGTACATTAGGGTTTATACCAGAGCAACGCGCACTGGCAGAGAAAATTCTACGCATCCCAGAAGGAATGGTGATCCTCTCTGGCCCCACTGGATCAGGGAAAAGTACCACTTTACGCAGCTTCAGCCGGATCTATCTGGATCGCACCGGTGGAAAACGTCGACTTCTGACCATTGAAGACCCACCGGAAGGGGGGATCAACGGCGCGATACAGACTCCGATCATTGCCGATAAAAGCCGTACCGATGCGGTTCAGCAAGCCTGGGATAGCGCCAATGCTTCCGCTTTGCGCCTCGATCCAGACGCTATTCTTAATGGTGAAATGCGAGATCTGATATCTATTGTGGCTGCCGTTTATGCTGCTCAGACCGGCCATTTGCTGCTGACGACACTTCATGCCAATAGTGCGGTCGGCATTCTCAAACGCATGGCTGTTTTGGGTATTTCGGAGGCGTTGATCGCTGACGCCCAGCTTATTGTAGGGCTTATCAGTCAGCGCCTGGTACAAACGCTGTGTACGCATTGCCGTATTCCCTGGGAGGTCAAGGCCCCACGACTGACGCCAGAAACCCGTATGCGCCTTGAGTGTTATTGTTGCGTGCAGGGTGTGTGTCGTTCTGAACAACTGTGGTTTCGCAGTAAAGAGGGATGCGTGCACTGCCAGCAACGGCTTGCTATCAGTGATCGCATTGTCAGCCGTGGCGTGACCGGGCGCAGTGTGGTGGCTGAGGTGATCCGCCCCGATGCGCGATTTATGTCGCTGTATCTGACTCATGGCCCAGCGGTGGCCAGACAATACTGGGTTAAATCACTGTCTGGCGTGACTCGTGTGACTCACTTGCTACACAAATTGGCTGCGGGTGTGGTTGATCCCCTTGATGCTGATTTGATTTGTCCGCTGGACGAAGATCATATCCTGACCTGTGAGGTACCTGATGCCTGAAATGAGTTTTCGGCCTGCCCGCAGCATGTCTTTGGGGCAACGTCTGCGTTATGAACTTGTACGCCATACGTTTAGCACTGGTTATCGCCTGCAATTTTATGATGCGCTGCGTTTTTTACTGGGAAATGGCAACCCCTTAGGCGTTGCGCTGCGGATGATTGCTGAGGTTCATACTGATTTTGGTCGGCACTGGCATCCTTATGGCGATTTGGTGGATGACTGTCTGGAGTCGTTATCGGATAACGGTGCAGGACGCACACTTGAGGATGTACTGGCTGCTTGGGGACCATTGGAAGAAGCTGCGCTAATCAGTGCTGGAATGCGCAGTGGAAAATTACCGGAAACACTACTGCAAGCGAGCAAGCTGGTCGAAGCCCGCCGCCGTATCCTAACGCTGGTTGGCAAAATGTCTCTTTATCCACTGCTGCTGTTTTGCTTGGGCGGCGGCATGTTGGTCATTAACGGCGCGTACCTTATTCCCACACTGCGTAAAATTTCTGATCCGAAAAACTGGAGCGGCGCGTTAGGTTTTATGCATTTACTGGCCAACTTTACTGACAAACAGGGTGCCGCTGTGGTGAGTGCGGTTGCCATCATGATGGGGCTGGTGCTGTGGTCTATCCCCCGCTGGCGTGGTCGGTTACGCCGAATTGCCGATAATATGGTGCCCTGGTCGGTCTACCAAGATATTCAGGGGGCGGTGTTCCTGATGAATATGGCTGCACTTCTGAGAGCGAATGTGCAGACGTTAGCGGCGCTGCAAATTTTACTGCCGTTTTCCTCACCCTGGCTGCAAGAACGCCTTGGCTCCATTATCGCCCGTGTCGAACAGGGCGATCATCTGGGTAAGGCGTTGCGTAACAGTGGCTATCAATTTCCCAGTAAAGAAGCAGCTAACTATCTCTCCTTGCTGACCGAAGGCGATGGCGCGCCAGATATTATTGGCCGTTACGGTGATCGCTGGCTGGAACAAACACTTGAGCGGGTAAACAAGCGCGCCATTGTGGTGATGTTTTTCTCTCTGCTACTGATTTTCAGTTTCTTCTTACTCATCTTGTCCACGGTGATGCAAATTCAGGATATGACCAGTGACTCGATGCAATAAGGAATCCGACAATGCCATTATGTGCTGTATCCAGAAAACAACCTCACCGTGGTTGGGGTATTCTTGAGAGCGGTGGTGTGGCTCTGGTGGTAATTATCGTCATTACGGTAGTGCTGGGGGGGATTTATATGTTGTGGAACCGAAAGGATATCGCCTTAGAGTCTGCCAATGTGCAGCACATCATCACATCCACGCAGGGGTTGCTAAAAGGCCGTAATGGTTACAATTTCACCAGCGGGGCAGCTATGACCGGCTTCCTGATTCAGGTTGGTGGCGTACCTAAAAGTATGATGACGAAAGGTAACCCGACAGCCGGTACGGCTACCCTATGGAATACATGGGGTGGACAGGTGGTGGTTGCTCCCGTAGCTGCAAATGGTTTCCATCACGGCTTTACGGTGTCCTACCAGAAAGTTCCGCAATATGCGTGCATTGCTATAACCACGCGCCTCAGCGCGGGTGGCAGTATCTCTGGTATTACCATCAACAGTACCGCTTATAATGATGGCAATGTTACTGCCGAAAATGCGGGTACCGCCTGCGTGAAAGACACCGGCAGAAGCGGAATGAACACGCTGACCTTTACGGTTAACGGTTGACCATCATCACTCTGGCGCTCCCCTGGCTATTTGTGCCACCGCTGTTTTTGCTGGCCCTACGGCTGCTTGAGCCAATAACCCGGCAAGTCAGTCTATTCCTCAATAGTCATCATTTCTCATCCACCTTTAGGCAACAATCGGCCACCCTATTGCGTTACCAATGGCTCCATGCAGCTGTAATGACGGTGATGGCGGTGGCCCCGTTTGAGGGGCAAATATTCAGCAATATGACCTCGGTGCTGTTCGTCCCTTTTATCTACCGGTTGAGTCTCACTGATCGGCTTTCCGGCTGGCTACCGCAGGAATTTACCTGGAGTTGCCTGGCCGCAGGGCTGTTTACCGCGCTGGGCAATGGTGAGTTTCTTTCACAGAGTATGACGGCCATTGCGTTGCTTTTGCTTTGCGGTTCAGTTCGGATAATCTCCGGGCATTACACCAAACGTGAGCTGCTAGGGCTAGGTGATGTCTGGTTTACTGCTGCTCTCGGCGCGTGGTTGGGTTGGCCTCTAGCACGGTTAGCTATCGGCGTCGGACTGTGCGGATTTATACTATGGCACTTGATGTCAGGCGATGTGGAAACTGGCGGGCCACTCGGGCCTTGGCTGGGTCATGCCGCGCTGCTGGCAATGACAGTCAAGGTTTACGATCCTCTGCTGATGTGGTGACTTATGCCTTATGACACAAAAATAGTGCACCGCGGCTGGGCGATGATGAGCACCGGCATTGCCTTGCTGATCTTGGTCATCGTAGTGATTTGGGCAACGTCCATTTACGGTGACTATATAAAGCAAAAGGAGTATCAGGTTACTGCCGTCCAGCTCTCGCGCTTCAAATCCGCACTTAAGGGTTACGTGGGCCGCCACTATGACAGGCTATTAGCCTCTGCTGGCACTCATCGGCCTGTTATGGTGACAACGACGATGCTAAAGAACACCGGTTTCTTACCAAGCGGTTTCAGTGATACCACCACGTCTGGGCAACGTTTTCAGGCGGCGATAGTACGCAATGCTATACAAACCGAACAATTGCAGGCCCTGATAGTGACACAAGGCGGCAGCCGTTTACCTTACAAAGCACTACGGCTCATCTCCGCAGATATTGAGGGATTGGGCGGATATGTGTGGAACAGTGCTAATGTTACCGGTGCGTTGGGGAGCTGGAGCGTACCGCTAAGCAGCTTTGGTCTCAGTACATCAACCGGGCATGTGGCTGCGCTGCTAACGACCGACGAACTGAGTGGTGCACGCAATGAAAGTGATCGACTTTATCGCTTTGCTGTTACGGGTAAACCCGATTTGAACCGTATGCATACCAGTATTGATATGGGAGGGAATAACCTGAATAACACCGGCAGGGTCAACGCCATTGCAGGGAGTTTTAGCGGCAATGTGAGTGCGGCGAAAGTCACGGCTGAAGGTGACATCCGCAGCCAACAAGGTTGGCTGATATCACGCGGCGGTAAGGGCTGGCTCAACGAGAGCTACGGTGGTGGGTTTTATATGTCGGACAATGACTGGGTTAGGTCGGTCAATAATAAAGGTATTGTTACCGGCGGTCAGGTTAAAGGTGGAAGTATACGGTCAGATGGGCGTCTCTCTGCCGGTGAAGTTTTACAATTGGATCAGATAAACAGCGCCGGCAGCTGGTGTAGCTCAAATGGCCTGATTAGCCGCGATGCTTCTGGGGCGTTGCTTTCTTGCCAATCAGGAGTGTGGGGAACCAGCGGTAAAGTTGAAATCATCAACGGCAATAACCCAGTTTGCCCAGCGAATAAAATCCCGCTGGCACGCTATTGGACACAAGCGGGTGGGAGCAATTACGGCAATTATTGCTCCCTTCAAACGGGTTGGGCTGGCGTGACCATGCCAAGTTGCGAGTCCTGCGTTAACTGGGAGAAATGCCATATGGTTTATTCGCAGACATGGTCTGCGACAGCATGTAGTTAACTGATATAGATGTAATTATAAGTTAGTTCTCAATTTAGGAACGGAACACCGCATTAGAGTCGGCACAACTTTCTCTAGTTGTTTACCGCAAGACATTCACCTTTTGTCGTTTGAAAATACCGCTCATTGTCTAACTTTGTTGGACATCTGGTGGTTTTTTTAAACACATCGTGTAGGTATAGGTAGCCATATGCACTATAATCGGTTTGGAAATTTAGCTGATTGTCTAATGGCATTAGACAATTGGAGGTAAAACTAAACCAGATGTCACTCGGAGGATGTATGGCTAAAGCTCTAGACTGGGTCATGGACAATACTATGCCCGGCCAAGTCATGCTGCAATCATGGCTGACACAACAAGGGGTAGATCGAAAAACCTCATGGCATTACCTCAATAAGGGCTGGTTTACTCGCCTTGATCATGGTGTTTACTATAGAACCGGAAAGACTCCTGATTGGGTAGATGCCGTGCAATGCTTGCAGAAACAATGGAATACCCCAGTTCATGTTGCAGGGCTGACTAGCCTTACACAGCAAGGTCAATCGCATTATCTCGAAATCACTAAACCTCAGATATGGCTTAGTATTCCTCAAAGAACCTATTTGCTGAGTTGGCTCAAAAGGATAGATAATGTTACATGGACGCAAATAATCAGTCGCCCGATGCCCAGTAATGCCGAGAATTACCTAATCAATTTAAATCTGGATGGACGAGCCATAGTCGCTAGCAGCCTTGAACTGGCCGCTTATGAAGTGGTTAGTCATATTCCCAAGCACATTACCATTTCCCATGCTGACGAGTTATTCCAAGGTTTAAACCGACTGAGTCCCAAAAAAATGAAGTCTCTGTTATCTGTAAGTACAAATGTAAAAACAAACCGTATTCTGCTGTATCTGGCTCACCGCAATGGACATCAGTGGGTTAAATTTATAGATGAAGCCGAGATAGAACTCGGCACCGGCGCTCGACAAGTTGTTGAGGGTGGAAAACTCGACCCACAGTACAAAATTACCGTGCCAAACGACTTTATGGATGAAAAATCATATGGCTAATCCAACAGAAAGCTACACAAAACAGGTCAGCTGTTAATTGACAGCCTCCCAATTGTTGCATCAGAAACCTGTTTTGCGCTGAAAGGCGGCACGGCCATTAATCTATTTATCAGGGATTTCCCTCGTTTGTCAGTCGATATTGATTTGGTCTATGTTCCTGTAAGCGATAGAGATACCGACCTTGCCAATATTTCTGCGGCGTTAAACCGAATAACGGATGCTCTCAATAAGCGAAGTGGAGTACAGGCCACGAAGCAAGAACACCGCAGTGACGAACTTCGGATCTTGGTTCGAACAGATGACACTATGATAAAGATTGAAGTCAGTCCCGTAAGCCGTGGTCTGATATCTCCCCCGCAAGAAATGGCCGTTGTTGATAGCGTAGAGTCTACATTTGGTTTTGCATCTACCAGTGTGGTATCACTGCCAGACTTGTATGGTGGAAAGATATGTGCTGCGCTAGACCGCCAACACCCACGTGATTTATTTGATGTGAGGTTACTACTAGACAGTGAGGGGATGACTAAAGAAGTATATTACGGGTTCCTGACCTACTTATTAGGCCATCCACGCCCGCTGTCTGAGCTACTAAGCCCAAATTGGCAATGGGAAAATATTGAGTCTTTATACCACTCTGAGTTTGAAGGCATGACAACAATCCCTGTAACGCTTGATGAACTTAAGCGAGTTCCCCACCAACTGCTTGACGCAATAAAAATGCATTTCAGCCAAAGAGACGCCGATTTTCTGATGTCATATAAGTCAGGTAATCCAGACTGGAGCTTATTTTATTACAACGTCAAAAAGTTACCGGCAATTTGCTGGAAGCAAATGAATCTCGACAAGCTCCACAAACAAAATCCTGAAAAGTGGAATGTTGCTCAAGAAAAGTTAGCAGTAACATTATCACGGCTGCTTAATATCGCTGATTAATGGAATTAAAAGAGCCTCACTGAGGTTCATATCGTGGTTATTCTTAGTTCACCAACTTTTAACAGGCGATGCCGCATTGACGTCGCTTTTTTCTGCTACTTTCACACCTCATCTATTACACGGTGTGATTATTCACCCCTTTCTTATTCACCTCTATAACCCGTTATTTTAAAAGAAAAAATGTTTGTCCTAAAGTGTAGCGGAGTGATTGCTCACACTGATCCTCATGACTATCATCGCCCGATGAAAACGCCCCCTACACCCCATGATGCACTTTTTAAAAATTTCGTCACCAAACCCCAAACAGCTTATGATCTTCTGGATATTCACTTGCCACCCGCCCTGCGGAAAATTTGTAACCTGAAAACACTGCGACTGGAATCGGGCAGCTTTATTGAAAATGACCTGCGTGCCTACTACTCTGACGTGCTCTACTCGCTAAAAATGCAGGGACAGGATGGCTATGTTTACGAGCTGATTGAGCATCAAAGTTCCCCTGACAAGCATATGGCTTTTCGCCTGATGCGCTACGCCATTGCCGCTATGCAGAGCCATCTTGACGCTGGACACGACAAACTGCAGCTAGTCATCCCCATTTTGTTCTATCATGGCATGGTCACACCGTACCCGTATCCCATGAGCTGGCTACAAGCATTCAGCGCACCGACACTTGCCGGACAACTGTATGGCGGCAAATTTCCGTTGATTGATGTGACCGTTATCCCCGATGACGAAATCATGACACACAAGTATATCGCCGTGCTGGAACTGTTGCAGAAACATATCCGGCGACGTGATCTGTCCAAACTACTGAAACCACTAGTTACCCTGGTATCGAAAGGCTACACTACCAAAGATCAGCTAATCTCTGTGATACATTACATACTACAAAATGGTGATACGCCTGAGCCGGAAAGGTTTATTCGCGATCTGGCCCACCACCTGCCACAACACAAGGAGGAACTTATGACGATTGCACAGAAACTGGAACAAAAAGGCGAAGCTAAAGGTGAGAAAAATGCCACTCTGAAAATTGCCCGTTCCTTACTCGCTAAAGGTGTTGATCGCACCACGGTAATGGAATCAACTGGCCTGAGCGATAAAGAGCTGGCACAAATTTGTCATTGATATACTAGCCAAATCCATACCTTTAACAGGCGATGTTACCTTAAACGTCGTCTGTTTGCGCTGTTGATTATCCTTTCTCTTTTTCTTCCTTACTACTTGTTGCCTCATCTATTGTTTAATAGCATCACCACGATAACGCCCTATTTTTACAGAAAAAATGTTTGTCCTAAAGTGAGGCTGGCTATGACCTCAAAGTTGTCTAGAGTGGACATAACTATTAATGACATTCTTGCTGAATAATCTCAGCCCGACTTCTTGGGCTGAGATAAATGATAAAGCTATCTATGAGAGTTATCAGTTAAATCATGTATTAGCTTCTGTAGCTGCTCAACTAATTTATCAGCCTGTTTTAGTTTTTCATAATCAGGATGTTGCAGATATGGCATCTGATGTGTGTGGTACATCTCAAGCACAGCCTCAGCAAAAACATCATCTACTATGTAAAAATAGCATTCAGGGACGTTCAGGATCACCGCAAATTTTTTTATTAAATCAAATGAAGGAGTATGAAACCCCTTTTCATACTGTGATACGCGAGAACGTGCTGTCGCTTCATCAATACCCGCCATAACCCCGAGTTTTTCTTGAGAAAGTTTAGCTGTTTTTCTTGCCGATTTTAGTCGCTCAGGATTCATATGGTTTTTCTAAACATTTTCAACATTGTTGACTTATACTAAACAATGCTGGACACTAAGGATGTTTAGTTTAATTGATCTTTTTTTGATTTGTTTAGTTATTTTTTTCTTGGCATCTAAACGAGTGATAGTCACGAGTAAAGACAACGCCCCGATGTGCTTGGAACACAACGAGGCGTCTAACCACAACATTAAAAGAGGTAATGCTATGGCTGATGCTAATAGTAACATATGTGCATATTCAAAGCTCTACACCTTCCTTAATGGCCGTTCTAATACGCTGTTGTCCGAGCTACGGCCCTTGTGTCTCATCTCAGTACTGGCTACCACTGAAAGTGAAGCCCGCGAGTTACTGGTTGGATCCCCGCTGGTATTTGTTTCATGTAAACCCTGGGGGAAACAACCATGCTGATTGATTCCGATATCCTTGATACCAACATGGCAGAAATAATAGCTAAACTGGGCTTTTCTGATATGAACACCGATGATTGCCTGCAACTGGCAGATCATTGCTGCGAAGCGAATGCGGGGTTATGTCAGTGCCTGAATTATTTGGGCGATTCTCTGGTCACTTTTGCCGATCACAACATACTGGAGTTTACCTCGACCAGCCTTGGTCAGTTGGGCCACAGCTTGATGACTATTAGTTCATTGATCCCCGCGCTGACTCAGTTAGAGCAACTGACTAGGGCAGATATTCAGAATATGGGCTCTCAGCCGACTGATATTTGTTTGTAATTTTTCACGGGCGATGTTGAGTTAAACATCGCCATTTTCCTTCCATTTTTGCAGCTTACATCTTTCTGAATCGCTGGAAAGGTAAAGTGCTATGTCCCCCGCAACCTCGCAACCTCGCAGCATCAAAAGCCAGCTGCTGATCCTGTCGGTTTGAATCGCTCCCCACGCTTTATGCCTCAAAAAGCTCAATTACTGAAACGCCTTCCTTATACTGTTGTAGCACTGGTTTTAGTCATAGGTTTGGGTTCTACCTACGCGAATCTATCAAGTAATGTCGCGTATTACAGTTCAGCACTTAAAACGTTACAGGAAAAATCAGCATAGCTTCAGTCCAGACAAAATCCCTGGCAGTGGGGGCCAAGTGATGTTAAATGACAAAAGTATCTGCAATTATAGCAAGGTAAGCGTGGCGTACAGTCATCGGGACTGGATCCTCTGACTATGCTTGGTGTGGAAAGTGAAACGCCAGCAGAACGCCGTCGTTTGGCTGAACTTTGGGTGAAAGAAGCATATCAGCGGACAGAGAAAGAACTGGCATTTCAACGTGAGGTTAACGCCGCCTGGAATTGCCTCTATTTGGGTGTATTGTCCGTAAATATGGGGAGTACGGCCGGAATCGTACCAGATGGCCGTGGTCGGCTGGCGCTGTTTGTCTGTGATAACTGCGCTCGTTGTGACCCCGGAAGATAAAGACATGGCCAGACAGGGGGTCATCTTTGAGCGTTGTCTGCACTTTGGTCGCCAGGCCATTGAAGCCGTTTAGCATATCAGTGATACCGACCACTATCCGGATTTTTGTGCCAACGGGCAGGCTCATCATGAGGCACCTACCGTCATCATTTCCCGCAGCAGCAGGCTCAGTATTTCAGTTGAGAGGTTATGCAGTGTGATATCGCCATGACGAAGCCGGGCGTGACAGACGGTATCCACTGGTTCGACAGTTGGGATAACTGGCGGTGAGGCTATCTGAACGGGTAAAAGCGTGGGGGAGGCGTTTTGGCGGTATTTGCTTCGCGGTCGGGATACCTGACTTTCACTCTGCCAGAGGCGTATCCATTTAAAGAGCAGATTGTCATTAATGCCGTATTCACGGGCAAGCGCAGCAACGCTGCGGCCCTTTTCGCTCGCCGCCAGAGCCATTTTGACCAGTTTAAGTTTCAATTCGGGGGAATAATGCTGACGGGAACGTCGTTCTTTAGTACTCATGGAGGTGTCCACCTGCAAGAATAAGTGAACACTTAAACTACAGAGCCTGACGAGTTAAACCAGACAGTGCTGAGTTGACGCTTACTCTTATGTTGCAGCTTAATCGGTATAAACATCACCCGCAATTCGTTATTTTAATGGAAAAAATGTTTGTCCTAAAGTAGATATAAATCATTACTCACGATGAAACTTGTGCCTACTGTTTGGATGAAATCTGCTAGTGTGTCGTTTACTAGACAATCAGATTTATTGAAGATGGATTCTTGATTTTTTGTATCCCAAGAGCTACATTTATCGTCTAAAATTGAGTTTTTGTATCTCTGGAGCTACAAATGACGACTCTCTATGATGTTGCTGATATGCTCAAATCAGTACGCAATGAAGCAAAATTATCACAAGCTGAGTTAGCGAAAAGAGCTGGCGTCTCACGCACTACCTTAGCGCGTATGGAAACACTGGCAAAAGGTGATATGAGTGTCAGCATTCTTGTCAGGTTATTCGAAGCTGCTGGCTATGACCTTAAAGTAGTCAAGAGTGGGCATATCCGGACTCTTGACGACATTCTTGTTGAACAGCGTCAGGACGAAAATTCATGAAGTTAGATGTCCAAGTTAGTGGCAAAAATGTTGCCAAGCTATTTCGCGAAAGGGATGAGTACCTTTTGAAATACTTACCGGGAATATCTGAAAATAATTTTATCAGTCTAACAATGCCTGTTCGTGACTTAGCATGGCGTTGGCCGAGGGATCTTCATCCTTTCTTTCGACAAAACTTACCAGAAGGTTATTTACTGGGGGTTATTCGAGAGGAATTTGGTCCTTTATTAGACGGTACAGACCTTTCTTTATTGGCTGTCATTGGCGGTACGGGAATAGGGCGCGTTACGGTGACCCCTGAAGGCGTAGAACCAGGTTTTGAATTAGATCCTTTGCAAATTGAAGAGCTTCTCAAAGGCAATAATACTGCGGCTCATTTTGCTTCTCTAGTTCGGCGATATGCACGTGCAGCAGTGTCTGGTGTCGTCCCCAAGTTTCTATCCCCAGATCGAGCAGACGTAGCCCCTTTGGGTAAACCTACTCTTCGGACGAGTAAGCATATTATTAAAGGCTCTGATGAAAATACCCCATTCTTGGGATTTAATGAGTTTTATACGATGAGAGTGCTTGAACGGCTAAAAGTAACCCCTGTTGCTACAAGTACAATGTCAGATGATGGTCGCATATTAGTGGTTGAGCGATTCGATGTAGATGCAGAAGGACACCTCATTTTCGGTCTTGAAGATGCTTGTAGCTTACTGGGGATGCCACCCCATGAGAAATATGCCACGACAATGGAAAAGGTTCTTAATGCTACTCGGGTATATATCCCTAAATCTGGTGTACGTCAGCAAATGGAAGCGTTGGGCTGGTTGATTTTAACCAATTTTGTTATACGTAATGCTGACTGTCATGCCAAAAATATTGCGCTGCTTTATACCTCGGCGGCTGACGTTGCTTATACTCCCGCTTATGATCTGGTTACCACTCAAGCCTATCCGCGTTTTGGGCATAATCCTCCTGCACTCTCCATCGAAGGGCGGCAGACATGGGCTGTGGGTAAGTCATTAGAGCGTTTCTTTAATCATCGGCTGGGTATTCCTCCTCGTCGTTATGCAGAGATGGTGGAAATACTCTGCGAATCAGCGGTTGAAGTGGGTCGTGAGATGATCGAAGCGGCTAAAAACGAACCTTTATGGCGTGAAATCACCAAGCAAATGTTCCACGCGTGGAATGAGGGTATGTCTTCACTACGAAGCCCCAAAGCAACGGTGGAGTTTAGATCTATGGTTCCACTCATTGAGGTCGCAGGATTTTCTGATGCTCATCCACCAGAAAACGAAAAAGAAAGTTTCGGACGTTCAGAGTTATTGGCCCGAAGAGCAAAAAGTAAAAAGTAGGGTAATGCTTAATACGGTACTTGCCCCGCCAATTCGGTTCTATATGCGCATCTCTGTCATTACCTTGTAATTGATGATCCTTATATATAACAGGCAAGAGTAACTTATCGTTAATAAGGAGAGTCATAATCATTTTAAGTTTATTCATATCCTTATGCCGCTTCTGAGCCTTTTTCACCTCCTTTTTTAATTGACCTGAATATTCAATTTCCCTTTGTTTAGTCATGGTCTACCAGATACCTAATTTATTAAACAGATCATCGGCATCTTATGTTTCATGTACATCGATATCTTTTTCTCTATTAGCAATAATACTAGCGGTAAGTTAGTTAGGAATACGCATATATAACAGCATATCTTTTTCTCAGACTACCTTGATTAAGGTTAACCGTACCAGATCTGATACGGTTCTAGCAATACAGAATTTAAGGAAATCTCTGTAAAAAAGGAGAATTTATCAATAATCAGGGTGGCGCATTTTTATACCATAACCCCCCCGAACCATTGGTCTACTTTTGTACAATATTTAACACCGGAGACATGGTCAGATAATAATATAAAAAGTGTATTACCTGACAACGTCTTAAATCAAAAGAACCCTGTTTCCGCAACTCGTCAATATACATATTGGTAGCATGGCAGTAATTAATTCTTCCAGATGGATAGTATTAATAACTAGATCAGTAGTAAAAGCTATTTAAATAACGCAATAGTAGTTATTCACTCTGTAATGCTCTTATTTTATGCCTTAAAAGGAATAAAAACCTATATTTATAACTTATCAAGGCGTATGTTGCTGTTTTTTCTGTGGGTATACTATGATGTGACGGTGATTTGGGGTGCAAAGTATGAGTTTTCAACAAGTAACTTATATGTACTTCAGTGTGTAATTAAAAGCTTGTGCGCTTTAGGCGATGATTAGAATTCAATCACTTTCAATTCTATGTTTAAGTAATATGTGGAGTAATTTAATTTGAGTTTTGTAGATGAAGTAAGAAAAATTTCTTCCGAGTGTAATTGTAGTTATAAACCATTTACACAGAGTGATTTTTTTAAAGATGATCCTCGGCTAGGTTTAGGAGCGTGTACTGGTATATCGCTAAGTTGGATTGAAGCTAAAGTTAAGAGAAGATTTTTTTGGATGATAATGTTTTAGATAAAGATTTAATAATAAAACGTCAGAATACTTGTTATGCTGTGCGATCACACATAGATGGTTTTATATTTAAGGAGTCTCTGGATAAAGATGGAGAAAGAAAATCGCATTCTTTCAGAGTATGCTCCGAAGGTTTTGATATATCTAGAATGTTATCGTGGGCAACACCATTCTTAAAGCAGAGGTATTTTCTCGTAACTACGGACTTTCATTGTATGGCTATGTGCAATACAAAATTTGGGGACTGTATTTTTTTGATCCTAATTGTGGTGAGATTTCAGGAAGTGTTAATAACATGCGCAATTTCTTAGTTAAATTCTTTGGGATATATAAAGTTAGGGATGCCTGTTGGAGATCTACTATTTATGATCTTCAGGTTATTAAATTTAAGTGAGGGTGCTCTAATCGAATGAACGCTATCGCTGGAAGTTGTTCCAGTTGCTAAAGCGGGAGCGCTATCAAGGAGTGGATCTATAAAACCGTGGCCAGTTTTGCTTGGCCGCTACAAACCATAACCAGATATGGTACGGGGATGTAACATTCAAAACTACACGACAAACTATTTTGCGCGTTTAAGTGTGCGGTGTTGAAAGCACAGCCATAATAACTTGCACATTAATTATATATTGTTTAACTATTTGAATTGGAGTTCCTATGTTTGGAAGTATTGGCAAAAGACTAAATTGCTTTAAGCCTGTAAACAACAGTTATGATCGTGACGCCTTGATCAGAAAAATTCGAGAAGAAATATCCCCCTATATATCTAAAGTAACTATTTGTGATCGCCCAATTACGAACAATTGCGGATTAACACAATACAATTATGATGAAAATCGTGAAAGTATCCGGCATCGTAGGATTTCAGTTGCAAAACGATTTGGTCTGTCGTTATCGGATGCCCCATTCGATAGAGGATTCGTAGTTGTGTTAGCCAAAGAGGTCGAAGAAACTCCTCAGATGCCTGGACAATGCGCAGAAATGGCATCAATCGCAGCAGTAAAATTAAAAGACATAGCAGCCAAAACAGGATTGTCAGTATATACGCTTCAATTGCCAGATTGTAATCACACGATAACACTAGTATCTGAGGCATCATATATGGGAGGTGAATGGGTCAATTGGGCAAAAGAGTTCCGTTCAAATTCAATTATTGTCGATCTTTGGCAGGGAGCACTATCACCGAAAAATCCTGATACTCTTATTTCTTTTGCAAAGAGAAATATATATACAAGAAGTAATCCAAGGGCGCTAGTTCAATGCAAAGTTTATGATGGATACTTTTTACGCTAATTAGATTAACTTTATATTACTTTAAAAGTTTGGCACTGTTGTAAATAGAAAACCAACACCTCATTTACACAAGATATAGTGTTTATTGTTTTATGCCCAACACATCATATTGTGTCGATTGGAGTCAGTTTTTGAAATTTTTCGCTATTTACAATAATGCCACTTTTTACATAAAAACATTAACACAGAAGATTTAAATATATGTGAGATGTTTTTTTTAAAATAGCTTCCATGTGAGATATTACATGGATTTTATTTGTGTGATTCATAAACATCATTTCAATTTTCTCAGCTCAAGCTTGTCATTGGGGTTTGGGGAGCAACGGAACCGTAAACGCCGTTAAGAGGCCAGTTTAATTGGCCTCGAAATTAACCAGACAAATTAAATTACATTATAAATTGGCTATGCCTGGCTATTTAAACGGCGATAAGTTCCTTTTGGACAGATAAGCATATTGGGAACACGTATCTCAGGCCTAAACATGTTATTAATTATGTTAGCTAATTCAACATCATTGTGTGTATTCAATATTATTTCCCTGTCTTCAATGCTGCATTATAAAATGTACCGCAGAAAACCAAAGAAGAAAAAAATTTTTATTAAATTTTTTTCTTCTTTGGTTTTATTATCATTGTAAGTTAGTGATGAAACAATGTTTTAGTCGCTTCATTATTCAGGTTTGGAATGGATTTAAACTCAAGTTTTTCTTTCCATATCTTCCCTGAACTTGTCATCTCATTGTTTTTTATTCGTTAATTTTCTGAAATAATTTAAGATCAACTTTGATGCTTTATCCTCATTCATTAAAAATAATCCTTTCAAAGATTGATGACGGTAACTTATTTAAGTTTATAACATGTTTTTTGATAAAATAGTAAACGTCTTAAGTGATTATTTAAAATAATAAATTATCAATCGTCATTGAACGCTCTTAACTCCCCCCTGCTGACAGACTCTGATACCGTGAAGGAATAACGCCCCTGCATGTTTATATGCCTACATAACTGGGGGAGAAAGTTTGGCCGCATCTTCTTCCAAGGCCCGGATAACCTTCTTGGCACAGTTGCTGTAACGCGGCATCCATGTAGATTGTATTCCGCAGCATGATCATATTCAGTACTAAAATCCCAAAATGGACGGTGCCTAGCTGTTGACTAGCATGACCCCGGTTGCTGGTGGTGACGATAAAGTGGGAATAAAATGATAATTCAGCAAATGTGCATTTTCCCCAACTAAAATGGCATGTTAATTTATACCTAAATGGGTATAAATTAACGCATGGATTAGCGGATGAAGCCACTTTAATTCGGCCGGTAGCAGTAAGAAGGATCTCCAATTCCTACCTGAAGATGTACAGGATATTTTCGGCTATGGCCTGCATTTGGCGCAGATGGACAGTAAACATTCCCAAGCTAAGCCATTGAAAGGATTTGGTGGTGCGGGTGTACTGGAAGTTGTTGAGGATTACATCGGTGATACCTACCGAGCGGTTTACACCGTTAAATTTGGTCTACATGTATTCCAGAAAAACTCCTCATCAGGGTTCGCCACGCCAAAGCTAGGTGTGGATAAGATCCGTGAGCGGCTGAAAGCCGCAGAGAGTCATGCTAAAGGAGCATAATATGAGTCATGATATCGAAATCAGCAGCGGTAATGTTTATGCCGATCTTGGCAAAGATAATGCTGAAGAAACGCAGGTGAAAGCGCAACTTGCCACCACTATTGGTAACATTATTAAAAGTCGTCGGTTAACACAAGAACAGGCCGCGAAGCTACTCGGGATGACTCAACCAAAGTTATCTAATATGCTGCGCGGGCAGTTCCGAGGGATAAGCGAGGCCAAGATGTTGGAATGCCTGACCCGCTTGGGGCGCGATGTGCAAATTGTCGTCGGGAAACCACGCCGCACACCCGGTAGCCTGAAAGTGGTGTTTGCCTGATAGCCTCAGCCCGATTTCTTGGGCTGCGGTAAATTATAAGGCTTTTTATGATCCGAAAAATAGGCATTATTACGTGCCACAAGATCGATTAATTTGGCTTGATTTAGAAAGGTATTTTGCCAACCAGCTGAGCTGTGGGTGAAACAATAATATCAACGAACCAAGAAAGAACTGGTTTTTCAACGTGAGGTAATGCTTTCTGGAATCACCTCTTTCCGAGTGTGTTATCAGTTAAAATACCTAAGTTGAATTAATAAAAAACTCACAATTTATATATCAATGCGTCCTCTTAAATTTCATTTTTTTGCTTACACATATGCCATGTAGTATTGCTCTATAGCTGGGTGTTGTGTATACTTTAATCATAATTTATATATAGAGGAGGCTCAACATGTCACAGGGCACCATTTTTACAAACAATCGTACTCAAAATGTACGTTTACCGGTTGATATGCGCTTTCCTGAGAATGTTAAATCAGTAACTGTCAGAGCTGTAGGGAATGACCGTATCCTGTCACCCGTTGAAAACTCTTGGGATAGTTTTTTCTTCAGTAGTCCGTGTGTTTCAGACGATTTCCTGACAGAACGCGCAGAACAGCATCAATCAGAGCGTGAGTTATTTTAATGCATAAGTACATGCTCGATACGAATATCGTTATATATGTCATTAAACGCCGACCTATAGAAGTGTTAGGTCGGTTTAACGCTAATGCGGGCAGAATGGTTATTTCTTCCATCACTCTTGCTGAGTTGTTGCATGGCGTAGAGAAAAGCGCGGCACCTGAACGCAACTTAAGCGTTGTAGATGACTTTGTTTCACGTCTTACTGTACTGGATTATGACGATAAAGCCGCAATTCACTATGGTTCTATACGTGCGAATCTGGAGCAAAAAGGCACACCCATCGGTGTTAATGATCTGCATATCGCAGGTCATGCCAGAAGCGCCGGATTGATATTAGTGACCAATAATCGCAAAGAATTTGATCGTGTACCTGGACTGATTGTCGACAACTGGCTAGGAGAATAATTCGAATTAGAAGGATTGTGGTTACCATCAGCCACAAAAATAGTACGTCGAAATTATTGATGGTAATGACCGCTGTAATTGCAATGCCCTGAAAGTGCGGGAACACCGTCAGGGCATCTAACCACAACATTAAACGAGGTAATGCTATGGCTGATGCTAATAGTAACATACGTGCATATTCAAAGCTCTACACCTTCCTTAATGGCCGTTCTAACACGCTGTTGTCCGAGCTACGGCCCTTGCGTCTCATCTCAGTACTGGCTACCACTGAAAGTGAAGCCCGCGAGTTACTGGTTGGATCCCCGCTGGTATTTGTTTCATGTAAACCCTGGGGGAAAAAACCATGCTGATTGATTCCGATATCCTTGATACCAACATGGCAAAAATAATAGCTAAACTGGGCTTTTCTGATATGAACACCGATGATTGCCTGCAACTGGCCGATCATTGCGTCGAAGCGAATGCGGGGTTATGTCAGTGCCTGAATTATTTGGGCGATTCTCTGGTCACTTTTGCCGATCACAACATACTGGAATTTACCTCGACCAGCCTTGGTCAGTTGGGCCACAGCTTGATGACTATCAGCTCATTGATCCCCGCGCTGACTCAGTTAGAGCAACTGATCAGGACTGATATTCAAAATATGGGCTCTCAGCCGACTGATATTTGTTTGTAATTTTTCACGGGCGATGTTGAGTTAAACATCGCCATTTTCCTTCCATTTTTGCAGCTTACATCTTTCTGAATCGCTGGAAAGGTAAAGTGCTATGTCCCCCGCAACCTCGCCGCATAAAAAGCCAGTTACTAATCCTGTTCACTCTGGTGATACCGGTTCTAACCGGCCTCTACGCTTTACACCCCAGCTAAAACACCTCGTCTATACCGTGGTAGCGCTGGGTATGGTTACGTCTGGCGTACTCAATTTGGTGCTGTATTCGCAACTCAATAATATGACCATTCGCCTTGAATCCCTTGAAGCTGTTTTTCGTCGTAGCCCATTAAGCCAGCTTGCTTCATCAGTTGCCTCGCTTAAAAAACACGTAACCGAGCAAGAGCAACGATTTGCCCTCAAGCAAGACGTAATAGCGGACATAAAAACGCTGAGTGAACAGGTTTTAGAGCAGGACAGGAAAGTCGATCAACTGGCAACCGAACTTGGCGAAGAGAAGAAAGCTTTATTAAGCCAGTTGGATAGCACGCAAGCGCATCAACTGGAACTTTCAGGGATTAAAACCAGTGTGGAAACGTTGCAAGTTAAAATGGAAAAATGGCTATCTGCACAAAAAAAGAAGCCCCTCGGGCAGAAAAAGTCCAAATCTATTTCACCGCAAAATCCTCAGAAATCAACCAGAACGTTGCCGCTGGCTGCACCCTTTATCCTGACCGGCATTGAGCGGCGAGGTGGGCTAACTTATGCGGTGATTGCTCCCCACGGGACAACCTCATTATCCCAGATGCAGCTGTTGGCTCCCGGTAACTCTGTGGGGGGATGGACGCTGCGTAGTGCGCAAGGCAACGAAGCTCTGTTTGTGGTCAATGGCATAACGCAACGATTAATCGCTCAGTAGAGGCTCAAAATGAAACGAATCAATAGGCTACCTACGTTCGTCTTACTTATCAATTCCGTTTCTGTCTACGCGAGCATGGCAAGTAGTGTCACGGATTACAGTTCAGAACTCGAAACAGTACCGGAAAAATCAGTTCAGCTTCAGTCCAGGCAGAACGCCCAGCAATGGGGGCTAAGTGATACTGAATGGCAACAGTATCAGCAACTGCGCCAAGGTAAACGCGGCATACAGTCACCCGGTCTGGACCCTTTAACTATGCTCGGTGTAGAAAGTGAAACGCCATCAGAACGCCGCCGTTTAGCCGAACTGTGGGTGAAAGAAGAATATCAACGAACCGAGAAAGAACTGGCATTTCAACGTGAGGTCAACGCTGCCTGGAGCCGCCTCTATCCGAGGGTATTATCAGTCAATATGGGGTATACCACCGGCATTGCTCAGGATACTCATGGCCGCCTGGCGTTATTTGTGCGTGAAAACTGTGCGCGCTGTGATGCCCGTTTGGCCGCGGTACTGGCCGATAAGCAACCTGTGGATATTTATTTGGTTGGCAGTGACGGAAAGGATAGCCGGGTACATAACTGGGCTATCAGCCGCAATATTCCCGTGGATAAAGTCAGAGCAGGACAAATCACGCTGAATCACGATAGAGGATTATGGCGACAATATGGGCATGGGAAGATGCCGGTTGTTCTGCAAAAAGGGGAGAATGGATGGCAAATTTTCGCATTCTGAACCCTATTTTGCTGATGCTATTGACCAGCTGTATGCCCATATCAGCCAAAGAGTTGCAGCAAATACCCGTTGATTACCATGAGATTGCGGCTGAAGCTCAAGTTCCCGTGGAACTGTTGTACTCTCTGGCGTTGGCTGAAAGTTCCCGGCGCTTTAAAGGGGGAGAGCATCCGTGGCCTTGGACAATTAACGTCGCAGGCAAAGGGTATCGCTATAACACGCGGGAGGAAGCCTGGCAGGCACTAATACAGTTTGTCCGTAAAGCGCCCCTAAAGCGGATCGACGTAGGTATTACACAGGTCAATTTGGGGTGGAACGGCCACCTATTTCCTTCTTTTTATGACGCCTTTGATCCCTCAACTAATCTGCGTGTAGCCGCCCATATTCTCCGCTCCTGCTATGAAACCAGCTTTGGTAGTTGGATAAAGGCGGCGGGGTGTTACCACCATCCCGCCGGTGGGAAGCATGCTGCTAATTATATCGCTATTGTCCGCCGCAAATTAAATACCCTTCCCCCAAGCGATATTGTCTTGATTAATAATCAACTTAGCTGGATCGAGCCAAAATGAAATTATTCTTCAGTGCATTATTGATGTTATCAACCATGCTGCTGCCCCTTGCCAGTGAAGCTGCGTTGACGATAGTAGGCGATCTGGGAGGTGAGTCGACAGCATCTTATTTCGATGCGTTCAATGCCCAACCCAACGCGTTTACACCGCCGGAAAAACAGCCTCAGTTCTCTCCTCCCATCACAGTATCCGTGGCGTTGGCATTACCAGTTCATACCCCAGAACTCAGCCCAGGAGCAGTCACTGCGCGGCCCCTTAAACTTCAGGGGATACCCGCAGTGTTTATTGTTGGCGATGATGATTTGTCTCGGCAATGGCTGTCACTGCGTGGAGAGGAGCTAAAACGCCTTGGTGCGATGGGATTTGTGGTGAATGTTGCTGAGGTGAGCCGTTTACACAGTTTACAAGCCTTGTTGCCAGAAATTGAAATGGCCCCAGTCTCCGGCAGTGATCTTGCCCGGCGACTGCAATTGAGGCACTACCCTTTACTCATCACTGAACAGGGGCTGAGCCAATGATATTCTTGGATGTTTATTCCCGATCACTTGACTGGGAACCACGATGAGCGACAGATATGTGATGGAGTCGTTGTTACGCCCTGCTGTAGAACTGTACTCAGCAGGAATCGCATGGAGTGCGACCTTTATATGTCTAACTGCCCCTTGGGCGCTGGCGTTAGCTCCCTCGGTTAGTTGGGTGACAGCGGCGGGATTTGGGGTGCTTGCGCTGCAAAGAACTCGCCAAGGGCTAAGTATTCTGCGCTATCGGCGCAATATCCGCCGGTTACCACGTTATGAAATGAGTAGTCGGCAAATTCCTGTCAGCCATCGCTACCTGTTTCTGGGGCGCGGATTTCAGTGGACGCAAAAACACACCCAACGACTGTTGGAAGCTCGTCGCCCAGAAACAGCACACTATGTGCAGCCATCAATTCTCTATCGTATGGCCCGCAATCTAGAGAAACGTCTTGAGTACAGTCTGCCGTGGCTATGCCGATTAACACAGGCGGATACCTTTTTAAATCCTGCTCGACCACTGCCACCGGTCGGCGGCAGCCCGATTTACCACGGTGTGGAACTGCATGAAAGTGATGTGCTGTATAACTTGGGAGAACGAGTGGGGCACACGCTAGTGATGGGGACTACCAGGGTAGGTAAGACTCGCTTGGCGGAAGTTATGGTCACTCAGGATATTCGCCGCGGGGACGTGACGGTGATGTTTGACCCCAAAGGGGATGCTGATTTACTGAAGCGCATGTGGACGGAAGCGCGTAGGTCTGGGCGGGAAAATGAGTTCTATGTATTCCACTTGGGCTGGCCAGATCTCAGCGCCCGTTACAATGCCATTGGCCGTTTCAGCCGGATCTCTGAAGTCGCCTCGCGGGTGGCCAGCCAACTCTCTGGCGAAGGGAATTCGGCGGCATTCCGTGAGTTTGCCTGGCGTTTTGTGAACATTATTACCCAAGCCTTGGTCGCGTTGGGCCAGCGGCCTGATTACAATCTCATCCTGCGTTATGTGACCAATATTGGCGAACTGTATGAGACTTATGTCGAGAATCTCCTGACGGTACGAGCACCACTGTTGTGGATAAATGTTCAAAACTTGATGGGGTCGGGCATGCTGAAAGAGCGCAATCTTCCGCGCAATATGCAGGGGCAGGCCAATGCAATGAAAGTCTGGGCGATCGAGACGGTACTCAGCAGCGCTGAAGGCAAAAAACTGTGGGATCCGGTACTGGATGGTTTGCGCAGTGCGGTTCGTTATGACCGCACCTATTTTGATAAAATCGTCGCTTCGTTACTGCCACTACTGGAAAAACTCACTTCCGGCAAAACAGCGGCGCTATTGGCTCCTGATTACAATGATATGAATGACGCGCGACCGATTTTTGACTGGCAGGAAGTGATCCGTAAAAAGGGCATAGTCTATGTCGGCCTTGATGCGCTGTCTGATGCTGAAGTGGCCTCTGCGGTGGGCAACAGCATGTTCGCTGACTTGGTTTCGGTTGCAGGTCACATCTATAAGTTTGGTATCAGTGATGAGATTGGGACTAAAGCGCAGAAAAAAGTGCCGATAAACCTGCACTGTGACGAGTTCAACGAGCTGATGGGCGATGAATTTATCCCATTAATCAACAAAGGCGGCGGTGCTGGCATTCAGGTGACGGCGTACAGCCAAACACTTTCGGACATTGAGGCGCGAGTGGGAAACCGTGCCAAAGCTAATCAGGTGGTAGGTAACTTTAATTCCTTGATTATGCTAAGAGTACGTGAAAATAGTACCGCAGAACTGCTGACCAGCCAGTTGCCGGAAGTTGATGTTTACACCAAAACGCTGGTTTCGGGGGTGACAGATATTACTCACCCTGAGCAGGGGGCTGATTTCACCAGTAATGTACAGGACCGAGTCAGTAGCGTCCGTATGCCGATGGTCACGCCAGCGGACATTATTAACCTGCCCAAAGGGCAAGCATTTGCATTACTGGAAGGGGGGCAATTGTGGAAGATCCGTATGCCACTTACAGATGGCGGCAATGACCCGATGATGCCGGAAAGCATCAGTCGCATAGCAGAACATATGCAACAGAATTACCGGACTGGGGAAAACTGGTGGTTGGGTAGCACACTGCCGTCAGATGCTCGTGCAGCCCCTAAAGCTGAAATTTAATGACTCAGGAGAATACGCCGCCGCGACAACATGTTGAACAGCCTAAAAAACCAGGCTTTTTTATGTCTTTGTTCTGGCATTTACCCTGGACAATAATCGGTATCTTACTGGCATCATGGTTGGTCAGCTTATTGATTGAATATATCGGCCTGACATTTTTCTGGGCCAGTGAAGGGGCGGAACACAGCAGACAAGTGATGCTGACAGAAAGTGTTTATCTATCTGAAATTTTTACCCGTAGCCTCCTGATGTCGGAGCCTGTCACGCTTATCAATTATTGGATTCAACAGGTTTATCAATGGCTGTTGATGGACAGCGGTTTTATTCGCTGGCTAAACGAGGGGCGACAGATAAAAGCGCAAACAGGAGCGGTTCAGTCGCTCAATCGTTTGGGTCACTGGCTGGCAATAGCACTCGGGGAGTATCTACAGGCGACAGTCTATGTCACCGTCATCTTCGCCATCCGCATAGCGATTCTGGTGCTGTCTATTCCGCTGTTTATTATGGTGTGTGTCACTGGCATTGTGGACGGTTTGGTTCGCCGAGATCTGCGGCGTTATGGTGCTGGCTACGAATCTAGCTTTGTTTATCATCATGCCAGGCGCTTGGTTAAACCTGCGATGGTTGGGCCTTGCATGCTGTATTTGTCCTGGCCAACAGCGGTGTGGCCTAATTTACTGCTACTGCCAGCAGCGGTGGCTCTGGGCGTGATGGTGTCGGTGGTGGTGGGGGCGTTTAAGAAGTATTTGTAATAACATTTATATTATGTTGACTCTGATCCAAGATCTTGTTCCATTCAGAAACAGTATTCCGGCATATAGAAATCTCTGTACCCAAATGGGTAATCCACACACAATCGCGCCAACGATGGCCGTAGCAGTTTTAGGGACGATGCCTTTAGCTTTGGCAATATACTGGTGTGAGGATGCAACAATAGAATACAAGATACTTAATCTCTTTTTTAAGAATAATCACACATCACGCAGACCTTGATCCTTGGACTGACCCCACACCCGTAGACAAATTCTGTCCTCACGACGAGGCCTGTTCGAAGGCCTCCGGACTGACGCCGCCGAGGTGACTGTGGCGCCGGGACCGGTTATAGAAGACTTCAATGTAATCGAAGATATCGGCCCGGGCCAGATCCCGGGTTTTGTATATTCTCTTTCTGATGCGTTCTTTTTTCAGCGAACTGAAGAACGATTCGGCCACCGCATTATCCCAGCAGTTGCCACGTCGGCTCATGCTCGGCGCTAGGTTATTGGCCCGGCAGAAGCGCTGCCAGTCGTCACTGCCATACTGGCTACCCTGATCGCTATGTACGATGACCTCACTGTCCGGTTTTCGACGCCAGACGGCCATCATCAGCGCATCCAGCGCCAGTTCACGTGACAACGTGGGTTTCATTGACCAGCCCACCACGTTACGGGCGAAGAGATCGATAACCACCGCCAGATACAGCCAGCCCTGCCAGGTGCGGATGTAAGTAATATCGGTGATCCAGACCTGATTGGCCCGGACAACAGTAAACTGCCGCTGCACGCGATTAGGGGCAACCACTGAAGGTCTGCCAACGATACGACGTGGCGCTTTATAGCCGCGTACGGCTTTAATCCGGTTCAGTTGCATAATACGACCCACCCGGTTTTTGCCACAGGTTTCCCCGATTTCGTTCAGGTCGCCATGAACCCGCCGGTAACCGTATACGCCTCCGCTCAGTGCATATGAGTCACGGATAAGCGTCAGCAGGCGCTGGTTATCTTTATCACGCGCCGAGACCGGGTTGTGCAGCCACGCATAGAACCCGGCCCGGGCGACATTGAGTACCCGGCACATCGTCATCACACCCCATACAGTGCGGTGCTCATTGATAAAGCGGTACTTCAGTCGGGCTCCCTTGCAAAGTACCGCGCGGCCTTTTTCAAAATATCCCGTTCTTCTTCGGTGCGTTTTAGCTGCGCCCGTAGTTTCAGGATCTCGCTTTTGGCTTCCAGTAAATCCCGGGCATGCTGTTCGCTGTTATCGGGTTTAATCGCCCGTAGCCACTTATAGAGACTGTGTGCAGAAACGCCCAGACGGTCAGATACTTCGGCGACGGAATAACCGCGTTCCGTTATCTGACGGACAGCCTCTTCCTTAAATTCAGGTGTAAATCGTGGTGTGCCCAGTCCAACTTATAGGGCAGGATCGTCTACCGGGGTGGGGTCAGTCCATATTGCGGGAGAGGCTAAAAAAGCGGGGCAAAAGAAGCGGCTGAGGACGCTGAAAGATCTGGACCGCTCTTCGTTGATGCTGGCTAAAGCCTGCGCACTCCTGCTGGATGAGGTAACTGATGATGCGCACCTCCGAAAATCGATTTTTTCCTGCATTCCCAAAGAAAGACTGGCTGAGTCAGTCAAAATGGTCAACGAGCTGGCTCGGCCGGCAGACAATAATTTCCACGATGAAATGATTGAACAATATGGACGCGTTCGCCGTTTTCTGCCCAGAGTACTACGGGAGTTAACTTTTCGGGCTGCTCCGGCGGGAGAACATACCCTGGCAGCCTTTAACTATTTATCGTCACTAGGCACTTCAAGAAAGCACATCCTTGACGATGCGCCGAAAAATATTATCACCGGTGCCTGGAAACGACTGGTCCTTGACGAAGAAGGCCGAGTGAGACGACCTGGCTATTCACTATGCCTACTGGAACGGTTTCAGGATGCATTAAGGCGGCGGGATATTTATCTTGAGAATAGCGATCGTTGGGGTGATCCACGGTCAAAACTGTTACAAGGGGCAGAATGGCAAGCCCAACGCGTCCCTGTCTGTCGAGCATTAGGTCACCCTGTAAATGCTCGGCAGGCAACAGAAAAGCTGGCTCAGCAGTTGGATTTTGCCTGGAAAACGGTAGCTGATGGTTTTAATGATAATCCGTCAGTTCATATTGACCACGCAGGGAAACATCCTACGCTGACTATCAGCAATCTTGAAAAACTGGATGAACCACCCAGCCTGATAGCTCTCAACAGGCAAGTCAGACGCCTTTTACCCTTGGTGGATCTGACGGAGCTATTGCTGGAAATCAATGCTCATACAGGATTTGCCGAAGAATTTACTCATGTCAGCGAGTCCAATGCGCGAGCGAAAGATCTGCATATCAGCATTTGTGCCGTATTACTGTCAGAAGCCTGCAATATTGGCTTTGAGCCATTGATTAAGCACAATATTCCATCATTAACCCGGCATCGCCTGAGCTGGGTTAAACAAAATTATTTTCGGGCCGAAACGCTTATCAAAGCTAATGCCCGCCTGGTAGATTATCAGGCTACCTTGAGCCTGGCACAGCGATGGGGTGGAGGAGAAGTTGCTTCTGCTGACGGTATGCGTTTTGTTACGCCAGTAAAAACGATTAACGCCGGACCAAATCGAATATACTTTGGCTCCAATCGGGGAATTACCTGGTACAACTTTATTTCCGATCAATTTTCTGGTTTTCACGGCATTGTTGTACCGGGCACCTTGAGGGACTCAATCTTTGTTCTGGAGGGTTTACTTGAACAGCAAACGGGGTTGAATCCACAGGAAATTATGACTGATACAGCAGGTGCCAGCGATTTGATATTCGGCCTGTTCTGGCTGTTGGGATACCAGTTTTCTCCCCGTCTGGCGGACGCCGGAGATGCCGTTTTCTGGCGAGTAGATAAAAATGCGGATTACGGCCCTCTCGATGAACTGGCCCGTGGTTGCATTAATCTGGCACTGATTGAGGCTAACTGGGACGATATGATGCGGATTGCAGGCTCTCTTAAGTTGGGTACTGTACAAGCATCAGAGTTAATCCGCAGTTTATTGAAGAGCACGCGTCCGTCCAGTCTGGCACAGGCCATCATTGAAGCGGGGCGAATAAATAAAACGCTGTATCTGTTGAATTATATTGATGATGAAGATTACCGTCGCCGAATACTAACGCAACTAAACAGGGGTGAAGGAAGACATAGTGTGGCTCGCGCCATTTGTCACGGTCAACGTGGCGAAATCAGAAAGCGCTATCGCGAAGGGCAAGAGGATCAACTTGGATCGTTGGGACTGGTAACAAATGCTACTGTTTTATGGAATACGCTATATATGCAGGAAGCCCTTGGACATATTAATACTGATAGTCATCCTACTGAAATTAATTAAGAAGATATATCCAGATTATCACCATTGATGCATGGCCATATCAATATGTTAGGCCATTACACATTCACCTTGTCTGAAAAGGTGATGAAAGGTGAGCTAAGGCCGTTAAATCAACAGGTTAACGAATATATAGACACTTAGCGTAGGTTTTCGCACCATTGGACCTCAAACCCCGATATCGAATCTATGGTCACTCCCATTTTGCAACACTGATTTTCGACGATATCATTGGCTTGCTTAAATCTATCCGGCGTCTAAATCGCGCCACGATGAGTCTCGCGCCTGATGAACCTCAGAAAAATTATACGGCTTCAGATGAGCCATTCCGATATACAGGTTCCTCAACAGGCCGGTCGGCCGTTTGTATCATCAATGATCAGTATTCGCAAAACCAGATAAGTGTCTGTTTAAACTATTTATTACTGTATAGACTTACGACGTAAACGTCTGTTGCCGCGTCGTAGGCGCTCAGGCTATCCTGGCCAGCTTGTTTGCCAGTGCACAGGTCACAACAAAGTTGCTTTTTCTATACAACAGTTCCCTGACCCAGTCAGCCAGTTTACCTTTTTGGTGTTCCAGTTTTTGAATGAATACTCTGGCACACTGGACCAGTAATGTTCTGATCTTTGTAATACCGCACCATACCGTAAGAACTTTTCCGGGATATGCTGTTCCAGGAGCGATACGATTTCCCGCTGCGTCAGAGTCTCCGTGGCCTGCTCGCCCGTATTGTGGTCGTGGTAGCCGAAGCTCAGCGTGGCACCGCCGGCGTAGTGCGCCAGTCGGGAGCCTGCTATCGGTGGCTTTTTCAGGTAACGGTCCAGGTATTGTACGGTGTTTTTACCGTCCGCCGTCTTTTTTGACATATACACATGCCAGTAATCGCCGCCCACGGTCAGTATCAGGCTGCGCCACTGTGATTCGGTGGTGATATGTGACAGCGAAGACGGCATCGCTATGCCATCAGACCAGACGCTCAGTAGCAACTGGCGGATATTCCACATCCAGCGGTCACGCATGGCATCCTTACGGAAGCTGATTTTTTTCCACTCTCCGTGCTTATTGATACCGCCGGAGGTGACGGAGAAATGAACATGTGGATGCCAGTTAAGTCGCCGACTGTAAGTGTGGATAGCGCAGAAAATGCCGATATCCAGCGCCCGTTTGCCGGCGGCGGACGGCGAGGCGACAGAGGTCGTTAGCAGCCAGCTGTTGACCTCAAACAGGGGCCAGAGAGAATCGGGGAGGGTGAAGAACAGGTGTATCCAGTCGCAGCCCGGCAGGCGGTTAAGCTGGGCGGCAATCCACAGGTCGGTGGCCTTTTTTACTACAGGACGGGTAAGCCCGGCTGTGGCAGGCGTTGGTGATGTATTTTACTTGGTGGCAACTGGGATTATCGCAGCCATATTCCTTCACGCCGCTGATGCGGGTGCCGCAGGCGAGCATTTTGGTGACAGCTTCCACTTCGATATCGCGCAAACCACCGGCGTCGAGGAAAGACGTCCAGCACTGGTTGGCCGCTAACAGTTTTTTGAGCTGGCGGGGCTGAAAGCCGTCAGTAGCGATGAGGGTCATCTGACAGCATTTCCGCTTCGGCGGTATACAAATCGAAATGGCGACAGGAGTGGCAAAACGACACGTAGTGCCACGGAGTACCGGGGAAAAGACGATAGAAGTGCTGAAGTGCTCCCAGAAACACTGAGTGCAGGACGGGTTATTGCCGGCGACGAAGTCAGCGAAAACAGATGAATATAAAAAGTTATTCTGGCGGGCTATGGCTTTGAGGGCCTGTTTTAACATTTTAGTGTGAGCAATCTAATGCTCAGGGGTATGTGGCATGGAAATGCTCTGCTGCAATGAGACTTTGGGTGGTCAAATTCTGCCACACTTCGATTTGCAGCCGCCAGGCTGCCCTGTTCAGTTTTATGAGTATCTAAAATCTAGGTTTTCATTAGATTTATCTCAGGATAAAAGACCATTGCATTTAAGTTGTTGTTATTCCGAGTAAGCCCGAAATCATCGGGCTATCAGTTTAGCACAACAATTATCCAATGTAGCTACACTGTTTTTGCTGAAATCGTGCTATTTCTCTGGCTAGCTCCAAAGTGTTGGCAGGCATTTGCCACCGCCTGTTATGTAGAAATTTTTCTGGCCTTTCATCACAACCAGCAAGTAGAACATCAGCCGCAAACCGTGAACAATTATTACTGAGCACGTTAAATTTATAATTTTCAATTTTATCTTCGATAGTATCCATCATATTACGTATATCTAGTCCTTTGATGTAAACTACACTATCTTGATGAAGCTCGTCACCCCAATGCATAATCTCAGAAATTATAACTTCTACAAGATCAAACGTTTTGACATGCTCATGAAAGAGAGGCTGACCACCACCATAAGCAGAAAAATACGAATATGAATTATCGCGGTGTAACATTATTAATGCACTATGCCCTGCCTTGCGAAAACTTAATAAGCAAACATTATTATTAAATACGGAAAGTTTACTTAGTATATTTTCAACCCTTAGATAACTTTGTTCGCGTTCGCCTGGCTTAATTGTATGCTTGGAATGTATAATTGCTGAAGCATAACATCTTAACCCGCGCATAAACTTATGTTTCTTCAAACCATCATAGCTTTTATTACTCACTCGCACCTCATTAATTTAATGATATTGTATACAGTAATTCAACATTCCTGATGATGTTGAATATGGAACCTGATTTACAAGGTTTTATAAATCCTTGTTAGTTACCACGCAATAATTGCCGGTTAAAATTAACTCGTCGAACATTTCTCCCAAACACACGAACATAGCGTCCTCATAGACGAGCGTCACAGTTTCGCCATTCCTATACTTTACATAACCAAAATCCAGATCTATACTCAGTTCTTGATATATTCCACGCCCTACTCCACGCCCTACTAAGGGTCCTTCACCTTCTAATGTACGCATAGTCCTAAGTGAGGTTTCATTTCGGGCAGTTATTCACTGAATGAAAAGTAAGACTGGCACACAGAGGCTTGGCTCAGTGTTAGAATATCCAAAACATAAGGGTAAAAATAGACTCCCATCGGCACGCCAGTCAGCAGTCCATTTATCACGGTGCTTGAATTAGCGTGGAGATGCATCATAGCCCAACGAATACAAGGTACTCTAAAAAGCCTAAAAATGGGAGGGCATTAAAGACTCAATGTGTATCTTAGAACCGCTTTAAGATAAATCAGGAAATAGCCCTGCCAATTCTGAAACTGATCTTGACCCGCCATCTCCGGACAGCTTTTGTATCTTAAGTTAACGATGCCCGCTGCCGCCGGTATTCTGTCGGGGAGTTATATGGGTGGTTTTCATTGTAATGCGGCTGCAAGGTTTCGCAGGGTTGTTCTCACATCCGGTTTCGACATGAACGCTATATGGGGTCAGTTTGGATATCGAAAATTCCAGGCTGAAGGTCAGAACAATTTGAAAACTAGAATATCGGTTAGAGCGGTATCCACATTACATGGGTAAGATCATGTTTATCATGCAGAAGTTTCGTTTCTGAATGGAGCAGGATCTTGGGGGCTAGTCATTGTTATTGAATAATGGTATTCCTAGTGTAATTTCAAAGAAGATAGACACCGAGCCAAAGCATTTAAAGTGATATTTTGTGCTGTTATGGGCTTTGTTGAATAAATCGAACTTTTGGCCGTAATCAGGATCAGATCACCACATTCTCGATCCTGTAGCGGTATCCCGTGGCAAAACAAAAGTTCAAAATCACCAACTGGAACGTCTACAATAAAGCCCTCGTCAATCGGGGCTCACTGACATTCTGGCTTGATGAGTCGGCCATTCAGGCCTGGTATGACGAACCCAAAACCTCTTCACGTGGTCGTCCACAACGTTATTCCGAGCTGGCCATTTCCACCGTTCTGATGCTCAAACGCGTCTTTCGCCTCACGCTGCGCGCTGTGCAGGGATTCATCGATTCCATTTTTATCCTGATGAAGCTCCCGCTCCGTTGCCCGGATTATTCCTGCGTCAGCAGGCGGGCTAAGTCCGTCAGCATCCCTTTCAAAAGCCCCACACGCGGTGAAATTGCCCATCTGGTTATCGACTCCACCGGCTTAAAAGTTTTCGGTGAGGGTGAGTGGAAGGTGAAAAAACACGGTCAGGAAAAGCGCCGCGTCTGGCGGAAGCTGCACCTGGCCGTGGACGCCGGTACGCATGAGTGACCTGTCCCTGAACAACGTGACTGATGCAGAGGCGTTCCCGGGACTTATCCACCAGACACACCGGAAAATCAGGGTCGCTTCAGCCGACGGGGCTTATGACACCAGACGGTGCCACGACGAACTGCGGCGTAAGAAAATCAAAGCACTTATCCCGCCGCGAACCCGGGCGGGTTACTGGCCGGCTGAATATGCCGACAGAAATCAGGCGGTTGCCCGGCAACGGCTCACGGGAAGCAATGCGTACTGGAAATGGCACACGGCTTACAACCGACGTTCGGTGGCTGAAACTGCAATGTATCGTGTCAAACAGCTGTTTGGTGGGCATCTTACGTTACGGGGTTATGATGCTCAGGTTGGGGAGGCTATGGCCATGATCCGTGCAGGCATGCCAGAAAGCGTACGGATTGCCTGAGAAAGTTAGCGACGAGGGGAGCTTTTATCTAAATCCGATTTATTCAACAAAGCCTAATGGATGCTAAACAATGCGTCAACTACCATCCGACGCAAGCTTAAATCATTATGATCTCGAAAAGACTGAAAGAGTCACGTTTAAGACGTGAAATATCCCAAGAGAAGCTTGGTGTGCTGGCAGGTATTGAAGAGGCAACAGCAAGATCACGCATTTCGCATTATGAATCAGCGCGGTCAAGTCCTAGTTTCAAGGTTGCATGTAATATAGCTAAAGTACTTCACGTCCCAGTATGTTACTTCTATATTGAAAGTGACAGTTTCGCAGAGAGAGTTCTTTGTAGTGGTCAATAAAAACTGGCCACGGCTTTAGAGTTTTTCCAGAACAATCGCTCTGATTCATTTGGCGTCAAACCTCCATTATATTGATGAGGTCTGAGCTGGCTGTAATATCCCGTGATGTAATTTGTTATCGCCATGCTGGCTTCGCTAAAATTTACGTACCCATTATCAGGTACCCACTCTGTTTTCAGGCTTCTGAAGAACCGTTCCATTGGGCTGTTATCCCAGCAATTTCCCCGGCGACTCAGGCTTTGCTTTATCTGATATCTCCACAGTAACTGTCTGAAATTCCTGCTGGTATAGTGACTGCCTTGATCCGAGTGATACAGTAAATTAGCCGGTTTCCCTCGTGCTTCCCAGGCCATCGACAGGGCTTTACCTGTCAGTGCTGAATCAGGGAAAAATGACATCGCCCAGCCAACCGGTTTACGGGAAAAT